>DEAE01000030.1 GCA_002347025.1 Acidobacteria bacterium UBA2990
TCCTGCATGAGGATCTCCGCCAATGCGTCGACAATTGCGTCCTGTAAGCGAAACAGATCGGAAAACGGTCCCTCAAATTTGAAGATTTGGTCGACCGTGGCTGTTTCGACTGCAATGATTCTGGTGGTGATATGAATGCGGTCTCCCACGCGCTGGTACGACCCGCCAACTACCAGATGGGCCCCGGCAGCTTCACTCACTGCGATCATTGCGAGGTCGAAACGGTTGTTGGCTCCAGTGTCCATGGAACTGAGTGCGCTGCTGAAAACCGAATTGGCGAGTGTCGCCACTCCTAAGCCTCGGAGATCGACAGCGATACTGTCAGCGATTCCAGTTCCTATCCATCCATCGGTCGATGTTGGGTTGAGGTTGGTGAACGGTACAACAAGGATCGGCTTGTCCGGTTGGGCGCTTACGTTATTGGGACAAATAAGGATAAAGCTGACGAGCGTCCATCTGATGACAGAGGCCACGGAACGGGACGCAAAAATCTTATCAAACAAGGTGTCCTGTTTACCCAAACAGTCTAGCACTACAGAACCGGAGATTTGTAGGCCTGGGGTAGCTTGTGATGGTAAGTGAACTTAACTCCCAGGAGTTATCGATCATACTGAGAGTGGTGGTTACCTTGGTGTCTGAAGGCTGGTTCACATTCGATTATTGGTTTTAGTGTCGCAATCCGAGTCAACAGGGCAAGAGAGAGGCACTTTCCTGCAGGTGAGTTGGTGGAACGGCAGGGTTTTTGTGTATGTCTGCTCCTTGGAATGTAAGATGGCAAGTGTTTAGACAGAGCCGCGCCAATGTAGCCGGCTTCTTGGAAGGGGAGCAGATGGAGACTTTAATGAAGGGGTCCTTTCGGGTGCGTTTGGCCAGTTTGGTCGTTGGTTGCGCAGTTATGGGTGGTGCTGTCTCCGGGGCACAGAATCATGAGGATGAAGGGTGGGACCGAGCGGCGGCTATAGGATATCTAGACGCTAGGCTGACGTGGTGGATGGATTGGGAGACCGCAGCTAGAGATCACGGTACCTTCTGTGTGTCCTGTCATACGGTGCTTCCGTACGCCCTTGGACGAACAATGTTGCGGGAAACGGCTGCTCCTGGGGCGATAGAAAGCCGATTGTTCAAGAATGTTGAACGACGAGTCATGGCGTGGGATCAGATTCTGCCGTTTTACAGCGATGAGCAATTTCGAGTGGGCAAGACTGCTGAATCTCGTGGGACTGAAGCGATCCTAAATGCGCTCATTTTGACCAATCGAGATTCAAGAGAGGGACTGCTGAGCGATACCACTTTACGTGCGCTTGATAATTTATGGGCACTGCAGACCACAAGCGGTTCTGGAAAAGGGGCATGGCCTTGGCTTGATTTCGGGCTTGAACCATGGGAGACCTCAGCGGCTGGGTATTACGGTGCAGCACTCGCTGGGGTTGCGGTTGGGCATGTTCCTGACGACTACGACACCAGTCCTGTGAATAGAGCCCGCGTGGCTGAGTTACGTCGGTATTTGCAGAGGGAGGTTGACAATCAGAATCTGTTTAACCGATTGACAGCTCTATGGGCATCGACGTCGATGTCTGGCGTATTTACGTTGGGTCAACAGTTGGCGATTAAAGATGAGACTTTGCGTCTTCAAAGAGAGGATGGAGGCTGGAGTCTTGCTTCACTTGGTCTATTTGAGCGGCTTGACGGTACACCTGTGGAGAGTGAAAGTGACGGTTACGCGACTGGCCTTGTCTTGCATGTGTTTCAGGAGGCCGGACTGGCTGTCGATGACCACAGCCTGTCTAAAGGGTTGGTATGGCTTAGGACAAATCAGTCTAATGATGGTTCTTGGCCCGCATCTTCCCTAAACCGGGCGCGTGACCCGATGTCGGACAGGGGGCGGTTTATGCGCGATGCTGCTACCGCCTATGCTGTACTAGCTTTGACTGGATCAGAATAAGTGAGCAGTCACAAGCAGTGCTGAGATGGCAGAGTAACTAGTAGGCTTCTGCAGTTTGATTCTTGGCTGTTGAGGGACTGCTCAGCGGAATCGCGTGAGGGTGATGATTATCGCACGGGTTAGATGTGCAGGGCGTTGCCATTGAACCAGTATCGGGCTTTGGTAGCGTCCTTGTGTTAGTCGACCTTGGCCAGGGGTTTCTCGATCTGATACTGGTAGGTGGACAGAACGTTTCATCCGTAGAAAATGTCTGGCCGGCATGACGAAGAAGCGGGAAATGATACGTTCAACGACTGAGTCGTTTAAGCCGAGCGCCTCCACGAGCTCGTTAAATACCCTCACCATATCGTATCGTGCATAGTCGATAGTCTTGTTCAGAATGGCTAAGGGATCGGCCAGCAGATGTCGACTCTTCTCGGCCATGAAGCGAAGTGGGTCGTGGAGCACTTCGGCGAGGTCATGACGCATTAACAGGGTTTCATACTCGTTGACAGTGAGACCTGCCTGGATCTCAGTTGGGGCCAAGGCTAGCTGTATTCGCCCTTTTTCAACCCTGTGGTGTTGGATTAGCTGTTCGCAGCGGGCGTATATTCCATACCGCGGATCCTTCAAATTTAGTGAATCAATGGGATGGGTGGATGTGGGAACCACAATTTGGTCGCGCGCCACGAGTTCTTCCTCGTTGAACCCTAGCACTGTGGTAACCCGCTGGCGTGGACGGCCTTCGTGCATGCCATCAAGGTCAATAAAATAGACTGGTTCTATTCCCCTACCTTGGTAGGTGACACAGCTTCGAAGCCCTGCACTTATGAATGCTAGATGAGAATCAGCATTAGGTGGTTCGGTTTGTCTTTCAGCGTCTGTGAGTTCCTCCCTTAAATGGAGTTCGTCGTGCTTGTAGCCGGCACCCTCAGGAAACACGTTCCGGAAGAAGCTCAAGTAGTGCGCCAAGCCATCGCGCTTTCGATTGAGTCGAGTGGCCAAGCTTTGATCTAGGTATCCAGCAGTGGTGTGAAGAGAGCTGTACAACGCCTGTTTGAATGGTAGCAATAAATCGCCGTGGGTAGCTGAGATTCGTTGCCGAACATCAACTAGGTCGACTCGTGCGCGGGGACTTATTTCAAGTGCGATTTCGACGGGAGAATTAGGCACGGGCTGTTTCCTATTTTAACCCGGAAGGGTGCTAGACGTTTGGCTCTTTCAGGTTGTGATGGGAAATTCAGCAGCTCAGGCACCTGTGGCTATTTGTGGCCCCTAAGCTTTCGAGGAGGGCGATTGTACTAGGAAACGGTTGTATCCGCTGGACCGGGCCATTTGCCATGTCGACGGTCGTTTGTCCTTGCCGACTGACTTGGGTGACATCGACACCTTTTCCCACTAGATAGGCGATTAACTCGTTGTCGCCACGGGCTGCAGCATGGTGGATGGCATTGTAGCCATTGTGGTCTCTCGCATGAACGTCAGCCTCGAGTTCCTCAACAAGAAATCTAACAGCCGGTAGCCAGCCACCCTCTATGTGGCGGTGCGAGTTCCCAGCGTAGCCTTGACCGTAGCCGACACCAGATGCAGCCAACAGGGGTGGGACTGCCGGTCCTCCGAGTGGCACCGGCGGGAGTCCAGACGGGTCTGGGTCTGCGGTGCGGCGTCTACTTGGGACTTTGACTGTTTGTAGGTGCGGGTTGGCTCCGTGGGTGAGAAGCAGGCGCATCGCGGCAATGTCTAGGGCATATGCGGCACGCCAAAATGCTGTTGCGCCTGTCCGGTCGACTCCAAGCAGATCCCGGTTGTAGGTGGTATACCAAAGCGATTTAGTCAGGCGAGCATTTACGTTAGCGCCTGCTTCTAGCAATGTTGTCATCAATTCCAGATAAGAGGTGTTTTGCTGCTGGTAATCGGTGGGTTGGGGATGCCGGGCTTTTGGGGCCCAGTTGATGTTTAATGCCCCGTAGAGGGGAGTCGCGCCTGCTCGACTTGCGAGGGTCGGGTCTGCTCCCATTGCTACCAACAGCACTGCCAAGTCGAAGTGGCCGTTGATGGTGGCTATGAGAAGAGGACTGGTTCCATCGGCGGCACTAACCTGATTGATGTCTGAACCTCCGTCGATAAGTGCGATTGCAGTGTCAGTATGTCCGTCCCGTGCTGCGAGCAACAATGCGGTCAACCCTCCGTGGCTGCCAACTAGATCAGCGAAGCCAAGTGGTTCAGGCTCTTCTTGAAGTTCAGCTTCGATGGCAGCCGAACTCCCTCCGGTGGAACTGCCGCCCGTCGATTGTTGCCTGGTATTGGCGGATGGTTGTATCCCGCTAGCTCGAGAGCGTCTCTGACGACCGTCACGGCTTTGAGGATCAGGGCTTCGAGCAACGTTTGTTCTTGCTAACCGTGTTCGTCGACGTCGACTGTCGGCTTGGTCTTCTGTGTTGCGTGCCGCAATATCGACAACCCGTGCTGTTAGGCCGTGATCCGCGCCGCCTTGCAGGAGGGCCTTGATGGCCGACACTCGTCCAGCGGCAGCTGCGAACATCAGGGGTGTTTGACCCCATACGGGTTCCCGTGCGTCAGGTTCTGCTCCTTTTTTCAGTAAAGCTTTGATTGTGGCTGGTTTTCCGGCCAAGGCTGCGAAGTGTAACGCTGTTGCCCCAGTTGAGGTTCTTGCAGTGGGGTTCGCACCGGCCTCCAGCATCGTCAAGGCGACTTCGGCATGGCCAGCACGACTGGCCACATGGAGGGGGGTGTGTGCGCCGAGTCTGGTCGTTGCTCCAAGGTTGGCATCAGCTGCAAGTAGCAGTTCCGTGATGTGGAGGTCTCCGTTCGTTGCAGCCCAGTGCAATCCTGTCATGCCGTCTCCTTGAGCGGCGTTGATTTCGTTACCAGTGGCGAGTAGTGCCTCTATAGCTTCTCGGTCACGGTTCATCGCAGCGTCTGCGATAGGCGCATCAACTGCGCCCGCTCTTGGTGTCGCGGCTAGGAGCAAGAATAGCGCTGTGGTGGTCACGAATTGGAATGGTCGCATCAGTTGGTCCCTACCATGTGTATCATTCTTGGCTTCCAGCTAGTGAGGTCTCAGCCAGACAGAGAGAACGCTCGAGTGCTGTCGCCGAATTGCTCGACCTCATCAAGGCCAAGTCGATGAAGGAGATCCAGCATTACGTTCGCCATAGGTGTACCGGGTTTGGCTCGGAGATGCAGGTTTCCGGCGAGTTGCCCATTGGCACCTCCGACAACAAAGAGCGGGCAGCGCTTGTGGTTATGCACATTCGGGTCTCCCATTGGAGAGCCGTAGATGATCATCGATTTCTCTAGTAGGTTTGCGTCACCTTCTTGGAGGTCTCGAAGTTTCTGAAGAAAGTAAGGTAATAGTCCGACGTGGTAGCGATTGAGGCGAGCGAAGTCCTCAATGTTCTGTTCACGCCCACCGTGATGTGACGCTGGGTGGAACCCGCGGCTTACTCCACTTTCTGGGTAGACTCGACCGGTGGCGTCACGGGAAAGCTTGAAAGAGAAGACTCGTGTCATGTCTGTTTCAAAGGCGAGTACTTGCAGATCGAACATCAATTTCACATGTTCACTGAACGAATCGGGTACCCCGGCCGGTGCACCAGGAAGTTCCCGAGCTGTCGGGTCGAGGTTTCTCGCTTCAATACGTTGAATTCTTCGTTCTACTTCACGGATGTCATTTAGGTAGCGGTCGATTCGGCTGCGGTCCACTGGGTCTAATGAATTCTTCAAGGTGCCGACTTCCTCGAGAATGAAGTCAAGCACGCTGCGCTGCTCCTGACGACGGGTGGCTCTTTCCTGTTGGGTACCGCCGGCGCCGAACAATTGGTCGAATGCCATCCGGGGGTCCCTAATCATCGGCAGGGGTGCAGCAGGTGCTGCCCAGCTGATAGTGTCGGTATATACGCAGGAGTATCCGTAGGCACAGCCCCCCGCTTGATCAACATTTTCGATACAGAGCTGCATCGACGGAATTGGTGTGTTCTGGCCGAACCGTTGAGCGTAAAGTTGGTCCAGTGAAACGCCAGCCTTGACGTCGGAGCTCTCGGTTTGTTTGGGGTGAGACTGGGTCAAGAATGTTGCGCTTGAACGGAAGTGATCGCCACCAATCTCCGGCGGAGTGATGGCTTCTGCCGGCCGGACATCGGTATCGCTGACGATGGTGAGCGCACCGCGAAATGGTTCCAGTGGGCTCAGTGCGCTTGGAGTCAAGTCGAATGTTCGACCTGTGGCGGCCGGGGACCAGAGGTTTCGTGAAGCGCCGTAGGCGGTGCTGCCCGCTGCGCCATGCACATTTTCGATGCAGACTAGGCGTGTTGGGTCGTTGAGCGATTGAGCAGCAGCAACCTGTCGCCATGGCCTTCCGGCCGGGACAAAGGCATCGAGAAAGGGAAGGGCAACCGCGGTTCCTAGTCCACGCAAGAAAGTTCGACGGCGCAGATGTCTTCCGGTAACGATAGTCATGCTGGTGGCCTCATTTGAGCTTTTGGCTGTGAACGGAGGGCACCCACTGACGGGGTCCCGATGCTGTTTTTCATGCGGAAAGCCGGGCTGGCGACGATTCTCAGTATGAGCGAAGACACTGTGTAGTCGTAAGGTGCAGCGTTTCGTACGATGTCACGCACTGTTGGCATGTCGTATGGCTCAAGCCGTCGGCCAAGAGCGTAAGCCATGAGATTTTTAGTGAATGTTCGAATCAAGGGTATCGGCCTTTCGAGCAAAGCTGATCTCAGGTCTGAGGCGCTTGCTATAGGTGTGCCGTCATAGAGTTCACTCGCCGCATTGATGACGACGCCGTTGTCCTTGACTCGTGCGGCGCCGGTGACGTCATAGTGTTCCAATGCCAAGCCGATAGGGTCCATCATTCGATGACAAGAATTACAGGCTGGGCTTGTTCGATGCCGTTCCATCCTTGCGCGAACCGAGAGGGGCTGCCCGTCATCGGTGAGTGTGGAGTCGTCGAGGTCTGGTACGTTTGGCGGCGGCGGAGGCGGCGGGCTGTCCAGTAAAACTTCCATGACCCATTTCCCCCTAAGCACCGGTGACGTGCGTCCCGGGTGTGAGGTTAGGGCCAGAATACTCCCGTGCCCGAGGATGCCTCGACGAGGTTCGTTAGCCGGGAAGCGTACGTGTCGGTGGAAGCTGCCAACAATGCCGGGAAGGCCGTAGTGTTTGGCGAGGCGCTCGTTAACGAACGTGTAATCTGCACTTAGTAGCTCTAGTATCGGGCGATCTTCTTGGACAAGGTGTTCAAAGAAAAGCTCCGTCTCTTTTTGCAGAGCTTTCTTAAGTTGTTCGTCAAAGTCTGGATAGGTTCGAACGTCCGGATGAAGGTCTGCAAGATCTGGCAATCGTAACCATTGAGCTGCAAACCGGGTTGCGAGGGCCGTCGAGCGTGGGTCAGCGAGCAACCGTTGGGTTTCCGATGCCAGGACTTCTGGCTTCGAAAGTTGGCCTGATGTTGCCACGCGAATCAGCTCTTCATCCGGGCCGCTAGCCCACAGGAAAAAAGACAATCGTGAGGCTAGATCATGGTCCGAGATAACGAAGGGAGACCTCTGATCTGAATCAATGGGTGGCTCTTCGAACCTAAACAAGAAGTGAGGGCTTGCAAGGATGGCTTCGAGCGCCATACGCACACCGGATTCGAAGCCGCCGTTCGAAGCTCCCGCATCGTAGAGTGCCATGAGTGCTTCGAGATCCCTGTTGGCTGGGGGGCGCCGGTATGCCAGGAGAACAAGTCGATTTATGATCTGCGCCGCGCAGGGCCGTTCTTCTGCTGCACCTGCAGGACGGCATGTGAAGATGCGTCTTCGGCTGGGGGTATCGGATATGCCTGTTGGATTGATCGGTCCACGAATTGTAAGATCTCGGAGATGAGGCAAACTTGTGAAGCCGTAGGCATTGGCGACGCTAGTGCTTGATAATGACCATTCGTGTGGCGAAATTAAGTCTTGAGTTGGGCCTTCGAACTGGCGGACAAAAACGGCTGAGATTCTGTGTGGGCCAGCAGTGATTTTGATCGGCGCGGTCTGAAGATTAACGCCATTTGGGTCGGAGACATGCATCCAGCGGTCAATGTTTAGTAAGGCTGCTCGTTCGCCGTCAACAGAAACTTCGAGCTGTTCCTGGTGCTCAGCCGTATGGAGCGAGCCGCGGCCGCTACCAAATAGCTCTCCGGTTGTTTCGTGGTGGAATGAAACTCGAAGAACATATTCGGCATCACTGGGAAAGTTGTGCATAACCGAGAGCCCACCTCTAGAACCATAAGGGGCACCTTCAACTTGCTCTCGTTGGGAGAACCACCTGGTGATTTTATAGTTCGTTTCGAAGGGACTGGTCGTTGAGTCGCCAACCGCCAGACGACTGATATCGCTGGCCGCCCGAAGGTATCCATTCATCAACGTTGGGGATAACAATTGAACATCGGCTATGTTGTCGAAGCTGGCGCTCTTGGTGTCTGGAGGCAGGTAATTTTCTGGCTCGATGTCGAGTGCCAACAAGCTATCGATGGACCTCCGGTATTCGGCTCGATTTAGACGTTGGAAAGTTCGATGGCCAGGATTGTGAGACTCTTTGTCTGGTTCGTCTCTATAGGCTTCGAGGGTTGTTGCTAGGTTGACTAATGCAGACTCTGAGGGGCGGCTAGCGCCTAGCGGAGGCATAATACCGGTTCTGAGTTTGCTGATTATCGCTTCGGCGAGGGAAGGTTGTTGATTGGAGCGAGAGATCTCGAAGCCTTGCAATGACATGTTGCCCGATTTTCGGCGGTCATTGTGGCAGCGCTCGCAGGTTTCGTCTAGTGTCTGTTGTGCCGCAGTTGTGCCTGGGAGCACTTGTCCATCTGCTGGCTGGGGGGTGGCGACCCAAGTGGTAAGGTAGAGCGTGATTAACCCTAGTGTTCTCGATTGCATGGTTTATACCGTCAATTTGGTCGCACCAAAACAGTGCTCTCCATGTTACTCATCAGTGAGGTAGTAGTTTAGCGGTTGTGGGTACGGTTTGCTACGGTTGGGAGCCGTTTATTCGAAAGTGACGGTTCTTAGTTGCCACGGTCATCTTTCCAGGTTTAGAGCCCCTTCCCTCAGGCTGCAGAGCGTGATGGATGGGGAGAGTCGGCTTGGCCGCCAAAACTGGTTCCCATGCTAAGGTGAGAGCACGCAGGAAAGGAAGCCGATGAAACGCCTAATACTGTCGAGTCTTGGGTTGTTGTTGACTTGGACCTGTTCGACTGTCGAAGCGCAACAATGGCCTCGCTTTCGGGGAATGACCGCAGGTAATGTTGCCGACGATCCTAGTTTGCCGGACAAATGGAGTGAGACTGAGAACATCGCCTGGAAGATCGAAATTCCAGGTCTGAGCTGGAGTTCGCCTATCGTCTGGAATGATCACATTTTTGTGACCACTGCAGTGAGTGCGGCTGATGACGAAGTTCAGCCTATCCCTGGGCTGTATGACCCGGGTGAACACAACGGTTCTGTTTCGGCTAGCGGCGAGCATGTGTGGATGGTTTACGACATTGACTTCGACAGTGGTGAAGTCAGGTGGGCGAAGGAGTTGTATCGTGGTGTGCCGACCATCACTAGGCATCTGAAAAACAGCTATGCATCAGAAACTCCTGTGACCGATGGTGACCGGTTGTATGTGTACTATGGCAGCATCGGTTTGCTCGTCGCGGTAAGCTTCGAGGGAGAGGAGCTGTGGCGGAAAGATGTCGGTATATTCAACACGATGCAAGCGATGGCGACGGCATCATCACCAGCCTTGCACGAGAATCGGTTGTATGTGCTTAACGACAACACCACTCAATCTTTTCTCACGGCTTTCGATACAGTCACGGGAGAAGAAGTCTGGCGTGTCGAGCGTGACGAGCCGGGACACACGTGGGCTACGCCTTTTGTCTGGGAGAATTCACTGCGGACCGAAATCGTGACTTCGGCTACTGGCCGTGTACGGTCCTACGATCTCCAAGGAAGCCTGTTGTGGGAGTTGAGTGGGATGTCGCTGCTGACAACGCCGAGTCCCTTCGCAAGTCATGGACTCGTGTATATCAGCTCAGGCTATCCTGGCGGGGCGCTCAGGCCGGTCTATGCCATTCAACCTGGAGCGGTTGGAGATATTTCTGTCTACCGAGAGACAGCCAGCGGCTTACAAGAAGGGTTTCCAGGCACTCGCACCTACTCGAGCGATAATCACGTTGTCTGGTCGTATCCACTACTTGGGACCTATAACACTACTGCCCTTGTGTATGGCGATATTTACTATACCCTGCTAGATCGAGGGTTTCTCACGGCTCACGATGCCCAGACAGGCGTAGAGATTTATGGACGGCAACGAATTGAGATTGGCAATGGATTTACTGCTTCACCTTGGGGTTACAACGGCAAGGTGTTTCTGTTGAGCGAAGATGGAGATACATTCGTTGTCAGAGCGGGTCCAGATTTCGAAATACTTCACACTAACTCATTGGACGAGATGTCTCTTGCCACACCCGCTGTGGCTCGGGGTAGTCTGATCTTGCGTACTCAGAGCCACCTATATCGGATTGCTACTGAGAGATAGATGAGAACCGCTTCTGACATTTCTGGGCTTCTTGGCGTTATTGTGCCCGGGTATACCTTGGAGGTTCGTCAATCTCTGGACTCGATCTAGAGCACCACTTGGAAACTAGGCTTTGATGGTTTGTTCCAGTGGCTCGATGGCCCGACACGCCTCAAGTATCTACCGCAATTGTTTAATCAAGTTCTTGTCTGAAATGTGCTTTAGAGTTATGCCAAAAAGCAGAGTGGAGAGCCGGTTATAATCAGACGTAAGGCCGTTTTGTTGGCCTTAGTCGATTTTTTGCGAGTTCGGTCTATGGGACGAATTTTCGGCTGTGAGCGAACTGAGATTAGGGCGAGTTGGGAGACGAAAAATGGGATCTACAGCAATTGAGAAAGGGCACGTGTTTGATGTAGCCACAGCAGCTGGCCGGCAGCCATTTAAAGTAGCTGACCTGTCACTGGCGGGCTTTGGACGTAATGAAATTCGTCTCGCCGAGCAGGAGATGCCTGGACTGATGGCACTGAGGGAGGAGTACGCCGGGAAATCACCCCTCCAGGGATCTCGCATCATGGGCAGCCTCCATATGACTGTGCAAACTGCAGTGCTCATCGAAACCTTAGATCAGTTGGGGGCAGATGTACGCTGGGTGTCCTGTAATATTTTCTCGACTCAAGATCATGCGGCTGCCGCTGTTGTCGTTGGCCGACCTGATACCGGTGGCACCCCGGACAACCCTAAAGGGATACCGGTTTTTGCCTGGAAGGGCGAAACGTTGTCTGAATATTGGTGGTGTACGAATGAGGCGCTGGTTTGGCCGGATGGCGGCGGACCCTCTCTCATTGTTGATGATGGAGGTGATGCCACTCTTTTGGTTCATCGGGGCTATGAGTTCGAGAAACTCGGAGAGATCCCCCAGTTCGATTCGGAGACAGAGCCTGAAGAATGGGGCGTTATTCTTGAGTTGCTCCGAACTATCCAAGCTAGGGACACAGGGTATTGGCAGCGGATAAGCCCGTCGATTCGAGGTGTCAGCGAAGAGACTACAACTGGAGTGCATCGACTCTACGAAATGATGGAGGCTGGAACTTTGTTGTTTCCAGCTATCAATGTTAATGACTCTGTTACCAAGAGTAAATTTGACAATGTGTATGGGTGTCGGCACTCGTTGCCTGACGGCTTGGCTCGAGCGACTGATGTGATGCTCGGAGGCAAAGTGGCTGTTGTGTGCGGCTACGGTGAAGTCGGTAAAGGATGCGCCCAGGCTTTACGCGGGCAAGGGTGCCGTGTAGTGGTCACTGAGATCGATCCGATATGTGCATTGCAGGCGGCAATGGAAGGCTACGAGGTGAACACGCTTGAAGCGATGCTCGACAAGGCCGACCTCTTTATCACGACGACAGGCAATAAGGACATTATTTCAGCCCAGCAGATGGCGCGAATGAAGGATAAGGCCATAGTGGGAAATATTGGCCACTTTGATAATGAGATTGATATGTCTGGTCTAAAAAAGGTTCCAGGAATGCAGCATATCAATATTAAGCCCCAATATGACGAGTGGAGATTTCCAGATGGGCACAGTGTCATGGTACTAGCGGAAGGGCGGCTACTGAACCTTGGTTGCGCTACCGGGCACCCTAGTTTTGTGATGTCTGCCTCTTTCGCAAATCAAGTTTTGGCGCAGGTGGCTCTTCATCAGAACACTGGGGAGTATGGCAAGCGTGTCTACATGTTGCCGAAGAAGCTTGATGAAAAGGTAGCACGGCTGCATCTTGAGCATCTGGGTGTTCGACTAACTGCACTCAGGCCAGACCAGGCTGCTTACATCGGTGTCAATGTTGACGGTCCATATAAGCCGGACCACTACCGGTATTGATGCAGCGGCTTAGCAGGAGGCTCTGGATCTTGCGTAGGACGGCGGCTGCTGTGGTGTTAATCACAGGTCTGGCAATTGGTGGAGGCTGCGGATTGATATGTTCTAGGGGTGGCTGGGCGAAGCTTGGCTTCGCCTAATTCTCTCATTGAGAGAGTTTGCTTGGCAGCTCAGCCAGACCGGACTAACTTGGGATAGGCTGCGAACCGGGAATGTTGCGTTGTGCATAGTGGTTCCAACCGAACACCTGTTTGATAGCTAACGCAAAATCAAATCCTTGGAGTTGACTGTCTTTGAGCGCAAGGTTGAATTGAGCCGGGAGTACAGCATGTCCTTCGTACTCTTCATTCCAGGAGCCGACTGTATAGATTGGAGCTGGTAGTTGTGGTGTGCCCAACAAGTTGAACCATTCGCCTCGAAGGTATGTATTGATGTAATAGTGGTTAAGCCGAGTCAAGAAGTCAGCATAGGCTGGTCCTGTTGTGCTGAGAGTTGGTAGCCCGTGCTTTGCGAAGCCTCCTGCGAGGCTTGGAATGATCAAGAGCCGGGTTCCGGTAAATCGGTTTCTTAGATCCTTCATGGCACTTACTGCTCGTACCAGGCGTAGCTGTTGTAGTGCACTGTAGGCGGGAGTGATCGAGAAAGTCTTGGCACTCGTTTTCAGATTGGCACAGTGGTAGGAGTAGAGGGCATCGAAATTTCTGGCTCGGCTGACTCTGTTTGGGTGTGGCTTTTCCGTTGCTGCCATCTGAAGGAGTTCTTCTCCGACGAGGTAGGGCAACTTCCCGTATGCAGAGAGAAATGTTCGGCGGGCCTCTGAGATGGAGTTAGACAGTATCTGAAATTCACTGTCATCTTCTTGGTTAAGGCACCAGGAGTGAGACCCGAAAATGAATATCACGGGTCTGCTATTAATTTCGAATACTCGTGTTTGGTATCGGTCACGTGCTTCTATCAGGGTGCCGGCCATTGCAGCGAAATCTTCTACTAGTAATTTACGAGTTGTTGGTGATCGAAAATCGATCCGTCCGCCAATTGTCGGTAAAGCTATAGTGTTTTCATAAAGCAAGGCCACATGACGCGTTAAGGCATTCGGTGCAGAAAAATATCCACTTCTGAAATTTGGCAGGATGGTCGGGGTTATTCGAGGTGGTATCCAGCCGATTGCGTCGACTGTGATTCCGGTCTCGTTCTTGAGCTGGTTAAACCCCTCCTCCACGTTTGGGTCAGCCGACAAGTAGTTACCCTCTAGGTAGCGAACCGTCTGTTGTAGGAGAGGTCGTTGCCGCACATCGTGCCACCCATAGTGCCAGGCCACGATGATAGGGCGAGGGATCTCAGGTACACCTTGGCCAAGATGTTCGATTGTGCGGACTACAGCATCAATTGCGGCTTGGTTCGTCTCGCCTCTGCCAAATACATCCGTCCGGAAATCAAACCCAGTATTTGGCGTGAGTTTAAAGCCCCTGGATGTCATTACCGCCCGCTGCGCTGTTTGTATGTCAGCGTTGGTAAGTTGTCCGTCTCCATCGACGTCGGCAACGTAGGAAGGAAGGAATGGGCTCGTAAAGCCTTGGGCGTAAGGCCTTGCTTGGATGGTGCCGACAAGTCCTGCCATGCCGGTTCGCAGAAAATTCCGTCGAGTCAAGAAGCTATTTGACATTTGATGCCGATCCTGTGACCGAAACAGGGGAAGAAATCATATCGTAGTTGTTTGGCACTGCCAGAACCCAGAGTCGCGTATTTTACTCGGGTTGCAGTAGGGTCCCAACTAGCTCTATCAAGGCGGTAAGGCTCTTGTTGTATGAATGCTGTGTTTTAGTCTAGACGTCAGGGTGAATCTATGGCTGCCCAGAGGAAGTAGTAAATGAAGCATTGAGGCTACACGGCATGTTTGATGTGTGACTGTACCATTGGTCGATGGCGAAGGAATAACCGATTCGAGTCAGAACCCAATGTTGAAACATTCGAACATGAAAGCCGACGAGACAGGCTACTCCTGTCTGGAAGGAATCCCGTCTCTTGAGGTAGTCGAATTAGTTGAACTTGCATCAGAAGCTCTATGCAAAGGCGCAAGAAGGTTTTAGTGTTACTGACTCAAGCGGCCTTTGCGCAGGCATTAGCGCCTCGTGGGTGCCGGTTAGATTTAATACTTACAGTCTCCTCCCTGTTAGGTAAATGTTTCTCCTCTTGTGATGATTTGACCGATCCGACGCAGCGCGTTGATATCATGTACGTCACCGGGCTGCAGGGAGACGCGGACTTTTGGCAGGTGACCGAAGACACGCTCAATATCTTCTAGATAATGGGCCTCCTGTTGGCGTCTATTCTTAATAAATGAACCGTCTGCATTTTCAGGTAGCACCCGGTTTACCACGAGTCCAGCGAGGGGGATCGAAAATTCGGTTAGTGTGTTACAAGCCTTCATTGTCTCCAAGAGTGATAAGCGGTCTGGATTTAGGACTAACATGAAGCTGGTGATCGTCCGGTCGAGTAACTGCTCTCGGGCTTGGACCAATTTTCTGCGGCGGGCTTGAAGAAGTTCGTTGATTTCGGCATCTCGGCTCCCATCCTTATGGTCGGTTGCGGCATCTATCAGCGAAAGGTCATCGCCTCTAACTTTGCCGCCGCCGAGGTGTCTTAGAGCAGAACTAAGTCGTTCAGATTTCTTTCGATGACTAAGGAGTCCATCCGTCCAGGCAGCCATTATTTCAGGTAATGACAGCAGTCTGATCGTGTGGCCGGTTGGTGCGGTGTCGAAGATTATGTGGTCGTAGGTGGATGGGGCCATCGCCATTACCTCGGCGACACGTTCGAGCATGGCGGCTTCCATCGTGCCAGGAGCATGTCTGGCAAAGCTAAGCTGGCGGTCGATCTCGCTATATGAGCGAGGGTGGACCAAACGCTTCATGCGAGCTTTTACGGCTGCCAAGTGGGTGTCAGCTTGGCGATCAGGGTCGATTTCTAAGGCCCATAGGCCTGCTGCGATGGCTGTTTCTGTGTTCCCGATTGGTTGCCCAAAGAGATCTGCTAGAGAGTGGGCCGGGTCTGTTGACACAAGTAGACAGCGCGAGCCGCGATCTGCGGCGATAAGGGCCAGCGCGCTTGCGGTAGTCGTCTTGCCGACCCCACCCTTGCCTCCGACAAAGACTAACGGGCTGGTCAAGATCTCGTCTAGCAGGGACAATCTCCAGATAATTGGTGGATAGTCGAGCTGTCTGTTTGCTTGAATTGAGTGACTTGACACCAGCCTTCGAGAACACCGAACAATCTAGCTAGACCAACACCGTTTAAGGGCTGTTTAAAGCCTGGAGGGTGATTTAGCAACAGCGGAACCCGTCGAGAGGTGAATGCTCAAATCCCTGGCGCCGGTGCCAGTCGTGGAACCGCTCAAGGAGTAACGGTTGAAGCTCCAGCGTGTAGTAGGTCGCTGGGTTGGGGACTCCCATAAGCTCACCGAATACAAATAGCATGAAAAGGTCGTCTTCATCCCGCCGGGCACGCGCTACTGCTCCACGGTAGGGTGAGACATAGAACTCTTCAAGGAGTTCCTTGAACCGCCCGAAATAGGTGCAGATTTTGTCCATAGGCCGGGAGGGTCAGGCATTAGCACCGGCGGTCGATGCTTTGCGTTCACGCATGAAGGCTGACGTTGCTTCGAGGCCCGTAAAAATTGCCAAGAGTACGATGACCACATCAATTCCGAGCAAGGCCCAGCGTCCGGCGCTGTAGAGTGTGCTGAGTTGTAGCAGGGCTGCAGCGAGTGCCATCCCGGTGATAAAGATCATCGGTATAAGTGTATAGCGGGCTGGCCGTCCGAGCTTGACGAGCATGACACTAATGACCAACAGTGTCAGTCCAGCCAGTAGTTGATTCGTGGTCCCGAATAATGGCCAAATAAGCATGCCTCCCTCACCACTTGGCCCCCCTGCGCCAAATGCAAGTATAAGGCAGGAGGTTACAGCAGCTAGCGTAGCGACGTAGCCGTTTTGCAGTACGGGGATATTGTAAATGCTGCCCCATTCTTGAATGATGTAGCGCTGTAGCCGTACACCAGCGTCCATCGTTGTCCCAGCAAAGAGGACAGCCATGACTGTCAGCAGGGTTGCGGCGAACTCGTAGGAAATTCCGACTCCTCTCGACACAATAGTGGCTCCGCCGCTGACGAATGCTCCCACTCCCCCGTTGCCAAACTCGGAGTACATCTCTTCCCACTCGCCAAGAGACGCGAATCCAGCGGTGGCGGCGATGATGGCCACCAGCGCCAGGGCACCTTCACCGACTGAACCCAGGTAGCCTACAAACCGGGCGTCAGTTTCCTTATTGAGCTGTTTTGATGTTGTGCCAGATCCAACCAGGCCGTGGAACCCTGAGATCGCGCCACAGGCGATGGTGACGAATAGCAACGGTATGATTGGAGGGGCAGAGGCAGGAACGTTTGGATTGATAGTTGGAGCGACTACGGTGGGGTTCGCAATCATTACTGCTCCGTAGAGGAGGCCTAGGCCCACGAAAAGCTGGATGCCATTGATGTAGTCTCTGGGTTGGAGCAGTAACCAAACTGGGAGCAGCGAGGCAATCCCCGCGTAGACGAAAAGAATGATGATCCACTGTGCTCCAGCCGGGAGTCCTAGGGTGCCATCGGCGAGAGAAATAGGGACCAACTCGCCCAGATAGATGACTGCATAGAGAATGATTGTGCCGGCAACCGTCGGCCACAGGATCGGGATGTGCATTCGGTAAATCAGGATGCCTATGCCGATGGCGACTACTACAGCGGTCCATGCCGGGATTACGCTGCTTGGGGTAGCCTGAAATTCGGTGGAGATTGCGACGCCGAAAACTGCATTAACCATCATCAGCAGAAAGAAAACCACCACCATGAACAGATTTCTGGCTCGTGGGCTGACAACATCACCAGTGAGTGAGCCGACTGACTTGGCCCTATTCCGGACACTGGCCCACACAGCTCCGAAGTCATGGACTCCAGCAAAGAACATAGTGCCGATCGTGACCCAGAGGAAGGCCGGTAGCCAGCCCCATATGACAGCGATAGCTGGGCCGATAATGGGAGCTGCTCCAGCTACGGCTGTGAAATGGTGTCCCCAGAGGACAACTCTATTCGTCGGAACATAGTCGACATCATCCCGCATTGAGTGGGCTGGAGTTTCGAAATTAGGGTCGAGCTGATAGATTTTCTCGGCAATGAACTTCGAGTAAAAACGATAACCGATGAAGATTGAAGAAAGACCGATGATAGCGAGGAAAATAGCTTGCATCTAAATGAGACCTCGTGCCAGCGAGATGGGTAGCCTCTTGAATGCGCCTATTTTACACGCCAGGTGCCAGCATACAAGCGGGTGAGAGAAAGTCATTCATTTTGTGATGGAGGGCACAGCATGTACGGGCTACTAGCCGATTTGGTAGTTGTGATTCATCTAGCCTTTGTAATTTTTGCTGGGATCGGAGGTCTGGTGGTCTGGCGTCTGCCTTGGATAGGGTTCCTGCACTTGCCGGCAGTTGCTTGGGGGGTAGCGATTGAATGGTCTGGTGTGACTTGCCCTTTGACTCCACTGGAGTCTTTGTTGCGTCAACGTGGCGGTACGGTGAGTTACGACAGTGGTTTCATCGAAGAGTACTTGTTGCCGGGCTTGTATCCAGCTGGTCTTACCCGTGAGATTCAGATCGGGTTGGGTACAGCGTTACTCGGGTTTAATCTGTTGATCTACTGTCGATGGTTCTTGGGGTCTGGTTGGCTCGACTCGATTAGATGGCAGCGTAGGTGGTAGTCGTCCATCAGTCGGAGAGTTTTCATTGACCACTGAATTCGTTTGATCTGCAGTGACCTATGCCAAGTCCTCCTAAGCACTGTTGCATAATGGGAATATGGTGGTGCACTTGAAGCCTTGGCTGGTTGGATTCGTTATAGGCGTCTCGCTGGCCTGTGGGAGCGCTCGTGAGAACCCTTCGAAAAATCGCCAAGACAGCACTGATCCGCAGTTGTTCGAAAACGGGTCTTCAGGTGTGTCTCTTGAGGAACCCCTGATTGTGGTACTCGGAGACAGTCTTACGGCAGGGCTTGGTCTCGATGTTGAGCAAACGTTTCCGTTTCTGCTAGAGGAGCGTTTACAGAAGGATGGCTATGCGGTTACGGTGGTCAACGCTGGGGTATCAGGTGACACAACGGCCGGTGGACTTAGTAGGGTCGGTTGGGCTCTTGAGGGGGATGTGCGGATTCTCGTATTGGCCTTAGGGGGTAACGATGGTCTTCGAGGCTTGTCGGTTGAGCAGATGAAACGGAATCTATCTGAGATTCTAGCTGAAGCGAAAGGTCGTGGGATGGCGGTGTTGCTGGCTGGCATGGAAGCCCCACCAAATTTCGGACTAACTTATGCAGCGGAGTTTCGCGAAGCGTTTAGAGAGCTCGCCGAAGCGTATGATGTGGCATTCTTACCATTCCTGCTTGCCGGAGTCGCTACGGAACCATCGCTCAATCAAGCCGATGGAATCCACCCGAACGTTGACGGTTCGGAGATAGTGGCTCAAAACGTGCATGAGGCTCTCACGCCGCTCTTGCCAGCCCTAGATTCGGTGCTGCCCTGACTGTGACGGCTCGTTGGCCGAGAGTGCAGTTTAGCCTGAGAATTTTGGTTCGACTTGCTGGTGATCCTGCTCTTTGTAGGGTGACATCAGTAATAGGGTGTTTGTGGATCGATTAGATGATAAAGCTCCGTAATGTGTCAAAGACTGTCATGAGTGGCAGCGAAAATTTGACTATTGTTCAACCGCTCGATCTTGCTGTTGAGGCTGGGGACTATGTCTCGATTGTTGGTCCATCGGGAAGCGGCAAGTCGACTCTTCTTGGTCTGATAGCAGGGTTGGACCTCCCGACAACGGGTGAGATCCGTATAGACGGGGTGGAAATCACGACCCTAGATGAGGACGAACTGGCTGAGCTTCGCGGTCGGAAGATTGGTTTTGTGTTTCAGTTCTTTCATCTGGTTCCTTCGTTGACTGCGTTTGAAAATGTGTCAATCCCCCTTGAGATCGGTCGGGTCAAAAGTGCAAATGCTCGAGCCGAAACACTGTTGGCGGAGGTAGGACTTGAAGACCGCGCACATCATTACCCCTCCCAACTCTCTGGAGGCGAACAGCAACGAGTGGCAATTGCTCGGGCCCTAGCGAATGAACCTCCAATCCTGTTGGCAGATGAACCGACAGGTAACTTGGATAGTGGCAGTGGGCGGCAAATTGTCGACTTGGTGCATCGTGTTCAGCGTTCTCGTGGAACAACTGTGATCCTCGTCACACACGATATTGAGTTGGCCGGATCGGCCGATTACATCCTCCGTATGCGAGATGGTAAGGCTGAGCGTGTGGAGCCAAAAAATTCAGGTCAGGAGGGTGTGTGAGATTTGTGTTCTGCATGGTCCTTCGTGAGTTGCGTGCCTCTTGGAGGCGATTGCTTTTCTTTTTTATGTGTGTCGCAGTAGGGGTTGGGACTGTTGTGGCCTTGCGTTCGACTATTCAGAGTGTTGCCTTAGCGATGGCCTCAGAGACGCGGGCATTGACTGCTGCGGATGTGACTATTGAGTCTGAGCAACCGTGGTCTGAGGTGGCATTGTCGATTATCAACGACACCCTAGCAGAAGAACCAGAAGTAGAGCGCACAGCGTCGGTCGAGATGACCACTATGGCGCGGCCAGAGGATGAGTCCAAGGCGGTCGCAAGAGTGGTCGAACTACGAGCAGTCGAGGCAGCGTTTCCGTTTTATGGGACGTTTGTGTTGGACGGTGGTCATGACTATCGCCATGCTCACCTGTCTGGCGGAGGAGCACTTGTCCGTCCTGAGTTGTTGGCACAGTTGGGTGTGACTGTTGGCGACAACGTTGTTATAGGGGAGATTGCTTTCGAAATCCGGGGGGTTATCCTACAGGAACCCGGAGGTCAGTTAGGGGCATTCAGCTTCGGTCCTCGGGTATTGATCGATCGGGCTGACCTCATCTCCACAGGGTTGCTTGGGCCAGGGGTTCGAGCCGAAAGGCAGTTTTTGGTTCGCGTTCCTGAGGAGCGGATTGCAACGTTAGTGACCCGTCTTCGTGAACGATTGGGGGAAGAATTTATACGAGTGCGCTCCTATCGGAATACTGAAGACCGCCTGGCTCGCAATTTGTCTCGAGCTGAGAACTACCTCAGCCTCGTCGGATTTGTCATTGTCATGCTCGGTGGAATTGGAGTTTGGAGTGTAACCCGGGTGTTTGTCCAGCAGAGGATTCGAAGCGTAGCCATTTTGAAATGTCTCGGCGCGACGAATAGGCAAGTGCTGGCCATCTATGTGACCCAGGTTTTGGTATTGGGACTCCTCGGATCGATGCTAGGCGTGGCATTAGCTGGTGGTCTGTTGGCGTTTTTACCGGGATCATTGTCTGAATCCGTGACTATGCCTGTCGGGATGGCTGAGCTTTCCTATAGGTTGACGATTTCAGCAGTGGTGCAAGGGGTTGGCGTTGGGATTTTCGTTTCCCTGTTGTTTGCGCTTGGTCCACTACTCGAAGTCAGTACGATTAAACCATTGAGCCTATTGCGTTGGGGACTGGTTCCGACTACAAGCTGGGACTGGAAGCAAATTGCGGTGGTTGTGGCGCTAGTGGTTGGCCTCATCACCCTAGCGAGTTGGCAGGCTGCTTCATGGGAAGCAGGTCTTTGGGTTTGTGGCGGATTTGCTGTTGTAGCGGTCGTGCTACACCTTGCTGGACAAGCGTTTACTCAAGTGATCCAGTGGGTTGGAGCCAGAGTACGGTTTCCGGTTCAGTATGCGGTTTTGAATTTGGCCAGACCTGGCAATCAGACCCGGGTGATATTACTAGCGGTTGGATTGGGAAGTTTTTTGATCATTGGCATACATTCGGTGCAGGCTAATTTGGTAAACGCTTTTGCTCTTGAGGTTCGTGAAGACAGTCCAGACATGTTTCTCATTGACATCCAACAGAATCAGGCTGATGGCGTCATTGCTTTTCTTTCGGAACGACTGGACAGCGTGCCCTCTTTATTGCCAGTGCTTCGTGCGAGAGTGACAGGCGTAACTGGGCAGCAGACAACTATAACAAGCGTTGCTGGGGTGCGACGGAGAGGTGTTGGTCGTGAGTACACGGTCACCTATCGTGACCGACTAGAGGCAAATGAGCGGGTGGTGGAAGGAGCGTTTTGGGAAGGGAGGTTGTCGAATCAGGAAGAAGTGTTCGAAGTGTCCGTGGAGGAAAGTGTGCGTGACCGACTTCAACTGATGATCGGAGACGTGCTTCGCTTCGATATCTTGGGACGAGAAATCTCGGCGACCGTTTCAAGTGTGCGTGCTGTGGACTGGGATGACTCGCGAAGCGGAGGTTTCATGTTTCTATTTCGGCCAGGTGCACTAGAAGATGCTCCTCACACCTTCATCAGCTTCATCCAGGGGCCGACCGAATCCGTCACCCGCGCTACCTTGCAGCGGGAGTTGGTTGACCGGTTTCCTAATGTGTCGGCAATTGATGGTCTCGAGATTCTTCGTACGTTTCGAAGGATGCTGGATTATGCAACCGTTGCGATTTCAGCTGTGGGGGGTATCGCATTTTTCAGTGGTGGATTGATTCTCGCTGGCTCGGTAGCGATGACGAAATACCAGCGCTTGTATGAAACGGCGATTCTCAAGACTTTGGGAGCCACAAGTCGGTCGATTGCCCTAATGCTGGCGGTGGAGTACTGCACTCTCGGGGCCGTCGCTGGGTTAATAGGTTCCTTTGGTGCTTTGGGCCTGACCTGGGGGCTTACAAAGTTCCTTCTGGAGATCCATTGGGTTCCGCTACCCTCCGCAAACCTAGCAGGTTTTGCCTTCACTCTGTTTACCGTCGGAGTTCTGGGCGTGACAGCAAATTGGGATGTGCTCTGGGCGAAGCCTTTGCGAATGCTCAGAGGAGACTAGTTGGGCATCCTTCATCATTTGTCTTCGGAACGTTTCCCAGTCTCTGGGTGGAGCAGTAACCTCGGCAGAGTGTAAAACAATCTGGTATTATCAGCGACCGTTAACGGAGATGATGGCGTTTTGAGGTGGTTTTCCTCGAACCAACAACAGTTGTTGTTGACTGAAGGGCCGCCTAGGCGTGGACTAGGTGGTGTGTTGGAAACTGGGTGAGCCTGGTTTGCGGGACTGTGTCGAGTTTCCTGTGATTTGGGGAGTTCTGATGAAGGTTGGCCGTTATAAGGATGCGTTGTTACGGAAGCGTTCTGAGATTATCGATGCCGGAGGTGGAAACAAACCGATTCAAACAACCGAAGGTACGAGCAGCCGACAGGGTGACCTAGCTGATCAGGCGACTGGCAACAATGAGGTGCACATCCAGCTCAGGCTGAAGCAGACTGACGCCAAGATTCTTCAGGCTATTGAGGAGGCGTTAGTTCGAGTTGAGGAGGGCACCTATGGGGTCTGCCGAGATTGTGGTGAGCCCGTGGCGGCAGCACGGCTTAAGGCGATTCCCTGGACACGAGTGTGCATTAGCTGTAAAGAAAAACAGAGCTCGCCTTGACGTGTAGGTTGGGGTGTTATCGCCGGAAGGGGCTCAGCTTTGGCCCGACTCCGAGAGATGGTGCTACCGGTTGAGGAGCTATTCTTGAGACGTGCGGCTGTAGCGCTTGGAAGTAATCTTGGGAGCCGAGCATCACACCTCGCCTTTGGGGTTGAACGGCTCAGGCAGGTCTTGTCTGAGGTTGTCGTTTCTCGTTTTATCGAGACCGAACCCGAGCACGCTGCAGCTGGACCCATATTTCTTAACGGGGCTGTTGTTGGTCGAACCGATGAGCCACCTCAGCGGTTGTTGGAAGCCCTTTTGGCGATCGAGTTAGAGAGAGGGAGAGTAAGGTCGTATCAGGGAGCTCCGCGTACGCTGGATCTTGATTTAGTACTGGTGGGTGACCTCATAGTTGAGTCTCAGACCCTACGGCTGCCTCATCCTAGATTTCGTTCGCGTGCTTTTGTGTTGGGGCCGTTGGCCGAAATTGAGCCGAATTTGGTTGATCCGGTGACTGGCAAGACAGTGCTCCAACTTAATGCTCTGTTGAGCTAGCCGCCTGGTTCTTCAGCGGTGCAGTGGCGCGGTGTTTGGTTGGTCTCTCGGGTGAGAAGGATGGGGTTTAACCGGTCAGCCCTTTTCGGCAGAGCTACTACCTGCCCGTGCCTATCGACGGCCTTGGTGTAATTTCTATTCAAACCGAAGAGATTCGATCGGATCGAGCTGCGCGCCCTTCCAGGCGGGGTAAAAGCCGAAAATGATGCCGATTCCAGCAGCAAAGGCGACTGAAACCACGATGGCATCTGGAGGGACCGTTGCTGGCCACTGCAGGAACTCGGTCAACCCTTGCGACACTGCAAAACCTAGGCCGACTCCTATTAGACCTCCCACGAGGCTGAGAGCGATCGCCTCGACAAGGAACTGCCACAACACGTCCTGGCCTTTCGCCCCGACCGCCATTCGTAGTCCGATCTCGCGCGTGCGCTCGGTGACCGACACCAACATAATGTTCATGATGCCGATGCCACCTACGATCAGCGATACGACCGCGATTGCCAAGGTAAACAGAGTCATGGTCTGAGTCATGCCTGTGCGCATGCTCGTGATGTCGTCCTGGGTCCGAACCATGAAATCGTCGTCCTCGCCGGGAATTAGTTTGTGTTCGACTCGTAGGACGGCGGCAACCTCTTCCGAGACCTGTTGTAATTCATTAGCAGACCTGGCTGAGATACTGATGCCGGAGATGTTAGTGCCATCTCGCCCACGGAGTTTCCGCTGTACGGTGGTGTAGGGCGCGAAGATGCTGTCGTCCTGATCCTCGCCGAACGACCCGGAACCCTTGGGCGCCATGATGCCGATAACTTTGAACGATTGGTTCCGGATTCTGATCGTTTCGCCAACGGCGTCTACCCCTTCGCCGAAGAGGTTGTCTCGCACCACTGAGCCGAGGACGGCTACCTTGGCCGCGCTGTTAACATCTGTTTCGGTGAAGAAGGCACCGTGTTCAAGGTTCCAAAATCGGATCAAAGGGAATTCGACATCAGAGCCTTCAACTCGTGTTTGCCAATTTTGTCCACCAAAAACGACCTGATCGCGAGTGCTTACGCTGGCGCTCAGGTATTGCGCCCCTGGCACCTGTGCCCTGAGGGCTTCTACATCCTTGGCCTTGAGCCGTGGCGAGGACCCCATGCCCTGACTGATTCCGCCTCGGCTCCAATTACCTGCGCGAACCATTATCAGGTTGGTGCCGGCCGACTGAATTTGTTCTTCTATTTGCTGCTGTGCCCCTGTCCCCAGGGCCACCATCGTGATAACAGCGGCGACACCAATGATCATGCCTAGCATCGTCAAGGCGGTTCGCATTTTGTTGCGTCCGAGGGCTTTTAGTGCCACACGAAAGATCATGAGAAGGGACATTGCTGCTTATTCTCCTGGTTGCGCTGGTTGGGTGGGAGTGGAGGTGGGGCGCTGACTCGAGACCGTCAGTCCTGTGTCGTCATCGGCCGGCAGTGTGGCGATTTCAACATCGGCCATTCGCCGGACCGGGTTCGGGTTATCGCTTACTATTTTGCCGTCACGGAATGTGATCACGCGTGTACCATACTCCGCAATATCTTGTTCGTGGGTGATTAGTAACACCGTGATGCCACGTTCTGTGTTCAGGCGCTGAAAAATGTCCATAACTTCGACACTAGTGCGGGTGTCGAGGTTTCCGGTCGGTTCGTCGGCAAGCAAGATCGATGGTCTGTTGATCAGCGCGCGAGCGATGGCGACACGTTGCTGTTGCCCACCGGAGAGTTGGTTGGGGTGATGTCCTGCGCGGTCGCTCAAACCGACAGCCGCCAAGGCCTCCTGTGCTCGGTGATGGCGTTGTCTGCCACGCATCCCGTCCCCGTTGTATAGCAGTGGTAGCTCGACGTTGTCGATCGCGCTGGTCCGAGGCAACAGGTTGAAGCCTTGGAACACGAATCCGATTCTCTTGTTGCGTACGTTGGCCAGAGCGTTTTTCGACAGCGCCGAGACGTCCTGCCCGTCTAACAGATAGTGGCCAGATGTCGGTCTGTCCAGACACCCAAGGATGTGCATGAAGGTTGACTTGCCAGAACCAGACGGACCGATAACGGAGACGAATTCCCCAGCTTGGATTTCAATCGTTACTCCGCGCAGGGCGCGAACCTGGATTTCTCCAAGATCGTAGACTTTTGTAAGGTTGTTGACAGCGATGCTTGGGGCCATCGTTTGCCTACCTGCGCCGGCCACGACCGAACTGGGGAATTAGAGGTGAGCCTCCCGTTTGAGATGGCGGTGGCGCTCCGGTGGCCTGAGTGGTCACACTGGTAATCAGCTGGGCCCCCGCGTCGAGGGTGTCAGCCGTTGCGGGTGGGGGCGATATCTGGGACGATGCTGGTCCTCGGTCCGCCTCGAGGCGCTGGATCAGACGTTCGAGGTTCTGTTTGTCGTCCGGATCATCAAGAGCCGCCACTTGTTGCCGCAGCTCGGCTATCATGGCGACATCTTGGGGGGGCTGGCTTGGGTGCACTGCGGAGTTGTTGGTGCTGACTGCTAGCAACTCGGTTGCAGTGCCGTCAGTGACCCCGAGTTTGACATCGACTGGGCGGAGTCTGTCATTGCTCAATACCCAGACTCTCCCGTTGGTCTCAGGCACTTCGAGCGGGGAGAATAGGGCATCGATCGTCGTGGCGCCACGCTCAACGGCAGGGATGGCAGGTTTCACTCGTTGCTCGGTGCGCTGCGGTGACCCACCCCTGCCGTTGCGGCCACGGGGCTGTCCTCTGAGGCCTCTGGAGTCATCATCGCTGTTTCTCCTGCGAGAGGCAAAGAACTCCGCCCGTTGCTCGGGCGTCATGCGCTGTATTTGTTCACGCATCGCTTGCCGCCTAGCATCGCTTATATCTCCTAATCCGCTGCCACTTGAGTTGGAGGAACTTCTCCTCTCATCTGTGCCCTGCTGGAGGAGTTCGGGAACTGGTTGGTTGAGTGCGGCGAACATCGCCGGAGTTGGACGAAAACGCAATGCGGAGGTCGGCACCCGGAGCACGTTTTCACGGCGTGCGATTTCAAGGGTCACGGTAGCGGTCATGCCGGGCTTGAGCTTTAGCTCGTTGTTTGGCACGTCGATTACCGTTGCATAGGTCACGACATTCTGCAGTAGGACCGGCTCAAGCCGAACTTGTGAAACCCGACCCGTAAACTGCTCGTCGGTATAGGCGTCGACCGTGAAAGTGACAGGCTGGCCCGGTCGTATACGACCGACATCTGATTCGTCGATGTTGGCGATAACCTGCATTTCGGTGAGGTCGGCGGCGATGATGAACAACTCAGGGGCTGACATGCTGGCGGCTACGGTCTGACCGACGTCAACCTGACGTGCGATCACAATGCCGTCGATCGGGGCTGTGATCACCGTGTGACCGAGACTGACTTCGCTCTGGTTTAGTGATGCACGCGACTGAGTGGCACTGGCCTCAGACGACTTGAGCTGAGCTTCGGCGGACCGCACTGCGATCTGTGCAGCTTCAAATTCCGAGTCGGAAATCAGGTCCTTGGCCGCTAGGTCTTCCGAGCGGGTCAGTTGGGCCTGAGTATCTTGGAGGGTTACCCTTAGCCGCTCGACTTCGGCCTCGGCCCGAGCCAGGTTTGCTCTCGCTTGTTCAGTTTGCATTTCGAAAAGTGACGGCTCCAACCTCGCAATTACGTCACCTGCCCGGACAATGGAGTTGAAATCTGCGTAGAGCGCTTCGATGATGCCGGAGACTTGGCTACCGACTTGGACGGTAGTGACGGCTTCAAGTGCGCCGACAGCGCCGACAGTGTCGAGGATATCGCCACGAACCAATCTGACGGTGCTGACTTCGGGTACGAATTCGACTGTGCGGAAACCGAGGTAGCCGTATGCGCTAAAGCCGAGTGCGATCAGGATGCCAGAGACTAGAACCTTCTTCATATACCACCTCTTGCGAGCGTCGACGATCAGGAATACCGCTATAGAGCTATTGCACTATCAAAACACCCGCCTGCGTGAGTGATGTCCGTTGTACCCGGTCGAGCTCGATTAGCGCCTTTTGCTGATCGAGAATTGCCCGGAGTTCAGTATCTTGTGCAGCGGCCAAGTCTCGTTGGGCTTGAACCACAAAATAATTGGTTGATAATCCCGCGTCGAAGCGGCTTTGCTCGGCAGCCAGCTGTTCTTCAGCTAACTCTCGTGCTGCAGTCGCGGCCTCGATGCGTCGGTTGATCGCCTGGACCTGCACCACGGCATTGGTTACTTCGGTGGCCACCTGAAGTTCCAATTGCTGTAGTTGAGCTTGAACCTGTTGAGCTTGTAATTGAGCCCTGGCGTAGGCGGCGTCGGCTGCGCTTTGACCAAGAGGGTAACTTACGTTGACCTGCACGGTCCAAACTGGGAAATCGACATCGAACAGTTGGTCAAAGGCGTCACCGATACCCCCAGGAATTTGAGTAGTGACCCTGCCTCCGAGTCCAGATCGAAGATAGCGCGTGCCGCCTTGGCCTTGGAGTTGGTAGGTGCCTACTAAATCGATCGCTGGCAGGGTGTTGTTGCGCATTGCCGAAAGGTTGACATTATTGATGTCGAGTTGTCTGCGTGATCTGGCCAGGTCGGTGCGTTCTTCAAGTGCTAGACGCAGAACACTTTCAAGATCAATGGGCTGAACGTCGAGGATCGGTCGGTCAACGGGAATTAGCGTTGCGTTCCAATACTCGTCGTCGGTACTCCCCACGATGAGTTGTTTCAGCGAGAGCTCTGCGGTTAATAGTGCTTGTTCTGCTTGGGCTAATGTTTGACGTCTGGCTGCCGCTTCTGAACGTGCCTGCACCACGTCTATTGGGGCGAGGGTCCCGATCTCGACGCGGGCTTCGTTGTCTCGGACGAGGGCTTCGGCCAATTCGAGTGCCTGGTGCTGAACATCTAGCGTTTGGGTGGCGTAAACCAGTTCCCAGTAGGCGTTTCGGAGTGATGAGATCGTATTGGTGACGGTTTGGCGTAGGTCTATGTCCGCGATGTCCCTGTTGATACGGGTAACCCGGATCTGCTGCCGGGTTGCGTCAATTTTAAAGCCGCGAAGTAGAGGTTGGGTGTAGGAGGCTTGAAAGTTGGTTCGATAACTTGGGTTGTAGCTCGTAAAAAAGTTTGTTGATGAAGACCTATTGTTGTTCATGTTTACTTGGTAATTACCGCCACCCCACGGGACGGATTGATTCAACCCTGAGTTGAAGATCGCGGTGTCGCTAACGACTGAATTTCCACCGTCAAGCTGCGTTGAGGCCGGGTTGGTTCGAGAGCTGTTGCTGACTGACGAATTGATTGATGGGCGGTAGGCCGATAATTGTTGTGCTAGGTTGAGGTCGAACACCTGAGGGTTGAGTCGCTGAACAGCTAGGTCGAGGTTCCGATCGAGGGCTTGCGCGATTGCCTCCTCGAGTGTCAACTCGATGTGGGGCCCTGAATCGGAGCTTTGTATTTTGGCCAGTCTGGCCGTGGCTTGTATGAGGAGGTCTGGGATGTCGTTCTGTTGGGGCTGGGCTACAGCCGACTCAATTGTTGTCAATAGTGTCGCTATGGCAATCACGCCACAGGTGTTATTGCTCGACATGATTGTCTTGCTCCTCTAAGGGTACGTGCAGAGTTCTATAATCTAGTCCTAGTGGCGGATGGTTGTTGCCTTCTAGCCAGATTCTAATGGCGGTGTCGTTCACTTGGGGCTTCGAGCCCGGTAGGGTGCAGAGTGTGGTTAGTTGCATCGTGGCTGGAAAGGTTTCGATGTTTGCTGGTGAACTGTTTGTGCTCCCAAAGATTTTAATCTAGCTCGCTGTTCCTGGTTGAGTACGCGGTACATGCGAAAGATCATTAAGGTTCTGGTCTTACGCACTGTGCTCCGGGCCGCTTCAACACGATCAATTTGACGGATGACATCGATCTCGTCAGCAGACATCTCGGCGAGGATCTTCGATAACGCGGCTCTTTCGTTGTTTAGACGGCGAGTAGATTCATGGCTCTTGGCCAGTGTGCCGCTATAGATCTCGTCCAGCGAATCAACTTGCCCAGCGGATAGTTTGAGACGTGCCTTGACTTCGCTCGATTGCCACCATCTTTGGCGTGTGGGGCTTTGTCCCATTGCGCCGGCAGAAGCTACGCTCAAAATTAGCAGAGCGCTAAGGGCATACATTCGGACACCCAACCATCTGTTCATGTGACCTCCGGTATTCCTTATGCAGATTACCAGAGCTTAAGACAGCAGAGGGGCACTAAATGTTTACCGTTTATCGGTTGCTAGGGGTTCAAGGCGTTCTAAGATTTGCCCAACCACTGAATCTGGGGTTGAGGCCCCTGCCGTCAGGCCAATCCTGACTAGGTGGCCATGGGGTAACCAGTCACGGGTGCAGATTTCTGGGCTGGTTGTTCCGGGTGCCGTTGGCGGGGATAGTTCTCCCGGGTGATGTCTGATCTCTCGGCTGGAAACCAAACAGGCTGCGTCGGCGATATGGTAGGTTGGCACGCGCTTGCCTGCGAGGCGAGCTAGGTTTCTAGTGTTGCTGCTGTTGTATCCGCCGATGACGATCATGAGGTCAAGGTCTTGATGGTCGAGCAACATCTTGACGGCATCTTGTCGATCTTGGGTGGCGCTGCAGATGGTGTCGAAAGCGCGGTAGTGATAGGCGAGTGTGGATTCCTCGCTGCCATATCTGTCAATCATCGCTTGCTTGATTAGTTCGCCGATCCTGAGCGATTCTGACATCAGCATGGTTGTCTGGTTGGCGAGACCGACCCGTCGCAGATCTCTTTCTGGAGTGAAACCGGGAGATACGGCGCCAGTAAAACGGGACAGAAACGTTGCCGTGTCCCCGCCGTTACGTATGAAATCACAGACGAGTGTTGCTTCGGCTTGATCTAGGACAACCAGAGAGTGGCCGTTAGGATATTTTTGAACCTGGGAGGCAGTAGCTTGGGTTTCCTCATGACGGACTTTGCCGTGGATGATCGCGGTGTAGCCATCACGTGAGTACTGGAGCACATTCTTCCAGACGTTCAGTACTGAGCCGCATGTTGTGTCGACGAGTGTGCAGCCTTGTTCCTGAAGTTGGACTAGCATTCCTACTGTCACACCGAATGCCGGCAGTATGACTACGTCGTCTGGGGTGAGGGCTTCTCTGCTTTCGCCGGGGTCGGTTAAGAATCTGATGCCGGCTGAGCGGAGGCGGTCATTGACTCTAGGATTGTGAATGATTTCTCCTGTCAAGAATATCTGTCGTGTCGGAAATTTCCGGCGTGCTTGGTATGCGTAGTCGACAGCTCGATCGACTCCGTAGCAGAAGCCAAATTCAGCTGCAAGATGAACCCGCAGATGGCCCGTTTGCCACTTGTTGTTGTTTGCTCGTACACGATCCACAAGTGTGCTGTGATAATCCGCCGCCAGTTCACCGGCAACGGCTTGTTTCATAGCTAGGCCCTTCCGGAACATTGGGGCCGGTCTGCCTGGCGCGCTGTTGTCTGGGACAGGAACCGTGGTCACCGGATGGTAGGGGTTGTGTCGCGGACACTCGGCGTCAGCGCATCGATAGAGGCCAATTCGGTTATCTGGCCGGTTGTTGAAGAAAGGGTGAACCCTCCTGCCGATTCGTATTTGGCAATTATGAGCTCGAACTCTTCTAGTGATATTTGTGAGTGAGGGCCAGAAGCAGTTACGGCCGCTGACTGCATTCTCATGGTATCAGTGGTACCGACTGTTGGGCTGGCCTGGGCCGGTCCCGGAGACTGGTTCAAGGCTGAAACATGGGTGACGCTTGATGGGAGGGGGACAGTAGCGAAGTCAAAGGAGTGGCTGGCAAAAAGTCCCAACAATAAGACAGCGGCAGCTGTGGTGGGAAGCTGGATAGATCTAGGAAACAAATTGACTGGTTTTGGTAAGTAAAACCTAGCTGAAAACTTTGGGGCCGGTGTCAAATCCGTTCTTGGCATTTCCTGGACTAGGCGCCTGACGATTTGTCTACGCTGATCTTCAAGTCTTTCAGGGCTGAATGCCGCCTGGAAGTTAGCCTCTATCTCGTCAGGCAGCTTTGTCAGGGCGGTGGTCATGTCGGTTAGACGGTCTGAGCAATGGCTACAGATCAGGAGGTGACTGGTTTCTGTTTCATCTGGCCTGTCCGTATGTGGTGCGAGGGACATGCGTAGCAGGCAGTCGTCGGAGAGGTGGCGCCGGGATGGTGATCCAGAGAGTCGAAGAAGAAGTGAGATCAACCCTGTCATTGTTCAAGCTACTTAGTGTATCGAGCTTCAGGTTTGTGTGTTACCTGCTCCCGCAGTAAACGCTAACTCACTTGAACTCTGGCTTTTCACATTTTCCGGAGATACAGAGCTCGCGTTACGGGGGTTCAGTAAAGTGGTACGAACAAGTAGCACACGTAATTTCCGCAGGGCGCGAAACAAGTGAACCCGTACGGTCGATTCCTTTAGACCCATGATATCGCCAACTTCGCCTGTTGAAAAGCCTTGAAGCTGGCTCAGGACTACGGCGGTCCTCTGGCGGTGAGGCAACTTCTCCATTGCGGTCTGTAACCATTGGCTGCGCTCTGTAGAAAGTAGGGCCTCTTCGGGTGACTTGGATTGGTTCGCGATTGGTTCCTGGAATGGGTGGTTCCTGGATTCCATGGGAATCACCAGCCTATCGCGACGCTTTCTGGCTTTGAGGCGGTCGAAGCAAGTGTTGACAAGTATCGTTGCGAACCATGCTTCGAAATGGGAGTCTTCTCGAAATGAAGGTAACTTCAGAAATGCCTTGAGGAAAGCGTCTTGCACTGCCTCTTCTGCCTCTGTAGGTTCTCTCAAATAGCTATAGGCGATACGCGCAGCACGGGCTTGGTTTAGCGTGACGAGCTCGCCAAATTTGTTGGCGGCCGCCTCCCGTTGCCCTTTGGCGATCAGTAATTTGATCTTGCTAGTCAATGCCTCTGGATCCACGTTAAGCTTGCTGCCTGTGCCGGAAAGTATCTTCGAATGCGTCACTTGTAGAGTACTCGGTGGCCGTTTCTGGCGGTGGAATCTCTATTTTCCAAGAATAGAAACTCCTTTCGCATTAAGTTAATGTCAAACGTTTGATTAAATCATATGTTTGATGGCTTTCGAAAGTCCAGCCTTAAACTTTTCTTGCGTCTAACATAATTCGGAATCCACTCGGGTGTTTACTACAAATACAACCACCATTTAGGCTAGGTATCAGACGAGTAGAGTGGGCGTGGTGGACAGATGCACTGGACGTCCCCCAGGTTTGTACCCGCAGGACCATTCTTCGTACGCAGGGAAGAGCCGAGGCTGGCTTGCCGGATTTCAATAAGGGTGTCGGACGAACTGGTCTAGCGGTCAGCTCAAGGAGAGCTAGTGGGTTCAAGTCGTGGGCTGAACAGAGTGCGGTTCGATCCAGGTGCCCGGATAATAGTGACCCAGAATTGATTCTAGTGAGTCACCTCGTCGAACGCGAGCGATTGCCCCAAGTTGACACAATCCCACGCCATGTCCAAACCCTGTGCCTTGAAATAGAAACTGGCCCGAAGTGACGTGAACCGTAAATTGTGAGCTGCGGAATACTCGTCCTCCGAGCTTTCCGCTAATGATCGAGCGTAGTCGTTCACCCCTAACTTTCTTATTTTCTGTGCCCTCTAACATCACTTCAGTAGCCCTACCGCCCTGGTCATATCTGAGCACGACTACGCTATCGAGCCGTTGGCCAACCCTTGTGTCACGGTGAGCGTTGAGAATGTCACGGAGCTGGTCGGGGGCAATCTTGATAAGCCAGCTATCCCTGGGGGGAAACTTACAGAGCTGGTCTTCTACCCCGGAAAGATACACTGGTCCTAAACCGCCCCAAATAGCGGTTGCCGAACTCGTATGTCCGCCGCAATCGGCATGAAATACAGCCTGAATCGGCCCGTTGCCGTCGGTGATGATGAGTCCTTCTGTGCGGGCGACTGCATCGGACACGAGTTTCGAAATCCTACTCGGCGGACTGGAAGAAGAACGATAAATCTGACAGTGGGTGGTGGAGCATAAGTCGAACCCCTCATAGCTATGGCGGCCCAGATTAGCTAATGCGTAGGTACGGGCAAGAATTGACTGAAGCTGGGCTAACTGAGAGGCTGAAGCTAGGTTGGATGCTGAAAGTGGCATCTCAGCTGGTACTGACCCGCGCACGTATTCCTCAAGATAGACTTTCTGAATGTGCTGTCCGGTGCCGACCGCTACACGAATGATAGGAAAATTATCCCCAACAGATTGTTGTGGTGCAGGTTCTACGTACCGGCTTGCGCATCCAGTGGCGGTGATTATCACTAGAGTGAGCACTTGGATTGGCAAGTTTGGTCGCATGGTAGGACGGCTCTCCAGGTTCCGGCTGTTTCTCCTGGGTTTTGCTGTTTTTGGGCCCCGCGCTGGGGTCCTGCTTTTAGATTTAGATCAGCCGACAGCATTCCTCAAGCTACGACTGAACTGTCATCATCATACCGTGCCGCGGTCGAGAAGAAGTGTTACAAGTTTGGGTAGGGAGTTGACCAAGATTTGACGCATTCGTGAGTGGATCATAGGATGGGTGAAGGTGGGCACTGTGGCAGGCGCTCTTGATCTGCTGGGACGGCCTTCTGTGGAGCTGTTTCTAGCGCGTTAAAACCTGATTAAAGTCGATCCGGCGTTGCCGCTCTTTATTCGCAATGCTCTATATTGAACGGTGGTCTAATTGGCTAGGTGCCTCGCTGGTTGGTGCCGGGGGCGGTCGGTCCGCTGTTTCCCAGCAGTCTGTGCATCAAAGGTCGACAACCCGAAAAGTGAATAAATTTGGAGACTATTAGGACGGATGGGAAACGTGAGCACTGACCAGCGACTTGAATCTGTGGGTATCGTGGATCCGGCTTCAATATTTTGGAATTTATCCACGGCTGCTCTCTATGAGGAGGCAGTAGCCCGTCGCGAGGGTACCGTTGTTACTGGGGGTGCAATTGTCTGTCGGACAGGGCCACACACCGGTCGATCTCCTCGCGATCGTTTTCTTGTTGATGAACCATCCAGTTCAGCCAACATTAATTGGGGAGAAGTCAATCGTGGAATCTCGGTAGAACAATTTGAGGCTGTACACAAGGTGGTAGTCGAACACCTTAAGGGGAAGGACCTGTTTGTTCAGGATTGTTATGCAGGTGCTGATCCGGCATATCGGTTGCCGGTGCGCGTTGTGACGGAGCAAGCTTGGCACTCGCTTTTTGCGCGGCACATGCTTATCACTGAATCCGATCGTGCCAAGCTTGTGGATCACGTTCCCGAGTTGACAGTTATCAATGCGGCATCTTGTTTAGCTGATCCAGCTAAGCACGGAACCCACTCAGAGGTGTTCATACTTCTGGACTTGGCACAGAAGCTTGTGCTGATCGGAGGCACCAGTTACGCAGGTGAAATCAAGAAATCTGTTTTCTCAGTGATGAATTATCTTTTGCCGCTTCGGCGTGTGATGCCGATGCACTGTTCGGCAAACGTGGGTCGATCTGGAGATTCGGCCCTCTTTTTCGGTCTGTCTGGAACCGGGAAGACCACACTTTCGAGTGACCCTGGTCGGCGTCTTATTGGCGATGATGAGCATGGTTGGAGCGACCAGGGGATTTTCAATTTCGAAGGTGGGTGTTACGCGAAGATGATCCGATTGTCGGCTGACGCCGAGCCCCAGATCTATGCGACGACTAGAAAATTTGGCACAGTGCTTGAGAATGTCACCGTTGACCCCGTGACACGTCAGCTTGACTTCGATGATGACTCGGCGACTGAAAACACCCGAGGAGCGTATCCACTCGTTGCGATCGATTCTTATGTTAAATCTGGACAGGGGGAACATCCTCGGCATTTGTTTATGTTGACGGCTGATGCGTTTGGTGTGCTTCCACCGATTGCGCGCCTTACACCACCGGCTGCGATGTATCACTTTTTGTCTGGCTACACGGCCAAAGTGGCTGGAACAGAACGGGGAGTTACAGAACCAACAGCTACCTTTAGTACCTGTTTTGGAGCTCCATTTATGATCTGGCCGCCTACGACCTACTCAACACTGCTGGGCGAGCGGATCGCGGAGCATGGAACCACTTGTTGGCTCGTTAACACAGGGTGGACCGGTGGCCCATTTGGAGTGGGACACCGGATGCCGATTGTCCACACACGTGCCCTCATTTCAGCGGCGCTTTCTGGCGCTCTAGATAATGTAGGCTGCGCATCGGATCCCGTGTTCCAGGTTGATGTGCCGGTTCTGTGTCCCGGAGTGCCGACTGAGGTCCTGAGGCCTCGTGGCACTTGGGCTAACGGCTCAGATTATGATGCTCAGGCCGAAAAACTTGCGAAGATGTTCGCCAAAAATTTCGAGAAGTTTTCCGATTTAGCTTCGGCTGAAGTGATCGCAGCGGGACCTCGGGTAAATTTCTCGGATATGTAGTTATGAGCAGGCCTAGGTGGGGCCCTGCGGTCTAGGGAACCCCGTCTGTGGCGGGTTGCTCACATAGCAAGGTGGCAAGGACTAGGTCCTCTACTTGATCTCTCGTAGTGTCATGAAAACAACCGAGATTCCAGTTTTGCACGGTTCAACCTTTGAGGCAGTCATCGGGCTTGAGATTCATGCTCAGTTGCGGACAGAGACCAAGATTTTCTGTGGATGTACGACTCGATTCGGTGCTCATCCTAATGCCCAGGTGTGCCCGGTTTGCCTGGGATTGCCCGGAGCCTTACCGGTTCTGAATAGGCGAGTTGTTGATTTGGGTGTCCGAGCTGGATTGGCGCTTGGTTGTACCATTCAGCCACGCTCGATCTTCGCACGGAAGAATTATTTTTATCCGGATTTACCGAAAGGTTACCAAATTTCCCAGTATGAGCATCCATTGGCGACGGATGGTGAACTTGCGTATGGTGATGACGGCGATCGTCGTGTCGTGCGTATCATTCGAGTGCATCTTGAGGAAGATGCTGGAAAGTCGCTTCATGCTGGAGATGGGAGTGGGAGCCGGTATACGCATCTCGACTTTAACCGGAGTGGTGTGCCACTTATTGAAATTGTGACACACCCGGACCTGCGGTCTCCACCAGAAGCAGCTGCGTTTTTCGCGAAGTTGCGCGGTATCTTAACGGCTATTGCTGTTAATGACGGCAATATGGAGGAAGGTAGCCTTCGATGCGATGCAAACGTTTCTTTGCGTCGGCGTGGGGACGCGGCACTTGGGGTAAAAGTCGAGGTAAAGAATCTCAATTCGTTTCGATTCTTACAGCGAGCTCTGGAATTTGAGATTCAACGTCAGTCTAAACTGCTGGATGATGGTAGTCAGGTCGTCCAGGAGACCCGTTTGTGGGATGAAACCGGATCTCGTACGATGACCATGCGTAGCAAAGAAGAGGCGCATGATTATCGCTATTTTCCTGAGCCAGACCTGCCACCGATTGAGGTGTCTGAGGACTGGATTGCCAGAGTGCGTACGAGTCTCCCTGAACTCCCAGACGCTCGCAAGCAGCGTCTCATCAAAGAGCATGGCTTGTCGAGGAAAGATGCCGATCAGATTGGGCTCACGAATGAGTGGGCCAGGTTCTTTGAGGAAACTGCGGCGACGGCAAGAAATTCGAAAGCGGCTGCTAACTGGTTGACGGGTGAAGTGACACGCAGGCTTAAGGCTGACGGGACTGGAATCGATAGGGTCGGTGTAACGCCGGAGGCTCTCGGCCAACTGATACGCCTGGTTGATGACGGGCGGGTTAGTGGAACTGCTGCTAAGGATGTATTCGATCGGATGTACGGGAGTGGGCGCGAGGCCGAGGAGGTCATCGAGGCTGAAGGATTAGGTCAAATTGGGGATGAGAGCCGGCTGCGAGATATTATTGGCAGTATTCTCCTGAAGAACGACAGTGCAGTTAAACGCTACCGGGAAGGGAACGAAAAATCCTTGGGGTTTCTGATGGGGCAAGTGATGAGAGCTACTCAGGGAAGGGCCGACCCGAAACTGGCGAATGTATTAATCAAGCGGCTTTTGGCTGGGGAGTGACTGGTTGACAGTCCCGATATGGCGAACATACACTCGGTGTTCAAGGTTATGTCGGAGTTACGACGAAACACTGCGAACTGGCTGGTCGATTCTACCCCTGTAAAAGTAGGTCGGTTGGGTCCTGTTCGAGCTGGCTTTTACTTGGACGAGTTGGTTAAACATAGGGAATTTTTGCGATGGCAGCGGGAAGCATACTCGGATTGTACGATTCAAGAGGTGGAGACTGCCATAAGCAACGTTATAGCGAAAGTCGAGAAACTTTGCACCGAGGGTAATACAAGCAGTGCAGAAGTTGGTTGTCTAGTTAGTAGAATGCTGCGTTCATTCGATGGTGTCACCAAGCTTTCGACTTGGTCGGATCCCTCCACAACCCATTAAACCCCCCTGATATCTCAGACTCACTCCTTATCGCTCGCTCGGAAACATGCGCTTGAGGTTGCTCATAGCGCGGTCTCAGCTGTGAGGCCAGCCACACTGGTTGCATCTGCTCTCGCTGATCCGTCCATTCGGTCTTTTATTGGTTCAGGACCGGTGACCCTGATAGCCGCCGGCAAGGCTGCACTGGGGATGACTCAAGGCTTCTTGGCATCAGCTGAAATTCTGATCAGGCGAGGAGTTGCGGTTGGAGTTGAAAAGACGGCGGCGTTACCGGAGCCGCTGGCGTGGTATGAGGGTGGTCATCCGGTTCCACAGCCTGGGAGTGTTGAAGCTGGTCGTGTGGCTATACGGTGTGCTGCTGAGGTTTGTCCTTCAGAGTGTCTTGTGGTTTTGTTGTCAGGTGGAGCTTCGGCGTTGCTGGCGGCTCCTGCAGAGGGAGTGAGCCTTCAGGAAAAGGTCGAGACAACTAGGATTCTCCTTGGCGCTGGCGTTCCTATACATGAGCTCAATTGTGTTCGGAAGCATCTGTCTGCGATTAAGGGTGGCCGACTTGCTGCTGCTACTTCGGGGAAGGTTTTAACATTAGCTATTTCTGATGTTGTGTCACCAGTTGAGGATGATCCTGGTGTTATTGGTTCAGGGCCTACAGTTGGAGATAAAACTACTTTTGCCGATGCGTTGGCTATCGTTGATTCTGCTGCGATACGCGATCAGATTCCGAAAAGGGTAAGGACGCTGCTAAGGCGAGGGAGAGAGGGCTTGGTTTCGGGAATAGTGTCTGATGGGGAGTCATTATCAGGTCGAAAGATGTACCACGTGGTAGGTAGTCGTCGAGAAGCGATGACTGGAGCACTGCTGGCGGCCCGCAAGTTGGGATATGCAGCTACGGTTATTAAGTATCCAATTGAAGGAGAAGCGCGCGTTGCAGGTCGGAAGCATGTGGCGCGAGTTCTTGCTGCAGGGCAGGAATTAGTGGGTTCTCGGTGTGTCATTTCATCAGGAGAGACGACGGTTACGGTGTCGGGCAGCGGCAGGGGTGGGCGCAATCAAGAATTGGCGCTTGGCGCTCTTTCAGGTTTACATAAATTTGGTGCTGACACCGTACTGGTCAGTGTTGGAACAGACGGGGTAGATGGTCCGACAGATGCAGCTGGTGCACTGGTTGACTCAACTACCATAAGTAGAGCCACAGCCTTGGGTATTCCTTCCGCGGAGTCCCACCTCTCAGACAATAACTCCTATGAATACCTCGATAGACTTGGTGATCTGATTCGCACAGGTCCGACTGGTACGAATGTTGGGGACCTACAAGTGGTATTGACCCGATGAGCAAGATGGCTGGGCTTGGGTCCGAATTTGGTCTTGACACCATGATCAAGGAGATGCGTTCACGAGTCGATCATCCGTCCACGATTCGAGAGTTGATGCGTGTGCTCTCGGTTTCCAAAGAGCACAGGTCTCGTTTCCGCCGTCAGATCTCCAAGCTTGTAGATACGGGTGACCTGATCCGGATCCGTGGTAACCGTTATGGCCTTTCTGAACGCATGGGTCTGATCGTGGGGAGACTAGTTGTGAATCCGAGAGGGTTCGGATTCGTAAAGCCTGAGAATGGCGATTCGGCAGAGGATGTGTTTGTGGCTGTCGACCATCTAAACGAGGCTATGCATGGCGATCGGGTAGCAGTGAGGGTAGAGCGCAGAACTGGGAGGCCTGAGGGGGCAGTTGTGCGTGTGCTTGATCGTGCTAACGCCCACCTTGTCGGTCGCTATGAGCTGGACAACACGGGTATGGGGTTTGTGGTTCCTTTTGATGCCAGAGTGACGGCGGATGTGCGGATTCCGGACGGGGCAAATCTCGCCGCGGCTTCTGGTCAGATGGTAGCTGTGGAGATTCTTCGTTGGCCGACCAAGGGCCGAGGGCCAGTAGGGAAAGTCACTGAGGTCCTCGGACATTTGGATGATCCTGGCGTGGATACCAAACTCATTATTCGGAAGTATCGGATTCCAGAGGCACATGAAGTGTCAGCTGTAGTTGAATCTAGGAAATTCGGTCAAGAGATCAAGCCGAGTGATCGACGGGGACGAACCGATTTTCGGCCTTGGCTGACCGTGACCATTGATGGTGAGAATGCTCGTGATTTCGACGATGCTATTACGATCGAATCCCTTCACAATGGCCATCACCGGCTTGGAGTGCATATTGCTGATGTGTCGCACTATGTGAAGGAAGGAAGTGCACTTGACAGTTCTGCGTACCGGCGCGGTACTTCAGTGTATTTCCCGGAACGGGCACTGCATATGTTTCCTGCCGAGTTAGCCACTGGTTTATGTAGTTTGAATCCAGGTGTTGAGCGGTTAGTACAGACTTGCGTGATGGAGGTTGGCCGTAACGGAGAATTGGTCCAATACGAGTTTCATGATGGCGTGATCCAGTCTGATGCGCGCATGACGTACAAGGAGGTAGATGCGATCCTTACAGCGAAAGATCCAGTGATCAAGGACCAATATACGGAGTTGGTCCCGATGTTCGAAATGATGGAAGAGGTGGCAAGGAGACTCAAAGCTCGCCGAGTTAACCGGGGTTCGATCGATTTCGACTTGAAGGGGACTCATTTGGTACTCGACGAGATCGGTCTGGTCGAAGACATAGTGGCAGCAGAGCGAAATGTGGCTCACAGGATTGTCGAGGAGTTCATGCTGGTTGCCAATGAGACGGTCGCTAGGCATTTGGAGAATGGTGAATGGGCAGCGTTGTTCCGGATCCACGAACCCCCAGATCAGGACAAGGTTGCAGACTTTGATGCTTTTGCCGCCACGCTGGGACAAAGGTTGAGTGTGACACCTGATCGAGTCAAGCCATGCGACTTTCAGCGCCTTTTGAAACGACTTAAAGGAAAGCCTGCAGAGCGGTCGGTGGCGATGCTAGTGTTGCAGACGATGCAGAAGGCTCGATATGCTGATGCCAATATAGGACATTTCGGCCTTGCTGCCGACTATTACACTCACTTTACCTCACCGATTCGTCGTTACCCGGATTTAGTAGTGCATCGGTTGCTGCGGCGGTCCAGAGAGGAAATTCCATCCGAAGAACATGGGTGTGGACCGACTGGAGGCTTGGCTGAGGTCGCGAGCCACAGCTCTGCGATGGAAAGGCGAGCAGAGGAGGCAGAGAGGGAGATTATTCATTGGAAAAAAGTTCGCTTTATGGCGAACAAGGTTGGTGAGGAGTTTTCGGGTTATGTGACCGGTGTGACTAGTTTTGGACTATTCATCGAATTAGTCGAACCTTTTGTTGAAGGCCTTGTGCATATCTCGACCATGGCAGATGACTATTACCGATTTCATGACACCGAGTGGCTGTTGCGTGGTGACGCTACGGGCAAGACCTATCGCTTAGGAGACCCAGTGTTTGTGCGCGTAGTAAGGGTCGATTCTGCACGTCGCCAGATCGATCTCGGCCTTGTGGAGATTCTTGATGCGGTTCGCTCTGCTGAGCGACAGAGAAAGGGTATGACGGGAAATGGGCACCGGCGGCGGAAGAAGTCAACTACAGGAAAAAGCCACTCGCGAAGGAAGCGTAGCCGTGGATAGGGAAGGGAGTCGGTGGATTCCCCTAATATTGAGCCAACGCTCAAAGTCTGATGTGACTGGTTGGCTGCCTTATGGAATCGGTGTGGGACTGTAGACGTTGGCCAGAATTGAGGGTAGGTAGTTTGTTTTCTTGAGACGCGGGGAAAAGTAGTGACGCGTAACATTGTTGTAGGGACGGCCGGCCATATCGATCATGGTAAGAGCGCGTTGGTTCACGCGCTCACCGGCAGTGATCCGGATAGGCTGAAAGAGGAGAAGGCACGAGGGATCACTATCGACCTAGGATTTGCACATCTTCGGCAGGGCGAGACGCAACTGGCTTTTGTAGATGTTCCTGGCCATGAGCGATTCATTAAGAACATGCTTGCCGGGGTTAGCGGTATCGACGGGGTATTACTGGTTGTCGCGGCCGATGAGTCGGTGATGCCTCAGACTCGGGAACATTTTGACATTTGCCGCCTGCTTCATATTACGAGCGGTGTAGTGGCTTTAACAAAAATCGATCTGGTCGATAGGGAAACTGTTGAGCTGGTCAGACTAGAGACAGCCGATCTTTTGGCTGGCTCTTTTCTGGCACAAGGAGCTGTAGTGCCGGTGTCGGCCAAGACTGGTGAAGGCTTGGAGGAGCTGAGGACAAAGTTGTTTGCGATGGCAAGGCATGTCAGTGGCCGAACGCCGGGCGGGGCAGTGCGGCTGCCGGTTGACCGAGCCTTCACGGTTAAAGGCTTTGGGACAGTAGTTACAGGGACTCTCGTTTCCGGGAAGATGGCGGTTGAAGATACGTTGAGGGCGTTACCCGCTGGCCGTGATATCAAGGTGCGGGGATTACAGGTTCACGGCACCGTTGAACCAGTGGCGACAGCTGGTCAGCGAGTTGCTGTCAATCTGTCTGGAATTGGAGTGGCGGAGCTCTCTCGAGGGCAGACTGCTGTGACTCCTGGATGCTTCAAGGAAACACAGCGACTGGATGCAGTGCTAGATCTGCTAGGGTCTGTTCGGAGCCTTCGTCATGGTGCCAGGGTAAGGTTCCATCAAGGTACGAGCGAGGTGCTCGGACGAGTGGTTCTTGGGCGGGCTGTTGAGGGCCAGGCTGATTTAGGTGAGGCGCCAGATTTTCTCCCAGCAGGTACTCGGGCATTTGTTCGGTTACGGCTGGAGCAACCATCGGTGATAACTCGAGGAGATTGCTTTATCTTGAGGTCCTATTCCCCATCTCTAACGATCGCTGGGGGCAGGGTGCTGGATCCAGATCCGCCTCGGGTTGGTATTCGGACGACTACAGCTCGCGAGAGAATGGAAGTGCTGCTGGAGGGGCTGACGCGAGATGAAGCTGAGTTTGAGGACCGAGCTGTAAGCATTTTTGTTCGCGAACAAGGGTTGGCGGGATTTCCAATTGGAGACTTGACACCACGAGCTGGAGTGCAGACTGAATTGAGCGAAGCCTTGGTGAAGAGACTGGTGTCGTCTGGTGGGTGCCGTCGAATTGGAGATACTTTAGTTGATGCGGTAGCGATAAATGACGTGGGCGCTCGGCTAATATCAATGTTGGGACGGTTTCACGCATCACAGCCGTTGCAGGCAGGTTTGCCACGAGAAGAGGCGAGGGAACGGCTTTTCCATCACGCTGGGACTGGGGTCTTTGAAGCAGTGCTTGAAGACTTGGTCAAGCAAGACCGGTTGTTGATCCGAGACTATCTTGCGCTATCCAGTCACCGGGTTAGTTTATCGCCAGAGGAGATGAGAGTGAGCGAAGATATCCTCTCCCTTCTCGGTTCAGCAGGCCTACGTCCGCCAACACCAGCTGAAATGCGTGAGCGATTACAGATTGAGGAGTCTATACTCGACCGGGTGATGGAATTATTGGTTCGGCAAGGACGCGTGGTTCGAGTTGGGTCGCTTATATTCGATCTGGATGCGGTGGAGTCCTTAAAGAAAGACCTTTCGGCGCTAAAGAATGATGTTGAGCCGGTGAAGATAGATGTTGGGATTTTTAAGGACCGCTACGGAATTAGTCGGAAATTTGCTATTCCGTTGCTCGAATATCTTGACCGGGAAAGGGTGACTCGGCGAGTTGGACGTGAGCGAATTTTACTTTAAGATTCTGATATCTAGGGCTTTGCGAAGTTTGTAGAGTCCCGGTAAACTAAAGGTGAGGGGTGTGAGAAAGAGTAGCCTCTCCAGGATATGGGTAGATGCCTGCAAGATTAGGTCTGTTGAGACTAGGAACCCGGAATGGCCGATGTAGATAGGCAGTGTTATACGGTTGGGGTGTTTCAGGATGTCGAGTGGGCGCAACGGGGGATACAGGCGCTTGCAGATAAGGGTTTCCCACCAGAGTCGTTGTCGTTAATTAGTAGAGAGACTCCTGAGGCAGCGAAGCTGCTTCGGAAAATATTTGGGGTTGATGCAGCTACCCTTGAAATAGCCCGCATTGGTTCAGTGCTTGCGCATGGACCACTGGTTGAAGTATTGCAGCGGGGAGAAGGTTGCGAACTCGACCGAACTGGTGTGGCAGGGACCATGCGCTATGCTGGTTTTCAGGCTCATGATGGGTTCATTTTTGAGACATTGACGGCAAGAGGTGGTGTGTTGGTCGGTGTGCATAGTGAGCCTAAGGCTGCCGATGCCCTCGCTGTCATGTTTGCCTATGGTGGTGGCAACGCTGCGATTGGTGCCTGGGCAGGTCGCGTGTAGGCAGAGGCTGACATGGGTCTCAGTTTCTAATAGTTGTGAGAGCCCCTCTCATCGTGTCAGAGGATGATACAGTTGTTAGTGTACTGACTGCGGTTGAGGTAGGGCGAATTGGGTTAGAGCGCTTCTCGTGGGTGATGGCATGAAGCTGGGGCCGATTCCGTTTCTACCGGGTCACCAATCCTACACACCTCCCGAGCGACGTCGGCGTAAGCGGCGTCAACGGCCATCTGTGAGTACCCCTAATATTTCGAGGCAGTCTGCTGTTGCCGGGAGAGCCCGCAGCGGTATTACAAAGGGTTGGGTGTCTATTGACCCTGATGGTGGTAATGATTACTTGCCGTTTCTTGCGGTTCAACCCAAGAGAATTAGAGGAGCTTTAGGGGCATCTCTACTAAGTCATCTTTTCGCGTTGTTCGTGCTCTTCCTTGCTATCAAAGCTGCTCCTGTCACGGAAGAGGTCTTTGACCTCGATAGGACAAACTACGACATAGTCTGGATTCCTCAGGGAGGACCTGGTGGAGGAGGAGGTGGTGGAGGTAATGAGTCCCTGGAAATGCCTCGCCAAGTCGAAATAGCTGGTGAGGATGATGTCAACATCCCGGTTGATGTGCCTGATGAACCCCAAGAGGTTGAGGTGCTACGAGAGCCGGACCCTCCTCCGCTGGAGTCACAAAACATGCAGCTGTCAGCAGTGCCAATGGCGGCCGCGCCGCAGACCAGGACTGGTCTGCTCGAAGGGCTCATGGCTCGGGTTGAATCTGCAGGTAGCGGAGCTGATGGAGGTGCTGGGGCCGGGGATGGCGGTGGAGTAGGGCCTGGGTCTGGGGACGGACTTGGACCTGGCTCTGGCGGTGGCTTGGGTGGTGGTGTTTACCGACCAGGGAATGGCGTCGAGACCCCGCGTCTGCTTCGGGAAGTGACTCCTAAATACACCGCTGAGGCAATGCGGGCTAAGGTGCAGGGCCTGGTGCTGGTTGAGGCAGTAGTTCTGCCAGATGGCTCTGTGGGGGATGTCAGAGTTGTTCGGTCTCTAGACCAAAATTTTGGGCTCGACGACGAAGCAATAAAAGCAGCTAGGCAGTGGCGGTTTCAACCAGGAACCCGGCTTGGTGAGCCGGTGGCGGTTTTAGTCACCATCGAACTATCCTTTACACTTCGATAGGTTCTCAACTGAAATGTAAATGGGCGCGCCTCAGACCTGAGGCGCGCCCATTTCACTCCTTTGCTGCTGGCTAGGCCTACATCATGCCGCCCATGCCACCCATGCCATCCATGCCGCCGCCGCCCGGCATTGGGGCATCCTTCTTCTCTTCAGGGATTTCGCTAACTAGTGCCTCAGTGGTTAGCAGTAGAGAGGCGATTGAGCTGGCATTCTGAAGAGCTGCGCGAACCACTTTGGCCGGGTCAATAACACCCGACTCGATCAGATTCTCGTACTCTTCATTTTGGGCGTTAAAGCCCTCTTCGACATTTGACTGCTCTCTCACCTTCTGAACCACGATGGAGCCTTCGTGGCCAGCGTTGGTTGCGATCCACCGCATCGGTTCCTCGAGGGCTCGACGGATGATATTCACTCCAATTTGCTGGTCTCCACTGAGAGTGAGGTCGGCGAGGGCGGCTTGACTGCGCAAGAGAGCAACTCCTCCTCCAGGCACGATACCCTCTTCGACTGCGGCCTTAGTCGCATGCATTGCGTCTTCGACCCTGGCTTTTTTCTCTTTCATTTCAGTTTCGGTTGCCGCACCAACCTTGATGACGGCGACGCCGCCGACCAATTTCGCCAAGCGCTCCTGTAGCTTCTCTCTGTCGTAATCTGATGTGGTTTCCTCGATTTGGGTCCTGATCTGCTTCACTCGACCTTCGATGTCGGCGTGAGTCCCTTCACCCTCGACAATGGTTGTGTTGTCCTTGTCGATAGTAACTTTCTTTGCCTTTCCGAGGTCATCAATACTGATATTCTCTAGCTTTAGGCCGAGGTCTTCCGTGATCGCTTTGCCGCCTGTTAGTGTCGCGATATCTTCGAGCATCGCCTTGCGGCGGTCACCAAACCCTGGTGCTTTTACGGCAGCACCCTGCAGTGTGCCTCTGATCTTGTTGACCACCAGGGTGGCAAGAGCCTCACCCTCGACATCTTCAGCTACGATTAGTAGCGGTCTGTTGAGACGGGCTACCTGCTCAAGTAGCGGCAGGAGGTCTTTCATTGAGCTGATTTTCTTTTCGTGGATCAGAATTATAGGATTTTCTAATACCACTTCCATGCGCTCGGAATCGGTGACGAAGTAGGGAGAGAGATACCCTCGATCGAACTGCATACCCTCTACCACTTCAAGAGACGTCTCGAGGGTCCTTGCTTCCTCCACGGTGATGACGCCGTCTTTGCCAACCTTATCCATCGCTTCAGCGATGATTCGCCCGATGGTTTCATCGTTATTTGCAGAAATCTGACCTACCTGGGCAATCATGTCCCCACTGACTGCACGGGATAGGCCGCCGAGGTTCTGGGTGACGGCTGCGACAGCTGCTTCGATTCCGCGTTTAACCTCCATAGGGTTCGCACCGGCCACTACGTTCTTCGCTCCTTCGCGGTAGATGGACTGAGCTAGGACTGTTGCGGTAGTCGTTCCGTCGCCAGCGATGTCAGAGGTCTTGCTTGCTACCTCTCGAACCATCTGTGCTCCCATATTCTCGAGGGAGTCTTTTAGTTCGATTTCCTTCGCAACGGTTACGCCGTCTTTGGTGATGGTTGGAGAACCGAACTTCTTGTCGAGTACTACATTGCGGCCTTTTGGTCCAAGCGTCACCTTGACGCAGTTCGCTAGTTGGTCGACACCAGCGAGGATGTTTTGCCTCGCCCCTTCACTGTAGACAATCTGCTTTGCCATGTTAATGTGCTCCAATTAAGTCAATGTACTGTGACCGGCTGATTTCTTGCCACAGATGTGGGCTTTACAACCGGATTCATGTCTTGAGTTTTGCTATTGCACAACACCCAGAACTTCGTCTTCCCGCATGATCAAATATTCTTCGCCGTCCAGCTTGATTTCTTGTCCGGAATACTTGCCGAAGAGAATGGTATCGCCGTCCTTGACGTCCATCGGTTGAACCCCGCCGTCTTCCTTTAGCTTTCCTTTTCCGGCTGCAATGACTTTACCCTGCTGGGGCTTCTCTTTTGCTGTGTCCGGGATAATGATGCCGCCGATTTGTTGCTCACCGTCGTCTTCGAGACGCTGAACGATGAGCCGATCGTGAAGTGGTCGTACCTTAATTGCCATGTTTTCTCCGACTCCCTTAGTGTTGTGGAAGAAATAACTACCTAGTTATGCCTAAATTAAATTCTGCTGAAGAATCAGGATTAGCGCTCTATGCAGTTGACTGCCAATTGTATCGCCAGTATTCAAGCTGTGTCAACATTTTGCACTTCTGAAAATTTACTGGCGAAAACAACTGGATCTAGACGTGTGTTTTGTAAGGTTCTCGCCTGAAGTCTGCCGAAACACTCATCAAGAGAATGGTAGACGGCTTTAGCTAGCCTGTGAGTTTGATACGATATTCCGCAACTTTTCTGGTAAGGGTATTTCGGTGAAGCCCAATCATCTTGGCGGCGCGGCCGACTTTCCCATTGGCCTGTAACAGTGCCCGGCTAATAAACCGCCGCTCAAACTCCTGCCTGGCGTCTTCGTATAGGATCCCCTTTGCCACCATTTCATCTACCAATCGGTTTAATTCATCGCGCACGCTGGCAACCTCGCTTGAATCAGGCTCTACAGTTCGAGTTCTCGACCGGTCAGTTGCTGATACGCTTCGTTGTACTTGTCCCTTGTTTTAGCTACCACTGAATCTGGCAGTTGGGGAACTGGCGGTTGACGGTTCCATTTTATTTGGTCTAGGTGGTCTCTCACGTACTGCTTGTCGAAGCTCGGTTGGGACCTGCCTGGGACGTAAGCCTCTTTAGGCCAGAAGCGGGATGAGTCGGGTGTCAATGCTTCATCGATGAGAATGATTTCGTCCCGGTCACCTATATCAGTGCCTGTCGTCTGAGAGTCACCATTGCGGATAAGCCCGAATTCGAATTTGGTGTCGGCTACGATGATTCCACAAGACTCGGCGTGAGTAGCGCCATGGTTGTAGAGAGCTAGCGTGAGGTCGCGAAGCTTGGCCATCAGTTTAGGGCCTACCAATTTGGCGGCCTCAGCTTCACTGATGTTTTCATCGTGTCCGGTTGTTGCTTTCGTGGCAGGGGTGAAAATGGGTTTCGGTAATTGATCCGACTGTTGCAGGCCTTTGGGGAGTTGGACCCCACAGACTGAGCCTGTCCGTTGGTAGTCGATCCAGCCTGACCCGACAAGGTAGCCGCGAGCGACACACTCAACTGGGATAGGTTCGGTTTTTCTGACGAGCATTGAGCGTCCACGAAGAGTGTCCATATGTGGGTGACATGCCGACGGATAATCCGCTGGGGTGGTGGAGATGAGATGGTTCTGGACAATCGAAGTGGTGCGGTCAAACCAGAAGGCCGACAATTGGGTCAATACTTTACCCTTGTCCGGAATGGTCGATCCCAAAACCAGGTCATAGGCTGAGATTCTGTCTGTAGCGACGATTAATAACTGGTCCTCTAATGCGTAGAGGTCTCGAACTTTGCCGCGCCGGTGCGGGGAAAGCCCACTAAGGGAGGTTTCGAAGAGTGATGTTTCTGATGTCACAGTAGGCCTCTGTCGTTAGAAAAAACCCGCTAAGCTTACAGAATGATATGCCCGTCGAGCAAGGAAGAAAAGTGGCGCTGCATTTAGCGGCTTGGAGCGTTGTAGTAGAGTCTTCGGAGCGGAAATTGCATAGGCAGGACAAGCGCACTTGTGGGCGTGGTTTAAATCGCCCCTTGTTTGGATTCTGGGTGTATCGGGAAATGACTGTGTGATACTCGATATGGCTTATGGGGGCTTGCGCCGTGGAGTCATGCGTCACCATCTTCTAAGGACGGTTGTTTTGGTCGGACTCTCCATCGGTCTGACCGTGTTCTTTTTTCGCAGTGCCGACCTCGGAACGGTGATCGCTGAAATAGGTCGAGCAAGGCTGGATTTTATTGGTGCTGCGTTCATAGCCATAAGTATGTCGTTCGTTGTTCGAACTAGGCGGTGGCAGTTGTTATTGACTCCGTTGGCGTCGGTTGCTTTTGTGTCGGCTGCTCGCTCGACCGCAATTGGTTTTGCCGTGACGGCTCTATTGCCCGGTCGATTGGGTGAAATCGTTCGGCCTTATCTCTTGGCTCGTCGTGAAAAGCTGAGTAGTAGTGCCACGCTAGCAACTGTTGTTGTTGAGCGGTTCTTTGATCTATTTGCCCTTGTGTTCTTTTTGGGTGTGTTTTTACTGTTTTTTGCTGGCACTCTTCATGAGGCAGATAGCGAGGTTCTGACTAGCCTCGAAACCGGAGGGTTGGTTGCAGCTGCTGTTGCGGTTGTGGGGCTTGTAATAGTTGTTGTGTCGGCGCGAGTGCCCGAATCGATTAGTGCTGGCTTGGGGATTGTTGAGAAGCGCATTTGGGGACGGACTGGCACTTGGGTGAGCCTTGCTATCGGACGATTTCTGTCAGGTTTTAGTGCTGCAGGAGAGCTGGGTCTGTTGCTCAAGACCTTGGCGTGGTCTGTCTTGGTTTGGGGGTTTGTGGCTCTGTCCGCCTGGTTTACGTGTTTGGCGTTTGGTATTTCGCTGCCTTTGAGCGGGTCGGTGTTGCTGACAGTGCTCATGGCTTTAGGGGTTGCGGTGCCGACCCCAGGAGGAGTCGGTGGCTTCCATGCTGTTGTCCAGGTTGGATTAACGTCTCTTTTTGCGATCCAACTGGACTTGGCCGTTGGTGTTGCCCTGGTACTTCATGCGGTAGCGTTTGGACCGGTTACCATTGCCGGTGCCATCTGGATGGTTCGCGACGGGGTGTCGTTCAGCAGTGCCGTAGGCCTTGTTTCGTCCGAACGCCGGAATTAGATGTCACTTGTAGGAATCAGAGTTCGGGTTATTCTTTAGCCTGGCTGAGGCGGGTTCAGCTTGCAGAAACAGCCGAACGTTGAAGTTCGGGCTGTGTGCCCACGCAAGGAGTGAGCTAGTGAAGTGTCCGTTCTGCGGTCATCTGGGCGACAAGGTTGTGGACTCAAGAGAAAGCAGAGAAGGTGCGGCCATCCGTCGACGGAGAGAATGCCAACATTGTGAACGTCGTTTCACGAGCTACGAGCGGATCGACGAAGTGCCCTATATGGTTGTCAAAAAAGATGGTACTAGAGAACGATTCGAGCGGCAGAAGGTTACAGCTGGCATGCTCAGGGCATGTGAAAAAAGGCCGGTGACGGTAGCGGCTCTTGAAGCCATCGCCGATCGAGCTGAGGCCATGCTCCAAGAGCGGTCGGATAAGGAGATTCAGACCGAGGCACTAGGCTCTTTTGTGATGCAGGAGCTCAAGCAGCTTGACCAGGTCGCTTATGTGCGATTCGCCTCCGTATATAGGGATTTTCGTGATGTTGGTGAGTTCATAACAGAACTGCGCGGCCTACTGGATACCAGTGACACGAAGTTATAGTCGGAAAGATCAATTGGCTTTTTAGAGCAAGTCATGGTCTCGGTCTCGGCTCACAGGCGGGCTCACTTTCCGAGAGATTCTGGATTCCAATAGATCGTCCGATGTGAAATCCGTTAGTTTTAGTGATTGGATGGCTTCGGTGGAGATGGCATCACTAGGGGGTAGGCCGATTATCTCGCTATTGTGGATGGTCACACCGAGTCGGTGAGCTTGGTACTCAACAGCCTTGAAAACCCGAGAGAGTGGCGTTCGTTGATAGTCAACTAGATTGATAGACACCTGAACCAGGTTCGATTTAGAGGTCCGTACGCCGATAGCCTTGACGGCCTGAAGTCCGCCGTTTGACTCCCGGATCGCTCGGGCGACCTGAATAGCTACGTCGATATCTTCACTGTCTAGATTAATGTTGAAAGCGATTAAGATTCGGCGGGCACCAATTGCGGAAGCGCCGGCCGATGGGTGCGGTTGTTCAGGCCCGAAGTCCGGGTGCCACGCTCGAGTCAACATTTTTTGAGTCAAGCCCTCGAAGCCTCCGCGCCTTATGAGCTCGAGTTTCCCGCGATCAGGAGTTCGAGCGGCACTCTCGTACAGATAGACAGGAAGGTCGAAGGTTTTGGCTACTACGATACCCAGGTCTCTGGCAAGGGCCACGCAATTTGGCATCTCCCTCGGCTCGAGTGGTACCAAAGGTACAACATCTACTGCTCCGATCCGTGGGTGTTCACCGGTGTGTGTGCGAAGGTCGATTTGCTCAATAGCGGCTGCGAATAGGGCAATAAGTGCAGACTTGATCGGGTGAGGCTTGCCTAATAAGGTAAAGACAGTGCGATTATGGGCCGCATCGGAAGAGGTGTCTAGCAAGGTTACCCCCACGCAGGCTTCAAGTGTGTCTGCTAGGGCGTCAATGACGTCGGTGCGTCGTCCTTCACTAATGTTGGGAACTGCTTCTATTAGACCCACAGTAGGGGTATAGCATAGCGTTGGTGGTGACGATCGGTCTAAAGGGTTTGTTTATGGCAACGTGGCGGAAAGATAAAGTGGAGCAGGGTGGAGAAGGTCTAATACGAAGATGAGCTGGACCTCAGGAGGTTTTTTCGGTGTTTGTCAGCATCTGCTTGTTCTGGGTTGGATCGGCAGGACGTGATTCGGTTGATGCAGGCGATCCTATAACTCACGATTAGGTCCATTTGTAGTCGTTAAATTTGTCCGTTCTGTCATTTGCGAATCAATATCGTGTGACTTCATTCGTTTTGTAGGTTCTGAAGGCAGTTTGTCCAGATGGCTGGTGTAAGTGGAGTTGTGAATAACAGTTAGGATTATGCCTTTTTGGTAGTAATACGCGTGAACATTGTGGCTGGGTTGTCGACTTTGAGATGGTCGGACTGGTAGTCGGTGGGCATGGACGATGATTACACGGTAGCCCCATTTTTGTCGTTCCGATTCCTTAGGGGAGGCAAACGATTGGTAAGATAAATATGGCCTTGGTAGTTGTGTTAATCAAGGCTGCCCTTGTGAGATGTTTTGAGGCAATATCATCGGTAGGTCTGTTCGAATTCAACGTGGTCGGGATGTTTGATGATAAGGGCTGCAGTAGGTGGCACGACCGCCTGTCAGGTGAATGGATGGCCAGCTGCTAGTTCAGGAGCATCGAGATATACCAGACGTCCCGCTGCTTGTGTACCACCAGATGCTCGCTAAGTGCTGCCAAATGAAGAAACCCCTAGAATCGGTTCTGGTTGGAATCGCCACGGTTGGTCCTTGCGGCTTGGTGCCAGTTGCCCCTGGAACCGTCGGTTCAATCGCAGGTCTTGCCCTTGTTGGCTTGGTTCGGCTGTCAGATTCGGTCCTGTTTGAGGTGTCAGTGTTGGTAGCTTTGGTGGGCGTTGGAGTTGTGGCTGCTTCGGCGGCGGAGTCAGCATTCCAGCGAAGGGACCCTGGTCAAGTTGTGATTGATGAGGTCGCAGGGGTGTTTGTGACGGTTTTGTTCATGCCCATTGGCTGGGGGGCTGCGGTGACTGCATTTTTCCTCTTTCGATTGTGCGACATTGTTAAGCCATTTCCGGCACGGCATGCTGAAGTTTTGCCGAATGGCTGGGGAGTCATGGCAGATGACATTGTTGCGGGGCTTTATGCTCAGGGATTATTGCGAGCCCTTTTGTGGGCAACTGGGAGCGGATGAGCGACCTGTTTTGTGCTTTAGTTGATTGATGGGTTGTGATGCCGGTTCATTGCAGGTGTTCGTGGTCGACTCAAGGTCGTTACTGCTGTCATGACAGCACACATGCCTCTCCAAGCTAGACGGCGATTTGCAACGGCTGAAATCATCGCTGTTGGGAGCGAGTTGCTGACCCCCTTTCGCTCCGATACTAACTCTTTATTCTTGACGGCACGGTTGAACGAACTGGGTATCCGTGTGCGGCACAAAACTATCGTTGGGGATGATGGGCCTGATTTGGCAGCGGCGGTGCAAGCGGCCCTGGGTAGAGTTGACTTGGTTGTCACTAGCGGGGGACTTGGCCCTACCGAAGACGACCTTACGAGGGAGACAGTGGCCGAATTGCTCGGCTTAAAGTTGGTCGAGCAAAGCTTTATAGTTGAGTCTCTTGAGGCGAGGTTTGCCGCGACTGGCCGGACGATGCCTTGCAACAATCGGCGACAAGCCTTGGTGCCGTCTGGTGCTGTTTTGCTTGATAATCCTCGTGGGACTGCCCCTGGGTTGTGGCTGGACATAGGTGATCAAGTGCTGGTTCTTTTGCCTGGGCCTCCCCGCGAATTAGAACCTATGTTCGAGGGGCTCTCGCGTGATCGGCTGGCGGAGCGGGTGTCCCAGGAGCGCTTGTATCGGCGTGTTCTCAGAGTCGCCGGTCTTGGTGAATCCCATGTGGAGGAGAAAGTCGCTCCTATTTATAGCCGTTGGTTTGATCAAGATCCTGCGGTGGACACAACGGTGTTAGCCTCACCCGGGCTAGTTGAGCTTCATCTATCTACCCGTGCTACCCCGTCTGCGGCTACAGAAGCTCTCGATGGGCTAACACAGGAACTGGCTGATCTGTTGGGGGATAAGCTGGTCAGCACAGATGGTCGTTCTTTGTCAGAGGTGGTTGGGGAGTTGCTCAGGCAAAATGATTTGCGGGTAGCTGTAGGAGAGTCTTGCACGGGAGGTCTCGTAACTGCTGGATTGGTGGATGTTCCGGGTAGCTCACTTTATGTTGAAGCTGGAGTGGTTGCCTACTCCAATGAGCAGAAGCAGAGTCTTTTGGGAGTGGTGCCAGAAATTCTTCAGACTTATGGAGCGGTTAGCGAAGAGGTGGCCTTAGCGATGGCTGAAGGAGTTCGGTGTTTGACTGGAGCTGAGTTGGGTGTCGGGGTAACGGGAGTTGCCGGGCCGAGTGGAGGCGGGGAGGCTAAACCCGTTGGGACGGTATGTCTCGGAGTGGTTGGGCCGGGTGCGGCAGAGGTGGCGAAGACAGTGTGTTTACCAGGTGACCGTGGCATGGTTCGGCAGCAGTCGACTCAAACCGCATTGAATTTGTTAAGGCTGGCGTTGCTGGGGCGGGTAGATTAGCTAAATCCCTTCTGTCGTAGTCGCTCAGGGCAAACTGTGCGGATCCTTTACGATTTGGTGATTCGGTTTTGGTGACTCTAACCTTGGTTGTGTGTTTGTACGTATCAACCTTGAGTGAGGGTCGATTGTTTCAGCTGAGAGCGGGCTATTATGAGCTTGAATCTATTGGGTTGAGGTCAATGGTTGGCTGCCGCATATGTTGTAGTCCCCAACTTGTTCGGTAGTAGGGTTGTCTGGTTGGTCTTACGGCCAGACGGAAGGCTCCTGGAGAGCAATGTAAACTTCTCCCTAGAGCTATTTTCACTAGGGACTATGCTAGGGGGCGATAGGGGCGCTCGATGAAGGAAGTTGCTGTTCTAGGTGCGGGTTCATGGGGTACAGCGCTGGGCATACATTTGGCCAGGCTTGGCAAGTCAGTGCGATTGTGGGGGAGAGACCCCGAGCTTATGACTGCACTGCGAGAGGAACGATGCAACCATAACTATCTGCCTGGGGCAATGCTCCCTCCGGGGGTTTTTCCAACAGCTTCTTTGGGCTGTGCCCTCGACAAGGTTGCTTGTGTGATCTGGGCCATTCCCTCCCATGCGACCCGGGACATGCTGCGTTTGGCGGCGCCGTTGCTAGCCTCTGATACGCCTATAGTCAGTGGAACAAAGGGATTTGAGGTTGGAACACTGCTACGTATCTCTGAGGTAATACAGCAAGAACTTGGCTCAACACGGCCTATGGCTGTGCTATCGGGTCCCTGTTTTTCAGCTGAGCTTGCCCGAGGTGCGCACACCGCTGTAGTCGTGGCCAGCCATAGTTCCGTGGTCGCAAAGACGGTTCAGCAAGAGTTCCGTGCTCCCTATCTTCGGCTCTATGTAAGCGATGATGTTCCAGGAGTTGAGGTCGGTGGAGCAATGAAGAATGTTATCGCTATCGCAGCTGGTGTCGTTGATGGACTCGGTTTGGGTCCTAACGCTTTGGCCGCATTGATTACGAGGGGGCTTGCTGAGATTTCTAGACTTGCCTCTGCTTTGGGAGGTCGACGGGAGACTTTAGCCGGTTTAAGCGGCTTGGGTGATCTGATCTTGACTTGCACGGGTGGGCTAAGTCGAAATTGTCGAGTTGGGCAAGGTCTGGCGAGTGGGAAATCTCTCAGTGAAATTCAATCAGGAATGCAGGTGGCTGAGGGCGTGAGAACCACCGAGGTTGGTGTGATGTTGGGAGAGCGGCATAGCGTGGATTTACCGATTTCAACCCAGATGCACGCTGTCTTGGAAGGTCGTATAGAAGTGGCGTCAGCCATCGAAGAATTGATGCTGCGTCGACAACGGGCTGAGTCAGACGCGGTGTGAGGTAGTGCCCTGTGAGTTTAGTTGATCGCCTGCGGCGTGGGTTGCGACGTACTACGGACCAGTTGTTTGGTCGCCTAGATACTTTAACTTCGGAGCGACGACGGAGCCTTGATTCTGGTGGTGGTCCTGAAGCGACAGCGTCTATTGACACCTTGGAGGCTCTCGAAGAAATTTTAATCGAGGCTGATCTCGGCGTGGTGGCTACGAACCGACTGATCGATGCCGCGCGTGGCCATGTTGACGGGAGAGATTTGTTGGCGAGTGTCAAGGGTGAATTATGCCGGTTGCTTGACTTTCGGCCGATGCCCTCTGGGAGTGTGCCATGCCCCAAAGTTGTGCTCGTTGTTGGTGTAAATGGAACCGGGAAGACTACGACGGTTGGCCGTTTGGCGCGGCTCGCAATTCAGGAGGGACAGCGACCTGTAATATGCGCGGCGGACACGTTCAGAGCGGCTGCTGTTGAACAGCTTAGAGTTTGGGCCCAACACGTAGACGCTGAGTTTGTGTCGGCTCGCGCAGGGGCAGACCCTGCTGCAGTGGTCTTTGATGCCATTACATGTGGAAAGGCTCGTCAGTGCGATATTGTGCTGGTGGACACAGCTGGCCGTCTTCACACTCAGGTCAATTTGATGGGAGAACTCGACAAAATACGGCGGGTTGCTGGCCGAGCAATTTCCGGTGCCCCTCATGAGACTTTGTTGGTGCTAGATGCAACGGTTGGCCAGAACGGTCTGCACCAGGCTCGTAAATTTCTTGAATCGTCAGGGGTCACTGGAATCGTCCTGACGAAACTTGATGGTACTGCTAAGGGGGGAATTGTTGCGGCGATAACCGCTGACCTCGGGCTGCCGATTCGCTATATTGGCGTGGGTGAACAATTGGACGATCTATTGCCATTTTCAGCCACAGACTACGTCGATGCACTTTTCAGGTCGAGTTGGTGAAAGTGGATGAACGACGAGAAGTGGATGCTTGAGGCTCTGTCTTTGGCGGCAAAGGGGCAAGGGGCGACGAGTCCAAACCCGATGGTTGGAGCAGTGCTTGTTAGCCAAGGTCGAGTGGTCGGCAGGGGGTTCCATGCCCGTGCCGGCGCTGCACATGCCGAAGTGGTGGCGATTGAGGAGGCTGGATCAGCTGCTTCCGGCGCGACTTTGTATTGCACCCTGGAGCCATGTTGCCATAGAGGTCGCACAGGCCCGTGTGTGGACCGGATCGTAGCGGCAGGAGTGACAGTGGTAACCATTGGGACCGAGGACCCAGACTCCCGGGTGAATGGTGGTGGGGTTCAGTATCTCCGTGAGCATGGGATAGCGGTCAGAGTGGGAGTCTGCAAGACGGAGGCACGGCGCCTCAATGAGGCGTTTTTTACCGTAAAGCGTCTAGGGAGACCATTTGTGACTCTGAAGGTTGCAGTCAGCCTAGATGGACGTATTACTGCTGGACCCGGGCAGCAGACGTTCCTAACGCAACCAGCAGCGTTGAAACATGCACACTCAGTGCGAGCCGAAGTAGATGCTATCGGCGTGGGTTCCAATACTGTGATGGTGGACGACCCACTGTTGACAGCCCGGGGAGTGAAGAGACACCGCCCGCTGGTCAGGGTGCTGTTTGACACAAGGATGCGGACACCATCAACTGCACGTGTCTTTAGTACCTTGGAGTCTGGTCCGGTTGTCGTGATGACCACTGATGCTTCTATCGAGAGATGGCCTGATCGTGCAGCCGCCCTTCGGCAGGCAGGGGCTTGCATAGAGCCGTTACCTGGCAGGGACCCGGCTGCAGCTCTATCACGCCTGTTGGCCTACGACGTAAATAGTCTGCTAGTGGAGGGCGGTACTGAGTTGCACCGGGCAGTTTGGGAGGCGGGTGTGACCGATAGGATCCGTTTGTATATCGTGCCTGTTCGACTTGGGCCCACCGGAGTACCTTGGTTGCCAAGTACTAGGCTTTCTATTGCGGCGCTTGGTGGTGGCCGACTGTCCTACCTAGGGCAAGATCTGTTGGTGGAGGCTGATGTTCAACGGATTGATTGAAGAATTGGGTGAGATCGTGGCGGTGACCCCGATCCGATCTGGCGTGACGATTGGTGTGAAGACGGCGGTCTCGGCAAGCTTGGAGCTCGGTGAGAGTGTCGCCCTCAATGGGGTTTGTCTGACGGTGACAGACCGGAATAAAACCAGATTTGAAGCCCAAATTTCTCCGGAGACTGTCCGTGTTACCAGTTTAGCGAGGCTCGCTGTTGGCGATTTGGTTAACCTGGAACGGTCCATGCGGGCCGACACTCGAGTTGGAGGCCATTTCGTTCAAGGGCATGTTGATGGAACGGGGACGGTCGGGGAGATAAGGCAAGAGGATGAATTTCACTGGGTCTCAATAAACTTTGCGAAGAGGTTAGCACCATACCTGGTGGCGAAGGGTTCGGTAGCAGTCGATGGGATTAGCCTGACAGTTGCGGAATTGGGGGATGAAAGCTTTGGGGTGCAGATCATCCCGTTCACTTGGACCCACACTTCCCTGTGCCGGGCCGAAGTCGGGATGGTGGTCAATCTTGAATGCGATATCATCGGGAAATATGTTGCTCGTTCTTTTGAAATTGGGGCATTTAGGTTGTCGGGGCCGGAGCTAAGCAAGACTGGGGATGACAATGGCTGATCGGACTAAACAAAAGCAGGGCAGCGGTTCGTCGGCTTTGAAGTTGGCAGGTCGATCTCACAAGCGCGGTACTTTTGCACCAGTCGCTGAAGCAGTGGAGGCCATCCGCCAAGGGCAGATGGTCATCGTTGTCGATGACGAAGACCGTGAAAATGAAGGGGACCTAACCATTGCAGCAGAAAAGACAACTCCAGAGCTGATTAACTTTATGGCGAAGTACGGTCGAGGTCTCATCTGCTTGCCGATGACCGGCGAATGGTTAGATCGGTTAGAGATTCCCCTGATGGTGCGAGAGAACACCTCACAGTTTTCGACAGCATTTTGTGTGTCGATTGAAGCCAAGGAGTCGACAAGCACCGGAATTTCGGCTGCTGACCGAGCAGCGACGGCAAGGGCAGCAGCCGACCCGAAGACTACCCCCAGCGACCTCGCTAGACCGGGCCATATGTTTCCGTTGCGAGCGCGTGACGGCGGCGTGCTGGTGCGTGCTGGTCAGACAGAGGCCGCTGTCGATCTTGCTAGAACCGCTGGTCTTAATCCAGTTGGCGTAATTTGCGAGATCATGAATGAAGACGGCACGATGGCTAGGGTTCCACACCTGCGCCGGTTTGCAAAAAAACACAACCTACTGATGATCACTATTGCCGATCTGATCGAATATCGTATGCGAAACGAACGGCTCGTGAAGCAGGTAGCAGCCTCTAAATTGCCGACTGAATTCGGTGAATTTGATTTAGTTGCTTTTGAGAGCAACCTTGATGGAGAGAGTCATGTAGCTCTGGTCAAAGGGGATGTGGGTGATGGGAGTGACGTTTTAGTGCGGGTCCATTCGCGCTGTCTAACGGGAGAGGCTTTTCATTCCGCTCGCTGCGACTGTGGTGCCCAACTTACGACAGCAATGCAGCGTATTGCGACTGAGGGACGTGGAATTCTTCTATATCTCAACCAAGAGGGTCGTGGCATTGGCCTGACAAACAAGATTCGCGCGTATCACCTCCAGGACCAAGGTTATGACACAGTGGAGGCAAATGAGCGGCTTGGCTTCAAGCCAGATCAGCGAGACTACGGTATCGGTGCACAGATTTTGGGCGAGTTGGGAGTCAAAACTATGAGACTGCTGACTAATAACCCACGTAAGTTCGTCGGGTTGGAGGGCTACGGATTGTCTGTGTCGGCGTCATTACCGCTCGAAGTTCCAACCAGCGGACCCGCTCGGTCCTATCTTCGGACTAAAAAGAAGAAGCTGGGTCACACCTTGAAGTCGGTTTGATGGAGGCCTCCAGTATCTTGGGCTTCAATTGACGGATTAATCTAATAAGAGCTACCATAAACGGTTATTTCTTGGCGATTTAAGGCTGAGCTCGTGTGGTTTCTGAGGAGCCCGCAGAAGGTGCTCGGTTTTCCGTTTGATCGCGATGTTAGGACAAGCCACGGGTGCTGAGTGGCTCGCAAGGGTATAGGAGCGTATGTTCGGTTCACTTACTGAGCGACTGAAGTCCGTTTTTGATTCAGTGCGGCGTGAGACCCGATTAACCCCAGAATCGGTTGAGCTAGCCTTGCGCGAAATTAGGATGGCGCTGCTCGAAGCCGACGTAAATTTCAAGGTTGTCAGAGCATTTATTGATCGTGTACGAGACCGTGCAGTCGAGAAGGCTGTATTGGAGAGCTTGACTCCAACCCAGCAGGTGATTGCTATTGTGCGGGATGAGCTGCGTGGTCTCCTTGGGGAGGGGACCGGTGGGTTGCCGGTCGGTAGTGATAGACCCCAAGTGGTGCTTCTTTTGGGATTGCAGGGAGCGGGCAAGACAACAACCACGGTTAAATTGGCTCGGTGGCTACAAGGTCAGGGGCGACATCCCTTGGTGGTTTCGACCGATGTTCGCCGACCTGCGGCCATCGAGCAGCTAAGCGTGCTGGCTGGCGACGTTGGTGTCCGAGTGCACGACCCTGACACACGGTCGGATGTAGTCGGGCGTGCGGAAAGCGCGGTCACGTTGGCTCGTTCGACGGGTTTTGACGTGGTCTTGGTCGACACAGCTGGACGGCTCCATATCGATGAGGGGCTCATGGATGAGTTGGAACGACTCAAAGAGTCTCTCTTCGCATCAGACCTGCTGTATGTTGCAGATGCAATGACCGGTCAGGATGCGATTAGGAGTGCTGGAGAATTCAACAGACGACTCGGTGTGACTGGAATTGTTCTAACGAAGATGGACGGTGATGCTCGTGGAGGGGCCGCTTTGTCGGTAGCGTCGGTTGTTGGCGTTCCGATCGCTTTTGTGGGAGAGGGCGAGCGGGCAGAGGACTTGCAGCCGTTTTACCCAGACCGGCTAGTTTCACGTATGCTCGGGATGGGGGACGTGTTGTCCCTAGTGGAAAAGGCTGAGCAGGTAGTCAGTCGTGACGAGGCATCACGGCTCGAGCGGAAGCTTCGTGGTAATGATTTCACTCTGCAAGATATGCGGGATCAGCTTATGACGGTTAAGCGGCTTGGCCCATTAGATCGCTTGGTGGATTTGATCCCAGGAATGGGGCAGATGGCCTCAGGCCTGCCGGATAATTTCGACCCTAGGGCTGTAATTCAGACATTGGCGATCATTGATTCGATGACTAAGGGTGAACGGTTGCAGTACAAGTTAATCAACGGAAGCCGCCGCCGGCGCATCGCCTTGGGAAGTGGCACTACCGTGCAGGACGTCAACCGTTTATTGAAGCAGTTCGTAGAAATGCGCCGTCTGCTGCGTTCAGTCGGGGCGGCATCAGGACAAAAGAAAAAGAGGCGGGCTCGGGGCCATATGCGACATGGTCTGGGTTTTCCCATGGGATAGCACGTCAGTGGTCCCAAGCAAGGAGAGAAGAGACGTATGCTCACCATTCGATTAAGTCGAGTCGGAACGAAGAAGCGCCCGTATTACCGTGTGGTAGTGATGGAGTCGAGTGCTCCACGGGATGGCCGGTTTGTAGAGTTGTTGGGGCATTTTGATGTGAGTTCAGATCCGGAAGTTCTGACGGTAGATCACGACCGTGTGGCTTACTGGAAGAGCAAGGGGGCTCAGCCATCAGATACCGTCCGTACCCTATTGGCTAGGCACCCAGCATTGGTTGCAGAACCACAGGGGGCCGCGTCTGACGGTGATAAGCCGGTGGTGCAAACATGAGTCGTTCAAGGGATGTTGTGGAAGTCATCGCACGAACACTCGCCGACCAAGCAGATGATGTGTCGGTGAACGAGCGTGATGGAGCGGAGGTTACCAAAATCGAATTGTCTTCTGCTGGTAATGATTTAGGGCGAATGATAGGGCGTCAGGGTCGGACAGCAGCTTCGATTCGTACACTGGCAGAACTTGCCGGGGAAGACGAAGATCGCCGAGTAGTTGTTGATTTTGTCGACAATCCCTAGGCTCTAGGCTCGTTCCTTTATGAATTCTTTGATCTCCACGGACAGCGGGGTAACTCAAGGAGAGCCCTTGGCCGGTGGCGGCCGATCTGTGTCTGGCAACGAGTGGGACTCTATGGTTTCTGTAGGTCGGATTGCTCGTTCACACGGCAATACAGGCAACGTGATCGTGGATCCGAGCAGCGATTTTATAGAGGAGCGTTTTAGGGTTGGGAATGCAGTGTATGTGCATCACGGTGACCGGATTAAGCCGCTGACGATGGCAAATGTCCGGTTCCATCGGGGGCGACCGATTGTTGGTTTTGTTCAGGTCCAGACGATGGCCGCGGCTCAAGAACTGGCGTCTTTTGAGCTTCGTGTGCCAATTCAAGCTCTTGACCACTTACCAGACGGAATGTTCTACCATCACGAATTGTCTCAATGCCAAGTGGTGACGATGACAGGTAGGATCGTGGGCAAGGTTGTTGGTCTGGAAGATGGTGGCGGCGCTTGCCGGTTGATTATCGACGGTGGGTCTTCTGAGATTCAGGTGCCTCTGGTCGCCTCTATTTGCAAGCGTATTGAGCCCGGTGTCGGGATAATAGAGATCGATCCACCTGATGGTTTGTTGGAGCTCAACTTGAGGTCTCGAGATGGACAACAGAAATCGAGTGTCGGTAGATGACGGAGGTTGGAACTGAGGTTCGACGTGGTTACCGTGTTTCCACTGATGCTTCAGGCTATGATTCGGGAGGGGATCCTGGGTCGAGCGCTTGAAAGAGGGATTATGCATGTCGAAGTGCATGATCTGAGAGACTTTAGTGGTGACCGGCATCGTACGGTGGACGATGTTACTTATGGCGGGGGGCCAGGGATGGTCTTGAAGGCAGAGCCGTTTTTTGGCGCAGTGTCAGCGATCAAGCGCAAGAATGGGTCGCCAAAAGCGGTTGTTCTGTTATCACCACAGGGACGGAGATTCTCCCACCAAGAGGCGCTGAGGTTGAGTCAGTTGTCCCATATAACTTTGCTGTGTGGTCGCTATGAAGGGGTGGATGAGCGGGTGCGTGGTTTAGCCACAGATGAGCTGTCGATTGGAGACTATGTATTGAGCGGTGGGGAGATACCGGCGGCAGTTGTGGTTGATGCTGTGGCCAGACTTCTACCAGGTGTGGTTGGGAATGAGAGATCGGTAGCTCAAGATTCATTTGCCAGAGGGTTACTAGATCATCCACATTTTACTAGGCCGGCTCAAGTCGAGTCGCATACTGTGCCCGAAGTGTTGATGTCGGGTCATCATGACGAGATTCGGCGTTGGCGAAAACGGGAGGCCTTGAAGCGTACCCTGGAGCGTCGCCCTGACTTACTAGAAGGGGCGTCACTCGATGATGAAGAGCGCGAAATCCTACGTGGGCTACAACAAGAAGGCAAACAGCTAATGTGACGGTCATGTAGATGCTCAAGGACCTGGTCTATGGGAGTGATCGTGCATTTCGTATTAAGCTTGAAACAGGTTTCCACTTGAGGCGGGAGCGGTTAAATGAACTTAATTGAAACGTTAGAACAGACGCAGTTGCGAGAGCCCCCGGATCTCAGGCCAGGTTTGACAGTCCGCGTGCATGTGAAGATCCGGGAAGGCGAGAAAGAGAGGATTCAGGTCTTTGAGGGTCTTGTCATTGGTATCCGTCGTGGCGGACCTCGTGCGACATTTACGGTTAGGAAGGTGTCTTTCGGGCAAGGTGTAGAGAGAATTTTTCCTTTACATTCCCCGTCGATCGACCGGATAGAGATTGGGCGAGCTGCAAGGGTAAGGCGTGCCAAGCTCTATTTCTTGCGTGGGCTTCGCGGTCGTGCGGCACGTCTACGTGAAAAGAGAAGGTCTACCAAATAGACGGCTGGAAGCGCAGAAAGCGGAAATGGAACATTTAGTGGGTTGTTGTTCCCTCGAGCTTGTCTGATAGGCGGTGATGGTGCCGGCGAAAAGTCGCTCTCGGTCAACTCAAATTTTGGCGCGACGGACTTTAGAGAATCAATTAAGAAAGCAGGGGTTTCTCAGAATTGCCGGGGTGGACGAAGTGGGCCGTGGATCCTTGGCTGGTCCAGTTGTTGCTGCGGCCGTTATATTGGGTTCAATAGATCGGCTAACTGGCCTCCGCGATTCAAAGCTGTTATCCCCCAGTGTTCGCTCTCGTTTTCATGACAAGATCATCGGTTCATGCTGCGGATGGGCTTTAGGTGTTCGTGGGCCAGCTGATATTGATCGGCTAAATGTGCATCGGGCATCGCTTGAGGCCATGCGGGACGCCGTTTGTTCTCTTTCTCCGCTTCCAGACTTTGTCCTAGTTGACGCATTCCGTATACCATCCATTTTTGTTCCTCAACTTGGTGTAGTACGCGGGGATCGGCATTGTGCTGCTATTGCGGCGGCGTCGATCGTTGCTAAAGTTTTTCGAGATAATGAGATGGTCAAGCTGGCTCAGCTAGATGACCGCTATGGATTTGCACGTCACAAAGGCTATGCAACTCCGCAACATCTGGCAGCGCTTGCTCGACATGGGTATTCAACGGCTCACCGAAGTACGTTTCGACCACGATCCTTGTTTGATACGATCAAGGGACGAGAAACCCTTGTAAGCGACGACGCCACAGTCTAAACAGGTGTTGGCTTGGTCTCCAAACCTTTAAGACTGTTGGGACCACGAGGTTACTCTAGAGCTGTGGGGGCTATCTCTGGTTGTGCTGCAAGCGTCGTCATTTATTCTGGATTCTGTGCGGAGGACGATATTTCCCGTTTGGGCCGGTTCTTACTGATCGTGTACTTTGTTGAAACAGGATTGGTGTTGGGGTTTGCCCCTTGGTCAGAGCTTTGGGAGCGAAACCTGTTCATCGAGACCATTCCCATCCTCGGTGAGATGGCTCGTTCACCAGCAGTACTTGGTGCAGTCTCTGGTGTTGGGTTAGTTACCTTATGTGCCGGGTTGTGGGAGTTGGCGGTCCTGGTTCGCTTGGCTCTCTCTCGGCAGAGGCCGCTCAGTGGAGTGGGCTCTAGCATCCAGGTATCTGTATCGCGGGTGGGCCGCTCCTTGGAACAGGGACCTAGAAAGACTGGGCGCGAGTGGATCGGAAAATCTTAAACCGGCGTCCTCTTATATCTCTCGTCACCAGCCGGGTTAGGTTACCAGTGGCCCGAGCAGACTACATTGGTGCGCTTTGCAGCCAAGTGAGAGCAGCCGTGGCTGCTGGTGTGGATCTGATACAGATTCGTGAAATCGATCTTTCTGACCATGTGCTGTTTGATTTGGTAAGTCGTTCGGTTGATATCGCGCGTGGGACCCAAAGCGTCATTTTGGTAAACGACCGATTTGATGTTGCGTTGGCGGCCGGCGCGGGGGGGACTCATCTCCGGGCCAGTTCGATGGCGGCGGGACTGTTACGCCCACATCTACCATCTGGGTTTGTGTTGGGTCGTTCTGTCCATGATCTAGGGGAAGCCCTTAAAGTTTCGAGAGAAGGGGCTCTGGACTACGTCACTATGGGGACAGTGTTTCCTTCTAAGTCCCATCCTGGCGAGAGGGTTTGTGGTGTGGATGCGCTTTCGATAGCTTCACGTGCCGTGACGATCCCGATGCTGGCTATTGGGGGGGTTACGAGCGATAACATCGAGATGCTGTTTGGGGCTGGGGTGGTTGGGGTAGCGGCGGTTGGGCTGTTTGCAGACCCTGGTTCTTTCGGTGAATTTGAGGCAATGGGTTCGATCGTTGCGAAGATCCGTGGCAGCTATATGGAGAAACATGTCCAACGAGACTGATACAGCAGGTGGGTCCCTAGATGATGTTGGCAGTAGGCTTCGGTCGGCTCGAGAGGCGAAGAATATTTCACTACGGGACATTGCCAATACGACAAAGATCTCGGTAAGTGCCCTAGAGGCGCTTGAGCAGAACGACGTAAAAGAGCTACCGGGTGGAATTTTTACGCGAGCTTTTTTGAGGTCCTATGCAAGTGAGGTGGGTTTAGACCCTGAGGAGACCGTGCGTGATTTCATGTCGCAGATTGGAGCCGACAAAGGCTCTGATGAGGCACGGTACGATGCTGCCAGTGCGTGCGATGACCAAGTTCTGTTTTTGGGTCGGAAACGTATGGTTCTCACAGTGTTTTGGGTCGTTGTGCTTGGGATGCCGCTTGCTGGCCTACTGCTTCTGTTGGGGATGAATGGTAGGGGTGGTGTACTGGAGGAGATTGGAACGGAGGTTCCAGAGGTGCGGGCCCTAGTTTCCACAATACCTGCTAGTCCTCGTGGTGGAACTTCTGAGGGATCGTCGTCGGTGACTGACGAGCAGTTAGAGATTGTGTTGCGTCCGACGGGTGAGTGTTGGGTGTCTCTGACGATTGATGGAGAGGAAGTGTTCGCTCGGGTAATGCGAGCTGGAGAAGAGGAGGCGTATCGGGCCGCCAGTGAGATTGTAATTAACGTGGGTGATGCTGGTGCTTTTGAATTTTGGGTCAACGGCCAAGCTGGACGGTCCCTTGGGGATTCTGGCGAGGTAGTAAACGAAGTCATCACGCGCCGGAATTACCGAAATTACCTTGCACGCTAACAGGCTGGTGCTTTCTCTAAGTGGACCTTAGAGAGGCTTCGAGCCCTGCCTGAATCAATTAGCAGAAACCGATTTTCAGTGAAACGGATATTCACTTTTGCAGAGATTATCTGGCTGATCTTCGTGGTGTAGTAGTGTTACGTTTTGCCTTTCGGCGTGCTGCCAGTATCCATTCAGAGCGAAGTTGTGACAGTCCGTCCATGTAGACCGCTACACGAATGCGGTCCTCTTCACTATTAAGCTTCTTAAGGAGTTCGATGGCTCGCTGAAGGTCACTTTCTACGGTTTCCGCTGAGGTTTCGTGATACAGCTGCTTTATTTCAGCGAATACCTGTGTTTCTTTGGTCATTGCAGAGTTTCTCCGAAAATGTCCTTCCCAGTGCGTAGGGTGATGCTCGGTTAGAAAAGGGCGTGGAATGTGGCTTGAAAGCTTTCGATAATCCCGAGTGGCCTTAACTTAGGTATTACTGTTGAGACTCAGACCGTCGATGTCGACTGAGCTTTCGAGTAATTGAGAGCCAGATTTGATGATCGCTTGACATACATCGTCCCGGCGATTCGGGTCAATCAAGAAAAATACGCATCCACCGCCTCCGGCACCACACACTTTCCCTGCAAGGGCACCAGCAGCCTCGGCTTGAGTTATCAGGCGGTCGATAGCGGGTGTTGTTACTTTAGGGTCGAGTGCTTGACGTTCTTGCCATTCTAGTTTGATCTGGGTTGCTAATTCCGCCCAGTCATGCCGAATTAGCGCATCTCTGGTAGCTGCTGCGATTTTGGTTATGTGATCGAAGTGCTTAGCGATGATGTCACTACCATCGATGTGACGTTTCGTTATATCCCAGTTATTGATGCCAGATGAACGAGAATCCCCACTGTACGCTAGTACAATGCGGCGCTCGAAGTCAGACAAATTTATGTCAAGTGGCACATGCCGTATGCCAAGGGCGCCCAGTTCGATCGCTGCGATCCCACCGTAGACAGCCGGCCGGTAATCTTGTACTCCCGTAGGGATACGGAGTGTTTGTGCCTCCAAGTTCATTGCCAGGGTGAAGAGTTGATCAGGTGGATAATTGGCGTTGGTCCAGTGTGCTAGACCGGCACAAACGGCAATGTTGAGTGCTGAGGAACCAGCAATGCCAGCACCAAGAGGGCTGGCGGCTTCGGTCGTAATGGAGATGTTGTCCACTTGGAAAAAACGGGCGATGTGAGCGAGAAGTCTGTGTGCCCCGTGAGTGTCGAGCTCTTGCCAATGGTCGGCAGTTAGTGTGGTGCCGGTATCCTTAGAGGTGATGTGAATTCGTCCGTCTTGACTGGGTTGGATCGAGCAGGTAGCACGAAGCCCAATTGCAACATTAATGGTCTGAGCCCCTGGATGGAAGAGGTATAACGGCCAGATATCAAGCGTGCCGCCGGCTAAGTCGATCCGTGTTGGAGCTGAGGTCTTGACATGCACGGGCACATTATAATTCCCAGCACGGCTTGTCTGGGGTAGTGCTAGATGAATAGACGGGAAACAAATCCATGAAGGCTGGAATTTTTCTTGATGGGTGGTGCTGAAAAGGAGTCCGTTCAGTGAAGGCGTTGTATCGACAGGTCGGGCAACTATTGGTAGCTGGTTTTGCGGGTCATTCCGTTCCTTCGGAACTGCGGTCGCTTGCTGGAGAATGGGGTTTGGGGGGAGCTGTCCTTTTCTCTCGCAATATTGGGGAACCTGAACAGGTCGCGGAATTGGCTTTCGAGTTGCAGGAGCTCTCGAAGGATGTGCCGCTCTGGGTCGGAGTAGATCAAGAAGGTGGACGTGTAGCCCGGCTTCGGGCACCATTTACCGAATGGCCAGCGATGGCGCTGTTAGGTCGGCGTGGAGATATTGGTCTTACCAAGCGCTTTGCTACTGCGTTAGCTGACGAGCTCTCAGCGGTTGGGGTAAACCTCGACTTTGCTCCGGTTCTAGACCTCTATAATGAGTCTGCTGATCTGGTCATTGGAGACAGAGCCCTCTCTTCAGATGAGTCCATTGTGGGCCGGCTTGGACGGGTCATTATCGAAGGTTTGCAGAGTAAAGGAATCGCGGCATGCGCTAAACATTTTCCTGGTCACGGTGCTGCGCGCGCTGATTCTCACCTTGAGCTTCCCGTCATTGAACATCCGCCTGAGCGTCTGCGGGAGACTGAGCTAGGGCCGTTTCGTGAGGCCGTAGATGGCGGTGTGGCAGCAGTGATGACTGCCCACGTACTTTACCCTGCATTGGATGATCAGAACCCGGCTACACTTTCGAGGGTCATTGTGGACACAATATTGCGCAGGGAGCTTGGGCATCGAGGGCTGGTTGCGACCGACGATTTGGAGATGGGGGCAATTACTGCCTCTCAGCCGACCGAACAAGCTGCTGTGGGTGCGATTGCGGCCGGTTGTGACACACTTTTGGTTTGCGGTGACTCTGTTGACCGGCATGCGTCGGTGATAGAAGCGGTGATTCATGCAGTGGAATCCAATGAGCTGGAAAGGAGGCTAGTCGAAGATGCTTGGGCCCGTCAGGTAAGGGTTAAGGCCGACACTCTAACGAAGGATCGAGCTAGGCGGCCATTGTCTCGGCGAGCGTTGCAGAACCGACTGGGTAATCAATTTCATCAGTCTGTGGCGGCAGAGATTTCTAGTACTGGATGAACGAACGATGCGAAAATCACGTCGTCTCGAGATGGGTGATAGTGTTGGTGTCGTAGCTCCAGCCAGTCCATTTAAGCGGGAACGTTTCGACCAGGGAGTGGCTGAGATCGAGCGTCTTGGGTTTAGACCGGTTGTATCAGAAGCTACCTTCGCTCGTGATGGTTATTTGGCTGGTGATCCTGTCCTTCGGGCGACCGCACTGACCGAGTCCTGGAGTGATGATTCGGTCATGGGACTCATAGCGGCCCGCGGAGGTTATGGGAGTGCGCAAATTTTACCTCTCTTAGATAAGTCTCTGTTTTGCGATAGCTGCAAGCAGTTTGTCGGACATAGTGATTTAACGGCGTTCTTGGCATATCTCACGACCCACTGTGGTGTGGTTTGTTTTCATGGGCCGATGGTGATGAATCTTGCCGGAGGTGAGTCTTCATATGATCGTGATTCGTTGTTGCGCGTAGTAATGAACGCCGAACCACTTGGAGAATTGACTGGGGACCGATTGGAAACTTTATACCCAGGTGAAGCTGTAGGACCGATCCTTGGGGGGACTCTGACCCAGCTAGCGGCGTCGTTAGGTACTCCTCATGCTTTTTCTCCACCTCCTGGCTATGTCCTGCTGCTCGATGACCTTAATGAACAGCCTTATCGGATCGATCGAATGTTGACCCAGTTATCTGCAAGTGGTCTGCTAGGTTTAGCTTCGGCTGTGGTATGTGGGGAATTCCCCGGATGTGATGGACCAGTCGACCATACGACAGTAAGGGAAGTTCTCGGAAGGATATTTAAGGCCTTTCCAGGGCCAGTGCTGTTCGGGTTCCCGACGGGTCACACTACCGGGCCAACTCTTACTGTGCCTCTGGGAGTCGAGGCTCGTGTCGTCGGAGGTCGCCGAGCTTGCGTGGCGATAACGGAGGCAGCGGTTCTTTGAGTCAATATCTCACTTGAATAACCGGGTGAGCTCAAGGCGTATATCGGTCATACATGGAAGGATAGCCTCTGTGTGGCTCCCTTAATAAGGAGCTGGCATCCAGGATTTGGTACCGGTGCAGTTGGTTCTTGATCGCTTAAGGTTGAGACTAGAAGTCTAAGTTGCTTCATGGAAACTATTCATCTGATCGGAGTATGTGGCACGGCAATGGCCACTTTGGCAGCGATGCTTAAGGATGAAGGCTATATCGTTCGTGGCTCTGATCAGCATGTCTATCCGCCGATGAGTGATTTTCTCTTGGCCCACGAAATCACCTGCTACGATGGCTTTGATGCTGCCAATGTAACCCCAGACGTCGACATGGTAGTGATTGGGAATGCTGTTTCCAGAGGCAATCCAGAGGTGGAGGCAGTTCTCGAGCAGAAAATCCGATACCGCTCGCTGCCTGAAATGGTTCGCGAGGTCTGGCTCTGGAAACGCCGGTCCATCGTCATTGCTGGGACTCATGGAAAAACTACTACCGCAGCACTGGTCAGCTGGCTGCTTACCGATACTGGCCATGATCCCAGTTTTCTGATTGGGGGACTAACAGGGAACTTCGGCTCTAGCTACCGTTTGGGACAGGGGCAGGATTTTGTGATTGAAGGCGACGAGTATGACAGTGCTTTCTTTGACAAAACGCCAAAATTTCTAAAATACCTGCCTGACATCGCAGTTGTGGGCAATTTGGAGTTTGACCATGCTGACATTTATTCTGATTTTTCGTCGCTTCAGGTAGCTGTCAGTCGTCTCGTGACTCTTTTGCCAGGGCAGGGCCTATTGCTGCTTGGGGCTGATAGTCCACCTGCACTTGAGATTGGAAAAGGCGCTCCATGTGTGGTGTCTACATTTGGACTGTCTGAAGCAGCTGAATGGCGTGCGACTCAGATTCGGCCTGAGCCGACTGGGACAAGCTTCACGGTGGAGCGCCGTGGTGTGCCCCTGGCTCAGTTGAGAACACCGCTAGTGGGAGTGTTCAACGTTCGAAATGTATTGGCCGCCTACGTGGTCGCCAACACGGTAGGTATTAGGTCTTCGGCGATATCTGATTCGCTGAAGAACTTTGTAGGTGTCAGACGTCGTCTCGAGATTCGTGGAGAAGAGCGTGGTGTGACCGTTTATGATGACTTTGCCCATCATCCGACTGCAGTGCGGGAGACGTTGGCTGGCCTGCGGGCAGCTTTCCCCTCTCGCCGCATCTGGGCGTTGTTCGAACCTAGATCGGCAACTGCGTGTCGAAGGGTGTTTCAGGGAGAGTTCGCCGAGGCCTTTGGTGATGCTGATGAGGTGATTATCGGACGGGTCTATCGGTCATCACTACCGGACAACGAGCGGCTGTCTGAAGTGGAACTTGTCCAGCGGATCTTCGAGCTCGGGTCCCGAGCGAGGTATTTGCCTGATGTGTGTGACATCGTTCGAGCAGTCACTGAGGAGGCCTGCAATGGTGATTTGGTAGTAGTCATGTCAAACGGTGCTTTTGAAGGGATTCACACCAGACTTCTTAAAGAGCTGGCTCAGTCACCTCCGCCTGGCAAGGGTGCTTTCTAGATTGGGTCCCGCGCAGGGTATGGTTCTTGCCACAGAGCCTTAAGAACATGTCGATGGACGTCTAATCACGAAGGTCAGCCAGGCATATCTTGACCTTTATCTGCCAGATAGGTTCTTTCCAGTTATGACCAGCTACCGACAGTCTGGTTGGCGAATCTCGATGGTTGGAGATTCTGCTATACGAATCGATTTTGGCGCCTTAATAGATCCGCAGGTGAGCATACGGGTCTTGGCTTTAGCTGCTGCTGTCAGGGAAACGGGACCAGATGGTGTGCGAGATATCGTTCCAAGTTACAGTGCTGCCACTATATATATCGATCCACTACTCGCGGATGTAGACGGGCTCTGGAAACTGTTAGAGAGATTGGCAGCTGAGCCAGTTAGCAGGCAAACTTCATCTCGCGATGTCTTGGTTCCTGTGCACTACGGCGGCTCTGATGGTCCGGACCTTGAAGCTGTAGCAAGTTTTGCTAATTGTTCGGTTGACCAAGTGATTCATTTGCACACGGCACCAAGGTACCGCGTTTACATGGTGGGTTTTCTCCCTGGCTTTCCTTATCTGGGTCCTGTTGACTCTCGTATTGCAATCCCTAGACTCGCGAACCCGCGGTTGGCCGTGCCGGCAGGTTCTGTCGGTATTGCCGGTGTGCAGACAGGTATATATCCAACCGTAGCTCCTGGTGGTTGGTGTCTGATCGGGCGGACTTCTGTGAAAGCGTTCGACCAGGATAGGGATCCCCCGTCACTTTTCAGGCCTGGTGATTTCGTTCGCTTTGAAGCTGTAGCCGGGAGCACTCGGTGATCAGGGTTGTAGATGCCGGCTTACTGACAACAGTGCAGGATTGTGGTCGATGGGGGAGCCAGGACCTGGGGGTTCCCGTTTCGGGCCCGATGGATCTTATCTCACATCGGGTGGCGAACATGTTAGTTGGTAACGATTCAGCGTGTGCCACGCTTGAGGTGACATTAGTGGGTCCGGAGATCGAGTTTCTTGCCGATACGATGTTTGTCGTTGTCGGGGGTGAGTTTGAACTCTGGCTTGGTGAAGATCGAATGCAAGTCGGTTCTGTGCAGTTCGCGCATCACGGGAGGCGGCTTCGGTTTGGTCCTCGTACCGCAGGAGCCAGAGCCTACTTAGCCATAGCCGGGGGTATAGATGTGCCGTTCACTCTTGGAAGTCGTAGCACCGACCTGGCGAGTGGGCTTGGTGGCCGGCTCCTTCGAGCAGGCGATGAACTCAGCACAGGGTCAGGAGAGTCTGGAACGCCGGTTTTGCGAGGGAATGGAATCCCATTCGACCTTCCCAGAGGTGGTGCAACATTGCGCTGTTTGGTGGAGCAGGATGTGCTACGGTTTGATGATGAAGTTGTTGGTGTCTTTGCCGATGCTACATATACGGTAGGGCCAGATTCCAACCGTATGGGTTACCGGTTAATCGGTCCAAAGCTGGAGCAGGTTAACAGTCAACAGGTGCTTTCGAATGCTACTCCGATGGGGACTGTTCAGGTTCCCCCGTCTGGGCAACCGATACTCTTGATGGCGGATCGTCAGACGATTGGTGGTTACCCAAGAATAGCTAGCGTTATTTCTGTTGATCAGTCTGTAGCGGGACAACTTGCTCCAGGTGATTGGATTAGATTTGAATTCTGTAGTCGTAGTGAAGCTGTGGAGGCATTGATTGCGGTCGAGCAGACTTTACTGCAGTTGGTTTAGAGGTAATTTCAAGCTATGAGTGGTCTTTTGGTCCATAGTTGCCCTCAGTTGCTTCATGGGTGATCAGTCCTTGATGAACCACAGGAACAAGACCCTAGCTTTATTTCAGAGGATATTCGGGGACCGGTTGCGGTCAGCGATGCCAATGGACGAGCTTACTACGCTTCGTGCCGGGGGCTTAGCTGAGTTGTTTCTCGAGACAAGTCGACCGGATGACCTAGTGGTGGCTGTGAAGGTCACATTGGAGCAAGGGGTCCCTTTAACCGTGTTGGGTGGAGGGTCAAATGTGCTCGTTGGAGACGGAGGCCTACGGGGGCTGGTGGTTCGCCTGCGGCATGGGGGCATCTTTCGAGCGGGTAGCCACCACGTCCGTGCTGAAGGCGGTGTGACCATGAACGGTCTCGTGCGTTGGACGATCCAAAGAGAATTGGCCGGTCTTGAGCGCTGGGCTGGAACCCCTGGCTCTATTGGAGGAGCTATTCATGGCAACGCGCATTTCGACGGCCGACTTGTCAGTGATATCGTGAGCTCTGTGGGGCTTGTCGATTCAACTGGAGCGGTCCGTAGCGTGTCCCAAGCTGATATGTGTTTTGGCTACGATGATAGCCGCGTGAAGCATTCTGATGAGCGAGTGTTGTGGGCCGAATTTAAGGTGGCTGAGGGTGATCCAACCGTTCTGCGGGCTTCGGCAAGACGATCCTTAGGCTTCCGGAAGTCGACGCAGCCATTGGGTTTAGCTTCGGCCGGGTGCGTATTTCAGAACCCTCGGCTCGAAGATGGACCTTTGCCGGATGATGTGCCTCGTTCTGCCGGAGCCCTGATTGAGCAGGCGGGTTTGAAGGGACGTCGGGTCGGGCGGGCAGTGGTCTCGTCTGTACATGGGAATTTCATCGTCAATGAAGGAGGTGCTACTGCATATGATATACGGCAGCTTGTCGAAATTTGTAGAGCTGCCGTGTTCGACTGTTTCGGTATTGTTTTGAGGGATGAGTTGGTCTATCTGGGAGAATTTGACTCAGAGTTGTAGGTCCGATGGCTAGTGTTGATACCAGATGGCTCTGACCCGGGTGTTGAGAGGAGGACGCTGGGAGCAGCAATGACTCGAAAGACAGTCACATCTATCCAGAAGCCGCTGAAGAGTCTCGTGGTTAACGGTGGTCAACGGTTGGCGGGGCAAATCGTTGTTGAAGGGAACAAGAATGCGGCACTTCCTTTGTTGGCGGCCTGCTTATTGACCGATCAGGTGTGTTGGTTAACAAACATGCCGCGAATTAAAGACGTCGAGGTGATGGGTGATCTGCTTCGGGGTCTAGGGGCCACGGTCAGTGGTCTTGGTACAACGAAGCTCCAGCTTTGCTGTGCCCAACTTGGTAGCTATGAACCTGACCGAACCTTGGTTGGGCGATTGCGTGGTTCTGTTCTGCTTTGTGGCCCCCTACTTGCTAGGCTCGGTCAAGTTCGCTTGGCACCTCCAGGTGGAGATTTTCCTGCACGGCGCACTTTGGCTGTTCACTTGCAGGCCTTAAAGGCTATGGGGGTTCGGAGCGTAGAGGACGGAAGTGGAGATTATGTGCTTGAGGCTCCAGAAGGGCTTCGTCCAGCGTCTGTGTACTTGGAAGAGGCTTCGGTTACCGGAACCGAAACAGCTCTGTTGGCTGCTGTTGCTGCATCAGGGGAGAGCGAGATACGACACGCAGCTTGTGAGCCACACGTGGTCGAACTTTGCCGATTTCTCACTAGCATGGGAGCCGAAGTTGAAGGTGCTGGAACGCCAACGATCCGGGTAGCGGGTGGGTGTCGATTAGGTGGTGCTGAGCATCAACTGGATGGAGATTACATCGAGGCCGGAAGCTGGGTTGTTGCAGTGGCGGTGACTGGAGGCGAGCTTGATGTACGCGGGGTAGGAGCCGAACCCCTCGAACCGATCACTTCGGTGCTCAGGCGAATGGGACTCGACTGCAAAATCGAGGGAGCGAAGCTTTCGTTGCGACCTTCTTCTCCGGTGGCGATCCGCCAAGTTACGACTGCTCCATGGCCTGGATTTCCGAGTGATATGGTCAGCCTTATTTCTGTTTTGGCTACCCAGGCTCAAGGAAGAACACTTATCCACGACTGGATGTACGAGCTGCGCTTATTCGCACTTGAACAGTTGAGCGGCATGGCTGGGAATTTGTTTATTTGTGACCCCCACCGCATGATTGTTGATGGGCCAGCCCAGTTGATCGGGCGGACATTGGACAGTCGTGACCTTCGTTCTGGAATGGCCCTTATAGCGGCGGCCTTGGCTGCGAAGGGTACGAGTCGAATCCATCCGCTTGAGACCGTCGAGCGGGGTTATGCCCAGTTAGTTGAGCGACTGATAGGATTGGGGGCCGATGTCGAGATCGAAGAGGGATAGAGACCACTTCTAGCTGGGTACATGAGTAAGGTTCAGATGGAGAGAAGGCGACCCACTGGGGAGACTAATTCGGCGGAGTGGCTGGGGTTATTGGTATCGCCGTGCTACCTGGAACGGAAGGGACTTGCGGGGACGTTGGTTGGATAGAGCCTGGAGTTGCCGGTGCTGGCAAAGGGGCCCTGATGTCCAGACCTGGCCCGGTGTCGCGGTCGACCCGAAATGCCCGAAGGTCTTCTTCACTGAGATCTAGCACGCGAATGATCCGCGGCGTTAAGGTGACGATAATATCGGTCTCTTGGGTTTCGGTTCTGTTACGTGCGAACAGACGGCCGACAAGCGGTAGGTCGCTCAATCCTGGAATGCCCTCGAGAATTTCGCGCTCCTCGTCCCGAATAAGACCAGCCAAAATATTCGTTTCGCCATCTCGGAGTCGAATTGTAGTCTCGATTGACCGGTTCCCGAATGTTGGCAGATTACCAAATCCTACTCCAGAGATGCTCAGTACCTCGATCACCAACTCTAGGGATACGTCATCGTTGTGGTGTGTGCGTGGAGTAATGTCGATGTTGACGCCAATGTCACGATAGTTGAACGAGGTGATCGGCTGTTGTTGGATTCCACCAGCTGCAAACGGTGTAAATGTAGTGACAGGTACAGGAACCTGCTCCCCGAAGCGTGCTTGTGCGGTTTGACCTTCAGAGGTTCGCAAGTGGGGATTAGCCAGGGTATGTGTGTTTTGGTCTCGTTTTAATAGTCTGTAAAAGAGCCCTGGTAGGTTGGCCACAAAGACGCTCGCGTTTGTCAGTCCCCCAAGGTCAGCTACTGATAATCCGCCGTTTTCGCTCACTCCAGCAAAGCCGTCAATTCCGGTAGAACCAGCTGAGGCAAACTGGAGGCCATATTCCCGGAGTCTTTGTCGGTCAACCTCGAGTAATTCGACGTCGATCACCACCTCGGGGCTCGCTTTGTCGATGGCTGCAATTAGTCGGGCTGCGGCTGCTAACCTTTCCGGTGTGTCTTTGATCGAGATCGCTCGGGTGGCCGTGACTGGGGCAAGCCGGCGTAGGTCGATGACTAGTCTGAGCAGATCAATGGTTTCGTTCACATCTGCGTTGCTCAGGTAGAAGGTTTGAACCACTTCCTGTTCGTACTCGCGGCGTTTAGCGGCTGTATCCGGAATGACAGTGACGGTTTGTGGTGCCGTTACGCGATAGAAGTTTTTCGTTGAACGAGATAGAGAGGTGAGTGCGGTTGATAGGCTCGAACCACGAAGATCGACTGAAATTGGGTTGTCGACAAATTCGGGATCGAATATAAGGTTAAGGCTCGCAAATTCCCCTAGCGCTGAGAACACATCCCGACTGCTAGCGTCTCGAAACATGAGTGAATCTGGCAGAACATCCTCGGGTAAATCGAGTCCGGATGGGGCTAGTGTTCGCGTACGTTCAATGATGGCTTCGAGGGCAGTTTGTCCGTCGCGGCGCTCGATGAGTTGAGTTTGAACCGCTTTCCGTGTTTCCCTAAGCGCATCTGTGATTTCTCCGCTTTCGGGATTCATTTCTGATGCGATTTGATACTCGACCAAGGCTTCATCGTAATCCCCGATTCCAGCCTGTCGTCGCCCTTGAGCAAAGTGATATTGCGCTGCACGTAGCTTGGCTCGGTCGAGGTCTCGCCTGAGAGCTTGATCCCCTGGGCGATTCTGCAAGGCCCGCGTATATTCGACTACAGCCTCGTCGAAGTTTTCAGCCTGTTCAGCGATACGTGCTCTGTCCCTGGAACTAGTGGCACAACCAGCTGCAATTAGGACGGCTAGCCCAAGAATGAGGGCGATAGTGTACGGCCCTCGAGCCAGTTGGCTAGGGAAACGCTTGAGGGGTTGTGGTGTCAATGACATCAGTATCGCGTGGGATTTCGAATGTAAACGGCCTATCGGACAGACCGAGGTTTTCCTGTAGGCCTGAAAAGAAGAATGTGGATATCCCACCCTGGAGGTCGTGAGCGATTAGACGCAGGATCGCTAAAGACCGTTCGTCGAGAACTACAACTAAATATTCGAAATCTCTTTCAGTACGAATCGGAGTGAGACGTAGCGCCAAGCTGCTTGGAGGAGGGTCTGTGACTGTGTCAAAGGCTGCGGTGAAGTCGGTCGCGAAGTTGCCTGTGCCCGCTAGGAACATGTCTGGGGTTGTGGCTTCGCTGCTGGCCGGTATACGTCCTATGATGACTTGCCGGTCTTCCGGCAAATATGAATAAAGGTGTTCCCCATCAGATAGATAGAGTTTTTGCTCAGGTGATCGGTAGTCCCAACGCATACGGCCAGGTTTTTTCACTAAAAGACTGCCATGTTCGACTAGGGTTGTTCGTAACATACCCCCTTGATAGGTGTGTGTGAAGTCAGCTGAGAAGTCTCGGACCAGCTCGTAGCGGCTTTGTAGGGCCTCCTGTACCTCCTGCGGAGAGCGTTTTGAAGGTTGCGCATGGCCGATGCCGACTGCGATCCATGTTGCCAAAACGCCTGTGGTGAATAGCGTGATTCGCCGCCGACAGGGTCGCATATTTTGATCCCCCACGATAGCTGACATTTTGAGCAACGAAGTTTTACGGCTAACTACCTTGCGATTTTTGCGTCAACCCTTCAAACCCCCAGCCTTGGGTGGTGCTTGTTTCGGTGCTTCTTTGTCGTCGGTCGGAAGCTTGGCTGTCATCCACTCGGGCAGTCCTCCTTGAAGAGCGCTAGCGTTGTAGCCTTTTCGAATGAGGAGTGCCGCAACTTTGGCACTGACCAATTCTTCAGGGTCTGAATCGTAGGTAACGATATCTCGGTCGGTTGACAATTGGGTAGTATCTGGAGCCTCTGGATCTATCCGTATAGCGCCAGGCAGGGTAACCGTACTGTGCTCGTAAGGGTACTTGAGGCGTGCATCAAGTACGACGGGAGCACCGTCTGGCCCCCCATCGAGTCTGGCTTTAAGTGCTTCTTTAGTGATTCGTGGAACAGCCATACGACCTGGGTCTCCTCGTGTGAACGGAACTTGGCTAGTTCAGTGAACATGCACCAGCACCACGGGGATCGCCGCAGCTGCCACAGGCCCCTTGAGGAGCCGACTGTATGGTCCTGGTGTTGGCGTGGCCTACAGCAAAGGCCGATAAGCGCTTTTGGACAGAAAGACTTGCGCATGCGGGGCATGTCGGCGTGGTGCTTGAGTAAACGAGAATTTCGAAGTCATGTTGACAATTGTCACACTGAAACTCGTATATTGGCATTGCCTACTCCACCGAAAATCATAACATGATCCCAAGACACAGGTTTTACATCAGGAGCGGTTCGCTGAAGAGAAGTCAGGTATGTGTTTCCTGATATGAATGTCTATTATGGGTTCCATCCGGAGTGGGTATCGATCGCTCGTCTGACAGAGTCGTAGTCGTTCGGTAGTTCGACAGGTGCATTGGTATGAAGCGCATTTACCTCTGGGAGCCTTTGTTCGTGGTATCCGAGTTTGAAGTCGGTGAATTTGAGGCCGCTGGCGGTTGAAACTACTACAACCCGGGATCTTGCGTCGATCAGTCCTCGCTTGCGCAGTTTGATCAGAGCAGCCAGAGCTACCCCGGTGTGTGGGCAGTTATACATACCAGTCCGATCTGCACGGGCGGCTGCGTCGGCAAGTTCGGATTCTGATGCTTGTTCAACGATTCCCTGATGGCGTTCCAGCGTCCGGATAGCTTTTCGGACAGAGACCGGGTTGCCAATTTGGATTGCTGATGCTTGGGTGGGGTTTGCCTCTATTGGTTCAAAATGCCAATCTCGTTGGTATGCTCGGAAAAGTGGGTTTGCTGCTTCGGCTTGAGCTACCACGATTTGAGGTTGTTTCTTAATTAGGCCAAGCGAGGCCATCATCTCGAATCCTGCGCCCAGAGCGCTGACATTGCCTAAGTTTCCGCCGGGGATAATTACGACATCTGGAACGTTCCAGTCTAGTTGCTGCACAATCTCAATCGCTACGGTCTTCTGGCCTTCAAGGCGGAGGCTGTTCATCGAGTTGGCGAGGTATATACCTTCGTCTAGTGACAGTCGTTGCACGACAGCCATGCAGCCGTCGAAGTCGGTGTCGAGGGCAAGCACGAGGGCGCCATTGGCGATTGGTTGTAGTAGTTGGGCTGTTGATACTTTGCCTCGGGGTAACAATACAATCGCCGGTATGCCACCGGCCGCAGCATATGCAGCGAGGGAGGCTGAGGTGTCACCGGTTGAGGCGCAGGCTACTGCTCTGATCGTGCCGCCATCGGCGATGATTTGGCGGACCACCGACACCAGGACTGTCATTCCAAGGTCTTTGAAAGATCCAGTGTGCGAGTTTCCGCACAGTTTTACCCACAGGTCGTTCATGCCGAGCTCTCGACCAAAGCGCTCGGCCCAAAAGAGGTTACTACCACCCTCATCCATGGAGACAACAGATTCGTTTCTGAGGTCTGGGCAGACCCATTCCTTCTTGCCCCAGACAGCTGAACCGTAGGGCCATGCGGTGCGCTTGTATCGTTCGTCGAATAGCTGGGTCCATTCTTCTGCCGATTGTTTGGTGAGTGCGCTCATGTCGTGCGAGACCTCTAAGAGGTCGCCGCAGGTGGGGCAGCGATAGATTGGATTCCACAAGGTATGCTCGCCTGGACACCCGGCGATACATCGGAACACTGCACGGTAAGACATATGTCAGTTATACCGCAGGTCTTGCTCGCTGCCGAGCCCTAGTCTCTAAATCTCAACAAGAATGTGAACTAAATACTGCTCTGAAGAACAGTAAGGTGCCTCGATTTTTTCTGTGTCTGTTGGAATGTGCTCCAACGGAAGATGGCCAATTACGCGGTTGCTCGATATCCTTACTAACGCCTGTAGGGCGGTCCCACACAAATTTTCGTTTCCAGAGGGCCACGTTCAATGTGGCCAAAGGTCGTGTTTTAGCGGTAGAAGATTTTGTCTGAAAAGACTGAAAAATGATCCTCAATGATTGACAGAGAGATTCTAGAATGCCACCAGAAACCACTAAAGAGCGAGTTGGTGAAAATGCTTAGGTTTATTATGTGGAGCTCTGTCATCGTCTGGTGCTCCCCCTAGGGACTGAAGATGTTTCTAAAACGGTCACCGATCGACTTGCTTGTGCTATTAGTGTTGTTAAGTCTGACAATTGCACTTTTTGCTGAGGTGGTTGGGCAGTCAGGGTTTATACCATCTGGTGTCGATCTTGTGCAGCACTATAGTCGAGAGGCTTTCAACCGCCGTGCCTTGCAAGAGACTTGGGTTCCACTCTGGAATCCTTACGTCTTCAGCGGGTTTCCGGTGCAGGCCGACCCCCAGGCAGGGGTGTTCTATCCGCCGAGTATGTTCCTAAGGTTGTTCAGCATGCCGACATTCTTGACTTGGTCGGCTGCTTTCCATGTTTGGTTGTTTGGGGTTGGTGGGTACGTGCTGTGCCGCACAATCGGAGTTGGGCGACCGGCAGCTTCGCTTGGTGCGGTCGGGCTTCTACTTGGGGGTATCATGATGCCGAGGGTCTATGCCGGACACCTCGATGTGCTGCGGACAGTTTCGTGGCTACCCCTAGTTCTAGCAGCAGCCATGAAGTCTTTTGACAGGAACCGGGTGTTACCGACTGTTGCTTTGGTGGTCACACTGTCCCTCGAGGTGCTAGCGGGCTTCTTGCAAATCGCTGTCTATACCTTTGTAGCCGTTGGACTCTACGCTGCTTTTAGCGCCGGTTGGCCACCTGCTGGTTATCCAAGGTGGACCTACACGCGCGCTCTTGCGATGCAGTACGGTGTCTTGGTGGCGCTAGTGTTGGGTATTACTGCATTTCAGTTACTACCCTCTGCTCAGCTTATTGTGACTGCTGGGCGAACTAGCGGGATGCCTTATGGTGCGTCGATCGATCAACCTCTTTCTTTAGGAGAAGTGGCGACACATATGATCGCCCCACATCGGACTGGAGAGGTTGAGACAGAGAGCTGGGAGAATACAGCCTATGTCGGTTGGCTGCTGGCCTTTCTCGCGCCGGTTGGGTGTTTCGTGGGTCGAAGAAGACGTCGGTTAATCTTTGTAAGTTTGATTGGTGCGTTAGCGTTGCTCCTAGGCATAGGAAATCCCCTGTACTGGTTTCATTATCTTGTTTTCCCGATGTTTCGGATTCCAGGGCGACTGTTTTGCTTCTGGTCAATTGGGGTAGCGGTGTGTGGGGCTGTTGCTATTGACTGGTTAGTGAGGGAGAAACTTTCAGCGAATAAGCGACCACATGCGACTTGTCGTAGCTTTATTGTGCTGCTTGTGGCAGGTTTAATCGTGGTGGTGGACGGGATAAGTTACGGAAAGCATTTTGTCAGAGCCGAGCCAATTGCTGGCCGCTTTGCGACATCGGTTCCATTTAAACCTACGCCTCATGGGCGGGTTTTGTCACTTTGTGAAAACCGGTTGCAGACAAGTGAGATTAGCGCACTTGGGATCCCGAGTGTAGACGGATACAACTCCTACTTTCTTGGGGATTATGCCAAACTGGCACAAAGCGTCCGCGGGGATGACAATTCAGATCAAAGCCTTGCTTTTCCCAGAATGGCGGTCCGTCCGCCGAGGGATATCGAGCTAGTGAGTGCGTTAAATGTTACTGATATCCTTTCTTGTGAACCTCTAGCTTTACCGGGTGTGATTCTGGCAGGTGAGGGGGATGGTTTCTATTTGTACAAGAACACAGGAGCGGTTGGCCGAGCAGCTGTTCGATGCGAACAGGATGGTGATCGATTGCTGGATTGGAGGCCGACCTGTAGCGATCCGGAGACTGTGATCGAAGTGTTAGCAGCAGACCGTTCAGACGGGCGGCTACGTGTTCAGGTTGAGCTGCCTGAGGCCCGGACGCTCGTGCTTGCTGAACCCTTCTATCCAGAACGTCGAGCGTGGGTAGACGGGGTGCCGACTCGGATTCAGAAGGCTAATATTGGCCTGTCTGCAGTCAAGGTTAGGGCTGGATTGCATACTGTAGAACTTAGGTATGTGCCTTTCAGCTTAGTTTGGGGTGTCTTAGTAGCTGTTGTAACGTTGTTGCTTTGGCTCGTTGTGGCTTTGAGAGCCCGACGGTTAGAGTCAGGGCTTAGGAGTGAGCTTGGTGGTGTTGGGACACCGACCTCGCGGTTGCCTTTGAATTGATTCATCATGATGTCAATTGGTGGGTAGGTTTCAATGCTACTCTATCGTTTCCTGGTGTCCGCTACTTTCGTCTAGGGCAGAGCCTCTCTTACTTGTTGGTTGCCATGGTGAACCTAAGATGTCGGTCTGTCGTGGTTATGTTCACGGCAACGCTACTGTCAGTCTTTGCTAGTGATCCGAAAAGCCAGGAGGTGCCGTTCGAATTACAGGGCATTCTGAGTCAGGTCGGGCAGCAAGTTCATCGCCGATACCAAAATTCTCAGAGCATTGTTTCAAAGGAAGTAGTGTGGGTTCGATCATTTGATAACAACATGCGACCTCACGGGTCCACACGACAGCTCGAGTTCGAGCGGCGCGAGGAGTGGAGTGCATCAGTGGAACACGAGGTGCCTTCGGTGACGGTGCTTCGTGAGCTGAATGCCGTCAATGGGCGTGAACCTCGGCAAGGTGATCTGGAAGGATGCCTAGCTCCCCGAGCAACGACGGCAGACCCTCTTTCGAGTTTGCTGCCGTGGAGGCAGGTGGAATTCGATTTTTCACTGGGAAAATTGGAACAGGTAGAGGGGCGACAGGTAGTGCGTCTGCATTACCTGCCGGCTGAACAGGGGCCTGCTGAAGTGATTTGGGATGAGGATTGCGTTTCGATATCACTGCCGGGTCGGTCACGCGGCGAGGCGTGGGTCGATGTTCAGTCAGGTGAAGTGTTAAGACTCGACGAGCGCCTGATGCAGCCGTTTGATTTTCGAGAGCCACTAGACCGAGTGGGCCGTCGATCTGGATGGATCACTCTCGAAGGGGTTGATGTGAGTATTCGGTACGAAGCAGTCGATTTTGAAGATCCTGATGAAACATTGATGCTGCCCTCCGCAATTGAACACAGTTGGCGGCTTCGAGGTGGAGGCTTCGTTCCGCGCTACGTTCGCAGTCACGAACTTTCAGATCACCGAAGGTTTGTAACCGACGGTAGGCTGGTTGAAACTGTGGCGGCGGATGGTCGTTCCTTAGGGCGAGAGTAGGGCATGTCTCGGGCTGATCTTTTAAGTGAACCGCTTGCCTGAACGGACCACCCGAATACAGAGGCAAGTGGTTGCTTGGAATACTGAGAGATGTGTTGTGCGTTTGTCCAAGCTGATCACTTGGTTGCCTAATGCTCGTGATGCTCTGCTATCCGGGCATCTAGGGGGCAGCTCGAAATTGGGTATTCACACAAGTATCGATGTCGACGGTCTCGATGATACCCCGTTGCAGAAGCCGGAAATCCTCGTCTGTTTGGAGTGTGGCTGTGAAATCGTGGTAGTCGGATAAAGTGCGGTGTTGCTCTGCAAAAAGGATTTGGTCAGCGGGCTGTGCGATTGCTTGAAAGCCAGTCATCCACCGGCCTTGCTCTGCGGTCATCTGAGCGCTCGGATATTTCTTTCTTGTGAGATCGACCATTTTTTGAGCGGTCGCCAGTGCAGCATTTTCGTAACCAGGTTTGATATTACAGATTCGGTAGAAGATGAACGAGGGTGTCTGCTGTGCTGTAGGCTGTTGCGGTGTAGCCCAAGCGATAGTGACTGCAGCGACGACTATGAACAGAATTCGCATGATACGGCATTCCTAGTTTGGATCCCTAAGGATTCTATGCTTCAGTCGCCAGGTTAGCTTAGTCCACCGGTTGATCATGATTATCACCAGTTTTGTGTTCTTCTTGCTAGTGTTCGTGGTGATCGGAGCTGCCTCGACCGTCAAAAGCTGCGGGACTAATGACGACTATTTAATTGCTGGCCGGAGTGTTAGCCCATGGCTTGTAGGTATTTCCGCCATGGCTACAAACAATAGCGGCTACATGTTCATTGGGGCTATTGGTTACACCTATGCCAGTGGCCTCGAATCATTATGGGTGATGTTCGCGTGGATGGCAGGAGATTTCTTGGCGAGTTGTTTCATACACAAGAGAATGCGGCGAATTTCTCAAGAACGGAAGAGTTTGAGTTTTGGGGCTCTGGTTGCGACTTGGGATGGTGGCAATTTTAAGAGGGTTCGTACTTTGGGAGGAGTCGTAACAGTACTGTTTTTGGGAGCCTATGCGGCCGCTCAGTTTACGGCTGGAAGTAAGGCCCTGTATGCGGTGTTCGGCTGGGACTATAGTGTGGGAGCAATCATCGGAAGTTTGATGGTGTTGATCTATTGTTGTTCCGGAGGAATTCGGGCTTCGATTTGGACAGATGCTGCTCAAACGGTAGTGATGTTTCTAGCTATGACCATGATGCTCATTGTTGGAGTTCGTGAAGTCGGTGGGTTCGAAATGTTTATTGCGAGGCTCGGTGACGTGTCTCCTACCTACTTGAACCTGTTCCCGGCTAGCTTGGGGAACTCCAGCTTGGCTATTGCTTTGTTTGTAGTAGGTTATGTGGCTGGAGGATTCGGGGTCATTGCTCAACCCCATGTCATGATTCGGTTCATGGCTTTGAATGATGCAGCGCACATGAGAAAAGCCAGGATTTATTACTATAGTTCCTATTTTGCATTTTGCGTTGTGACGTTTCTGGTGGCCTTGAGCGCACGGTTGATATTCCCGGACACATCTGTATTTGACTCAGAACTAGCTCTTCCGATGATGACGATAAGGCTCGTGCCTGAGGTGTTGGTTGGCCTAGTGCTAGCTGGTGTCTTTGCCGCCTGTATGTCGACTGCTGATTCTCAAATTCTAGGGTGCAGCGCAGCCTTAACAGAGGACATATTGAAACAAACCAGTAATTCTGTGTGGCGAGCGAGGCTAGCCACTGGAGCTGTGACTGGAATTGCTCTTGCTATCTCATTACTGGGTCTCGAGAGTGTCTTTGCCCTTGTTCTGTATGCTTGGTCAGTGTTGGCGGCCGCCTTTGCTCCCTTGATCATCGTTTACAGCCTTTGCAGAAAGCTTCGTGAAAGTGAAGCTTTGCTGATAATGGGTAGCAGCATCTTAATTACTCTGGTCTGGAGAGCTCTCGGCTGGGGCTCCATAGTGTATGAGGCTGGACCAGCGATAGCATTTGGAGTGCTGGCGTATTTCTTGCTGTTCAAGCCGGTGTGTCGATCCAGACCAGCAGCTTAAGAATCGCCTTGGTTCCTTTCATGCAACCACCTGTGGTGCTGTTGGTCCAACCCACTTAATTCTAGCGTGTAGCTGAGTGCCGTCTTAAGGTTAGCCAGCGGACTGAGTCGCTTCGGAAGCGTTCCGAAGGGAAGCTTTGGGCTTTCTCGTGAGAAGTGCAGTACTGAAGGAATAGGAGCAGGCGGAAATGCCCAGGTTTGATGCGGCTTCCTGCGTGGAGACAGCGAGATGTGTCAGTGACTACTGTGGTACCGGCTGGGCCAGCTAGTTGCACTAAGGCCTTGTGTCCTCCATGTTCGTTGACTTCTTCATCTTGGTAGCGAGATTTATTAGGAAGTCTCTGTTTCCGGCGTTGTTGGCGAATGGCGGCAACGATTCGCTCACTGTCGCTAGCAGGTATGAACATAAAAGGCCCGTTCTCTTTGTCGACATCAAAGATGTTCATGAAAACTTTGGCCTGTGTCAGACCCTCTGGATCTTGATGAAACAATTGGCTGGAGATGTGCTCTTTTTCAGTAGGGCGTGCAATAGAGTAAACCAGATCGATGCGATTAAGGTTCGGGATTGTCCCGAGATAGTTGGTGATAATACTCAGTAGCGGATGGGCCAGCGCAAAATCGAGAAGTTTCGGAAATTCCAGAAGGTCTTCATCAGTCAGCAGGTCTCGTAAGAATGAGCCCTTTCTCTCATGGCTGCGATGATGTGGTTTAGCCGGGTTGCTGAGCATGCTTTGGATCACAGATTCTTTCTGACTGAACAGTTTGCGGCAGATACCAACTACTTCAGCTGTTCCTGGTAGGCTCCCAGTTGGCAAGAGTGTGTAGCCTTCTTGAATGGGCATGCAGTTAGATGGGTGCTGCCGGTTGTAAAGTTTGGCCACATGTCGCCGGTGATAGTAGTCGACTGGTTCTCTGATGGCGGCGGTAGTCTGAATAACAGTTCGTCCCAATTGGGACATTCGTCCGCGGCGAACAATCTCCTTCCTAAAGTTCTTGGATAGTTTGCGCCAGTTCATGACAGTGGGGAAGCTGTATTTGATAGGGTGTTTGGTATGAGAGAAAAGAGAACTATTCGTAATTTGGCGTGGTGTTTCTCTTCCCTAGCTTTCAATAAAACTGATGAGAACGTCAGGAATTCAGAGGCTCTCATTCCAAACTGTCCTTAGGATCATAAAGAGTAGCACGGCATGAAATTTGGATTTCATCATCTTCCTGGCGAATAATCGATGTCAAGCAATTCGGTTGACTTCGGGCTTCCGTTTTAGCGGTAACATGCAGGCGAAGCGACCCTAGGGCATTTATGGTTGGCCGTAGACGGCAGAGCTCACGTCCATGACTAGTAATGTTGCAGATATGCTGAATCAGGCCAGTCAAGACTCCTTGGATTGGCTTATTGGGCCCACAACGACGGAAGAGTTTGAGCTGAAATTCTACGAGCAGCGGCTATGCCTAGTGCTGCGAGACGCTCCGGAATTTTATTCGAAGTTATTAAAGGCTGAAGACCTTGATACGGTTCTAACAACCCATAACCTTAGGTACCCTGTGCTTAGGGTCGTGCGGGGCGATGAGGACGTCCCTCGGGAGTCATATACCCTTTCGTCTGGCAGCATCGAACCGATTGAAGTGACCAAGCGTTTTGATGAAGGTTCTACAATTGTCTTCAACCAGCTGCAAAGTCGGGTGCCAAGTTTGTCGAGGTTGTGCGTAAACCTTGGTGCTTTCTTTGGTTCCAGAGTTCAGACAAACATCTACTTGACCCCACCCCACGCCCAAGGGTTTAAGCCACACTGGGACACTCATGATGTTTTTGTATTGCAGGTGTCAGGTCGTAAGATCTGGTCAATCTACGACACTCGGATACCCCTGCCGTTGAAGGGGCAAAGTTTTCAAAGTGGACACCATGAACCAGGCCCCGTAACTGATGAGTTCGAAATGGGTCCAGGGAGCCTGCTATATATCCCCCGTGGAATCTTTCACTCGGCTAGGTCGACAGATTCGGCGTCCCTGCACATCACTTTAGGGCTAACAGCCTTTACTTGGGCTGATTTGCTTGTTGAAGCTGTGTCGGCTGCAGCTTTGGAGAATCCGTCACTTCGGCAAAATCTGCCTATCGGTTTTACTAGTGGGAGGATTTCGCCTGACGAGAAAAATCGTCTATATCTGGAAAAGTTGGCTCTCTTACACACCCCATTTGATCCAGCGCCTGTTTGGCAGTATTTCCGGAATAAATTGATGGCGGAAAACGCGACGCTGTTTCCTGGACTGCTTAGTTTACGACTCGATGAAGAGGTGGTCACTCTCAATACTGTGGTGGGTCGTCGACAAGCCCTGAACATAGACATTGAAGGTGGAACGGAAAACTGCGTGATACGGTGCTGGGACAAAGAGATCAGCCTGCCGAGCCACGTTCTGCCGGCGATACAGTTTGTCATGTCGACAGACCGATTCGAAGTCCGTGAGCTGCCGGATTGTCTAGATGGGCCAGGTAAGGTGACCTTGGTAGACCGTCTTATGAAAGAGGGTCTATTGGTTCGACTTTGTGTAGGGGCATGAGTTGCATGTGTGTCGGAACTGTTTGCTGCTACTCGTAGTCGGTTGCTTCTTTGCTTTAAACCTAAAAAGTGACAGTCGCTGGATGTACTGCACTATCAGATGACGAGTGCCACATGTCAGTGAGTCCACCTCAACACCATCAAGCCTAACCTCAGTACTAATTGAAGTTTGTTTCAGATTTGCACGGCTCTTCAGGGATGGTGCACGGTTAGGATACGAACAGAGTAAGCTATGAATCGAATGAGGTAACTGAATCAGTCTATTAGGCACGGGAGGTGGATGTGAAAGCTGGGTACTCCGTCTATTGGGCTCTATCCCTATTGTTGTGCTTGACGACGCTTGGACGCGCGGAACAAGAGGGACCGATCGGTGTGCACGTCCCACCGCTAGGTGACGGGCCTTGGGTGTTCGATACCGCAGAGCAGCACAAGATTCGTGTGACTGTGGTGACGAAAGGCCTGTCGCATCCCTGGGCACTGGCTTTTCTTCCAGATGGCGACATGCTGATTACCGAACGGCCCGGTCGCCTTCGAATAGTTCACAACGGAGTGCTCATCCCCCGAGCTATTTCTGGGGTGCCGCAAGTTAGAACTGATGGCAATGGTGGTCTCATGGACGTAGCTCTCCATCCTCGCTTCGTCGACAATCGTCTTGTCTACCTTACCTACACCAAGCCCGTTGGAAATGGAATGGGAGCACCGGCATTAGCACGGGGCACGCTCGAAGGGGACGTCTTGACTGATGTCAGGGACCTTTTGGTGACTGAGGCCTATGAGGGCAATTCTGGTCTCAATGGTAGGGTCGCTTTTGGACGTGACGGTAAGGTCTACATGTCGACAGGAGGCAGGGTGGGCAGTGTTGCGCAAGAGCCCTCGAGCCTGCGTGGAAAAATTTTACGCCTTAATGATGATGGCTCCGTTCCGAGCGATAACCCGTTTGCAGGGGTGGCTGGTCACAGGGCAGAAATCTATACCTTTGGACACCGGAATACACTGGGGCTTATGTTGCATCCAGAGACCGGCGTGCTCTGGAACCATGAAAATGGTCCAAATGGAGGCGACGAGATTAACATTATCTTGCCCGGCCGAAATTATGGGTGGCCCGTAGTGAGCTTTGGGCGAAATTATCCCGGAAGTCGCGTTGCTGAACACCCCACACGAGACGGCATGGAGTCGCCGTTGGTAGTGTGGTTGCCCGCCATTGCGGTTTCCGGTTTGACTGTTTATACGGGTGATCAATTCCCCGCCTGGCGAGGCAACGCGTTTGTGGGCTCCCTGCAGGAAGGTGGAATTCCTGGAACCGGTCACTTGCAGCGCATTGTGTTCAATGACAGAACTGAGGAATTGCGACGAGAGTCGTTCCTGAGAGAACTCAGGCAGCGAATTCGGGAAGTGCGAGAGGGCCCAGACGGGTTGCTTTATTTGCTCACTGATGACGACGACGGTGCCCTTTTGCGTATCGAACCGACCTCGTAAGTAATGGCTGAGGGTTGGCCTCAGTTACTCCAAGTAGATACGGAAAGTATAGCGACCCAGACGAACACGATCAGAATAGCGGTCAGAAGAGTTTGGAGGGGTTTTCGCTCGCGATCGGGATCGAAGGGTTGCGGCGGGTTCAGCGGGTTGATTCTGAACCAGAGAGTTGGGTTCCGTAATGCTTGGGTAGCGGCTCCAGTCACCCTCGAAAGGCACCCCTGGACACTGTCAAATAGTTCGGCCGGACAATCTACGAATGTTCTTTTGGCCCAGGGTGAGGCTTTGCGATAGATCACGTCTGTGTCCATCAAGACTGTCGGGTAGCTGCCGAGGTGAGGAATCAGCAGATAGAAGGCAAAGAAAGTAAAAAGGAGCATCTGAATACTCTCAATAATGTGGGCTGAGGTATAGGGGTGATAGTTGGATGCTTCCGGGAGGAACTGATACAGAATGCCAGGCATGATTCCGATGGTCGTGCAGAGAGCAGCGGTGATGGCCATGGCTGCGTGCATACTGGCTGGAACAGACGTGGGACGAATGCCGCGGTCTGGACCCATCCACGTGAAGTAGGGGAGCTTTAGGCCGGTATGAAGAAAGGTTCCAATTGATGCTAACGTGAGGAGTAGAAAAACCCCATCCAGATGTGCCTCTCCAGCGGCTGACACAACCATAGACTTACTTACAAACCCACTCCACAGAGGGAAGCCAGATATCGAAAAGGCCCCGATCATATAGAGAGAGAAGGTCAACTTTTGCCTGGATAGGAAGCCTCCCAATTCTGAGAGTTTGGACCGTCCGGTTGTATGTAGGACAGCTCCGGTGCCCATAAATAGCAAGGCCTTGTAGAGAATGTGACAGATGGCGTGGGCTGTGGCGCCATTGAGCGCGAGTGGTGTGCCAATTCCTACTCCGGCCACCATGTAACCCACCTGGGAAATAATGTGATAGGCCAACAATTCTCTGATGTCGTCAGCGAGAACGGCATAGACAACGCCATAAAGGGCCATGGCGACCCCAGCGACCACAAGAATATCCCAGCCAGGAAATGCTCGTAGAAGGGTGTAGACCGCGGTTTTAGTGGTTAGCGCTGAGCAAAAAACTGCACCTGTGACAGTGGCTTTGGGATAGGCATCTGGGAGCCACGCACCGAGTGGAGGCACGGCCGCGTTCAAGCAAAAGCCCATGAGGATCACCCATGCGCCCCAGGTGTCGCTTGGCGGAACGATCGCTTCGAAGGCGATGGACCCGGTCGCAGACGTGTGTCCGGCTATGCCAGCTAAGAGAATGGCGCCACCAGTAAGGTGAAGCAGCAGGTAACGGTTACCGGCACGTTGCGAGTCTGATTCTTTTCGTGCCCAGATTAAAAACACCGACGACACAGCCATCAATTCCCAGAACACGTAGAGGACGATGTAGTCCCCGGCGAAAGTCACACCCACAGCCCCAGCGGTATAGAGAAGACTGGCAACTTGTTGTTTGCGATCTGCGTTAGTCCACGCGTAGATGCTACCGATGAATGCCACTAACGAAAAGATTCCACCGAATACATAGGAGAGGCGATCAACTCGTAGTGGCGACAGTTCGTAGGTCAGGAAGGGGATTGATACCGTCGTGTCGGTGTGTAAGCCCATCCCGATATAGAAGGCACTTACGAGTGGAATCGTGCACGTGAACGCTCTGCGGGTGGAAGCAGATGGGGTCAGGGCGACGAGCAATGCGCCGGCGATAAAAAGTAAAGCAGGTGGAAACTCTGGCAGGTTAGCCATCGTAGAAGTCGGTCGGTTTCTGCAAGAGGAGTCGCCCCATCCATTTACTCAGTAGGATGATGAGCGTACAGCCTATGAATCCATAACCACTAAAAAAACCAGGAATGGTGTTCCACCAGGCCTCGTGCAAGTGGTCCGGTTGAAGGAACACGGGCAGGCTTAGGGCAACGCATGAGGTGAGGGTCGCGAAAATCCAGCCACGACGGGATGGTAACTTGAGCTTCATCCTGAGTGTTCCCCTGTTACGCTGGTTGCAATCAGCATAGCGAGGTCGACCGCGTGGGCACCGAGATTAGGTGCGATTCCCCACACTATAGAAATGGTGGCCGTGATGACCAGTGGTGCAACTAGCCAAGGGCTTGCTTCAGCTACGCGGTCGAATGCTGGATTTGTTTTGAAAAATGCAGCGTGGATAATGGGCAAAAAATAGGATGCATTCAGGACACCACTCAGGACTAATAGGCCCAGGAAGACGCCTTGTCCTGCTTCCAGACTGCCTAGGGCCAGGCTCCACTTGCTCGCAAATCCGTTGATGCCTGGAAACCCAACCAAGCCGAGGCTGGCAACTGCGAATGCGGCCATCGTCACAGGCATGCGGCGGCCAATCCCAGCCATGTCACTGATATTTTCTATGTGAGTATTGACATAGATTGCTCCTGCACAGAAGAAGAGGGTGATCTTGAGGGTTGCGTGAAAGACTAAGTGTAGGCTCGCGCCGGTCCAACTCCACGGTGAAAGGAGGGCGGCTCCTAGGACGGTATAGCTTAAATGAGCGATCGTGCTATAGGCGAGACGCCGCTTTAGGTTGTCTTGGCGGATTGCAAGGAGTGAGGCCATGGTCAGAGTGATTCCAGCGAACCAAGCGAGAGCTGTCCATGCCCCGATGTCTCGTAATAACTCAGGACCAAACACATATCCGGTTACGCGAAGCACGCCGAAGGCGCCAGCTTTGACCACAGCGACTGCATGGAGTAGAGCGCTCACGGGGGTGGGGGCGGCCATTGCTGAAGGGAGCCAAGAGTGGAGGGGCATCACACCTGCTTTGACGCCAACCCCGATCATGAATAGCAGAAAAATCAGCTGAAGGGTTTCTGCGGTTCCATGCTTGGTGGAGAGGAATCCCCCGGCAACAAAATCCAAGTTTCCAGCTGTAGTGGCTGTCCAGCAGATGGCTCCGAAGAGGGTGAGTCCTGCAGGAAGGGTGTAGGCCAGGTATTTCCTTCCAGCTGAGAGTGCGGCTTTTGTTTCCTTGTGAATGACCAGTGGGTAGGTGGTGAGCGTCAGTAACTCGAAAAAGAGAAGGAAAGTTAGAAGATTTGCCGAGAAGGCAATACCGATAGTGGCAGTTAGGCAGCACGCGAAGCTAGCAAAATAGCGAGTCTGGTGCTTCTCGCGGGTGCCGCGAACGTATCCAATGGAATAACACGATGTGACAATCCATAAGGTACTGGCTACCAATGCAAACAGAAATCCAAGCGGGTCAACCCGCAGGGAGAGGTTGATATCTGGAGCGAGTGACCATAGCGTCGACTCGATTACGTGCCCTTCAAGAACCCAAGGGAGCATTGACAGGACGACGGCACATTGGGAGAGAGCGGCAAGAAGAGTCCAGGTCTCACGCAAGTTGGGGCGCCTAGCGGTTGCTAGGATCAGGGGTATCGCCAGTAGTGACGGGACGAGCGCCCAAAGTGGCTGGGTGGTTTCTGAGAACATGGTCGGTTTATCCGGAGATCACCAGTCCAGGGGGCATAGCATCGCGAAGAAACAGATCAAGGATTCTCGAGTTGAACAGTCCAAACAAAATGACTGCCAAGCCCAATATGACAATCGGAAGGGCAACGGCTAGTGGAGCTTCTTTTATGGGGGCTAATTCTGAGCTCTGCCGTGTGTAGATGCTCTCGAGAAGTCGAAAGAAGTAAGTGGCTGTGAGCAGGCTGGCTCCTAAAACAAAGATGACTACCCACCATTCCCCTGTTGCCATGCCACCAAGCACGAGGTACCACTTGCTGAAGAATCCACCGGTTGGTGGCAGTCCGATCATGGCGACCGCCGCGGCGGTGAAAGCTGCAAATGTCCACGGCATCTTGCGTCCGATGCCAGATAGGCTTGAAAGCTTTCGGTTGCCGGTCTGGAGCTCAACAGCACCGACTACAAGAAAGAGGCAGCACTTCATGGTGGCGTGGCTGATTACGTGGAGCAGGGCTCCTGCCAAGGCCAAAGGTGTGGCCAGACCGATGCCGACGCCAATGTATGCCACTTGTGCTACTGAGCTATAAGCAAGCATCCGTTTCAGGTCGGTTTGAGCGATGGCCATAGTCGAACCGACTAGGACCCCGGCCACTGAGAGCCACATGATAGCTTGAGCGATCGGAAGGTCGATACTGACCATCGATGTCCCAAAAACGAAAAAAAGAATTCGAATTAAAACGTAAGCCGACACTTTGGTCATGATCGGTGCGATGAGTGCAGTGGCTGTAGACGAGGCATGGGTGTAGGCATCTGGCAGCCACCGGTGCATTGGGAATATCGCCATCTTGAGTCCAAGTCCGACAGTGATCATCACCGCAGCCAATCTCACTGGAATAGCTGCAGGGTCTAGGCGCATCGCCATATCTGTCATGTTCAGCGTGCCGGTGACGGAGTAGAGAAAACCCAGTCCGAGCAGGTAAAAGCTCGCTCCAATGGTGCCGACGATCAGGTATCGGAAGGCGGCGACTCCAGCCCGCTCGTCTCCGCTGGATACCAGTGTGTAGGCCGATAGAGACGAAATTTCTAGAAACACATAGAGGTTAAATAGATCACCCGTAAGCACAATACCAGACAGACCGAGGAGAAATATAAGGCTGATCGCAAAGAATTCGGCTGACCGTCCTGGGGTGTCCCGTTCTACGGCTGGGGCCGCCCCCACCATGACTAGTAGTGCGATTCCGGTGATGACTAGTAGGAAATACACGCTTAGCGTGTCAGCAACGAGTTCGATCCCGATGGGTGGTGACCAGCCGCCTAGGGCATAGTGTGTTGGGCCGTGATGGTGAACTTGGACTGCCAGGGCGATGGCAATGGCGAAACAGCTAGCGCAGGTGGCTGTAGCTAGTCTGTGGGCAAGGGACGGCCTTATACGCCCGGTAAGAAGAACTGCCGTAGCTCCCACCAGTAGTACAACAGGAGTCAGGATGGGAAGTTGCGACCAGGTCATGATTCGCGGAGTTTCTGGAGGAGTTCATCCTCGTTGAGCGTCTCGTAGCGACGATGAATCAATACTAAGAGAGCCAGGGCCACACCTGTTGTGGCGACTGATACCACGATCGCGGTGAGCATCAGGCCATGCGGAAGCGGGTTGACGTAGAGCTCTGGGCGGGCGCCGACCGTTGTGTCGTAAATCGGGACGGTTCCACCGTGCTTGTAGGCTTGCTGAATGAAGAACAGGATCACCGCTGTTTGGAAGATGTTCATTCCTATGAGCTTCTTGATGAGGTTCTTCTTCATTACGAGGCCGTAGAGCCCGACGGATAAAAGAAGGATGGTAAACACGTAGGCCCAACGGTCGATAACCAGGGCCTGAAGGAATTCAGTCACGGGGTATTCCTCTTCCTGTGCAAGACAGGTCGTCGAAGATAGATACCAGTGTGCCCACAACAGCGAATGCGACCCCGACTTCTGCTACTAGAATGCCCAAGTTTCGAAGCATGTCCATCCTCAATCCGAGTGGGAGTTGGTCGTATTGCAGATAATTACCACCTGCCAAGAGCGTGACCACCCCGAGGCCGGCAAAGATGAGTACTCCAGCAATGGCGAAGGGTGTATCTAGGTGGCGGGAGAATGTGTGTTGCGAATTCTCGTGGCCCTGGCTCACTCGCTGTAGCAAGATGCTGCCAGCGAACAGAGCTCCTCCTTGAAAGCCACCCCCAGGGCTGTAATGGCCGTGGAAGATTACGTAAAGGGCAAATACCTGGATGATGGGTGTCATCACTCGAGTGGCCAGGTCCACGATGATGCTGTCCGTTCGTCGTAGCAGATGTCCCGTTTGTTGGGGGTTGCTTCGTCTGAGAAGGAAGAGACAGGCCAGACCAGCCACGAAGACGACCACCACTTCTCCAAGCGTGTCGAAACCTCGATAGTCGGCGATGATTACCGTGACGATATTGGGTGTGTGAGAGTCGAGATAGGCATTTTCGACAAAGTGGGCTGACACGTGCCCTGCTGCAGCAGACTCGGGGTCACCGAACGCTGGGAGACCTGGGCCTGCTACGAGCAAGAGCCCCATGGTAATCACGATCCCAAACCATGCAAAGAACTTCAATCGATGGATCTCCGCTGGGTGTGGTGGATAGCGACGACAAACAACACGCCTGTCACCCCAGCGCCCAAAACGGCCTCATTAAAGCCGACGTCTATGGCTCCGAGAGCCGTGTACAGAAGAGCGACGAAAAATCCAAATGCGGTAAGGATGACCGCGACGGCTAGTAGATCCTTCACCTTAAGGGCCGCGATGGCGGCTATGAGCGCGAGGAGGAAGAACAGTGCAGTAATTGGTCCGTTCATGCTTTGTCTCCCCGAGAGGTCCATGGTTTGACCCCTGAGCGCAGAGCTGCTCGGCCCAGTGCGTGCGTGGCCGTCGGATTGCCTAAAGCTACGAAAAGCACGATCAAGAGCAGCTTGGCACTCGAGAGGGTGATGCCTTCGAGGACTGCTAGACCGAGGATGGTGAGCATTAGCCCCAAGGTGTCCGGTTTGCTGGCCGCGTGTGTGCGGCTGTAGAAGTCTGGCAATCTGATCACACCGATGCTGCCGATCACCGAAAAAAATATTCCCAGTGTGACCATTCCGCTGCCGATCCAGATGCTCATAGCTGGGGTTCTCCAGGCTCGAGATACTTAGAGACGACGATAACACCTAGAAAATTAAGCATCGAATAAGCGAGAGCAATGTCCAGAAACATATCTAGTCTGGCGTACGTGTGGCCAATAACGCACAGCAGTATCACGGCCTTGGTGCCAATTACACCAACACCGACCATGCGGTCAAAGACGGTGGGCCCCGCTATCACACGGTAGAAGGGAAGTAAGAGTGCTGCCACGAGAAAGGTCATCCAGACAGTGGTCATCGCCGCTCTGAGCCTTTCTCTGTATCGAAAGTGGTGACTTGTATTGGGCCGTTCGTCGGCTCACCGAACAAGTCTGATACCCGCTTCGCCAAAGCCTGGAGTGAATCCGTGGAGTGTTTTTGCAGAGCGTGGATGACGAAACGACCATGGTCCGCCTCAAGTGTTACGGTGCCAGGGGTGAGGGTGATCGAGTTGCCAAGGATAACCTGTGGAATGGAACTGGAGGTTGGTGTATTTAATTGAAGGAAGGTAGGTGCGATAGACATTCGAGGGGACAGGATTAGCTTGGCGACAGCAATATTGGCCCAAACAATTTGTCCCAACAGCCAGCAAGGATAGGTGAGGGCGGCTGCCCAGCGGGTGTGAGCAAGGGCTGCGCTATCGGAAGGGCTTAGCTTGGTTAGCATCAGGTCCCTGGTAATCCACATCACCACCGTCACGGAGGCTACACCATAGCCTAGATGGAGAGCGTCGACCTTGCCTGAGAGCGTGAGCCAAAGGCCGAAGAGGACGATTGCTTTGGTGACGGTGTACCACCGGAAGATGGTTCGGTTATTTCTGTGTGTGGGAGACATACTTTTAGGTGTTCCGAAGCCGAGGATAGTCTGTAATGGGCAATTCCCGCTGGGAACCGGGATCGATGTTGCTGTTGAACGTTCACCGAGAGGTCATTTGCTCTGGACGTTCGGTCCCTCCATCTTCCCCAAATTATCTCTAGCGGCGAGCTAGTCATCAAGTGTTCAATCTATATCGGTGTGTTGGAACTACTCGTTGTTGGATTAACTAAGTCGGTCCTGCTGCTGTTAGCTATCAGTTGGCCGCACTAACGGTGGGCTGACTGTCTTTGCGGGACCTGCTTTCCACAGAGCGGGTGGTCGGCCGCTCGTGCTTGGGTCGCGACGCTTCTCCAGTGGTATCAGGAAACCCTCACTCTGCTTGATCTTGCGTTGGAAGTTTCCTTCGTCAAGCTCGGTATTCCAAACAACGTTGTAAACACCTCTAAGGTCGCTGATTGTGAATGTCGGTGGACAGAATCGAGTTGCGACTGTGGTGTGCTCTAGTCCATCTCTGAGCTGGTTGACGCCGTCTCGGATGATCTGTTTGTGGTCGAATGCAAGCTTTGTGCGACCCCCTTCCACTTCTCTGACAGGCATGGGTTTGACTTTTTTTGCGCTGCCGCCTCCCTTTGTTTCTGGGAGTTTGTTAATGATTGTCCAGTAGACAGTTGTTGCAGTATTTACTCTTGGGTCACGGCCTGGCTCGTAGTAGCTTCGGAATTGCTTAAGGCGTTCTCGGCCACTTACGACAATATTGGTCTCTTCTTTCAGAGAACGCTTCGCTGCCTCAATCAGCTTTTCCTCGGGATTGACGGCGCCACCAGGCAGTGCCCATTGGCCACGGAAGGGGTCTTCGGCTCGTTCGATCAGGACGACGCGCAGTTTTCCATCCAAGATAGTGAGCACGACGATGTCAACGGTCAAAGCGAATGGTGGAAAATCCTTACGTTGGTAGTTCATTCCAAGTCGACCTTATTTCCAGGGCAAAGCCTTTTTCCAAAAACATGCAGTGGCCCTGCGGAAGATTCAGGAAATTCAATTTTTTAACCAAGTCGTCTTTAATCAGGTAAATATTATCATTTTAACAATAATTTAACTTAATGTCGATATGACAAAAATGTGACAAAATTATATAAGCCTATTGTATAGAGCAGTTTACAGAATATATAGTCGCCTCGTGTTTGTTTATTGGCATATTGACAATAAATAATTTGTTGTCATAATGACAATATGTGCTTCTGGTCGATTCTGGTGAATGAGTACTGGCTTCGGTGGCAGTGGGTTTATAGGGCGATAGCCTTTCGATGGAGCCGGCTTCTTGGACATGGGACTGAGGTTGGCCACACGGCGCTGTTGGTTTGCTTAACGGTGCTGCTGGGGTCCACGGTGAATTTATTAGTGCGGTTGACGCCGTGGCTGGTGCGGTTTGGGTTAGCCATAGACCGGGCTAGGGCTATGTGATCGAGAGTTGAGAAGAGATTCGAAGGACTAGGTAATTGGGCGTATGGATTCGAGTCAAGAAAGGAATGTGACATGTTGGAATTAGAGTGGGGACAGCTGGTGATTTTTGTGATGGGAGGGGGCTTCGCGATTGTTTGTGGTGTAGTCAGAGCGGGTTTAAACAAAACTGACGGTCGACAGCAACTTTTTGCAGGTCGAGAATAACCGTTATTGATCATAGGTCATACAACACCTTGTCGACGCTCTTTGAAGGAGCGAGGCTTTGAGGTCTGCCGACGGGGCAATGTGACTGTCGTCAGACCTCATACAACTCGGACTGTGGTCGTTCAGGAGAGCCTCTATGGGATGGGATTGGTGCTTTCGTGACCGCCAGGTGTTTAGATCAGGTGCCGGCGGAAATTGCTACCTCTTTCAAATAGGGCTTCAGGTTGTTGGCATCGATTTGTCAGAATGACGGTGTGCGAGAGAGCTCCCTGTGCTCTGGACCTGCAGGCAAAGTTGAGGAAGGGGGACTGGCCGATGCTGAAAGGAAACTACGTGTCTTGCCACCAACGGTGTAACTTCGGAGTCTGGGTGAGGTTAGAGGCCATATTGGTTGTGGCGATATTGGCTTCGATAAGCCTAGGGGCGCTTGCTCAGGAGCCCACGGCCTATTCTTTGCGTGCAGAGGTCGATCAGCGAGCAGGCGAGATTGAAAGGCAGGTTGTGGCTTGGCGCAGGGATATCCACGAGCATCCTGAGTTAGGGAACAGGGAATTCCGTACTGCTTCGCTGGTCGCGGATCACCTGGTGCAGTTGGGGATGGACGTCAGAACCGAGGTGGCACACACCGGCGTGGTGGCTACTTTACGCGGTGGCCACCCTGGACCTGTGGTGGCTCTTCGGGCAGATATGGATGCGCTGCCGGTGGTTGAGCAAGTCGATGTCCCTTTCGCGTCGAAGGAACGAACTATCTACAACGGACGAGACGTTGGGGTTATGCATGCGTGTGGCCACGATAATCATGTGGCGATTCTGATGGGCGTGGCTGATGTGCTCGCCTCTGTCAGGGAGGAATTGCCGGGTTCGGTCAAATTCATCTTTCAACCTGCGGAGGAAGGTGCGCCAGAGGGAGAGCGAGGTGGGGCTGAACTCATGCTTGAGGAGGGAGCGTTTGAGAATCCGACTCCAGAGGCAGTATTTGGCCTTCACGTTGGCCCAGGCACAGTCGGGCATATGTCGTACCGGTCAGGCAGTACTATGGCCAGTTCAGATGGACTGAGGATCACTGTACGAGGACGACAGACGCATGGGGCTGTGCCTTGGGGAGGGGTTGACCCGATTGTGGTGTCGGCGCAAATTGTCTTAGGTTTACAAACTGTGGCCAGTCGCCAACTCCCGGTCACCCGCACACCGTCCATCATTACTATCGGAAGTATCCACGGTGGAGTGCGTGGCAATATCATTCCGGATGAGGTGGAACTGGTTGGTACGATTCGAACGTTCGACTCAGATGTGCGGACGGAGATTCACCAGCGAGTCCGCCAGACAGCCGAGCAAATCGCGGCTAGTGCTGGCGCCGCAGCTGAGGTGTTCATTTCGAATGGCTATCCGGTCACGGTCAATGACCCAACGTTGACGGCTCAGATGCTGCCGACCTTGCAGCGTGTAGCTGGAGATACTCCGGTCATGATCCAGCCACAGATGACTGTGGCTGAAGATTTCTCGTACTTTCAGCAGCAGGTGCCTGGTCTGTTTTTCTTTCTCGGTGTGACACCAAATGGCCTAGATCCAGATAGGGTTCCGGGTAACCACTCGCCGCTTTTCTTCGCGGATGAAGGTGCCCTCGTCGTGGGGGTTCGGGCCTTGGCTAATCTGGCCGTGGACTACATGACACGGTGATGGGTGTGCGTGTCTTGGCCCGCCTAAGACTTTTGTCTGGTTGGCAAGATGTGTGAGTGGCTGTAGCAGGCACAGCTTGTCATCGTTTGATGGGAGACGCGAATGCGGTGGCCAGGTTCGTGGGAATTTACCGCCTTTCAAGCAGCCGGACTAGGCTGTGCGGCAGCAGGCCATTAGGGCATAGCGGTCGCGACCGCACTTTAGTTTGTCTAGAGCATGCTCTTGAATCAGTCGAACCCCTTCTCGCGCAAGCGACAGGTGTTGGCTCACTTTAGTCAGAGTCTGTGCTCCTTGGCCATGTAACCCGTAAAGGCCGAAGAGTAATTGAGCCTCGCGTGGAGTCAAGCTTGCTAGGGCTTTTTGCATGGCCTGCTGTCCACCTCATCAAGGCCAGCCAGTAATTTCGGTTCATGTTCTCTGGTTCGTATCGGATGCTGGGCCACATCCTGAAAGTAGAGGCCAACTAGGTCCAAGTTATCTTCGCGCTGTGATGTAGTAGTTCGATCTGAACAGTCGATAGCTACCAGTGGCCTCCATGTTAAAGGCGCTGCTGTTAGCGCTAATCATTGCCTGCCACGGTAGGTTCCAGTCTTTAGGCCGCATCGTCGAATCTTCGTTCGAAACCATCTCGGATCGATGCGAGACCTGTGGCAGCGGTAGGTGTCTTTGAGGACTCTTGCTGCCTCTGGCAGTCAACGCAGAGGGTCGCCCAAGGAACTGCCTTGAGTCTGGCCTTAGCAATTGGGTCGTCGCAATTTTCGCAGACCCCATAGCGACCATTGACTATTTGATTCCGAGCCCGTTCAACCTGCTGGCCTTGTGCCCAGGTAGCCTCGATGGCCTGTAAGACAACCGCCAGGTTCTCACTTCTCGCAGCATCATCTATGGTGTCGCTACACGGCCCGGTTTGAATCGCCTCCAAGTGTGATCTAAGGCCGCGGGTCGATGGGGTGGTGGTGGCCAGTCGGGTGATGTCGTACCGTGTCATTTTTGTAGTCATGTTTGTGTTGTCCTTGCGATTCATGGCTGTCAAGTTTAATTGAAAAGATAAAACTTTTGCGTGATATTTAATACTGGGCGAGGTGGGTTTTTCCTGATATTCATAATAATCAAATAATTTTTCTTACTATGACGTTTTTGGCTGGATATCAGCCGTGTCTGCCAAACCATACAACCCAGATGTGTCTTTTGAATGAAGAACCGTCTTGAAACGAGTCAGGCGGAATTTAGTGCCTGCAAGGTTGTGTTCACTCTTGTGAACACAACGGACTCATCTGTAGAAATCCGTTTGCGATCGCCGGTCGCCTAAAGAGGTGAATGGGCGTCAACTCGCCCGTCCTTTCAATACAGCAGCCCCACTAGAGATCGGTTTTGGCTTTTGTTTGGCCAGGCAATCTCTTCCAACCAGCTGACGGCTGACTTGTCCGGGAGCGGGGGACTAAACGCCCTGTTCCCGTGACTGGTGACGGTGGGAGTGGCGAGCATGCAGAACAGAGGAGGTTGTTATGCCAGTAGTGAATGGAGATGTCGGCGGGAAAGCGGAAGCAAGGCAGGCCATCGACGCGGTCCTCCGGCAAGTGCAACGAGCTACGCCAGTGGTGGTGGGTGGTCTGACCATGACGCCGCTGCTCAATCCGTCGGCCAGAGTAGCTCCCTATCTGACACTTGAGGAAGCGACGGCGCAGGGGAGCCTGACGGTGCAAGAGGTTTCTCAGGGAGGACATGTGCCAGAGCTCCTAGTGATCAACTCTGCATCGCAGCCCGTGTTCATCGTGGACGGTGAGCACTTACTCGGTGCGAAGCAGAACCGTGTGGTCAACTTGAGTGTCATGGTGCCACCGGACTCCAAGATGGTCATCTCGGTTACCTGTGTGGAACAGGGTCGCTGGGCGCGTAGAACGGACCACTTTGAAACGAGTCCCAGCGTGCTGTTTAGCAGCGGGCGTGCCTCTAAAATGTCCCAGGTGTCTTCCTCGATGAAGCAAGGACAGGACCCTCGTGCCGATCAGCACGCCGTGTGGCGGTCGGTCGACGGCCTGGCGAAGCGACGTCGGGTTCATTCCCAGACAGGCTCCATGGAAGATATCTTTCAGGAACATCGGGCATCGACTGACCGAGTAGTTGCGCAGTTTCCTCCAGTGCCGCACCAGGTTGGTGCGCTCCTCTCGGCCCAGGGACGCCTGTGTGGGATTGAACTCTTTGACGCTCCCTCGACCTGGACGAAACTGATGCCACGGGTGGTGCAGAGCTGGGCTATCGAAGCATCGGACGGACCGCTAGAGAACAAGCCTGCAGTTGATCTCCTGGAGAAGCTGAACGGCGTTGTGTGGGACGTGTCGCCGAGCAGGGGACAGGGTTCGGATGCGCGGCTCGATGCTGGCCCAATGACGGCAGCGGGCCTTGTTGTCGACGGGGAGGTCGTGCACCTGGCAGGCTTTGAGAACTAGTGGAATTGGCTGAGGCCGGGACCGGTCTTTGTCGTAGGTGGCGAACGTGCCAAGCCTTTGTGAGGTGTTTTGACTGGTGCTGTGGACTGTTTGTTACAGCCAGCCCTGGTTCGGCATGACGATGGTGGATGTCAGAAATCTTGCCGGTCCAGCGGTATAGAGGGTTGCGGGGGGGCCGCTTGACAGGCTTGGGCGTTTGTCGGTCGTTGTCTTGAGAAAGTCCTGGCACTTCAACACTTTCCGCTGGAAATTACCTGGGTCGATGTCGGTGGTGTCCCACATGAGCTCGTAAACACGCCGTAGGTCGCTGATCGTGAACCGCTTCGGCAGGAATCTGGTGGCTACCGTTGTTCCCTCAAGTCTCCGCCTCGTCCGTTTCAGGCCTTCGCGGATAATCCGTTTATGGTCGAAGGCGAGATCGATCCGCCCCCTGTCGATGGTCTTGTATGGCCAGGTGGCGGCTGTTTGTGGGCTGTCTACCAGGGCCTTGGCGAGTTCCGAATGGGTGACGATAGCCCAGTAGACGATAGTCGTGACGTTGCGTCTCGGGTAGCGCTGGGGTTCATAGTAGCTTCGAAATTGACTCAACGGTTTTCCCCGGAGTGTTCCCGCGGTCGTGATGTTGGTCTGTTCGCGAAGGGTTCGTACTGCCGCCTCTGGCAGGGTTTCGTTAGACTGCACCCATCCACCAGGAAGAACCCAGCGGTCGCGGAACGGGGCTTTGTCGCGTTGTCTCAATAAAAGTTTGATTTTGTCATCTTGGATCGTGAATACCAGGATATTGACAGCGACGGCAAATGGGTGTGGTTGGTCATTCATGGCGAGACACGGTTCAGAGTGTTGCTGTCTGAGTCGAGTATTGCAAGGGGTTGAGAGGTGCCGATGGATGAGGCCGCCTGGGATCGTCGCCGCCAAATCGGCACCACCTAATGGTATCACCAAGATGCCTTGCCTGACGTGGTAGCGAGGTCTTGCCCGTCGTAAAAGGGTGGACGGTGCTGTGCTCGTGGCGAATAAGTGATGTGCCGAGTGGTATGGATGCGACCTTGCTTATGAAGAACATTGTTATTTAACAATATTATAGTTATTGTCAATTGACAATAATAGAGAGGTTTGCGATAATAGCGACATGCAGACAGTGTCGATGTCATCTCTTGGTTCGGGTATGTGTTTCCGGCGGGTCAATGGTCCTGTCTCCGCCGATAGAGGTGAGTCCGTCGCTCCTGACGAGGTGCTGGTCACGCGAGCGCAATCAGGTAACCAGGCTGCCTGGACGGAGCTCGATAGTCGGTGGCGGCCACGGATGGTTGGGCTTGCCATGAAGCGGCTCGGTGGCATGGACGAGGTGCAGGATGTCGTTCAGCAGGCATTTCTGGCGGCCTACCAGGGCCTGCGCGGGTTCAAGCGGGATGCGAAATTTGGATCATGGCTCTACACCATCACGTCGAACAAGTGTCATGACTGGCTTCGCAGGCGAATGCGGGAAGAGGCGGCCCTCGATGTGGTGGCCTCGTCAGGGGCAGGTGTCACCGACGTCGACACTGAGATTAATCGTGAGTTGCGTGAGGCTATTCGCAAAGCCGTGACCTCGTTACCCGTCGGTGAACGTCGGAGTGTCAGCTTGGCCTTGTGGGGTTACACCCGTCGGCAGATCGCCGAGCGGTTGGGTTGGCCTCCGGGGACGGTGTCTACACGCGTCAGACGGGCGCAGCAGAAACTCAGGGACCGCCTGAGTGCATTCAAACCCGGTCGCTGAAGACGTCATCAGCCGAGAGGCCTGACTGGTTCCAACGCTAGAGGTCTAGCACTTGGGGTTGTCGGTCACTCGCGGGTCGGGCCGCCGCAGACAGCTCTTGGGCATTGTGTCCAGTCGCTTTGAAATTATTCAACGTAAAACCGACCTCTAAGCGAGGTGTGAGCCCTTTCAGGACGAGAGGGAACGGAGGCGGAGCTTGTGAGGTGGTCTGATGACCAGACCTGACGGGATAGGAGGTCCTAATGAACGAAGTGCCTGAATTAAGTGTTGGATTGGCGTTGCTGTGCGCGGCGGGTGTATTTCTGTTCGGGTTGTGGCTGAATCGAGGGTGGCTGTTCGGGGAGGGAGTCTCTGAACTGCGGTTCGGAAGGTATTCGCAGGAAGACATTGGGGTCAACGTCCTTCGGCACACATTCTATTCACACTTGGCGATTTGGGGTGCCTGGACGCGGGC
>DEAE01000006.1 GCA_002347025.1 Acidobacteria bacterium UBA2990
AGGCTGCGGCTGGGGGACAGTAAGAGCCCCATGGCTGCGGCGGGCACTTTCGGACTATTTTGATGAGAAGCTGACAGGGCTGACCTTGAGGTTGGTCCTGTCATTAATCAGTGATAGCTATTCCTTCATTGCCACGCAGTTGGCTCTAGACGGTAGCTCCCTCTACTGAACTTCGACCAGTGGGTTGACGTGGAAGTGATGCAGTTCAGCGGCCTGGATCCCTGTAGGCCAAGTTCGCCACACCTTCACGAAATCGGCTAACGGGTTCTCACTCGAGATTTCAGGGTTTATTTGCAAAGGCTCGACAGCCTTACCTGGTGTCGTTCAAACACCTTCCACTCGTTATAGAATCCCTCAGTGATTTTCAATCTGTCATCCTACAGGTTGCATGGCTGTTGAGCTCGAGCGTGTTCTAGGCTCTGGCCCCACTGCACAGAGTTGATTACAGAACGATTTCCTGTAGAAGCGCCTCAAAGAAAGGGCTCCAAAGTGACTAGGACTGGCACAGTGGTACTAATGGCAGTGTATTTTTTGATTGGCGTGTCGACTGGGTTTGCCCAAGATATGCTGCCTGCGGCTGTGGTCCAAATTGTTCCTTGCGTATTAAACGAAGGCTATGCCGTGCAGGATGCCGTGCGGGTGGCCCGGTCATTGCGCCGTGATGAGAATTCCCCCAATGCGGCGTTTATCCGTGAGCCTCTTTTCCTGGATCCAGCATTTAGTGAACGTTACGATTTAGTTGCGGCTTTGTATTACCCAAGCTTTTCTGAGCTGATATCTCGGCGAGAAGCTAATCAAGCAAGCACAGCGCCTAGACCGGAACCTAGGACCCGGTTGCGCGATGTTATGGCCTGCAACTTCGCAGCTAGTACCATCAGGCTCAGTCGGGCTATTCCAGAGACAGATGGATTTACGGGTGGTGACACCTTGATGACCGTCCGTTATTGTGAGCTTGAAGAAGGTAGAGACCTTTCAGATGCGTTCGAATTTGTGCAAAGCATAGCTACTGCCTACAGAGCCGAGAATAGTAATTTGTTAATGCAGGTCACGACACCTCGATTGGGCAACCGGATCGGAAGGCCAGCTGGAAGGAGGCTGCGTGTGAATACGGTGGCCTCTACATCAACCGCAATGGCTGAAAGGCTCGATTTATCTCGGAACGGGTTTAATGCCTTACAAGGATTGACGAGCCCGATGAGGTGTTCTGTGCCAGCACTGTGGCGAACCTATGCGACCTTCAGGCGCGGTAATTAATTTCGACTAGATTCGGGGGCACTGGCTCTGTTGTGACCAAACTGGCAAGTGCTCCGCCTCCTACCTTTGCCTCAATTAGTCTGGGTTTTCCAGACGTTCATAAATCCGTAGAACCGTCAAAGGGGAAACCCCGATCTGTCGAATTGGAATTTCATTGTGATTCGTTAGGTCGATTGTTCTCGACGCTTCATTGACGTCGATGCCGGCTTGGTGTTGCAGCGTCGCCTTTTGCCATAGGTCTCGGTAGTAGTTTTGAACGAGATCGATCCGATTTAAGTCTTCGACGGGGCCCCCGTGTCCCGGAATAAAAATGTCGAAGTCTAGGGCTTTCAGGTTATCTAGTGTCTGTGGCCATTCATCAACGAATCCGTCTCCAAGAAATGAGGGTCCGGCCAACGCCATGTCACCGGTGAACACGACTTTGTCTGCGGGGAAATACACCGCTACATCGCCGCCGGTATGGGCTCTACCTAAGAACAGGATCTGAATTTCCGCCTTCCACGGTAGAGGGTCATGCGTGTCTTCATGGTGACCGTAGGTGGAATAGGTGTGATTTCCTCGAAATCTTGGACGTGGGCAGCGAAGAGTTCAAGGTCGGTTTGGAGTCGATTGCGTTCTGCTTCGTCCGTTGTGCTCACGATCTGATCCCTAAGTTGGCGCAATCTAGCGTCGTTTCCGGCGAGTCCCCGTGTGTAGGTCGGTTCGTCGAGGGGCGAAGCGGCCAATTTCATGTAGGTGAACTCGTGGCCGATGATGGGTATATCTGAGAACTCTTGGTTGCCGTGAGCATGGTCCCAGTGGTGATGGGAATTGATCAGGGCTGTTATTGGGTTGGAAGTAAGGGTTGCAACTGCTGCAATCAGTTCACGTGCTTTGGCAGGTGTAACGTGTGAATCGACTAGAACGACATCTTTGTCGTTGACGATCACCAAGGAATTGCTGTTAAACACAGGGTCTGTCGTTTGCGCCAGGTAAATTCCGTTCCTGATTTCGGTGAACCGGTGGGTGTCGGTGGTAATGGGCTGGGCCTGTATCAATAACCCGGCCGTTGTGCAAAACGAGAGGAGCATCAGCCCACGAAGGAGCGACGGTTGTCTTGTCATGGCTCTTTCTGTATTTGTGGCGGGTTCGGTGACTAGTTGTTCTAGATCGAGGACGAGAACTCGGTCAATGGTAGCAAGGATCGGTTCGATAGTTGGTTCGGGCTTCTACCTGATGTGCGTGGCAGAGCCCATTGACTCATTTGTTGATCGCAGAGAACCACAGAGCTACACTGGGCGACGAGACGTCTTGAGATAGCCTCATGAGAACATTTCTGGCTTTATGTGCCGGTTTCTGTGCTTTGTTTGCTGTTGCGATGAACCCCTATCACAATGGTCTCGGGGTTCCTGTGTCCGCTCAGGCAAAGGCTGAAGCTACGCAAGTGTCTACCCCGAAAGCCGATCCGAATCAGGTGGTTCGGACCACCTGCATTTCTTGCCATAACGATCGGTCTGTCCGCGGCAATCTGTCGCTGGAAGATTTCGATGTGGAAGTAGCCGCTGACAACTCTGAAGTGGCTGAGCGGATGGTTCGTAAGCTTAGGGCCGGCATGATGCCGCCTCGGCCGATTGGACGACAAGAAGGCGAGGCCTTGCTCAGATTGGTCGAGGAGCTGGAGCGTAATCTCGACACGGCTGCTGTTAAGGCTCCCAATCCTGGGGTTCGGACTTTCCAACGTCTCAACCGACCTGAGTACAGTCGTGCTATCCGTGATCTTCTTGGGCTTGATGTGGACGCTGGAGACTGGTTGCCCCTCGACCAACTGAGCGCGAACTTCGACAACATTGCCGATGCCCAAACTCTGTCGCCGATGTTGCTTGAGTCGTATCTCAATGCGGCGAGTGACATCAGTCGTCTAGCAATCGGTGAACAACAGACATCCGCTGCAGACCAAACCTACTCGAACTCGGAGTATATCTCGCAGCATCCTTGGGATTACGTCGAGGGCGCTCCGTATGGGACCCGGGGAGGTATGGTTGTCGACCATGTATTCCCAGCTGATGCGGAATACGTCTTCGGACTAACTTTTACTTCTGGGGCCAACACTAGAATCGAAGATGTTGATGTTTCAATTGATGGTGAACGCATTGCGTTGTTGCCTTTCAACACTGACCGCCGGGTCGGTGCGGATGGCCGCGGTGGAGCCCTGACTGAGACAGAGCCTATCTTCGTGAGGGCTGGACAGCATCGGTTGGCTGCGGCTTTCATTCGACGGTCAGATGGTCCCTACGAGGACTTGATTCGTCCTCACGACTGGTCGTTCGCTGGTGGAGGTTCAGGTGGTGCTGGTGTCACAACGCTACCTCATCTGCGGGACCTTGTTGTAAGCGGGCCCTACAATGTGACAGGTCTGTCAGACACACCAAGCCGCCAGCGGGTGTTCACATGCCGGCCGACAGGACTTAGTGATGCCTACCCATGCGCTCGTGACATCATTACGCGACTTGGTCGAGAGGCGTATAGACGTCCATTGACGACTAGAGATCTCGATGGCTTGATGTCGTTCTATGAGGCTGGTGTTGCCGATGGAGGTTTTGAGATTGGGGTGCGGACAGCCCTCGAAGCGATGCTGGCAAGTCCCCACTTTGTCCTGCGGCTTGAGCGTGAGCCTGTCGACCCTCCACGCAGTGGCTATCGCGTGAGCGATGTGGACCTGGCCTCTAGGCTGTCGTTTTTCCTATGGGGGGGATCTCCAGACGAAGAACTTCAGACTCTGGCTGATCAAGGCAGATTGTCACCTGATGAACTAGAGCGACAAACGTTACGGATGTTGGCAGACCCTCGGTCAGAGGCTTTAGGCAGACGCTTTGCGTCACAGTGGTTTCGGTTGCAGGATATGGACAAAGTCCGACCTGATCCGAATTTTTATCCCAACTACGACGAAAACCTTGCCAAGGCCATGCGGCGAGAAACCGAACTTTTCTTTACAAATCTAGTTCAGGAAAACCGCAGCCTGCTGGACCTCTATCGAGCGGACTTCACGTTTGTTGATGAGCGGCTTGCCCGTCACTATGGAATTCCTGGTGTTGCCGGTCGGCAATTCAGACGGGTCGTTTACCCCGACGAGACTAGGCGAGGTGTTCTCGGTCATGGAAGCATACTGGTGCTCACGTCACTTGCTAATCGCACGTCGCCGGTGCTTCGCGGCAAGTGGGTGATGGAAGTGCTGCTTGGAACGCCCCCTCCACCTCCTCCACCTGACATACCGGCTTTGGAGGACACAGAGGGAGCGTTGGACGGTCGGTTGCTAACTACTCGCCAACGACTCGAATTGCATCGGTCGAATCCAAGTTGCGCCTCGTGTCACCGACTGATCGATCCGATAGGCCTCGCTCTGGACAATTTCGATGTTACTGCCCGATGGCGTTTGCGAGAGAATGGTGCTCCGCTCGACACGCTTGGGAGTTTTTATGATGGCACCATTGTGTCGACGCTCGGTGGACTGGTTGATGCGCTGCTAGCGCGACCGATTCCGTTGGTCAGGACTTTCACGGAGAACTTACTTGCTTTTGCGATTGGACGCCGGGTGGAGCATTTCGATCAGCCAGCAGTTCGCGGCATTGCACGTTCTGCCGAGCTAAACGATTACCGTATGGCTTCGTTCGTCTTGGGGGTAGTTGCGAGCGACGCATTTCAGCGGAAGCGGGAGCAGTAAACTTAGGCAGGTGCCGCTGCTGAGCGTATACCTGTCGGAACTAAGAGGAGAAATCATGGTGCTAATCAGTGGGAAGCACCTGCCGCGCAGGAGATTTTTACGTGGCATAGGAGCAACCGTAGCTTTGCCGTTCCTTGATGCCATGGTGCCGGTCGGTCGCCTCGGTTCTGCCGTGTTGGCTAAGGCGAGCCAAACACGTTTGGTTTGCATCGAGGAGGTGCACGGTTTACCTGGTTGTAACGAATGGGGCGCGACTAGGCACCTGTTTGCACCTGAGACTGTGGGAAGGGATTTCGATTTGGTGGATGACAATCCCTTCAAGCTACTCGAATCTTTTCGCGATCACTTGACGATCATTAGCAATACCGATGTCAGGATGGCCGAAGCCTTTGCCCCTCCGGAGATTGGTGGAGATCATTTTCGCTCGTCGTCTGTATTCCTCACCCAGTCCCATCCGAAGCAGACTCAAGGCTCAGACCTGTTTGTTGGAACTTCACTAGATCAGTTGTATGCGAGGCGTTTCGGGCAGAATACCCCGTTGCCTTCGATGCAGTTCTGCATTGAGAATCTAGATCAAGCCGGTGGGTGCACCTACAACTACTCATGCGCGTATACCGATTCAATAAGCTGGGCATCGCCGAGTGAACCCTTGCCCATGATTCGGGATCCCCGGATTGCTTTCGACATGCTGTTTGGGGCGGGAGGCTCCCCCGAGGAGCGGGCCGATCGCCGGGCGACACGTAAGAGTATTCTGGACTGGATTTTGACCGACGTGGCCGAAGTGCGGAAAGAGCTGGGCGCTGTGGACCAACGGAGGTTTGACCGTTATCTGGACAATGTGCGCGAGGTCGAACGCCGGATCCAGCTGGTGGAGCGGCGCAATGATGGTGTGGAGTCACGAGAGCTGCCAGATGCTCCCCCTGGGGTGCCTGACTCGTTTTCGGAGCACATGCGACTGATGTTTGACCTGCAGGTGTTGGCGATGGAAACAGATATGACCCGTGTGATTTCGTTCAAGACTGGACGCGATGCTCAGAATCGGGTGTTTCCGGAGAGCGGAACGAACCGGCCGTTTCACCCGGCGTCTCACCATGGCGATGACGAAGAGCGGATCATGGACTTCAACACGATTTGTAAGTATCGCGTCGGACAGCTGGCCTACTTTCTTGAACGGCTACAGGGGACGATGGAGGGAGAGGACTCGCTACTTGATAAGACGGCCATTATCTGGGGTTCACCGATGGCCGACGGCAACATACACAACCATCGCCGTTGTCCCCTGGCTCTGCTAGGCGGTGCCGATGGGTACCTTCGAGGAAATTTGCATCTGAAGGCGGCTGATGGCACGCCAATGGCGAACGTAATGCTCAGCTTGATGCAGGGGCTTGGGCTTGAGATCGAGAGCTTCGGTGACAGCAGTGGCACGTTTTCTTTATCCGCGTAACCCAGCACTCAGGGATGGCAGGGGAGTGGCCAGTGGAATTGAGATGTAGAGCGGTAGCGTTGGCTGGGGTTCTGGTGCTTGGGGTCGTGCTGAGGGCGGCACCATCCAGTACCCCAGTGGCTGATGCTGCACGCCGCGGGGACTTAGATGCGGTGCGTGGGTGGCTTCAGACAGGCGAGGATGCCAATGGAGCCCACGGTGACGGGATGTCAGCGCTACATTGGGCCGCTGATCGTGGCGACCGTCCGATGGCCGAAATGCTGCTCCATGCAGGAGCCAACCCAAATGCGGTAACCCGAATCGGAGATTATTCGCCACTACACATAGCGAGTGCATCGGGACACACCTCGGTTATTGAGTTACTGCTACTGGCCGGTGCTGATGTCTTGGCTGTAACGACGAGTGGTAGTGTAACTTCGCTGCATCTCGCTGCGGCTTCCGGTGTAGGGCCGGCAGCGGCTATGTTGCTTGACCATGGGGCAGAAATTGATGCCGTGGAGACCGCTTGGGGGCAGACACCGCTTATTTTTGCTTCCGCTCTTGGCCGGGTAGATACCGTGGATGTTCTGTTGGCAAAAGGAGCTGACCCTTCCATCACCACCAAAGTGGTCGATCTCGTTACTGAAGGTCGATTAGCTGAAGCGGCTAGGGGGCGGCAGCGTGAGGTGTTAGCGGCGTTTGAGGAAGGTGGTGTCCGGGCAACTTCGCGTCAGGTTCAGGCAGCGGTGCTTGCGGCACGAGCCCGGTATCTGTCTGGTGATCTTGAAGATGAGATGGAGGATGTTGCCTCTAGCACTCGACCACCAATTATCGATACAAAGGGGGGATTGACGGCCCTTCTGCACGCTGCTCGACAAGGTCACATGGGTGCAGTGACAGCATTGCTCGATGGAGGGGCGGATATTAATCAGGGTAGTGCCGGTGATGCAACGAGCCCGCTATTGATGGCAACGATCAATGGGCAGTTTGATCTGGCGATGCTGCTGATTGCACGTGGAGCCGATCCTAATCAGGTCGCCACCCTAAACGGTGTAGCCCCATTGTGGGCAACTATCAATGCTGAGTGGCAGCCGCGTACTCGGTTCCCGCAGCCCCAGCAACATGGGTTCCAGCAATCCACTTATCTTGATGTGATGAGGGCGTTGCTTGAAGCTGGGGCTGACACGGATGTCAGGCTTACCCGTCATCCCTGGTACATGGTCTACAGTGGATGCGGGAATCGGAACTGTGGTCTCGTAGACACCGAGGGCTCTACGGCGTTCTGGCGGGCTGCCTATGCTACAGATCTCCCAGCGATGCGTCTGCTGGTCGAATATGGCGCTGATCCTAACATTCCGACTAAAGCACCGCCGCCACGCCGAGCACGTGGTGGGACAACGGCTGAGAATGCCGATGAGGTGGGCGTCACAGTAGCGCTACCTTCCGCGCCTGGGTTTTGGGTAGCGACCGATTTATCGATACTGGGACCTGACCCGTCGGGTTTACCGCCCTACAAGGAGGGCGACCCGGCTGTATATCCGCTCCATGCGGCATCCGGAGTCGGTTATGGGGAAGGGTTTGCGGGTAATGCACACCGTCATGCGCCAGATGCCTGGCTCCAAACAGTCAGGTATCTGGTTGAACTTGGGGCAGACGTGAATCAGCGGGACCACAATGGCTACAATGCCATTCACCATGCTGCTGCTCGGGGTGACGACTTGCTTATCCTCTATCTGGTGGAGGAGGGTGGAGACGTCACTGCTGTAAGCCGGAGAGGTCAGACGACGGCGGATATGGCCAACGGCCCGGTGCAGAGGGTTTCACCGATGCCTGAGACGGTAGCGCTTCTTGAAAAGCTCGGTTCAAAGAACAACCACAACTGTGTTTCTTGTTGAGCAGCACGACTGGAAGGGATGGACTCAGTTTGGCGTTGTTGTTACTGCTTACGGTGACGCATGGGAGATTGTCGGTGGGCGGACTACTACGCAAGTTCTTGCGAACTAGTGTCGCTCTTGTTGTCTTGACAACCCTCCTGCCGCTATCAGAGACCTCTTTAGGGCAGGGTCACCCACCTTGGTTACAAATGACTGTTGTTCAGGTAGAACCAACCAGTGTGGACGAGTTTCTGGCTGCTCAGGGTGAGCTCTCTGCTCTTGAGGAAGAGGCTGGAACGAGCTGGCGCAGTGTGACCCGAACAGCCATTTTTGGTGATACCTACCAGTTTTTGATCATGTCGCCATTTTCGGATTTTTCGACCTTTGGGCAGGCTGTTGATGCCGGTCCAGACCGGGCCGCCGTGATCAACAGAATACGTAGCGCCATCACGAGTAGGCAGACTTACGCCCTACGTGCTACCCCAGCGATCGATAATCCACTGCCAGACGACGAGGAACCGACACTCATGCTGGTCCAGTTTGTCTCAGTGCTGCCAGGTCGAGAGGAGGAATACCTTCGTGTCATGGTGGATGACGTATTGCCCTATTTTGACGAGGCGGAGATGCACCATACGAGTGGCGCCATTATGCTGGGTGGTGCAAGTGGGTATGTCCATGTTTTCCATGTTGAGAACTTTGCAGGGCTTGATCAGGGGTCACCGCTGGCTCAAGCGGTTGGAGTCGATGGAGCCCAAGAGATTACGGCTAAGCTGTCTGGTGTGGTGACACGCATCGAGCAGTGGCTTGTCCACTATCTGCCAAACCAAAGTTTTAGATCAGATGCAAAAAATGAGGCGGACTCAGAGCCATTCTAGGAACGTTGGCCTCCCCTAAGCTATCGAACATCAATCCGCATTCTAGTGATTGCTGCTGAGCGTTGACGTGGGAAGGTCGGATCCTGTGTGGATGTTATCTCGAGATGTAGTGCAAAGGCCTGAAATTTGGCACCTGACTTGTTCAGGACAAGCGTCGAAGGCAAGAAAGCTGTGCCTGCCTAGACCAAGATACGAGTAATAACGGAGGGGAATATGAGGTTAATAACGTTAATCATCTTGTTCAGCGGCATAGTGGGTGTCGGTGGTGAAGGTGCACAGGCTCAGAATACTCAAACTGAGTTGTTTAATGGTCGAGACTTGGACAATTGGGAAATTATTAACGACGGGCAATTCCTAGTGGAAGATGGCGTGTTGAAGATAGCTCGTGGAACTGGTTGGTTACGTTCTAGTGATGTCTACAGTGATTTTGTTTTGACCATGGAATTTCGCTTTCTGGAGGCTGGAGCGAATAGCGGCATCTTTGTCCGCACGGGTTCTACTAGTGCAGATGACAATAATGGGTGGCCCAATAATGGCTACCAGGTGCAGTGCATGGACACCCTCACCGGTACCCCGCTGGGCAACATGATTCCCTATGGTGCTCCTCCATTCGAACATGAATTTGATATCGATGCGTTGAAGGAAGCGTACAAGCCAGCCGGTGAATGGCACACGTATGAAATCACGGCACAAGGTGAAAATTTGCGGATCGAATTGAATGGCGTGTTGATCACAACGGCTACGGGGATCAAGAACCTGGAGGGACATATCGGTATTCAAGGGGAGCTTGGCTTATTAGAGTTCCGGCGAATTAGTGTCCTCGAGATTTAATTTAGCGGTAGGGAGTTGATGTTCAGCCGGTAGCTTGGATGGAGATGGAAACGGGTCTTTCCACATTGAACTTGATGGGGCCGGTGGTCCTATTGGTGAGTAAGCTAGTCTCGCCTATAAAGGATTGGCATGACTGGAACAGGGTCCTGGTTTGGTGTCTTAGTTCCCAGTGAGAGTTTTGCCGGGTCTTGTGCGCACTTGCTCGACAAAATCGAGAACACCGAACGTGAAGGAGTGATGGCCCGGATTGGACGTCTGGTCAGACAGGCGCCTTAGTTTGAGTGAGGTGGCTACTGTGACTCGGGTCCTTTGTCTCCTGCTTCTTCTTCATGGCCTTGGTTGGATGAACATGTGGGCTAATTGTTGAAGGTCGGTTGGAAGCTCTTCATTGCCAGTCGGCATTCCACCGACGCTAAGCATGTATGCTATGACGTCGGTGTATTCCTGTTCAGTCAAAGAATTTGGGTTGCTTTCCGGCATCGTCGCCCTGATGTAACTGAACAGGGTGGCGAGCGATCTCCCTCCCCAGATGCGTAAGAACCTGGCTCGCGCTAAAGGAGGTGTCGATGACATATCCGGGTCGTCTGGAGCCCCGTTCAGTCTGCGGCCATGGCATAGGCCGCAGGCTCCTTGATATACAGCCTGACCGCGGTTTGCTTGTTCTTCAGTAAACACAGTATCCCAGACCGATGTCATCTGGTCACTTGCGGTAGAGCCTTCGAGCGTTGAGGCAACCTCTTCAATGTCTACGTCATCCCATGTGTTCTGCCATGCCTTGCGGATGTAGCTCGTTACTGCAGAGATTTCCTCTATGGTCAGATATGGAAATGGGGGCATCTGGTCTGTGCCCTGTTGGATGCTCCTGACGATTCGAGCAGCGTTGCCCAAGAGAGCATTACCGTTTAACGCTGGAAACGTTGGCGGGGACCCGGTCCCGGAGACTTGGTGGCAAAGAGCGCAGTTGTCTTGGTAAATCTGCTCCCCTTGGTTCAATAGGACTGCGTTGGTCTCCTGTGGTGCTGCGGTAACCGGTGTGACAGCGAGCGCCACACCAAAAACACTAAATACTAGTTTCAGCATCGGAGATTCTCTCCCGTTTTGTGCTGGCTGGAAATTCAGGACCACACATCGGCGTCTGAGAGTCCCAAGTCGACAGAAAGTTCAGCCTTGATTTTATGGTCTGCCTCTATTTGTCCGTCGTTCCGAAAGGGAAAATAATCCTTTCCTGAGACGAAGAGTCTGTATGGACCTTTCGGAACTTTTATCTCCGCCACACCTCGTTCATTGGTGACAGCTCTGTAAGGGTGTACAGAAACCTTGGCGCCTTTGATGGGAATCTGTCGTTCCTTGTCTATGGCGACCACTGTTAATAGACAGTCGTGTTTGGGCACGACTCTTACGCCAAAATGAGCAACACCCTCAGTGTGTGCGATGTTTACCTCATCTAGCGGAGCCTTGGTTGTCCAGGTGTAAAGCCCTGGGTCGACAGGGGCAGTTAGAGTGACTTCGGTGAAGAACAGCGCATCTGTGCCTGGCCATGGTGTGTCATCGAGTGTGGCTCTAGCCTGGCGTCTTTCATCTTGGTCCGAAACCTCAACCTCCCAATTAGAGGCCTGGCACTGTGAGGAGCACTTGACGCCGACCTTTACACGGAAGTGGTCCCCACTTTCGATGGCCGATGGCAAGTCCCATACAACGATACGTGTGTCGTGTGGTTTGACCGTGAAGGAGAATGGTGTCGACGTTGTTTCTGGTGCAGTGCCTGGTGTGGTGGGTGCTGGGTTGATGGCTACCCAAGTGTGGTGCCCTGTTTGAAGAGGCGCCTTAACCACGCACTCTCTTGTTTCGTTAATGACACCGTTGAATTCAGCAAGGTCAAGGTGTTCTATGAGAGCCCCAGCTTGGTCCTTGATTGTGAGGGCGCTGCCGCGAAGGTCTTTGGGCGGAACGGTTGAGACTCTGCCCCTCAAGGTAAGGTCAGTGCCGGCATCTACCTCACTTGGGGACACCTCGATGAAACAGGTTTTGTTTGGACGGGTCGGATCGGTTTCTTCGGTCATGGAACGTATTAGCTTCCGGCGGGGACAAGGCTCTCCCCGCCGGAGCGAACTGATGACTATTTAGCTAGTTGGTTCTCCGGCGGCATGGGTGCCAGCGACGTATCCATGGACGTGCCCCTTACCCAGACCGTGCTTGTTCAATCCTCCTACGGCTTCGCCTCCTGCGTAGAGACCTGGGATGACCTGGCCCTGCATGTCTACCACCTGTTGCTGGCCGTTCACCCTTAGGCCACCATAGGAGTCGTGCCAGATCACCATGATCGAGAGAGCGTAGAATGGTGGGGTAGCGATGCGATACATGGGGGCGTCCGCTTCGCGTTCGAACTCCGGGTCGGCGCCTGCATCGACATAACCGTTCCATTTGGTCAAGGTCTCAGCAAGGTGGCTCAGTGGCACCCTCTGAAATTCATGTCCTTTAGCCATCTTTTCAGCTAATTCCTCGATGGTGTCAGCTTGGAAAAAGTAGCCGTTATCGGATACGTAGGGGTGACGCAACTCCCAGCCAGTTCGTTCCACCGCTTCTTGGTCGAATATCGCCCAAAGCGGTCCTGAGTAGTAGTCTGGAGCTTTGGAGCCTTCATTAAGAGCGAGAGCCGCGTCCAAGCCGTGGTCATAGTTGTACATTTCACGGACCCACTCTTTCCGGCAGTTACGCCAGTCGAGTGGCTTGTGTGAGAGTCCTTGTCCAGGTGCACCTCGGTCGCCTGGGTAGCGGCTCCCACCGGGTCTAGTGGGAAGGCGGACCTCGCTAAAGAAACGCTTCCCTACCTGATTGACGGCTATGAATTCCTCGAAGCCTGCATTGCCGACATTAACTCCCGCTGACTTACGAAAGCCAAATGTTGGGTGGCCGGGCATCATGGTGGTATAGGCATCTCGAGTACCTAGGCGTGTTGAGATGTGAAATGTTGTTGGATAGGAGATGTTCTGTTGCATCCCGGCCAGGTTAGCGCCAACCCTTAGCCCAGCTATAAGAGCACTGGCGTCCTGGCCGTGGGCTCCTTGCAGTGCATTCCCGCTCGTCGGGAAGGCGGGTTCCCGCATGGCAGGGTAGAACATGCTACGCACCTGGGGATTCCCGGCGTGTCCGCCACTGGCAAGAATCACGGCTTGACGGGCTCTGATGTTTATTGTGTCCCGCCGTTCATCGACATTGCCATTGTCCCAGAAGCTCTCCAAGCGTTCGCCCGTTTCAGGGTGCAGCCGTGGTGCGTAGTGGGCTTTGATCCCTACAACTCTGCCCGTGAATGGCTCCTCACGCACAAGCTCGTCGAAGTGGCGATGGAACATAAACTCGACGCCTTTTTCCCTCGCTGAGAATTCTAGAGATCGGGAAAGAGCGACTCCGTTGCTTACCGCGTTGGGTGCAACTGTGCGGGTCGCATTATTCATTTGCACTGGAGCGAATGCACTGGTTCGTTCGGGATCGGCCACACCTGCGTCTTCCGCGGTGATGGTTCCTGCCTTGATGTCTGTTTTATCGCCTAACATAAGGAAGCAGCGTGCTCCCCGTGCCCTCGATAACCCTCCGCCGCCGTGTGTCCCACTTACCCGCGTGAATCGGACATAGTTGTCAATCAGGAATTGGCGGGTGGCTGGACAATTTTCGGCCCAAGAGCGAGCCAGTTCGCGCTCGTTGTATCTGTAAGGGTTTTGTCCTTTTGGATCGACAACCGACCAGTCGGTCATGTCCGTGAACAGGAGATCGACGCTGTCGTCGAGTTCTTCCGGGTCTTCAACTGGGTCAACGGTGATGAGCCCCTCCTTATCGCTTTCGCCTTTCATATCCCTTCGTTGAACCGGGTCGCCCCCTCCAAGCGATACAAAGGCCCCACTGTGTAACATCCGGCCACCAAGGTCGAAATTCTGGTCAACTACCAGCACGCTGGCTCCGAGGTCTTTCGCCCGAATAGCGGCCGTTAGGCCTGCGCAGCCGCCACCTGCTATGACAACGTCTACTTCGTAGTCCCACGCTGTGTCGGTGGCGCTAGTAGCTGATTCCTGTGCTTGTAATTGCTCTGATTCCAACAGAGCGCCTGCGCCCAGCCCGGCTGCAGCCCCTGTCCTGACAAAATCCCGCCTGCTTAGACCTTTTGGGTCAACCGATGTCTTGTTGTCTTTCTTTGCCATGTTCAGTCCTTTCCTACGGGCTTCAAAGTTGACCGTGTCTGCCGGTTGACGACCAAGAGTCCGCTGAGATGCTCTTTGAATCAACCTTGGACGATCCCAACAAGATCACAGACGGTATATCGCTTGACCACTGTGGCCAGGCATATCGTGTTGTGAGCGTCCAAAGGACATTCTTGGTTATGGCGGTCCAGTTGTTGGTACTTACGTGAGTCGTTTCAACCCAAGGACGAAGGTGCATATCCGCAGTCTCCATCTACCGCTTGGTTCGCAGGCTGCTGTCCATTATTCAAGACAATGCTGTTTAATTTCCCTGCCGATGATACCGGAGGACTTTTCAGTCGTCTACGCCTTAGAATTTCATTCCCTTATGAGAGGTCGTGGACTTCGGTGCGTCTAGAAGATGACCCTTGAGGTCTCAAGGTAAATATCTCCATATTCTGCTATTGTTCTCTATCGAAATATTGCAGCTATCAGAAAGCATGGGTCCGGGACGCGCTTCCTTCAGCTGGGGCGCGCTTAATGGGTGACATGGTAGAGGTCGACGGCGGTGTTTGGGTCGGAGAGGCGAATGAGAGAGCCTCTCTCTGGCCTGCTAGTTTTTCTGTGAGAATGGGGAGAGTCCTGATGCGATGGTTACGCACTGGTTTGATCGGCCTGTCTCTGGTTTTAGGTGCCGCAACTTGGACTTCGGCGGAAGTCATGAGATGGGATGTCGATGGTCAGATACGCGAGGCTATAGTCTATGCGCCTGCAGTGACTGAGGAAAACATTCCTGTGATTTTCTCGTTTCACGGCTATGGCGACAACATGCAGAACTTTCAATACACGAATATACATGGTGCGTGGCCGGAAGCACTCGTCGTTTATTTTCAAGGGCTTCCTAGGCGTCGAGGTTTGCCAGGTTGGCAGGTGGAGCGAGGTGATAGTGATCGGGACCTCAGGCTTGTTGACGTAGCCCTCTCGGCGTTGCGGAACAGCTACAACATCGACAGCGACCGTATCTATGCGACAGGATTTTCGAACGGAGGGATGTTCACCTATCTACTATGGGCGGAGAGACCTGGTGTGTTCGCTGCCTACGCTCCGGTGGCAGCTCGTCTTCGCCCGTCGGTTCGGCCGAGACAGCCGATGCCTCTTTTCCATGTGGCAGGAGAGCGTGACCGAGTGGTGAGTTTCGCCGATCAGACAGCTGCAATCGCGGTCGCTGTAGGGGTTAATAGGGTTGATGCTAGACCGACGAGCTGCGGGGAAGGTTGTTCAGTCTACGGGTCTAATACCTCAGCCCCGGTTATGACTTGGATCCATGGGGGCGCTCATACATATCCTCGCGAGACCGCCGACCGGATAGTGTCGTTCTTGCGTGAACATTCGCGGGACCGTTGAACGGTTGGTCTGTCAGGGGTAGGCCATGGTTGTTGTGAGCGTGTTTCTCGGTTGTGGAAACTGAGGATCCACACGTTCACGAGTGGTAGAACAGCACAATACAAGAGGAGGGTCGAACATGGGGCAGTTGTATATGCAGAAGTTTGATAACCGTGGCGGTATAGACAAAGGTGAGTTCGATGCGCTATGGGAAGTTGGGTTAAAGGCCTTTCGGAGCACTGGAAACTTTGGAAATGTCAAAGATGGCATCAAAACTCATGGTGTCTATGCAACAACTTGGGGTGGCTATGTACTCTTTGAAGCCGCGACTCCAGAGGCATTTGCTGAGTACCAGACTTACCACTATCAGAACTTTGCTCATCAAATCAAGATTTCGTTCGAGCCTGTGGTGAATATGGATGCAGCTTTCTCAGCGTAATGACCATTAGGCAGGTTGTTGATGGAGTCAGTTTTTGCACTGGCCAACAAGAGTCTATGTTTCCGTGATTGCAAGTGAAGGGGGTCATGGACCACGCGGCACGGACTTTCAGCGGAAACAAACATAGCGCTGAGTAAAAACTGTAGGTGGGGCGTGTTGGACGGTGCCTGGGACAACATGTGGTTGTGCCAGGCACCGGGCCTTCTCCGCCTTGAGGTTACTTTGCGTCGAACATCTCCCCTTGAAAGGACCGGCTCGCCAGGTCAAGCACCCCGACCATACGGACCCGGTCGCCATTAGAAGCGTCGATAGTGATGTCTAGCCTCCAGTTGCTTTCACCGGGTTTCTGTTGCCAGGTGCCGTTTCCGAAGCCTCCGAGTGTGGTTCCGTCTTCGGTAAATGCCTGACCCGCCCAAGTGCAAGTACCGCTGGTGGCCGAAGCGTCGGCCAACTTTTGCTTCACCCCTAGGGTGCCAAAGCCTGCGACGTATCCTGTGGCTGAACCTTCGAAGTTGGCATTGGTTACAAGGCAGCCGTCGGTGCTGCCATAAGTGGTTCCCGTGTGTTTCAACGAAAATGTTCCAATGGTATCTGCCATCGTGCCTCCTTTTACCTTCGCCATCAGAGGTGATTGGCTCAAGGCCGCTGTTGCTAACGATTAAACTTAGCCAGTCGCCCGTCTTTGCCTCTGTCCATGCGATTTTAGCGTCTGGCCGGTGCCAGCCGTTTGATTACAGAGCCCAAAATTCTCGCGTGGATATTGGCAGGGAATAGTCACAGGGACTGTTCGTTCGACGGACTATTTCCACTCCCAGCACTTGTTAACCGCGCTTCCGTCTGGATTTACGTCGTACTCTCCAGCTAAGCCAATGCCATTTAAATCGGCATATTTGGGCGAGGTGCTGTGAGGATGAAGCATGGTGCGAAAGTGCGTGGTTTCTCCAGGTGGCGGAGTTCGTCCAGAGCCGTGTCCGATAAGATGGATAACGTCCCCATCCTGCGTCGTCATCACGCCCTGTCCTGTGCCATACACCGAACCATCAGGCCGTGTGAGAGTCGTGTATGTCCACAGAGTGGTCTCAACGACTCCTCGAATGGTTCCTGACAGCTGAAGGGATATTTCAAGGTTGGTGCCAGATGAGTCGGTCGAAAGAACGCGGACTCCGGTGACCTGCCCGGATTCGTTGAGAATAAGGTCGCCTAATGCCATTGTGATCTCCTTTTGTCTAGCGTTGCCTGGGGTGGTCCTGAGTGCTTCGACGTAACCTGTGTCTGCCCAGGACTGATGTGCATATAGGTCACTTGCTGGAGCCTGGATTCAGTGGTCTGGGCTTCTGCGCTTGATGTGCCTAGGGCGGCTATGGACACACCGCATACTAGAACGGTCGCTAGGACTTTCATCTTTCCCCCAGTGATGATAATTGTCCAATATAACTATTTTAATGTCGTGATGTTACATTTATTGGCTGCCGATTTCAAGGACTTTGCTAATCCAGGTCTGCGAGGTATTTGCTCTGGCGATTGATGGGTGCTTCCAGGTGTGAGGCGGAAGGTAAGGGAGAAGCGACAGATTGGTAGGTCAGCTCGGACAGCTGCATTGAACCCACTGCTGGCTAGCGGTACCATTGGCTTCCGCTCTGATGCAAGTGTGGTTGGGGGAGGGGACGTAGCGGTTACTAGGTAGTTTTCATGGTTGTATGAAATTGGTGTCGCTATACGGCGTGGTCGGGTGCGCGCCGTCATATCCTGAGTTGACCGTTCTGACCTTCTCTGACACCACGACCCCTTAGTTGAACGAGACAGCTCAGTGAATCTGCAGGAGGACGCGATGCGACAACGAGCAAAATGGCTAGTGACTGGAACGCTGCTGCTTTCGGGCTCGTTGTGGCTGTTGGCGAATGGCCAAGTGAGCGAGAGTGCGACTATTACAGGGGTTGTAACCAGTGGTGAAGGCGTCGAATCTGGAGTGTGGGTCATTGCTGAGACCGACGATTTCGAGACTCGGTTTCGCAAGATTGTCGTGACCACCGATGAGGGACGCTTTTTGTTGCCGGAGCTTCCGCCGGCGAGCTACACAGTTTGGGTTCGAGGGTATGGACTCGTCGATTCGGCTCCAGTACGTGGTAGGCCCGGAGACGACCTCGTCCTTGTAGCATCGGTCGCGCCGACCTTACAGGAGGCGGCTGCGGTCTATCCTGCGAACTATTGGCTGTCGCTGATGGCCCCTCCGGGGGAGAGCGAATTTCCGGGTACCGGGCCGGTCGGTAATGGAATTAGTCCTGAGTTAGAGACACAGCACGAGTATTTGTATAACTTGAAGGGCTGCCTTCGGTGCCATCAGGTCGGTACTAAATTCACCCGTGAACATCCGGAACAGCAACGCTACGACTCGACTGTTGAAGTTTGGGATGCCCGCGTTCAAATGGGCCAGCGAGGTGCCGAGATGACCTCGTGGATGACACGTTTTGGGCGCCAGCGAGGGTTGCAGATGTTCGCTGACTGGAGTGACCGCATTGCAACCGGTGTATTGCCACCTGCGCCGCCACGTCCGCAAGGAATCGAACGGAATCTCGTTCTGACTCAGTGGGAATGGACGGACGAAATGGGCAAGATCCATGACGAGGTGTCAACGGACAAGCGCGACCCATCGGTGAACGCTTCTGGTCCGGTGTACGGCGTTGACATTGCGAATGACAACTTGGCCATCTTGGACCCTATCGCCCACACAACGACGATGTTGCGGATTCCCACGTTGGTCGACCGTTCCACCATGCGGGCCTCTTACGCCCAGTCCGGCTACCCTCCATCTCGGCTGGCAAATCTCGATCGTTTTAATCCTGCAAGTATCCATAATCCCATGCTGGATAGCCGTGGGCGGGTTTGGTATACCGCCACGTTGCGTCCGCCGGCCGATCAACCACGGTGGTGCAGGGAAGGTGGCGACAGCAAGTATGCGGAATATTTTCCTCTGGAGCGGTCTGGTCGTAACGTGAGCTACTTCAACCCTGCAACCCAGGAATTTACGCTGATTGACACTTGCTTCGCGACACACCACTTGCAGTTTGCACATGACCAGGATGAGACGTTGTTCCTGGGCCAGCCGAATGGGGCGGTGTTTGGCTGGATTAACACCAGACTCTTTGATGAGACCGGGGATGGACAGCGCTCTCAGGGATGGTGCCCGACCGTGGTTGATACCAATGGCGACGGCCGGATTACCAAGCCTTGGAATGAACCGGACCCGGTTCGTCGTGCCAGATTCGAAGAGGACACTGTTGCTAATACCTATGACTTTGACTCCAGTCTTGATACCCGAGTGACTGTTGGAGCCTATGGGATTATTGTGAATCCACTCGATGGGTCGGTTTGGGGTGCGCAGGATTCATATCCTGGCAAGATCATACGGGTGATTGTGGGTGACAACCCTCCGGAAAGCTGTATCGCAGAAGTCTTTGAGGTGCCGTCTGAGCGTTGGGATATGGAGCGGGGAGGCGAAGTGGGTTTCATGCCTCGTGGCATCGACGTAGACCGGAACGGGCTCATATGGACGGCGCTTTCTGGAACGAACCATTTGGCGAGCTTTGATCGCACCAAGTGTGGCTCTCTGGTCGGACCTGCGGCGCATCAGGGACGTCACTGTCCCGAGGGCTGGAAGCTATATCCGTTACCGGGACCGACGTTTCAAGGTACGGACATAAGAGCTGATTACTACTATTACAACTGGGTAGATCAGTTTAATACGCTAGGTCTAGGTGTGAATGTGCCAATTGCTACCGGCACAGGGTCGGATTCATTGATTGCGTTGAGGCCTGAGACGGGTGAGGCGATTGTCATGCGCGTGCCGTATCCGCTGGGGGGGTTTCATCCACGGGGATTGGATGGTCGGATCGACGACCCAGCTGGTGGTTGGAAGGGACGGGGAGTGTTCTCATCAACGGGGGCAGACACGGTGTGGCATGCCGAGGGTGGCCTCGCTGTCGACAATGGGGAGTTCGTTTCAGTGTCGAAACCGATTCTCGTAAAGTTCCAAATCCGTCCCCATCCGCTTGCAGACTGAATGGTCTGGCGTCTGGAGCGTCTGGCCTGTGAGGAAGGTATAGGAGCGAATTGCCAGTAGTGATTCCAGCCTCTCAATCTAGGCTGGAAAGTGCAGTCGCTTGGAGTGCCGAATGCCCCGCCGGCGCCAGGGCCTGATTGCGACTGAATCGAGGGGGACGCCGTTAGGGCTTATTCTGCTGACCCAGCAAGTTTCACCATGTCCCAGATGTTCGCATGTAGTGCCAATATCGGCTCTACGCCGCTTCAAGTGAAAGGAGAAGTTTAATGAGCGTTGTCGTGAACCTGCAGTTGAAGGTCAAGCAAGGCCAGATTCCGCCTCTCCTTGAAACATTCAAGGAAATACTGCCTGCTACTCGAGCTTACGAGGGTTGCCGGTGGGTAAAGATAGCTACCAACCTGGAGCAGGAGAATGTTCTAGAAGCAGTGTCGCAATGGGACTCAAAAGGTCACTATGAGGCTTACTTCAAGTGGAGGACTGACACCGGTCTCATCGCGGCTTTGATGGAGTCCTTAGATGAGCCGCCTGTTATTCGTTTTCTTGATGTCGAACAGGAGCTCTGAACCTGAGTCAGTTGGTAGACAGGGATACTGCTAGAGTCCTTGGTTCCTGTCTCGGGTAGGTTCTTGTTAGGTCAAGTAGTAGAATGAATTGCCGAACGTAAGTGGCATTGCTCGCCGGCCGGAGGGAGTCCGGTCAGCCTGAAACTCCGAGGGTGGGACGATGGTAAGGACCTTGGCGGTATGGGCGGTCGGGTTCGTCTTCGTGGTGGGGGGCGGCTATTCTTACCTTCAGGCAGGAGGGCAACAGGACCTTCATCCTACTGACCCTTCCCAGCAGACTGTTTCCGATCTGCAACGGCGTCTTGGACTCATGGGGCCCTCAAGCAGTGAGGCTGCACGGGCGTTGTTGAATCGCTACTGCATCACTTGCCACAATACGCGGCTTCAGACCGCAGGACTGGCCCTAGACACAATGGACGTCGAACGTGTGGGCGATCATGCCCAAGCGTGGGAAAAAGTCGTCCGGAAATTGCGTAGCGGGGCGATGCCTCCTGTCGGGCGACCGCGGCCAGACAAGTCTGCCTATGCGGATGTAGCCTCATCGCTTGAGAGAGCCCTCGACCAAGTGGCTGCAGCGACTCCCAATCCAGGCCGGACCACCCTACATCGTCTTAATCGCAGGGAATACGCTAACGCGGTCCGAGATTTGCTTGGGCTGGAGGTTGACGGGAGGGCGTTGCTGCCTGCTGATAACGCCGACCTGGGTTTCGACAACATGGCGGATATTCTGTCGGTGTCGCCAGCGTTGCTTGAGCGTTACATCTTTGCGGCCCGGAAAATTAGCCGCCTTGCCGTCGGAGATATGGCTGTCGAGCCGACAACCGACACGTACGCCATACCCAAGATGCGGTTTCAAGACCAGCGGATGAGCGAAGATCTGCCGTTTGGCTCGAGAGGCGGCATCGCGGTTCGCCACGACTTTCCCCTGGATGCCGAGTACGACATCAAAATCCGTTTACGGCGGCAACTCTACGATTACGTCCGCGGTCTCCAGAGTGCCCAGCAACTCGAGGTTCGTCTGGACGGTAGACGTGTGGCTCTGTTCACCGTCGGCGGTTCGCCGGGGCTGCCTCCTCCCCAAACGTTTGCAGGAGCGGTCTTGGGTGACCAAGCTTGGGAAGACTATACGCTTCACGCGGATGAGCATCTGGCCGTTCGGATCTCGGCGACCGCGGGGCCCCAGGTCCTTGGGGTGTCGTTTGTGCAGGGTCGTTCCGAACGCGACGGGATACTGCAGCCTCGTGCGACCGGGAAGGTACTGGCAATCGCTGAGCGATGGAGTTCGACCTCTGAAGCCCCAGAGGCAGCCGTCGAGCATGTCAGCGTATCAGGCCCTTTCAATGCGTCTGGCCTTGGGGAGACTCTGAGTCGCGAACGGCTCTTTGTTTGCCATCCTACGCGACTGGCTGAGGAAGAGCCTTGTGCACGCAGGATCCTCGCTGCGGTTGCCCGCCCTGCTTTTCGACGACCATTGGTTAGCAGTGACCTTGATACGTTGTTGGCCTTCTATGAGGAAGGGCGCAGCGTTGGGAGCTTCGAGACTGGCATACGTCGTGGTCTCGAGAGTATCCTCGTTGACCCGGAGTTCCTGTTCCGTGTTGAGCGCGATCCGGTAGATGCTGAGGGGACGCAAGGCTATCAAATTACCGATCTTGAACTGGCGTCTCGCTTGTCATTTTTTCTGTGGAGCAGTATTCCAGACGAGCCACTGCTTGCCGTTGCGGCACGCGGAGAGTTGAGCGACCCAGGTGTTTTGGAGCAGCAGGTCCGGCGCATGCTGGCTGATTCCCGTTCGCAGGCCATGGTGCAGGGTTTTGCGACACAGTGGCTCGCACTGCGGACTTTGGAGAGTGTCGTTCCAACGCCGGAACTTTTTCCCGACTTTGATGATAACTTGCGGGAAGCGTTTAAGCGCGAGACAGAGCTGTTTGTTGGGAGTCAATTGCGTGAGGACCAGAGTGTTCTCGACTTGCTTGGAGCCGACTACACATTTGTGAATGAGCGCCTGGCTAGGCATTATGGAATCCCCAATGTTTACGGCAGTCGATTTCGCCGGGTGTCATTTAGCGATGGAACTCGTGGCGGTTTGCTAGGCCAGGGAAGTATTCTGACGGTCACTTCGTATCCCACACGTACTTCACCGGTGCTTCGAGGGCACTGGCTCCTCGAGCACATTCTAGGCGCGCCGCCACCTCCGCCACCTCCCGATGTTCCTGCATTGCCAGATCGAGGCGAGGCCGGACAGCCCGCTTCAGTGCGTGAGCGGTTGGAGCAACACCGAGATAACCCGGTGTGTGCGAGTTGTCATGCTTCGATGGATCCGCTGGGGTTTGCTCTTGAACACTTTGATGCGATAGGAATGTGGCGGGCGACTGGGGAAGCCGGTGACCAGATCGATGCGTCTGGTGTGTTTCCAGATGGAACCCAGTTTGAAGGCTTGGCTGGACTCAAGGCACTGTTGCTGAGCGAACCCGATCAATTCGTCCGAACGGTTGCCGAGAAGCTTACGACTTATGCCTTGGGCCGTGGGATCGAGTATTACGATATGCCGACCGTTCGACAAATTATGAGAGAAGCCGCTCAAGATGATTACAGTTGGTCGTCTTTAGTATTAGGTATTGTGAAGAGCACGCCGTTTCAGATGCGGAGAGCAGAATCATGATTATTACTAAAAGAGCTATCCCCCGCCGTACGGTACTCCAGGGTCTCGGCACAACGCTGGCTTTGCCTCTATTGGACGGTATGGTGCCGGCATTGACCGCTGTTAGCAGGACCCCAGCTAGACCGACGAATCGGCTCGGTGTGGTCTATGTGCCGAATGGGATTGTGATGGATCAGTGGACTCCGACAACGGAGGGAGCGGGGTTTGAAATTACACCGATTCTGCAACCGCTGGCGCATTTTCGAGATCGGCTCTTGGTGATATCAGGCCTGAGCAACAAAGGGCCAGATCCTATCCACGAGACGGGTGCCACCAGTTTTTTGACGGGTATGCCCCCTAAGCGAACCCAGGGTTCGCAACTTCGGGCAGGGATTTCGATGGACCAGCAGGTCGCTAAGGTATTTGGGCAGCATACTCAGCTTGCATCACTAGAACTAGCGCTTGAGTCCGGTGACGACGTGGGGACTTGTGGTGGGGGCTACACATGTGCTTATACGAACACTATCTCGTGGCGGAGTCCGACAACGCCTCTACCGATGGAGACTAATCCTCGTGTGGTGTTTGAACGACTTTTAGGTGACGTTGGTGGCACCGACCCAGCGGCTCGACTCGCTCGAATTGAAGAGAACAGAAGTCTACTCGATGCCGTGACCGACAAGGTTGCCCAATTGAGACGTGACCTTGGGTCGCATGACCGAAATAAGCTTGGTGAATACCTCGAAGCTGTACGGGATATTGAGCGACGCATCGAGAAAGCCGAAGCCCAAGTTGATCAGCAGCTTCCTGAGATTGCCCCGCCATTAGGAATCCCGAGCCTTTTTGACGAGCACGCGAAGCTAATGTTCGACTTGCAGGTACTGGCTTACCAGACTGACCTGACCCGCGTGATTAGCTTTATGGTGAGCCGGGAGTACAGTGGTCGGACCTACCCGGAAATTGGGGTTCCTGAAGCCCATCACCCGACTTCCCATCACCAAAACGACCAGGAAAAAATAGCCAAGCTAACCAAGATCAATGCCTATCACACCACGTTGTTGTCGTATTTCCTGGATAAGCTGGATGCGACGCCTGATGGTAGCGGTTCACTCTTGGATAACATGACTTTGCTATATGGTGGAGGCCTGAGCGATGGAAACCGTCACTCCTCAGAGAATTTGCCAATTTTGGTTGCAGGTGGTGGCGCTGGCCTGCTAAAGGGGGGACGTCACGTGCAGTGTGTTGATCCAACCCCGATGTCTAACTTACACGTGACTCTGATGGACAAATTTGGGGTGCCCGCTGATAGCTTCGGTAGTAGTACTGAAGATCTCGACATACTGTCGACTCTCTAGTATTTGGACCCCCAGGAGGCAAGCATGCGCGTCACGGTGAGTTTGGTCTGGTCGTATCTGATCTTGGCGGTGCCGGGTTCCCTTTTGGCTCAGCAGACCGACAACAGCCTAGTTGACGCTGTCAGGTATGGGGGTTTTGAGGTGGTGCAGGCTCGGCTGAAACAGTCCGTCGATGTCAACGAGCGTCAGCCTGACGGAGCGACGGCGTTGCACTGGGCCGTCTATTTAGACGATCTCGATGCATCACGCTTGCTGCTTGAGGCTGGTGCTGCTGCGGATGTTCATAACGAACTCGGAGTTACCCCACTCTACCTGGCCTGTGAAAATGGGAACGCAAGACTAGTCCGTTTGCTTTTGTTGGCTGGGGCAAATCCCCAGGTCGCTTTGCCCAGTGGCGAAACAGCCCTTATGACGGCATCACGGGCCGGCAGCGTGGATGCGGTGAAGGCACTGTTGGACCATGGAGCTGACGTGAATGCCCGTGAGCTGACAGCAGGGCAAAGTGCCCTGATGTGGGCGGTGTCTCAGCAACATTCCGATGTCGTGGGTATCTTGATAGATTCTGGGGCCAAGATTAACTTGCGTTCGCATGTGCGGTCGGTCCCGACGTCCCGCTCTACCAGTGCTGGCAGAGCGGGTGCTGTAGCGGTGATCCAAGAGGGTGGCTTCACGCCATTGTTGTTTGCTGCTCGGCAGGGAGACCTGGCGTCTGCCCAATACCTACTGGATGCTGGTGCTGATGTGAACGATACGGCACCGGCCGGCACAAGTGCTCTTGTGGTGGCGGCTCACAGTGGCCACGGTCGACTGGGTGCTTTGCTACTTGATTATGGAGCTGATCCCAATGCTGCGGGAGCAGGGTACACGGCATTACACGCCGCGGTTTTGAGAGGGGATTCCCCGTTGGTCGGCAAACTGTTGTCCCATGGCGCGAACCCAAATATGACTTTGGCGAGTGGGACTAGACACGCCCGCCAAGGTAAGCTGTGGGCTTTGGATACTGCCTGGATAGGAGCGACGCCGTATTTTTTGGCAGCCAAGTTTGGTTCAGCTGACATTATGCGGCAGTTGGTACACCACGGCGCTGACTCGCAGGCGGGCCTAGGTGATGTGACACCGCTTATGGTTGCAGCAGGCATGTTGACACGGGGATTCGGGAGGGCCGGAACGGATCGACGTGGGCGAGAGATGGATTCGGCCGAAATGGAATTCGCGCTCAGGCAGGATCCAGACCAGCGGAGCCTTATGAAGAGCGGGATCGATGCTGTCGTGGCGGCAGTGGAGTTTGGTGCTGATGTCAACGCCACTGATGAGAATGGTGAGACGGCGCTGCACCTGGCTGCGTTCCATGGCTTCAGGAGTGTTGTCCATTTTCTTGTACGGGAGGGTGCCGACCTGGCTGCTAAGAATGACCGGGGCGAGACTCCATTGGGAAGGGCTATGAGAGCTCGTGCACCCGCGCGCTTGTCCAGAAGTCTGGTGGATTATACCGATACCACTATGGCTGACCTGCTTCGAGAGTTAGGAGCAAGCGAATAACGCATCGTTTTGGCGTAGGTGTCGTGGTTTGGGGTCGGTAGTCCAGACAGAGACTCTGTTGTGAGGACGGATCCGTCGGGTTTGTTTGTCATTCGAGGGCATCTTGACTCGGTAGTTGATACTGAGTGTCATGCCAGAAAGTGTAGTCTCATGAGAATGATGGTTGCTGCAGTAACGGTGTTACTCCTTGTTCCGATTGGTATCACTCCGGTTGCTGGGCAACCACAGTGGTCCTCGCGTGACCTCGAGAATGGCGGGATGGAGTTCCGCCTCCGGAACGACGATGGTGCGTCTATTATCCTCGTGTGCGCACCGCAAGGGGCCGTCGGCGGATTTGAGTTTCCTGAGCCAGTCGAGGCCGCCAACCATGTCAGTGTTCGCGGCATACCCGGTGAGCGCCAGAACGTTCGAGTCAGCCTCCTTGGTGACCGAATCATGCAACTTGTTGGTGGTCGTGGGTTCGATTGGACCTTGAGCATGCTGAGTCGAACCGCGACTCTTTTCGTGCGCGGCGGCGGCGGGCGGGCCACTTTCGATGTCTTCGGGAGTGCTGCAACCGTCAATGAGTGCTTGGGAAATGTTGAGGCCGCCGCGGGAGGCACTCTTCTTACCCACCCGGGCGGAACAGGTGTGGGCGGTGTGATAGGTACCAACCCCAGTTCCCCTGCCTCGCCTTTTGACACCGTCCCAGAGTAAGGCCCTTGTTCATCGGCGTCTAGTGAGCTGGGCTGCTGCCTTTCCACACTCGGAGGCTACGTTTCACGGTGCTATTGCCAGCGGGAACACTGTCGTTTTGGAATACACCTGGAATGTGACACGCACTGGACCTATGCCGACCCCAAAAGGTGAGGTCGTTGGTACAGGGAAATCAGCAAGTGTTCGCAGCGCCTCAGTCATTGAGATGAGAGATGGAAAAGCGGCATCGTGTCGCCAGTATTTCGATTTAAACACGCTGTTTACGCAATTGGGTCTGGTCTAACCTGAGCGTCGAGCCTGTAGTCTACCCTGTGATTCTCCAACGGAGTGCTTGGTCGTGTGAGGTTGGAGCATAGTGGTAAGGCTGTCAGTTGGTCTGGTTCGATAAAAAACATCCGTCGGTTTGATGTGTGCTCGCAGGGTGGTCCATGCTGTCGAGTTACCTGCCAGCTGACTGGCTCATGCTGCTGGGCCGATGGACTGCAACAAAAATTGTAGCAGCCCAAGAACCAACCAGTTGGTTACCAAGATCACGAGGGCTCGTGTCTTTGTGATACCTAGAGCTGCCAATCCAACGAAGTACACACACAAGCCCCATACCGCTAGGACAATGCCGGCGACCCCACCTACGTAGGGGATACCTAAGAGGAAGCCGAGCGAGTCTGGGACCTGGGTGAAGCCGATGACCCTGAACACCGCTCCTATACTGGGCGAGCTCTCAAGTGGCTGATGAGAGCCAGCACTGTAATGGGTCTCAATGATGTCCTGAGTGGTATTCACTGCTGATAGAGTCCCGCCGCTTAACCGTATCCCGACGAGATATGCCAGAGAGCATGAGAGTCCGGTGTTTCCAAGGGCGAGAATTGGAATAACGAACATGGTTCCCGTAAGCAGCTGTGCCACCGTGATTGAAGCGCCTCCGGCTAACAGCGTACCGATGAAGCCAGACCAGGCTGCGATGATGACTACCATGACTGCTTGAAGGGTCGCTCCAGTGTCAGCAGCGATGGCTTCAAACACCGAGTGCTTCAAACACGCTACGTCAGCTGATCGTTTGAGAAAGACCATCATTATGCCTCCGCGCATTAATCCTGAGGCTCTTGATGCAATAGGTGAGCCGGATGAGCGGATTCCATGTCCTGCGGGGGACTAATAGACAGGGTCGGTCGGTTTCTGTCCAGGAGCAGCGTCTGTTTGCGTCTCCCATCCATATGAGCCTCGTTGGCGGTTGAGGTAGCTATTTCCAAACTATTGGTGCCGTGCTTTCTCGCAGGTGGGTCAGGGTAGCCGAAAGACAAACAACATGTTGCCACGGCCCGGTTGTTGGATTTCAGGAGTTAGTCCACGGAAGTTGATGCCTCCGCCGGAAGCGATGGCGATATATTGGACGCCGTCGTGCATGTAGGAGACTGGAAAGCCACCTGCGCTTGAGTTGAGAATCTGTTCCCACAAGATATCACCAGAGCTAGCATCGAATGCCCGGAAGCGTCTGGCATCGTCGGTGACGAACACTAGTCCACCACCTGTGGTAAGCACAGAGCCCCCAATTCCGGCACGTTGCCGATACACCCATAGTGGTTCGCCAGTGGTTAAGTCCATCGCCGTGAACTGGCCGATTTGTCCGTCGATATCTGGAGCCGGTGTTTGGACGATCCTGGCTGAGCCATGGTGCGCGCCGAGCCGGTCCCTGAACTCGTTGAGTGTCAGGTCCATGCACACATTGTTGGTTGGTGCATAGAGCGCGTTGGTGCCAGGATGGTAGGCTGTTGCTTGCCAGTTGATGCCACCTAGTGCACTGGGGCAGACAAAGACAGGCTCACCGACCTCTGGAAACTTGAGTGATGAGTTGAGGATCACGCGTCGGCTTTCAGCGTCGATGTCGACAATGACGTTCTGGTGGTTGGTAGGCTGGGCCCAGAGAAACGCGCCAGTGGCGGCATCAAGCGCCCAAACAATGCCGGTTTTCCCAGGAATGCCGGTCACGATTTTCCGCCGACCCCCTGGCGTGATGGCGTTGTTCATCCATTCCACGTTGCCAGGCGAGACTTCGGTTTCGAGAACCAGTCTGGCGAAGGGGTGATCGAGGTCCCATTCGTCGTTGGGGATGTGTTGGAAGTACCACACAATCTCCCCGGTGTCCGCGTCTAGCGCGAGCGTCGAGTTGGTGTAGAGGACATCACCATCGCCTGTGCCGCGCTGCACGGACGCCCAGGGGATCGGGACTCCTACACCAGTGTAGATGAGGTTCAATTCAGGGTCGTAGCTAGGTGAGTTCCAGGCTGAGCCACCACGTCGGTCCTCTTCAGGGATGTCACCCCAACTGTTATAGCCGAACTCGCCTGGGCCAGGAATCGTGTGAGTGCGCCACACCTCGTCGCCTGTATCAACGTTGTGGGCGGATACCCAGCAACGGGTGTTGAGATGATAGCAACCTGACATGCCGGCGACGACACGCCCCTTGATGATCATCGGCCCACCGGAGTAGTGCTGGCCGATGGTCCAATCGCCAATCTGTCGGTCCCACTCGACTTCTCCTGTTTTGGCATCCAAGGCCACCAAGTGGGCGTCGTGGGTGGCGATGAATACCTTGTCCTCGTAAAGTGCACCGTTGCGGTTAGCACAAGCCAAGTTGGCTGGGTGCTCAACCTGGTCCCGACGGTACTGCCAAACCCGGGAGCCGTCCCGCACGTCGAGTGCCTCGACAAAGTCGCAGGCTTGTACCAGAAACATCATCCCGTCATGTATCAACGGTGTTGTTTCCTGCCGGCCCTCCCCCATAGTCCAGGCCCATGCGAGACGGAGGGTGCCCACGTTGGAGGTGTTGATCTGGCTCAATGGGCTGTGGCCCCAGTGGCCATACGTTCGCCGCCACATCGGCCAATCGCCAGGAGGTGGGGTCTCAAGCATTCCGTCGGTTACTGGTGTGTAGTTGTCGGCCACAGATTGGGCGGAGGTTGCTGCAGTGGCAAACAGGAGGCAGGCGAGTACGAACCACAGTGCGGATTGAGGACCTCTGCCCGACCGCAAGTGAACCCTAGGGAATTCAGCGTTACTGTTTGTGCTCACAAGAGTGTCCTTCGTTAAAGATGTCGTGGGCCTTGCCTCGAAACTACCCAGTGAACTTACGCAGAACAGTATGAGTTTTACCTGATGGGGTCAACTGTGAACGCTCACTAGCTATGCCAGGCGTCGAAAGGGCGTCCATCGTTCTCGCTATGTCTCAACGTTAGCGGTAAACGCCGTTCGGGGCGATTGTCGTCAAAGAGTCCGTCAAAGGTTTACGGTTGCAGTCCAACTGAGTCCTCAACGTGTTCGGGCAAGGTAGACACCACCGGATTGCCATAAGGCCATGGATACGAAGTGGTTCGAATGCTACTCAGGTGGAGGTGTTCGCTGACAGGCAGGCTGGATTCTCTGAATCGATCGAAATCGACCCATAAGGCAAAAGCTGTTGCGTCTGCTCCTCCCTCCCGTGATTGTTGCAGCTTCTGGATCTCACTGGCCGGAATAGCGACGTCGACAGTCAGGGGCGTCTCCGAGTCCACAGTGCCGATCAGACGCGTTAGGTCCGTTGCGGCTACAGAGCGATTGCCCACCCAGAGTGAGAGTGTCGTAAAGTCTCTTCCCAACAGCGTGGGGTTAGTGATTTCGATTCGGATCGTAAAAGAACCCTCGTCTGGAATAACTATTTCATCCCCTTGAGAGACATTCAGTATCTTGGCGTCTGTTGACGGTAATGGATAGATATGTCTGGTGGTAGCTGGCAAGGCAGGTAGGGTGAACCTATGGAATCCATAATTTGCTCGACCGCAGGCATCGCTGAAGAAGAAGATGATTCTGGCAGGCTTGGCTGTCTCTGTCTGAAAATTCAATAGGTTCGCCGCTCGTATTAAGCGCCCGACAGAATCCCCAAAGGGAAGTGTTCGGTCTGTCCATCGAAACCGCCCAAGGATGGAAGTGCCAAGATGTGGGATCACTTGGGCTGTATTTGATTGGTGTTCCTGCTGATCGACATCGATCTTGACGCCTTCATCAAACACCGTGACTGCATCAAAATCAGTGTAGAGAGTCCTGCCACCAGGAAGGTGCGACTGGGGTAACGAGATCATTGTCGGGTCGATGACCATCGTCGGCAAGTGCAGGTCCCCGTTGGGGGCCGGATTGGCATTCTCCGTTACCAGTTTAAAAGCTTGGACGGAAAAATCAGCGATATAGGGTTGTCCCGGCTCATTCATTGGATGTACATGAACGCTGAGCAAGTTCTCTCCGTCATAGAACTCTGATGTGTCTAGCGTGAATGTGCGGACCCATTGGTCAGAGTCAATCATGTGACCAGGTTCGTTTGCGCTGAGAACCCGAAAATTCTTATAGAACTGGGCGTGCTGTGCCACAGAGTTAGTCACCGTGATCCTGCCAGATACTGTCAATGACACCCGTGCCCCTTCACCGACAGGGACACCGTTAGAGTCGAACAATTCAATAACGATGTTCGAACTAAAGTCATCTGCCCTTAGAGGATTGGGACCACACAGAGTCAGGCAGACAGCGAGGGCGGCGCTTATGGAGAAATTGTGATTCATCGCGGTTCTTGGTGCGTAACCTTTATTCGCTTAGCTGATGAAAACGTATATACACCTAGTCTGGCATCAAAGGGTGAATTTTGCCCCTTTTCCATCATCTGGGTTCAGTGCAAATGTAGTTGCGTGGAACTCTGGATTGAGCGGGTTGAGACTTTTGGGTGACGAGGGGTAGGATCGTGGTCTCTATACAATACGTTGTGGTTCAGGAATCAAAATGAACGCTCACTTACTGAGATACGTTTTGGTAGTCTCTGCGGTTGTCAGTGGCTCTTGCGATGGTGGGGCGGGTGAGGGTGTGCCTGCAGGTGGGCAATCAGACCGTCCCTTCGTCTTGGAGGAAGCGACGATCTCGGATATTCACGCTGCGTTTCTCTCTGGGACGCTTACTTGCCAGGGACTGGTTGCCGGCTATCTGGCCAGAATTGAGGCTTACGATGATCGTGGGCCGTCGCTGAACGCCATCCTGACCGTGAACCCTCGTGCACTCGAGAGAGCAGCCGAAATGGACGCTAATCGGGTTTCCGATCCGGCTACGATGAAACCATTGCACTGTGTACCGGTTGTCCTGAAGGACAACTACGATACAGCCGATCTGCCAACTACCGGAGGTTCGGTGATACTGGCTGAATCGATACCAGTAGACGACGCTTTCGTGGTGCAGCGGTTGCGGGAGGCAGGCGCGCTGATTCTTGCAAAGGCTAACCTCACAGAGTTAGCTCGTGGCGGGACGACAGTCAGCTCGCTCGGAGGCCAGACGAAGAACCCTTACGACTTGACTAGAACCCCCGGTGGGTCGAGTGGAGGAACGGGGGCAGCCGTTTCGGCCAACTTCGCTGCAATCGGAACGGGTAGCGATACAGGCCAGTCGATTCGCTCTCCGGCTTCGGCGGGAAGTTTGGTTGGTCTCAGACCCACTCGTGGGCTGGTGAGCCGAGACGGCATTATTCCGCTGAGCACTACTCAGGATACAGCTGGTCCGATCACGCGAACGGTCGAGGATGCTGCGCGGATGCTAGATGTGATTGCTGGTTATGATCCACGAGATCCGGTTACCGCGTTCGGTTTCGGCAAGATCCCAGCAAGCTATACAGACTCACTAGATCTTGACGGCCTCGTGGGGGCTCGAATCGGGGTATTGTCTGATCTGACCGGTGCTGATGCCTCGCATGAGGAAGTTAACGCAGTCTTGGAAGTGGCCATCGCACAGATGGAGGCACTTGGGGCTAGGATGGTTCGGATGCGTATCCCTGACCTCGACAGGTTGACGGGTCGGCTCGCAGTGTCCGGTTTCGAGGCGAAGGTTGGCTTGAATGCCTATCTGGCCGATTTGGGCTCACAGGCGCCTGTGCGTTCTCTGGAGGAATTCATCAGGCGTGGAACGTTCCACGAGTCGATCCGCCGTGGTCTCGAATCGGACCAGAGTGTGGAAGATGGCCTTAATGATCCTGAATATCGACTGCGGCTTCGACGTCATCAGCAGTTACGGCAGGCGTTAATGACAGCGATGGCGGACGAGAATTTGGACGCGGTTCTCTATCCTCATCAGCGACGCTTGGTGGCACCGATTGGTGAGCCTCAGCTCGAGCGAAACGGTGTGCTCTCGAATGGGACCGGTTTTCCTGCAATTACTTTGCCTGGGGGGTTCTCTGAACCCTCTCGGTCTGCTCCGATTGGTGTACCGGTTGGTATCGAATTGCTCGGTCCGGAATGGAGCGAGCCGCGACTTCTCGAGATTGCTTTTGCTTTCGAACAGGCGACCACGATTCGGAGGCCCCCGACTGCTACACCAGCTTTGCATTCTTCCACTGGTATGTAAGTAAGTTCTTCGCAGAAAATGTTCTCTTAAAGGACATTGTGTGAGACGAACATGTCTGTCCGGGTGGCAATGTCTGCCAGGCTATTGTCGTGCAGGCACTACCTTCCGGACCCAGCCGTCTCCTTTGGTCAGCAGGTAGAGCTCGCCGGCCGAGTCAATCCCAATGCGGAGGTCAACCCGGTTTCCGGGACCATAGGTGTTGGGGAACCCGGCAACATCGACTAGGTCCTGCTCACGTCCCTCGATCATCAATCGGATTTCGGTGATCTCAACCGGGTTCTCTGCTGCAGGTGCATCTGCGTCAATCGAAAGTAATCGACCTCGCGGAAAGTCAGCGAAAACATATTTACCCTGCAATTCCGGAATTGCCAGGCCGCGATACACGAATCCGCCGCCAACAGCGTTTCCCTCGTCATGGTCGTACTGGGCAACCGGGTACACGAATTCTCGGTCGTCCGCTGAGGGTAAAGGATAGACTGGTCCAGGCCCTCGTCCCACGGCGTAGCCGCTTGCGAATGTTCCTTCTCGAAGGCGCCAACCATAGTTAGCACCAGCCCTACCGATGTTGACCTCTTCAACTTGATTTTGGCCGATATCGCCGATGAACATTCGGCCGTCTGTATCCCAAGAAAAGTGCTGAGGGTGTCGGAGACCGTAGGCCCAGATCTCTGGTGCGGCGTCGGCTCTGCCGGCAAACGGATTATCAGATGGAATTCCGTAACCTTTGCTGCCGTTTCCTCCAAGCGGGTCTATGCGGATGATGGCGGCCTGGGGAACTGAGAGCGATTGTCCATAGTCCCGAGGGTCGTGTGCCGCCCCCCCATCTCCGAGGCAGGCATAGAGCATTCCGTAATCAGCCGACCCGGACTCTGCATGTGGATTGAACGCGATCGTACCGATGTTGTGGTTTGGGGCAAATTGTCCGATCCTGAAGATTTCCCGCGAAGTTCCACTGAAGACGTCGGCACTGGGGTCGGCTACCATCCACTCACGAATCACGCTTTCATGACTGCCCGCGTCGTCTTCTAGATAGTCGGCTGTGCCGGTGTTTGAGTCGGCGCTGTAGGCGGTATAGAACTTGCCGAAGCCAGGTGTCCCGGTTTGGCCGAATTGTGGATGGAAGGCAACGCTCACGAGGCCGGTTTCGTTAGGAAACATGGAATCATCGAAACCGACGTCCTGGCTGCGAAGGTCCAGAAAGACCGTCGGTTCCTTTCCTTGTTCGTTGGTCAGGTAGAGTGGGCCACGCAGGTCGTTCAATGCAAGCCGACCAGAGCCGTCTCCGAGTGGGACCAAATACTGGAGGCGGGCGTAGGCAGGATTGGTTTGGCCGCCTTCGCTGGAGTCTGACGTCGGAGGAACTCGGACGAAGTTCTCAGTGGCCACAATCAGGCTGCCTTTTTGGATGGTCTCCAGGATTGGGTCTTCTAGTCGGTTCGGCTGAGCGCCGGCGTCGGAGACCAAGTGCAGGAGAACTAAAGAAGTGACAACGCCGAAGCGTCCCTGTGAGTGAAGGCTGTGTTTCATGGTAGCGGCTCCATGCCGGTTAGAACGAGTTTTTGTGCCCGGCGCCCCTCTTGTGCCTCGGCCGTGTAGAGATTGCCCTGGCTGTCGGTTGCTATGTGGTGTACGCCTCCGAATTGACCTGGTTCGAGTCCTTGGTTGCCGAAGGAATCAAGGACCTCGAGAGTCTGTCGGTCAAGTATGTGGACATGGTTGTTTCCCAGGTCAGCTACGTAGACGAATTGCTGCTCTGGGTCTGGTGAGAACGCGAGGCCAGCAACTGAGTTTGCATTGGCGTTGCGGTTCACGAATGCCTGCGTCTGGTAGCTGCCATCATTGGAGAAGACCTGCACCCGGTTGAGGTCGCGGTCGGCCACATACACGAGTCCGTCGTTTGAGACTTCGATGCCATGTACTGTGCCGAACTGTTGGGGTCCAAGAACGTCGTCTGGTGGTGGTTGTTCAGCAGAGGCCTCGAGTGGCTCGTTCTCGAACGCGCCCCACATACGCTTGTATTCTCCGGAGTCTGCATCGAACACAATGATCCGGCGGTTTCCGTAGCCGTCGGCCACGAAGACCTCGTTCGTGGCAGGATAGATGGCAGCCTCGGCTGGTTGCTTGAGGTTGTTGGTGTCAGTGTTTCCTTCGCTGGTGCCGCTTCCTCCGATTTGCATGACGAACTCACCGTCACGCGTGAACTTTAGTAGCATGTCGTCGGAAGGAACACCTCCACCATTGCCTCCAAGCCAGACGTAGCCTTGGTCATCCACTTCGATACCGTGTTCGTTTGCCGGCCAGTCATAGCCTTCACCAGGACCGCCCCAGGCTTGAACGAAGTCCCCTTCGTGGTCGAATTCGATAACCGCGGGGGCAGCGTCTTCCTGCTGGGCCTCATCAACTGAGCGAGGTCGATGATAGATCCAGACGTGATCGCGTGAATCTACGTCCACCGACGCAACGGAACCCAATACCCAGTCGTTTGGTAGCATTGGCCAAGATGGATCGACTTCAAAGCGTGGTACGAGCCGTTCCCCGGATGGCATAGGTTCAGGCTCAGGCTCTTGTTGTGTGCCACAGGCGATCGGGAGTGCCACCAGTAGGATCGATACAGAGTTGACTAGCTGCTTGTGAGTCATGCTAATAAAGATACACGCAATTCGTATGGACCGCATCAATCTAGGTGTGTTGGGGACGATCCGGGTGAGCGGTTGCTTCGGCTGGTGGTAGCGTGAGGCTGGATTCCCTGTTGTTGAGCAGGAGGAGCTGCTGGAGCTGGTCCGCCCCTGTAGGAGCCCGTTGCTACTCTTGGAGCTAGTTCGGAACTGTGGCAAACCGAGACCCCGAACGATACAGACACTTAAGTGGAAAAAAAATGGGCAGCTGGAAAATACATTGAGGAACCAACATTTAGTCTACATCGTAGATTACTCCGCTAAAGGTACCTGCACCATGTTCCATCACTCCTTCTGTGCGCACTTGTGTGCCATCGGATAGGGTGTGAATTATCGACACATTTGCTCTCAGTTCATTTCCGATCCGCGTGGTGGTCCCTTTTCCGATACTGCCGATAATTGTTCCGTCTTCGAGGAGTGCTTTGCCAGCCCAGCTACAGAGGCCATTACCTCCAGCCTCGGCGAGGGGCTGGGTGATGATCAAGGTTCCAGAGATTTGACCGAACCGAGTCGCTGTGCCTGCATATGTCTTGATGGTCTTGATCTGACCGTCCGTAGTCTGCTCATAGTGCAACCCGGTGCTCTTCATCTGGTATTGACCAGTTGGGTCTGTCATTCCGTCTCCAGTTTTGTGAGTGAATTGCGATTGTATTAGAGGCCCATAGGCAAACGGACGTTTTGAGGTGACTAGGCTACTAGGGTAGATGCACCAGAGGGGTCCTAACAGCATTTCTGGGTTTCCTCGACTGTCGTTGGGCCTACAAAAGAACCAGTGGTCGAGGCGTTGCCATGTGAACAATCAACTATCTGGTATTTGAGCTACACTCAATACTATCGTTTATGAGTTGGTTGCACTAGACGGAGGTGGCATGAGGCGCACTGCACTCGTCACTGGAGGCAACCGGGGTATCGGCCGCGAAGTTTGTTACCAACTGGTGCACCGAGGACTCCGCGTGGTGCTGGCCAGCCGCTGCCAGTCTGATGGGCAACAGGAGGCTCGTGAGTTGAGGGGCGGTGCCGCCGACGATGTCTTTCCGGTGCAGTTGGACGTTGCGGATCAGGCTTCAATTACAGCCTGTCGGAAAGAGTTGGTTAGGCGTGACATCCATGTCGACGTCCTAGTCAATAATGCTGCTATTGGTCCCGAAAGTCGAGTGTTGGATCTCGACCCCAATATTGCTGAGCTTGCTCTTCGAACCAATCTGGCTGGTCCGTTTTGGCTGATGCGTGCCTTTGTACCGGACATGCTGCGATCTGGGTATGGACGAGTCGTAAACGTTAGCTCGGAATGGGGTTCGTTCGCTGGAGGCCTCGGCGGGCCTCTTGGCTATTCTCTTACGAAGGCTGGGCTTAATGTTCTGACGGTTAAACTTGCCCAGGAGGTTGTTGGCGATGTAAAGGTCAACGCTGCCTGCCCAGGCTGGGTGCGCACAAGGATGGGAGGGACAGCTGCACCGCGTGGCGTCGAACGGGGAGCCGAGACCATCGTTTGGCTCGCTACCCTACCAACGGATGGACCCTCAGCTGGATTCTTCCGCG
>DEAE01000001.1:0-63961 GCA_002347025.1 Acidobacteria bacterium UBA2990
CTCCCTGGTCAATGCGGATGGTTCCACCGGTGGGCGAATTTCATCCAGCGCGATGTCTTCTCGGTCGAATTCTAGTGGGACAGCGTCCCGGCGTCGTTCCGGTGGGAGCGATTTGAGTAGCTCTGGTGCACTCGGGATCCGAGGCGACGATTCGTGGAATGCGCTATTCGAGACGGCCGGCCAGGTTGTGGAGGATGGTTGGACCGCCGAGATGGCTATTCCCTTCAAGAGTTTGCGGTACCCCAACCGCCCCACGGGAGAACCGCACCAGTGGGGGTTTCAGGTCACCCGGCGGATCCGCGGGAAGTCCGAAGCGCAGACGTGGGCCCCGGTGTCCCGGGCGGTCGCGGGACAAATCACCCAGTTCGGCATCCTTAACGGCCTCGAGAATCTCTCCCAAAGTCGCAATCTTGAGTTTCTGCCCGAATTATACGGATTCAGTTTTGGGAGCCTGGATGGCGACACAGGTCGTTTCACCCAGCGGAACCCGGTTGGGTCGCTCGGGGTAGGGGTCAAGTACGGAATCACTCCGAACCTGGTAGCTGATCTGACCTACAATCCCGACTTCTCGCAAGTACAGTCCGATCAGCCTCAGGTCGAGACGAATCAACGCTTTGCGCTCTTCTATCCCGAACAGCGGCCATTCTTTCTCGAAGGCCAGGAAATCTTCCAGATGGCAACCCCCCTGAATTTGCTCAATACGCGGACCATTGTCGACCCGCGTTTTGGCGGGAAACTAACCGGCAAGGTCGGCAACACCACGCTAGGGTTTCTCGTGGCGGACGATGAGGCGGCTGGCCGCTTTGACGACCGCACGAACTCACGTTTCGGCGATACTGCACAAACGCTCGTCGGTCGGGCCCGGTATGACTTCTACTCGGAATCCTACCTCGGGGCCGTCATGACTGCGCGGGAGTTCGGGTTCGAACATAATCGGGTCGGAGGGATCGACGGGCGCTTTCGCCTGGGCCAAACTCACCGCCTGAGTTTCATGGGTATTGGGTCATCCACTCAGCATGAAACTGATGGAGCGCTTGGCGGGCCGGCGGTAGAGGCTGACCTGACTCATCAAGGGCGCCATTTGGGCTATGGCCTGGCCTATACCAGCATCGACCCGGAATTTCGAACCGATAGTGGGTTTCTGCCACGGTTTGACCTGAGGCAGACCGCCGTGGACGTGTCCTACCGATTTTGGCCTGAATCCACCCTAATGACCTGGGGACCCACGCTTACCTATCTCCGTCTCTATGACCATGCCGGCACCCTCCAGAACGAGCAGCTTCAAAGCCAGACGAGCTTCCAATTTCGCAACAATATTTCATTCAACGGCACAGTTAGCAGAAACCTTGAGCGCTATCGAAGTGTTGACTTTCAGCAGACAGGATATGGATTCTATGGAGTGATCAGTGCACGCAGACTGTCCATATTTGGCGGCTTTAATGGTGGAGACGGTATTCTGTTCAGTGACAACCCCTATCTTGGCCGGTCTACCGCAGTTAATGCGAATGCTTCTCTTAGGCTGACCTCGCGGTGGGCGACCCGCATCACAGCGATCTCTAGCCGCTTTGTGAATCCCATCGAGAATGCTGAAGTATTCAACGTAAAGATCTTTCGCACTCGAACAACCTACCAGTTTACCGAGCGCTTTCTGATTCGGCACATCATGGAGCACAACACCCTGTCCATGAAAGTCGGGAATAACCTGCTATTGACCTACCGCATCAATGCCGGCACCATGGTGTTCCTGGGCTACGACGACCGGTTCCAGCGCGGGACACGCATCGATAACACCGTGTTTCCAACAACAGCCCTTCTGCGTACAAATCGGGCCGTCTTCGCCAAAGTGGCCTACCTGTTCCGGTATTGAAGTTTGGTTTATCAGTGATGTTTGACAGCCATCTTCTCTGTGTTCTTATGGATTGCTGATTCTTTGATTCCGAAAGAGTAATTGAGGGATGTTGGAACTCTTTCTGTCAATCTGGTTACGCTGCGGTAAAGATCTGGACGCACCGCTGGGGTTAATGTCAGCATCTGTATGGCTAGTGACCTAGGATTGGGCGCCTTGACTTTGACGAGGAGTGGCAGATGAGGAATCGACAGCTTGAAATCATCTTAACCATGGTTGTGGTTCAGTTACTGTTGCCAGCACTGGCATTTTCGCAAATGGTATCGTCTCGGACTGAGTGGGGACGGCCAGACCTGCAAGGGGTCTGGGATTTCCGATCGATTACGCCTCTCCAGCGGCCCGAAGAGTTGGCCGACAGAGAGTTTCTGACAGAGGAAGAGGCAGTAAGTCTGGAACGGGAGACGGTCACGCGTGAAGAGGAACTACTAAATCGGCCGGCTCGGAGAACGAAAGTGGGTAGTAGCGTTGATAGGGGGGAAGATGGGGCCCTCGGTGCTTACAACGATTTCTGGTTGGACCGCGGTACAACGACCATCGGTAATCGGCGGACATCGTTAATTGTTGATCCAACAACCGGGCGCCTGCCGGTAATGACTGAAGAGGCGGAAAGAAGAGCCGAGCTACGCCGGAACTATCGGCGTGAACACCCTGCGGATTCGTGGACAGATCGAGGACTTAACGACCGTTGCATGTTTACCACTGGACTACCGATTGTCCCAAGTGCCTACAACAACAATGTTCAATTGTTCCAGACCCCTGATTATCTAGTGATGCTCATCGAAATGACGCATACACTGCGCGTAGTCCCTCTCGATGGGCGATCGACCGCGAATTTTTCTCAATTTGTCGGGGTATCGCGTGGCTACTGGGAAGGTGACACCTTGGTCGTCGAGACATCGAACTTTCATCGATTAACCAGCCTTCGAGGGTCTACCCCGAACGCTCGCCTAATTGAGCGTTTCACACGGGTCGGTCCAGAGACCATCGAATACGAGTTCACTATTGAGGATCCAGCAACTTGGACCCAGCCATGGACCGCGCAGGTGGAACTCACCAAGACTGATGAGCCTCTCTATGAATACGCCTGCCACGAAGGGAACTATTCGATGGAGGGCATCCTTGCAGGCGCGCGGGTTCAAGAAAAAGCCAGTTCGGAGCCTGGAGAACCTCGGTAGCACGACGTTTCGTATGCACCATGACACAACAGTATTCGCAGGGAACTGGGAAACAAGAGGCTATCGCCAGGGTCGGTATGGTTCGTCTGGCTGCAGTGGTGCTTCTTGGAGCCGGGCTTTGGTGTATTCCGGTACCGTTTGGTGTGGAACTCCGTGCTTGGCGACTGTTGGCGATCTTTGTGGCCACGATAGTGGGGGTCATTCTGCGCCCAATGCCTATGGGTGCTATAGGCTTCGTGGCGGTTGCGTTTGCGGTATTGTCTGGAACCTTGACGATAGAGGAAGCGACCGGTGGCTTCGGGAGTACCGTGGTCTGGCTGGTGGTTGCCGCTTTCTTTATTGCCATCGCTTTCGTCAAGACAGGGCTGGGTATCCGTATCGCCTACCAGTTCATGCGAATTTTGGGGAGTAGGAGCCTGGGGCTTGCTTATGGGCTGGTTGCTACTGATCTCGTACTAGCCCCGGCAATTCCTAGTAACACCGCTCGTGCCGGTGGTGTCATCTTCCCAATTGTCAAATCTCTGTGCGCATCTCTAGGGAGTGATGCACAACAGGGAACAGAACGACGAATTGCTGGCTTTTTGACCTTTACCTCCTACCAAGGCGTCGTGGTAACCAGTGCCATGTTCTTCACCGCGATGGCGGCGAATCCGTTGGCTGCAGAATTGGCGGCCCAGCAGGGGGTGGAGATTACATGGGAACTTTGGGCCTTGGCGGCTTCGGTTCCTGGTCTATTGAGCTTGGGAGTCGTTCCGTGGCTCATCTTTCATCTCTACCCTCCGGAGATTAAGCGAACCCCAGAGGCACCGGAATTAGCTCGAAAGCGACTCCGGGAAATGGGACCGATGGGGTGGGACGAACGTGTTCTCCTAGTCGTCTTTGTTTGCCTTTTAAGCCTTTGGATTCTTGGCGGTGTCCTAGGTGTTCACGCCACGGCGACAGCTATGGCTGGAGTGGCCGCCATGCTCGCCGCTGGAGCACTGGATTGGGAAGACATTCTGAAAGAGCGCAACGCGTGGGATACGTTGGTCTGGTTTGCTGTGTTGGTGATGATGGCGAGTCAACTGGGTGAATTGGGTTTGCTCGATTGGTTCAGTGGACGCGTGTCTGGAGTGCTAGTTGATAGCCACTGGCTGACGGCTCTTTTAAGTTTGAGTCTGATCTATTTTTATTCACATTATTTTTTCGCTTCTAACACCGCTCACGTTAGTGCCATGTATGCGCCGTTTTTGGCACTGGCCCTGGCAGTCGGAACACCCCCGCTCTTGGCAGCCTTGGTTCTGGCCTTCTTTAGTAATCTTTTCGCGTCCATGACGCATTACGGGACTGCCCCTGCCCCTATCCTATTCGGGTCAGGGAATGTAGCACTTGGGACTTGGTGGAAGCTTGGTGCCCTAATAAGCGTAGTGAACATTACTATTTGGCTAGGGGTGGGGAGTCTGTGGTGGAAGTTCTTGGGGCTGTGGTAATCGGTTCAAGCCATGCTTCAGTGAAGTGTAAGCTGCGTTTCGCCAGGGCTAGGATTTGAAATGTGATCTCGTCCATGACTGCTCATGAATCCGGCTTGGCGGTCAGGGAGTAGGAGCATAGCTCTCTGCTGCTGGTGTCATGTGCTTCTGGTGTTGGCACGGTATTAGCCTATGTCGGAAGTGCTGTCTTGATGACGGGTGCCACTATTGGTTTCCAATGGGACCCAAGATCGAACAAAATACTCGATAAGCTGGAGAGTAGCGGACAAATGTCCAAACTTGCTAGTTGGCTGCCTCTAGGCTGCTGGCCGTGCAGCATTTTGACCGGATATCTGGACGGCTTGTGGTTTGAAATTTTGGTGACAGGCGCATGAAGAACAAAAAGGGAGGTCTCATGACACCGCGCTATTTTGCTGGGTTCTTGAAGGTTCTACTAATCAGCGCGTTAATGTGCGCACCGACTGTGGCACAGGAACTAGGGCGGACCCCGTGGGGACAACCAAATTTGCAAGGTGTGTGGGATTTCCGCACGATCACACCGATGGAACGTCCAGCGAATTTGGTTGATCAAGAATTCTTGACGGATGAGGAAGCCGCCAACTTGGACGAAGCAGCCCGCAGTCGTATTCAGGATCTGGCAGCGCGTCCTGCCCAGCGTACAGAAATCGATCCCAGTGGGAATGTGGACCGTGGTATCGATGGGGCGCCAGGTTCCTACAACGATTTTTGGTTTGATCGCGGAACCTCGGTGATTGCTACGAGGCGTACCTCGCTCGTTGTAGACCCAGCCGATGGGCGAGTTCCAGGACTGACAGCGGGGGCCAGGCAAAGACGAGATGCAATGGCAGAAGCGAGAAAGGATACCGGTGCTCATGAGCCTACTCCAGGTGGGTGGGTTGAAGATCTTGGCCCTAATGGATTACAGGTTCGCTGTATCACTGGGTTCAACTCTGGCCCGCCGATGACACCCGGAGGCTACAACAATAATTTTCAACTCTTCCAAACACCAGACACAGTCGTGCTTTATAACGAGATGAATCACAACCCCCGTGTCGTGCCACTAGATGGGCGACCTGAGGTTGGTTTGCGACAGTGGAACGGCGAATCTCGTGGCTACTGGGATGGGGACACCTTGGTGATTGAGACAGGAAATTTTCTTCGAGAGACCAGTTTCATGCGAGGTGGGGCAAGCGCTGATCTGGTCTTGACGGAGCGTTTCACTCGGGAATCGGCCAACACATTGCGCTACCGGGTGACAGTCAAGGACCCAACCACTTGGACCAGTGCTTGGACTTATGAAATACCGATGCAGCTGAATCCAGACCCTATTTTTGAGTATGCCTGCCATGAAGGTAATTACTCGATGGCGGTCATCCTGCAGGGGGCACGGGACAAAGAGGCTGCTGCTGGACGCTGAAGGCGGCTTCCTCATCCGCCAAGAATTCTTGATCAACCAAATTTGCTGGTTGTTCCATCGGTGTGGTCGGACGGAAATCCCATACACTTGGTAGGTTTGGTTGTCCAGACGGTGTCTCCTGTGGTGCCTGTCCTGCGGCCGGTGCGCACACGACCTCGCTGATCAGCAAAACCGATTAGGACGTTGGCCCAAGTAGATTCGCATCGGGCAAGGTCCCTCCTACAAACCTGACAGATGAGGCTTAGGGGCCATCTATCTAGTTCGCTAAACGATGGCCCGGCTTTTCGCAGATGAGGAGATGACAAGGATATCAATCGAAGGCACATGCCATAGAGCGATTAGCTCCGGGTGGTGTTTCTGAAGTGTCAAAAATTTTTCGGCGATGCAGAGGTGGATTGTGTGATTGGAATTTGAACCACACAACAACGACTGCTGAAGTCACCGGCTTACCATGGGTTCTGCAGTTGTAGGCTTGGCAAATGAGATTGGTTGTGGGAGTAGCCTTCGTTTCAGGTTGATTCACTGTGAGCGAATTTCTCGAGCAGGTGCTCCATTTCGGTCAGCGCACTGAGCGGGGGCAAGTGGCATAAGATAAAGCCTGACGCGTGGTTTAGATTATGATTCTTCCGCTGGGCGATGAGCCCAATCCACCCGGGGTGCCGCTGGCAACCTACGCTCTCATTCTGGTGAACTGCGCCGTCTATGTGTTCCTCACCTTGCCTTTGAGTGTTGTTCGTCCTGACCCTGCAGATCCCCTCGTGCAGGAGTACTTGGGAGCTATGTTCGAGGTGATGTCGCTTCCGCCGTCTGAACGTGCAGCCAATGCCATCTTTAGTCGGTTGACTGAGTATGACCTCTTGGTTTTTGAGTGGGGCTTCCGGCCGGTGGCACCGCAGGTGGTGACTTTGTTTACCGCGATGTTTTTGCATGGCGGATTTCTGCATCTTGCTGGCAACATGCTATTTCTGTGGATCTACGGTGACAACGTCGAGTACAGGTTGGGCCGGTTGAGATTTATTGGTGCCTACTTAGGGACGGGTATTGCGGCGACTTTGTTTCACACACTGTTTGCAGGGCAGTCCCTGCTTCCACTGCTCGGAGCGTCTGGTGCTATTTCCGGTATTCTGGGACTTTACTTCCTATGGTTTCCGCGCAACCGCGTCAAACTCTGGGTGATGCTTTTTCCTTTTTTCATGCAGGTTGTTTATGCCCCGGCTCGTTGGGTGCTAGGATTCTATGTGTTAGCTGATAACCTTCTGCCGCTGTTAACGGCTGCAGGAGGGCGTGGGGGCGGGGTGGCCTACGGTGCCCACATTGGTGGATTTTTCGGTGGTTTGTTCGTAGCTTGGATGATTAAGCGACACTCACTCCTGACTCCAAATTCCAATCTTTCCGAGACGCTACAGACTGATGCGGCGGTCCCACCAGCGGGAAGCATCGCATCTCTCGTTGAGGAAGGGGATTTTGAGGAAGCCGCACGTCGGTATATAGGGGTTTCGTCGACCGAGACCAGGCGGCTCCTTGGTGAGTACCACTCTCTACAACTTGGAACTTGGATGGCGTCGAAAGGTCACCCTCATACGGCCCTAGTCGTCTTCCAGCGTCATATTCGAGACTATCCGCTTGGGTCAACGGCTGCTGAAGCCCATGTCGGGGCCGGGTTGCTTCAGCTCCGTGCTTTCGGGCAGCCGACGGCTGCGTATCAGTACTTGGTAGAAGCGCTGGGGCTTGACCCGAGTCCCGAGACAGCGGAGCGAGCTAAGCAGGGTCTTGACCAGATTGATGCGCTCAGGAGGTTTCGGCTGCACTCACGTTAATGAATGTTTGAATTCGGTAGCATGGTAAGGTCGTGTGTCTGTCATTGACATGCCACCGAGTATAATTTTAGATACTGCCGGTTGTTGGGAGGTCGTTCAATGGTAGGACACGCGGCTCTGAACCGTGCAATCGGGGTTCGAATCCCTGCCTCCCAGCCAAGTCCCGTCCTAGGGGTTTGGGGGCGCACACCTCCGGAAGCCGATGGGGCTTAGTTACCCCGCTCTGCCGTGATGTGGGGTCCCGTGCGATCCTGGTTCGGCTCCCCCGAACCTGATTGAGTGCACTAGGAAGTTGTCAATCTCGACTCTGAAGCTTCATTAACAAACGTAGGATTTCAAGGTAGAGCCAAACCAGTGTTACCAACAGACCGAAGGCTGCGTACCACTCCATATACTTGGGGACGCCTCGTTCAGCGCCTTCTTCGATGAAGTCAAAATCGAGTACTAGATTGAGTGCTGCGATTACGACCACGAATACGCTAAACAAGATACCAAAGGTGCCGTTTGAATGGATAAGTGGAACACTAATACCGAAGAAACCGAGGATAAAACTCAAGAAATAAACCAATCCGATACCGCCTGTTGCGGCAAAAATACCCAGTTTAAAGTTCTCGGTGGCTTTGATGATGCCGCTACGGTAGGCAAACAACAGCGCGCCCAACGTGCCAAAGGTCAAGAAAACAGCCTGCGAAACGATACCTGGGTATGATTGTTCGAATAGATACGAAATACCTCCCAGGGCGAGGCCTTGAAGTGCCGCGTAGAGCGGGGTCGTGTAGGGTGCCCACGTTTGCTTGAAAACGGTTGCCAGCGCGACGAGAAATCCGCCGAAAAATCCAAAGCCGATCCACCATGTGGGCACAGTTCCTTGGCTGCCTTGATCCCAGGTGAATGTTGCGGCTGCGAGCAAAACCATCAGTGCCAGTGCGGTCTTGTTAACGGCTCCTCCAATAGTCATTGCGTCATCACCGGAAATGGGTATGGCGTGACTGTGGCTAAAAGTGTCGGACCCGAGTGCTGGGTTTCCAGATCGCAGAGCGAGGTGAGCAGACATATTTGGGTTCCTCTAATTTGGTTTGGCGGGGCCTCTACTACAAGGTCCAGTCTTGGTCTATGACCCTTTCACTGTAGCGCTATTAACTGCTGTTCAACAACTCTCTGCGGAGCTATTGGTAGTGTGTTCCTGCTTCTAAGAAGAGTTGGGTTTTTGAGTTTTCCTTGATTAACCAGGTAATGTTTCTTGGCGTGTCTTTCGCCATTCGATATGGTCCCTGGGTTGCGGTTATCCTCGCTCCATCACAGGGTTGACCTCAACCTCGTAGTCGACCCCGTCGATTCCAAAACCAAACAGCTCCAAAAAGTCTTTACGAATCCCTTCCAGATCTGCAACCGTGGCCACATTTGCCGTTTCCACCAACTCCCAACGCCTTACTACCTCGTCCTGGACAGGTTGTGAAAGTTCCCAGTCGTCCATGCGAATCCGGTCTTGGTCGTCTAGGTCTATGGATGTAGGGGAGTAGAGGGCTGTTTGAAACAGTCTATTGATGTGCGCGAGGCAGTCCTCGTGGTTGCCAGCTTCCTTCATGATTTTGAAAAGGAGGGCGAGGTATAGGGGAACTACGGGGATAGCTGCGCTGGCCTGGGTCACGACGGCCTTCAAGGCTGCAACGTGAGCTTGGCCTCCGATGTCAGACAACCGTTTCCGAATGGCGGAAGCTGCTCGGTCTAGATCCACTTTTGCCTGACCGAGAGTCCCTTGCCAATAAATTGGCCATGTAAGCTTGCTGCCGATATAGGTGTAGGCGACCGTTTTGGCTTCTGGCGCTAATACACCACCCTCCATAAGGGAATCGATCCAGAACTCCCAATCTTCACCTCCCATGACGGCGACAGTGGCTTCGGTCTCAGCATCATTGGCTGGGTCTAGTGTGGTGTCGAATACCTCTCCGGTGTCTTTGTTGAGGGACTTTACGTGGAAGGGCTCACCAAGTGGCTTAATGGCCGATCGATGCACAATGCCAGTTCGCGGATGTTGGCGTAATGGTGCTGCTAGGCTGTAGACGAAGAGATCAATTTGGCCTAGTGATGACTGAATTTCGGCGACTACTTGGGATTTCATGTCGTCGGAAAACGCATCGCCATCCAGCGTCTTGGCGTAAAGTCCGCGTTTTTGGGCTTCGGTTTCGAATGCCAAGTTGTTGTACCACCCTGCTGTAGCAGTTTTGTTTGCTTTCGGCGCCTTTTCAAAAGAGACGCCGAGTGTGGCGGCTCCACCACCAAACCCTGAGACGATCCGAGAGGCTAAGCCGTAGCCACCGGACGCTCCTACGACGAGCACCTTGCGAGGTGGGTTGTTGAAAGGGGTTGCCCTTTCGATTTGATCACGCACCCGGGCCGCGCAGCCGGACGGATGCGCAGTTGTGCAGATGAACCCTCGAATCCGTGGCCTAATAATCATTTCGAAATCATACCTAGTAGTAGGGTGTTCCGCAGAATTAGAGAGTTTGGAAATAGCTGTTTGGTAGAAATTGAAGAGGTGAGCATCGACGGAGTCTCGGTGTTCTGGGCCTTACGGTCTTCTTGCCTTTTGGCACGTTGACATGCTTTATCATCACCGGTGGAAGTATAATCTCTGCCGCCCATTATTAGGCACTTGGGTTTTGACTGTGTCCTTTCGGCTGTGTCCCGTGGATACTTTTAGTCCAGGCCTGCGGTTGGGTCATGCGTCGACAAATATGATCTGAGCCAGCGAGACATCCAAGTGTGGAGCTGTGGGATCGTTCAGGACGTCTCGGCGTCAGGCGGGCAACGGTACGACAGAGTGCTGTCGACCTGATTGGCTCACACAGTGTCAACTGATAGCAGATAGGCCTAGTGTTCCTTAACTGTTTCTGGCTGAGCTTGGTTTGCTCGATAAGTAAAGCATGCGTGCGAGCTCTAGGCAAGATGACGGTGATAGCTCAAGATGTCTTCTCGCGTGTTCGATGGAGGAACGGATGGCGGAACGGAGAACTGGAGCGGTGATTGAAGATCAACTTCTGTCACCGACGCTTTTGCGGTTTCGGGTAGAGGCTGAGCCAGGGCAGCAATTTCCCGCCTATGTGGCAGGACAACACATTCCGCTTGGTCGCGATGACTGCAAGTTGACTCGAAAAGCCGGGACGGCCTCTGATGGCAAGCCGGTTTGTGAACCTGAGTTTGATCCCTGGGGTCGCCAAACTGTTGGTCCACTCAAACAGTATTACTCCATGGCTTCATCTCCGGCAGAAACCGCCGAGCATGGTTGGCTTGAATTTCTTGTTGCTATAGACCACGGATACCACGGTCTGCCTGGTCGTCTTTACGAGGATCTCTATCATGCGGGAGAGTCTGTGAAGTGTGGGGTTAGTTATTACGAAAGTGTTGGTGGCAACTTCACGCTAGAGGCCCGTACCCGCGAGGCTGACAGTGTGTTGATGATCGGGACAGGTACAGGGGTTGCACCTTTCGTATCAATGCTCAAGGAATTGCACGCTCAAGATACCTCCCTCAAGTCTGGTTGCCGCTACACCCTGCTGCAGACTGGCCGTACGGTTCCGGAGTTAGCCTACCGGGAACTGTTGTCAGAAATCGAAGGGGCGGGCCGCTTCGATTTCCTTTATCTGCCTACGATCAGTCGTCCATCTTCAGACGACCCAACTGACAAGCAGATAGGGCGAGGGCGTGCCAATAATGTTGTCAGACACATCTATGGGCTTCCAACGGCTGAGGAGGAAAAGGCGACTGGGGCGACGAGCGAAGTTACTCGAGCGGCTGCAAATTTGGCGCTTGACAGGTTAGTGAACCCGATTTTACCCAGTCACGTGAGTGTGGCCTCTCTAGTCCCACGGCTTGACCCAAAATCGACAGTATTGCTGGCGTGTGGAAATCCGGCGTTCCTCGCCGATATTAAGGCGAGTACTAAACGGTGCCAGCTTCGGTTTGAGACGGAGGCCGGGGCCTAGTTGGGCATGTGAATTTTAATCTGTTGCAGTGAAGCTCACTGCATCGTCAATGGGAATTTGGTTTAGCAGCGCTTTATGCACTGGAGATTGTGTCGCTATCCGCCTCAGTAGAGCGCGTTGCTGTTCGGTCAGTTGGCCATGAATCATGACTCGATTCTTGATTCCCGCGATCAGGTCGTCGTCTTGTGCCCCGAGATTGTTACTGTCTTGAGCATGCTCTGGGTCGTACTCAAGGGTGACGTCGACGCCGGCTAATGGAATCCCGGTCTTGGTCGCGTGGAATCGCAGGGTCATTGCTGTGCATGCGGCCAGACTTCCTAGTAGAAATTCGTAGGGTGTTGGCCCTGAGTCTTTACCACCAGCGAGTTTTGGCTCGTCACTTCTCCAGAGAAATCTCCGGGCTCGAATGTCTACCGCGGTACCGGCCTTGAGAGATGCTGTGACACTGGTCATGTGTTCACCTTCCGGTCTCAACGAGGGGGACTCTTCGCTTTCAAATATGAGGGTCCGCCTAAATTTCACGAATCCAGGGCGGTGGTGGAGAACCATACGTTAGTCGGCTGTATGGTCATTGGCTTTTCTATTTTCGTGGCAGAGCAATAGTTACAGTTGTCGTCTCCCGTCGGCGCATTTGCACATGTGTGATGTACGTTTCATAACCGGCTCGGTTTACCTCAATCTGACGTCTGCCTACACCGAGGGCCAGCGCTGGCGGACGGTGGCCTACGCTCTTCCACTCTTCACCGTCGATGCAGATAGTAGCGTCTCGGGGGTGCACTCGAATGGTTAGTGTTCCATGGCCGTTTCCAGGCACTCGGGTTGATTCGAAACCTCGGTGTCTCGTAGCTGGAAGTAGTGATTCGGCTTTGGGAAGGGAGCACATCTCAGAAGTGCCTGAATTTTCAGGATGAGAAACCAATTGTTCCATCACGTGCTTGACATGAAATGTCTGTCCGATCGGCAAATAAAGTTTCTCTGTTACAGTGCGATAGCCTTGTAGCCGAAGCTTGATAGTGTGTTCGCCAGAAGGTAACTGTAACCGCTGCAACAACCCATCGTTACTGTCTACAATGCCAGCATAATATCCATCAATGTAGACTTCGGTTTTTTTCGGCCTTACATCTAGAAGAACCGATCCGTGGTTGCCATAATCGGTATAGAACTTGGAGTAGGGTCTCCGGGTCCAATAGATATATGGGTTGAGTATGCTTGCATTATAGAAGTGTGGAGTAAACGGAGGTCTTGGACCGACGGACAAGTGCGCAGGAAGACGTGCTACTGGTCCCTGTATCATGGTTAGGGTCTTCTGGGCATCGGAAATGGTAGGCAAGACGAGCATCGCAATCGTGCTGATCAGACCCGTCCACCATGTGGACCGTTTCAGAGTAAACATTGAAAGCCCTTTAGTTCTTGTCTTGCTGTGTTGTGGTTGGAGGAGCAGTGCTGGCCTGAAATCGCCTTTGATTCCTAGCAAAGGCTCTGAGGTCTGGGATTTGGTCGAATTCGTCAACGATCTCGCGACCGAGAATTTCTTCGAGAACATCCTCAAGGGTGACAATACCGCTCACATGTCCAAATTCATTGGTGGCTATAACCAAGTGTTGCCGTCGCTCGAGAAAGGTGCGAAGTAGTTTGTCTAGCTTGACCGTTTCTATCACGAAGTGAACTGGGTGCATCAGCTCGTCAAGCGAGAGTTCGAACTGGTCTTTCGCAGCCGCCCGAAGAATGTCGCGTCGGTGGACAATTCCAATGATGTCATCATCACTTTTGTCGAACACTGGAATGCGGCTATGTTGCAGGAGCTGTTCATTTGTTGCTGCTTGGTCCACCCCGATGTTTGCTGGGAGTGTGAAGACCACCGTGTTGGGCGTCATGATTTCAGCAGCGGTCTTGGTCTCAAGCTTTAACACGTTACTGATGACATCGGCTTCGTGAGGTTTTAAATCGCCCGTGCTTAGTCCCCTACGCACAATCAGCAGTAATTCTTCGTCTGAGACGCGTTCTTCCTCGTGTTTGCTTGAGATTATTTTGGTAACAAATTGGCTGACCCAGATTACCGGTGTTGCGATCTGTACAAGTGTTGCGAGTGGTTTGGCTATCGGTCCAGCCAACTTCCTAGCGTAGGTAACTCCGGCGGTTTTGGGAATGATTTCAGCAAATAACAGAATGGCTAGCGTGAAAGCTCCAGAGAAGTAACCGATCCAATATGAACCCAGCACGGAGCTTGCGATGGCCCCGGCCAAGGCTGCCCCGCCTGTGTTGGCAATTGTGTTTAGCGAGAGGACCGCCGCAATGGGACGGTCCACTTCAGAACGCAAATTCCGCAGCAAAGTCCCCCTCGGGTCACCGGCCCGATCGAGTGAGTCGATATGTGATGGGGCAACCGAATAGAGTACTGCTTCGACGAGTGAGCAGGCGCCAGAAGCCAATACAACAAGGGTGACAACTATTAAGAGTTCGAACATGGTGATACTTATGGACTCGGTGCTGACCCCTGATATCCAAATTCTGGTTGATGATGCCTCTCGAGTGGAATGCAGGAAGTCTGGCTTAATAACGAGGTAGGTATGAGAGTTTGCTTGACTCTCATACCTACGGGTATTGGTTGCGGCCCTCCGGTTCTAGCTGTTGATTCAACGCGGCGCTTCAAGGAACCGTAGTAGTTCGCTGTCCGTCCCAAGAATGAAGAAAGTGCTGGGATCCATCGTTCGCTCGTAGGTTTCTAGAGACTTGGTGAATGCGTAGAATGCGGCATCCTGCCCATAGGCTTCGGCGTAGATCGCAGTTGCATCAGCATCGGCATTCCCACGTAATTCCTCGGCAGTTCTGAAGGCTTCAGACTGGATTCGGGCAAGGTCCCGTTCACGCTCACCCTGAATGCGGGCTGAATGGCCCTGTCCTTCGGATCTGAATTCTTCAGCAATCCGCTGCCGTTCTGCAATCATCCGCGCAAATACGTCTTGCTGTACGTCGGCAATGTAATTGATTCGTTTGAATCGCAGATCTAGAAGCTCGATGCCTAACTCAGCGACTGCCGATGTTGAAGCTTCGAGGATCTCTCGCGTGATCTGGTCACGGCCGGTGTTAATCGGTTCCAGTTCTTCCTGCTCTCCATCGGTGTTAATCGGTTCCAGTTCTTCTTCCTCGATTCTCTCTCTATTTTCACTGTTGACAGTTGTGTCGGCTGGGATGCGGTTACTGCTTCTGACGATCTCGATGAGGTCATGCCTTGCTACCGCATTGCGAGTTTCGCCGTCGAGAATGTCGTCGAGCCTGGATTGTGCTCCCTGTTCGTCTCGGAGTCGCTGGAAAAAGAGCAGAGGGTCAGTAATCCTCCAGCGGGCGTACGTGTCAACCCAGATAAACCGTCGATCCCGTGTCGGGACCTGATTCGGAAAACCGTCCCACTCCAAGAACCGCTTTTCAAACATGTTCGCGGTTTGTATGAACGGTATCTTGAAGTGGAGGCCGGGTTCAGTGACTGGAGTTCCGACAGGTTCACCGAACTGGGTGATGATGGCTTGATTCACTTCGCTGACCCGGTAGGCTGCATTGACAAGGAAGAATAGAGCGATAAGCAACAGAGCTAGTAGGTTCGCTTTCATTGGCCACCTCCTGTACGTTGCTGGTTGTCCGGCGAAGGCGTTGTTGCAACCCGAGTTGCGCCATCCAGTGACAGCAACGGCAAGACGCCTGTGGCACCTTCTGCGACAAAAACCTTCCGGCCTACCTGTGGCAGGATCCGCTGCATGGTCTCAAGATACATGCGACGCCGTGTCACCGTCGGGGCCTCGCGATAGGCTTCTTCGATTGATGAGAAACGTGTGGCCTCGCCTTGAGCACGATTGATTCTGTCGAGGGCATATCCCTCAGCCTGTAGAATGGTCTGTTGGGCCTCGCCTCGTGCACGAGGAATTACAGCGTTGTACTCGGCGAGCGCCTCGTTGATGAGGCGATCTCGTTGTTGTTGAGCCTGGCTAACCTCGTCCCAGGAGGGTTTGACTGGGTCTGGTGGGTTGACGTCTTGCAGGACGACCTGGTCGATTGTAATACCCATCTGGTACTGGTTGACTAGGGTTTGGAGTCTAGCTTCGACAGATGTTTCGATGTCTTGCCGGCCGACGGTAACCACTTCCGTGACAGTGCGATCACCGACCGTCTCCCGCATTATAGCTTCGTTCATTGCCCGGAATGTGTCTTCGAGATTCCTCACCTTAAACAAATATTCGTAGGGGTCAGCGACTCGGTACTGAACAATCCATTCCACGACAGCCACGTTCAGATCCCCAGTAAGCATCATCGACTCATCGGCTAATTGTTGATCCTGACCCAAATATTGGGTGCGAACACCCGTGTCGGCTGTTCGGAAGCCGAATTCTTGTTTGAGTTGTCGCTGAACCGGGACCCGGAGCATTTGCTCAGCGAATGGAATCTTGAAATGTAGCCCAGGGTTGGTGGTACGGACATATTTCCCGAACCGCAAAATCACTCCAACTTCCTCTGGGTAGATTTGATAGGCGGTGCTAGTCGCCGTTGCCAATGCAGCAACCACCGCTGCCCCGAGCACGGCAGTTCGCCATGGAATTTTGGGTATCTTGAGCCCATTCACGTCGACGACGCGAAAATTATCAGTCATGAATAATTCTCCTCGATTGGAGGTGTGTCGTGTGAAGATTGTCGAAGTTGGTCGGCGCCATGGCCCACAATTGTCAAGTCGCCAATCTGTTATCACCGAGTACTGTAGCGCTAAATCGGTATCTGTGTACCGTTTTCAGGGTTAGTGCTCCAGAGATCTCTCCAGACTACTCACTTCTTGAGAAACGGTTTTCAACCTAGAAAGTGCTGAATCTGTGCTAATTCTGCATGCTCTGCACCTACGCTGGTGTCAGTTGAACTTGGCAATTCCATCAGTTCGCCAGAGGGTGCCAACCGTGTGGAACACACCGGTCACCAGACACTATCGCTTTTAAGCGGAGTTCAGACACATAAGTAGGGCAATGAACCATCTCCGATGGTTTAACGTTCGGCCCAACGGTTTAGAACCCAGTCACCCGCTTCTCGCAAGGGTGGGACCCCCATACGAAAGTGCCCAACACCGTCGAGTGGCAAGAAGGACACGGTCTGACCGCGGGAGTCCATATCTTGGGCGAGTTGCTCTGCTGGTTCGAATGGGATGACCTCGTCATCACGGGCGTGGATGATGAACACTGGCATGTCGCCGACGAGTCTGGCGTCGTCGCGACCCGAACGTGCAGCCATCGGAATTGCTGCCGTGAATAGGTTTGGATGGCGGCTTGCCAGATGCCAGGTGCCCCGTCCGCCCATGCTGAATCCTGTGATGAGGATGCGTTCGGTGTCGATGGTGTAACGATCCATCACTTCACTGAGCAATGCAAGGACTCCTTGCTCACTGACAGCGTTGATCCAGCGGCGGTCCGGCACGTCCGGGGCCACTATTATCGCTTCCCATTCTTGAAGTGCCGGTCCGACTATGCTCCGGAGGAACTGGGTGCCGTAATAGGCGCCAGTGGAACCTCCGGGGTGCAAGGCCAGAACTAGGGGCCGAGGGTTTTCCGGAGCGTAGTTATTGGGGATAAAGATGCCATATGTGACGTTGCCAACCCCGTCGACATCAAGCGTCCTATTGTACAAACCTGGTTGGATTGGTGGTTGAGCTAGCGTGTTGAGCAGGACTGTCGTAAGTAACCAGTGCATCGAAATCCCCTTAATAAATAGGGTGGTCTTGCTGGTAATTGATCAAATGGGGAACCGACGCTAGGGGCCGGTACCCTGATTGGTAGCGGGCCTGTAGACACATGTCGCGAGCACATGTTTACCCCGGCCGTTATTATAATCGTCTGTACATGACTGTTCGCACACGTTTTGCTCCCAGTCCAACCGGTTACCTCCATATCGGTGGTGTCAGGACGGCGCTATTCAACTGGTTGTTTGCTCGAGGCCAAGGCGGTCAGTTTCTGCTTCGTGTCGATGACACGGATGCCGGACGGAATGTTACTGCTGCCCTTCAGCCTATCCTTCAAGGGTTTCGGTGGTTGGGGCTTGATTGGGACGAGGGGCCAGAGGTTGGTGGTCCGTGCGCCCCATATTTTCAATCCCAACGAGCCGACCGTTACTTAGCAGCGGTTGAGCAGTTGCTTGCGACTGGTGCTGCCTATCGAGATTTTGCGACTGTGGAGGAGGTCCAGGCAGAGAGGGAGGAAGCTCAGCGTGAGAAAAAGCGCTTCATTTACAGCCGACGTTGGCTGGCTGAGACTGATGAACAGGCTGCTGCGTTTGAGGCAGAGGGTCGCCGTGGGGTAGTTCGCCTGCGAATGCCTAGGAACGGAGTTTGCGCTTTTCAGGATTTGGTGCGCGGTGATGTTGAGTTTGAATGGAGCTTGGAACAAGACCACGTTATCCGGCGCACCGATGGAACATGCCTCTATCACCTTGCCAGTGCGGTAGACGATCACGATTTTGCGATCACTCATGTCATCCGCGCTGTTGAACATTTGTCCAACACTCCCCGCCAGATCTTCATCGCCAAGTCTCTCGGCTATGAGCTACCGGCCTACGCCCATCTTCCTTATGTTGCTGCCCCTGGTAGTTCCGAGAAACTGAGCAAGCGGAAGCTGTCTAAATACATGCAAAATAAGCAATTTAAGAAAATATTTGACGAAGGCGTAGCGATCGCTGAGCGGATTCGTCTTCTGGTGACTCCAGAGACTTTCAGCCCGGTGGTGGTCGATTTCTACCGCGAGGTGGGGTACGAACCGGCCGCCTTAATGAATTACCTGCTGCTGCTGGGCTGGTCATTAGACGACCATACAGAGACGTTCAGTAAAGAAGAAATGATCAGGCAGTTCTCTCTCGATAGGATCAATCGTTCAGAGGCAAGCTTTGACCCACAAAAGTTGCTGGCGTTTCAGGAGAGGCGGATGCAGGTGCTCTCAGTAGTTGAGCGGTCGTCGAGAGTGCTCCCCTATCTAGAACGTGCAGATTTTGTCGATAACCCCGCAACCGAAGCGCAGCGTATCCGTGTACAACAGGTTGTTTCGGCTGCTGGAGACCGGATCAAAGTGGCTGGGGATATCCTTTCTTACACCGAATTTTTTCAAGCTGACGAAGAAATACCCTACGATGAGAAAGCGTTTAACAAAAGGTTGCGCAAGGAAGGCGTTGAGCCGTTGTTGCGACGCTTTCGAGAACAACTGGGTCTGGTGACTCCATTTGATGCCGTGACTTTGGAGGGTGCCTTGCGAGCGTTTGTTGAAGCCGAAGGTATCAAGATAGGTCAGATAGTCCATGCGGTTCGGGTTGCGGTGACTGGAAAAGCGGTTGGGTTTGGGTTGTTTGAAGGGCTGGCGCTCTTGGGTCGGGAAGCTTGCGTGGCTCGCATTGACTTAGCTCTGAAGCGTTTGGCGGAATAGGAGATAGGAGACCGGACTTGCAGGAAGAAGGTGTCCTTGGGTCTGGTTCCTCGCGCGGAATGATTATACCAATAGACAAAGTACAGACTGACGACGGGACCAGGGGGACTGATTTTATCCGGCAAATTGCCGATGAGGACCAGTCTGCCGGGAAACATGGCGGAATCATTCACACTCGGTTTCCACCGGAACCGAACGGCTACCTTCATATTGGGCATGCCAAGTCCATGTGCCTAAATTTTGGCTTGGCGGTTGAGCGGGGTGGACAGTGTAATCTGCGTATGGACGACACCAACCCCACAACCGAAGATGTTGAATACGTCCAAGCGATCAAGGACGACGTGGCCTGGCTCGGGTTTGAGTGGTCTGGTCGGGTTTTTCACGCTTCCGACTACTTCGAGCAACTTTACAGCTTTGCCTTGCAGCTCATTAAGGCCGGTAAGGCCTATGTTTGTGACCTGCAAGGAGCAGAGGTGTCCGAGTATCGCGGACTGTGGAACCGGACAGGCCGAGATAGTCCTCACCGGAATCGCCCGGTTGATGAGAACCTTGACCTCTTTGCCCGAATGCGGGCTGGTGAGTTTGAGGATGGTTCAAGGACGCTGCGCGCAAAGATAGATATGGGGTCACCAAACATGAATATGCGTGACCCGACCATTTATCGGATTCGTCGAGTACCTCACTATCGAACAGGTGATAGTTGGTGCATTTATCCAATGTATGACTTTACCCATCCCCTGTCAGACGCGTTGGAGGGGATTACCCATTCCCTTTGTACTCTTGAGTTCGAAAATCACCGACCCTTGTACGATTGGTTTCTGCATAATATTGATGTTCCCAATCAACCCCGCCAGATCGAATTTGCACGGTTAAATCTCAGTTACACTGTTTTGAGCAAACGGAAATTGCTTGACTTGGTCGAACAGAGGCACGTAACCGGCTGGGATGACCCTAGGATGCCCACTCTAGTTGGGTTTCGCCGACGAGGCTACACTCCGAAGGCAATCCGCGAGTTCTGCCACAGGATTGGTGTCGCGAAGAGCAATAGTATCGTCTCGGTAGCGCAACTCGAAGATGCGGTTCGCCAAGATCTCAATCCGTCTACATTGCGGGTGATGGGAGTGTTGCGCCCGCTGAAAGTTACCATCGAAAACTACCCCGAGGACAAGGTAGAGACTGTAGATGCGGTTAACAACCCAGAGGATGAAGGCATGGGAACGCGGGCGGTGCCTTTTTCTCGGGAGCTGTATGTGGAACGAACTGATTTTGAGGAAGATCCGCCGAGGAAGTATCATCGCCTCGCTCCAGGCCGAGAGGTTCGGCTGCGCTACGGCTATTTCATTACGTGTAGAGAAGTTGTGAAAGATCAAAGCACTGGTGAGGTGGTCGAGCTGCGCTGTACATATGATCCGGAGACTCGTGGCGGATATGCACCGGATGGACGTAAGGTTCGCGGTACGATTCATTGGGTTTCTGCTGGTCATGCAGTCCAGGCCGAGGTACGTCTTTACGATCACCTATTCGCACAGGTTGACCCAAGTGACGTCGGTGAGGAGGGAAGTTATCTGGACAATCTGAACCCCGGTTCACTTGAGACGTTGACCGGCTGTTGGGTGGAACCCAGCTTGGAAGGTGCTTCCGTTGGAAGTCGGTTTCAGTTTGAGCGGCTGGGTTACTTCTGTGTCGACCCTGACTCATGCCAGGGAGGACTTGTAGTGAACAGGACAGTCACCCTTCGAGACACTTGGGCGAAGATAGAAAAAGCAAAGGCCGCTAAATGATGCACGACGGAGGGCGCTGAATACCCTCGCAATCGCCAAGGTCGCTGTCCATAAGGACATTCGCTGTTGCCCCTCTGAAAAGAGAGTCAAAGGATATTCACCCCACACGGTAGAACTAGGCTAGTGCTATTGGGTGTCGTTTGAGGCAACTTTCCCGGCTAGCATGGCGAGCCAAGCATCTACAGCGTCGGGGTTGGTCGGTGTGCCTGACTCTCCGTCAAGCACGAGCGCTGTCGACTGGAACGGGTAGCCGTAGAACCGCTCGTTGGCGTCGCGGTCGGCAGTAATGGTCGAACCCTTCAAAGTAATACCGGCGAATAATCCTCGCGTCCGTGAATAACTCAGGATCTCAGCCCGAAGGTAAAGGTCGGTCGTAGCTTCGATGTCTCGCCCAACAGGTCCGATGACAGCAGAGGCGTCGCCTCCAATCTTGAACTGGTTCTGTAGTAGGTTTTCTAATCCACGACGATTCATGACTACTAGGACAAGATCGATCGCCTGACCGCCAATCTGTAGACCAAAACTGCCGCCGGTTAGGGTCAGGAAGGCCGGCGATGACCATTCGCCAAACTCGTTACGCGAGCTGATGATCCCTTTCCCTCGATGTCCCCCGAAGATGAAGCCGGCCTTGATGGTGTTGGGGATGATCGCCACCGCCTCGGCATTCCTGAGAATGCTCTCAGGAATAGCATTGTCCGGTGCGGACATGATCTCCTCGAGTACCTTGGTGGCTGACTGGAGCCGCTCAGTTTCCTCCTGCTGAGCGTGTACCAAGCCCGGTAGGCTTATCTGAGAAATGAGTAGGGCACAGAGTATTTGGGCGAGTCGGATGTTCATAGACACCTCAAATAATAAGAATTTTTCGCCAGTATACCCCTTCCTTGACAGGTTTCAGTTTAGATCCGCATTGCGCGGCTTTCTGACTGACCAGGTCAAGGCCGTTGCTAGGGTAGCGCGAAGGCGACGTAGGTGTCACCAGAGTTCATGCCTACTTTTCCACCACCAGCGGCGATAACGACGTATTGTTTTCCATTGACAGCGTAAGTAGTTGGAGTCGCGAAACCAGCAGCTGGTAGCTCCGTTTCCCAAAGTAAATTACCATTCCTAGTGTCGAAGACTCGGAAGCGCTCATCTCTAGTGGCTCCGATAAAGATCAATCCGCTAGCCGTTACAATTGGGCCACCATAGGATTCTGCCCCTGTAGGAGGGCGACCACTGGCTGACAGTTCAGGCCAGTCCCCTAGGGTGACCTTCCAGACAATTTCCCCGATGTTTAAGTCGATGGCATTCAGGGTGGCCCATGGCGGTTTAATGGCCGGTCGCTGCTCTTGATCAAGAAAACGGCGATATCCAGCGAAAACCCACTGTTTTTCTCCGTCAAGCTCCCTGTCGTTGTCTGCCAATAGGTCAACTTCCTCCGAGTCGTATAGATAAGCGACTAATGCATCACGATCCCGCTGGGACAGATGGGAGTGAGATGGCATGTAACCACGACCGTTTTGGATGATTGCTCGGGTTTCATCTGGTGTCAGTCGGTCTATCAGGTTGTTGACAGGTGGATAGATGCCGAGCTCGTCGCCGGTCCCACCGATACCATGGCATTGAAGACAGTGAAGAGCGTAGACACGGTGGCCTACGCCAGCCATCAACCCACGGGCTTGAGATGGGATCTCGACCATTGTTCCGATCCAGGGCATATCGTTTGCGTTGACGTACATGATCCCAGTATCGGGATCGACTGCTGCTCCACCCCATTCGCCGCCGCCATCAAGGCCAGGGAGGATGATGGTGCCCTCTCGGCTTGGGGGAATGAATTGGCCTCCACTTCGCATTCGTCGCAGTCTGTCAAGCACGTATCGGTTCGCTTCGGGTGTGATATCCGTTGCCTCAGTCTCTGTTAGGTGTTGGCGGGCGAATGGTGGCGGTCTGGTCGGTATTGGCTGAGTGGGCCAGGCGACCTCTCCAGGTATGTCAGATGGAGGGAAGGGTCGCTCCTCGATCGGGAAAATCGATTCGCCGGTTTCGCGATCGAACATAAAGATGTGGGCTGATTTTGTGATTTGAGCAACTACGTCACGTGGGGCCCCGTCCCGTTGAATGGTTAGCAGGTTAGGAGGGGCTGGGAAGTCACGGTCCCAAATGTCATGGTGAACGGCCTGGAAGTGCCAGACTCTTTTACCAGTTGCGGCATCCAGCGCTAACAGGGTGTTGGCGAAAAGGTTCGAGCCTTCTCTATCCCCGCCAAAGAAATCTGGAGTTGCCGAACCGGTAGGGACGAAAACGAGCCCTCGTTCTTGGTCAACTGACATACCGGCCCAGTTATTGGCTGCGCCTTGGTATAACCAAGAGTCGGTCGGCCATGTGTCGAAACCAGGTTCTCCAGGATGGGGGATCGTATGAAAGACCCAGGCCACCTTCCCAGATTCAACGTGAAAGGCTCGGATGTTGCCTGGAGCAGCTGGGTTGGATTCTGCGTGGCGAGTTGGAAGAATTAGGAGATCATCATAGATTACGCCAGGAGTGTTCGAGATAATGAACAGGTCCGAGACGTCCCGACCGGCGTCGAGTCCGTCGTGCAGGTCGACGATCCCAGCCGTTCCGAAAGTCTGGATGAGTTCACCCGTGTCGGCGTTAAGAGCAAATAGCTTCGATCCAGCGGTGGCTAGAATTCGCCGGTCGTTACCTTTGGTCCAGTATGTTACGCCTCGGCTAGTCCCTCCTCGACTTGGTTCCGCTCCACTCGAGAACGGATCGAACTCCCAATAGCGCTCGCCCGTAGCTGCATCGAGCGCAAAGATCTTAGTGACTGGAGAGACGCCGTAGAGGATTCCGTTAATGACTATCGGGTTAGTCTGAATCTGTGTTCGGTTACTCTCAAAATCAGCGTCACCTGCATGATAGATCCAGGCAACTTCAAGTTCAGTGACGTTGTCTCGGGTGATTTGCGACAATGAAGAGTACTGGCTGCTGTTTAACCCTAGATAAACTGGCCAGTCAGATTCTACCTGGCCTGCGGTGGCAGGTCCTGTAACAGTAAGCGCGGAGAAAAGCAGCAAAATCAAATTTCTGATTGACTTGGGGGCATGTGTCATGGGGCTAACCGTCCTTTGGGGTGATACCATCTTCGCCTACCGTTCAGGTGTCGATACTAGTGGGGCCCTTGACACAGTGCGTCGAACACCTTGATTTTTCCATTCCTGCTCTTGTGTCGGCCGAGATTCTCTGAGTCAACATCTGTGCCGGCTTGCTGAGTGTCATGATGGCTGTTTAGAAGGGCGGTGGCCACACGATGCGATCATGCCGTGGGTAGAACTCCACCTCTTCTGGATTGGACGAATATGCCACTGACGCCAGACCGTGTTAATCGTCAAGTCTTGCTGAATGCTCGGCCCGTCGGGTTCCCTGTAGACACCGATTTTAAGATGGTCGAGGCTCTTGTGCCAGAGCCGGCACTAGGGCAGCTACTTATTCGAACCATCTATTTATCACTGGACCCCTACATGCGCGGACGAATGGATGCGACCGCCTCCTATGCTAAACCAGTTCAACTTGGTTCTGTAATGGAAGGTGGAACGGTGGGGGAGGTCGTTGCATCGAAACATGATCAGTTCGAGGAAGGTGAGCTGGTTCTGTCTGCCAATGGCTGGCAGGAATATGCGATTTCTGATGGCCAGGGGATCCGGAAATTAGACCCTTCGATAGCCCCAGTGTCGACTGCACTTGGAGTACTCGGTATGCCGGGGATGACTGCCTATGTCGGTTTGCTTGAGGTGGGTGAACTGAAAGTTGGCGACACTGTTGTGGTCTCGGCCGCTTCCGGTGCTGTAGGAGCCGTCGTAGGGCAAATCGCTAAGATCAAGGGGCATCGGGTGGTGGGTGTAGCCGGAGTCCAGAAGAAATGCACCTACGTTACCGATGAACTTGGGTTTGATGCTTGCGTCAGTCATCAAAGCGATACCCTGGCAGTTGATTTGGCGGCCGTGTGTCCTGATGGTATCGACCTGTACTTTGAGAACGTAGGTGGAAAAGTATTTGATGCCGTCCTGCCGTTGCTTAACCAGTTCGCACGAGTCCCGATATGTGGACGAATAGCGAACTACAACATGACATCGCCGCCAGAGGGACCCAATGGGGTGCCACATTTGATGGGACTGATCCTGATACGTCGGTTACGTCTTCGTGGCTTTATCGTCTGGGACCATGCTGATTCAGCAGCCGAATTCATCCGCGAAGTGGGTGGTTGGGTTCGTTCGGGACAGTTGAAATACCGCGAGGATATCGTTGATGGCCTAGGCAATGCGGTGACAGCATTCCAAGGAATGCTCCGGGGACGTAATTTTGGCAAGCTTCTTGTCCGCGTATCTGACGACAAAACGCGATGACTCGATTGCGACCGTGGTGTTTTCCGGATTCGCTGGTAATGATTTTTGGCATGGTCGTCCTTGCTCAGGTCGCAACTTATGTGTTGCCGACCGGGATGTTTGACCGGGATGGGCTACGAGTCATCAAAGGTTCCTACCAGGCTGTGGAGGTCGAGCCTTTGCCCATTTACACGTTTCTCACGTCGATTCCAGCCGGAATGGCTGATGCAGCCGATATCGTTGTCTTCATCTTGATCATTGGAGGTGTGTTTGGAGTGCTTCGGTCGACCGGTGCGGTCGACGCACTGCTTAGCGTAGCCATTCAACGGCTTGGCCATCGGCCAGAGCGGTTGGTAGTCGGAATGGTAACCGTTTTTGCTGTTGGGTCTTCGACAGTCGGGATGGCCGAAGAGTATATGCCGTTCGTGCCCTTGTTGGTCACCATGTGCCTAGCCTTACGGATGGACGCGGTTGTAGCACTTAGCATCATCTATGTCGGCGCTGGTGTTGGCTATGCTTGTGCTGCGTTCAACCCGTTTACTGTCGTAATCGCCCAGAGTATCGCCGGCGTGGCCCTAACATCCGGGCAGGCTCTGCGGTGGCTGTCACTAGTTGTTTGTCTGTCGGTTGGAGTTCATCACATCTTGCGGTATGTCCGACGGATTCAAGCCAATCCGGCTAGCAGTCTTGTGGCTGGAATTCCGTATAGCGACGGGTTCGATTTCCCGAGTGACGTACGGCTCACACCAGCGAGGCTCGTCGTGGTGGTGTTATTTGTTTCCGGGGTTGCGCTATTTATCTATGGTGCGGGAGTTTACGAGTGGTATTTGAACGAATTGACAGCCATTTTTATAGCTATAGCTCTTGCTAGCGCCACGGTCACTAAGTTGTCTGCTAACAGGACAGCCAGAGAATTCTGCGCGGGTGCAGCTGAGTTGACAGCGACTGCTGTCATCGTCGGATTTGCCCGTACGATCCAGGTGATCTTAACCGAGGGCCAGGTGATCGATACAGTCATCCATGGGCTTGCAACCCCAATACAAGCTTTGCCTACACACGTGGCAGCTGTTGGAATGCTACTAGTCCAGACCCTCTGCAATTTCATCATCCCTTCCGGATCTGGACAGGCTTATGTGACGATGCCGATCATGGCACCCATTGCCGATGTGACCGGTCTCTCTAGGCAGGTGGCTGTTCTGGCCTACCAGTTCGGTGATGGTTTTACGAACATGGTGGTGCCTACGAATGCCTTGCTCATGGGGATGCTGGTACTGGCCAGAATTCCCTACCACCGTTGGGCGCGATTTATTATTCCGTTACTGTTGAAGCTCTATCTGGTAGCAGTTGTTTTGTTGATAGTGGCTGTCGGAATGGATTACTAGTCAGAGTCTAGTAACCGTCGTAGTGATAATGTAATTGCTCCAATTGGCGATAGTTCTATGCGAGGTTCAGCCTCGCTCTGTTACCAAGTCGAAGTGAAGCATGCCGTCGGGAAGGGCTCCACTGGCGGCCACCTCAGTGGCTCGTTTGCGCCAGAACGCTAATAGCTCATCAGGATCGGAAAATCGTTGGTCGTCACCAAAGTGGCTAATTGCTCGTACTCGGGTATAGCGATCCAGTATCCAGCTGAGGAGCTCCGACTCGCTTTCCTGTTGCTTGTTGAGGCAGCGCGGATTAAATTCTACAACCAGCGTTGGTTGGTGTGTCGATATCTGCCGCTGCAGGCCTCTGAGTGCCGCTGGTTCTTGGCCTTCGATGTCTAGCTTCACTAGGTCTAGACGGGGCAAGGTTCCTAGTGCCTCGTCTAGGACCATAGATTGGACCAACCTACCATTATAGATGGTCGAGTTTACGTCGACCAATTCGGTGTTCGAAAGCCCAGACATTCCGAATATCGCTCGCCGGTCGCTTGCTGCAAGCGGGATTACTTCTACGTTTGTGAAACGATTGTGCAGGATGCCTCTGTAGAGAAGCTGTACGTTGGAGGGATTGGGTTCTACGGCTATTACATGTCCTCTATGCCCAACCAATGACGCAGCCAATAGAGTCACCACCCCAACGTTGGCCCCAACATCCAGGCATATATCACCTGGATGAAGTCCTTCTCGCAGTACTTGCCTGATTGGTTCTTCGTAGGTGTGTGATTGGGTAATAACAGTTCCGAAATCAGGATCGTTTCTATCAACTACTACGGAGTAGCCACCTATGTCGATGGCAGTCTGGTGTTCCAGATGGCCTTTAAGCTTGTGCTCTCGATATTCATCCGAGCCCATGAAGATCTGGACAAGGGTAGCGATTGTGAGTCCGCTGGCAATACGGTTCCGATAATGGGCAAATCCATTCCTGTCTGGTTCGCGTCCCAAGAAGAGTCGGTAAGCGTGATATATGTCTGCTTCAGTCGCTCTGTCTGAGATGATCGACCGTGGTGACTCTTGCGAGAAATCTTTATTCAAAGGGCTTTTGTCCTAGAGAATTAGTTTCTGTTAGCGGTTCTTCTGACGGGTAAAAGTCTCCTAAAGGGCTTTAAAGAATGTGCTTGCCGACTACAATACTCGCAAAGGCCAGAATACGGCCAGAGTTTGACAGGGAGAAGTGATGACAAGGTGCAGATTAGAGTTGAGCGGCGTTCTGGTAATACTGGTCGGGTTTGGATTGGGGTGTGGGGCTGTTGTCGAACCAGACAGTGTTGTTGGAAACCCTGGAGTACCTAAACCTGTTTTTGACCAAGCGTCGAGGCCAGACACAATCCAACTGGTTGCTGACGCTGTTAGCTTGCCACCGTTGACCTTGCAGACTCTGGATGGACGGACCCTTACCAGTGATGATTTTCGTGGGAAGGTCACTTTGGTGAACTTCTGGGCTACTTGGTGTGGTCCCTGTCGAGCTGAGATTCCAGACTTGATTAAGCTGCAGGAGCGCTATGCAACTCAGCTCCAGGTCATCGGCGTCTCGACGGATGAGGGCCCCACCCAGGTCGTGGAGGATTTTTCGACTCAATTTGGTATCAATTACCCTGTTGTGATGTCAACGCCTGAATTGAATCAGGCGTTTCCTGGAGTTATGGCGTTGCCCACTTCATTCATTGTGGACCCTGACGGTCGGGTTGTTCGGACACACGTCGGCTTGGTTTCTCCTGGAATACTCGAACAAGAAACCCGTTTCCTCGCTGAAATTGATCCAAATATTACTGTTGATCTCGTGGAAAATGACCGTCACGCACTACTCGTGAATGCTGCCCATGCGACCGAGATTCCAGGCTTAGACCTTGCTACTCTGACACCAACCCAGCGAGTGACAGCACTGCAGCGCCTAAATGAGGAACTTTGTAACTGTGGGTGCCAGCTCACCTTGGCTCAATGTCGCATTAACGACTCTGCTTGTGGGTTCAGCTTGCCCCTCGCCGAAGAAGTGGTTGCTGAGGTGGCATCCCTCTAAACCGGGGCTCCTGCGACTTCGACTCTGTGGCAGTTTCCCTGGGGAAGGGACCCACTAGACGATGGAATCCCTCGCGGCCTGAATTAACTGGATATCTTCGTTTCTGGCAAAGACCTTCCCCGTGTGTTTGCGAAGATCTTCTAGAATCAGATAGATCGTGGGGACCAGAACCAGCGTGATGAATGTTGCGAAAATCACACCGAACGCCAACGAAATAGCCATTGGTACCATGAATTGGGCACCAAAACTGCGTTCGACCATTAGTGGCACGAGTCCAAAAAACGTAGTCATCGATGTGAGCAGGATGGGTCGGAAGCGGGCTGCCCCAGCCTCCCGGATGGCTATGTCCAGATTGCCATAATGTGCGAGTTTTCGATTGATGAAGTCCACCATCACCAAGCTGTCATTCACCACGACTCCAGTAAGTGCGACTAGTCCAAACATTGACATCATTGTCATGTCGCGCCCAAGCAGGATGTGACCCCAGACTGCACCAACTAAGCCGAACGGAATTGCGCTCATGATGATGAGTGGCTGAACATATGATTTCAGTGGAATCGCCAATAACGCAAAAATCATCAATAGGGCGAGCGTGAATCCCCGTTGCAGTCCACCGACAGCGTCGCGTTGTTCAGCCTGTGCTCCTTCGAATGAGTAGTTCACCCCGGGGAAGGTAGGTAGCATATTGGGCAATATACGTGCTGCAAGGTCGTCGATGACCACCTGCGCCGAGGTGACTGCGGGGTCGACCGCAGCGGTGACGTTGACGGCACGCTGACGGTCGACCCGTCGGATTGTGGCAAAGCCACGTCCTGCTTCGACCACTGCAACATCCTGGAATGGCACCTCTCCACCGGACGGCGTCCGGACACGCATGTTGCCAAGGTCGCCAAGAGATTGTCTGCCCTGTTTCGGGTACCGCACCATAACTCGTACATCGTCTCGACCGCGCTGAATTCTCTGTGCCTCTTCACCGTAAAATGCTTGTCTGACTTGGCGTCCTAGATCAGCCAGGGTCAGGCCGAATGTTTCAGCTTCAGGTTTGATGCCAAGCTTCATTTCTGCCTTGCCCTCTCGAAAGGAATCTGAAATTTGGAACAATCCGGCGTAGCTAGCTAAGTGAGTCTTAAGCGTGTCAGCGGCCACCCGTAGTTGGTCGATGTTCGGTCCGGTCAGTTGTACATCGACGTCGTCACCTGGACTCATCATCGTAGTGGTGAACTTGACTTCTGTTGCTTCAGGTACGCCGCCGGTCAGTTGTCGCCAGCGGGTCCCCAGAATTTCGCTTGTCATCGTCCTGGTGTCGGATGGAACCAATTCGATGGTGATCTCGCCAAGATGTGCCGCCGCTCGGTCGAGAATAGGGCCGAAGGGGCCACCGTCCTGTGCGGCTAATGGCTGGTCGCCCACAGAGGAATACACGTGTCGGAATGGGTCCTTGCCCTCTCGTTCCATCAGTTCTAGACGTAATGCTTCGGCTCCAGCTTCAAGTCGTTTGAGCGCTTCGTCTGTTCCGGCCGCCGAGGTTCCCTGTGGCATCGTGACGGCAGCCGAGATGAAGTCGGCTTCTATGGACGGGAAAAAGTGATAAGTGGTCCATCCACTCAAGACCATACCTACCGTTAGGATTAGAGAGGCAGCGCCGATAGAGGCGGTTGAGTATCTCCAGTGTAAGGCTAAGTCAAGTGTTGGTTGGTAGATTAGACGGCTCGCTTGTTGCATTCCGCCTGCAAAGAAACTTTGGACTCGTGTCCACAGGTTATTCCTTATTTGTGGTGTGGGAAGACTTGATAGGTGAGTCGGGAGAATCTGTAACGACTCGACCAAGGAAAACAGCAGGCAGGGGATGACAATAAGCGGAATAACCCGAAATATCTTACCCATCATTCCCGGTACCAGCGTTAGTGGTATGAAAGCGGCAATTGATGTTAGTACTGCAAAGATCACCGGTTTCGAAATTTCTTGGGCCCCGTCAATCGCTGCCCGTAGCCCTTCTTTGCGACGTTCTTGGTGGGTGTAAATGTTTTCACCAACCACGATAGCGTCGTCGACCACAATTCCTAGCACTAGGATGAATGCAAAAAGCGATACCTCGTTGATTGAAACTTCTAGCCACGGCATTAGCCAGAGTGCTCCGAGAAACGAGACCGGAATGCCTAGACTGGTCCATAGTGCTAGCCTGAGTTCAAGAAATAATGCCAATACGAGAAACACCAAGAGGAATCCTGTCGCTCCGTTCCGAAGTAACAGGTTAAGTCGGTCATCGAGGATTTGGGCTTTGTCCTGCCAGGTCGTTAGCGAAATCCCTGCCGGCATGCTGTGCTGGGACGATTTTACATAGCCGCGTACGGTGTTGGCTATTTCCAGCGCACTCTGATTACCGGTTCTGAATACCGACACCAGTAAAGCTGGTTCGACGTCAAACCGAGCAGCCTGGTCGGTCTCAGCGAAGCCATCGACTATTGTGGCGACGTCGCCCAGACTGAGTCGGCTGCCGTCCGGTCTGGTCCATAGTACAAGCTCCTCGTATTCGGGGCCGCGATACGCTTGGCCTATGGTCCTTAGTAGGATTTCACCTCCATCTGTGCGAACCGATCCTCCCGGTAGGTCGAGGGACGAACGTCGGATCGCCTCAGCGACTTCGTCCAAGGTGAGGCCATGGCGTCGGAGTGCTGTTTCGGATACCTCAATTGAAATTTCATATGGTGGGGCATTGACGAGCTCAACTTGGGTGATGTCAGGGTGGGCTGCTAAGTCGTCTCGCACTTGTTCAGCTAGTCTCTTAAGGGTTCCTTCGTTGGTTGGACCAGAGACGGCGACGTCAATCACTTGTCGTCTTGAACTAATTTCGCGGATTATCGGTTCCTCAGTCTCTTCAGGAAACGTGACAATTGCATCTACCTTGCTTTTTACCTCATCAACCACTTTACGGGCGTCGGCTCCGAGTTCGAGCCAGATCGTCACCCTGCCCATTCCCTCAGAAGCACTCGAGAGCACCCGCTTGATGTCGTCGATACCTTGTATGGCCTCTTCAAGCCGAACATTGACTGCCGTTTCGACTTCCTCTGGGGCAGCGCCAAGATAGGGGACCGAGATTTGAATCAGGTCAAGCGAAAACTCGGGAAAGACCTCCTGTTTTACTGTCAAAGCAGAGAACGCTCCGCTGACGACAATGAAAACCATCAGTAGGTTGGCGGCGACTGAGTTCCGTGCAAACCAGTTGATGGTGCGATTCATGATGTGTCGTAGATAGCGTTTCTGGTGAGGCAAGGTGTTCGCGAGCCGGAAGCGAGGATTTTGCCTCTACAACCTGCATGGCTAGAGCCCTGTGTTGGCTGTTCTCAATGCCATCTGAGGAGTGAGGTTCGCGGCACTCGACTCAATAGCCGGGCGTAATGTTGCGATGAGTTCATCAACTACGTGTGAGAGTTCGTCGAGTGCTCCGTCAATTTTTATTGATTTGAGGGAGTGACCGCTCGAAACCTCGACTAGTCTGGCGGTGAGACGGAGTTGGTCGCCAACTAGTTGGTAGCCACCGTTGATGAGCCAGGCTGCATTTTCTGCAAGGCTTGTGTTCGGGTCACCTGGGCCCAGTCGAACGATTGATACACCAGGTAGGCGGAGGTCACTGGCGATTGCTTCAGAGACTGCGGTTTGGATTTGGTCATTGCCCGGGTTGCTGGAGATATTGGTGAATGTTGCCACGGCTATAGTAGGTTGTTTGTGAGTGGTGGCGAGGTTGACAGCGCTATGCTCACTAAGCTTGGAATGAATTGCTGTTACTAGTCGTCGAGTTAGGGTGCTGTGCTGGGACACGGTGCCATCTAGCTTGAGCGAATCAAATAAGGATCGTTGTTTTACGTTGAAAACTCGAACCGTCACACGGAGCTGGTTGCCAAGCCTTTGATATCCCCCACGAATAATCCATTGGACCTGCTCTGAATCAGCTACTGCAAGGGCGTCGGCTTCGTCGGTCATGGGTAAAGTCGAAACATGTACTCCAACCTGCTGGTCCAATGTAAATTGAAGTGTCGCTGCCATTTCTTCGCCTATGAAGTCATCGGCTGGATTGCCTGATAGGTTAGTGAACGGCACGACCGCAACCATCAAATCGGGTGACTCTGAGGCGGGTGGATCAACAGCAGAGAGCGCAAAGTCAGTTATCGGTACCGGTTTTGGTTCAGAGGGCGTTGATGAAGGCCTCGGGCTTGGGACAAACGGGGAAGATTCTACCGAGCTGGGTGTCATTTGAGCGAGACTTGTGCTGCTTTTGGAGTCTGAGTTTCGGCCGGTGCCTAGGTCGGAAGCACGTGGTTCCTGGGTATTTGAGTTTCGAGGTTCCACCGGACGAAGTTTTCCTGAGGGTTCTGTGCTTACATTCTGTCCTGGCAAAGGGCTAGGTGGTGGTGCGGCTGTTGCCTCTGGAGATATGTTGCGAAGGCGCATGATCTCCCTGCGAATCGCAGCTATCTGGGCTGGACGGCTCAAGCTCGGATCCACTCGAAATTTTGTCGCTGGCCTGGTCTCATCAGGTCTCGGTCTGGCGGTAAGGGAACCCGGAATAGCCCCTTGGTCTCGGGTTGGTGCACTCTCAAATGGGGTCAGGTCACGGCCGGTTGCCCGGTTGCCTTGGATAGGGGGCGAGTTAGTTGACCTAGTGCTTCTGGTTTCGAGCGTTGTAGGTGGAGCGGAAGTGGGGTCATCTTGTAAGTCAGCGGTGTCCTCAAGCACTAAAACAGACATGCCTTCGGTCACAGTGTCGAGTGCTGAAATACAGACTCGTTCTCCTTCTAGGAGTCCAGTTTGAACGAGTATCTCGTCTCGAGTTGAGCGCAGAACACCAACCTGGCGAAAACGTAGCCGGTCCTCTTGGTCTACAACCAGCACCTGGTTTTGGCCACGAAGTGCTGCCCATGGCAACACGACAACATCCTCTATGGTGCGTCCCTCGATCTCAGCCTCTACAAACATACCGGCAGCTAATGGTGGGCGGTTTGGATCGTTTCCTGGCGCATATGGGTCGTCGACTTCGGCGACCACATGTACCATACGACTTACTGCATCAATCTCGCTCTCGGTACGCGCAATACGCCCTTTCCAGCTGTGGCGACGACCAGCGAAATCTGCTGACAAGGTCACGCTTGGGCCGCTTTGTTGTTGAGTGCCTCGGTAGGACATGGGGACATCGACATAGGCTAGTTCGTCGTCTGGGAGCGGCAATCTAATTTCTGCCGAGTCGACTGCGTAGATTCGACCCACGGGATTGCCCTTATTCACAAATTGGCCGACATCGACCTCTTTGCTCTGCAATCGACCAGCATAGGGAGCAAGAATCTCTGCTCGTTCGAGGTCACGGATGGCTCGATCGAGTGCCGACTGGGCAGCTGCGACGGCTGCCTGTGCGTCCGCCACCTGCGGTTTTCGCAAGGTTAGAGCACTTGGGTTCCCCCTTCCAACCTCTTCCCATTCGCGTTGTGCAACTTCCGCCTCAGCTTCCTCCTGTGCGAGTCGAAGTTGCGCTTGGGCCAGCTGGGACCGGCCGGTGATGACCGCTTGTTGGTAGTCGTAGGGGTCGATCTTGAGAAGTATGTCTCCGGCTTCAAAGAACCCTCCTACTGCGAATGAGGATGACACTTCGATTATTGGGCCAGATATTTCCGGGACTAATTGGCTAGTGGTGCGAGGTTGTACTGTGCCCTGACTGGAGACGGTCAGCTGCACTGTCTCAAATGAGACCTGTTGAACCCGGACGCTGGGTGGGATGACTACTGGTGGCTGAGTCTCAACTGGAGGGCGGTTGAGGTACATTGTGTAGGCTCCAAAACTGGCCAAGCCAAGCACTAGAACCGGTAATAAGGTTTTCGCTATACGAGTGAATGATCTCGGCATCGATACACCATATTCCCTAGAACTTTATTTTATGTTCCTTGGCCGGCAGGAAAAGTGAATCCCCCGCCTAGGGCAAGGTAGAGATCGACTCTGTTTTCGAGGCGCAGACGTTTGGCTGAAATGAGATCGCCTTCGGCCTGAAGTGCTAGTCGTTGTGACTCGAGGACGGTAACGTAGTCGTCGAGCCCCGAGCGATACCGGTCTTCGGCTAAGGCTTCGGCTGCGCGAGATTGTTCGATGGAATCTTCCAGGTAGAGTTCTCGGTTCGAGAAAAATGCGTCAGCAGCAAGAGCGGTTTCTACCTCGGAAAAAGCTTGAAGTGCCGTGTTGGCGTAGATCGCAAGCTCTTCAGCTGCGCGTGCTTCTGCCTGATCAATTCCAGCTCTCAACCGTCCTCCTTGGAAAATGGGTTGAACTAGATTACCCAGAAGGCTCCAAATGCCAAAGTCTCCGTTGAGAAGATTAGTCAGTGCACTGGCCGAGGTTCCGGTGCTGCCGGTGAGGCTGATCGATGGGTAGAGTTCTCTTCTTGCAACCTGGAATCTCTGTCTGGCGGCTGCTACCCGCCGTTCGGCGGCTGCCAAGTCGGGTCGCCGTCCGATAAGTTCGGCCGGGAGCCCTCCAGGGATAGTGGGAGGAGTGTCTGGTAGGTTCTGGGGGGAGTCTAGTGTGCCAGAGGCATACCGTCCGAGCAGGACTTCGAGTTGTCGTACCGCAGCATCCAGCTGTTGCCTTCGCTGTTCCCGAAGGGCTTCGGCGTTAGCGAGATTCGATAGCGATAATCGCACGTCGAGTGATGGACGTAGCCCCCTTTCAAATCGATCGCGTGTTTGGTCAGACGAGGTACGGAAGCTAGCCACCGAAGCTTCTGCTAGTTGAAGCTGCTGTTGTGACTCAGCGATGGCGAACCAGGCTTTCACCGTCTGCCCAGCTAGGGACAGTTGGGCCGCGCGTAGGTCGGCAGCTTGAGATTGGAGGTCAGCTAACGCCGCACGTGCGCCGGCACGAAGCTTGCCCCATAGGTCTGCTTCCCATGTGACATCGAGTGAGACGCCATATGTCGAAAAAACCGTACTTAAGACTCGATCCTCAGCTCCAGGGATAGGGAACCCGATAAAATTTCGTTTTGTTGCGGCATTGTTCAGGCCAACTTGAGTGGTTGGTAGTAAATTGGCGCCAGCTATGCGGGAATCGGCTACAGCCTGGTCTAACCTTGCGGCTGCGGCTTGCAGGTCATAGTTTTGTTCGATTGCCGATTCGACTACCTCGTTGAGGTCAGGGTCGCCAAAATCGGACCACCAGGACAGCGTCACTGTAGCGGCTGTTTCTTGGGGTGTGGTCCAAGACTCTGGGGTCACCACAGCCAATGAAGGTGGCTCGATAGGGGGGGCAGTTGCGCAGGCCGCTACTAGCCATAAGAAGCTAAAGGCAATTAGGCGACTCATTGGCCAACCTCTGGAGTTGCCTGGGTCCGTCCGGCGAACCGGGCAGGAGCCGAAAGTCCCTTGGCTGTGAACTGGATGAGTTCTTCGAGGATCTCTTGCGGTGCCAGTTGAGCTTGTGGCCGGTTGTTCAGGACAGTTCCAGCCCAGGTCATAGTGAAAGACATCGACCCAACCAGGAATAATGTTCGCCAAATTAGGCCTGCCGGTTGCAGATGTGGCAGGCTTCGAACTAATGCCTGTGAGAAGCGCTGGATGACCTCCTCGTACTGTCCGACCAGCTTGGCATGTAGGGTTGGCTCCAGGCCGGTGTGACTTCTCCCAACCAGTTTTAGAAACGAATCCTTGGATCGAGGTTCGGTCCAACCGTTCCTGACTTCAAACATAGGCGTGAGAAAAGCCCGGACCAACTCTTCGGTAGCTAATGGCGTGCCGCCGGCATTTGTCTCAAGCTCATCAAGTCTTCTAAGTCTCTCTTGGTTTAAAGGAATAGTTCCCCGTTCCATAACCGCAATAAACAAGGATTCCTTGGAACCGAAGTGATAGTTGACTGCGGCAAGGTTGACTTCGGCTGCTGCGGTGATGTCTCGCATGGAGGTGTTCGAGAAGCCGTGATCCGCAAACAACTGCTCGGCAGCGTCAAGTATTCGAGTCTTGGTTAGTGTGGTCATCTATATTATTTGGGCTTCTAACTTTGCTTGCCTCGTGAGGTGAAAAAGCCAAAAATCAAACGTTTGATTAAAATAGAATATCAATAACTCTTATGACGCACAATCGATGCCACAATTACCAAGTGGCCTACTACTAGCTCATGACTGGACCCAAGCGGGATCTAGAACTCCAGTCATCACTTAACTTTGCGCCAATCTGAGTTCTGCTGAGAACAGCAGTCAAGACAGACCATATGCTTAAAGACCAAGGCGAAATTACTGACTACTTTGTTCTCTTGTAGCCTAAAACATATATTTTTGTGGTTTTATCCATCTCCCCGTAGCGCCGTGAGCACAACTTGGCCGAAGCTACTATCTCGGCAGGTAAGAGCTATGGTCACAGACCCAAGGTTGGCTCGCCCTGAGTTTGGAAGACTACCCGTGAGCCTTCCCAAGGCCTAACAGCACGCTACCGGGAGCTGGTCTTTCTAGAGAAAATAGCACATGAGCCACTTAGCATGGAAGGTTTAAGGTCACAGTAAAGACACCAGCGTTAAAGATTGCTTGCGGGTTTTCACCTGACAAGCTGATACTAGATTTATCACGATTAGCGGTATTTCTTGTGAGGAATGAGCTTGCGGTAGGGACCAGCTGAAGAGAGTTCTGAGCACTAGGTGGGCTGGGGGTTACCTGCCTGCGAGGATGAAGAATAGGGGGTGGCTCCATCAGTTGGCTAAAAGCCTTGAACATATCAAGGGTTGAATCCTGCTGCCGACCTCGGTATTCTTGCGACTTGGATATACTTGAAGAGGGGCTAGGCTTGGGTATCAAGAAAGACTGAGATCTCTTCGAGGTGATGTTAGACCCTATAGCTTTTGGGGTGGCGTCGGTATGTTCAGCTGGCGGCTAATTTTCTTGGCTTGCCGGTTTTAGGTGGCGGATTCATGTCGTTGGCAGGTTGCTGCTGGTTGGCTTCTTGCCCTAGGCTTGGCTCTCGAATTTTCCAGAGGTCCGCAGTTGAAGACCTTTTGGTCGGGCGGGCAGTCGTAAGCACGGGGGGGCGTAAATGGAACTGTTTCAGGTTGGCACCGATCCATGGGGACAGGAGATACTAATCCGGCTCTCCTGGGGCTTGCTGACACTTGCCTTCTGGGCGGGGGTCGCTTTTGTCATTTTTCACGCTGTGTATGCAGTGGTCTGGAAACCGAAGGTCGAGACCGAAGCAAGTGGTGCATCGACCGCTGCTACCGCAAAGATTCCGGAACAGATAGTCCGCCACAACGGTGCTGCCAGGATGTTTCATTGGGTGATGGCGGCCTCGATGCTTGTTCTTTTGGTGACCGGGTTTGCTCCGATTATCGGATTGGAGTTTAGCTGGCTGGATATTCACTGGATTGCCGGTCTCATCCTCATCTTATGTATCCTCTACCACATAGTTCACGCCTCCTTCTTCTTAGACTTCTGGTCGATTTGGATTCTGCCTGGAGATTTGAAGGAGGCGGTTGAGCGAACAAAACGTCAGCTTGGGCAGCAGGCCGATGTTGGCAAGCACGGGAAGTATCCTCTTGACCACAAGCTGTATCACTTGGCGGTTTCGGTGTTTGGTGTGATTGTCTCTGTGAGCGGTCTTCTGATGATGATGAAGGTCGAGAATCCAATCGTGCCCTTCAATGACACCTACTACAGTGATGCGACTTGGGGCCTAGTCTATGTACTCCACGGGCTGTCGGCGGTGCTCTTTGTGACATTAACGATTACCCATATCTATTTTGCCGTTCGCCCCGAGAAGCTTTGGATTACGAAGGCCATGATCTGGGGTACCGTAAGCAAAGAGGATTACCTTTCTCACCATGATCCAAAGAGATGGGACGTGACTCCACCTAAGCCCAAAGCGAAACCCAGAGCCAAACCAAAGGCAAAAGGATCGGGCGTGGGAACGCCGAAACCTGCTAGGGGAGCAGCTACCTAACAATAGGGGCAGTTGTTGGTTTAATGGCGAAAACGTGGTTTGTGTTCCGCTGCATGTAACTTATTAGGAGTTGTTAAGGCGTGTCCGATGGATCTACGGCGGAGCTGAGAGAGCGGATTGATGCCATTGAGGGGGGCTACGAATTTTTCCTCAGCTACGCTGCGAAAGGATTCAAAGGCGAACCTGGCGGAAGTGATGGCGAGTTGCGTCGCTGTTTGGAGGCATTAGATGGCGCTCTAGAAGGACTTGTTGGCTTTTTGGCTAATCTTGTCCGTGAGCGTGGGCTCGAGCCGCTGGCTGCCTACGATAACTTCCTCGAAGTGATCGAAAGTGATGCTGAGCGCGCGAAAAAAGTTGTTGGGCTGGTTCTCGCGCAACCGGGAATCAGCAGTCAAGTAATTGACAATTTGAATGGTTCGGTCCACCTGCGCGCTCTACTCACCGATTTATTTCTCATCGACGAAATCCTGCGGCCCAGGGCATCGGATACGATTCCGGCAGCAGCCCTTTCTGATGAGACTCCCAAGCCACCTGCATCCTCGGCCTAGTTGCCCTGTTGAAGATAGGGTGTGCCGAGCTCTGGGCAAATAGTCCGAGAGTGTTGTATGCGGTATGAATCAACCTGTTCTGTGCCGTGACCGCCGGTTGCATCTCGGCCGGCTACTAGCCGAGAATCAGATCACTGTTGCTGACGCGACTCCCTAGACTGCTTAGCGGGAATCCAAGATTGGTCAACACAGCAAAGCCTTCCACTTCTTCTGCCCCATTCGATATTCACAGTCAGGTTTTGATCGGGAACGTGAGCCCGGTTGATTGGACTAATCCGGAACCAGCAACTAGGTATCACCTTGTTGTGGTCGGAGCAGGAACGGCTGGATTGATAGCTGCATCATTTGCTGCAGGGGCAGGGGCAAAGGTAGCCCTTGTTGAACGGCACTCGATGGGGGGGGACTGTTTAAATGTTGGCTGTGTGCCCTCGAAGAGCCTCCTGAGGTCTTCGCGAGTCTGTGCCGAACTGCGTGATGCGGCTGCACTGGGTTGGTATCTGCCCAAGAGCGGTCAGGCTGATTTTGGTGCGGTCATGAGGAGGATGCGGCAGGTTCGAGCTCGGATCAGTGCGAATGATTCGGTAGCGAGATATCGGGAGAAGGGTGTCGACGTTTTCATGGGTCAGGGGCGTTTTACTAGTAGTAGCTCTATTCAAGTTGGTGGCTCGGTACTGCGTTTTCGGCGGGCGGTGATTGCTACGGGTGCTAGGCCTGCACTCTTGTCGGTTCCAGGGCTTACCCAGGCGGACTATCTGACGAATGAGACCGTTTTTGATCTAACCGAAAGGCCGGCTAGGCTAGCGGTGGTAGGTGGCGGTCCGGTTGGCGTAGAGCTTGCACAAGCTTTTCAACGGTTGGGCTCTCAGGTTACGTTGCTCGAAAAGGGTGATCAGATTCTTTTTCGGGAAGATCCTGAGGCGGCAATGCTCGTTCAGGAGTCGCTGATTAACGATGGGGTGGATGTTGAGGTCGGATGCTTGGTGGAGAAGGTTGAGTGTCAGGGCAACGACAGGGTCATCTATTATTCCAACGGTAGCAGGTCCCTGTTAAAGGTGGATGAAATTCTTATAGCTACAGGTCGAATAGCCAACACGGACGGCCTAAACTTGGAGGCTGCCGGTGTGGACTATACCCAACGAGGGGTAACGGTTGATGGTGGGTTAAGAACATCCAATCCGAGAGTTTACGCTGCCGGCGATATCTGTTTAGCCTGGAAGTTCACCCACATGGCTGAAGAAGCGGCAATGGTAGCGGCACGAAATGCGCTTTTTCCAGGACAGAAGAGCTTGACTACGCTGGCAATCCCGTCCTGTATCTACACAGACCCTGAAGTTGCCCATGTCGGAATCTCTAGCCGTCAGGCGGTAGAGCAGGTTGATGATGTCCTGACTTACACTCATTATTTGCGAGATGCGGACCGAGCAGTTATAGATGGAGAAGATAATGGTTTTGTCCGGGTTCACATTCGAAAAGGCAGTGATGAAATTCTAGGTGCAACAATTGTTGCCGCGCATGCCGGTGAAATGATCAGTGAAGTGACACTGTCGATGGTGGCTAACCTTGGCCTCAAAACACTGGCCAAGGTTATCCATCCCTATCCTACTTGTGCAGAAGCGCTGCGTCGCGTGGCCCTTAAACATAGTGTCGGGCTGATAACGCCACTGACACGCCGTTTGTTGAAACTTTGGTTCAAGTTAACTAGTTGAAGGGTTTTTGAGAGAACCCGTATGGCGCCGAGTGTTCTGGTGAACCCGGCTGATGGCATATGGAATTGACAGGCCGCGGTGTGCTTATTACGGGTGGTAGTCGGACCGGAGCCGCTATAGCGTTGGCGTTGGCATCAGCGGGTGCTGACGTGGCTCTGTCATACAACAGCTCTAAAGCAAGGATAGAGAAGATAGCGGATGCAGTTTTTGAATCAGGTCGGAAGGCGATTGTTATCAAAGGTGATCTGTCACGTTCAGGAGACTGTGTTCGGTTAGTGCACGAAGCTGCTCGAGGCCTTGGGCGCCTGGACATTCTACTCAACATGGCTTCTGTTTACAGACGCAAAGCCTACGACCAGTTACGGGAGTCCGACTGGGATGGTGGACTTGCAGTTGATCTCAAGGCATGTTTTCTGTGCGCTCAGGAAGCAGTGCCCTATATGCGGTCCCGTGGTGGTGGCCGGATCGTAAACTTCACCGACTGGATCGCCGCCAGTGGCCGTCCTCGTTACATGGGCTTCCTACCCTACTATGTTGCAAAGTGTGGAGTCATAGCGTTGACTGAAGCTCTAGCGCTCGAATTGGCTGAGGATGGGATTTTGGTCAACGCTGTGGCGCCAGGTCCAATTTCTCCACCGGAAGATTTTGATAGGACCGAACGGACTGTAGTGGAACAGGCTACTCCTCTCGGACGTTGGGGTGGAGACAAGGCATTGGTAGAGGCAGTACGGACGCTCATCGATACTGACTTCATGACCGGGGAAACGATTCGGGTAGATGGAGGGCGACACCTCAGATGATAGCCTTTCGGGGTCTATCATGGATTCCAGGCTACGGTTTCAAATGGTCGAGGATGAAGTTTAACATTTTGTGGCGGAGGTGAGTGTTTAGCTGGGGGTCGGTCACGCCATGTCGTGACCGTGGATAAAGCATTAGCTCGAACTGCTTACCCGCCTTTTGTAATTCGTAGACAAATTGCAGTGTGTTCTGCAAGTGGACGTTGTCGTCCATCGTCCCATGGATGAGCAGTAGTTCCCCATGTAGGTCAGCTGCGTTAAACCTGGGTGAGCTTAGACGGTATCCCTCGGGGTTGTTCTGTGGTGTTCCGAGATAGCGTTCAGTGTAAATGGTGTCGTAATCGCGCCAGTCGGTTACCGTTCCCCCAGCGATTCCCATGGTGAAGCTATCACTGTGAGTTAGTGCGTAGCTGGTCATGAATCCACCATAGCTCCAGCCTTCGATTCCGATACGTGTTGAGTCGACGAAGGGTTGTTCTCTAAGCCAGGCGACGCCGTCTTCGATATCCCTTAGTTCTTGTTTACCAAAATGCTGGTAAACCGGCCACGTCGATACAGCTCCTTTGCCACTCGCTGTTCGGTTGTCTAGGATCCAGACAAGGATTCCTTGCTGTGCGATCAGCTGGTAAAACATGCCTGAGCTGCCAGCCCAACTGTTTCTGACCTGCTGGGCATGTGGTCCAGCGTAGGTGTGCTGAAAGACTGGATACCGTTTGGCTTGGTCGAAATCAGGTGGCTTGATTAACATTGCCTCCATCGTAAAGCCGTCCCGCGAAACAACTTGGAGAAACTCTGGCGTCGAAAGATGGTAATCATTTAGGAGGTTTACTGGGTTTTCGGCGAGAATCCTAGTTGGGGTGCCATTGGCAGCGTGTAGTCGCACCTGCGGCGGTGTGTTGACGTCACTCCAAGTGTCGAAGTAGTAGGTGAACTCTGGGCTGAAGCTAGCATTATGTGTTCCCGGTCGCATCGACAATCGGGTAAGTTGGCTTCCGTCAAGCTGGACCCGGTAAACGTCGTTGCCGATTGGGCTGCGCTCTGTGCCTGAGAAATAGACCCATCCGGCTTTGTCGACGCCATGCAAAATGCGCACTTCCCATTCACCATCGGTGAGTTGGCCAATTAGTGTGCCGTCAGCACTATAACGATAGAGGTGTCTCCATCCGGATCGGTCGCTAAGCCACAGGAAAGTGTCATCATCGAGCCAGTATGGATCGCCGAGAACGTCTACCCAAGCCGGGGTTGTTTCCTTAAGTAAGTGTTCTGTTGCGCCGCTAAGAGCATCGATAGTGTTCAGGTCGAGCCATGTCTGTTCACGATTTTGTACCTGAACCACCAAGTCTTGGCTGTTTGGTGACCAATCAACGGACACGACTAGCATGTTGGTTGGGGTGTAGTGCTCTAGATTCATCCAGGTTGTGTCGCCGCCGATGGCTGGGATTACGCCCAACCGCACGATCGGGTTCTTGTCGCCGGCTTTTGGGTAGTTAGTTGTTTCGACTTCGAGTCGATAGGGCAAGTGGTCTAGGATAGTGAACGCTTTGACAGGGCTTTCATCGGTTTGTAAGTACGCAATTTGTGATGAATCCGGGCTCCACCAATAGCCCTTGAAGTTCCCGCGACCGTAGATTTCTTCCTGGTAGACCCAATCTAGTTCACCATTCAGTAAATTGGAGTTACCCCCGCTTGTGAGGGCCCATTCATGGCCCTTCCTGACATCCACCACGGCGAGGTCGTGGTTACGGACAAAAGCCAGCATATTACCGTCTGGACTGAATGATGGCATTGACTCCGGAGCGGGGTCACGTGTTAGTCGCCGGACTTGCAGGGTGTTGGCTTCTCGGTCGCCTAGATCGACCACATACAGATCATTCGAAATGGAAATAGCCAGCGCAGTATAGTTAGGATTCCAGGTGAACCCACCCGTACGCAACGCCGACTTCGCTGCAGAGGCACTCATGCCTGGAACTTTTAGTAGTGCCTGTTCAAGGGCTTGGCCATCCATTACCCATTGGGCGGTTCCGGTTGTGGCGTCGACCGCCCTTAGCCTAAACTTGACAGCTTCGCTTCGCTCGTTTTCCAGATACCGGTCGCTATCTAACCAGGTTAGCCCTCGTGGAATTTGGCCACTGAAATTCACACGATGTTCCGGGTCGTAGATGGTTTCGATAGTTAGCGGGAGCTGCTGGGCAACAGCAGCTCCAGAGACTAGGAGCATTGTTAGTAGAGAGCTAACGGAACGGAGCCAAATTGACTGATAATGAGTCGCCACTGACAGCCTCATGGTCGGTTTCACCATTTTTCGGGGTATAAAGTGGAGTTGACTACTTGTCATCCTTTAGTTTGTATGGGTAGCTTAGCAAAGATTTTGACGTATGTGGTTGTCTGAGGCTGGAGGGACTGATGCACAGGAAATGGATCACGGTGGTGGTGATGGCGCTTGGCCTGGCGGTCTCACAAATGGGGCGTCCAGCAATGGCGGCGCAGGAGACAACGGACCGCCAGTACCTCTTGGAGACTATCGGTGACGCTGCGGTTGTCCAACTTTATGCTGATGGATTTGAAGAGCTGTCACTTCGTGACAAGACACTGATTTGGCATCTCTATCAAGCGGCATTGGCAGGAAGAGATATCTATTATGATCAGCGCTATGAGCATAATCTCGCGATGCGTGAAGTGCTCGAAGAAATCATCACCCATCCATCGAATATTGCCCCACGGACACTGGATGAGATTCGTGTCTACACGAAGCTGTTTTGGCTTAATACAGGCCCTTTCAATAATCTGACTGCAAGGAAGTTTACCGTGAACACCACGCCAGCGGAGTTCAAATCAGCAGTGGTTGCCGCTGGTCGGGCTGGTGCTGTGTTTCCGACTCTGGACGACGAAACAGTGGGTGAGATGGTTGATCGGATGATTCCTCTTTTCTTCGATCCAGACCTTGACCCTATCGTTACTAACAAGACGCCTGGTCCAGGGCAGGACTTGCTTCTGTCGAGTGCGAACAACCTCTATAAAGGGGTCTCGCTAGCCGACCTTGAAGGGTTTGATGAGCGATACCCATTGACTTCACGTTTGGTGAAAGTGGACGAGGAGTTGATCGAAGAAGTCTACAGAGTGGGTGGACGATATAGCCGAGAAATTTCTGAAATCATCACGCACCTCGAGGCGGCTATTCCGTATGCGAGTGCTGCGATGGCCCGTGCACTCCGGGCTAATATTGCTTATTACCGAACTGGTTCGCCTGTTGACCAGCGAGCTTATGACATCGCCTGGGTCGAGGATCAGAGTTCATCCGTTGACACGATTAACGGTTTTACCGAGGTTTACATGGATGCCCGTGGTGCTAAGGGGGCGTGGGAGGCACTTGTCTTCTACGTCAATCCGGAAAAGACCGGAGCTATCCAGACGCTGGCCGCGAATGCTCAGTGGTTCGAGGATAGGATGCCTTGGAACCCACAGTATCGCAAAGAGGGAGTTGTTGGCATTACCGCGAACGCTATCGATGTGGTGGTTGAGACTGGCGATTCTGGTCCCGTAACACCGATCGGGATTAATTTGCCCAATGACCAGACTGTCCGTGAGCAATACGGTAGCAAGTCGGTGTCGCTTTCCAACGTGAATGAAGCCTATGATGGTTCGTCTCCGGCCAATTACCTTCAAGAGTTTGCCTGGACCGAGGATGAGGTGGAGAGATCGCGACGATGGGGCAGCCTTGGTGCAGAGATGACAACTAATATGCACGAGGTGATTGGGCATGCCTCAGGAAAATTAGCCGAACGGCTAGGGGGTACGGCTCAACCATATTTGAAGGAACACTACTCGGCTCTTGAGGAGGCGCGTGCGGACCTAGTCGGACTCTACTTCTTACCCGATCCAAAGCTTGCAGAGCTCGGAGTGCTACCTGTCGAAGCTCAGGAGGATGTCGTCAGAGCGAGGTATGAGGGCTACACCAGGAATGCTCTTCTGCAGCTCAGACGTATCCGAACTGGGACTCAGATAGAGCAAGACCATATGCGAAATCGGCAAATGATCGTTCACTGGTTGATAGCCAATACGGCTGCGATTGAGAAGCGGGTGCGCGATGGCAAGAGCTTCTACGTAATGGTCGATTCGATGGGGTTTCGGGAGGGTGTTGCCCGTTTACTGGGTGAGGTGCAGCGAATTAAGTCTGAAGGCGACTACGAGGCCGCTAGGGACCTCTTCGAGACACATGGAATCCATTTTGAGCCTGAGCTGCGGGATGAAGTGATCGCGCGTATTGAGGCTGTTGGCCTGCCTTCGTATTCCGGATTTGTTCAGCCTCGGCTCGAACCGGTGCGTGATTCGGAAGGAGGGATCATAGATGTGGAGATTTCTTACCCTCAGGATCTGACATCACAAATGCTCGAATATTCCGGTAAGCTCAGCAAGCAGTGAAGCGGGTATGGCACGGCCGGAAGTGGGTTGAGCTCGCTCGACAAAAAGTAGAGCCCTTGCTGCTCTGAGATTTTGGATTGTTCTTGAAAAGATCAGATTGTGGGGAGATTTCGGTTGCCCGATGAATGACAAGTTTCTTTCTATTAGGTTTCGGGTCAATGGCCAGGATATTTGGTGGTCAGGGTTTTTGGGGCTGTTGAGTATTTCCTGGGAAGCTATGTTCGATTGGCTGGATGCCTCTTCGTGTGTATATCTGGATTTGTTTTTCAATTTTGGAGATTTAGCCGAAGGGTAGTTACGCACCCGCCTGAGTCTTGTCTACCTTGACGGGTAGAATGCATTGGGATCCGAGGGATCTTAAGAGACCTTTATTGACATATGGTTGATCTACTGGTATTTGGACCGCATCCAGACGATATTGAGATCGGGGCCGGTGGGACCATTGCCAAACAAGTGCAGCAAGGACACAGAGTGGGTCTGTGTGACCTGACCCAGGGCGAACTTGGTTCTAATGGGACTGTCGAAATCAGATTGGCCGAAGCGGCGGCCGGGGCTGATGTTTTAGGTGTAGTGTGGCGTGAAAACCTCCAGTGGCCGGATGGTGAGATAGGTGGTGCTGATCAAATTAAGCATGCAGTTGAATTCGTGCGTCGCTGTCGGCCAGCGACCATCTTGCTCCCTTATTGGGTAGATCGACATCCTGACCACGTGGCCGCGAGCAAGGTCTTGACGAACGCGGTGTTCAAAAGTGGGCTCAGAAATTTTGATGCTGCAGGTGATGTATGGCGTCCAGATTGGACCTGCTACTACTTTATCAATGACGGAGATATTCCCTCGTTTGTGGTAGATGTTACCGATTGCTATGACGCTAAACGACGAGCATTAGATTGTCATAGGAGTCAATTCGCGCCTGACACCGACGATGCAGTACCAACCCGACTGACGACACCACGATTTCGACAATTGATCGAGAGTCGGGATTCTGGTTTTGGTGCTGGTGTTGGACTGGCGTTTGCAGAGGGTTTTGTAGTACGGGAAATGATCGTTCGACCTAGTGTTATGAAATGAATCTAGTGTTCGAAGGGTTTGTGATATCTCTTTTAACGGCATCATGAACGTTGGCATAGTATGTTACCCAACGGTTGGTGGTAGTGGGATCGTAGCCACTGAACTCGCTAAGGCTCTTGCTGAGAGGGCTCACCATGTTCGCCTGATTAGCACGGAGGTTCCATTTCGCTCGCCTGAGTTTCAGGTCGGGCTCGCCTTCCATGCCGTTCAGACTCCGGGTTACCCGCTATTGCGAGAGCCTCAGTATCTCTTGTCGCTTGCCAACAAGATCGTACAGGTTAGCCGTGAGCACGACCTCGATATTATTCATGCACACTATGCCATTCCCCATGCGGCTGCCGCCTATTTGGCTCGCCAGATTCTGGCGAACTCGCCTGGCGGGAAAGTGCCTCGTGTCATAACCACGCTACATGGAACTGATGTCACGCTGATCGGTAGCGATCGTTCCTATTCTGAAACAGCAGCATTTTGCATTGATCAGTCTGACGGGGTAACAGCCGTTTCTGAGAGTTTAAGGTCAGATACCTACCGGCAGCTGGATGTTCAGGCTGATATCAAGGTGATTCCTAACTTCCTTGATTGCAGCATTCATCACAGGTCTGAGGACCTTAAGCTAAGAGCACGGTTCACCGAGGGGCAAGAAGAGACGAGCCTAGTTATACATGTGTCAAATTTCAGGCCTGTGAAGCAGGCGGAAGCCGTGATTGATATTTTTGGCCGGATTAGAAGTCAGGTGCCTGCCAAATTGCTTTTGGTCGGTGACGGGCCTGATCTGGACAAAGCTGGTCGGCGAGCTAGAGATTTGGGAATCAGCGATTCCGTCGTGCAGCTCGGTGAGCAGGAACAGATTGTACCGCTGCTGTCCGTTGCTGATCTATTCTTATTGCCTTCCGTCCAGGAAAGTTTTGGGCTTGCTGCCCTCGAAGCTATGGCTTGTCAGGTGCCTGTTGTGGCGTCGCATGTAGGCGGGTTGCCCGAGGTGATTGATGATGGCGTTACAGGGTTTCTTCATCCACCGGAGGAGATTAATGGCATGGCGAAAAGCGCGGTCAGATTGTTGACCGACCGGCGGCGACATAGAGCGATTGCTAAAGCGGCGCTTGCAGCCGTGGTACAACGGTTTTGTGCCAGTGTCATTGTTCCTGAATACGAGACTTTTTATGCGGAGGTCTTGAATCGGCAAGTCGTTGCTGTCTAATGCCGCTAAGCTGTCTGTAGGTGGTTCTAGACAAATTTTCGCAGCCGGGTAGCACGCGCTTGTTGAGTTTTTTTGATAGCTGGTGAAGGATGGGAGCTTGATTGAAGTAGGTTCGGGGAGAACCCTGTGGAGACTCAAAGTATGGGGAGCATAGGCAGGTTGTTTATTAGTGGGGTCTTGTGTGGCCTTATGGTTGGTGTGTTGGGCGAGACAGTGATGCTGGCGCAACCTGTTGAGCGGGTCAGCGGTCGAACCCGTCTAGGTTTGGTGCTTCGGCAGATCAACAACACTGGTAGCTTCATGATGGTTACCGCCCATCCAGACGACGAGAATAACGGAGTCCTGGCTCTGTTGAGTCAGGGAGAAGGAATTCGGACCACACTGGTTACCGCGACTCGGGGGGACGGTGGCCAGAACGAAATTGGACCTGAGCTTTTTGATGCGCTGGCTGCTTTGCGTACTGAGGAGCTGCTGGCTGCGCATCGCCTCGATGGTGCTGAACAATATTTCACACGAGCTGTCGACTTCGGCTATTCCTTCAGTCGGGAAGAAACTTTTGAGCAGTGGGGACGTGAATCCATCCTAGGTGACTTTGTTCGTATGATCCGAATGATTCGTCCAGATGTTATAACGGGTTTAAGTCCCGATGGTGACGGCGGCGGGCAACATCATCAAGCATCAGCGATTCTGGCTCAAGAGGCCTACCTTGCCGCTGCGGACCCGAATCAATTTTCGGAGCAACTGGCCGAGGGACTACGGCCGTGGCAGGCTAGTAAGTTTTATTTCACCGCTGGCTTTCCTTTTAGTGGCGGCCGGGCCAGGCCGCAGGGGGAATCTAGTAATGGCAGTCGGCTGACTACGGTAGATATTGGTCGGTTCGATCCATTACTCGGCCGAACATTTTCGGAGATTGGTAGTCAGGCGCGGAGTATGCACAAGTGCCAAGGCACATCACCGCTCGTGATGCTGCCTGGCCCGGCATCGGCTCGCTACAGGTTAGCGGAGTCAGTGATACCTGGCTCAGTCGAGGGTTTCGAACGGTCCTTGTTTGATGGCGTCGATACGTCTATCAAAGGATTGGCACGCTTTGGTGGTCCTCAGCCACCACCAATGCTTGAGGCCGAGCTGGCAGCCTTATCTGGTCATGCAACTATTGCACTTCAGGCGTTCGAAAGGCGAGCTATCGGGGCGCAGCGTGCAGCCATCCTTGCTGGACTTGGGGTGATTCGTCGACTGAGGGGGAACCTCGGGTCTCTTGATCTGGAGGAAGATGAGATCTTTGAGATTGATTTTCGGCTCGCTTTGAAAGAGGCGCAATTCGAAGAGGCGGTACTTTTGGCTCACGAACTACGATTCGCTGTGTCAGCGGACGATGGAATCGTGACACCCAATCAGTCGGTGGCAGTATCTGCCCAGATCGCTAACCATGGCGACACGGCAGTGGCTGTTAGTGAAATTCAGTTTCATGGTTTTTCGGGTGTCGACAATCTCACTTGCGGAGCCGACATCTTGGTGTCAGGTGGGGTCTATCAGTGTGAGTCACAGTTGAGTGTGCCAGAGGATGCGACGGTCACCGATGTACACTGGGAGCGGTTGCCTGACGCTGCTAGGTATCAATTTGATCAGGATGTTCCATTCGGATTACCGTTTAGGCCGACCCCATTCCAGGTTTCTTTTGAGCTTGATTTTTCGTCAGTTCGGATCGCGGTTCAACGACCTGTTGTTCACCGCCACGGCAATGATATTTTTGCAGGTGAGAAGCAGATGGAACTGCAAGTTGTGCCGTCGTTTTCGGTTGAATTGACCCCGCCAATTGCGATTATTCCACATGGTGCAACGGTGGAGCGGGACCTGCGAGTGACGGTGAGCTATGGAGGTCTTGAGCCTGTAAGCGGGGTTGTCGAATTGGTGCTTCCTGATGGATGGGAGCAGACGCCGGATAGGGCCTTAGTCGAATTCACTCGTGAAGATGAAGCGCGTACAGTGCTTTTTAGTGTCAAGCCTGCAGCTGGTGTTGCAATAGGGGAATATCCAGTAGGAGCAACTTTTCAATCCAGTGGGAGTGTTTTCAGTCGTGGGTTTCAAGTGGTTGAGTATCCTCACATTGGTCGGCGCCATCTTGTCTCCGATGCGGTGTCGGTCGTCCAGGTAATTGATGTCAAAATACAGCCAGGCTTGCGGGTGGGATACATCGAGGGAGTCGGTGATGAGGTTCCACCGGCGATAGAACAGTTAGGTGCCGAGCTGGAGTGGATCTCAATAGACCAGTTGGCTTTTGGCGACTTGTCTGAGTTTGATGCGATCGTCACAGGGGTCCGGGCCTATGAGCGAAATGAGGAGCTTCGAGCTAATAACGGTCGCTTGCTTACCTATGTTGAAAATGGCGGGACGCTCATCGTCCAGTACAACAAATTTGAGTTTAACGAGGCTCAATACGGTCCCTATCCCGCTCGTGTGGGAAGAGGTCGTGTTACTGACGAGTACGCGGAGGTGGAAATTCTTACCCCAAGCCATCAAGTGTTCCAGCACCCGAATCTCTTGACTGAACAGACATGGGGAAACTGGGTGCAGGAGCGCGGGCTGTACTTTTTGGACGACAAGGATTCCTCTTATACTGACCTGGTTCAGTTGCGGGACTCGTTTCCGTCGAATCCTGGACTGAAGAGCGGTGCTCTGGTCGAAGCGCGTTACGGACGGGGTCGTTGGGTGTATCTTGGACTAGGCCTTTGGCGCCAGCTCCCAGCCGGCACCCCAGGCGCCTATCAGGTGCTGGCGAATCTCCTCAGCTTGGGTAGCAATTGAGCCCGTCACTTTGGTGCTCGGCAGCAAATACCTTCTGAGCCTTAGCCAACTAATGTTTTGAAGGCTAGTGTTTTACCGGAAATATGTCAGAGGATTAATAGACCCGTTTCATACCCAGTGTGGTCAGGTGCAACCATTGCTTCCTGAACTGAGCACAGTGTTTTGTTGGGTTATGGCGTGGGTTGACCCAGCAAATAGATGTCGCCGGTTGGCATCGTGACACCGCTTGCAGGTTCAACTGTGATTGCCATTGCGACTGGCATGGTCACAGAGTCTGGCACAGTTAGTGAGATCGCAGCGTAGCCATCTTCGTCTGGAGCCATTAATCCCGCGCTAATCGGGCCATCTAGCCCTCCGAGCCACAATTGGTATAGATCACCAATCGGTAGTGGAGGAAGGCCACTGGCTAACAAGGTCGAGTCACCGCTATCAGTCCAAAAGACCACAGCCGACGCTCTTGGTGCGCGGGGTTGTCCGGTTAGGGCAAGTTGCTGCACATTTTGGGTAGTGAGGAGCGACAGCACGGCCCTCAGTTCATCTGTTTCGAGATCAGCAGCGGCAATCTCAAGCTCAAGGATCTGGGTTAGTCGTGTCGATGAATCAAGGTCTGACTGCAGTTCCACGAGCTGGCGTTGGAGAGACGAGATTTGGTGATCGAGTTTGGGGATATACCAGGCAGCAATGCCGGCCGTGACAATCACGAACAGAGTGGCGATCCAGATAGTAGGCTGTGGCCTTTGCCTCGGGGGACCGGCGGCTGTCTGTTGGCCAGTTTTAATTTTGGACTTGCGATATGCTGGCGCTTTGGCGTGCGGTATTGTTCTGGTGGTTGAATTAAGGACCCGGTTTCGGAGTGATGTAGCCGGCACCACTGGTATTGCGGCTTGAAGTAGGCCCTGTGTTACTTGGAGAAGCGATTTAACTTCCTGCACGCAACCACGGCACACTTCTAAGTGAGCACGGAATATGACCTGCTCACGTTTGTTTAAGGCTCCGGCAGCGTAGAGTGCTGCTAGGCCATCAAACGGTTCATGTCCCGATTTACTCATGGGTCAATGTCTCAAGGAGTGTTAGTAAGCCAGACCGCACACGGCTTTTAACGATACTGCGAGGCTCACCGAGTCGTTCGGCAAGCTGTGTTTGCGTCAGACCCTCGAAATAGCAAAGACGGATGGCTTCTTGCTGACTCTGTGGTAGGTCGTTCAGTTTTGCTCGAAGTTTCGACGCAGACTCCTCCAGCATAACAGTAGGTTCTAGGTCGGCAGCAGGAATTGGCAAATCAACTACGGCCTGATGTGTTGGCTGTGACCCTGAATCCGGAGTCGGCTGCTTGGAGCGAATTTTGTCAATGGCTTGGTTCCGGGTGGTTCTAAGTAGCCAATAAGCGAGTGAGTCGTGTCTAGTAAGGCGGTTTTGTTCTTCCCTCACGGCCCTTGAGAATACCTCTAGGGTGATAGCCTCTGCGTCGTCTTGGTTTTGAACAATCATCATGGCCAGGCTAAAGACTGCTTGGTGGTGGCGGTCATAGGCTTCGGCTAGAAGAGTACTCGGATCGCTATCTGCCACGTGTTCTAGTGTATCTAGGTCGACCATTTGTGTGTCAGTCCAGGTTTGTTGAGTGGTTAATATGTATTCTATTTAGTGTGGGTCTGGATCGCCTTAATTCTGGAATGTTTCTAGTTCATGAAAATCCCCAAAACCATTTGTCATGGTAGTGCCGGAACATCCAACTTCGATCGGTACGGCAGAATTGTAAGAACAGCGTACGATGTCAGGCTTAGGGTGTTCAAGGGGTGCCCCAGAAAAAGTCAAATTGATCTCTAATGTGAGACTCCGGTCTTAATTGTCTGGCTGGGGATGGCGAACTCTAGAACCTCGTGTTGTCCGTCATGACCTGTTGTGTTAACTGCCTCACGTTGAGCGGAGAACCCGGTCCCCAAGTTTCGTTTCGGAGAGGTTTTGAAAGTATGATGGCATCCCCGGCAAGTAACTTCGGGAGTGTTGGACCTTTTTCATAGTGGAGTGACCATGAGTGAATCTAATTCGATTGCTTGTTTCGGGTTTGTTCGGAGTCTCACTGTGGTTATTGTGGCTGGATTGGCTGTGTTTGGACCTCGAACAGAGGTTTCCGGCCAATCAGCTACTGGTGGACTTGAAACCGTGAAGGCTTTGACGTTTGATGTATTTGGCACGGTAGTCGATTGGCGGTCATCAATCATACAAGAAGGTGAGCTGCTCACGAGCCGTACCGGGGTCCAAGTTGATTGGCCACGGTTTGCTGATGCGTGGCGAGGTGGCTATGGCCCGGCTATGCAACGCGTTCGCAACGGCGAGTTGCCGTGGACCAAGATTGACGACTTACACAGGATGATTCTAGACGGATTGATTCCAGAATATGGTCTAACTGCGCTCGATGAATCGGCGCGTGATGATCTGAATCGAGTTTGGCATAGACTGCAACCTTGGCCTGATTCGGTGTCTGGCTTGACGCGTTTGAAGCGTCAGTATGTCCTTGCGACACTCTCAAACGGAAATGTGTCGCTTCTAGTGAACATGGCTAAACATGGTGGCTTGCCTTGGGATGCGGTTCTTTCGGCTGAGCTAGCGAGGCATTATAAACCTGATCCGGAAGCGTATCTCACGGCTGCCGACCTACTTGGGTTAGAGCCACACCAGGTCATGATGGTGGCGGCTCACAAGGGGGATCTAAGGGCGGCAGCAGCCGTAGGCCTAAGGACTGGCTATGTGCCAAGGCCCGGGGAGTATGGCCCAGACCGGGAGGTTGATATCACTCCCGATCCATCTTTTGATGTTGTGGCTACCGACTTCAATGATTTGGCTGATGCCCTCGGTGTCCGTTAATTCGATTGTGGTAGAGACTGTGGGAGCATCATGACACGGTGTTTGGCATTTCTTTTGATGTAAATCATCTTTCTGCTTGGGCAGGGTTCCCCGAGGTCCTTGTTGCTAGTTCTCGCTGAGTGTTTTTGGCGTGAAGGCCTTTATTCCGTGCGAGTTGCAACGAATCGTAACCGTACATAGTCGACAAGCCAAATTCCATCACTTCCTTGAAGTTTTGACTTGAGCTGCCCGCGTACCTCTTGGATCAGTGTGGGTCGGTCTGCCGCATTTACGGCTTTGAGGAATGGTTGAGCAAATAACTCGAGCCAATGGGTGATGTCTCCAGGTAAAGGTGTAGGGCGGGGAAACAGCTTCATTGACCGTACTGAAAATCCGCGTGCCGCAAGCAGGGCCCGGTATTGCTTGGTCGTTGGGAAGTACCAGGGGTCTGCGGCGTTGCTGTCGATGTCTCTGGTGGCAAGGGCGCATTGGAAGGCTTCCCGGAAAGACTCAACATTTCCAGCCCCGCCGAGCTCGGCAACGAATCTGCCGTTTGGTTTCAGTGCTCTCCATACTCCATCGATTACGGCCTTGGCATCTTGGATCCAGTGTAACGAGGCGTTGCTGAACACGGCGTCGAACTCTTGATTGAATGAGAGGGCACTGGCATCGATGATCCTGGCGTCGAGTCCTCGTTTTAGTGCAGCCGAGACTTGTTCTGGGCTGCTGTCTATTGCGACTACCAGGCTTCCGGCCTTCTGAAGTCGTTCTGTAAGCGCCCCATCACCGCAACCTAAGTCTAAGATGCGTTCACCTGATTGCGGTTGCAGCAAATCTACAACCGGAGCCCCTAGGTCTGAGACAAACCTGGCGTGTTTCGCATATGTGTCTGGGTCCCAAGTTTGGCTCATTGCTGTCTTCTCTCAACGGTTGAGAACTTTAGCTTAAGCTCAAGGAAGATGTTTGGAACTGTTAGGGAGCTTCGATTTCAAGATTACCGGTGTAGATGGCCATTCCAACTACCGCATCGATACCGGCCGCATCAAGGATATCGATTTCTTGACGCGTCGTGATGCCGCCGGCAGCTGTGATTGGCCGGCTGGTTGCGGCGGAGACTGCAGTCACAGCCTCAATGTCAGTTCCCTTCATCAGTCCTTCGCGGTCTACATGGGTGTAGAGAAATTCCCCGCAATATGGCTCGAGCGCCTTTACCGCCTGGATGGCGGTTACCCCTACAGGTTCTGTCCAGCCTCGAATGACAACACGACCTCCTTTGCTATCGACGGCACCGATAATTCGTTCTGAGCCGATAGCTTCGGCTAGCGACTTGGCGAATACGAGATCCGGGAGACCGTCGCGAAACAAGGCCGAACTTACAATTACCGCTGTAGCACCGTAGCTGAGTACTTCGAGTGCTCGGTCGACGGAACGAATGCCTCCACCAACTCGACACCGAAGTTTGTGGGCTGCCTGCTGCACCAGTGAATTGTTGTTGCCGGAATCCATAGCGGCGTCGAGGTCGATGAGTTGCACTTTAGGAAACTTGGCGAACCGTGTGATCCAACCTTCAAGATCGTCACTCTTGACGGCCAATTTTTTGCCTTGGATTAGTTGTACGACTTGCCCAGCTTGCAGATCAATGGATGGAATCAGCATAAGAACATCAAGGTCTCATTGTTGTGTCGTTTTCGAATTAATCGGACAACTCGAGCTGGCTTGTGATGGGTCTGGGTTTCTGGAGTCGAATTGGGATCTGGCGATCTGACAGATGTTGTTTCAGGTCTGAAACTGCATGCTCAGCATAATGGAAAATCGATGCTGCGAGAGCTGCGTCGGCTTGGCCTTCGGTGAAGACCTGCACAAAATGATCAAATGAACCAGCACCACCTGAGGCTATGACTGGAATTGGGACTGACTCTGCAACGGCAGCGGTTAGCTTGCAATCGAAACCTTCCTTTGTGCCATCCTGATCGATGGAGGTTAGTAGAATTTCTCCAGCGCCACGCTCGGCTGCTTCCATTGCCCACTCTACGGCATCTCGGTTAGTGCCCTGCTGGCCACTGCGAACGTAGACATTAAAACGATTGTTTTCGCGCTTAGCATCGATGGCGACGATGACCGCTTGGCTGCCATAACGTTTGGCCAGCGTGGTAATCAACTCAGGGTTAGACAAGGCCGCAGTGTTGATGCCGACTTTATCGGCACCGGCATCAATTGCTGCTGCCGCGTGATCTTCTCCTCGGATGCCTCCACCGACACATAATGGCAGGAAGATTTCTCGAGCTACAGCCTCAATAGTATCGGCGAGAGCCTTTCTTTTCTCGATAGTGGCAGTGACATCGAGAATGACAACCTCGTCAATGCCCTCTCGGTTGTAACGGTCCGCCAGCGTTGCTGGGTCACCTGCGTGTCGTAGGCCTTCAAAGTTGACGCCCTTTACGACAGAACCGTCTCGAACATCGAGGCAAGCGATGATTCTTTTAGATAACATAGGACGTGGGTGTTCCTCTAGAAGGGCTAATCCTTGCCTCAGCTGTTATCGATGTTGAAGTTCGAAATTCTTGGTCTGGGTTCATGGTATTCGGTGCAAGAAGTTCGATAGGATGCGCAGACCGACATCAGATGACTTTTCCGGATGAAACTGGACCCCACCAACCTGTCCTTGTTCTATGGCGGCAGCGAATTCTACGCCGTATCTTGTTACTCCGACGCAGCTGGACGTTACAGGTGCTGCGTATGAATGTGTGAAGTAAACTTGATCTCCTTCAGTTAGACCATCCAGCAGCCATGAGCGTCTGGTTAGGTGTAGCGAATTCCACCCAACATGAGGCACCTTAAAATGAGAGCTTTGATTAAGAGTTGTTATCTCACCTGCAACTGGTTCATGCTCGTCGAGATTGTCAGTGAAATGACGACAGAGGCCTGGTAGTAGTTGTAGCCCAGGATGGCTGGGTGCCTCCGTGCTGCCATCGAAGAGCCACTGCATACCGACGCAGATTCCCAGAAGTGGGCGTTCGCATGCAATATGGCGTTGAATGGCGGTTCGCCAGTCAGGTCCAATAGCGCCAGTTACTTCGAAGTTACCCACACCCGGTACGATTATGGCTGAGGCGGAAGTCAAATCTGACGGCTTCCTTGGTGTGGTTACAGTTGCACCGAGGTAGGACAGCGCCTTGCGCACAGACGTCAGGTTTCCTGCTCCGTAATCGATGAGAGCAATCATTGGTTGTGGTCGCTGGTAGCTGGATGCAGATATTCCCGCAGAACGGAGCGTTGTTTCCCAGTCCAGTGGTGGCCGATTGTAGCGTTCATAACAAGCCTTTGGTGCTTGGCAATCTCTTGGCCATACGGGAGTCTTTGTCACAGGCTACCCTAAGGGCACGCCCGAAAGCTTTAAAGATTGCCTCTACTTGGTGATGGCTGGACCGTCCATAGAGGACTTTCAGATGTACGTTTGCTTTGGCTCCTTGGGCAAACCCTTCGAAAAAATCTTGAATCAACTCTGATTGTAGGTCTCCCACACGCTGGACTCGGAGCCTGAGAGCTACCACAGTGTGTGGGCGACCGCTGAGATCGATTGCTGCGATGCCGAGCGTCTCGTCCATCGGCATGATGAAATAACCAGCTCGGTTGATGCCTCGCCTAGAACCAATTGCTTTGGAAACTGCCTCGCCAAGGCAGATGCCTACATCTTCAACCGTGTGGTGCTGATCGACGTCCAGATCACCGAGAGCCTCGATTTGCAGGTCGAATCCGCCGTGGCGGGAGACCAACTCGAGCATGTGGTCAAGGAATCGGATACCTGTGGTGATGCTGTAACGGCCTTGTCCTTCGAGACCGATTCGTATGGTGATTTTTGTTTCGGCGGTATGCCGTTTGATGACTGCGCGTCTCATGCTTGCAATGCCTGCTGATCTGATAACCCTAGGATACCTAATGAATAGGACGGTTTGCTCGGCCGCCTGATTTAGCGCGGGCCATTCTTACTTTGACAGATTCCGCATGGGCGGTGAGTCCCTCGGCTTCAGCTAGCGAGACAATCGACGGAGACAGAGTACTGAGCCCTTTTCGGCTGATCCGTTGGACGCTGTGTATATGAACAAAGTCAGAAGCGCTGAGTCCTCCCCTAAATTGAGCTGCACCTCCGGTTGGTAAGACGTGATTTGAACCGGTAGCGTAATCACCGGCGGCTTGAGCCCCGTAAGGTCCAATCAAGATCGTACCGGCTCTGGTGGTGCGGCGAGCGATATCACTACGGTCACACACCAAGTGCTCTGGAGCGATCTTATTCACTAAACCTACCGCTTCGTCGATCGACTTGACGATTACGATGGTACCAAATCGTCTCATCGAGCTAAGTGCTGGACCTCGAGCTGGTAACTGTTTTTTCACATGGTCCGTAATCTCCCTGGCAAGGCTACGGTTTGGTGTGACGACGATTGACCGAGCGTCTGGGTCATGTTCGGCCTGGGCGATAAGATCAGCAGCGATCCACGCTGGGTTGCCTGCCATGGTGAGGACGACAATTTCAGTTGGTCCAGCATAGAAATCGATTGGGCAGTCCAAGGAGACCTGTGCCTTCGCTGTAGCAACATAGGCATTTCCAGGGCCGACGATTTTGTCGACCTTCGGAACGGTGGTTGTGCCATAGGCGAGAGCAGCAATGGCGTGCGCCCCTCCTAGACGAAACACCTTTGTTGCTTTCGCGATGGCGGCCGCGGCTAGGATGGTTGGGTCCGGACGAGGACAGACGACGATCACTTCTGGCACGCCGGCCACCGCCGCCGGAATTGCTGTCATCAGTAGCGATGATGGTAATGGGTAGCGGCCAGCCGGGACATAGCAGCCGACCCGACTGAGTGGTGTCACTCGTTGTTGGATCTCTACGCCCTGAGTGACCGTTTCTCGCCAGGTACGAGGTAATTGGCGTCTTGCGATTTTTCTGATGTTGGTGGCGGATGTTCGCATTGCCGAACGCAGGTCAGGCGTGATTGAACGAAGACTGGTCCGCAGTTCTTCCGGGGACACTTCAACTGGTTTTTCCAGTTGGTCGAACTGCTTTGCATACCGTAATAAGGCTTTGTCGCCAGACCGACGAACAGTGGAAATAATCCGGGTTACCCTTCGAGCGAGGTTGGGGTCGACCTCTTGCCGACGTTCTATAAGTCGATTTATTCCACGCCGATTTGACGATTCTATAATGCGCATTGCAGAGCTCGGTGTTGGCGTCAGTGCGTAACTGTGCCTCAATACATCTCAGAGTACTATTTTGTTTAGCGGGTACTCTACGATACCTTCGGCTTGTGCTGCCTTTAGTTTCGGGATGAGTTCACGGACCGAGGATTCTTCTATGATTGTCGTCACTGCGACCCAAGTGTCATCGCTCAGTGCAGCTACAGTAGGCTGGTGCAGAGCAGGCAGTATAGCGATAACGTGGTCTAGGTTGCTTCGCTGTACGTTTAGCATTAGACCGACGCGCCCTTGAGCCTCGATGGCGGCTCGAAGCAATAGGGCGATGTTTTCGATTTTGGTTCGTTTCCACTTACTGTCTAGTGAACTATTGTTCGCGATTAGTTGAGGGTTTGATTCAATAACCGTATCGATGATTCTCAACCGGTTGGCTCGCAGAGTTGACCCGGTCTCGGTGGCTTCAACGATCGCGTCGGCTAGCCGAGGCGGTTTGACTTCGGTTGCACCCCAAGAAAACTCCACTTTAACGGGGATTTTAAGCCTTTCGAAGTAATGTTCTGTCACCCTGACTAGCTCGGTGGCGATGGTGGCACCAGCGAGATCTTGTGGGGTACGGTACCTTGAGTCCTCTGGCGCTGCTAGTACCCAGCGGACCTTGCGAAAGCTTTGTTTTGAGTAGACCAAGTCTGCAATGGGGGCCACAGTGTTCCCGGTGGTGGCTTTGTGCTCGGCGATCCAATCCTGGCCGGTCAGGCCGGCATCCAGTGCTCCGTCTGAGACGTAGCGTGCCATTTCCTGCGCGCGGATTAATGTGCATTCGATCTCTGGATCATCGATAGTCGGAAAATATGAGCGTGAACTTGTGTAGATGTTAAAGCCCGCTTGAGCGAATAACTGGATCGTTGAGTCCTGTAGCGAACCCTTGGGAATGCCCAGCCTTAGTATCTTGTCAGCCATATTGATAGCACTACTCCGTCTCTAACTTTGGGATAGGGTCCTCAGGAATACTGGGAGCCTTACTCTTTGTTTCCTGTTTCCGCAATAGTTCGATAAAAGCATGTTCTTTCGCCTGTGTGACATACATTGCCATCGCCGTTACGGGTGACTAGTAGCAGAACCGTGTCATCGTCGCAGTCGACAAGCATCTGGCGAACTGAGAGGGTATTGCCCGAAGTTTCACCCTTCATCCAAAGCTTGCCTCTGGTTCGGCTGAAAAAAGTGGCGAATCCAGACGAACGAGTCCGTTCGAGAGCCTCCTGATTCATGAAACCAACCATTAACACCTCGTTGCTTGATGCATCCTGTACCACGGCTGGGATGAGGCCGTCTAACTTGCTAAAGTCCATAATTGTCGTTCTCGTTCCTGCTGTCGGTTCGCTCGCGTCCGGTGATTTAGGGTGTTCCAAAAAAAAAGCCCCGCTGTCTCGGGCAGCGGGGCCTAGGGTGCGCGTTTTGTGATGTGCTGTCGGTTACTTCACACGCAGACCGGCCGGCCCAACTGAGCCGAAGAAATGATAGGTGCGATGATGCTGACAGCAGAAGAACATAACTTAAACAACCCTATCCTACGCTTGGCGAATCTGTCAAATACTTCGCTATACTTCTTGATGTAACGCTTATGGCATCAGGGTAGCTTAACGCCTTGCTTTCTTGGGTGGTGCGGTTGTGAATGAATGTTTTGGTTAGGTCACTAGGTGAGGCAACAGAATGAGCAAAACCGATAGCTTCAATGATCGTTCCCGTCGGCATCTTTCCAGGCGTGCATTTATGGCGAGTGGAGTCGTTCTGGCTACTACGAGGGCTCTGCCGCTTGTCGGGCATGTGAGACAGCAGCCCCGTTTTGGGAGCACTCCGTTCACTCTCGGTGTGGCTTCTGGTGATCCCTCGCCTGATGGTGCTGTGCTCTGGACGCGTTTGGCCCCAGAGCCACTCAACGGGGGGGGCATGCCCGATGAGGCAGTGGAGGTCTTGTGGGAAGTTGCTGATGATGAGCGTATGTCCAATGTGGTGCAAAATGGATCGGCGATAGCAAGGCCAGAGTTGGGACATACAGTACACGTGGAACTGGAGGGGCTACAACCTCATAGATGGTATTGGTATCGCTTCCGTGTAGGTCGTGAAGTGAGCCGGATCGGGCGAACGCGAACGTTACCTGAACCAGGAGCATCAGTGTCGGCGTTGAAGATGGCGTTTGTTTCTTGCCAACATTACGAAACCGGTTACTTTACGGCTTACCGACACATGCTTCAGGATGACCTTGACCTGGTCTTTCATTTGGGTGATTACATCTACGAGTACGGTGGGCGTGACGGCCGCGTGAGGAAGCACCCCGGAGGGGAAATCGAATTACTCAGAGATTACCGCGACCGCTACGCGCTCTACCGCCTGGATCCTGATTTGCAAGCAGCCCACGCGCAATTCCCATTTGTTGTCACTTGGGATGATCACGAGGTGGATAATAACTATGCGTCGGATGTGTCTGAGGAAGATGGGTTTCCGGCTGAATTGTTTCTCCGCCGTCGAGCAGAGGCTTATCAGGCCTATTTTGAACATATGCCCTTGAGGCGCTCAGCAAGGCCTCTTGGGCCTAGGATGGAGCTCTATCGGCACTTTGCCTACGGCAACCTTGCGTCATTCTTTGTGCTTGATACGAGGCAATATCGTAGCGATCAACCCTGTGGTGACCGTACTGGCCCAGCCTGTGCTGATGTTAATGATCCCACGGCAACTTTGCTTGGTCCCGAGCAGGAACGTTGGTTGATGGAGGGACTTGATCGGTCGCGAAGTCAGTGGAATGTACTGCCACAACAGGTAATGCTGGCGAGGGTTGATAGGGCCCCTGGGGTGGATGAGCGGATCAGTATGGACCAGTGGAGTGGTTATGAGGTAGCCCGTCGCAGACTGATGGAATTTTTGGCAGTGCGCCAGCCTGCGAATCCGGTTGTCTTGACTGGTGATATCCATAGCAACTGGGTAAACGACTTGAAGGTCGATTACCGTGAGGGCACTGATGTGGTAGCGACAGAGTTCGTAGGCACATCAGTTAGTTCTGGAGGTGACGGGGCGGACCTGCAGGACACGACGGCGGCATTATTGGCAGAGAATCCTTCTGTGCAGTTTTATAACGGACAGCGCGGCTACGTTCGGTGCACGATCACACCAGAGAATTGGACTACGGATTACCGGGTCTTAGAGTATGTGTCTCGTCCAGGTAGCCCGGTTTCGACTCGGGCCTCGTTCGTGGTCGAGAGTGGGCGACCAGGTGCAAGGCAGGTCTAAGTGGCATTGAAGGGGAATCAGAAAGTGACCCTTGCACCGGCGAATGCGCTGCGCGGCCATCCCGGAGAAACAAACCTGGGGTCGGTGGCGTTTGGAGCTTCATGCAGAGGGACTTCCAGCTCTGCGAGTGCGCCGAAGGTTTCGTACTGAGCGTTGGAAAGGTTATCTATTCTGATGAACAATTCTGTGGTTCGGGTGAGTTCAAAACTCGAGCGGAGATTGATTGTCTGGTAGCCATCGAGCGGCAGTTGGTCGTTGCCTTCATCTCCTAGAAAGATCCGATTCGATGAAGTCACCGCTTCAAGGGCTATATTCCATCTCTCTATTGGGCGAATCGCTACGCCAGTTTTTAGGCTGTGTCTGGGAATGCCAGTCAGTCGGTCTCCAGCTGCAACCTCAAGCTGCCCATCGTCATTCACGGCGTCGTTAACGTCGTCGTCGCCTGGCAGGGTAACTGGTGTTTGGAATGTGGCATCTACTAAGCCGTAATTTAGATAGAAACTAACCTTGGTCAGCTGGCCTTGCAGGTTTAAGTCGACGCCTTTGCGTTGAGTGTCGCCCGCGTTCTGGAAGTAACCGGTTCCGATGAGAGTTGGTGATGCAACGAAGAGGATATCTTCCTTGATTTGAGTGCTGTAGATTGAAGCGGACCAGTCGAAGCTACCGTTCAAGTTTGCCCAATGACCACGGAGGCCACCCTCTGTAGAACGAGCGACGGCCTGCTCGAGTGGCGGGTCAGACAAAAACGCGTTCGGGACCCGACACGGTTCGTCAGGATCGGCGCAGCTTAGCTCAGCTGCAGTCGGGCTGCGGTTCGATTCGCTGTAGCGAACGAAGGCTGATACTAAATCGTTTCCTTCAATTACCAGTCCGATGCCAGGGTTGAAGCGTGAAAAGCTGTGGCTTCCATTGAGGGAGGTTCCAAGCCAATCGCGGATGTTAACTTGTGCCTGGTTAAACCGTCCAGACACGGTCAGGTGAGCCCGCTGACTTAGCGAGAGGGTGTCGCTGAAATACAGACCGACTCCCTGATTAGTGCTGTCGAGTTTCGTGTTGAAGATATCGTCAGGGGCTGTTCCGAAAAGTCCAGCAAACAGTCCAGACCCGGTGACTCCACGGCTGGCTGTTAGGCTGCCGACTTCGCTGTTGGAACTAAAGGCTGTCTCTGCCAAATCGACTGATGTTCCGAAGACTAGCACGTTCTCTCGCTTGCCTACAGGTTTCGTACTGGTTACTTGTAGGGTTGCGCCATATCCCTGAGTTTGAGTGTTTGTTCGATTAATTGCGCCATTTCCCACTCCATCGGAGCTTGTAATGAAATTTGTTGGATTGAGCGCATCGACTAGAGGATGACCCGAAGATTCGTCGTCGCCATCGTCGCCATCGTCG
>DEAE01000001.1:64293-143651 GCA_002347025.1 Acidobacteria bacterium UBA2990
TCGTCGCCATCGTCGCCATCGTCGTCATCACCGGCTCCTTGGCAGAGGGTGTTACTGGGAGCAGAATTAGGTAGAGAGTCGTCATCGCAGATGCCGAACTCTGCTTCGTCTCCGTTCAGCGTTCGTCGGTCGAGGTCCCGGTAGTAACCGGTGACTTGGAGGGACCATACCGGCGAGGCCTCAAAGCTATAGCGGCCCTGCAGAAAACCGAGCCTGTTTTTGGTATTGTCAGGATGTGTGAACACGCCCCTACGGTCGATGTCCAACAACTCAATAGGGGCGGGCCCATTGCCGTTCAGGCTGCTGTCTGCTACGGTTAGAGTAAGGCCAGCATCAATGCGCTCTTGGCGATAGCCGATGTCGGCTACCATTTGACCCACTTGGGACGGGGACTCATTCCGCCACCCTGCCTCTTTGAATACGGAACTACCGAGGTAGAGAGCCCACGGACCGCGGTTGGTGCCATATTCGACGGTGCCTGTGAAACGTCCAAATGACCCACCTGAGCCTTCGCCGCGAAAACCGTTGAATTCAAAACCGTTCTTGAGGCGTAAGGCCAGTGCTCCTCCGAGCGCGTTGAGTCCATAGATAGGATCAGCTCCGGCGCTCAGCTGGACCTGACTGACGGCGAATTGGGGCATGAGGTCGAACTGTACCGTGTCGCCGAATGGCTCATTAATGCGCACACCGTTTTGGTAGACGGCAACACCTTGAGGCAGTCCTAACAAGGGAGAGGCCGTGAACCCTCTGAAACGGAGTGTTGGTTGAAAAGGGTTGCTCGTTGCACCTTCGAGGGAGACCGAGCCGAGCCGCGCATTGAGGCTGTCAGCCATTGAGGGAGCCCCTCGATTCTGCAATTCATCCCATCCGATGATAGACACGGTGGCAGGGATACGGTCTCGGTCGATCTCTGTACCCAGCAGCGGAGTTACCCCAATGACCTCTACTTGTTGGGTCAATTGAGCCACACTGACCTGTATGTCGAGGGTGTTGGATTCACCAAGGTCTACCCGAATGTCCTCTCGTCGTTCATTTTCAAAACCGATGAGACTGAAGGTCAGGTTGTACACCCCAGGAGTGAGAGTGGGGAACTCGTAAGTACCGGTGGAATTGGTTACGACGACTTCCGGTGAAGCTAGCACGGGTGAATCGGCTACTACAGTGACTCCAGGAACCACGCCCCCTTGAGGATCAATAACACTCCCTCTCAGGGCGCCAGTTTGAGCTTGACCGGTGCTGCTCATAGGACAGAGCAGTAAGCAGAACACTGTCAGGCTAAATCGAGCTGTTAAGTGAGAAATTCTCGCGATAAAGGAATTGAGACAAGTCATTCTAGAGATCTACCTGCTTGATTTGGGTCAGTCTTACATGAGGCTCTGTATTCTGAGGAAATTATAATCAAGCAAACACATTTGTTTTGCCGTTCCGAGAACAGGGAATATCTAATTATAGTTTCGGAGATCGAGAGCTCTCGGCGCTCTCTGTCTGTGTCACGAGGAAATTTCCTTGGCGATCATCATGTCGGTTGCCTTGACAAGCGCCGTAGCTTCATCCCCTCGTTTGAGCTGCAGTTCGTCCAGAGCGTCTCGGGTAATGACTGCAGTTAAGACTTGCTCTCCGATACGTAGGCGTACCTGGGCGATGAGGGTCTCACGCCGCACTTCTTCGATGACTCCCCGGAGGCGGTTGCGCCCGCTGACGAGGGCCAAGATTCCACCGCCCCGATTCCGCCTGCTCGCTCTTTCGGGTGGAGGAGTTGTTTGCGCCAGTAGTCTCTGTACTTCGAGGTTGGGGATACGATGATGTCCTCCGCCAGTGAGAGTTGTTCGAATGACCCCCTTATAGATCCATTGCTTGATGGTCGAGTAAGTGACACCTAGTTGCTCAGCGGCTTGTCGCACGGTCAACAAGGACATTTCTCCCTCATTCAAAAAATTTTTTTAATCAAGATCAGGTTTAAATCGGTCTTTATCGTTTTTAAAATCGATTAAAATCATACTAAATTATCTATATGTATATCCGTTTTATCTCGATCTTGGTAGCCTCGCTGGCTGGGGCTTGTGCGCCCTTAGAAAGAGCGGACAGTGTTGAAGACCGTTTGCGCGTGTCTGCTGCTGTCAGCTTGAGCGAACCGCTTGAAAAGCTTGCGGCATCTTTCCAGCGAGACACAGGCACCCTGGTAGAAGTGAATTTGGGTGGTTCGAGCACGCTCTCGGCCCAGCTCCTTGCGGGCGCTGCGGTGGATCTATTCATAAGCGCTGATCAGCTGCAGATGGACCGTGTGATAGCTGCAGAGTTGATTGACGTCACGACGATGGTTTCGCTCGTGTCCAACCAACTTGTGTTTGTTGTCCCAACTGATCACTCGATTGATGAGATGGTGCCTTCTATGCTGCGTGCACCGGAGTTTGGTCGTATTGCAATGGGTGATCCGGCGGGGGTTCCCGCCGGGGTATATGCTCGCAGGTATCTCAAATCGACTGGACTATGGGGTGTTGTGGCCGACCGAATGGTGCCGGCTCGGAGTGTCCGTGCGGCTTTGGCAATCGTCGAGATTGGCGCTGTGGATGCAGGCATTGTCTATCGGACAGATGCCAGGGTGTCGTCTGGTATTAAAGTGGTGTTTGAGGTGCCAGTTCAGGAGGGTCCAGCCATTGTTTACCCGGCAGCTGTGCTGACAGAGGCTCCTAATTCGATCGCCGCGAAACGGTTACTTGGGTATCTTCAGGGTTCGTTAGCCAAGGCTGTATTTGAGAAGGCTGGTTTTATCGTTCCCAGAATTCGTACTTGATCATTGGCTTGAGGATGGATTGACAGAATAGTTGTTTTCTTCATCGGGTCGTTCAATGAATGATATTGCGCAAGTCGCTTTTTTTACCGTAGGAATGGCCACGCTGGCGACATTGGTTGTGCTGCCTCTGGGGGTCGCCTTGGCTTGGGTGCTGGCTCGGAAACAATTCCCTGGGCGGGCCGTACTCGAAACGTTGATATCACTCCCGCTTGTGTTGCCGCCTGTTGCCACTGGTTTACTCTTGATCGCCATACTGGGACGGCGTGGACCGCTCGGCTGGTTCCTTGCGCAGATGGGGGTCGAGGTGATGTTTACGTGGCTGGCGGTGGTGGTGGCTATGTCAGTTATGGCATTGCCGCTTTTGGTGCGGTCAGCACGATCGGGATTTGAGCAGGTAGACCGGCGTTACGAGCAAATTGCGGCGACACTGGGTGCAGGGCCGGTTCGAGTGTTTCTGACCATCAGTCTGCCGTTGGCCCGACGGGGTTTACTGGCTGGAGCATTGCTCGGCTTTTCACGGGCTCTTGGTGAGTTTGGCGCGACCATTATGGTTGCTGGGTCACTTCCTAGTACACGCACAATTGCTGTCGCGATTTATACCTATACTGAAACTGGGCAGCAAGCAGCAGCCGGGCTTCTATTGGTAGTGTCAGCCACAATTGCTTTTGGCGCATTGATGTTGTCGAACCGTCTGGCGGCCACCTGAGCTTCTTTACGCTGATTCAACCCAAGTGGTAGAACTGACTCTATGGCAGTGCCCATCATCCTCGATTTCACGTTGCAGCAAGGCGATTTCACACTGCAACTTCAGGAACGAATTGAAGCTCAGGTTGTTGTGTTGTTTGGCCCATCTGGTGCCGGAAAGACCAGTGTGCTTGAAGCGGTTGCCGGGCTCAGGAAGCCTCAATGTGGAGTTATTAAAATCGGAGACACCACCCTCTTTGACTCTAACCGCGAGGTTGACTTGCCATCAAGCGGTCGCCATGTCGGTTACGTTCCGCAGGATTTGGTGCTGTTCCCGCACCTTAATGTCAAAGGTAACATCCTCTACGGCGTTGGCTCTGGAAGTGGTCAGGAGATTGACCAGGTGGTGGGATTACTCGAGCTCGGCGATGTACTCGACAGGGATATAGAGGCACTCTCTGGCGGCGAACGTCAGCGCGTTGCACTAGCTCGTGCCTTGATGGTGTCTCCGGCCGTGCTGTTGCTGGATGAGCCCTTGACGGCGCTCGACGCCGACTTGCGATCTCGAATTTTACCTTATCTGGAGCGCATTCGGGATGAACTGGCGACGCCTATGGTCTATGTCTCTCATGACCCATCAGAGATTCGAGCACTGGCTGATGCTGTGATCGTTCTAGCAGCAGGCAGGGCTGTCCGGTCAGGACCGGACCTGGACTTAATCACCCCTGCTTGATTATGAGTACGGCATCGTGCCCAGCTAGAGCTGTTTGGGCCTAGGTTTGGTAGGGACACGTTTCGCTACCAAGCAGAACACCTCGTTGTTGACAAGCCAACTAATCGGTTGATCGAATCGGCCATGCCTAGAGAAGTGCACGGACTCCGAGATAGAGAACGGAAGGGGCGAGAAGGCACCCAACTCCTGTATAGAAGGTTGCGGTCATTGCGCCGTAAGGCACCAATTTTGGATCAGTCGCAGCAAGGCCGCCTGCCACTCCACTTGTCGTTCCCATAAGCCCACCATAGATCAGGGCTGAGTGCGGATTATTTAGGCCTATCTTGGGAGCAATAAAGGGTGTTCCGATCATTACAAGAACAGACTTCGTGAGGCCGGCAGCGACACTCAATGCGATGACATCACTGCCAGCACCGAGGGCCGTTCCTGTTACTGGGCCCACGATGTAGGTTGCTGCTCCAGCGCCGATTGTGGTGACTGCAATGGGATCAGTGTACCCAAATGATATGGCGACGATCCCGCCAATCAAGAACGACACGAACACCCCGATGACAATGGAAACTGCTCCAACGAAGCCAGCTTGTTTCAGAGCTTTAATGTCAGCACCAAATGCAGTGGCGACAATCGCAAAATCTCGAAACATGGCACCTCCGAGAGTGCCGACCCCGGCGAAGAATGAAATGTCAGCGAGTCCTCTATTTCCGCCGGTTACTAGCCCTCCATACCATGCCAGGACTAAACCCAGTGCGATCGCGATAGCTGACCCATGAACTTGACCTCGGGTCAATCGTGCGGAGATCAAATAGGACAACCAAACGAGTGTTCCGACAAATAGGAAGGCCGTGACTAACTCATTGGTCGACAAAACTCGTTGTATGGAGTCAAGTATCATTGGTGTTCACCTTTCCCGAAGCGCGCCAGGACAGGAATCAAGGCGAAACTCGCCGCTACCGCAGCAACGCCGGCTACGATTGCCATCCACCCTCCAGATAAGGCGGAGAACACGTTTTGTCTGGCTGCCATTGCAACGACAATGGGAATGTACATTGCGCTCCAGAAACCGATACCTTTTTCTGTGATGGGGGTAAGCTTTAGTTTTCGTGAATCGAGATTCGACAGTACTAGCAAGAGGAGCATGGCAATACCAACTCCTCCGACGTTGGATTGAACGCCCATCACTTCGCCAAGAAGGTCGCCAACCAAAACACCTGTCAGCATGCAAAAAGATAACAACGCGACTCCGTAGATCACCACATCCGTTCTCCTTGTCTCTGGCGGAAACAGCTCAAGTGTTTTAGAACATTCTGACGAAAGTTGGCACTAGCCCTGTCTTGAATTTGCGGTCAGACGGTACCCCATCTAGCGGATTCAGACAACGATGGTCTGTTAGGAATCTCCGACGGTTTCAGAGTCATGTGTGGGTATTATCTCGGATTGACCCGTAAAGAGGATGACTTGGACTATGGGTTGACTACAACAGGTCCTTTCTGTCTCTAAATCCTAGTTCTTGTTTGGTACCACCGGTATACTCCAGTCACATGGATGCTGCAACACTATCTCTTGGTGCGCTGTTGGTTGCCATCGTCACCAGTTGCACAATTCGGTTACACGTTGGGGTCCTTGCGATCTCGCTTGCCTGGATTGTTGGTGTGTATGCTGCAGGCATGAGTCCGCGGGAGGTTATGGCAGGGTTTCCTGCGCGTCTTTTCCTAACGCTTGCAGGGGTCACCCTCCTGTTTTCGCAAGCCCAGGCTAATGGGACACTCGATCTTATCGCTCACAGGGCGGTTCGCCTCTGTAAGGGCAATGTTGGTGTGATGCCGATGATGTTTTTTGCTTTGTCGTTCCTGCTATCGTCGATCGGCACTGGCAGTATTGCGTCTACCGCATTGATGGCTCCGCTGGGAATGGCCGTTGCGGGCCAGGTTCGGATTCCGGCATTTTTGATGGCAATTATGATTGGGAATGGTGGAAATGCTGGTGCACTGTCCCCGATTGCACCTGCCGGTGTCATTGTGAACGGTGTGATGGATGATATTGGGTTGGGCGGCTATCAGGCGCTCACCTATCTCAACAATATGTTGGCACAAACCGTGATTGTCTTCGCCGCTTATCTCCTGTTTGGTGGTTGGCGGTTGCTCGGTCGGCATTACGAAGGAGCCCTGGTGATGCCGACCAGTGGAGGCGAGTCTCAGGCATTAGGGAAGTTTGCATCGAAGCATTGGTTGACGGTTGGAGTTATTGGGACGCTTTTGACTGGTGTTGTTTTTTTGAATATCGACGTTGGGCTTGGTGCGTTTGCTGGTGCGATCGTATTAGCGCTGCTTAAGGCTGCCGACGAGTCTCAAGCAATTGAGCTCATGCCGTGGCGGGTGATTATGATGGTGTGTGGCGTGACTGTCCTGATCTCCGTCCTCGATGAAGCAGGCGGTCTCGCTTTGTTTACCCAACTGCTCGCCGGCATATCAACGGCTGACACGGTTACCGCTATAATGGCGTTCACTACAGGTTTCATTTCCATTTACAGCAGTACTTCAGGGGTTGTTCTGCCTGCTTTTCTGCCGACTGTGCCTGACCTCGCGCAGCAACTTGGTGGTGTTAATCCTCTTGCCATTGCTTCGTCGATGAATATTGGGGCACATCTGGTTGATGTGTCAGCGTTGTCGACACTCGGAGCGCTGTGTATGGCAGCGGCTCCAAAGCACGAAGACAGTCGAAGGTTGTTCAATAATCTGATGATTTGGGGCTTGTCGATGACGGTCGTTGGTGGTGCTATTTGTTGGTTGCTCTTTACTGTCTTAGGGGTTGGCCTTGGTTAGGGCCGGTTGTTCATCATCTAACGATTCGTGCTTTTAGGAAATTAGGTCAAGTAGCGAAGGCCATACTTGGGAATGTTGGCTCGGGTCTCTGGCAGGTGGGGCCGATGTTTAGCTGCCGGGATTTTCACCCGTTGAGAAAGTTGCTGCTGGCCGGCGGCGGGTAGGTCGGCTTGAGGCTTTGACCGTCTTTGCACTGTTTCCATTCGAGATCTGGTGGTAGGTCCACAGGAGTGGTACCGGTTTAGGGTAAAAACCAGTCCGGTGTTGTTCCAGAGCATGACAACCGACCACCTGAGCCGTGTCTCGAGTGCGCTCCTAAGCATGTTTGTGTATCTGGTGCATCATGGGGATTCGTTGGGCCCGAATGCTGATCCTCAGCGGCCATTGTCAAGTCTTGGCCATCGACAGGTTGAAGTCCTCTCACGCCAGGCGGCGGCTCTTTCTGTCTGCCCAGCGGTCATTTGGCATAGTGGAAAGCTTCGTGCCCGGCAGACGGCACAAATCTATTGGAGAGCCTGTAACCCCGTTGCTGAGTTCTCGGCTACCCGGTGGATGCAGCCGGACGACCCTCCCCTCCTAGCTGATTTGCTTCAGGTCGAAACTCGAGATGTCATGCTGGTTGGTCACATTCCTCACTTGGAACGGTTGCGTCTCCGGCTACTCCAAGAATCGGCCTCGCAATGTTTTCCGTCCCATGGCGCAGTCGCGCTCGAAAGGCTTTCGACCGGATGGACTGAATGTTGGCGACTGGAACTACCATCATCTGCTTGACGCCGGAGGAGGGCGTGTTTGCCGATCAGGCTATGTTTCCGTGACTACGGTGAGTTGCCTTTGTAAGAGGTGCCAAGCTTGAGCAACGTGCTTTTCGGTCGTGCGAATATGCCCAATGGCTAATCGCAGTGCAAACCGGCCTGCCAGTTGAGTGTGGGAGAGAAAGACGTCGCCGGTCGCATTCACACTATCAAGCAGTCGAGCATTGAGCTCGTCGAGGGCGTCCGGATCGTCAAGAAGGTTAGCTGGAGCTGCCCGGAAGCACACCACCGAAAATGGAACGGGTGCTAGCCGCTCAAACTGGTCACTTGTATCTATCCAGCCGCTGAAGAGTTGCGCCAGCCTCATGTGTTCGGCGAGTCTTCGCCTGATGCCGTCAGCGCCAAAGTGGCGGAGTACCATCCATAGCTTTAATGCCCGGAATCGTCGACCTAACTGCACACCGGTGTCCATTAAGTTACGGACAGGTCCAGATTCTAGGCTCTGCAAGTAGTCTGGGGTCAAGGCAAATGTTTGACGGAGCTGATCCATGTGTCGACAGTAGAAAGCACTGAGATCAAACGGTGTAAAAAGCCACTTGTGCGGGTTGACAACGAAAGAGTCAGCGCGGTCGCACCCCAAGAGGGTGTCTTCCCACCCAGGTACCATAGCTGCCGGTCCAGCATAGGCGGCGTCGACATGTAGCCAAAGTCGTTCCCGAATACAGATGTCAGCGATTGCCGGAACGGGATCGACGCTAGTCACAGCTGTTGTGCCGACAGTCGCGACCACAGCTACAGGAGTTAGACCGGATTCTCGATCAGATTTTATCGCTGCTGCCAGTAGGTCAGGGCGCATCTTGAACTCGCTGTCTACCTCAATTCGTTGCAATCCAGTGTGCCCCAAGCCCAAAGTGATTACCGCTTTGTCGACTGACGAGTGTGCGTGTTCTGAACAGTAAACCCGGAGTGGGGTTATATCGGACCGCCCGGCGATCCCGCGTTCACGTACGTTCGGTGCTCCTGCCTCTCTGGCGGCGGCTAGGGCGTGAAGCGTGGCGATCGAGGCGGTGTCGTAAATGACCCCTTCGAACACATCTGGTAGACCGAGTAGGCGTCTGAGCCAGGTCAATGCGACCTCTTCAAGTTCGGTTATTACTGGAGAGGTTCGCCATAACATGCCCTGTGCGTTGAATGCTGCGCTCAGAAATTCAGCCAGAATCCCTGGCCCGCTCCCGCTGATAGCAAAATAGGCGAAGAATCCAGGGTGGTTCCAGTGAGTAAGCCCGGGCACGATCAACTGATTGACATCAGCAAGAATCTCGTCCCACCCTTCACCGCTGACCGGGGCGGTTGTTGGGAGAGCGTCTCGACAGTCACCCGGTTGGACGCGAGACAGCACGGGATACTGCTCCGGGTTTTCAAGATAACGGCTGATCCAATCAACAAGCTGATGACCGGCTCGACGGAACTCAGCCGGGTCCATGTCCCCAAGCGTTGGTTCAGTGTCTAGTATCGGGTTGTCACCGTGGTCATTGAGATCATCAGACACTTGGTGTCCTCAGTGTTGGATGCGGATTTGGGAAAAAGATTGTAGCATCGCTAGAGGGGAATAGCTTAGCGTGCGAGATGTAAGACTAATCTGATCGAGATGGTGCAATTTGTTATCCTCTCGTTCCGAAAAACTTTTCCTTGGAAATGCTGGGGCCTCTGTTGGGATGCGCTTGCAGGACAAAGGTTGTGGTCTGACTCTTTGTTTCTGAAGTACGGGGGAGCGGACTAACTTTGGCAGTCAATCGGTGGTGAAAAGGAGGAACTAATGGCGGACGTAGTTCATACGAGTCGGTTGAGGATCGAAAGGGTTGGGGGGCCATTGCGACATGCATACCTAGAGGGCTTCAGTGAGCCGATTCGCTTTGGGGTGCATGGTGGAATTAAGGCGTTTTACGGCATCGAGCCTGAGGAGGACGTTCCCGCTACGCTGGATCATATGGTCGGGGCCGTTGGCGGTTGACTGCTTGGGACTCTAGCACGCGCACTGGAAGTGCGCGATATCGAAGCGTCAAGAGAGAAAATTCAGGCTGAAGTCGAGGGCGACATTGAGGCGGTTGACAACGTGATGAGGATTACACGAATTAGGGTGCGATATCGCTTGCGGATTCCAGCTGGCAGTAGAGAGAAAGCTGAGCGGGCTATTGCAACCCATGCTACTAAGTGTCCGGCGGCGAATAGCGTTAGAGGTTGTATCGATTTGACTATAGACGCGGATATAACAGAGGAGTAGTACAGATAGCGACTACCGCAACCAGGCGCGATTGACGTTTTGCAATTGTATGGCTTGAAGAGATGACCTGACGGCCCAAATAATGTCAAGCCCTGAATCGATTCCGTGGTGCGAATGGGGTGCTGAGGCCTTTGCGCGTGCCTCGCGCGAGCAGAAGCCGGTCTTGCTATCGATCGGTGCGGCATGGTGCCAGTGGACGGCCGAGATGGCTCGTGTTAGCTATCGCGATATCCGAGTCCTGCAACTTGTGGCTGAGAGATTTGTACCGGTCCGGGTGGATGCTGACAGGCGTCCAGATGTCAGTGAACGCTATACCCTTGAAGGTTGGCCGACTACGGTGTTTCTCACACCCGATGGAGAGATGTTGGGAGGGGGCACGTATCTTGAGCCGGGCCCGCTTGCAGTGGTGCTGGAACAGGTTGCAGATGCTTTTGCTGTTCAGCGCGATCAACTACCGGTGAGGCTCGAAGAGATTCGAGCTAAGGAGCGTGTAGAGTTTAAGCCTAGGTCACTCACCCAAGTTGATTCTGACGACGAAGGTTGGCGCTGGCTGGAGGAGCAGTTGCTCGGTAGGTTTGATCCGGACTGGGCTGGCTTCGGCATTGGTCCAAAGAAGGTTGACGCTGAAGCATTGGCTATAGGGGTCTTGCGTTGTGGTGAAACAAAGAACGATGAAATAGCCAAGGTCGTCACCCTGACTTTGGATGCGATTGCGAGTGGAAGCCTTTGGGATCCGGTTGATGGTGGGTTTTTCCGGTATTGTGTTGGGAGAGATTGGACTGAACCGCAGGTTGAGAAGGTCCTTACGGCTAACGCCCAACTTCTTGAACTCTACCTGCTGGCCTCACAGGTTTTCATGCGGCCGGACTATGCCGATCGAGCCAGGGCAGTCATCCTTTTTGTTCATAAGACCTTTGCTGATTCCGAGGGTGGCTTTTTCGCTAGCCAGCGAACGGACTCTCAAATCGGGAATCTGTCTAGTGAAGAGCGTGGGCACATGGCATCGCTACTTGTTGATCACACGGTCTACACGGACGCGACAGCGGTGATGGCCTCAGCCTACATTCTCGGGGCCTCAATATTGAACGACGAATCCTTGCTAGAGTTCGCTGCGGAGGCCGTGGACCGAGTGGTGATGGAGACTTATCAGCCTGGTGGAGGCCTCGGACATAATGCTACTGGAACACCTGCCCCGCGCGGGCTGCTAACCGACCAGGTAATGATGAGTTCAACCTTGCTTGACCTTTACGAGGTGACTGGTCAGGCGGTATATCTTGATCTTCCACGGGAATTGATGGCTTATTGTCGGCAGAAGATGTGGCATGACACGGCTGGTTTTGCTGATCGAGCCAGCAATCTTCCAGGATCTGATGCATCCATCGGTTTACTGCGTGAACCGCGCTATCCACTCGCATTGAACTGTCGTGCGGCGATAGTACAGGCACGTTTAGGGAAGTACGCTGACGACCCTGCCTATATGGACTTGGCTACTCAAACTTTAACTTGCCAGGCTTCAGTTTACCGGAAGCATGGTCTTGCCGGGGCAGCCTACCTTCTTGCGCTCCATCGGATTAGGGCTGTGACGGATAGCTGACTTTCGTGTCCAACTTTTGCTTTCAGCGAGGCGTGGTAGACTCCCCGGTCCGGAGGATACAGTGTCTGTCGAGCATAGTTCACGCATCTTAGCCCTTAGAAACATTGCGACTAGGTTGAGAATCGAGTCGATTAAGGCGACTAGTGCAGCAGGTAGCGGCCATCCGACCAGCTGCTGTTCCGCTGCGGACATTATGGCGGCGTTGTTCTTTGGTCAAATGCGGTTCGATCCCAAGAATCCAGAGCATGAAGACAATGATCGTTTTGTGTTGTCAAAGGGCCATGCGGCACCCGTCCTCTACGCTGCGTGGTCAGAGGCAGGGGTAATTGATCCCAAGCAGTTGGCTTCTTTACGACGGATCGACTCTGACCTTGAAGGACACCCGACGCCCCGCCTACCGTTTGTTGATGTGGCGACCGGTTCGCTTGGTCAGGGCATCTGTGCCGCGATCGGAATCGCTCTGAACGCACGTCGGATTCAGTCCTCCTATCGAACGTATGTGTTACTTGGAGACGGTGAATCGGCTGAAGGTTCGGTGTGGGAGGCAGCTCAGGCCGCTGTCAGTTTCAGTTTGGATAATCTGTGTGCGGTCATTGATGTTAATGGCTTTGGTCAAAGTCAGATGACGCAATATGGTCATGATATGGCCGCCTACGAACAACGGTGGCGAGCTTTCGGTTGGCATGTGAGCGTCGTCGATGGTCATGATGTGGGCGCGTTACTTGCTGCTCTTGACGAGGCGGCGCAGACGGTTGGCTGCCCCTCAATGATTCTGGCCAGAACACTGAAAGGCAAGGGTGTTTCGTTTGTTGAGGGGCAAGATGGTTGGCATGGTAAACCGTTAAAGGGAAATGATTTTCAGTGCGCGCTCAGGGAACTTGAAGATCAAATTGGTCCAGAATCGACCAGTTTGGTGATTCCTGTCCCTCCCTATCGTAAAGCTGAAGATTCTCTTTTTAGGCCGCGGGAGGTGGAATTTCCTGATTACGAGATGGGAAGCCTGGTGGCTACCCGGGAGGCCTATGGAGCGATATTAGCAGCACTGGGTGAGGCTGATTCTCGGGTGGTAGTGCTTGATGCAGACGTAAAAAATTCTACTTTCAGCGATGAATTTGAACGTCAGTACCCAGACCGATTTTTTCAGAGTTATATCGCTGAACAGGTGATGGTCGGAGCTGCCCTTGGTCTTGCCAGTCGTGGCGCGATCCCGTTTCCGTCTACTTTTGCGTGTTTTCTGACCCGGGCTGCTGACTTTATTCGGATGGGTGGCATCGGGAATGTCAATGTCAAATTTTCCGGTTCCCACGCCGGTGTGTCGATTGGTGAGGACGGACCATCCCAGATGGCACTTGAAGATCTGGGTATGATGCGAGCTGTTCCTGGTTGTGTTGTGTTATATCCCTGCGACGGCGTTAGCACGGCTAAGTTGGGTATTGCGGCTTGGGCCCATCAAGGAATGACCTACATACGGACCTCTCGGCCCAAGACCCAGGTGATCTATGCTGCATCTGAGGAGTTTCCCATTGGAGGTTCGAAGGTACTCAGAGCGAGTGCCGAAGATGTGGTGACTGTAGTGGCTGCTGGCGTGACAGTCTTTGAAGCCTTGGCTGCCTACGATGAGGTAGGCAAGGACGGGATTTCGTTTCGTTTGATTGATGCCTACTCGATTCAACCGATCGATAAGGACACCCTAGTCGGTGCTGCCTTGGAGACCGGCGGTTGTATCATCACGGTCGAAGATCATTACGCGCCAGGGGGGCTGGGTGATGCGGTCAGTGATGCCGTGAGTGGCCATGGCATCATCGTGCAGCGGCTTGCGGTTCGTGAGGTCCCAAGGAGCGGCCCTTCTGCAGAATTACTCGACCGATTTGGTATCTCATTTCGTCAGATCGGTGCAGCAGTCAGAGCTCGAAAATAAATTGTTCACCTCGGGGGCGTGTCGATTCCGTTGGAAGACTGGCCGGTTCGAAGAGCTCAGTTGCGGCGAGTCGCCTGCCAGTTCTCGGAATCACCATCGGGTGTGCTGGCGAACCCACTCATTGTCTGCTCTTCGACTGAACCGGTGTAACGTCTGTTGTTGAGTTGGAAGGAGAGTTCCGTGCCATGAATCCTTCCTTGTTCAATAGCAAGCAGGCGACCTTCATAGCGCAGCTGGCCAGTGAACCTTTGGAACTGTTGTTGTAGTTCCATCTCTTGCTCTCCCAGTTGCCAGGTTCCTTCTACCTTGGCGGGAACAACCCACAGTAGTGACGTGCACCAGGTGGGGCATGGGTCTATTACTACAGTTTCATCGGGCAGCCATCCTGGTGCCTCAAAGTTACCTTCCGCACCGCTAAGGTCCCATGTATTCGACACAATGCGCGTTCCTGGAGTCAATTCGAGAAGATGTGGGCGAAGCTGGTAGTTGATATCCGGCAGTAGGAACATCGTGATCACGGTTGCTGGGGAGAGGTCAAACTCGAAGAGGTCGGTTGCGTAAAACTCGGTTAGGCTTGATACACCTGCTTCCTCGGCTCTTTGCCTAGACAAAGTGACGAGGTTTTCTTCAAGTTCCACTCCGATGGCTCTAGCGCCTAATTGGGCCGCGGCGATTACCGTCCGCCCGTCCCCAGAACCGAGGTCAATGACCACATCATCAGGAGTGACGGCGGCCATCTCTAACATTTTGTCTACTAGGACATCTGGGGTCGGTACCCACGGAACATCTTTGCCTTCTTGTCCTATTTTGGGGGTGGCCGGCAGTTGTGCGCTGGCATGCCCACCCACCAGTAGCAGGGACATCAGCAACAGGCTGGTGATCGTTGAACGATGATGGCGGCGGTGGTTCAGTGCGGGTATGGGTATTATCCACCGTCTAGGCTTCGTTTGGTCAACGAAGTCAATATATTTAAGCTGGTTTAGCGTGGGGGTTACAAGGTCTAGCATGACAGCCTATCTCACAGTGGGTTTAGCGGATTTCTGGTCCCCCTGTTCTATCATCCGGGACGAAACGGTTGCTAGACGGCATGGTGACCTGCGGCAGAGTTCTGGCGTCCATGACGGCGTTATCTTCGATGATCTCGTTTCTGGCTAAGATCCAGGCAACCAACCCGTAGACTTCATCTGCCGTCAATGACCCTGGGGCGTTCCGTGGCATTGCCCTGTTGATGTAATCGTAGAGCGTTGTCGCGTAGGGCCAGAAGTTACCGACGGTGGGAGGCCCAGTCTGAGGTTCAAGGCCAACCACTGGAGCGGCAGTTCCCCCCTCACCATTGGGACCGTGGCAACTGCCACAGACACGGTTCCAGGTCGCTGTACCGGTCTGGGCTGTGCCATTTCCAGGAGGTAGACCTGTCCCGGCTGGTGTTACATCGATATCAAGCTTTTCGATGTCGGTAATCATGGCGGGTCGCCCAAACCCGAACCTGTCTGGGGGCTGGACAAAGTTCTGTTCCGCACTTTCGAGGTTGCTTTGGAGAAACCCGATTACCAGGCTAAAGCCCAGTATGGGGATTTGGAGCACCACTAATCGACGCCATATTACGGTCATGACCTTAGCCGATCAGCGCCAAAGAGTACCTGCCCGGTTTCTCCGATGGTCCACGAAGTGATCGGATTTTGGTGATACCGGGTTCGTGGACCGCGTGCCGCACGCAACACTTCCCAGGTCGGCTGGGTGTAGCCTGTTTCATCGGTAGCACGGCTTAAGAGCTCGGTTGGGGTTCCTGTCCAGTTCCAAGGAGCCCGGAAGCGTACATGTGCTTTTTCTAGCACGGGTGGTTGCAATTCAGCGATTTGCCAATTTGCGCCGCCATCAGTGCTCACTTCGACCCGTGTTATCCGGCCACGACCGCTCCAGGCTAGTCCTCTGATTTCATGCCAGCCTGGTTCGATGATGCGAGGGTAGGCCGGGTCCGTGATGATAGATCTGGCATCCATCACGAAACTGAACTGGCGTACAGTACGTCCGTCTCCCAAAGGGTCTGTGTATTTTGAAGTTTCCTCGCGGGTCATGAATGGTTGATCAGCGACTTCGATTCGTCTCAACCATTTGACACTGGCATTACCTTCCCATCCTGGTAGTAGTAGCCGGGCCGGGAACCCGTTCCCTGGCATAAGGGCGTCCCCATTCTGAGCGTAGACAATCATTGCATCGTCAAATGCTTTAGACATGGGGATACTGCGTGTCATGACTGCCGCGTCCTGTCCCTCTGCCAAGAACCACTTTGCGTCACTGCTAGCGCCGACTTCTTCCATCACAGTGGAAAGTCGGACCCCAGTCCATTCTGTTTGGCTTGTTAAGCCGCAGACCATTTGCGGTAGTGTTTCTGGTGTTCCTCGGCGCAGGTTGCCCGAGCATTCGAGAAAGCAAATACGAGAGGTGGCGGGAAACCTTTTGATGTCTGCTAGGGTAAAGATAGTTGCCCTCTCAACCATTCCGTGGATAAGGAGTTCGTATCGGTCTGGATCAATCGCTGGTACCCCACCGTGGTGACGCTCAAAGTGCAGATCTGCTGGTGTGAGAGTACCTCTCAGATCCTGCAGCGGTGTGCGGGAGGAAGTTGTGCTGGGGTCCCGCCGTGGGCGGACGAACTGTGAGCGCTGACCGAGTTCATTTGGGCCACGACCTGGCCGCCGGGTGGTTTCGAGTGCTTGTTGACCGGAAACTGGGGTCGTGGCGATCGTGCTGACAGCGCCCGTGGCACCCACAAGTATTTCCCGCCTTGTCAGACCCCCTGATGAGCCAATTGGTAAAGATTGTCTGGAATCTGCCATGAAGACCCTCCAACGGGCACTAGATTTTTGGACGAACTGGCCTTTTGTTGCGATGGGTCCCTTCTGACCCTACCGCTGGCTGACTGCCGATATTATGGCTCAGTTTGGCAGGGCCGTATGGGAGGGAATCAGAGATAGGTCTATTTATGACGACGAGAGATCGAGGGCCCGCAGAGCGTCAATGATTTCGAGGTGTTCCGGAAAGCGTTGCTCTTTCTGCTTGGAGAAAATCAGTTTACCATCAGCTTCAACGTCAAACTGGCCGCGTCCGCCGACAACGATCCTAGAATCGACACCAAGAGCGTCTTTGACTGCGGCCGCCAGACTGGAGGCCTTTGGGAGGTAGTTTCAAACCTTGCAGTAGCTGATTGACAGCTCCATGATGGAGCGAGTCTACTCCAATGGGGCTCACTTGAGCAACGGCTGGCTTCTTGGAACTGCATTGCTGTAAGGGTCTCGGAGCCACGATCGTTTACGACGGTTCCTTGTGCCTAAATTGGTATGTGGTTTGGTCTGTTATGGTTGGATGTGGAGTGCGGTTCATAATGTGACCAGATGTTGCTGTGAGGGCCACTTCCTAGGTCGCGTCGATGGTCCTTGAGTCTTATGCTTGTTTCCTCGTTCTGAAGTGTCTTTGTTCGACTGATGGCTTGTGGACTTTTAAGGCCTAGTGTTAGAGACAGATAGCCAGGAAATAAGGGTTTTACCAGGCTGTCTGGTATTCGGAGAAGAGGTCTTAGTGTTCGATGATTGGACACGCGCGATTTATTCGACAGGCCATCGAACTCGCAGCTCAGGCAGCAAGGAAGGGGGATGAGCCGTTTGGAGCACTGCTTGTCGTCGATTCACTGCCGAAACCCTCGCTGTACGCTAGTACGGAACCCTGTGTGATGTGCTGTGGTGCCATCACTCATAGAAGGCTGGAGATTCCGTCACGCCACATTCTCGGTTTAGGACGGAGGTACGTCGAAGTCATCGGACCAGTTCTGGAACCCGATGCAGTGGCCGTTCACCGTAGTTGCTGGAGTGAACAGACCTGAGGTGAATGTTGGTTTGGACTTGGTTTTTGAAGGTGAGGTTGGAATCGATGTTGCGTGAAATCCTGTTGGAGGTTCGGGAGGACTACATAGTGAGCAAGGAGAGACGCTGATGAAATTTATGGGAGATCTACCAGTGATGCCGACTGTGGACCAAGCCCCTCAGGGCCGTTCTGGGCCGATGGCAGTAGGAGATAGGCATGCGGTGTTAGGAAACCCACTCAGTCCGCCTTTTCCAGATGGTTTGCAGCGTGCGGTGTTCGGTATGGGTTGTTTCTGGGGGGCTGAGTGTGGTTTTTGGACTTTACCGGGTGTGTTCACGACCGCAGTTGGCTATGCCGGTGGTTTTACTCCAAATCCGACTTACCGTGAGGTTTGTGGGGGACTGACCGGGCACACCGAGGTGGTATTGACAATGTATGACCCAGCCCGGATTGAGTTCAACGAGTTGCTGTGTCAATTCTGGGAAAACCACGACCCAACGCAAGGCATGCGTCAGGGCAATGATGTAGGTACTCAGTATCGGTCAGTGATTCACTGTCATGACGAAGCACAGCTGGAAGCTGCCGAAAGCTCCCAGCGCATCTATCAAGAGGTATTAGGGAAGGCAGGCTATGGCCAGATAACGACTGAAATCGTGATGGCACCGCCTTTTTTCTACGCTGAGGACTACCATCAGCAGTATCTCTCCAAGAACCCCCAGGGCTACTGCGGCCATGGCGGTACGGGAGTGTCCTGTCCGGTTGGTGTTTCTGTTTAGTGTTCACAATCAAAGAAAAGTCTCACAAGGGCGTGGTGATAACTCCCGTGAGGTGAGTCGGGCAACGCGGGCATAGTGTTCGAAGGGGCGATAACGTCCGCTTGTAGCCTGGAGGGGTGGAATGGGCGAAGACTGCGAGATAACGGAAGTAGCAGCTCATGAGATTCTCGATAGCCGTGGGAATCCAACGGTTGAGGTTGAGGTGGCGCTACGAAGCGGTGTTTCTGGCCGTGCTGCGGTTCCTTCGGGTGCCTCGACGGGAGCGTTGGAGGCGGTGGAATTACGAGATGGGGACCGAGCCCGTTACCTGGGCAAGGGTGTGACCAAGGCGGTGGAGAATGTCAACACAGAGATACGAGAGCGGCTGATCGGTCTCAAGCCAAGTAACCAGGAGGAGATAGATCGAACATTGTGTGCTCTGGATGGGACTGAGAACAAAGGGCGGCTTGGTGCGAACGCAGTGCTTGGGGTCTCTCTGGCCGTGGCGAAGGCCGGGGCGGCGGCTGTCCGGCTGCCTTTGTTTCAGTATCTGGGCGGAGACGCTGCATCCGATTTACCGGTACCCATGATGAATGTGCTCAACGGTGGTGCTCATGCTGATAATAACGTCGATATCCAGGAGTTCATGGTGATTCCAGTTGGTGCGCCGACTTTTGCAGAGGCGCTTCGCGTTGGCACGGAGATCTTTCACCACTTGCGCGCGGTACTACAGGACAGTGGACACCAGACGGCCGTTGGGGATGAAGGTGGGTTTGCACCAAATTTTGCATCGAACGAAGAAGCGCTTGATGTGCTGATGCAGGCTATTGAGCGCGCTGGTTACTCTCCTGGTGAGGATGTGTACTTAGGGCTTGATGTGGCGGCTAGCGAGTTCTACCAGGATGGGTGCTACCAGTTGTCGACAGACGGTGCTGCTGAGCGGACCTCGTCGGATATGGTTGATTGGTGCCGTCGCTTGATCGACCGGTACCCTATCCTCTCCATAGAAGATGGTTTGGCTGAGACTGATTGGGAGGGTTGGGCCGCCTTGACTAAGGCCCTGGGGCAGCGTGCCCAGTTGGTTGGTGACGATCTGTTTGTGACGAATACGAAAATTTTTGAACAGGGCATCCGGCAGGAGGTCGGTAATGGGATTCTCGTTAAGTTGAACCAAATCGGGACACTGACTGAAACCATGAAAGCGATCGAAATGGCTAAACTCGCATCTTATGCGGCTGTGATCTCGCATCGCTCTGGTGAAACGGAAGACACTACAATCGCGGATGTTGCGGTGGCGACAAATGCAGGGCAAATCAAGACCGGGTCGCTCTGTCGAACAGATCGGACCGCCAAATATAATCAGTTGTTACGAATTGAGCGTCACCTAGGGTCTAAGGCTCGATATCCTGGGTATGAGGCCTTCTCCAACCTGGCATTGTTTTCCGGCTAAAGCAAAAGGGAGACGCACTGGAGACTCTATGCAACGGGTTGTAGCTGGTTGATGTAAGCCAGACACCGTGTATGGTGGACTATCCGTTCGACTTCGAGTGAGAAATCGCACGGGCTAGGTTATTCGTCCCAGCGCTTCCGCTGTCGGTGATTCAGGCCAGACCGGTGGAGGGGTAGCGACGTAGCCCGTGTGGGCCAGCTGACTTTGAAAATATGACACCTCTGAAGCAGAGAAGAGCAACGCGATAATGAGTCGGATTATGAGGTAGATTTGGCCACCGAGGAAGATGATCCACGTAGAACTATTGCTCGATGTGGCCAGTGTGTAGAGGAGGATGATGAAGATCAGTACAAGTCCGTTTGCTGCATAGAGGCTGATGCACCTGGCTGGGTGGCGGAGGACGAACCGCCAACCTGCGAGCAATCCACCTAACATGCTGTGTCGATCTTCGACAATAGTACGCACCCTTGCGTAGTCGACTACCAGATTGACACAGATCAGTAGCGAGCTAAAGACGAGATAGATCAAGCACTGAATCGAGAACGCTTGCGCTTCGCTGGTGAAGAGGGTGCTCATGGAAGTGGCTGCACGATGAAACCAGCCGAAAACGAATCCGAAAAGGATAACGTAAGCGAGCCCTGCGATTAAGGTTAGTCGAAGCAAACGGAACACATGGAGCCCGCAGGCCGAGAAGAAGCCGGCGCTTCGGGTGGGGCGGTTTCTGGCGTATCTGTCAATTACTCCGCCCTGTAGAAAATTCCAGACCACAAGATGGGCAACAGAGACTAGTCCTATAACCACTAAAGTTTCATTGCCATCCAGAAGGCTACTGAGGTCAGTCAGCAGTGTGGCGGTGACGATGATTGGCGGTACGTATAGTTGGCCGATTCCGCTGGCGTGAGCCGAAATCTGTTGCCACCAATCCCAAGGAATAGTGTTGGTCGCCCTTGCTGGAGTCAATATGTCCCCGAAGACGACCTGTAGCTCACCTCGTAGTAGGAGTCCTAGTGGCAGTGTCATAGCGACTGTGAGCAGCCAGGCTCCGAGTAGCACAGCCGGAGCTGCTAGAACACGCCGAAGGCCATCTCTTAGCGGGAGTGTGATAGGCCTCATAAATGGGTCCTGTTGGCTGCAGGGGAGGGTTTTGGGAGGAGTCCCCAATCCAGTGCTAGAACGGAGTGTGAGGAGAAATCTCTACTGGGTGAGTTTTGCAGAAGTCCAGTGTGGTTGCTAGGGCCGTCAATTTGTAGCGTCAACAACTCGGTCCTGTTGTCATTACCACGTGCAATCTTCAGCTGTGATCGGTGCCTGGTTAGAGGCAACGAAAGTGGAACACAATGCCGTTTTCACGCCTTACCGGTAGTCATCCCTTACCGGGTGGAACACATCGATGATGCGACAGTCTGTCAACGCCTGCCCCGAGTGACGTGCGTTCGGTGGGACAAAGGCCACTGCACCAGGACCCAGCCTTTGGGTTTCGCCCTCGATGGTCATCTCGAATTGGCCCTCTAACACATGCGACACCTGTTCATGAGGGTGGGCGTGTTCGGGCAGTTGGGCTTTACTCGAGATGGTCCAGGTGACTGAGGTCATGGTGGCACCGGTAGCGAACTGCCCCACGAAACCCGGCATTGGTTCCTTGTGAGCCAGCTCGCTTAGGGAGAGAAATGACATTGTTTCTCACTCGTTCAGGGCGAAGGTGTAAACGACGTTGCCCGCTGCAACAGTCACGTGCTGCTTTCCGTTAACGGAATACGACATTGGGGCTGTGTGTATCCGTCGGCCGAGATTGATGTGCCAGAGTTCTTCGCCGCTCACAGCGTCTAATGCATAAAAGAAACCGTCTACGCTACCGCTGAACACAAGGTCGCCAGCGGTCGTCATGATTCCCGCGGTCGATCTTGGTTGAATTTCATATTCCCACCTGATGTCGCCGGTTCTCGGATCGATGGCGCGGATAGCACTCTGGTAATTTTCGATGGGTAGTGGACGCTGTGAACCCCCACCCGTGAACTGGTCACCTTCCACGTAATCTTCGTCTCGCTTATAGAAAATATCCTCGCCGTCATAGGCCTGTACGTAGAATAGCTCCGTCCGTGGACTATAGGCAGGTGAGAACCAGTTTGTGCCGCCGCCGACAGGCGGTGAGACGATGTTTCCTTCTGGTGTCGGTAACTTGTTGGGCGCACGAATGGGCCGACCATTGGAGTCCAATCCTTCTGCCCAGGTTTGTTTGGCGAAGGGCTTCCCGACCAAGAATTCTCCGGTTTCACGGTCGAGTGTGTAGTAGAAGGCGTTGCGGTTAGCCCACATCATTAACTTCCGCATCTCACCGTCGATCTCGAGATCCGCCAAGATTGGCACTTGGATGGCATCCCAGTCATGCACGTCCCAGGGTGTGAACTGGAAATACCATTCCATGTTGCCAGTCGTGCCATTCAGCGCGAGGGCTGAATCAGAGTAAAGGTTGTCTCCCAGTCGGACATCACCGTTCCAATCAGGGCCAGGGTTGCCGGTGCCCCAGTAGACTAGGTCAAGGTCTGGATCATACGAGCCGGTGATCCAGCTGGCTGACCCGCCAGTGCGCCACGAATCGCCAGCCCAGGTTTGGTTGTCTGGGTGGTCTGGACCAGGGATCGTCCAAGCCCGCCAGGCACGATCGCCAGAGGCGGCGTCATAGGAATCGACGAACCCCCGGATTCCAAACTCACCACCAGCGATACCTGTTACCACCTGATCTTTGACAATTAAGGGGGCCGCTGTCTTGCTGTAGCCGGCACGATGATCGGCGGTTTCTGCATTCCAGAGGAGATTGCCACTACGGGCATCGATGGCCACTAGGTGAGCGTCTAGGGTGCTCATGTAGAGGGTGTCACCCAGAATTGCGACACCACGATTATTTCGTCCGCAGCAGATGCGCAAATCGTCTGGGAGTTCGTGGTTATAGCGCCAGTATTGGAGGCCAGTTTCTGCGTCAACCGCGACCACATTGCTCGGTGCTTCGGTGATAAACATCACACCATCGACTACAACGGGCACGGTCTCTGACCGGTCGAGCTGTGGAATCTGATAGGCCCATTTGAGCTCGAGTTCACCCACGTTGCGGTTGTGAACTTGGTCAAGGCCGCTGTAATGCTGGCTGTCGAGAGTGCCGGAGTACATGAGCCAATTTTCCGGCTCGTCAGCTGCGTTTACGAGGCGTTCCCAGGTTACTGGTGAGAATAAGGGAGTCGATCCTGGTGTAGATTCGGATTCCTGCCCGTGGACAGGGACTGCGGCTATTAGCAATGCTAAACCGATGGTCAATCGTTGCATGATCAACTCTCCTCTCGTCGGAGCGAATACAGATAAGCAATGAGGTCGTCCAGTTCGCTACTGGTCAGCGTCCTCCCGGTGGCTGGCATGGTCGAGGCTGTGATGCGCTCGTAAGACTGAACACTGTCCTTGGCAAATGACCACAGATTTTCGTCCGCGTCCATAATTCGCATCGAGAATGTATCCTCGCCCATTCGTAGCCCTTGGACGACCGAACCGTCTTGGCGTGTGACCCGGAGGGTCCACCAGCGGGGGGGGACTTCCTCGTCTGGGTTCTGGAGGTCGCTCCTCAGTTCATCTGGGTCTCGGCGCTCGCCGACTCGGCTCAAATCCTGTCCTCGTCTCCCTCCCTGCCCATTGACCATGTGGCAACTACTGCAATTGCCTTTCCCCGCGAACAACTGCTCGCCGTTTGTGGCGTTGCCTGGTAAATTAACATCGGGCGTTTCGTTCAACGAGTTTAGATAACTGACGACCATCCAGACCGATTGGTCCGTAGAGGCACGACTGATACCGATCATCTGGGAATTCGGGAGCCCATTGCGAATGATATCGAAAAGACCGGCATCGGTGCTGACGGTCCGGTATCCGCTAGTTAGGTCGGGTCCTAACTCACCCCCACCTGCGTCGATGCCGTGACAGCGCCCGCACTGTTGCTGGAACAGCCTCTCTCCCATCCGGATGTCCAGGGGGGTCGTGAATTCGTGAGCATTCAACTCTTGAGCGCGTGGGGCGGCCGGTGTCGTTATGAGACACAGGGACGCTAGCAACGCTGTTGCCGTTATCGTCCATAAGCTACGCATTGGCATGTTGCCCTCCGAGAAATCTGGTTTTAGCGACACGGGTGGGTCGTTTGATCCGACTCCCACCAAGATCATATCCGCTTTTTCAGCTATTTGAGACTCCGGTAATCATACAGCCTGATTCACACGACATTATCACGCACTACTTGGGTTAGGCACCTCCAGTGATGTCCTAGGGTTGCTAAGTGACTGTAGGTGAACTGTTTGGCAATGAGGTTTTCTTGATGGTTCATATTTAAGTCACGTGATCTTTTTCGTGAGAGGGCCTTGGGGTAGGTTCCGGTCGACTTGCATCTTGACCGGTAACGACCATAGAGGGCACTTCTGCCGGGTGTGCTCGGAGAGATTAGAGAAAAAGACTTCGTAGCAGACGTAGTCCAATCAGCAAAATCATTGGGGAAAAATCAAGCCCACTTGCGGCCGGGACAGCCTTTCGGATCGGAGCTAGAACAGGTTCTGTGAGAGATTCAACGAGTTGTCGAACTGGGTGTGTCGGTGGTAGCTGCACCCACGACATCACGACTGAGACCAGCACAACTAGTGAATACAAGTCGATCAGCTGAATCAGAAACATAGCGAATTGGTCATTCTCATTGGTAGTTGTTAGGTTTCACCTTCTTCAAACACTTGCAAGATAGCACGATTGGTAAAACAAACAGTGGCTGTGACGCTCCGCGGGCTCCAGCGCGATCGATTTTCGATGTCACCTCAGCTACCAATAGCGTTTTCGTCTTATGGCAATGTCAAGGCCAACAACTCCGCATCGCTGCCTCCCCGGCCGACAGCAACTATGAGATATTGCTTTTCGCCGTGGAGATAAGTCACGGGGTTACCTCCTGGTACCGCCGGCAAATCGACGGAGCCCAGGTGCTCACCTGTTTCCTTATCGTAAGAACTGATGGTGCGAGAGCTTGCGGCCTGATCGGGGTAGTTTCGACCGCCGTGGTTCATTATCAATAGGGTAGGGGTGACCAGTGGTCCGGAACTGATGCCTCCGCCTCCTCCCAGTGGCGGCAGGTTCAGGTGGGCGAGTGCTTCGTGGTTCCTGGGGCCATCTCCGTGTGGCTGCATCCAGGCCTGGTCACCGGTATTAAGATCAAGTGCGGTCACTCGTTTGTAGGGCGGCTTGAAGATCGGTAACCCTTGCGGTCCAGGCATCCCGACGCCCCAGGGGTCGGTGAAATAGCCGATCGTTGCTGGAGGGGGATACTCGATCACTTCGACTACGATCAGTGTGCTCGACGATGACACGAACAGCTGTCCGCTTTCCACGTCGACAGCCGAGCCTTGCCAGTTTGCACCGCCCCCTGCGCCAGGGACTTGTATGACTGGTTTGTCGGCCCCGCGCAGCACAGGTGGCGAAAATATTGGGCCAAACCTGGCTCGACTGCGGACCAGTTCGAGCGCTTCAGCTCGCAGCTCTGGAGTGAAGTCGATTAGATCGTCTATGGCGATACCCTGTCGGTCAAACGGTGGTGGCTTCGTCGGGAAAGGTTGGGTTGTGGAATACCACTCACCTGGTACATTGCCTTGGGGAACGGGACGTTCCTCGATTGGCCACACAGGCTCGCCGGTCGCCCGATCGAGCACGTAGGTGAAGGCTTGTTTGCTCACCTGTGCAATGGCCTTGACCTCGCGTCCGTCGACTGTGACGTCGAGCAGGTTTGGTCCGGTTGGAAAATCCCAGTCCCAGAGTCCATGGTGAATGGCCTGAAAGTGCCAGGCTCGCTGTCCCGTTTCGATGTCTACCGCTACGATACTCTCGGCAAACAGGTTGTTGCCTGGTCGCATCCCGCCATACCAGTCGTTGGACGGTGTGCCGGTAGGCAAGTAGACGTAGCCGAGTTCTTCGTCGACGGCCATGTAGGACCACACGTTCGTGTGCCCGCTGTAACGCCAGGATTCGTTTTGCCAAGAATCGACCCCGAATTCGTCTCCCTGGGGAATGGTGTGGAAAATCCATTTCATTTCGCCCGTACGGGCGTCGTAGGCGCGCACGTCTCCAGGGGAAGCTTCGCGCAGTCTGATGTTGGTGTCTTGGATGATACTGCCGGTGATGATGGTATTGCCTGCGACCGCAACAGGTGACGAGTAAGTCATCCGAGATGTATCGATGTCTCTGCCATAACCTTGAGTCAGGTCGACATAGCCGTTGTTCCCAAAATCAGGATATAAGGCTCCAGTTCTGGCGTTCAATGCGACTAGTTTCAGATCGTGGTTAGACATGAAGATGCGAGCGTCGTCACTTTCATCGTCTTCCCAGTACGAGAGGCCACGGTGGTGCCAACCCACGTTGGGCGGTCGGTCCATATAGTCGTAGATGCGAGGATCGTAGGTCCAGACTGGTTCACCCGTGCCGGCATCTAGTGCGGCTGCCTGGCCAAGGGCGGTGCTGACATAGACTAACCCGTCGGCCATGAGCGGTGACGACTTGAAAGTTCCCGGGCGGATTCGGTCATTCTCTTCGGTGACCGACCGCGATAGTGATGTCCAGCGCCAGGCGATTTCCAGTTCAGTGAAGTTTTCTGCAGTAATCTGATCAAGCGGCGAATACTTTGTGTTGGCGACGTCTCGTCCGAAGTGATGCCATTCGCCCTCTGGAACAGGTGTTTGGCCAGCTGCTGACTGAGCGACAGCAATGGTGACAATCAGTTTGATGCCGAGCAAAAAATACTGCAGCCAGGGGACCGTATGCATTTGTTCTCCTCGATGGTCGCTAGTAGAGAATACGAGAATTATAGTGTCCAGGTAACCTAGATCGTTAGAATCAGGCTTAAGACGGGGGGTCAGTCTAGCTGAAAGTCGGTTCGGACAATATGTGGGTGAGGCCAAGTTGCCTGACAGAAGAGAGGTCAATATGAACGGTACGATCGTGAACTGGCTCTGGTTCATGGGGGTGGGCTTGCTGCTCATTGCGGGGCCCTCGTCGGCTCAGCCAGGTATTGTCGTGATAGGTGGTGAGGGGCGGCACTGTGGCGAGGACCCTCACTGCATGAATCGCCTGCATCCTGAAATTCAGATGGTGGCGCGGGCCCAACCCGGTCAAACCATCGTGTTCAAGGCTCGCAATGCCAGCGATTTTGATCTCGACCCAGCCAGTACTTACGAGGACCCGCGCCAAGGTGACGGCCAGCTTGGTGCGGTTCATCCACTGACCGGACCAGTCCACATCGTAGGTGCGCTTCCAGGGGACGTGTTGGCTGTCACTCTCCTTGACATAGCGCCTGGACCATTCGGTTATACCGCAGTTAGTCCAATTGGTTTCGTATCCGACCATGTGACCGGAGCATTCCGGGCTGTCTGGCGGCTAAACCGCAAAGAGGCGGTGAGCGACGATGTGCCGGGTGTGCGGATCCCAAACGCGAGCTTTCCTGGTATCGTGACGGTCCTGCCAGGTCGCGAGCAACTTGAAGCAATGTTGTCACGGGAAGCCGAGTTGTTCGCGGTTGGCGGGGCTGGTTTTCCGCCTGATCCGATGCATGCTTCCCCCGAGGCGCTTTGCGGTGCTAGCGGGTCTTATCCTGGCGAATGCCTTCGCACGTTGCCGCCTCGCGAACATGGTGGCAATCTTGACATCCGATATTTACAGGTTGGTGTGACTATCTACTTGCCGTGCTATGTACCTGGGTGTGGGCTAGCGATTGGGGACCCGCATTTTGCCCAGGGCGACGGTGAGGTGTCTGGGACTGCTATCGAGATGGATGCTGACTTTATGCTGACCACCCGTCTCATCAAGGGTGGGACGGTTTTGTCCCGTGGGCCGCATTTCGAAGGGCCCGTGCGGGTGTTGGACATCCCGTCCCGCCGGTTCTATGCCACGACTGGCTTTCCGTTGAAGGGGATAGGGGAGATACCACCGGATATGCGCTATCTTGGTGCTACCGAACGAATAGCTGGTTTACGGAATCTTTCGAAGGACATTTCATTAGCAGCTCGTAATGCTCTGCTTGAAATGATCGAGTACATCACGAATACCTACGACCTGACTCCCGAGCAAGCTTATGTGGTGGCCAGTGTTGCGGTGGACCTTCGCATCGGACAGTTGGTTGATGCCCCCAATGTGGGCGTGACAGCGCTTTTACCGCTCGATATATTTTCGACCCAGTGAGGGAGTGGTGGCTCGACGGTTGAATGAAACTTACAAAGAAGGCGAATTCAGATGATTAAACTGACGAGACGCGAGTGGCACAAATTGGTGACGACAGGAGTGTTGAGCAGCCTTGCTAGCCGCCAGATCCAGTCACAGGTGAGGCGACAGGAATCGCGGATAGCTGGGGTGCTGATAGGGATACAAAGTTACAGTTTTCGCGATCGGGATTTGCAGGGGTTGATCGATGGGATGGTTGCCACAGGGCTGACGAGTTGCGAGCTCTGGGAGGCCCATGTGGAGCCCCGTGAGCTGCGCGGACCAGATACCCGAGAGCAGTTGCGTCGATGGCGATTGACCGCACCGCTTTCGTATTTCCATGGGATCAGGGATCGGTTCACTGATGCTGGACTTACACTGAACTCTTACAACCTGAGCTTCAAAGACCATTTCTCCGACGAGGAAATTAACCGGGGCTTTGAGATGGCCAAGGCACTGGGTGTCTCCGCTATCACCTCGTCTGCCCAAGTGAATAGCGTGCCTCGGATCGCGCGAATGGCGTCTGACCATGGTATTCCGGTGGCCATACACAATCACTCAGATGTTGACCCGAACGAGTTCTCGAGCCCTGAGCAGTTTGCCGCGGCCATGGAGCTAGGTGACGGTCGGTCAATTACTGTCAACCTTGACGTCGGCCACTTTACCGCTGCGAACCACGATGCGGTGGCCTACCTCCGCGCAAACCGGGCGCACATCACCACGATCCATCTTAAGGATCGCCAGAGGAACGAGGGCCCTAATGTGCCGTGGGGTGACGGTGATGCCCCACTCGATGTTGTCCTGCGGATGCTGCGTGATGAACAGTGGGGCATTCCAGCCAACATAGAGTATGAGTACCGCGGGAACGACACGGTTGAGGAGGTGCAGCGCTGCTTCGACTATTGTCGACGGGTACTCGAGGCATAGGAGTGCTCCTGCCCATTGGGTTGGTGGGATGACGGGCGACCCGCTGCTGAGTTGTTCAGGGGTTGTTCAACCGGATCTATTTTCGAGATTGTCTCGATTAACATGTTGCGAGCTTGCACAAATTTGGTTTTCCATGACTGGTACTACTCGACTCAAGTTGTCCGCCATGATGTTCCTACAGTTTTTCGTGTGGGGCGCATGGTCGGTGCCGCTCGGTACTTACCTAGGGAGTGAGCTGGCGTTTCAGGGGCGGCAGATTGGGCTTGTCTTTGGAACAACTGCGGTGGCGGCAATGATCTCGCCGTTCTTTGTTGGCATGGTGGCTGACCGATACTTTGCTACCCAGAAGCTACTGGCTGTCCTTCACGTCCTTGGTGGAACGGTTTTGTTATTCACGTCGACACAGGTGTTATTTCCGATTTTCTACGGGTGTCTTCTGCTTTATTCAATTTGCTATATGCCGACACTGGCACTGACCAACTCGCTGTCGTTTCGCCAGATGGACGACCCTGCTCGCGAGTTTCCAGCGATACGGGTTTTGGGCACAATTGGTTGGATCGTCGCGGGGCTTGTGGTCGGGTTTCTGCGTCTTGAGGATACAGCTCGACCGATGCAGATTGCAGCCGTCGCTTCTGTCGGACTCGGGGGCTATTGCCTGTTTTTGCCGCACACTCCACCCACGATGGCGGCGGTGCGGGTGACCACGCGGGACGTGCTTGGCCTCGATGCACTAAGTTTGCTGCGACAGCCGTCGTTCGCTGTGTTCGTTGTTGGTTCGTTGCTGGTCTGCATCCCGCTGCAGTTCTACTACGCATTTGCCAACCCGTTCCTGAATGAGGTTGGGGTTGTTAATGCTGCCGGAAAGATGACGCTGGGGCAGATGTCGGAGATCGGATTCATGCTGGCGATGCCGTTTTTCTTCAGGCGTCTAGGGGTAAAGGGGATGCTTTTGGTCGGGATAGCCGCATGGGTCACCCGCTATCTAATGTTTGCCTGGGGTGACAACTTTTCCTTGGGCTGGATGCTATACGGTGGCATTTTATTGCATGGCATCTGCTACGATTTTTTCTTTGTTACTGGCCAGGTCTATGTCGACCAAGAGGCGCCACCTCACCTGCGTGCTGCTGCTCAAGGATTTATCGCTTTCGCAACCCTTGGGGTGGGAATGTTCATCGGTTCCTGGCTGTCAGGGCTAGTAGTTGACCTGTATATCGAAGGTGACACTCACACCTGGAGTCAAATTTGGCTCGTACCAGCTCTCTTGGCCACCGCTGTACTGCTTCTCTTTGCTTTGTGCTTTCGCGACCGTCGGCCTGTGACTTAATTCAATATCGTTTTCACCATCCTGACGACGTGTCCGACCATGTCGTCCTCAACTTCGGGTGCCCAACCGACTGGTGAGGCATACTGGATCTGGATGACTTGCGCCTGATAAGCGTCCAAGCGAACTAGTTCACGGGTCGGGATATACAAGTTGTGCTCACCCATATAGCCGAACACCATGATCGGCCGGTCGTGGCGAAATTCGTCCTTGATGCGCGCTCCGATGGGGGCGCAGATTTCTCCCTGCATCGCCACGATCGGCATCGGGCCCAATTTGGCCACTATCACCTCGTTGTAGATGCAGGGATAGGTGTCGTGTAGTTGGTCGTCATAGCGGTCTAGGAACTCTTGGTCGCTTGTGTGAATCAGGTAGGTATCGTCGGTACAGACCATTTCAGTAGTCTTCGTCGGAAAAGGAATACCTTCGTCATAGTAGCGCAACAACATGCGAACCCAGTTTGAGCTTCGGTGCGGGTGGGGATAAGGCACGAACCCGATGTCTGGCGGTAATTCTTCAAGGAGATCCTGTGCCTCCGCGCGGGAGATAGGGAGGGCTAACGGTAGGCTAACCACTTCGATGCTGCTCGTGATTGGGCCGCTGACATCTTCGAGCGGTCCATTGGCGATACTGATCACGACCTTGGCGAGTTCATGTCCGAGCTTCCGGGCCTGAGCCTCCAGTAGAGCGTCGTAGGCGGCAGCTCCTTCGTCGCGAGCTGCATCCACGCGACTTTGCCAATCGGCTGGCAATCTGGGGAATTGGTTACCACCAGAAGCGTCAGAGTATAGAGCGAGAACACCTGGGAACGTGGCTTCGATTTCGTCCATTGCGTAGCCGGGGTGCCCAGCATCAATGAGCGAGCGTGAGGCCTGTGCCGGATGCGTTCCGTGGTTGAATAGCATCGCTATGGGAGCCTGGTTTTGGGTGACCTGGAGGAGCTGGACCTCGTAGTCGACTGGTGCGTTGCCCCGCGCGGTAATGAAATAGCCGTATCCTGAGCCGAATTCAACTTGCACAGGACCACGTTCATCGGCGATCGCTTCGCTAATGAGATCGAACATCTGCCCTGCCAGTTGGCGCCCGTAGGCGAAGTTGTCTGGGTTGATCTGGATCGGCGCGTTGTGGTTATGCGTAGCTAGCAGGATCAGGTGTGATGAAGGAATGCCAAGGTCACGATTTACCCGCTGTCGAAGAATGGGTGTGGCAACGTCCAAGCAATTTAAGTCGTAGGTGACGAAGACCAATCGTTTGCTACCATCGTTGAGGACCAGGACCCTGGCGTGGATGTCTTCCTTGGTTCCTTCCGACATGCGGCCGTTGACCATCACGAGGGATTCGGCATTGGTGATTACGCCTCTGGCCACACCAGCGGTCATTGTTTGGGCTGTGGGCGCCTCTGCCACTCCCAGTGCGCTAACGAGCATGAATGTCACAAATCGGATTTTGGAAGTCACTGTTCAGTTACTCCAGCACGTCGTTGTTGACGAGGGTCGGCGTTAGTGATCGTGTTGTCTGAGGTAGGCCAGCAGGTCGGCCAGTCCGCTAGCATCGAGCCCTTGTTCCAGACCATCCGGCATCAGTGAGCGGCCTTCTGTGCTAATAGACTGGATTCGGCTTCTCTCTATCGTGTCAGTTTCACCGTTTGCCCGAGCCAGCGTGACGCTGACAGCGGTTTCAGTGCGTAAGATGCCGTCCAGTAACTCACCATCGGCCGTTTCGACGAGGTAGTTAGCATACTCGGGTGCGACAGCGGCGCTGGGGTCCAGAATCGAGGTTAGAAGGTCTTCTTTCCCTTTGGCAAACGCCATGCCAAGGTCTGGCCCGACCGAGTGGCCTGTGTTGCCGAAAAGGTGACACTGCGCACAGAGGGCTTGGAAGTGTTCGGCTCCTCGGGTCGCATTACCGCGTCGGCCGATGATCTCCGGTAACCATTCGTCTACCATCGTCTGGCGATTGCTGTACTCATGGTCTCCGAACAGTGCCGAAACTCGGACCTGTATGTCGTCGGTGGAACGGCGAAGGAGTTGACGGCGTTGCCCGAAGTCCAGATTTAGTTCGCCGGTAGTGAGGTCGCCGGATTCTAACGCGTTGACGAGCAATCCATGGAACGGCCGGTTTCGCAGTAGCATTTCGAGGACGATGCCTTTAACTTCGGCCCCGAAGCTGCGCCACCGAGTGAGTGTAGCCTGACCTCGATCGGCAGCATCTAGACTGGTCAGGGCTTGTGCGGCCGCCAGTTGTAGCTCGGGAGGGAACTGGGGTTCCATCAACAACAAGAGCGTCTTGCCCACTTGTTCGTAGTCCCCCAGGGCGAGCAGTTCTACCTCTTGGATTCGAATGTCGATATGCAATCCGTCGTCGAGCACACGGGTTAAGGCTCGCTCCATAGCCCGTGTTCGGGCTGGTAGCTGGTCGCTCTCGATTGCCGAGGCTATTCGGAGTGCAGACCGCAGAATTTCGGCATTCTCAGCTTGGAGCAATGGGGTGAGGTTTGTCGGATCAATCTCTCCGGTCAACGCTGGATTTGTGGATGAGAGCCCGTCAGCAAGGCCATCCAGCAATGCCGCGCGAGTTGGGTCGTCAAGTTCGTGGTTGCGGGCCAACCTTAACATGGCGTTTAGCTCGTCATTACCGGTTGCTGTTGCTCCAAGGTGCCTGACAGCGTCTAGCAGGCCTGGGCCTGTGGGTGAGGTTGCTAAACCGTCATCCGGCAGTAGCAGTGCACGCAAAACGGCACCAGTCTCCCTTCGGAGGCCAGCGAGTGTGGCATAGCGTGTCCATTGCGACTCTGCATCGCGGGCGAGTAGTTTCTGCAGACTATTGCTTGCTTCAGGTCGATCGAGTGTACTCAAGGTCAAGGCTACCTGCATTCTGACTCTAGGGTCAGGGTCGTTGGCCCGGGAAATTACTGCTTGGAGGAGTGAATGTGATGTCCCAATACTCCTTTCGGCCAGTGCTACGGCGTTTTCCCTGACACCAGCAACTGGGTCCGAGAGTGCTATCGCTATTTGCTCTGTTTTTAACGATGACAATCCTCGAAGCGTCCACAGCGCGTGTAGTCTGCCGACATCTACGTCGGTGGTTGCAAGCAAGTCATTGAGAAGATCCACAGCTTCAGTGTTACCCCGTTCGACCAAAATCCTTTGAGCAGTGTCGCGCCACCATTTATTGCGATTCGTTAACCCCTCGACCAGCCTGGCCGGGTCGGCGCTAGCGAGTCCTGGACTCACCATCGGCAAACCAGCGGCTGGCACGACCCGGTAGATTCGTCCCTTGTCGTCCCCCGTCCGCAAGTCGAGTCTGGCTTCGACGGTGTCTGGAATCCATTCGGGATGCTCGATGACGGCGCGGTGCATATCGACCACATACAGAGCGCCTTCGGGTCCGGTTGCCGCAGAAACAGGTCGAAACCAGTTGTCTGAACCAGCCAAAAATTCGGTATTGTCGGCTGATCGGGTCGCGGTGAAGCTGGCTCCGGTTGCGTGCAAGACGTCTTGGTGGACGACATTCACAACAACGTCGTTGACGAAGAGGCTGCCTTCGTAGGCTGGGGGCAGTGAGCCTCCACCGTAGAAAGTGATGCCTGCGCCGCCGGAAAAACGGCCGGATTGCTGTGGATTGTTGACTCGGGTCTCGGCGTCTGACGCCTGAAACAGGCGTGCGGATGAGCCGTGATCGGAAATCATGTGGCGTAAGGTCGGTACTTTCAACCAGGGATTTCGAGAAAGGTAGTGGGATGAAAACACCACGTGCTGGACGTGGTTGATGTTGTGAGTGCCGAACATTCGTCCCCATGGGTCGAAGGTGATTCCATGCCCACCGGTTGTTTCGTAGGAGGTTTCCAGTTCTCCGGTGTCTGGTCGGAACCGGAAGTCCATGCCGCGGATCGAGACAACTTCATGGGGAGCCTTGGTCGAATATCCTGCTCCGTGGTTTCCACCATTGGCAGCGTAGACCCAGTTGTCGAGCCCCCACACTAGGCCGTTGATGTTGTGTTGGGTGTTACCGACCGGAAACCCACTGAAGAGCGTTTCTTGGCTATCGGCGCTGCCGTCCTCATCGTCGTCGCGCAAGAACAGAATGTCCGGTGGCTGGGCCACCAAGATGCCGTCTCGCCAGGGTAAGACAGAGGTGGGGTACTGCAGACCATCTGCAAATAGTGTCCAGCTTTCGTAATATCCGTCGAGGTCCTTGTCCACTAGGCGCTTGATGCGACCGAGTGGCAGAGATTCATCTGGTCGGATCGGGTAGCCGCCCATCTCGACGACGTACATCGCTCCGTCAGCATCGAATGCGATCCCGACTGGGTCAACAACTGCGGGTTCACTAGCTGCTAGTTCTAGGCTGAGGTCGTCTGGCAGTATGGTCGAGGCGATAAACTTTTCGGGATCGAGAGATCGGCCTGGATCGTTTTGGTCGATGCACCCCGATGCCGTGTAGCTCGCGAGAAGTGCTAGCGCGACGGTGGTAGGCCAAGTTCTTAGGGTTGGCATTTGCTCCTCTTGTTCATCATGGGGTGCGATGTAGCTGTCCCGAAAGGTAACCCAGGTTAATTAGGGCAAGGTTCACAAGTCGTTCACCGGCTCCGACCTCCACAATGGTTGAGCTGTTGGCGCCATAACCGCCTTCGGCTGCAGCTTTGATTGTGGGGAAGTAACCCAAGTGCCCGTTCGAGTAGCCGACGAAAAGTGTGTGGGCCACGACGCTTTCCTGTTTCAGCCGTAGTCCGTGCTCAACGAAAAATTCACCAGGGAATGCCGCAAGGGCTAAGTCAGTGCCAATCATCAGAATTTTGACCTCTGCTTTGTTCTCCCGTTCGAACCGATCAACATAGTCTTGCCTGACGTTTGCTCGGACTTCGGGATCATCGAGATTCCACCGTGGACTGATGTGAACTTTGTCAACACCGAGTGCGATCGACTGGACCTCGCTAAGCTCTGTCAAACGACGAACTCGGACGACTTCGCGACCGATGGTCTCGCCCATCCGCTGCATTTGATCGTAGGCTCCTTCGTCGAGGGGGGTCTTGTCCCAGAAGGGGTTGATGTCTCCCGCAGCGCCCTGGAGAAACATAACTTGGCCGCCGCCGTTTTCCTCGACTATTTCCATCATGGCGCCTGGGAAGTCAGCCGAATAATTGAGGTTGTCTGGACCGAGGACTACTGGATGGATCGCTAGGTTGACTAATGTTGCTATTGGAGATCCTGCTGGGGTGTCGAACGCGACTACAGCAACAGATTTATCGACTGGTTCAGTTGGCACTCCGTCGCGGTTTTCCCAGAACATCTCAACTGAACCGTCGACCCGAATGAGGCGCCGATTGTGACCCAGGTTCACGTGGCCCCAGCCTACCCCGACCTGCGCTGGTTGCAGGGCATTGTGGGCCTGGGCGATGGCGTCTACTATCTTGCGTTGAAGTTGCTCAACCCATGGGTCAGAGGCACTTGGAAAATCATCCACAAAGCTCGGTCCTGAATGTGTATGCGACGCAGACAGAAAAACATTATCGAATCCAAGTTTAGTGGCGACCGCGGCTCTAACACCCTGGGTCAGCTGGGTGTCGGCATAGCCTAGGTCCATGGTGACCCACGCCGCTGTCTCATCGCGGTCGCTCAGCGCGACCGCTTTGGCGAAGAGAGGATCGTGCACGCCACGAGAGATGTTTGTTCCGCGGGCTCCGTAGCCGTACATGCGTACACCAGCCGGCGGGGTGATCTCGGTCTTGCCGACACCGACCTTGAGGTCGGCAGCAACTGGTGTCGTTGCCAAGACGATGGCCGCTCCAGCGAGGCTGAAGATTCGTTGCATTAGTTCTCTCCTCGTCTCATCCAGGCCCCGCGTGCTACCGCTGGCACAAATCTGTCGAGTCCGTCTGGAGGCAGCGCTAGCGTTTGACCCTGTTCAGCACTCATGTAAGCGGCCATCAGTAGCTCAACGACCTCTACACCATCGTCAAACGTTACGTCGGGTGGTTCTCCTGCGAGGAAGGCTCGAACCATGTGGCGATTTTCTGCGGTGTAGCCGTATTCGGTGGCTTCATCGACAACTACCGGCATGAGCCCGACATCGGCATTTTGTTTCTCGACAAGGTCTTCACCGGCTTGGCCTTGCACCGCGCGGCTGAAAAATAACCGTAGACCGCTATCGAGCGAGTTGAGAGACATGGAGTACTCCGGCCCGAGCAATTCCATGCTCAGCCGAAGACCGGCGCCGACGTAGTTCCACGAGGTGGTAGCTTCCCCCAGAAGCAAGCTACCGTCGTCAGCTTCGTACTCGATCGTTACGCTGGCAAAGTCTTCGGAAGGCTTAGATTGGTAATTTACTTGATCGCCCATAAGACGGCGCAACTCACTGCTGTAGGTTGGGCGTGTCCATTTCAGTGATGCGATGTGTCCGGTGATGCGGATAGGACGGATCGACGAACGGGATGAGCCTGGTGCAGTTAGCAAATGGCGAACGACTTCGATCGAGTGGCACATCATGTCGCTGAGGACCCCGCCGCCCTGCAGATCACCTCGCCAGAACCATGGCATATGAGGGCCGCTGTGCTCCTCGGCAGCACGTGCAAGATAGGGACGGCCGGTCAGTGCTGCGCCTCGCTGCCAGAGAAGATCGCGGCCTCGGTTTACAGCTGGAGCGAATAGCTGATTCTCGAGATAACCATGATGAAGACCGACCCTGGACACCAATTTCTTGAGTGTTTTGGCCTCTGCGACGGTTCTTGCCAATGGTTTCTCACAGGCTAGGCCCTTCAGCGTCTGTGGGGTGTTTTCTATCGCAGCACATACCGCTTGGATATTTGCTTCGCGCGTGTGGTTGGGTCCGCACACCCAGATAGCATCGATGGAGGGATCACGCACCATCGATTCGATCGAGGAGAAGCGACGGGCCGGACCCACATCCAGTTCTCGCGCCAGCTGGGCGGCCGACTCTGCATGCTCGCTGTTTGGACTCCACACCCCGCAGACGTTGGCATCGCGTACTCCAACCATTGACCGGATGTGGAACCGGGTAATGAATCCGCTACCGATGAACCCGATGCCTAGACGTGGGAAGGCCATTCATGGAGATGGTAGATCACTGACCGGTCTCGTGCCAGCTTGAGCTTGCTCTGTGGTCGTGAGCGATCAAACCTGGGCGGCTCTGGAACGCTTGCTAAGGCAGGAGGAGTCACGTTCATCGACGAAGCTCGATCCACAGTGCAAGTGCCGATATCGCGGCGAGCAACGAGGCACAATCCAGCACTACTTGCCTGCCCCCGTGCGTCGTTCCTATGTTCCATGTTGTCGATTCCGGGACCGGATCGTTGCGGTGTTAGTACACCACTCCGAGGTCTATCTCAGGAAAAGGAGTGACTTCTTTACGCAATGTAGACAGGATTAGAGGATGAGTCAAATCTTGCTGCCACGCATGTTTCCGTTTCTCCGATACAAGGATGCTGCAGCCGCGTTTGAGTGGTTAGCTCTGGCGTTTGGCTTCGAGAAGCATATGGTCGTGCCTGGTCCAAAAGGAACCATTGCGCATGCTGAACTCCGCTATGGCAATAGTCTGGTTATGATCGGTACTTTGGAAGATGATGGCATGGGGTTGAAGAGTCCTGGTGAGGTGGGTGGGGTAACCCAAGGCATCTACGTTCATGTAGAGGATGTTAATGCTCACCATGACCGTGCGAAAGCGGCTGGAGCGGAAATCGCTATGGCACTTGAAGACACGCCCTACGGGTCACGAGAATATCTGGCTCGAGACCTCGAAGGGCATCTTTGGAGTTTTGGAAGCTATGGGCCGGTAGTGGATAGTGGCAAGAAGAATTGAGTTAGATCCACTTGGCTGTTGACTCACGGGTAAGGCCCTACTTGCGGTGTTGCACCCGTAATTGAGAGTCGAGTTCAACTACGGTGCGTCCGAATCGCACATCCCCGATTGTGACGCGGTGCCCGTCCTCAAGTGATTCGACTTGGAACGTCGGGAAGCGTGTCCAAGTGGCGAGCCCCCAGGCGTCTGGACTGGCAAGTGCTGCTGTGGCAGCCGGATGATCATTTCCGATGTCGATGTGCCTACCCGTTGGACTGATTCGTTCCGCAGCCAACCAGTCGAACGTAAATCTGTGATAGTGCTGTTCGTCGGCTAGAAGCACTGTTCGGCGAAATGGGTCAGCTGGCGCTGGGATGACCATGATGTGGGTCGGCTTCAACCCTCGAGCTTGTGCCCATTCTGTAACCTGTTGTTCCACGAATTGGGAGCTAGTTATCATGGCGACGATATAGGACGTGGCTAAAACTAGGCAGCATGATGCCAGCCATGGGACCGGAGGTGCTCCCCGTCTGCGAATCCGGATCCCTATGACCAGTGAGAGCCCAAGGCACCAGAGTGCTCGAAGGGGTAGTGGTACACCGGCTACTCCGGTGACCAAGTTCACAGCGATTACCCCGAGTGCAATCCAGCCGACGATGAGCGGTCGCGAATGGCTGTGTGCCATGAGGGCGACGGTGCCCAGTATGAGCCAGAGCCAGGGATCGACGATGAACAGAGTGTCACCATAGAACCACCGGCTTTCAAAAGGCATAAGCAGACGAACACCATAGGTATTGAGCCAGTCCAGCGCTGGATGGCTCAGTGTCGAGAGGTAGGCGAGACCGGCGAAGCGTCCGACCGGGATGGGTGTAGCTATTGGGTCCCGTTCGCATCGAATGCGATCGATCTGGAGCATGATCCATGTGAGAACGGCCGGCAAAATGGCCATGGCGAGTATTCCATGGGTCCAACCCCGACGAACACCTAGCGCAATGTCGCCTTCGAGAAAATAGGTTGCAGCGTCTATGTCCGGGAGGTTGGCGCCCATTAAACAGGTGGCAGTGGCTAGGGGGCCTCGAGCTACACGTGTTTGGGCCAGACTCGCACCGACGAGAGTGTGGGTTAAAGGGTCCATACTAGGTGGTTAAGGGGGCCTGGACTTGGAAATGCGGAGTACGCAGTCGCTTCAGGAGACCGGCCGCCACGAAGATTCCCGGTTGAGAATGTGGTGTGAATCATTACCGTATGAAGCATAGCGGAGTACGCCATCTTGGGACAGGCGGGTAACATTAGGGTTTCCGGTTGGATGAAAGGAGCTTTTTTTGACACGGCCTAAGATTATGCAAGGTGCGTCGATCGCGTTCATTGGAGTTGGCGCGATGGGTGAGGCGATGATTGAGGGGCTCCTTCAGCATCAGCTCGTTGGTTCGAGCTCGATCATCGCAGCAGATCTAGAGCCGAACCGGCTTAGTTCGGTCAAGCAGCGGTTCAAGGTCGCCACGACTCGGAACAATCGGGTTGCTGCTCGCAAGGCCGATATTGTGGTGCTATCGGTCAAGCCTCAGGTGCTTTCGGCAGTATATTCCGACCTGAAGGGTCACATAAGGTCGTCTGCCATGATCGTGTCAATAGTGGCAGGGGCCACTAGTGGGTCTATTGCGGCTGGGTTGCGACATCAAGCGGTTGTCCGGGTTATGCCAAATACCCCAGCGCAGGTTGGGGAAGGGATGAGTGTCTGGACGGCTACTGAGGCCGTGTCTGACAGGCAGCGTGAATGGGTCGGGACTCTGCTCGCAGCTCTCGGGAAACAGCTCTATGTTCGCGACGAAGGGTTACTCGATAAGGCTACTGCCGTCAGCGGGAGTGGACCCGCCTATGTGTTTATGCTGATAGAGGGGTTGATCGATGCTGCTGTGCACCTGGGGTGGTCTCGTTCTGAAGCAAGGGAGATGGTTATACAAACGGTGCGGGGCTCAGCAATCTTCGCTGAGCGGTCAGCATTACATCCAGCCGAGATGAGGAATCTCGTGACTTCACCGGCAGGGACCACCGCTGAAGCCATTTATCAGTTGGAGAAGGGTTCTTTCAGGACCGTACTGTCCAAGGCGGTTGTGGGTGCGTATCGGCGGAGTGTTGCTCTCGGTGAACGGGACACCAATTTGGTGGTTGCGTCGAAGAGGAAGCCGGTTCGTAAGAAGCGGACAAAATCTAGTTCCTAGCTGGTCCTGGGGTTCATGTGTTTTTGCTTGTCTCCAAGTGAGTTTAGTCAATGTCTCATTCTTCTCTTTTTGACCTTGGTGCTCTCGTTGTAACACTAGCGGCGGTGGCCGGGTGGATTAATCATCGTTGGCTGCGACTGCCCCACACGATCGGGTTGGTTCTGATTGCGCTGGTTGTATCGTTGGTAGCCCTTTTCGTCGATGCTGTGATGCCTGGCTTAGGGCTCGAACGTACTGTTCGCGACACTCTGACGCGGATCGATTTTCATGAAACATTGATGACCGGCATGTTGGGATTCTTGTTGTTTGCCGGAGCCCTTCATGTCGATCTAGATCAACTGGTCAGCAAGCGCTGGACTATCGGTAGTCTCGCTACCGGAGGCATCCTATTGTCGACCGGATTGGTTGCGACGGGTGCATATGTTCTTGCTGAGATCTTAGGCCTACAAATTCCTTTCTCCTATTGCTTGGTGTTTGGTGCGCTAATCTCACCAACTGATCCGATCGCAGTCTTAGGGATTCTCAAGCAAACGCGGGTTCCAGCGTCCCTGAAAGCGAAAATTGCTGGGGAAAGTTTGTTCAACGACGGGGTTGGTGTAGTGCTGTTCACGGTACTTGTCGCTGTTGCGACTGGTAGTGGTCAGCCTGGCACTGAGTTGTCGTTAGCTGGGGTGGTGCAATTATTCCTCACCGAGGTGGTGGGTGGTGTAGTGCTTGGACTTCTAGGTGGTTATGTTGCGTATCAGGCGATGCGGGTGATTGACGAACACAACCTAGAGGTTTTGATTTCTCTGGCGTTGGTGATGGGTAGCTACGCTCTGGCCCATGCGCTACACGTGTCTGGGCCGATCGCAATGGTGGTCGCTGGACTGTTTATCGGTAACCACGGAACCCGATTTGCCATGACTGAAAGTACTCGTGACCATGTGGAGAAGTTCTGGTCACTGCTTGACGAGATTCTCAACTCGCTGCTCTTTCTGGCGATCGGGTTCGAAGTGTTTGCTCTGGTCTTGACACCGGCGATGTTTTGGATCGCTGGTCTTGCTATCCCTCTCGTGCTCACCGCAAGATTCGTCAGTGTTAGCCTACCAATCCGGATCTTGGGTCTGTGGCGGGATTTCACTCCTGGTGCGATTCCAGTACTGACTTGGGGAGGCCTCCGGGGTGGTATCTCGGTCGCGCTGGCTCTTTCGTTGCCGGCCTCGCCCGTAAGGGACCAGATTCTGGCCGCGACCTACGGCGTGGTAGTGTTCTCTATAGTTGTCCAAGGCCTAACCGTCGAGCGTGTCGTCAGGGCAACGGTTAAGTAGCTTGGAAGTTATGCTGAGCAAGTTCCTATGGACCTGCCCAGGGGTTTTGCCAAGTTCATGAGGCGTTGCGATCGCCTGTTGCGCATCGGCGCCGAATGTTTTTAGCTTCCAGGTTGCACGATCTCGATCCGCACGTCATCCGGACCTAGAACAAAGGAAATCTTCATTTCCTGCCCGAGGGGATTCGTGAACGGGCGTGGTTCCATTTGGAATTCAACCCCTTTGGCCTTGATCACCGCAGCAGCGGCCTCCAGATCAGGGAATCCCCATCCGAGGTGGTCGAGGGCACGTCCCTGAGTCGCCGCTAGGCTGCCTTCACGGAGCTGTGAAACCAGAAGCCAAACACCGCCGTAGCGTAGTCCGCTGATTCGCCCCTTCAGGCTGTCTCGCTCGCCGCCAAAGATGTTCTCATACCACCCTAGTGTCTCGTCTGGGTCTGGTGAACTGAGGTGAATGTGGTGTACACCCAGGTATTCGTGATCTTCGACTACCTCGATACGCGTCCCCCACGGATCGCTGAGGAACGCGAGTTTGAATAATCCTTGTACGTCGCGAATAGGCTCGTCTGGATTTTCGATATTCAGTCCAGCTGCTTGCCAACTCGCCATCTTGGCTTCGAGATCTTCGAACGAGAATCCGATGTGGTTGACTCCAGAGCCGATGGTGGGTCCTGTTGCTTCTCTTTCGAACCAGATAAATTGGGTGGTGCCAACCGCACAGGCCCCCTCTCGTCCAAAGTCCTCGCACCCCATATGTTCGATGTACCAGGCGGCTGCCTCCTTAGCATCAGGTGCGACGAGGTGAATGTGGTGATAGTCAGCTGCTATAGCTCCAGTTGCTGGACCAAATGTCGTCAGGGCGAAGGTAGCGGCCAGTGCTAGTCTTGAGTGCATGGTGGTTCCCTTTCATCATGGATATACGGAAGAGAGTCGTCAAAGAGATGGGAATATGCCGGTAGAGTCCTTTCGTCTTTTTTCCGCCATCCGACATTGCTAGACACGACCGTGCCTGGAAGGCGACGGGGTGCACTCCTATTCCGGAAACGACACGCTTGGCATTTGGGTCGGCTCGTACCCAGCTGGCGGTGCAAATGGGTCTTCAGAAAAGGAGACTCGCTCGAGTGACTGCAGCGTGATGTTGCTAGTCTCGCTCGGGTCCGTTACGGTCAACCGGACAGCGCCACCGCTTGGAAGGTTGGTTGCATCTCCCATCTGCCGAAACTGGATCAAACGTTGCGGTCCTGCTGTCACTCCACCAAGCATCGGTATTTGCATCACGTCTAGGGGCTCGGTCATTCTAGCCAATAGCTCGAAGAGCCCAATGTCTAAATCTGGGGCAATCCAGAGCGTGCCGGCCTGATTGGTTCCAAGGCCGGCGATGTGAATTTCTGAGGCAGTCCACGAGCCAACTGTTTGAGTTCTTCCCGTTTCTTCGAAATTGAGGCTCTCGATGTCAAAATTTGGGCTAGGCTCCGCAGTAGTCGTCATCTGCTGCATCAGTTGCTGCATCATCTGGAACATTGGTTCGCCAAGTTCGATGTAACGCCGGTTGGCGTGTTGCAGCAGCAGAATCTTAGGGGGAGGACCTTGCATCCAGATAATGGACAGCGGTTGGGACTGTGTGATGTCGACCCGGACTCCCCTGGCGTTCGCCCGGTAGTCCATCGACATGGAGGGTTGGCCTCCGGTTTCGACTAGGATGCTTGCTTGGACATCTTGAGCCGAGGCGAACTCCGCTGACAGCGAGAAACCCGCCAGCAGCGCGACCAGAAATGTGCTTCCCCATGAGTTCCACAGGGTGCTCATGACATCATGACTCCTCACTTCTCGAAGGGCGCTCCGGTAAATAACGAACGCCCTTTTGCCTGGCGGGTGATGATTCGAAGGTCATCGTGCATTGGCACGTCACTTTTTCTTACCAACGAGCACGAATACCATCAGGATGTGTAGGGCGAATGCACCGACGCCGGTAATCAGAAATAACAAAATAGGGTTCATCTACAATGCCTCCGACATTACTGGTTCACAGGCTACCATTCTACCTTTCAACTAGCTAGCTGGGGTAGCGCACCTGTTCGCATGGTCTGTAATCGCTCTTGGATGATCGTTTCAGCCTCGCGTATTATTCGTTCGACGAGTTCCCGACAGCTAGGAATGTCGTGAATGAGGCCAGCCACCATACCTGCTGACCAGACGCCAGCATCGGCATTGCCGTTTAGGAGCGCTTGTTTGCCTCGCTTCCCGGCTACGAGATGTTGGATGTCATCGATAGTGGCATTGCCGCGCGCTTCGATGGCCTGGACTTCTTCTGACACTTGGTTCTTGAAGACGCGGGCTGTGTTTCGCATAGTGCGGAATATCAGCGCGGTGTCCCGTTCGGACGCTTTGATGAGTTGTTGTTTAATGTTGTCGTGGACCGGAGCCTCGAGAGTAGCCATGAATCGGGTGCCCATGTTCATTCCGTCGGCGCCAAGCGCGAGAGCCGCGACTAAACCACGTGCGTCCCCAAATCCACCCGAAGCGACCATGGGAATCGTGATCTTGTCCGCTGTACATGGGATGAGAATCAGTCCCGGAATGTCGTCTTCTCCTGGGTGGCCTGCACACTCGAATCCGTCAATACTGATGGCGTCGCACCCGATGGACTCGGCTTTCATGGCGTGTCTGATCGAGGTGCATTTGTGGATGATCTTGATTCCGGCCGCCTTAAACCCAGGAATAAACTGCTGGGGATTGTTGCCAGCAGTTTCGACTATCTTTACTCCTGCCTCAACGGTGGCTTGAACGTACTCTTCATAGGGCACTGGCCTTAAGGTGGGGAGAAATGTCAGGTTCACGCCGAATGGCCTATCTGTCATTTCTCGCGTGCGGGAGATCTCTTTTGTTAATAGCTCGGGTGTTGGCTGAGTGAGTGCAGTGAGAAAGCCGAGTGCTCCCGTATTGGCCACCGCCGAGACCAGCTCAGCGATACCAACATTCTGCATGCCGCCTTGCACGATGGGATGCTCAACGTTGAATGCTTTGGTGAAGCGCGTTTTGATCATAGGCAACGCTACTATAACGTGCCTCCGCCATGATGCCAGTCTTGGTTTCGTGGTCTGGGATTGTAGATATGAACCTGGAGGTCCTAGGTTCGAATTTTGGAGGGTCCGCCCATTCTTGAATGAACTAGCGAGTTCCACTTTTGAGTGGACGGGCAAGTGTGCTTCCTCTTAAGGTTTGGACACAGACTGGTTGAGTTCGATACTGGGGACACATCGTTGACATAGCGCAGAAAGAGGTCGGAAATGAATTCACACATGAGCACGACGCCTCTTGCTCTGACCGCCTGGCTTATAGCAGTCCCGGTCTTCTCTCAGGTTCCTAACGATCCGTTTCCAGACCCGATTGAGGCGACGGAGAGCGTGATCCGGGTAGGCTACACCGAGTTTGCCATGCTCCCGGACGTCGGTGGTGAGAGCGCCCGCCCGATGCGCCTCGTGGATGAGCCGGTCTCGGAACGTCTGTTCGTCAACGACATGCAGGGTCCCATCTACACCATCAGCTACGAAGGAGCGGTTAGGCTTTACCTGGATATCAACGACTCTGTTTGGGGTCTACCGGTTGAATCCACGGGGCGGGAGCGCGGCGTTCAGAGCTTTGCTTTGCACCCACAGTTCGGTGTGATGGGAGCGGCCGGCTACGGAAAGCTATATGCATGGCTAGATACCAGGGACAGGGAGCCTGAGCCCGATTTTGTGTCCGGCGGCGGACGGGACCCGCACGACACCGTGCTTGTCGAGTTCACTGCCAGTCGGAGCGGGACAGAGACCTATGACGGCGGGCCGCCGCGGGTGCTTTTTAGGGTTGAGCAGCCATTTCGCAACCACAACGGTGGCTACATCGCGTTTAATCCCCTTGCGGTCCCCGGTGATCCCGACTTCGGGCAGCTCTACGTGGGAGTTGCGGATGGTGGGAGCGGTGGTGACCCGATGGATCTCGCCCAAAACCTTGGCGTGGTGTTTGGCAAGATCCTCCGGATCGATCCGCTCGGTTCTAACAGCCAGAACGGCCGCTACGGCATTCCTGTGCACAACCCGTATGTCTCCGATGGGGATGATCATACGTTGGGAGAGGTCTTCGCCTCTGGCCTCCGCAACCCCCAGGGTCTGGCGTGGGATCCAGCGAATGGCAACATGTTCGTGACGGATATTGGGCAGAACATCATCGAAGAGATCAACCTCGTGACCGCCGGAGCCGACCTCGGGTGGAACACGTGGGAAGGTAGCTACCGTTTTATCAGTCGCCAGGCGGTCGCTCTCAGCGACCCGCGAAGCCAGCCTGGTGTCACCTTCCCCATCGCCGAATATGGTCAACTTGATCCGCTGCTGCAGTCCCGGTCGGCGGCTGGGGGCGTCATCGTGTATCGGGAAGACAAGATACCGCAACTCCAGGGTCGAGTGCTCTTTTCAGATTTCCCTCAGGGCGAGATCTTCCATCTGTCCGCGGATGACCTGCCAGAGGGTGGTCAGGATGGGCTCCGCCGGGTGCTCCTAAGGGACGGTGACCAAGTCAAGCGGCTCCTTCAACTTGTTGCCGAGACGACGGTCTTGCAGGGCCTGGAGCCGGCGGTTCGTGTCGACCTACGCTTCGGCACCGGACCTGACGGCCGGGTGTTCTTGATGAACAAGCAAGATGGGATCATCAGGGAGGTCGTGCCGTAGGTAGGGCCGATTCAGTATCTTGGGAAGCTCGGTGCCCGACCCACCCCGCAACAGGATCCTCAGCGTTTACTATTCATTTGTCCATTAACACAAGTTGTAGGATGAATATCTTTGGGCGGGTTTGGAGTGACAAGGGAGTGATGATGATCAAGCATGGAAAAGCGCTAATGGGTAGATGGAAAATCGCACTTGGGCTTGGCTTTTTAGTAATAGCGGCTGATGTGCGGGCGCAACAGTCTTATCCTGCGCCTGGCGCATCCTACTCGGCCGCCGTGGTTTCGACCCCAGGTTCGACACTGTCGGTTCTTGGCGGCATTACTGGTGAAGGTTCGAATACTGAGTTCGCCTCGATGGCTGCGTTGAGCCGGGTGGCCACCCGGCTGAATGAGGTCGGTCTCGACCGAGCTCAAATCCTTCGAGTCCGCGCGGCCCTGGCGCCGCGAGCGGACTTCGGTGGGTGGAACACCGCGTGGACCACGTTCTTTGCAGGGAGAACTCCACCGGCGCGGACCACTGTCTATTCGTCCGGGCTTTCGGGTGATGCGTTGGTCGTCCTTGACGTTGTTGCCATGTTCCCGGTCGGTGCTGGTCATCCTGTCCATGTAGACAGCGCCCGGGCAACGCTGAACCCGAACCTCCGGCTGACCGGGCCGGCGAGCAACCCGACTGCGATTGTGTCGACACGGTCGGGTCTCTTTCTTTCGTCAGGTGCGCTGCCGAGCCCGAACTTGGATGACCCGACCTCGCTCGAATCGCACATCCGTTCGTCGTTGAACAGCCTTGGACGGACCCTGGCTGGTCACGGGCTCCGTTGGCACGATGCTTTCTTCATACGCGTGATGCCGACACCCCAACCAGGACGTCCAGAGCCTGACTTCGGAGCCTGGGCGCCGGTGTACGAGACACTGGGCGAGTTGACGTCGGAGAACGCTCCGCCCTACACGCTCTGGACGGCCCCAGGGTTCAGTGCCACCAACCGGTTTTCTGAGATCGAGGTCTGGGCTGTGCCGCCTGCGCCCCCGGCGGTGTTCACCACAGCCAACTCGGCGGCGGAGAATCCGCTGTTGCGCATGTCGGGGTCACCGAGCAGCTTCATCTCTAACGGCGCGACGATCGCCCCGAATGCTGCGCTGGCTTGGCTGTCTGGTGTCGTGGCGCCGGCTGGTACCGCGCCAGAGGATGAGGCGGCGGTTGCGGTCGGGATCATGAAAGAGCGGGTGACCGCGATTGGTGCTACGTTGGCTGATGTCGCCGAGCTGCGTGTGTATCGCGTTGCCGCTGGCTCGGAGGGAGACCAGCTTGCCGCCGTTTGGAACGAAGTCTATGGTGCCGTGTGGAATAACGAGGAGACCAATCCTCACAAGCCGGTACGCACGAACTATCTCGTCGGGAGTCTGCCTGGTGGGCGCCACGTAGAGGTAGAGGCGATTGTGGTGTTGCCCCCGAAACAGTTTTAAAAGGCGATTTAGGGGCCGGATTCAGCCTGGTCTTCGACCACAGTAGGGACAAGGGCAAGAGAAGTCATGAAAGTTACTGCCTTTATCGGCAAACCAGCTTGATTTGGTGTGCCCAACAGCAAACAGCTGATTGTCTAGCACGACGCTTATGAACCTTTCAACTAGCGGGGTGGACACATGTTCATCGCCCATGGTCCTCCTAGGTCGAAACGATCTCGTTGGAAGACCGATCCTGCGGGTGGTTGGTGGGGGAGAAACGCATGGCAGGTATTGGTCTTTGTGCTCTATTTTTTGGGTTGCTGTATCGTAACAGTGGCTTCTAGGAGCAAACGACCGGTGAGCTAAGGTGTGAACGGGATCTGGTGCAGCTGTTCCGCGTCGTCAGAAAGCGGTGCATCTCCCACCGGGAAGCGGTTGCCTCTCATGATGTAGGCCAAAAGGTTGGCTGTCTCCTCGGCGGAGAGTGTGCCCGGTGCATCTTGTGGCATTTCCTCACGAATCAGCGTGAACAGCTCCCCTAGTGAACGGCCAGTCCAGCGGTTCCGAAACGTGTGATCGGCTAAAAGAGCAGCCATTTCAGGTACAAACGCCGCCAGTTCCCCATGACAGGAGTAGCATTGGTCTTCGTATAGCGAGGCCCCCAATTCAGCTTGTGTCGAAGTGTACAGACCTCCGCGCTGATCTTGTGTCTGGGCGGCTCCGTTCGTAGACCCTGTCCAACACAACACCGCTGTCATACCAAAGTGAAAAAGGATCCGCATGGCTTTGAGGTCAGTTTTTGTGACTGAATGAAAAAGTCTTTTGTGGCCAACAACGACTCTCCCGGACTGAGCCTTGTTAGACGTGCGCTAGAGCCGAGTGTCTGGCCAGCTACATCGATGAGGGTTGGTGTATTGTTGATTTCGCACTTTTTCTTGGTATCCCACACGTGTGGGGACGGTAGACCAGCCCGTCCCCACTCGGCTTGAGCCTTAAGTTATTACTGCCCTACGACCAAAGTGGCGTTGCGTTTGGGTACCTGTCCGCCAGTCTTGATGTCAGTCACCACTTTCACCGCCGCGATGTCGACCACGGCAACGCTGTTGTTTCCGGAGACGGAGATGTAGGCGTAGCGGCTATCCGGCGTTATCGTCACCCAGTTCGGCGAGTGGCCAACCCTGACGCCGCCGACGAGATCGAGATCGGGAAGCGAATAGACATACACGCTGCTATTCAAGCTGCTATTGGCGACTAAGTATTTGTTATCCGGTGTCACGCCAATCCCATGCGCTGTGTTGCCACCATGCCCCGGGGTGAGCTGATTGTCTGGTACCTTGGGATACTCGATCCGGCCAACTTCCTTGCGCGTCTCGAAGTCCATGATGCCAAATCCGTTGAAATTTGAGAGTTGTGCATAGATATTCCGGGTCGAACCGTCTGGGTTCGTGTCCATGGTCATCGGGCGGATGCCGAGATCCCAGTAGGTGGTCCAGACAGGCATGTCGGTCTCGGTGTCGACGACCGTAATATTGCGAGCACCAATCATTCCCGCTATTGCATATTTTCCGTCTGGGGTGACGTAGGTATTGTGTACGCCTCCATGTACCGAGATCGTCGCTGATATTTCGTCCAAACTGGTGTCGATAACCTGAAGGGCACCTGGCGAATTTGCAATAGCTACATAGACCTTCCGCCCGTCTGGCGTGCTCGCGATATTGTTGGGGCGTCCGATGAGCGGGATCTGTTTGACAACCTTGAGCATGCCGACGTCCACGACATCAACCGTGTCATCGGATTCATTGGCGACATAAATCCGGCGTCCGTCGGGTGATGGTGCGGCACCGTGTGCTCGCTCGATGCCCGTGACCTCCCCGACAACCGTGTTGGTAACCGGATCGATGATGTGGACGTTATCGCCAGCACTATTGGTTTGCACGATGCGAACGGTGCCTTGTGCTGCTGCTGACATAGGAAGGACGATGCCCGCAAGGGCGGCCAGAACACACGTCGATTTACGCATTGTGACCATTGTTGAAACTCCTGTGTTAGAGGGATACATAGTCCTATTGCTCTCCGTTGACCCAAGCTACGAGAGTTTTGAACTTGGGATCATCTTGGGAGGAAAACTGCCGTCCTCCATTGTGAAACTCGTCTCCACCTGCGTCGGGTTCCAGTGGGTGCATTAGCAGTCGACTAGCTAGAGGTTGCCCGGGTATCACCAATCTGGACACGGCTTCGAAATTGCGACGAGATTGTTCATCTGTCCAGGTGTCGGCGTTCGAGGATAGCTCTTCGAGGAATCCTACCCGTCCCTCGCCACTGTGACAAACGACACAGCGGACGAAGCCAGGATTCTTCTCTAAGAAAATCGGCTCGACATTGGCTTTGTAGTAGTCGAAGTCCAGTGTGGCAGTCGACGAGGATGCGGGCTGTAGGGTCATTAGTGCTGTCAGAGCCCAGAGCACGAGCATTGGTGGCCTCCTTGATTTCCTTAATGTCCCGAGTCCGAATGCCGATTTTGGCTTAGCGGCTAGCGTTCCGCAATTAAACAACACGTAACGACTGTACTCACAGTGAGCCACAGAATCCCGTCTGGAAACTGCGAGCACTACGGTAGCCGCGGACCATGACGTTCAAACCCCGGAGACAACGCAGTAACGGCTCCAGAGACTGGTCAAAAGTACGTCTCTGCTGATTCCAGTAAAGAATACCATTCCCGGCGCTCAGTTTGGAGAATAGGCTGACACGTGCTGTTATTAATCACTGACCTGCTGATCCTTCCTCTTCGCTGGAACAGCTCAGCGGCGGCGGTGGTTCTACCGGCGAACCGGTGTCTAGGAAGAGATGCCCGTCAGCTGGCTTGTGCAAAACATTGGTTCCCGACCCTTGTCACGAAGGTGGGAACGCTCGACAATGGGGAGCAACTCAACCTCGGAACTCGGATAGCGGAAAGGCTGCGGATTCATGACTGAACAGATCCGGGTTGAGCCCGTGTCACCGGTTATCGGTGCAGAGGTTCACGGTGTCGAACTGGGCGTGCCGATGACGGCTGAGGTCTTCGAGGTACTGCATTCGGCCTTGATGACTCACCTGGTGTTGTTCTTTCGTGATCAGCAACTTTCCTTCGAACAGCATCTTCAGTTTGGGCGTCGCTTTGGTGACTTACACGTCCATCCAGCTGCCCCGAAGGATGTTGAACATCCGGAGATTTTTGTTGTGCATGCAGATGATACGGTGAAGTTTGTGGCAGGCGAGTTGTGGCATTCAGATGTTTCCTGTGATGCTGAGCCACCTATGGGTAGCATCCTTCGGGTTGAGCAGGTTCCTGTGACTGGAGGTGACACGCTATTTGCCAGCATGTATGCAGCGTATGAGGCGCTGTCTGATGGAATGCAGCGGTTTCTGGTTGAGCTGACGGCTGTTCACGAAGGGCGACAATATTACGTGGGGAGATACGGAGGTAGTCACCTGCGCGACGGCGACTACCCCTCGGCCGAACATCCGGTGGTTCGCACCCACCCAGTGACCGGACGACATGCGTTGTATGTCAATGAAGGCTTTACGACAGGGTTCAAGGAATTAAAGAAGTCAGAGAGCGATGCTTTACTCTCGTTCTTGTTAAAACATTGCGCCTCACCGGAGTTTCACTGCCGATTTCGCTGGAGGTCTAACTCTGTGGCGTTTTGGGACAATCGTTGCACGCAACATCACGCTATTTGGGACTATTACCCCGAGGTTCGTCATGGTTATCGCGTCACCGTTCAAGGTGACCGACCGTATTATCAATCTAGCCCACACCCTTGACACTCGGGTTCAAGCGGTTGCTAGGGACTATGCACTGGTCTGGGCGTTGCTTCCTTTTCCTATCCTGTGAATATAGTGGCCACTGTGATTGAGAAGGTTACACATATTGCTGCTCCCAGTGTCATCCAGATACCAATTTTCGCCATGTCTCGAATTGAAAAATATCCGGCAGAATAGGGCAGCACATTTGTTGGGCTCTCGGTGACCAAGATAAAGGCGAGGGTCGAGGTGAAGGCGGCCGGTGCGGCGATTGTCCAAGGATCAAGTTGCAGGTCAAGGGCTAGAGCTAGCAAGATAGGCATGATCAAGGATCCGGTTACCGTATTGCTGGAGAAGAGCAGGTGAAGTAGCGAGACTGCGATCACTATTACGAACGGACGGATCAAAACTGGAACTAGCATCAGATTGCCTAGGAGAAGTTGGGCGAGCCAGCGAGCTGCTCCGGTTTCGAAAACCATCAGCCCTAGAGATAGACCAGCGACAATCAGCATCACGCCACCCCAGTCCATATTGGCCTGGGCTTGTTTCCAGGTCACTATCTCGACCGTCGGTAGAAACAACATCAACCCCCCCAATAGTGCGACTGCCTGGATGGGAGGATCGATGCGTCCGTCTGTCGTCTCGGCAATCCATGGAGTAGTGAGCCACAGCGCGATCGTGAGTCCAAATATTGCAAGAGTCTTCCGCTCTGCGGCTCGAAGAGGGCCAAGAGCTTTGAGCTTGATGTCGATTTGTGTTCCGTCGAGAGGGAGCCGATCAATTTCTGGTGGAAAGATGTGGAGCAATAGCCACCAGCTGGTCGGAATCATCAGCAGCACCGCCGGCACACCAAGGAGCATCCAGTGGCCAAATGATATGGTAAGCCCGGCTAGTTCCTCTAGATAACTAAGAGCAATCAGATTTGAGGCTGCCCCGGCTGGTGTGCCGATACCCCCAATAAGGGGTCCATAGGCACAAGAGATCATCAGTGCACGCCCGAAGTTGCTCTGGAGAGGTTTGAGATCTGCGTCCTTGAGTACTCCAACCCCAAGGGGTAAAAGCATGGCGGCTACCGCCATGTCGGTGATCCACATGGATAACAGGGAGCCGACGATCAAGAATCCTAGCAACACGCGGTCAGTACGGGTGCCAGCTAGCCGTAATACGTGTAAAACGAGTCGAGTGCCAAGGCCGGAAAAGGTGAAACCAGTCGATAGGAACAGGACGCCAATAAAGAACACAATTAGAGGATTGCCGAATCCGGCGTTGACGGCCGTGGCAAAGTCGGTGATTCCGAAGGTGGGTATTAAGAGGAGGACAAGTAGCGACGTAACGGCGAATGGCATTGCTTCGCTGACCCAGAGTGTGACTGCGAATGTGAGGATCGCTAAACAGGTTTTGCCCTCGGGTGTGAGGATGATTAACTCGCCGCTTCGCTCCACTGGATTTGGAGTGGGCAGTAGGTGAACAGACAGCAAGAGTGCAGTGGCGAAGAATAGCGCCCAGATCGACTGATGTTTTGAGGAATCCGTTGTAGTGTTTGTCATTACACTGGTTACCGACTGGTTAATGGTTTTCCTGATAAGAGAAGGCCCTGTTGTGGTTTCGTAGTCTACGGGATTACACTGGGAAGCTGGGCCGGCTTGAAAGCGGCTATCAATAATATTCTCTAAGTTCTACGCCTGAAGTACTAGTTACATGAAAGAGCGGTAGTCTGAGATTAGACCTAGAGAGGACGGTTCGTGCGAGTCCATATCGTTAACCCAAGCCATTTCTCATTCGGGACAGGTTTTATAACACCGCGCTGGATGTTTGTGCTTGCTGCAGCTACGCCTGCCCAGTGGGGCGACCCCGTGTTGAGCGACGAGTCGCTTGAGCCGTTCGATACCGATCAACTCGAGAAAGGCGACGTTGTCGGGATCGGACTTCATACAGGGAACGCCCTGGTTGGCTATGCGCTCGGGGAACGCGCTCGGGCACGTGGTGCATGGGTAATTTACGGTGGCAGCCACCCCACGTTGTTTCCGGAAGAGGCTCTTGAGCGCGGTGGTGCACATGCGGTGGTGAAGGGTGACGGTGATGTTGTCTGGGGGGAGGCGATTCAGGACTGCGTTAACGGAACGCCGAAACGGATCTACGAAGGAGGGCAAATAGGCGCCGGAAAGTTCAGGAAAGCGCGTTGGGACTTGATGTCACGTGAGAGTTACGCGTGGGCATCGGTACAGACCGTGCGCGGATGCCCGAAGCATTGCTCCTTCTGCTCGGTGTGGCGTACCGATGGCCAGGAGCCCCGTCAGCGTGAGGTCAACCCAGTTATCGAAGAAATTGTCGAGCTGCGACGGATGGGTTTCCGGTTCATCGCCTTGGCTGACGATAACTTCTACCCGGTGACACTTGATGATCTTAAGATGGCCGCTCGTCGGGAGGACAAGACCCGGTACAACGAGCTCAAAGCACTTCGTGACGAACGGTTTGAGCTGATGGGGCTGATGGCCCAATTACCGGACGATTTAAACTTCTTTACGCAGATTACTATGGAGTCCGCTGAGGACCCAGAGTTCTTGGACGCGATGAGAGCGGCGCACATCAGAGGTGCACTCGTCGGTGTTGAAGCGGTTACCCCAGAGGGATTAAAGGATGTCTACAAGGACTTCAACCTTGCCGGTGAGGATCTAGTAGAGCGCCTCAAGAAGTTCAAGGAACATGGCGTCTACATCCTGGGGTCCTTCATTTTTGGTCTGCCGAGCGACCGGCCAAGCACTTTTGACGCAACGGCTGAATTGGCTCAACGGGCGGGCGTGACTTTTGCCCAATTTGTGACGTTGACGCCGTTTCCAGGGACACTTGACTTTGAAAAATGGGAACGCGAGCAAGGCGACGAAATGCCGATGGTTGACGGTGTTCCGGTTTCGCGCCACTGGTTGATCCCACAGGAGAAACGTCCAAAGCTGCTGACCCCGCACCCAATGATGTCCGGGGAGCAGATCCGCCAGGGGACCCAGGATGTTTGGAACAATTTCTATAGTCTCAAGGCAGCCTGGAAGCGATCAGACATGCTGAAGTCGTTCTGGAATCGCGTCGCTTTCTTGGTATGTTCAAAGGCGATGCTCCAGGCGTTTGGCAACACAGGGCTGGCGACCGACAGCGCCCGTGCGTCTCGTGCCACAAAGCTGGGTGGGTTCGCCTTCTCTTTGTTGCAGAAGATATTCTCGGCCCCGCCGATGCCGGATTTGCAGGTTCCCACCCGCTAGCGAAAACGGTCTTTGCTATGTCAGGACCCTTCTAAACCCAAAGATGAGGGTCCTGACCCGTTTTTGATTTCCCTCCTGGTGCCCTATAACAGTTAGCTTTGGTTTAGCTGGCTACTTGGTTCGTTGTCTCCTGCTGGACTGACGATCGCAATAGTGGTGCCCCTCTGACAGGGGGTGGTATATGGTGTTCTCTAAGACCCCACAATGTTGGAGGATATTTTCCATGCTACTAACGCACGTGCGCTCGGTTTGTGTATTGCTTCTGTCCTTGGTCTTTAGTGTCGTAGGGTCAGGATCGGTAAATGGTCAAGATCGCTCATCCAGCGATGACGGTTCAGTGCAGGCGGAGGCCGCGGTCACCGAAGACACTGACGGGCAGGACTCAGGTGGGTTCAAGGTGTATGAGGAGGTAATCACGGACAACGCAAGTTCTGATGATGGCGTGTTCACCGTACATCGGCTTGACGGTAAAGTGTTCTACGAGATTCCTAAAAGAGAGTTAGGTCGGGAATTTCTTTGGGTTAGCCAGATTGAGCGTACAACTGTAGGTGTTGGCTATGGTGGCCAGTCCCTGGGAAATCGGATCGTCAAGTGGGACCGTCGAGGCGATCAAGTAATGCTCAAGAGTATTTCATATGACATTGTGGCTGACCAATCACAACCGATTGCCAGGGCAGTTAAGGCAGCTAACAACGACACGATCGTGAAGGTATTCGACGTCGAGGCGTTATCTCAAACCGGTGCGCTCGTCATTGACGTGACCGAGCTGTTTGAGACTGAGGTGGCCGAGTTTAGCGCCCGGTCGCGCTTGCGGGCACGTGGCTTCGCTGGAGACCGGTCGTTTGTTGAGGAAGTTCTGGCGTTTCCCGAGAATATTGAGGTTCGGGCCACTCACACCTACACGCTGCCGTTCGAGTCTGGGTCCCAGAGTCGGCGGTCTCGGACCCGGGGTCGGGGTATGCGTCCTGGCAGTGCAACCGTGCTCTTGCACCACAGCATGGTGAAGCTACCCGAAGAGCCGATGCAGCCACGCCTGTTCGATGAACGGGTGGGCTATTTTTCGGTTCGCCAACTCGACTATGGCCGCGATGAGCATCGGTCGCCTCGGCGTCGTTACATAACTAGGTGGCGGTTGGAGAAGCAGAACCCTAGAGCTGTTGTGTCGGACCCGGTGAAGCCCATCACTTACTGGATCGATCCGGCTACCCCGAACCAATGGGTCCCGTACATTAAGAAGGGTGTGGAAGCCTGGCAGCAGGCATTTGAGGCGGCTGGGTTTAGTAATGCCGTGATTGCTAAGGAGGCACCGTCGTCAGAGGATGACCCCCATTGGAGTCCAGAGGACGCGCGTTATTCTGTCATTCGCTGGCTCCCATCAACTGTTGAGAATGCTTCTGGTCCGCATGTTCACGATCCCAGGACTGGCGAGATTCTTGAGACAGACATTCAATTCCACCACAACGTGATGAATCTGGTGCGGGATTGGTATTTTGTGCAAGTGGGGCCACTTGACCCCCGAGCTCGGCGGCTACCGTTGCCAGATGAGCTGATGGGTGACTTACTTGCGTATGTTACGGCCCATGAGGTTGGGCATACGCTGGGCTTCCAGCACAACATGAAGGCGAGTTCACTCTACCCGCCTGGGAAGCTTCGGGACCCGGACTGGGTTAGTACGATGGGACATACACCGACTTTGATGGATTATGCCCGCTTCAACTATGTGGCGCAGCCAGAGGATGGTATTGCGGTCGAAGATTTGATCCCGAAGATTGGGCCCTATGACGAATGGGCGACTCGTTGGGGCTATGCGCCGATTGCTGGCGCCGTCGGTCCGGACGACGAATTAGAGACTCTGGATATGTGGGCCCGAGAGCAGGATGCTACGCCGTGGTATCGCTTTTCGACGACCGGGTCACAGACGACCGATCCTGGTCAGTTGAGCGAGGCCGTTGGTGATGCCGACGCTGTGAAATCCACAGAACTTGGTCTAAGAAATCTCCAGCGTGTTGCAGGGATGTTGCTTGACGCGACCAATGTATCCGGTGAGCCTTACGATGACCTGGCCGAACTCTACAGTCGATTAGTGGGGCAATGGGTGACCGAGATGAACCACGTTGCGGCTATTGTTGGGGGTGTTAGTTCGCAACAAAAACATTGGGGGCAGGAAGGTGTGCGGTTCACGCCGATACCCCGGGCTATTCAGACTGAGGCCGTCAGGTTTTTAAATGACCATGCGTTTGTGACACCAATGTTCTTGATTGATTCTGAAGTGCTCGACCGAATTGAACCGGTGGGTGTACTTGAGCGGATTCGCACAAGCCAGAGTCGGGTGCTGAGTACGCTGTTGCGGGAGGATCGCCTGTTGCGTCTTATCGAACAAGAGGCCATAAGTGACAACCGAGCGTATTCAGCTACTGAATTCCTCGCCGACCTGCGCTTCGGTTTGTGGCGGGAACTTGAGGGTTCAGATATCAAGATCAATGCTTACCGGCGTAATGTTCAGCGCAGCTACCTTGCACTCATCAATGATCGCCTCAATGGACGGTCACCTGCTGTTAGTGATGTCCGACCATTTCTTCGAGGAGAACTGCGGGATTTGGAACGGACGATCAACGGCGTGGTTGAAGAGGTGTTGGATCGTGCAACCCGTCTACATCTCGAAGATGTTCGGGTTCAAATTACCAGGACTCTGGACCCATCGAATCTGTTGGTGCGCTCTCCAGATGGCTTCGGCCAGTCCTTGGATGCTGTTGATGACAGTCTTGGCTGGCAGGATGGGGATAGCTTGATGCCGGGTTCTTGGTGTTGGCCAGACCATGTGACTAGGCTCAGTCGCTCGGAGTGACCTCATTTCTGTCTCGGTGTGACTGATGGCAGGGGGTCGCTTCCAATGAGGTTCTGGTTAGGTCTAGGAAGGCTAGTTCTACCACTTTGAACGGACTGTTGGTAGGGAGGTTTATATGGACTGGTTCTTTGTTCCAGAGCTCTGGATAGCCCTAGTAACATTAACCGTGCTTGAGATTGTTCTAGGCGTCGATAACGTTATCTTTATTTCAATTTTAGCTGCCAAATTGCCCTATGCGCAGCAGCGGCCAGCGAGGCGCCTTGGACTGATCCTTGCAATGGTGACCCGTATCGGCTTGCTATTGTCAATCAACTGGATCGTCAGGTTGACTGAGCCGATTTTTGCAGTATGGGAGCATGATTTCTCAGGTCGAGATTTGACGTTGCTCGGTGGGGGCTTGTTTCTACTTGGGAAAGCGACCTACGAGATCCACGAAAGCCTCGAAGGAGCTGACGGCCATAGTTCAACGAAGGTGGCTGCCACGTTCACTGGTGTCGTCTTGCAGATTTTGATTCTCGATATTGTCTTCTCTCTCGACTCAGTGATTACAGCTATAGGTATGGCCGACCGTGTCGGAGTGATGGTTGCAGCGATAGTTATCGCGGTCGCCGTTATGTTGCTTTCAGCAGAGAAGATCAGTAGTTTCGTTAACCAGCGTCCGACGGTTAAAGTCTTGGCATTGAGCTTCTTGTTGTTGGTTGGATTCTCACTGGTGGCCGAAGGTTTTCACCAAGAGATCCCGAAGGGTTATTTGTATTTTGCAATGGCGTTCTCGGTGTTTGTTGAGCTGATTAATCAGCGAATTCGGCACCAGGCCCCAGTGCATTTGAAAAAAGCATACACGCCTTAGCTTCGCTAAGATTCCACCGAGGTCGGTTCTACTTGGAAGCGGTCTGACTCTGGATTCTCAAGAAAGAAATTGCAGCGATTTTTCAGATCGGGGAAAAGCTGAATGGGTAGGTGTGCACATTTAGAGTGTATTGTTGTGGTTTGAGGCGGGTTCATTTGCTGGCCGAAAAGGCTGGTCGTCCGAGCTGGACGGTAGACGACGAAATAGTCGAACTATTACCAACAAGGATAAACCAAATAGAAACGCCCCAAGAAAGAACGGGGCTCCAGGAAGATGAATTGGGGCGGATTCAGATGTGAAGAAACTGAACAGTCCGCCGGTGAAGATAAGCGGTGAGAAGATAGCAGTCAAACTGGTGAGGGAGGTAAGGCCACCCTGAATCTTGCCCTGTTCAGATGGGCTAACTGTGCCAGCAACGAGCCCTTGAATAGCGGGAAGTGATACGCCAGCCATCGCACCAAAGACGATGATAATCGGAATGACCCAACCAGCTGACGCCAATCCGTAGCCAACAAAAGCAAACATTGAGACTGTGAGTCCCAGGAGGATGGTACGGCGTTCACCAAACCGCTTGATGGTTGGCTTGATCAGCAATCCTTGAACAATCACAGCCATAATTCCAACTAGCGCGAGTGTTAAGCCATTGGTTTGGGGTCCCCAGTTGTAGCGATAGCCGGCGTGAATTACCCAGACGGTCTCCAGTCCCCGTTGGGCCAATGAGCTGAAGACGAATGCCACTGAGAGGCCAGCTACCAGAGGGTGAGCACGTAGCCGCCTGATACTGCCGAGGGGGTTCATCTTCTGCCAAGCCACCGAGCTGCGGTGCTCGATAGCCAGTGATTCTGGAAGCACGAAAAACCCATAAAGCCAGTTGATCAGGGATAGGGCGGCCGCCACGAAAAATGGAAGCCGAAGGTCTATGTTGCCAAGCAATCCGCCTAGTGCTGGACCGAAGATAAATCCGAGCCCAAACGCGACTCCCACAAAGCCATAGTTGCGAGCTCTGGTTTCGGCTGTAGAAACATCGGCGATGTAGGCGTTGGCTGTGGTGATACTAGCGCCCATGATGCCTGCGATGAATCTTCCAAAGAATAACCAGCTGACCGTAGGAGCCCATCCCTGAATGAGGTAATCGAGCCCTAGACCGAACAGTGAGGCTAGGATGACCGGACGGCGTCCAAAGCGATCCGATAATGCTCCGAGGATGGGTGCACACAAGAACTGCGTGAAGGCGTAAATTGCGATTATGGCGCTGTAGTAACGTCCTGTATCTACGAACTCACCACCAACCAGCTCACGGACTAGTTCTGGCACAATCGGGATAATTATTCCTATCCCAAGAATATCGATGAACAACGTTACGAAGATGAAGCGCATCCCCGCCTGACGTGTCTGGGTTCCAAATGCCATGTTGGTCAAGTAATTGGCTTACGAGCAGAGTTGCTCTAGTGGGCACGCTGGTTTTGCGAACCCGCTCATCAAAATAGAGTGTAGAAGAGTCCTTGCTCCAGCAAACCCACAGTATGTCACGAACTGAGTCCGTTCCCTTTACGTCTCTTCATTTGCTAAGGTCATCGGTAAGGCTAGTCTCTGGCTTTACCTTTACGATCGAGATATTGGTGAAGCCGTAAATTACTGCAACAAGTGGGTTGATTAGATTGAAGAAGCAGAATGGGGCATAGGTCAAAGTTGCGACACCCAATGTGCCGGACATATAGGCCCCGCACGTGTTCCACGGTATTAGTACCGACGTAATTGTTCCAGAGTCTTCGAGCGCGCGCGAGAGGTTGCGAGGGGCAAGTCCTTGTCGAGCGTATTCGGCGCGAAACATTCGACCGGGAAGCACTATCGAGATGTATTGGTCAGAGGTTAGTATGTTGGTGCCGAATGAGGTGAGTAGAGTGGCGGAGATGAGGCCGCGGGTGGTCCGCACGTAGCTAAGGATTTGTCGAGCTACCACTTTGAGTTGTCCGGTAGCTTCCATTACGGCTCCAAACATCATTGCTGCCATGATCAACCAGACGGTCATGAGCATACTGGCCATACCGCCTCGGCTCAGGAGTTCGTCGAGTAACGGGTTTCCTGAGTTGAGGGTGAATCCATCAAAAAGCGCAGTCCAGCACCCCTTAAGAAGTGCCAGTGGCAGGGGCAATTCTGGACTGTCTACGAACCTTAGAACCGTTTCATGTTGAAAGAGCCCGGCGAAAATAGCACCGGTCAAGGCCCCGATGAGTAGGGCCGGAAATGCTGGAACCCTGCGCACGACTAGGGCTAATACAAGCGCCACAGGTAGTAGCAGATGCGGACCTATTGAGAATTCTCGTTCAAGGGTGGTCAGAACGACTGTTAGATCGTCAGCTGATGTGGGGTTTTCTGCAATCAGTCCGGCGGCTACGAATAGCAACAGTGCCAATGTAATGCTTGGACCTGTGGTCCAGACCATGTGTCTTATGTGTGTGAATAGGTCAGTTCCAGCTACTGCTGGCGCCAGGTTTGTGGTGTCTGATAGCGCTGACATCTTGTCGCCAAAGTAAGCTCCAGAGATGATGGATCCTGCGGCCAATCCCATGTTCAACCCCTGTGCTGTTGCAATTCCGACAAGTGCTATACCGATTGTGCCCGCGGTGGTCCACGAACTACCGGTTGCAATCGAAACGAAGGCGCAGATAAGGCAGGCGGAGGCATAGAAAATTGACGGGTTGAGGATGGAGAGCCCATAGTAGATCATGGCAGGGACGATTCCAGCCAGGGTCCACGTGCCAATGAGTGCGCCGACAGTTAGTAAAATGAGTAGGGCGCCTATTGACACCGAGATGCCGCTACTAATCCCCTTCTCGATCTCTTGCCAGGAATGACCGTTCCGTAGTCCCACGAGTGAAGCAGCCCCTGCTGCTAAGATAAGGGCGATTTGATTCGGCCCGCCGGACGACTCATTGCCGTACAGGTACACAGAACTTGCCAGCAGCACGGTCAGTAGTCCAGTCAAACCGATCGCCTGTGAGATGGTGGCTTGACGGGGGGTGGACGCGTTGGTCTCGGACATAGTCGAAGGAATTGGCGGGCCAGCATCCGGGTGGAATGGTGGCCGAGATTAGGATGCTACCCTGACCTCACAAGGCTAAGCATAGGTTTGTGTGCCGGCCAGCGTACCGGTGCTTGGGTGAAAGTCACCCTGTGGGAAATCGCCGCAAACTTAGGATAGTGTCCTAGTCAAATTTGGGTCACCTCGGCGAAATCAGCCTGATGAAAATGAGGTGATAAAGACGGTTCTCAATTCGAGCTTATGAAACTGGCACCTTAACCAATCTACTCTTTATCCCGAATCGTCGGATACTCAATGCCAAGCTGTTCAAGGTAAGTCTCAAACTGTGCTGGATCGTAATAGTACTGTTCCAACTTTGGCTTAAACTCCGCCATTATGCTCTCGTTTAGCCATACGGCCGGTTCGTCCTGTGGACGAAGGAAGGACGAATAAGTTGTGTCCTTCTGCTGGACGTTTGTGAAGTAATCGCGGGCGTCGTCGACTAACGACGGGGTTAACAGGATGTCTAGTAGGGTGCGAGCAAATACTTTGGCTCCAGCTGTAGCGCCTTTGTGAGCTATTGGGGTAGCCATGGCGATAGCTTTGTTCCAGTTGTGACCTTGGCCCCCCGAAATGTTCGACGGGAAGCGGAGCGACACCGTGGGAACGACCCATGAGATATCGCCGATGTCGTCTGAGCCTCCTCCTCGTCGTTCGCTATCTGGAATGTTCTCGCGTCCCCGTAGTTCTTGGCTTATTTCTGTGGAAAGCCCACGTTCTTCGCTACCGAGCATTTGCTGAACAGCTTTAGCCATTTCCTGGTCGGCATCGCTCCACCTTGGCATCCCAACATGGAGCATATTTGTATGCACTGCCTCGGCTAGGGGTTTGTTCATGTGCTGGGGCCAAGCGGCCCCGAGGACCCGTGAGTCGACCGTAGTGCCTGTCATCAGCGCTGCGCCTTCTGACATCTGGGTGCCAATCTCCCACATGCGCATGATGCTCGGGTAGTCGGTTTCCCGGAAAAAATACCAGACCGCGGCTGTTGGTGGTACAACGTTTGGTTGGTCGCCGCCGTCGGTGATGACGTAGTGTGATCGTTGCTGAATCCGTAGATGCTCCCGGCGGAAGTTCCATCCAATATTCATCAATTCGACTGCGTCGAGGGCACTACGACCGTCCCACGGTGACCCGGCACCATGTGCACTTTCACCCTCGAAGAGATATTCGACAGATACCATGCCGTTGCCGGCACTTTCTCCCCAGCTGACCGACATGTCACTGCTGACGTGCGAATAAAGCACAACGTCTACATTTTCAAATAGTCCAGCTTTTACAAAGTGAGCCTTTGCCCCTAGTTGTTCCTCGGCGATGCCAGGCCACAGGATGAGGGTGCCAGGTAAGTTTTCACGTTGCATGATCTTTTGTACCGCGAGTGCAGCGGTGATATTGAGAGCCTGCCCGGCATTGTGCCCCTCGCCGTGTCCCGGGGCTCCCGGGATGAGTGGTTCCCGGTAAGCGACGCCGGGTTTTTGCGAAGCTTGTGGAATGCCGTCAACATCGGTTCCGATAGCGATCACCGGAGAGCCAGAACCCCAACTGGCCCACCAGGCACTTGGAATGCCAGCCACGCCGTTTTTCACAGTGAAGCCATGATCTTCTAGGATGCCACCGATGTAGCGCTGAGTTTCGAATTCTTGAAAACCGAGTTCGTTGAAGCTGTAGATCATGTCGACGATTTGTTGAGTGAAGTCTCGACGACTCTCGACGTCTACTGCTACTTCTTCCTTTAGATTCTCGAGTTCTGTATTTTCCGGAAATGTTGAAGCGACGCTTGCTAAAGGTTCTGGTTGTGGTGATGCGAAGGTGACAAGAATGATTGCGGCAACGAAGGCTATAACCCAGTTGAGTGGTAGAACACGCATGATGACTCCTCAGCAGCAAGCGCAGTTTCGATTAGGATATCTGTGTCGTTACTGGTGTGATCCTACGACAGTAAGCATTAGGATGCTACGCTAGGGACTCGCTCTCGGTGGTTGAAAGCCAACCTGTCTAGCGGTCTCCAGCTAATTTCAAGCTTTGGCTCAAGCCTCTGAAATTCATCGGTTCTGAGCCGTTCTGAGGGGTACCCGTTGCGTTACGCAATCACGACATTCGGTTGCCGCGTCAACCAAGCTGACTCGCTACAACTCGATATGCAGTTGCGGGCCCGTGGTGCCATTCCTGTTCCGCTCCATGAGGCTGATGTGGTTATCGTCAATAGCTGCTCGGTAACCGCTACTGCAGACCAAGGTGCCCGGCAGGCCGTGCGCCGGGTGGGGCGTTTAAACCCGGGCGCACGGATTGTGGCCACTGGATGTTACGCCACTAGGGCTGAGGAAGAAATCAGGGCATTGCCTGGTGCCCCTGAGGTGATCGCGAACAAAGAAAAACATGCAATTGTGGACCATATACTCCCAAGGATAGAGACGACTGCCGAACGTTTCGGTGGGGGGGCTGGCCCCTGCGGTTCGCTGGCCACACCTGCTGCAATTGGTCGAGTGGCCTTTATGCTTCGTGTTCAAACTGGATGTGACGAACAGTGCGCTTACTGCATCATTCCGTCGACCAGGGGACGAGGGCGTAGTCTTGAGCCGTCTCGAGTAGTGGGGGCTGTTAGTCATGCTGTAGATTGCGGATTCCGAGAGATTGTGCTGACTGGTGTGCATCTGGGCTCTTATGGTGAGGACTTGAGTTCCCCGACAACGCTGGTGGCTTTGCTCCGGTCTCTGGAAAGGCACCCTTCAGATGTCACTTTCCGAATTAGTTCTCTTGAGCCAATGGATTGCCCGCTTGAGCTAGTAGAGTTGGTGGTTAAGAGTGGCCGCTTTGCTCCTCACTTTCACCTTCCCCTGCAGCACGCTAGTAGCACCATACTGAAACGTATGCGGCGTCCCTATGCTCTGGAGGATTACCGGCGTGTTGTGAATAGTATCCGAGAACAGTTACCGCATGCCTCAATTGGCTCCGATCTAATTGCTGGGTTTCCTGGTGAGCGAGATGAAGATGCTCAACTTAACATCGACTATGTTTCGGCAAGTCCGTTAACTTACCTTCATGTGTTTCCTTATTCTCCCAGAACCGGTACGGAGGCCTCGCGGTTAACCGGTCGAGTGGCTGGACCTCTGGTTCGTGATCGAGCTCGGGCACTGAGAGCTGTGGGAGTTTCGTTGTCACGGCGATTCCACCAGACTCAGGTTGGGACCGTGCGACCAGGGTTAACTCTCGAGGGTTCCAACGTTGTCGTTACGGACAACTACTTGAAGGTGGCGATTCCGGCGGTGAGGGATGGTAATCAGCGGGTCAACGTCCGCATCACCGAAGCTGAGCCGCTGGTAGGGGTAATTCAGTAGACATTGGCTGGTAGCAAATTCGCAGAGGTCTCATTATCGGTCTGGCTAGTTGTTGAGTGGTTGAGTCGAGCAGTCATCTTTAATGATAAGTTGTCCGCAAGCGGCTCGAATGTCCCGGCCACGGCTCTTGCGGACCGAAACGACCAAACCACTAGATGCTACTAATTGGGCGAATCGATTGACCTGTTGGTTTGAGGGGCGAGAAAACGGGATGCCTGATGCCTCGTTCAGTGGAATGAGGTTAACCTTGGCGCGCAGGTCTTGTAGGAGTGTCGCAAGGCGGTTTGCGTCAGCTGTTGTGTCGTTGACGCCGGCGAGAAGAACATATTCGAAGGTGATTCTTTCACGATGTTTGATGGGAAATTCTCGGCAGGCGTCGATGAGGTCTGCTAGCCGTTGGTTCCGGCTGGTTGGTATCAGGGCATGTCGAACTTTGTCGGTTGTGGCGTGAAGTGAGACAGCAAGGTTGGGGACCCACCGTTCGCTGGCTAGGCGTTTGAGTCCTGGTAGGATACCGACGGTTGAAAGCGTCACTCGTCTAGGGGTGATTGCAAGCCCTTCTGGGGCTGCGATCATGCGAAGTGATTTCATCGTGGCATCGTAGTTATGCAATGGCTCGCCCATGCCCATCAGGACCAGGTTGAACCGTCGATTTTGCAAACCGAGTTCCCGCACCAGTACACGTACCTGTCCGGCAATTTCACCAGCGGTAAGGTGCCTCGTCAGTCCCATTTGTCCGGTCAGGCAAAAGCGGCAACGCATTGCGCATCCGGCTTGAGTCGAGATACAGAAGGTCATTGCCGGCGTGTCTGGGATGAATACAGACTCAATAGTTTTACCGTCAGCTAGGGTGAAAAGAAACTTCTCTGTTCCGTCATTTGAGATCCGACGGGCTGAAATTTGCGGTGTGGAAAATTTAAATGTTTGGTTCAATTGGACACGGAGGCTTTGAGACAAATCGGTCATGCCTTCAAAGTGTTCTAGCCCACGATTATGAACCCATCGGTAGAGTTGCCTGGCGTGAAACGGCTGGACCCCAAGCGCGGCAAGCTCGGTTTCAAGCTCGTTCAGTTCAAATTCCGCGATATCCTGTTTGGCCTCGCGCACGCGTCAACAGTAACATGTTGTTTGCTTGAGAGCTTTGGTTGATGGGAATGGCAGACGCATGATAGGATCTGGACTTTTAATGGTTTAATTCCCTTTTGTACAACAACTTGCAAAGATCTATTTGTTCTGTCAGGCGGACGGCAGCAGCCTGCGTTACGGCATGATAGTTCGTGAGCAGCTTGACAACGGGCTACGGTTACTGACGGAGAGCATGTCAGATGTTCGCTCTGTTACGTTTGGGGTTTGGCTGACTCGAGGTTCTCGTCATGAGACTGCTTCTCAATCCGGGATAGCCCATTTTGTGGAGCATATGCTCTTCAAGGGTACCGAGACACGGTCAGCCCAAGATATCGCCCAAGAGATAGACTCGATCGGTGGGCAGCTCGATGCTTTCACAGCGAAGGACTGCGCCAGTTATTACGTGAAGGTTCTTGATGAGCACTTGCCTCATGCTTTTGCGGTGTTGTCAGACTTGCTCTTGTGTCCTATTTTCGATCCTGACGAGATTCTTCGTGAGAAAAAGGTGGTTCTCGAAGAAATCAAGATGGTGGAAGATACCCCAGACGATTTCGTGCATGAACTGTTCACTCAACGATTTTGGTCTGGGCATCCTCTGGGGCGACCGATTCTAGGGCTACCAGAGACGGTTGATCTGTTGGACAATCAGGCTCTGAGCGCTTATTTCAAAAAAGTTTACTCTCCAGATAATCTAGTTGTAGCTGCTGCTGGTAACGTTGAACATGGAGCAATCAAGGACTTGGTTGCTGAAGCCTTCGGGGACCTACCAGCCGGTCGTGAGACGGTGCAGCCTGATTCTCCCGTGGCAGTGCCGGGATTTGAACTTCGCGAGAAGTCTTTGGAGCAATGTCATCTTTGCTTGGGAGTGGATGGGTACCCCCAGCAACACATCGACCGGTACGTTTGTTACCTGTTGAATATAGTCCTAGGCGGCTCAATGAGCTCCCGTTTATTCCAAAATATTCGCGAAAAACGTGGGCTTGCTTACGCTGTCAGCAGCGGCTTGACGGCCTATCAGGATGCCGGAGCTTTGACCGTTTATGCCGGCTGCGACAGTAAAGCCGCGAGCGAGGTGATTGAGCTTGTTGTGACTGAATTCCAGAATTTGCGTGACAGTCCTATACAGCCCGAAGAATTGCGGCGAGCTAAGGATCACCTGAAGGGAAACCTTGTTCTTAGTTTAGAGAGTTCTTCGAGTCGTATGTCACAGATGGCTCGCTATGAGATTCAGTTCGGTAGACAGATCTCTTTGGACGACACCTTGGCATCGGTGGAAGCTGTCACAGTCGACGATATTCAGCGAGTTGCGAGGGACCTATTCCAGCCAGGAGCCCTTGCGGTGACGGTGTTAGGTCCGGCGGGTCGGCTGAGGGCTGGCGACCAGTTCGGTCTAACCTAGAGAAGACGGAGGATACGATCGGAGTACGGCTAACCGTGCTCGGCAGTGGCAGTGCAGGGAACGCTACGTTACTGCAAGACGGTGACCAGCGGGTGCTGATTGATGTTGGCCTGAGCTACCGTGAGGTAGTTCGACGACTTGAGAGTATCGGCGTTCCAGCAGCGACTGTCGGGGCCGTTGTGATTACTCATGCTCATGGTGACCATACCCGTGGCGCGGGCTTGTTTTCGCGCCGGCATGAGGTGCCAGTGTATGCGACGCTCAAGACTCGGGCCATATGGAAAGGTGCAGATGTGGCGAGGTGGGGCGATTTGCAGTGCGACGCCACGACTAAAATTTGTGGTTTCCGCTTCGTGACATTTGAGGTGTCTCACGATGCGGCCGCTGAGACGGTAGCGTTCTGCATCGAAAGCTCAAATGGAGATATCGGATTTGCTACCGACCTGGGTGTTGTGACTGAAACACTGCGAACTAAGTTCAGATCTTGCCGCCTGATCGTAATGGAGTCGAATCATGCCCGGGATCTGCTGCAGGTTGGACCTTATTCGCAGCGGATGAAGGCGCGGATAGCCGGTGAGCGCGGCCATCTGTCTAATGAGGAGCTAGCATTGTTTGTGGGTAAGCACTTGGGAAGGTCGGTGGAATGTCTGGTGCTTGCTCATCTGAGCCGGGTGAACAATACCCCAGAGCTTGCTGCAATGACTTGCAGGGAGGCGCTTGATGTCGCTGGACGTTCTGATGTGCGAGTGCTGGTAGCTCATCAGGATTGTGTTGCCGAATCCGTGGAACTCGGGCTGGTGTTTCATGGAAACCCTGCGGATATGCATATACAGCGACAACAGGCCCTGCCGTTCTAGAAAAATCGAACAATTCGATTTAGCGAGTGCTAATCTGAAATTCAATTCTAGGTAATAGACATTATGATTCCCCGCTACACTCATCCTGAGATTGGCAAAATCTGGGGTGATCAACGTAAATATGATACGTGGCTGCGTGTGGAAGTCGCTGCGGCTGAGGCGATGGCCGCCTCTGGGCTGATCCCGAAAGACGCAGCTCGTGAGTTGGCCGGTTGCGATGGAGTGTCAGCTGACCGAATCGACGAGATCGAACAAACTACTCAGCATGATGTCATAGCGTTTACCACGGCTGTGGCCGAGCAAGTCGGACCAGCAGCTAGGTGGTTGCATTACGGGCTGACTTCGTCCGACGTTCTCGATACAGCTTTGGCCTTGCAGATGAAGGAAGCTTGCGGGCTGATACTTGATGATATCACCGGGTTACTGATGGTAATCGCTGAACGTGCTCGAGAGCATCGAGATACACCGATGATCGGGCGAACCCATGGGGTGCATGCCGAACCGATGACCTTTGGTTTGAAGCTCGCGCTTTGGTACAAGGAGCTCTGTCGTAATAGGCAAAGAATTGAGCGTGCCCGTGAGGTTGTTAGTGTTGGGAAAATCTCTGGAGCCGTTGGCACCTACGCCCATCTCGATCCGGAAATTGAGAAAAGGGTTTGCGATGCTTTGGGCCTTGAAAGAGAGCCTGTGGCGTCGCAGGTTGTACAGCGTGACAGGCATGCTGAATTACTTAGTGCGATCGCTATTTTAGGAGCGTCAATCGAAAAATTTGCGGTTGAGGTTCGGGGGCTCCAGAAAACCGAGATCGGTGAAGTTGAGGAAGGATTTGCCAAAGGCCAAAAGGGGTCGTCGGCGATGCCGCATAAGCGAAATCCGATTGGTTGTGAGCAACTTACCGGGTTGGCTCGAGTTTTGCGGGCTAATGCAGTGGCCGCGTTTGAAAACGTTGCCCTGTGGCATGAACGAGATATTTCACACTCATCTGTTGAGCGAGTAATTATTCCAGATAGCTTTATCGCTTTGGACCATATGTTGCGCCGTTTTACCAGGATTGTGACAAACCTAGTGGTTTACCCAGGTCGAATGAAGGAGAACCTTGAACGATCGCGGGGGATAGTATTTTCGGGAACGGTGCTCTTGGAACTGGCGAAACGTGGGGTTTCTCGTGAGCGAGCCTATGAATGGGTGCAGCGTGCAGCGATGCGTTCCCATGACGAACAAGAAAACTTTAAGTCTTTATTGGCTGCTGATTCGGAGGTGATGGCGGTGTTGTCATCTGAAGATTTGGAGCAGATGTTTGACCTTGAAGAGCAATTACGTCATGTAGGCGCGATTGTGGACCGAGCGTTGTTGGAAGTATAGCTGGTTGATTTACAGCTAGTAGGGTGGGGAATCATTGAAGACTCGAGTGTTTGTCACTTTGAAACCATCGGTGTTCGACCCTCAAGGTCAGACTATTCTCGACGCACTTAGTTCGTTGGGCTATGAGTCCGTGCGCGATGTGCGACAGGGTAAGTTTTTCGAGCTGGATGTCGTCGCTGATTCGGCTCAGGAGGCAATGACCATTTCGACGGAAATTGCCGACAAGCTATTGGCTAACACCGTGATCGAGGGCTACCGAGTTGAGGTTGACCCCAAGCGTGGGGAGGGCGACTAGGCAGTGTTTGAATCACCCTAGGGAACTTTTGCCTAGGTCGCTTCGTCGCACATTCTCTATTCGTTCAACTTGAGAGATAGTCGAAGATGAAATTTGCGATTATCGAGTTTCCCGGTTCAAATTGCGATCATGATGCCTACCACGCGGTCAGGCATGTTTTGGGGCAGCAGGCCGATTTCATTTGGCACAAAGACACTGACCTCAGAGGTGCCGACACTGTGGTGCTGCCTGGGGGGTTTTCGTACGGTGATTACTTGCGGACTGGTGCCATTGCCAGCTTTTCGCCGGTGATGGACAAGGTTAGAGAGTTTGCCGCAGCCGGAGGTCCCGTTATCGGGATCTGTAATGGGTTTCAAATTCTTCTTGAGGCTGGGTTGCTTGACGGTGCGTTATTGCGTAACAGACGGCTCAAGTTCTTGTGCCAGGATGTTCACGTTCGCGTAGAGGCAACAGACACGCCGTTTACCGCTTCTGCGGAACTTGGCCAAGTATTGAAGTTGCCAATTGCGCATAGGGAGGGCAACTATCACGTTGTGCCAGAGAGATTGGCTGATCTCGAGGCCAACCGGCAGGTGATTTTTCGCTACTGCGATTCAGCTGGTTTAACTAGTGACTCGGTCAATCCAAACGGGTCTGTCGGATCGATTGCGGGAATTTGTAACTTGAGGAGGAACGTTGTGGGTCTTATGCCGCATCCTGAACGAGCCTGTGAGTCACTCCTGGGTAGTGATGATGGGCGTGTGGTCTTTGAGTCAGCAGTTGCGGCTTTGGTGGCATAAACGGGACGATTCCTGCGATGATCTTTTTTGGTGGGTTGGTTCGAGTGTCCGGAAATTTTAAAAGGATTGAAGCCAGCTCGGCTAATTACTCCGTTCTACTGGGTTACGCCATGTGCAGAACAGTTCGTTTCTGATGTCGATCAACCAGGCAGTTATTGAGACCCACGGACTGACTTCGGCCGAATATCGCCGTCTGTTGGATATCCTCGGCCGGGAACCAACGATAACCGAACTGGGTATTTTTTCAGTCATGTGGTCTGAGCACTGTAGCTACAAGAGCTCTCGCTTGCACCTGCGTAGATTGCCAACTGAGGGTCCTCGCGTCGTGCAGGGCCCTGGTGAAAATGCTGGAGCTGTCGACATTGGTGACGGTCTTATTGCAGTTTTCAAGATCGAGTCGCATAATCACCCCTCCTTTATCGAGCCGTATCAGGGGGCCGCGACTGGAATCGGAGGCATCATCCGAGACATTTTTACTATGGGAGCTCGACCTATAGCTCTTCTCAATTCGTTGCGCTTTGGGGAACTTGGTGATAGCCGAACCGGGGCTACGACTAGGCGAGTGGTTGACGGCGTTGTTGATGGTATCGCTGGATATGGTAATAGCATCGGTATTCCCACCGTCGGTGGAGAGGTTGCCTTTGAATCGAGTTACTCCGGTAACCCCCTTGTTAATGTATTTTGTCTTGGAGTAGCTCATGCAGAACGACTTGCTAAAGGGTTGGCCTCTGGAGAAGGGAATCCTGTCTACTACGTCGGAGCTAAAACTGGTAGAGACGGTATCCACGGGGCAACAATGGCTTCAGCAGAGTTCGATGAGCATTCCGGTGACAATCGACCTGCAGTACAAGTTGGCGATCCGTTCATGGAGAAGCTCCTTCTTGAAGCCTGTCTTGAGGTGATGCAGACCGACGCGTTGGTCGGCATACAAGATATGGGTGCTGCAGGGTTGACTTGTTCAACTTGCGAAATGGGAGCGCGGGGCAACTCAGGTATAGAAATTGACGTTTCGTTGGTTCCACAACGCGAGGCTGGCATGACTCCTTACGAGATCATGCTGTCAGAGTCTCAAGAACGAATGCTGCTAGTGGCAAAGAAGGGACGCGAAGCGGAGGTTGAGCAGATTTTTGCGAAATGGGATCTGCACGCGGTCCGTATAGGTCGGGTCACAGGTGACGGCGTGCTTCGTGTTCGCGAGGGTGGAAAGGTGATGGCGGAGATTCCAAACCGCGAACTTGCGGATGGAGCCCCCCTTTACAGTCGACCGATTAAACGTCCTGAGGGTCTCGATGATTTACGACGGCTCGATTTGGCCAAGTTGTCACCTCCGGTTAATTTGACAGAGGCTTGGCTGACATTGTTGGCTGCTCCGGTGATTGCTAGCAAGCGGTGGGTGTACCGTCAGTACGATCACATGGTTCGGACCAACACAGTGATACGCCCGGGCTGTGGTGCCTCGGTAGTACGGGTTAAGGGGACGGATAGCGCCCTTGCTCTCTCGGTTGACGGAAATGGTCGCTATTGTTATCTGGACCCTCGTGAAGGCGGTCGGCTCGCGGTTGCCGAAGCGGCCAGGAATGTAGCCTGCGCTGGTGCTTTGCCGATAGGTGCAACGAATTGCTTGAATTTTGGCAACCCAGAGCGTCCTGAGACGATGTGGCAGTTCTCTGAAGCGGTCGATGGTATAGCTGAAGCCTGCCGGACTCTTGAGATCCCAATTACGGGAGGGAACGTTAGCCTGTACAACGAGACTGACGGTCAGTCTATCTACCCGACCCCTGTTCTTGGAGTTGTCGGATTAATTAAGGATGCCACACGAGCGTTGGCAGGAGTTTTTCCAGAGGAGGGGCTTGAGATCGTGTTGTTGGGAGATCCGTCTGGTGCCCTTGACGGAAGCGAGTACCTCAAGACAGCTCATGGGTCGGTTCAAGGATGTCCGGCACCTGTGGATCTTGATCGCGAGCGGGCTCTACAAAGTCTACTTGTTGAAGCTGCAAGTAATCGTTTGCTTCGGTCAGCGCATGACTGTGCAGAAGGCGGTTTTGCTGTAGCGTTGGCCGAATGTTGTATCGAGGGGGAAGGGGGAGGTGCTTCGGTCGAACTTCCGAGCACTGTAGGCCCCCATGACGGATTCGGTTTGGTCCGGCTGCTTTTTGGAGAGGCGCCCACGCGCGTGCTTGTCTCAGTCCCTGCCACTGAGCGGCCCAGGCTACTCGAGATGGCCGATGCTGTCTCTTTGCCTGCGCTGGTTGTTGGGAAGACTGGGGGTGAACGTATCAGGATTGCAGTTGATGGTGATGTGGTGGCTGATGTCAGATTGGAGGAGGCCGGAAACTCATGGGTTACTGGGTTTACCAGACATTTTGAGTCAGTGCCGTGGGAACAATGAACGACGACAAGTTCCACGATGAATGTGGTGTCTTTGGGATTTGCGGGCACCCAGAGGCTCCTGCTTTGACTCGTCTTGGGCTGTATGCTCTACAGCATCGTGGTCAAGAGAGCGCGGGTATCGCCACGTCAGATGGTGAGCAACTGTCTTGTGTGCGAGCAATGGGGCAGGTTTCAGAGGCATTCAACGAACGTGAGTTGGCAGGGTTAAATGGCGGTTCTGCCATTGGGCATGTTCGCTACTCTACTGCAGGTGACAGCCGCATCGTTAATGCGCAACCAATTTTGATCGATTGCGCTCATGGTGAGATCGCCCTGTGCCACAACGGTAACTTGGTTAATGCTGCAGAGCTTCGCTCGCACCTAGTTAAACAAGGACATATCTTTCAGACTAGCAGTGACACGGAGGTTGTGCTGCATTTGTATGCGCGGTCCCAGGCAGCAACTCCCGAAGATGCGATTGTCGAATCAGTTACACAGGTTCGAGGGGCTTTTTCTCTGGTTTTGCTCACTAAGGATCACTTGATTGCGGTGCGAGACCCCTACGGTTTTCGGCCTCTGGTAGTGGGTGAACTGGGCGACTCTACGGTGGTTTGCTCTGAGACGTGTGCTCTCGACTTGATAGGCGCTAGCTATGTGCGAGATGTCGAGCCGGGCGAGCTACTTGTCATTAGCCGCAGTGGCCAGCGCTCTTATCGGCCTTTCCCATCAGCTTCGCCGTCACACTGTGTGTTTGAGCACGTCTATTTTGCTAGGCCAGACAGCATAGTGTTTGGTCGAAGCGTGAACGAGGTGCGGACGAACTTCGGACGTTTACTCGCTCGGGAGACTCCGGTTGGTGCCGATGTGGTTGTTCCAATTCCAGACTCTGGGATCTGTGCGGCTGTAGGCTACGCGGAGGAATCTGGGATACCGATGCGTATGGGTCTCATTAGGAATCACTATGTTGGCCGGACCTTTATAGCACCCCAGCAAGAAATTCGAGGCTTTAAGGTCAGGGTAAAACTGAATCCTGTTCGGAGCATTCTGGAAGGTCAGCGAGTGGTCCTTGTCGATGACTCAATAGTGCGAGGGACCACGAGCCGAAAGATTGTGGGCATGATTCGAGCAGCTGGTGCCAAAGAGATTCATATGCGTATCAGCTGTCCACCGACAGTTTCACCGTGCTACTACGGGATCGACACGCCACGGCGGGCTGAGTTGATCGGGGCGAATCATTCGATAGATGAGATTCGGGATTTCGTAAAATCTGACAGTCTCGCTTACTTAAGCCTCGAGGGATTGCGAAAAGCAGTTGGGCCAAATAGCGGGGACTACTGCACTTCGTGTTATACCGGGGATTATCCCGTTGAAAGACCCCAAGATGCTGAAGCTTATATGCAGATGGCCTTAAAGCTTCCTGACGAGACATGAGAACGGCATTATTGGCCTGCGCCTGCTGTGTTTCTTTACTCCTAGGAGTTAATTCTCCAGGTTTCGCTCAGCAGCTGATGACGTCAGATGGTCAACTGGACAAGGCGATCAACCAACTTGGGGATTTTGATTTCGATGTGCGGACTCAAGCGAGTCGCTTAATCAGGAGGATGTCACTCGAACGGGTCGAGCCATCGCTAGTCCTCGCTGTATTAGGTCACGAAGACGGATACGTTAGGTTTCGGGCACTGGTTTTACTCACTGGGTTCGGGCAGGCGGCAGCCGACGTCATACGCGCTGTCATATCTGATCCTAATGATCGGCTGCGGGCGGTCGCTTATGGCTACTTAGAGCACTATCCTGACCCAGCGATGGTCGAGTATCTTTTGGCTGCGCTGGAGACCGAGACCTCCGAGTTTGTGCGTCCAGCGCTGATTCGAGCTCTCGCCTCTCATACGAGTGAACGAACAGTCCGGTCACGTCTCATAGCCGACATTGATCGAGGGGTGGATTTCTTTAGGGGGGCTGTAATTGAAGCGCTCGGCGACCGTGGAGCTCGCTACGCTGTCGGCCCACTGATGAATGTCGCGAGGGAGTCTGGGCCCTTGCAGGATGATGCACTCTTGGCGCTTGCTAAGATTGGGGACCAGAGGATCTTGCCGCTACTTGCAACGCTTCAGGGACGCGATGCGGAGCTTGAGCCTGTAGTTTCTGGAGTAGCCTCGGCTCTGGGGGTCGATCGCTTGGAGCATATGCGTTTCATGACGGAATCGCTAAGTTATGCGGTTTCAGCAGGGGATCAGCTCGGACTGGTGAGTGCTTCAGCGGCAGGTCTTGGTGTAGTGGCTTCAAAGGGAGATGCAGATGCCATTGATGGTCTCATTGATGTGGCAATAGAGGCTCCGGTGGCAGCGCGCGAGCGGATTGCCATCGTGCTGGCTTCTCTCGCTATGCGTCAGCCGTCGGTCCTGCTGGCGTATCTCGAGATGCGGGCAGATTTGGAGGCGGCAATATTGGTGGTTCGGGACGGGTTCGACATACTTGATGAAGACCTTGCGGAAGAGCGGTTTTTCATGACTGCTCGGGCTTCTTTCTGGGCCAACCCGGAAGGTTCGCGTGCCCGTAGTGTAGCGGGCAGGGTCATTGAGTTGCTCGAATTCTGAAAGTGGTCGCAGTTTTGTTATCGAAGGCCACTCGGGAACCGATCGAACGGATTGAAGCTGCTAACTTAGGTGATGGTGCTCATTGCGTTAAGTTGCCGATAATCTTTCGTGGGCCCGTATGTCGATTCTTGCGAAATGAGGCTGTTGTGCCACCTAGAAGTGTTCTATTTCCTTGTCCGGAGTGGTTCCCCTTTTCAAGAGGTCGATCGGTGTAATGGCAACTGAATTCCCAGTTTGCTTAGGCGCATGGAACTTTGGATATGTCGAAACTCAAATACCTGGGGAGCCGCTAGTATTTGTGGTGAGTGGGTTCCGCGATTGCCGTGTTAGGGGTCGGCTCCTGGAACGTAAAGTGGTCTGAGTCATCGGAGATGGCTACGCTGTTCCGAGTTAGGCTTGTGTGATGATTAACGTCAGGTCCTTCGTGGGGCAAATGGTGCCTTACTTCTTGTTGCCTTTCTGAGTACCCTGAGGCGATCTACCCGGGAGACTCTTCGGTGTTGAGACGAACTTGATGGATTACAAGTCGGTTGGTGTCGATATCGACGCAGGGAATGAGCTGGTTTCGCGTATTCGTGGCATGGCTCAGCGTACTTTCACGTCTGGTGTACTTTCTGACATCGGGAGCTTTGGTGGTTTATTTCGGCCTGACCTGTCAGAGACTACTGACCCCGTGCTGGTGTCCAGTGCTGACGGTGTTGGGACCAAGCTCAAGGTAGCTTTTCTTGCGGGTCGCCACGCTACTGTCGGTGTCGACCTCGTGAACCACTGCGTGAATGACATCTTGGTCCAAGGTGCTAAACCGCTTTTTTTCATGGATTACTTGGCGACTGGACGTTTGTCTCCGGCAGTGACGGCTGAGGTGGTAGGGGGGATAGCTTCGGGGTGCGTTGACAATGGGTGTGCGTTACTGGGAGGTGAAACGGCCGAGATGCCGGGATTTTATGCTGACGGTGAGTATGATTTGGCCGGTTTTGTGGTCGGTCTTGTTGATCGCCAAAGCGTGATTGACGGTCGCCGAATCGAACCTGGTGACCAGCTCATAGGCTTGCCCTCAAACGGGTTGCACACAAACGGATACTCGCTAGCCAGGCACATAGTTTTTGACTCTTTGGGCCTTGGGGTCGACGACGCTATTAAGGAGCTTGGTGGTTCTCCAGCCGATCTTCTTCTGACACCCCATCGTTCGTATCTAAGGTCGATTGGCTCGGCATTGTCCGGTACATCTTGCGTCGTCAAAGGGTTGGCTCATATCACCGGTGGCGGGTTGACGGACAATCTGCCGCGAGTATTGCCGACTGGGACGGCAGCGGAGATCGACCGTTCAACCTGGGTCCCTCTTCCAATCTTTCGTTTTCTTCAAGATCGCGGTGCCCTGACCGACGATGAGGTATTCCGAACCTTCAATATGGGTATTGGCATGGTCGCCGTGTGTAGCCCAGAGCACACAAGAGGATTATTGTCTTGTCTGGAGGATGCTGGAGAAGATGGCGCTCTTGTTATTGGTCGAGTAATACCAGGGGGTGGGATCGTGAGCTACATCTAAATCTCATTGCACTTTATTGTCTCATTGGTTCAGGGTGTGATGTGAGTTGCTTAGATCAAGGAACTATGCAACCGATGACAGAGAATAACCGCCGGCTCGGTATTCTGATATCCGGTCGAGGCAGTAACCTGCAGTCGATTATCGATGCTGTTGCTGAGGACCGGTTGGTGGCTGTGATTGCAGTGGTCGTATCAAATGAGCCAGGTGCTGCAGGGCTCCAGCGGGCCCGTTTAGCTGGCATCGAGACATTAGTGATCGACCATCGAACTTTTCCGTCACGGTCGGCTTACGATACGGCCTTAGTCGAGGCTCTTCGTGGCTATAATGTGGGGCTTGTCTGTCTTGCAGGGTTTATGCGTCTGTTAGGCAAGGGCTTCGTCGATGCATTTTCAGGGCGGATCCTGAATATTCATCCATCCCTTCTGCCCGCCTTTCCTGGATTACATGGGCAGCAGCAGGCATTGGAGTATGGAGTTCGGGTTACGGGAGCTACAGTCCACATTGTCACTCCAGACCTTGATGCAGGTCCCATTGTGATGCAGGCCTCTGTTGCAATAGGGGAGGACGACACCGTCCAGAGTTTGTCTGAGCGGATTCTCGTGGAAGAGCATCGTATTTATCCCGAGGCTATCGCTAGACTACTCAGTGGGCGGTGGCGCATAGAGGGCCGTCGATTTGTCAAAATCTAAAGTGTGCTGTTCGTTTATGGAATTGGGATCTGGCGGCGTGGCGCCGCCCCACGGTAGTGTAGGGTTTTTCCGGTAGGTTCGGCAAATGTCTTCCCGCTTGGCTATTTCTGATGAGCAACTGGCGTATCTGACGAAGGGATGCGTAGACGTCATTCGTGAAGCAGAGCTTCGGTCAAAGTTGGAACAGGCAGGTCAAAAACAAACACCCCTTGTAATCAAGGTTGGGTTCGATCCGACGGCGCCAGACCTGCATTTGGGGCACACGGTCCTGCTCAGAAAGATGAAGCACTTTCAAGACCTTGGTCACAAAGTTGTTTTTCTCATCGGTGATTTTACCGGCTTGATCGGTGACCCAACCGGTCGTTCTAAGACGCGTCCTCCGCTCACTGTGGAGCAAATCAGTGAAAATGCTGAAACTTACGCGACTCAAGTGTTCAAGTTGCTCGATCCAGAACGGACGGTCGTCGAGTTCAATAGTCGTTGGTTGGGAACCCTTGCAGGGGAAGGTTGGATTCGATTGGCCGCCCGGTACAATGTTGCGCAAATGCTCGAACGCCGAGATTTTCGCCACCGTTATGAAAAAGGTAGACCGATTGCTATACACGAGTTTCTCTATCCTCTGGCGCAGGCCTATGATTCAGTTCATCTGAAGGCTGATGTTGAGGTTGGTGGCACCGATCAGCTGTTCAACTTAAACGTTGGTCGTGACATCATGCCAGCTTTTGGGTTGGCCCCTCAGGTAGTGATGACGGTGCCTTTGTTGGTTGGTGTCGACGGCATTGAAAAAATGTCGAAGTCCGCCGAAAACTATGTTGGGTTGACGGACACGCCTGACCAGATGTTTGGGAAGATTATGTCGATATCGGACCCGCTGATGTGGGACTACTATGAGCTTCTGACGGATTTGGCTGTAGCAGATATTGAGACTATGCGCCAACGGGTCGATCAGGGTGATTTACATCCTAAGCAGGCGAAGCAAGCCCTTGGGCGGAGTATAGTGACCGACTTCCACTCGGCGAGAGCTGCTGCTGGAGCTGAGGATGAGTTTGAGCGCCGGTTTAGTGACAGAAGTCTTCCGTCGGACTTGTCAGACCGGGTTTTTGATGTGCCGGCTGCTGGCGCCCGACTGGCGACTGTTATTGTTGGAGTCGGTTTTGCCTCTTCGAACAGTTCTGCGACTAGGCTGATCGAGCAGGGTAGCGTGCGGATTGACGGAGAGAAGATCACCGACCGCGGGTGTCGAGTTAGTCCCGAGGCAAGTCCGTTCGTGATGCAGGTGGGAAAACGGAAGGTTGTTCGAGTGGTCCCCAGGAGCGAGTCTTGATTAGCTGGATTTTGTTTGACAGGAGTCAGGGCTGCTGATACCATTAGAAGGTTCCGCTAAGGGAGATTCTTCTTTACGATGGAATGCTAAGCCGGTTCCGAATGGCTTGGCCTGTCGGTTCTTTGAAAACTAGATAGGACGACGAAGCACACTCGTCGAGTATCAGCCTAACATTTAGACTGAACAACACAACGAAGAGCCAAAATGGCTCTCGTGTTGAAGTTGTCCGATGGTTGTCCGAGAGGATGGCCGGAGGTCGCGTCTTTAACTTGAGAGTTTGATCCTGG
>DEAE01000017.1:0-350 GCA_002347025.1 Acidobacteria bacterium UBA2990
GCGCTACGGTGGGCTCAACTTCGACAAGACCAGCTACTCATTCGGAGGTAACACCAGCACATTTCAAGAAGCTACTTTCGGCGGGTATTTTACCTACGGCGACCAGGTGCGTTACAGCGCCAGCCCGTTCCTGGGGACTGGCTCGACTGGTAGCATCTTCATGACGATTCGCCCACTCGAACGGGTGCAGTCGCAGATTAATGTTAGAACCAGTAATCTTATCGATCCGTTCAGTGATAGCGAAGTGTTCGATGTGAAGATCTACCGGGCGCAATCGACTTACCAATTCACCGATAGGTTTCTCTTGCGCAACATCATGGAATACAACACGTTCAGCCGGAAACTGGGGG
>DEAE01000017.1:759-7654 GCA_002347025.1 Acidobacteria bacterium UBA2990
CTCGATACCAACAACGACCCGCTGCACCATCGCAATCCGCGGTTTTTTACCACCGACCTGGTGCGTACCAATCGAGCCTTCTTTAGCAAGATTTCCTACTTGTTTCGCTATTAACCCTGCCATTACAGCAGGTCCATCATTCATTGGCCCAGCCGCTGGAGCACTTCTAGCGCGGTTCCCTCCTGGCAGGTGGCCGCGTCACTTAAAGTGCCTTTAACCACGATTTCGTCTCCTACGGTCAACCCTTCAGTGTCACCTAGCAAGATATACAATTCCTCCGTTTCGCCTTCTTCCTGCATGGTCACGCAATCGTCTGATTCGTCGGTGATCCGACCACGGCGTATCACTGAGCCCTGTTGGTCAGTGACGTGGAAAGCCTCCGACACTGCAAGCGGGCGGAAATAGACATCCACCAACACGAAATAGTGGGCTCGATCCGTAGTGGCCCAAGACGGTACCGACACTATAGAAGACATTCGGCCGACTTCGTCGGTCACGAGCTCGACCAAGACCTCAAAGCTGGAACGTGTCGCTCCTAGCCCTAGGTAGACAGGCGTGAGGGCCGGGAGATCACTCGTGTCGACAGTAACCTTGGTTCCAGGATCACCACTCCTGGGTGAGAATACCGGAGCCCGTAGTTGGGCAGAGTTTGAGGCCGTGGATTGGTGATTAGGCGACGATATTGGCAGCAGCGGCATTTTTCCCCCAGGGCACCATCCTACGCTTGGTTGAGAATCTAGTCGAGATACCGTCCCCATTGAGCTTCAATCTGGTCTAAAATTGACTCTAATTAAACCGGGATGGTCGTCGGAGTTACCGGCAGCGCCCTTGCGTGGCGGAGACCGATACGATGAGAACACTTACTGCATCGATCGCAGTTCTGTCAATTTTGTCCATTTGTGGGTACGAGTCTACCTATGCTGCCGCTCAACAGTCTGCTGGCCAGCTGGAGGCCGAGACCGACAGTGTTCAAGAGTTGAACACGGTAGTTCGAACCTACTGTCAGGGATGCCATAACGACCGGATGCTCACTGGTAATTTTTCGCTCGATGGTTTTGATTTTGAAACGGTCGCGAATGACGTGGAGGCCACGCAGAAGTCAGAAAAAATGATCCGCAAGCTCCGGGCAAATATGATGCCTCCGCCGGGGATGCGGCGTCCTCCACACGAAACCCTCTTGAATCTCGTCGAGCGTTTAGAGTCGGTGGTGGACGAAGTTGCCCACGCAAGTCCGAACCCAGGGCATCGAACGTTTCAGCGTTTCAATCGACCTGAGTACGAGCAGGCGATACGCGATTTGCTAGACCTTGAGGTAGATGCTGGTGATTACCTTCCGCTCGACACGATGAGCGCGAACTTCGACAACATCGCCGACGTTCAGATGCTTTCGGCAACGTTGCTGGGTGGTTATCTCAAGGCGGCTGCTGAGATCAGTCAACTTGCGGTCGGAAATCCTGATGCTGCTCCGAAGCAAATAACCTACTCAAAATCACGAGCCTATTCTCAGTGGGACAGGGTCGAAGGTGCGCCCTACGGTACTCGCGGGGGCTTCTCCGTGGTGCACAATTTCCCGGCCGATGGTGACTACATCTTCAAAATGGCGTTCCAGCACACAACCACCGGCGGGCTCTCCGGGTCAACGATCCGGAATGAGCAGATTGAGATTTCTCTCGACGGCGAACCGGTGGCACTGCTGGCGATGGATCAGTGGCTACGCACATCCGATCCAAACGGAGTGAATCTTGAGGTTGAAGAACCGATCTTCGTTCGTGCCGGGTCCCATCGAGTGTCAGCGGTGTTCATCGAACAGTTTGAGGGTCCTGTGGAAGATGTGCTGGCACCGCACGAGTGGTCGATCGTCGATACCGAAATCGGTGACTTGGGCTACGGAATTACAGCCCTTCCGCACATGCGAGATTTTATTATTGACGGTCCCTATAACATCACCGGAGTGTCGGAGACACCAAGCCGTCGCAAGCTGTTCAGCTGTCGCCCGACATCCCCGGATACCGAACGTTCCTGCGCTGAAGAAATCATCTCGCGCGTGGGAACGCAGGCCTATCGGCATCCGTTAACGGCTGCCGAGCTGGCCGACCTGATGTCATTTTATGACGAGGGTGTTAGAGAGGGAGGCTGGGAACGCGGTATCCAGACCGCACTCCAGGCGAGTTTGGCTAGCCCCGATTTCTTGTTTCGGCTCGAGCGGCCGTCGGGCCGACCTACCGAAACTGGGCAGGACTACCGGATTGATGATATTGCGCTTGCATCGCGTCTTTCGTTCTTCCTCTGGGGTGCTCCACCGGACCAGGAGCTCATCTCACTGGCGAGCGGCGGTGTTCTCTCGAATCCCGACACGCTTGAAGCTCAGGTAGAACGCATGTTGGGAGACCCTCGCTCGGAGTCGTTGGCCACCCGTTTTGCCGCCCTATGGCTTCGGCTTCAGGACATGGACCAGGTTCAGCCAGATGCATTTTGGTTTCCGAACTTCGACCGACAGCTCGCGGATGCTATGCGTCGGGAGACGGAGCTGCTATTCCACGCCTTGGTTCGGGAAGATCGGAGCTTCTTTGAGCTTTTCACAGCGGACTTCACGTTTGTAAATGAGCGGTTAGCTAGGCATTACGGTATCCCCAACGTTGCGGGTCCGGAGTTTCGCCGGGTCCCTTATCCGAACGAGCGGCGCCGAGGCCTTTTCGGTCACGGTTCGGTCCTAATGCTGACTTCAATGGCCAATCGAACCTCGCCAGTGTTGCGCGGAAAATGGGTACTGGAAGTCGTTCTCGGGACCCCGCCGCCTCCCCCTCCACCGGCTGTACCTGATCTGGACGAGACAGCGATGGTCAAAGATGGGAGGGCGCTGACAACCCGTGAGCGGATGGAGTTGCATCGGACGAACCCGACGTGTAATGCCTGTCACCGATTCATGGATCCGCTCGGTCTCTCGCTGGACAACTTCGATGTGGTTGGGAAGTGGCGTATTCGGGAAAACGGAGTTCCTTTGGACACCCGAGGTGAGATGTGGGATGGCACAGGGGTGTCGAGCCCCGATGACCTGCGGAAGGCTTTGCTCGACTTGCCGATCCCGTTGGTTCGAACATTCACGGAAAATTTGATGGCCTACGCTCTCGGTCGTCGGATTGAGTACTTTGACATGCCTACCGTCCGAGCTATTTCACAAGCTGCAGCGAAGAATGATTACCGCATGTCGTCATTTATATTGGGTGTCGTTAAGAGTCCAGCGTTCCAGATGCAGCGAGTAGAGCAAAGTGATTCGGCTAATATTGCTCAGTAACATCAAAGCGCCTTCGGTTCGGAGCCGACGGTGGGGGAGATAGACAGATGTTCATCACCGGCAAATACATTCCTAGACGCACTTTTCTCCGTGATGTTGGAGCCGCCACGCTGGCCCTGCCATTCTTGGATGCAATGCGCCCAGCTGGACGGGTGTCGGCAGCTGCAGCCCTCGACCCAACCCGCCTCGTGTGTATCGAAATGGTGCACGGTGCGGCCGGGTCAAATGCATGGGGTTCGACCCAGCACTTGTGGAGTCCAGAGACAGCCGGGCGGAACTTTGATCTGTCTCCGGGAGCCCTGAGTTCTCTGGAGCCCTATCGTGATTTCCTAACGATCGTCAGTAATACAGATGTAGGGATGGCGGAAGCCTTCTCGCCGCCCGAGATTGGCGGTGATCACTTCCGGACCAGCTCTGTCTTTCTGACCCAGTCCCATCCCAAGCAAACACAAGGTTCTGATGTGCATGCCGGTACTTCTCTGGACCAGTTTCACGCGAACCGGTTCGGTCAGGACACCCCGATTCCGTCGATGCAGCTGTGTATTGAAAACGTCGATCAAGCTGGGGGTTGTGCCTATGGTTACACCTGCGTCTACACTGACTCAATCAGCTGGGCGTCTCCGACTGAGCCCTTGCCTGTAACCCGGTCTCCTCGGGTCGCTTTTGAGCAATTGTTCGGTGTTGGGGGAACTGCTGAAGAACGAGCAGCCCGCCGGCGTGCCGATGCCAGCATTCTCGATTGGATGACATCAAGGGTGGCCGAATTGAAGCGTGAGTTGGGGCCGACCGATCGGCAGCGTATGGAGCGGTACCTCGAAAACATTCGAGAGATCGAAAGGCGGATCCAGCGTGTTGAAGCTCGAAACACAAGCGACGACACCCGAGAGTTACCGGAAGCACCGGCTGGCGTGCCAGACTCATTCGATGAGCATGTCAAGCTGATGTTCGATGTGCAAGCATTGGCCTTCGAGGCGGATGTGACCCGGGTGTTTTCCTTTAAGATGGGACGCGATGCCTCTGGGCGGGTATACCCGTTAAGTGGAACAGACAAGCCATTCCACTCGGCCTCCCACCATGGCGGCAATGAAGATGCGGTCGTAGAGTTCAGCAAGATCAACAGGTATCACGTAAGCTTGCTGCCGTATTTTCTTGAGAAACTCCAGAACACAATGGAGGGTGACACTCACCTCTTGGACAAGAGTCTGATCCTTTATGGTTCCGGTATGGGTGACCCCAACCTTCACAATCACAAACGCTGCCCGTTGGTGGTTTTGGGGCATGCGAATGGACGACTGCCCGGTGGCGTCCACTTAATGGCCCCAGACGGGACTCCGATGGCGAATCCCATGTTAAGCATGCTCCATGCCCTGGGTCACGACGATTTGGCTGGTTTCGGAGACAGCACGGGTGAGTTTGCGCTGAATATTTGACTTGGAGACTGGCGATGAACAAATTGGTGCGCTTGGTAATGCTGTTGGTCCTGTGCTTTGTAGGCACACACCTGTCTATCTCCACGGCGGCACCAGCTGATTCGCCTGTGGCAGATGCGTCCATGCAGGGCGATGTCGAAACCGTCAGGCTATTGCTTGCCGATGGAGCCGATGTGCAAACGGCCCGCGCTGACGGGTTGACGGCGCTACATTGGGCGGCGATGCGAAGTAACGTCGAGCTGACGGAAACGCTGATCTACGCTGGTGCTAACTTGGAAGCTGTCACCAGACTGGGTCAGCACACCCCGTTGCATGTGGCGAGCAAGAGTGGGCAGGAGACAGTGGTTAAGGCTTTGCTGACGGCAGGGAGCAGTCCCCATGCTCTCACGAGTAGCGGGGTCACTGCGCTTCACCTCGCGGCGCGTGCGGGCAATGCCGAGGCAGTGGTGGCGTTGCTTGATGCCGGTGCGGATGTTAACGCCCAGGAATCTAACTGGGGGCAGACTCCACTGATGTTTGCAGCAGCATCGAACCGTCTTGGTCCGGTAAACGTTCTGATGGAGCGGGGAGCAGACCTAGAAACTTCCACTAGGGTGGTCGATTTGCCTGCAGTGGATGTGGTGGACAGGGCTGCAGCTCAGCGGCGTAAAGAGGTTTTGGACGGGTTCCGGGTTGCCGCGCCGTTACATGAGCAGCAAGGTTGGCGTCCCACTGCCAGTCAGGTTCAGGCTGCGATTCGAGCCGCGCGGACAGTGCAAGCTTTTCCTCAGACGGCCGAGCGAAACAAGGAAGATGGGTCGTTGCCTACACCTCGGGCTTACACGGAGCGGGTTGGTACTCAGGGAGGTTTGACGGCACTGCTACATGCGGCTCGGCAGGGGCATACTGAGACGGCCCTGGCGCTGCTTTATGCGGGAGCCGACATTAATCATGTAAGCGGCGACAATACAACTCCCCTCCAGATTGCCACTATGAATGGCCACTTCGACTTGGCGCTTCGCCTGATTGAACGCGGTGCGGACCCAGATATTGCGACGGATGGTGGAGCGACCCCCCTATTTGCAGCACTCAATCTTCAGTGGGCTCCGCGTGCACGCTATCCCCAACCCAGGGCCCATGACCAGCAGGCGGTGACTTATCTCCAGGTCATGGAGGCGCTGTTGAAGGCGGGCGCCAATCCGAATATTCGGCTCAAGAATCACCTTTGGTATATGTCGTATAACCATTGCTGTTCAGAAAGTGTCGATGGAGCGACACCATTCTGGCGGGCCGCCTATGCCACCGATGTGGAAGCTATGCAGTTGCTGATGGCCTATGGAGCCGACCCGCACGTGCCGACTCGTGCGCCGGAGCCACGCCGACGGAACAGTGAGACGGCTCCGGAACCTGACCCTTCTGGGTTGCCCCCGGTTGTTCCTGGTGGGCCTGGCGTGTGGCCTCTCCACGCAGCATCAGGCGTCGGTTATGGAGAAGGGTTTGAGTCTAATGCCCATCGCCATGTCCCTGACGGTTGGTTGCCGTCGGTCAAGTACCTGGTCGAAGAAGTAGGTGTTGACGTCAACACCAGAGACCATGAGGGGTATACCGCTCTCCATCATGCTGCGGCACGTGGGGATACCGAACTGGTCCGGTATTTCCTTGAACATGGCTCGGATGTGATGGCGGTCAGCCGTCGCGGTCAAACTACCGCTGACATGGCTAATGGCCCATATCAACGGACCCTACCATTTCCAGAAACACTGGCATTGCTCGAGAGTCTCGGAGCTGTCAACAACGACAACTGTGTGTCGTGCTGAGTGAGTACAGGGACATATCGAACCCTAGAAGAAGAAAATTAACCCTCAAACCAGATTAGCCGGGAGGGTGGATGATTTGTTTGGAATCATAGCCCTGCACCTCTGACTAGGTCTCGGTTAGTTGGACAGGCCGAATTCAGTTTACTGTGAGTACAGGGAGTCTTCGCTTTTCTAAGTGTTAGAAGGGTGCCTGACTCCATTATTTTTCGGGTCGGTTTGGTATGCTAGTAACTTCGTGGGGAAGGTTGCCGCCATAACAGTCGGTGTTGAATGATGATTGATCGCAGTGGTGCCTTTGCGTTTGTGACCCTGATGCTTTCAGTAGCTATCGGTGTGTCTGCAGGTGCTACTTTATTTGCGCAGCCCCGGTCTGGGAC
>DEAE01000003.1 GCA_002347025.1 Acidobacteria bacterium UBA2990
AATCCCACCCTCTCCGCCATTTTTGTCCAGTGCGGCAAAGTCGCCGCTCACATCCCGCCGGCTGTGGAAAGCGCGGTCAGTCTTGCCGACCGTTTCGAGTTCTAGCATCCCGAGAGTCAGAATGCTGACTTCCATGTCATCTACATTCTGGAGTGCCGAGTTCAGAACTGCCACTCGGGTCGGCCCACGCAAACCGAGATTCGCCCGGTTGGGGAAACTCCCCGTTTTGGGGGTAATAGAGACTTCCGCGCCCACATCTCCGTTGAGTACGGCCCACGGGATGTAACGGTCGTTCTTGCCGGCTACCGCTTGGGTGCCATTGCCAAAGTGGACGTGCCACGCGAGGTCTCGATCTGAAGAGTAACTTCTTCTCGACCAGTACTCGTGTGCTTCGACGTTAACAAACAGGCCAGCATTGGTGGACGACGATACCCCATCGACGGTAAACAAGTGCCCCATTTCGCTGTTGGTGCAGTCAGCAGTGCCCCTGCAGGTTTCGTCAAAGGTGAGGGGAAGCCGCCAATCGGAATTGCCGCCAATCGTCAGGCCTCTCGCCCAGGCACTGGCCTCCTCCCAAGTCATTTCTCCATCTGCGTCAAAGCCTGAGGTCTTCGCCCAGTTCGCATCGCCGAGCCAAGTGATGTGCTGCGTACTATCGTAAATGAGTCTCACACCGTCGTACCAACCCCTGTCTTCTAACTCTGCCCGCGCATCGGCGATGTACCCCAAGCTCACGGCTGCTGTTAGGAGCGTTGCGGCCCACCTGTTCGTTCTCGTCATCATGCCCCTCCCTCGAACGTCGGATAACCGACTGGCCAATCGGAGTCGGTATTGTATCTTGATCCAGTCGGTTGAGGCTCTCTGCACACAACATGCCTGCAGTCTTTCCGCTATCTAGGGGCGTGCGGCCTCGGCCTCACTGGATCAGTCGTCGCGAGCTACAGAACTTGCCGGTCTCGAAGTCCGTAACGTCAAATGCGCTATGTTTAAGTTGGGTGCATTGGAAGAGAAGGGACCTTGACGGGCCTCGGGAACATCGAGCTGTGAGACGTGTTTCTTGGCCTGATCTCATGACTAGGGTCGCGCTATGGTGCTGCTCATGCTAATCTCCACGGAAAAGCCATTCAGAAGGGGAATGAAACGATGAAGAGGAAGAGATTTTCGGTTTTCGTTGTGGCAGTTGGCCTCCTCCTAGGCGCGACTGCTTGGCAGGCTGAAGCGCAATTTAGTGCCGATAGCTTTGACTATGGATCACGATTCAAAATGCCTGATGGACAACAGGCAGAGATCTGGAACCCAGCTAAGCGGAAACTTCTTGAAGGGGGACCGATGATTGGTGGAACGGTACGTGTTCCAGATCCTCGGACCTATTGTGCAATGGCTGCTGCAGGATATGACTTTATCTGGGTCGAAATGCAGCACGAGGCCAGTGCGTGGGAGAACGTGGCGCGGATGTGGCGCACCTGTCCTGGTCCAGCCGCACCTGGAGTCCGCGTGGCCTATGCCGACGAACGTGAGATCCAGCACGCGACGGATATGGGAGCAGCCGTTATAGTGGTGCCAACTGTCGACTCTGTCGAAGAGGCACAGGAAGCAGTCGATTGGACGTATTTTCCCCCGGTCGGTCGGCGCAGTTCAGGCGGCGGTCAGGGCCCAAGCGAAATCTGGGGTGATGTTCCGGGTGGCTACCGGCAAACCTGGAACGATAATGTCGTCCTCTTTCTCATGATCGAGACGCTGGAAGGTGTTGAAGCTGCCCGCGAGATCGCCAAGATTCCTGGCGTGACCGGACTCTTTGCTGCGAGCGGGGACCTTGGGAATTTTTCAGGTTATGGTGAAGGCGATGCGGAGTATGAGGCGCTTATCGCGGAGGTGACGACTGCCGCTAAAGAGGCCGGTATCCATGCGTGTGCCCCTTTGCGCTGGGCTGATCGACCTGATTTCACATGTTTCCAGGCTGGCACGGAGGGTGCGAACATTCGCCGGGGGGCAGCAGCTGAAATCCAGCAGGCTGAGGACCGATTTGGCAGTACTGGTGGTGGTGGTTCAGGCCGGGCGGCGTCGGAAGCTGGTGCTGTTCTAGCCAACCTGACTGCTGAGTGCGGCTCCATCACATATGAGGACGACTGCTATGCCGCGGTCCGCAGTGCAGCATCTGCCGCTGGCTCGATGTCGGCGTCAGATAAGGCGCAGGTCGGTCGGCGGGTGCGGGAACTTATTGCCGCCAATCCGGCTCAGGCGGCTAGGATCCGAGAAATCGCCTCGGGCGGTGGTCTAGACGTCGGTTAATTCGGTTCGGCACGGGCAATACTGTGCCTTTCCTCTGTATCATTGCTGTCGTCGGCGGTTCTGGTTGCCACGAGTGAGTCAGACCGCTGGCGGCGGTGAGATCATCATGACTGGGCTGTCTCTGATGCATTCCAGCACCATGATTCTCCTATATAAACAAAGGTATTCGGCCTGCTGTGACGGACCAGTCGCTGGTTCTAGAGACACTGAACCTTCAAATGGGTTTCAGGCGTGGGCCGGCTTGACAGTGGGAAACGTTGCCGTATAATTCAACTTGGGGCGGATAGATAGCCCCGTCCTTCCCTATGGATCGGCTACTCCCAGAGCCGATAAGAGAACTCGTCGAACAATTCTCGAGGCACGGGTGACACCTTAGTTGTGTGCGGGCTGCGGTCTGTGACCGTGAGTTCGAAAACGTCTGAAGAGGGTCACGGCTACACCGTAAATTAAGGTGCCAGTGATCCACTTTAAGTGGAATGCAGTCTATGGATGCTGCGGGGACGGTGACGGGCACTGACCCTCGGGAGCAAGCCAAAGGAGTGAATAAGTGATGTTAAAGCAGATGCGAACGCGAGCACGGACAACCGAGCCAGTACGGATGTGGTGGGTGCTTCTGCTTGTTGGAGTGATGACCGCGACTAGTGCGGAGGTAGCGGCTGAAGAAGGGACAGGGACGTATCGGTGGCATGGGGAGTTGGTAGCGCTTGGTACCGACGCTCAGGCACTGACGGTGAAATCGAGGATTGTGTCAGGTAATGGCCTGGCTGATGTCGAGGGGTTGCGATCGGGGGACCCAATTGTAATTACTTGGTCCGGTTTCGATACCTGGGCAAATGGGATCCGGGCAGTGGCTGCAGATGATGGTGCCGGACTAGCACCGGAAGATCGTTTCCGGCTGCGTGCGACATTTGAGGGGATGGATCCCAGTGGAGGCTATCTAACTTTCAAGGTGTCAGGTCGGTCGAGTCGCTTAACCGCTGCGCGGCTATTAACGCCTGGGAGCTGGGCGACGATGACTTCGCCACATCGACCAGCGCACGGGCCAGCAGGTGTGGAGATGGTCGAGGCCTACGTGGCCGCAGCCAGGCCGGCTGTCGCCAAGCCCCAGCTGGCGGCTGATGCAACTTATCGGTGGCAAGGTGAGTTGGTGTCACTGGATGCCGGGGGTGAGAGCTTAACGATTCGGTCGCGGATTGTGTCCGGTAATGGCCTGACTGATGTTGAGGAATTATCCTCCGGCGATCCAATTCTAATCACCTGGTCCGGTTTCGAAGATCGGACCGATGGTATTCGGGCTGTGGTGGCCGACAACGGCTCCGGGCTCTGGGGAAGCGACAGGTTTTTATTGGAAGCCCAGTTTGAAGCGGTGGACCAGGCTCAACGTTATTTGACCTTTACTGTAGAGCCGCCATCTGCAAGTGCCGTTGGGTTGCGGGCTCTGACGAGGGGGGAGTGGGCGACGTTGCGTTCACCACACCAACCGCGGCCGGGTCGAGCACCGGTGGAGGCTGTTGCGGCCTATGCACCCACACCCAGCTTTGGGCAAATGGCGGCCAGCCCAGCTTCTGGCGACACCTATTCCTGGCAAGGTGAGCTACTAGCACTGGATGATGGGGGTGAAGCTCTAACGATGCGTTCTCGCGTGGTTTCGGCCGAAAGTCTGACCGAGGCAGAAGGCTTGACGTCCGGCGACCCGATAGTCATCACTTGGTCGGGTTTTGGTGACCGGGCCAGTGGGATCCGGAGTGTGGCAGCCGACGATGGTTCAGGGTTATGGGGGAGTGACCGCTTCCTGCTGCAAGCGCAGTTTGATGCGTTGGACCCAAGAGGTTATCTTACGTTTACCGTCGCACCACCTCGGGCGAGTGTCCCAGAGCTCCGGAGCTTGCGTCAGGGTAGCTGGGCAACAGTGACTTCTCCCCATCGACCAACGCCAGGCATGGCTTCAGTGGGTATGGTTGCAGCTTATACGGCGAGTGAGTCGGCTCCCTGGGTTGGGTCGAGCCCCAGATCGACGGACACATATCAGTGGTATGGCGAGTTGGTTGCAATGGGTGGCGCTGGACGGTCTTTGACCGTGCGGTCGAGGATAGTGTCCCCTGCGGGAGCTGACGGAGTCGAGAACTTGGCGACTGGTGATCCAATTGTGATTACCTGGTCAGGGTTTGGCGATAGGGCGAATGGCATTCGGACGGTGAGAGCCGACGATGGTTCAGGATTGTGGGGAACGGACCGGTTTGTGCTCCATGCGTCGTTTGTCGCCATGGATCCAACTCGCCAATACCTCACCTTTATGGTCACTCCGCCGGTAGACACTGCACCGATGATTAGAGGTTTGAACACAGGCGATTGGGCGATTGTCACGTCTCCCCATCGACCGATGGTTCGAGGTGATGCGGTGACGATGGTGGATGCTTATGACCCGGCGCAGCGTGCCCGTCGTTACACTTGGGCAGGTAATTTAGTTGGGATGGATGGTAATGCAGTGACCGTGTCAGCACCGGTTGAGGAACATGTGTTTCGATATATTGACCGATTCAGCGAAGGCGATAACGTGGTGATGATCTGGACACCTAGCGAGGACAGCGCCGTCGGCGCCATCAGGTATCTGGAGTTACGTGAGCAATCTCCGCTGACGCATGGTTATGTTCTTCCAGTCGAGTTCATCACCGCTGATGCTGCTTCCCGTCGGCTGACTTTCAAGACTGAAGTAGCACCACGTATGGCTCGGGCTTTGGCTTTTGTTGAGTCCGGAGACGAAGTTCAGATGACTTCATTGTTCGATCAACCTGGCCAGACCGCGGAGATCGTGGCGGTGAAGTTTGAGACGGACAACGCTGAAGAGTGAGCTTGTTCGGTTTTTAACTCTTAGGGCCATCGTCCTCGTTGTTTGAGGGTGATGGCCCTTTTTTCTATGGAACGATCTGATGTGAAACCTTCGGTCTATCAGACGACTGATCGACTACATCTCTAAGTTTTCCCTGTCTGCCAATTTGACTCGTCGAAGATTGTGTCAGCTGTAACTCGTCGGGCTCTATTTGGGATCTTGTATGAAGGTGCCCTGCTGGAGCGCGGCAAAGGCTTGTTTTAACTCGGTCTGAGTGTTCATCACGATCGGCCCGCGCCAGGCGACTGGTTCGTTGAGCTGGAGGCCGGAGATCAGTAAGAAACGAACACCAGACCTGCCGGATCGTATGCAGATCTCGTCTCCACCGTCGAAACAAACGAGTGACCGGTTGGCGACCGGTTTGATTAGTCCGACGACAGACTCGGTTCTGACTGATTGAGGTTCAGATGCGTCGCAAAACGTTCCACTTCCTTCGAAGACATAGGCAAAGGCATGCCGAGGTCTCTCTACGGCGAGTCGTTTCGTAGTGTTCGGTGCCACAGTGACATCAAGGTAGCGGGGCTGTGAAGGAACCCCGTCAATAGGCCCTGTCTTTCCCCAGAAGCTGCCACAGATCACGCGCACACAGGTGCCGTCATCGTCAGTGACACAAGGAATGGCCTGAGCCTGGATATCCTGATAGCGTGGTGTGGTCATTTTTAATGATGCTGGTAGGTTTGCCCACAGTTGAAATCCGTGCATTTGTCCCAGGTGGTCGCCTTGAGGCATTTCCTGGTGCAGGACGCCTCGGCCGGCTGTCATCCACTGCACATCGCCTGGACCAACGATCCCACGGTTCCCGAGGCTGTCGCTATGTCTGACTGACCCGGATAGGACATAAGTGATAGTTTCGATACCTCGATGTGGATGCCAGGGAAAACCGGCAAGATAGTCTTCCGGGTGATCGTTCCGTAAGTCGTCTAGCAGTAGGAACGGATCGAAATCTGGGGTGTCTGCAAAGCCGAATGCACGGTGTAGTCTGACTCCGGCCCCTTCGAGGATGGATTGCGACAGGCTCACGCGCTTTACTGGCCTGATCGACATCTAGGTAGTCGGCTCTAGAAAGATGTTGGTTGCAGCAATGATGGCGGAGAGAGTGGGATTCG
>DEAE01000026.1 GCA_002347025.1 Acidobacteria bacterium UBA2990
CCGCCCAAGTCCCCTGTCGTAGGTCCCTCCTGCCAAGGAATCGCGAGAAAAGGGTCTTCGCCACCGGCCTGTGCTCGGGCTACGACCGTCCCTGCGGGCGATAGAAGACCGAGCAGTAGGAGCGACGCCAATAATGCCGGTTCCGCCCGAGCGGTCCGCCGATCACGAAGGGCAAACTGCATAGCACACCTCCATTTGGAAGAGACGTTGAAACGTAGGGGTCAGGATAGTGAATCCAATAACACCTGACGAACAGACACCGCGAGCCCGCATCGTTGCAAGTCCTTTGTAGACCCCGATCCTACCGCTGGCGGGTAGGCGGTTCAATCGTGAGGCTTGTGCCTAGCGCGGGTGCGCGGCGTCCCACTCGCGGGAGAGGCGTTCACCGGCATGGCCGGGCGACGGCGTTCAGTTAACGCCAGCTGCTAGGAATATCGTCGGGATGACTGGATTCGAACCAGCGACCCCCTGACCTCCAGTGACCCGTCCGCAAACATCCAGCGGTGTTTGTCCTGTTGAAATTACAGGAGATGGAACCCATTGAGGCCCGCCGTCTGCGGGCGTCCAGTCGTTAAGCTGTCTGCTAGACGCCAGTAAGTATCCCTGTGTTCAGCAGTCCTGAACTGTCTCCAAGTTCGTCGACCCGCACTCCCGCTTTATCAAGCACCGTTAGCAGTAGGTTCGCCATCGGTGTGTCACCCTGGTATGCAAGGTGACGGCCACCTTTAAGGCGTCCACCACCACCGCCGGCTACCAGGCACGGCAAATTCGTATGTTCGTGCAGATTCCCGTTCCCAATGCCACCCCCATAGACGATCATCGAATGGTCAAGTAGGTTCCCGTCTCCGTCCGGCGTGCTGCGCAGACGATCGAGGAAATGGGCTAGCAACGAGATGTGATAGGTGTCGATCTTTGCTTTCCTGGCCATGTAGTCAGGATCATTCCGGTGATGAGACACCGTATGGTGTTGGTCAGGCACTCCTATCTGCGGAAACGTGCGGGGGCTTGTCTCGCGCGCCATCATCATCGTGCCCACCCTGGTAACGTCGGCCTGGTAAGCTAATGCCAGCAAATCAAACATCAGCTTCGCGTACTCTTCGAAGTCCTCAGGGATGTCGATTGGCCTATCCGGAAGCTCGATCTCAGCCTCATCGCTCCGCTTTTCAGCCCGGCCGATCCGCTGTTCAAGTTCACGAACCGACTCGAGATATTCACTAAGCTTATTCCGATCGGCTGGCCCCAGGGTACGCTCAAGGCTTAAAGCTTCTTGGGTAACCGAGTCCAGAATACTGCCCGTTTGCCGGACCTGAGCCTGCCTATCGGCCGCGCTACCTCCGTCGCCGAATAAGCGCTCAAAGACAACCCGCGGATGCGGCTCCATCTCTAGTGGCGTAGTCGGGTCACGCCAAGAGATCGTGTTTGAATAGAAGCAATCGCCTGAGTCGCAAGAGATTGCCGTCGGTTTTTCGAGAACCAGTTCGAGCGAGGGCAATGGGGTCGAACGGCCTAACTCCTGGGCGGCCAACTGATCGGCCGTCGTGCCCAGCTGAATTGCGGTAGGACCAATGCGCCCCCGACGTTCCCAAGCATGGACCCCACTCAGCCAGACCGCCGTCGCACGTGGGTGATCGCCATTGCCATCGCCGAACGAATCGGCCTGGCGATGCGCAAGACCACTCAACACGAGAACACGATCCCTAAACGGAGTCAGTGGACTTAGAGTCGGCGAAAATTCAAACCCGGAACCTGTAATAGCAGGAACGAACTGATCCTGGATCACACCGTTCGGAATGTAAACGAAACCAAGGCGTCTCGTTGGATTGGCAGCCGTCTTCGCCAACGCCGTCGACGCAGGAACCATGGCGTCAAGCAGTGGAAGTGCCAAACTGGCTCCGATACCACGTAAGAATGTTCGGCGAGGCAACGCCATCTTGGTGATGGTCATGACTGAGTCTTCCTCATCTGAAACTGTGTACTGTTAACGATACCAACAACCACCGACGCGAAACGATAATCATCCTGGGAAGCCGCACGAACGATGCGGCGGATAGCCGGAGCATCGAAGTGTTCAGCCCCACGACCCAACGCATAGATCAACAATTTTTCGGTGACAGTGTGAACAAACTGATCGGGTGCAGTCAGCAGTGCATCTCGCAGTCCCGATGGACCATCAAAACGACGCCCATCGGGCAATAGACCTGTTGCGTCAATCGGGGCATCCGATTCGCTCCGCTCCCGCCAACGCCCAATAGCATCAAAATTCTCAAGGGCGAAACCCAGCGGGTCCATCTGGGCGTGACAACTCGCACAGGCCGGATTTGCCCGGTGTTGCTCCATCGCCTCTCGCATCGAACGCGGTTGCCCATCGTCGGTCCTCTCATCAAGCGCAGGCACGTCTGGCGGTGGTGGAGGCGGCGGGGACGACAACAAATTCTCGAGAATCCACTTGCCCCGTAGCACGGGTGATGTACGGGTGGAATAGGACGTCAATGTCAAAATACTGCCTTGCCCGAGGAGTCCACGACGTTGCTCATCCTCCAACTGCACCCTCCGGAAGTGGCTACCATAGACATGAGGAATCCCATAATGTCTCGCCAAGCGCTCGTTAACAAAGGTGTGGTCGGCTGTGATCAAATCCAAGACACTTCGGTCGTCCCTCAGAATACTATCAACGAACAGAGCCGTCTCCCTGCGTAACGCCTGACGCAGATTCTCGTCGAAACCCGGAAAAAATCCTTCATCTGGCTCTTTGGCATCAACGTCACGAAGAAACAACCACTGCTCAGCAAAATTGTTCACCAACGCGTGGGACCTCGAGTCGGCCAACATCCGGCGAACCTGTTGCTCCAAGACCTGAGGGTCACTCAACTCACCCTGAACCGCCAAATCGAGCAGTTGGTCATCAGGAATACTGCTCCACAGGAAGAAGGACAAACGAGAAGCTAGCTCCAAGTCAGTGACTCGGTAAACGTCGTCGGCCATGGCCATGCCGGGATCCCGTTCAATCCTAAATAGGAATTCTGGACTAACCAAGACCCGCTCGATCGCACGCTGAATCCCGCGTTCAAAGCCTCCCTCGACGTTGCCCTGATCATAAAAAGGCATCAGCCTGGACAAATCGGACTCGGTTGCCGGCCGACGATATGCCCGCCTTGCCAACGTCGACAAGATAGAACGAGCACACGCTGCCGCCTCAACCGCGGTTGCTCTACTCCCTGGACGACAAGTCAAAATACGTTGCCGACTTGGTGTGTCACCAGAACCATCGGCGCCATAAGGCCCACTGATTATGAGACTAGCGATGGACGGCTGACTGCTCCGTGACCGGAAAGCTCTCACCTGACCTTCAGCCAGTGCTCCGCTCTTTGGCAAGAAAGCTACCGTCACCTCTCGAGGGCCAGCGCGCAACGGCACTCGAACTTGAACGTCTGGATCCGCGTCGAATGCGAAGACTCCGCTAGTTAAACGCTCCGGCGGGTTCTCGCCAACCGTGAACAATTCAACCCGGTCACCATCGACACTAACCTCAACATCGTGCGGCTCTCGGGCGGCCCGGGCAAACTGCACCGTGATTAGATACTCCCCATCGAGAGGAAGATGACTCCGTACTCGGGTTCCTCCTCTCGTACCGAGCGGTAACCCTTCGATGTGGTCATCCTGAATCAGATTACGATCCAGCTGATAGGTGTCCACGATCGGGAGCATCGTCGGATCGCCCAGCGCAAGCCGGCTTATCTTTCTAGCCGCAGCAAGATATCGCTCCATCAGGGTAGGAGATACGAACAGTAGCTCTGCGAGGTTGTCGAACCCGCTAGTGGCGTTGTCAGCCGGTAGCATAACGGCGATATCAAGCTCTTTCGGCAGACTGTCCAAAGCCAACAGATCGCGTACTGCATTTTGGTATTCAGTTCGGCTCAACCGATGGAGCGCCGGGCGACGCCCGGGATTTGGAGCCAGCTCGTCCGCGCGGTCAAGTGCAGCCTCAAGCCAAGCCGCAACCCCATGCAAGGTTGCCTGGTCCGGACGAGGCCGACCCGTCGGCGGCATCGCTCCCACCCGCAGTTTCCGTGCTACAGCCTCCCAAGCTGGAGCATTCCCGGCTACCTCGGACACATCTAGAGTGTCCAGTGCTAACCCAGCCGCCCGCAGTTGGGCTATCAAGGGTGAAGGTGCAGCTCCCGCCCCCTCAACCACACGCTGGTTGTGACAGGTGACGCAGTACTCGTCAAGGACGGCAGTCACAGCCTCCGTCGACCAAGCCTCCTCACCTTCCGGAGAACCAGCGGTTGCAGTGGTAGCAGGGTAAAGGAGTAGCGCCATTACCAAAACCCGCGTGCAGATCGGTATCACATCTAGCATTTTACAGTCCTTAATACGCCCCTCGTCCACCCGTTGTCAACGTTAAGATGAGGCAACCGTCAGTGGACGAACCTCACTACCCTATCGAATTGAGCAATGTATCGGGTATATAGTGTGATAACGGAATGGAAATTTAGGTGAGGACCACGGCCACTCTGTCGAGCCCTTTACCTTGGCTAGACTCTTTTCATGAGGCAGTGAGTTTCTGATGGGTACCTATAAACGACAATGCCGCCAAAGACTCGTAGTTCTGTCTACTGGGTTACTGTTGATCGCCCTTGCCAGGACACCAGCAGCCGCCCAATCAACCGGGCGTAGCCTGATTGAAGCTGTAAAACAGAGCAGCAACGTAGCCACAATAAGCGAGATTGTGGAGCAAGGGGCGAACGTGAACGCCTCCGAACCAGATGGCACTACCCCGCTGCACTGGGCCGCTCAAGCCGACAGCCACCTCACGGTGCAGCGGCTGATCGCTGCCGGGGCCAAGGTCAATGTGGCAAACCGCTACGGGGTAACCCCGCTCGCACTGGCGGCCACCAATGGCAGCGCAGCTGTGGTGGGTTCTCTGCTCGCCGCCGGGGCCTCGCCAGACACAGCGACCCCAGGCGGCGACACGGCATTGATGATCGCCGCCAGGACTGGCCGGACCGAGGTGCTCCGACAGCTCCTCGCAGCCGGCGCCACCATTGATGCTACCGAAGACTGGAAGAATCAAACCGCTCTAATGTGGGCAGCGGCCGAGGGTAACCACGAAGCTGTCTTAACTCTAATTGCAGCCGGAGCGAACGTCGAAAGGCGTTCAGCCGGCCAACTAACACCGCTTCTTTTTGCAGTCCGACAGGGTCAGACCTCCGCGGTCCGTGCACTCCTCGACGCCGGTGCAGACGTCAACGCCCCATCGAGGGACGGCACGACACCGCTCGCTCTGGCCATCATCAACTCCCACTTTGCACTAGCCAAACTGCTGCTCACCCACGGGGCCGACCCCAACTTACCCGACCCGCGAGGTTCCGTCTTGCACGCACTGGCCTGGATACGGCGCCCAGGTTCTGGCCGGCCGCCACTGCCGACCGGCAATCTCAACAGTCTCGACTTGGCTCGAGCATTGCTAGACGCGGGGGCCAACCCAAATGCAAGCCTCAATTGGCAAGAAATTCCCTTCGAAGTCGACCTTGGGATCGTTAAACCACCTCCTGGCATTTCAGTTGGCCGGAACTTCTTGAGCTTTGTTGGTGCGACCCCGTTCTATCTCGCCGCTAAGCATGCTGACGTCGATTTGATGCACCTCCTGGTCAAGAATGGCGCAAACCCCTTGACTCCAACCCACCAGAGCATTACTCCTCTCATGGCGGCAGCTGGCGTTGGTTTTTGGGACGGAGAGAGCCCGGGGCCACTGAACGGGACTCCAGAACAGGTTAGACTGGAAGCGGTTCAGCTAGCCATTGAACTCGGGAATGACATCCACGCCGAGACCGACTTTGGTATCACTCGCCTCGAAGGCGACGGCCACACTCTGCTGCGTCGACACCCGCTGAATCTGTCTTCGATGGACGCGCAACGGGATCGAGGAGACATGCGTTGGGGCGGCAGCACAGCGCTGCATGGCGCGGCCATGATCGGCTCGAACCTGATAGTGCAATATTTGCTGGACGAAGGAGCAAACATCAACGCCAAGAATTCCCTCGGCTGGACCCCGCTTATGGTTGCTAAAGGGGTTTTCGTAGCCAACACGGAAAAGGCTTGGCCTGACACCGTCATGTTACTTCAAGAACTCGGAGCAAGCTCCAATTAACCAAACACCCTAGAACTCTTTACCAGATGGGTCTCAAAGGAAGTCTTAGATGGCACACCCTGCAGTATCAACAGGCCACTCTGACTCCTAAAGTCTGCAGCAATGTCTATGAGGAGACGGATTATGCTAAGGATGTATAAACTCGCCGCATTGATCACCTTGGCCGTTCTTGGGTTAAGTAGTATCCAAGGGAAATCGGCAACAGCCCAAGAGAATGCCAGCGTAATCACAGGCAGCGTCAGGAGCGCACAAGGCACTGAAGCTGGCGTCTGGGTCATCGCTGAAACAGACGATCTGGAGACTGTCTACCGCAAGATTGTCGTCACCGATGACGACGGCCGCTTCCTTTTACCAGAATTGCCAAAAGCGACCTATGACATCTGGGTCCGAGGCTATGGCCTAGTTGACTCCATGCCAATCGAGGCATCAACTGGCGCAGACGTTGACCTCATAGCCACAGTCGCCGCAACACCGCAGGAAGCAGCCCAGGTATATCCCTCGAACTACTGGCTATCGCTGATCAACCTCCCCGACGCTCACGAATTCCCAGGAACCGGTGAAAGCGGCAATGGCATCAACGAGCGACTCCAGAGCCAGAGCGAATGGATCAACGTGCTTAAAGGCTGCCAACGCTGTCACCAAGTCGGCAACGAACGAACACGGGTAGTGCCAGATATCAACGATTTCGACTCGACCATCGCTGCCTGGGACGACAGGACACGACGTGGGCAACGTGGGTCACTGATGAGCAGTTTCATCACCCAGTTTGGCCGCCAGAGGGGACTAGAAATGGTTTCTGACTGGAGTGAACGCATTGCGGCTGGAGCCGTCCCACCTGCCCCCCCACGGCCATCAGGCATTGAGCGGAATGTCGTTCTGACTCAGTGGAACTGGGGAAACAACGTTGCATTTGTCCATGACGAAGTCGCGACTGACAAGCGTAACCCCAGCGTAAATGCCAACGGTCCGATCTATGGCGTGGACATCGGAAACGATTTTCTCCTCATCACCGATCCCAATTCGCACCAATCGAGCATGTTGAAAATTCCCTTGCGGGTTGAACGGTCGACGGTGCCCTCAATGTTTCAAACCGAGGGATTTAAAGGATGGCGGGACTTTGGCGAGGAGGCTATCTGGAATGACCCGGCTAACCCACACAATCCAATGCTTGATGCCGACGGTAGGGTCTGGCTGACCACCCGGGTTCAGAGTATCGACAATCCTGCCTGGTGTCGTGAAGGTTCAGAAAACCCTTATGCACAATACTTCCCGGTCGATCGCGCTGGCAGACACACCGGCTACTACGAGCCAGACACCGGAGCATTCGAGTTGATTCATACCTGTTTCGGCACCCATCACCTGCAATTTGCCGAAGATGACAACGACACCCTCTATTTCAGTGGTGGTGGTCAGGTGGTTGGCTGGCTCAACACAAAAATGTACGACCAAACTGGGGACGAGGTCGCCTCTCAGGGGTGGTGCCCGACCGTACTCGATACCAATGGCGACGGCAGTATCACTAAGCCGTGGAACGAGCCAGCCAGGCGCGGCGAAGTGGCTGAATTCGATGCCAGGCTTGACACACGCATCATCGCTGGGGCCTACGGCGTTATAACCAACCCACTGGACGATGCAGTTTGGCTTGTCTCAGACCGCTACCCTGGTGAGTTGGTGCGCCTAGACCCAGGAGATAACCCTCCTGAAACTTGCATCAGCGAGCTCTACACAGTGCCTGCTGAACACGGATACCGGACTCGTGGACTGGACGTCGACCGTAACGGAATACTTTGGGCAGCACTCGCAGGCAGTAGTCATTTTGCCAGCTTTGATCGGTCAAAGTGCACTGTATTCAGCGGTCCTACAGTGCGAGACGGACGACAGTGTGATGCTGGCTGGGAGTTCTACAAAGTTCCTGGCCCAGACTTTGAGGGGACTGACATCGGCACCGATTTCCACTACTACAACTGGGTCGACCAGTTCAACACACTGGGGTTAGGGGAAAACGTCCCAATCGCAAATGGGTCAAGTTCTGACTCACTTTTGGCACTGCTCCCTGAGACCAGGGAATGGGTTGTCATGCGTGTACCCTACCCGCACGGGTTCCACAGTCGCGGGCTAGACGGTCGGATTGACGATCCTAACGGTGGCTGGAAGGGTCGTGGGATTTACGCTACCTACGGTGCTGACGCAGCTTGGCATGTCGAGGGAGGACCCACTGAGCCGGGCAACCTGGTAAAATTCCAAATCAGACCACACCCACTAGCTAACTAATCCGTACGTGCGGGCCTGCTGCCAACCGGGCCCGCACGTAGACACCCCTCAGGAGCAACTGAGTCAAGTCTGGTATTCTCAAGGAACACTCGAGTCAACAAGCATTTCCCATCTAGCTAGGAGATTTAGTCATGCTAAGCCTTAACAACATATCCCGACCAACACTGCTTGCGGGCATAGTCTTAGTCGGGCTAGTTTTCGGGTTCTGGACTGAGGCTACCTCTAAAGCACAAGACGAGGCACCAGCTGGTGTCGTGAACTATACGCGAATCGACGCCACCGTTGCGTGCGCCGGAGCGACGCCAGCCGAGGTGATGCCAGAGTTGAAGCGATTAGGCTTCTCCTCGGTAATTAACTTCCGGACCAACGAAGAAAACGGAGCAAACATAGAGGTGAGTCGAGCAGCAGCAACATCGGCCGGATTAAACTACATCCATATCCCTTTCCGAACACCAACCCCCGAAACGACCGAAGAGTTTCTAGCAGCTATCTCAGATTCAACCAACCAACCAGCCTACATCCATTGCGCCTCGGCCAATCGGGTTGGAGCCATGTGGTTTATAAAACGCGTGGAGCAAGACGGCTGGGATACCGAGCGGGCCATGGCCGAAGCTGAAACAATCGGTCTACGGAGCGAACGACTGAAAGAATTTGCAGTCGGATACGTAACTCGCTAAAGTTGAGATACGCAGGCCATGGGCTGCTGCGAAGTCATAAGCCAGAAGTCTCCCGGCGCTGTGCCGGAACCAGAAGCTTCGGTCTCAAACAAAGCGCAGGACCGCCACCGGTCCAGCACAGGCGCTACCTGGAATCGACGAACTGCGCTAAAGAGTCTCCTCGGCAGTGCCGGGGTCGTCGCCGCTGGCTCGTGTGGCGAGTCACATCAGAATGGTGCAATCCGGGTACGGCTTGCCTTTTGCGGACAGCTGCTCTGTGTAGTCCCTTATGAGGTGGCCCGGGTGGGTGGACACTTCGCCTCCCAAGGGCTTGACGTTGAACTGGTCTACACCCGAGGCGGTAGTGCGGCAATGCAAGCTCTCATCGGCGGTGCTGTCGATTATGCTGGCACCTCATTGGACGTGGCCCTGCAAGCAGCAGCTAATGGGGCGTCAATCCGACGAATAGCCTCAACTGGTCGGCTCCCGCTGTTCGCCTTAGCAGTAGCACCTACGCAAACCAGTAACATCCTCGGTGTTAAGGATCTTGAAGCCAGAACCGTTGGTATTTCTGGCCTCGGAAACGCTGACCATGCCCTGCTACTCTTTTTGCTAGACCAAGCTGGAGCTGATGCCGACCGTGTCGATTTTGCGACCATCGGCACCAACCTTTTCGATGCGTTACGGATCGGCCAAGTTGATGCAGGAATGCTACAAGAACCAGCACTCTCGCTGATAACCGAGGCAGGAGGTCGTGAACTCGTCAATTTCATGGAACTCAGACAGGCACACAACCATCTCGGGGGCACCTATGAATTCATGGGAGTTTCCGTGCGAAATGCCGAACGTAACCGCCGGCTGAACGAAATACAGAGACTGGCCGCTGGCCTGGAGGGAGGACTCGCAGATACCCGGAGGCTACCACCATCAGACATCGTCGCGGCTTTACCCGAAGCGCTTGTGGCAGGTAGCAACCTTGGCCAGCTAGAGAGAATCTTGGATCGCTACCGACTCTCACTTTACCCGGAAAGCGTCGGCATTGACATTGGTGCAGCTGAACGAGTCGTGAGGGCACAAGAAATCGCCGGGTTGTTGTCCCCAGAAGAGATCAACCTGGAGAGCTTGCTGGACACCAAGGCAGTGGCTGGGTAGACGCCCCTCTTCAGAATTGACTCTCCAGATACATTAGCAATGGCCTCAAACACCGACAACCATGCTAAAGGTCACTAACTTAGCCGTCGGCTATGGAGGCGCCCCGGTCCTCGATAGCGTCGATCTCGATATCGCCACGGGAGAGTTCACTAGTTTGATTGGCCCATCCGGGTCTGGAAAGACGAGCATCCTTCGGGTGGTGACCGGTTTGCTTTTACCTCTACGTGGCACGATCGAGCTCAAAGTAGCAGCCCGTGATGTTGGATTCTTGTTCCAGGATGATGCACTGCTCCCGTGGAGAACTGTTCGTCAGAATGTCGCTCTCGGTCTCAGGATCCGAGACGTACCACCAAACACCGCAGACGACCAGTCAGAACACTGGCTGACACTACTCGGACTGAAGGGGCAAGGGGACCGTTACCCGGGCCAGCTCTCTGGTGGACAACGCAAGCGGGTGGCTATCGCCCAGGTACTAGCCCTAGAGCCAAGGCTGCTCCTGATGGACGAACCCTTCGCCTCGTTAGATGCCATTGTGAGAACACGCATAACTCAAGAACTTCTTGAATGGGTGGAACGCAAGCAATTGACGGTAATCCTTGTAACGCACGATTTGGAAGAAGCCATCAGCGCCTCGGATGCTGTGTACGTCCTCAACCAAGGGGCACCAGCAACAGTCATCGGGCACCACCGGATTGAAATTCCTAGACCTCGGGATGTTCTAGAAGCACGCCAACATGCGACGTTTGGACCATTGCTCAGGTGCTTGTGGAAGGAACTCTCAGAAGAGTCAACCTCGTCGTACACAAACCCATGACTAACAAGAATTGGGCATCAACTTTGAGGCGCAGCCTGACGCTACTGAGCTTACTCGCCCTTTGGGAAACAGGTGCGCAGGTCGGATGGCTGGACCCGTTTTACTTCCCACCGCCCTCACAAGTCTGGGAAGTGATGTTCACCCTCGCTGCCAGCGGTGAACTCTGGCCTCATCTCGGAGCCACCGCTGTCGCAGCCTCCGCAGGATTAGTCATTGGCCTAGGATTGGGCATCGGCCTCGGGTTCGCAGCAGCGCTCTCCCCGATACTGGCTGAATTGCTCGAGCCAGTCATGATCCTGTTGAATGCAATTCCGCGCGTCATTCTAGCGCCCTTGTTCGTCATCTGGCTGGGAATCGGCCTAGCCTCTAAACTAGCCCTCGCCACTGTGCTCGTCTCCGTACTTCTGTTTTTTTCAGTCTACAACGGCATCAAAGAAGTAGACCGTCGACTCATTGAGCGCATCCGCACGCTAGGTGGCGGACGGAGAACTCTTATTCGGGAATTGTATTTACCCTCGGTCACGGCTTGGATTATGGGTAACTTTAAAGTAGCCGTGGGTTTCGCGTTTACTGGTGCGGTCGTAGGAGAATTCGTCGCCTCTAGTCGCGGCCTAGGCTATCTACTCCAGTTTGCCCAGAGTACCTATAACGCAGCACTGACAATAGCCCTTGTGGTCATTATCATGGCGTTTGTACTTCTACTTTTTGCAATCGCCGAACGCCTAGAGCGACACCTACTCAGTTGGCGTTATGTCTAGAAGCTTTTCAACCTGATCACCGCATTTGATCAAACAACGTCGGAAAGCTAGAAATAAGGACTTGATGAATTCAGGTGGATGTGGCTCGGCAAAAGACTTAGTGTTGTATGCACATCTCCTGGTGTAAAAGTTTGAAAACGGAGCAAAGACGATGTTAAATTTCACCGCTACCAACCATCCTCTCACTACCCCGAAGTCGACCATTGTGCTATTACTGGCCCTGCTTCTGCTTGTCCCAGTCACAGATGCTCTCGGGCAAGGCGCCGAGTCGGTAAGTAGAACGGACTTCAATCGATGGATGAAGGAGATCTCCAACTGGGGCCGCTGGGGTTCCGATGACGAACGCGGAACACTGAACCTGATCACCAATGAGAGGCGGTTGGCCGCAACACAGCTGGTACGTGAGGGAACATCTGTGTCGATGGCACTGGAATTGAACACCCGGTTGGGTCCAGTCAACACCAATCCCTTTGAACACTCTTTGACCGTCTCAACATTCAGCGACCACGAAGTAGCTGGTGATGTCTACCGGGTTCAATACCACGGATTCGCTCACTCCCATGTCGATGGGCTTCCTCACTTTGCGCACAACGGGCAACTCTACAATGGCTTTCCAGTCAGCGGATTGACTTCAGGGGGCGCCGAGCGACTCGGAATCCACAATGCACACGAGGGAATCGTGACTCGTGGGGTGCTCGTCGATATGCCAAGACACAAGGGGGTCGATTATCTCGAGCCCGGAACTGCCATCACAATCAGTGACCTCGAAAGCTGGGAACAAGCCACTGGCCTCCGAATTGGCAGTGGCGACGTGTTACTGATTAGAACGGGTCGATGGGACGCGGTGCGTCAGCTAGGCCAATGGAACTTCGTCGAGCGAGCCGCCGGCTCACACGCCTCCGTGGCCAAATGGCTCAAGACACGTGATGTCGCGGTCATTGGCAGTGACGGTGTCAGTGATGTTATGCCGTCTGGTATTGATGGCCTAGCCAATCCACTCCACGAGTTAGTGATTGTCGGGTTGGGTATGCCAATCTTGGACAACCTTGACCTAGACGCGGTGGCACAAGCGGCCCATGAACGACAACGCTGGGAGTTTCTCTTTGTCGGTGCTCCACTCCGTGTACGCGGCGGCACGGGCTCACCACTTAACCCGATCGCGATCTTTTGATCCCTAATCAAAATGAGCCCTCAAAAACAGTTGGCTAAGCAGGTTTTGAGCTCGATGCCAGGAGAGGGGATAGACTGTACAACCTTCACCAGCCCGGGCACCATGTTGAAGGCACCGACCAAGCGAACCAGATCAATAACTGTGTGCAACACCGACGGTCTGCTACCGGACCCACTAAAGGCGATCCCTGTCACTACCAAGCAATGGTTAAGTGCAAGACTCCAAGCTTCTTTACTGGGAACGGCGCTTGCTAACGGGTGACAGTCACATGTATGTCGCGGTAACTCTGCAAGCCACCATCATGTGCTAGAGCACGCAATACATAGATGCCCGGTTCACGAAAGGTAACCTGAGTCTTCCAGCGACCATCCTTAGGCACCTCTGGGGTTGACCAACCAGGTGACCAGGGTGAATGACGACCAACTCTCGTGTCCTCCCAAGAAGCAATCTGCGGGGGATCAAAATTGACCATCCCCTTCCCCCGGTAGACGAACCACGACAGCCTTAGGCCAGTCGCACTGTCGGTCGTGATGCGACCAGGTCTTCGTGGGTCGGTCGGAGCTAGCCTCCGCGCCTTCGGCTTGGCATCGTCAGTAACGATAGCAGTCAAGCTAAGTGGATGGCCGACCTGGGCGAACCGCCTAGCATTTCCCTCAATAGTCAGTTCTGGTTCCTCGTTGCTAGACAGTTCTGGGGTTGCACCTGCTGCACCCGCTGCACCAAAGTTGGCTTGAATCACTTGGTCGTCGATGTAGTAATCCCGCTTTAACGTACCGTAGGCTTTTTGGATTTGACCGTGGGTTTTTAGAGTCCAAACCACTTCCTGCTGTCCAAAGTCAGCCTGGACATTCACCCGAAACACGAATCGATTTCGTCTCGGCTGAAAATGGGTAGGTTGCCCCTGATCCGGTCCGCCAGGCTCAATAGCATTGTTTGGGCCAACCGGCACATCAATCACCTCTTCCCAATTGCGATTCATATAACCGAACACGAGATCGAAAGAGCCATCTGCATTCTTGATCCAACCTTCGTAGGCTGGCGAGATCGTTTGTCCGCTGGCAAAAGACTGTTGTGCCAGAGCCTCTTGCATTGTGCCAACCAAGGCAAAAGACGCCAGAAGCAAACTTAAGTGGTTGGTCAACCGCATGCGATCTCGTTGCTGTACCATGAGAACCTCTCGGAGCGGCCTACTGCCCGCCACCCGCAGTAGCCTGACTACCGGCGGCATCTGAGGTGCCACAAACCAAACAGCCAACATCTACAACACCATCCTTCAAACGAAGCCTCTCGCGCTTAGCAACCTCAGAAGCAAATTCCTCATCATCCATATAGATTGCCTGTAGGAGGTTGATAAACATGTTGTCAACAGAGCGGTGCCCAGATCCAGACCAGTTACGCGGATCAGCTACATTTCGATTAGTCGGCGAGTTGTTGAAGTAACCGGTCAAATGCAAAATGGTGCCCTTCGGCAGCAATGGGGCCGCGTTGTCTTCATATTTGTAGACCCGAACCCAGTTATGGTCATAACCTGAGCAGTTGAGGGTTTGAACAGTGGTACCCCAAACCGCCTCGAGACACATCCTGACACCTGGGGCGTGCATATGAGGTTCGTAAACACTAATCTTTGTATTCTCTGGAAGGGTGAAATAAGCGTCCATCCGCTGATCGTCCTGCATCGGAAGAATGTCGATGTCCGGTCCATTACCAAAGAACAACAATTCCACCTCTTTCGTCGGCTTGTAACCCTTCGGGTGAAACTTGAAACCAACCTCAATCCGCGCAGTCGTATCGATTCCGTTTGAATGCAAATGAGTCGACGGAAAGATCAACTTCGACCCAGCCTTCAACAATGGGCCAGCCTCTTGGTCAAAAATATCTGCATTGCGACCAACCTCATGGACGGGCCAGGTAAAGGCGTCCCTCGGGCTGTCATCTGGGCCGATACTGCTCAGAGCTGAATGGTGCACTACAAATAACCCACCGACGGTATCGGTCTTAACTCCACGCTCAAGATCGTTCTGCTCTTTGTATTCAATAGCAGCGACGTAACGATCCTCGGCAAGACCCGAATCAACCTGACCCAGCATGCCCCACCAATCTGGTGCAGAGCCTGGCACTTCGACGGTTGGCGACGAAACGATGAGATCTGGCTTTCCGATTTCCCATTCATCCACATCAATAAAGGGTGGCGGAGTGGGCATGTCCGCCAGGTTACCGCGCGGCGCTCCACCATCGGACCAAGCTGCCAGGATGGCAATTTCCTCATCACTCAATGACCAATCCTCTTTAAATCGTTGGATCCCGACATCTTTCTCGATATACCAGGGTGGCATCACCCCCATACGATTCCGCAATCCGGTCCGCTGCTTGATCGACCGAGCCCAAGGGCGAACCTCCTCGTAAGTGATGAGAGACATCGGGGCCAACGAGTTAGGCCTGTGACATTTTTGACAGCTCCGTTGCAAAATCGGTGCGATTTCCCTCGCAAATGTGGGAACTTCTGCGTTCTGGGCTGCAGCTACTGGCACAGCTAATCCAATCAGAGGCAAAACAGTGCCAACACCCACTGAGAGGACTCTTTGGAACCCGATGCGCGAAAACACGTTCATCACACACTCCCCTTACAAGAGAGACCCAAACACAGACGCTCGACTCGGAACACGCTAACACTGAGAGCCATCACGCCAGTAAGAACTACAACCAAGACTCACACCGGTAACGGTGGCATGCGTGGTCCTGGGGTAGAGAAAACCATCTCAGTGATTGCCTTCACACTTCTATTTCCGTAGCGAAAAGGAACAATCAGACGCAACGGCGCCCCGTGCTCTGATGGAATCGGCTCGTCATTCATGAGCCAGGCAAGCATGACTTGGGGGTGCCTTAAGGTAGACAGTGGCTCATCAGCATAAAATCGGTCCGAGGCTATGAAGCGACAATAGTGGGCTCCTGGAATGAGACCGAGCATGTCTGCGAAGTCAGCGAAACGAACACCCGTCCACTTAACGATACCGCGAGGATTTGGCGCGCCGCACTGTAGGAGAAACGTGTGCGAGACCAAAGATAACGATTCAAGGTCTGAGAACCTGAGCGTGCCAGCAAGCCGGGCAAGTCCCCGGGTGTCCACCCTGATCCGGAGTTGTCGATAGTCGAATTCGATGTCCGGAGTCTGGCGACCCTGGGTGCGCCACATATAGGGCTCGGTGATTGGTCCTGCGGCACTTTCTGGATGCTCAGGCGCTGAGCCATCAGCGTTAAGAGGAAGTTCAGCAGGAAACCCGTCTCGCAGTGGACGTTCTACAAGACTGTCTGGCCAGTCGTCCTGAGCCTCGGCCTGACGAGGAACGGTGTTGAACCCTCCAAGGGACAAACCGGCCAAGGTAGATCCCGAAATCGTGATCGCTTTACGTCGAGAAATCGTCATTGCTACACCTCCATACATTAGAGTGCGACCCACAGTCAGGGCAGAGCAAATGTCACTAAAGCATCGGTCGCGGCAACCGCAACGTATTGTTTCCCATCGGCACCGAGGTAAGTCATTGGATTGGCATTCCCAGGAAGCGGCAAACGAACCGACCACAGCAGCCTGCCAGACGCTACTTCATATGCTCTGAGTCGACTATCATCCGTGCCAGCTATAAACAACAACCCACTGGCAGTTGTGATAGCACCGGCTCTCACCGGTCGACCGGTGGCCTGCCGTCCCTCTTCCAGAACATCGGTAACCCCGAGCGTCTCCTGCCAGACGACGTCACCCGTGGCAGCATCAACCGCTGTCAGCCGCCCCCAAGGAGGCCTATGGCACGGCAACGTTGAATCAGCTATCCGCACAACAAAACTTGCAGGACGTTGTGGCCCCTTCCGATATGGAACCGGATGATCATCTGGAGCCTCTTCAACATATCCGAGAGCTCCAAGATCCTGAGTCACGACAATCAGATAGCCAGTTGATGGGTCAACCGCGACTCCCCCCCAATTAGCTCCACCGACGCCACCAGGAAATGAGATCGTTGTTCGCACCGGTCCTCCGGCTGGCCGGTAGACCCACGGGGTAAACGGACCGGCGTTATATACCTCACCCAAGCTTTCGACGAGCGCAGTACAGGCAGCAGCGTGTTCCACAGAGGTGTCCGAAGCGGTCACTAGATCAGACGGGTCATAGCTGAGCTTTGACAACCCAACCGGCTTGAGAGGAATGGGCTGAGTCGGAGAAGTAACCTCTCCTGGCACGTCACTGGCAGCCACCTGCCGCTCCTCGACACCGTAGATCGGTTCACCTGTTTCACGATTGAGAATGTAGAGATAACCCGACTTGGTCGTAACGCCGAGCGCCGGTATTGAACCATCCTCGCGAGGAATGTCGAATAATGCTGGCGGGGCGGGGGGATCGGCATCCCAGAGGTCATGATGAATGGTCTGAAAGTGCCAACGATAGCTACCACTCTCGATATCCACCGCAACCAGGGAGTTCCCGTAGAGGTTGTCTCCTGGTCGATCACCGCCATAGTCCCCAGGAATAGGAGAGGCCAGTGGTAAAAACAAGAGCCCGCGCTCCTCGTCCATCGAGAAGTAAAACGGCCACGCGTTCGCTCCCAACCGCCCTCGCCAGCTTTCACCGGACCAACTGTCATGCCCAGGTTGACCTGGCTGGGCTACGGAGCTAAATTCCCACACCTTTTCACCGGTTCTGGCATCAAAGGCCCTAGCGTTGCCAATACCCCCAATAGTTCCTGACGGGGTATTCGCACCAACCACGATTACATTTCCGTAAATAAGCGGTACCGAGTTATAGGGCACCACCATATCCTGAGCACCCACCTGCCCAAAGGCTTCGATCGACTCACCAGTCTCAGCATCAACAGCCCGCAGGAACCGCCCGGTGGTGAAGATGATTCGTGGTGACAGTCCGCCCCCACCTGGCCAGTAAGCCACACCTCGACGGGATGGTGTGCCCTCGGCCACTCGGTGTCGCCAAAACTCTTGCCCGTTAACCGGATCAAGGGCTACCACCCTATCGGCCGCCGGAAGGTACATGACCCCGTTGACCACAATCGGCGTGACCTGCGAATTCGGCCCGCGCCCACCCTCCACAGCGGCCTCCAACGGATAGGTCCACGCTTGCCTCAGATTTGCTACGTTAGTGGCCGTAATCTGCTCTAGTGAAGAGTAACCAGTTGCTGCCAGGTCGCTCCTATACATGGGCCAATCTCCAGCGGTCTCAACGGCTTCTCCCTGCTGAACAGCCCCCACCTCTCCCTCGGGTCCACACCCGTAAATCGGTAGGGCTATGGAACACCCGATGACCAACACCACCGCCAACCGTATGAAGCGCATCACGCAATCCACCTCTGATTCATCTGGAAATAGGCGCATTGTATCCTGTTCATTCTCGACACCCGCGAGCGTAGACGTGACCCAAGTTCCGCGCAATCTGTTTCGAAACAGGCTGAATCCACGACTTAAAAGAGTGCATCGGAAACCACCTTGCCTGTAAAACGGAAATACTGGAAATTGACGTTATAAAAATCCAACATTTCCTGTGCAACTGTCCTGCGTTGATCCGACCACTGACAGGCGATCGATGAAGTTCAATGGTTCCTTAACCGCCAGCGCCTGTTGTCACCTGTTCGCCCATCGACAACCCCTACTCACTCAGCAGATCACGGAGCAAAGTCGCCGTTTCTGGCGAACGCTTGAAGGTGTTTCCATAGAACTGGCCATCTGCAATCGCCAGGGCTGTCCAACCTTCTGTCCACCCCGAACGACCTCCACCGCTCTTAGTAAGCTTGGCGTCAAGCTTGGCGCCGTTGTCGGCGAGAAACTGCACAATCTCGGGAGCTCCCCGGTGAGCCGCACCGTGAAGAGCAGTATAGCCATAATCACTGACAGCTCTGACGTTGCCACCCAGTTCCGCCGCGAGCTTGACAGCTTCGAGAGCTTCCTCATTTGTCCCGGGATTCTCACCGGGAGAGTAAATACCCACTCCTGCGGCTACCATCAAAGGCGTCGTCTGATCATCGGTCCTAGACAGAGGGTCTGCGCCATTCTCGAACAGCACGCGCATCATCTCGACATCCGCCGCTTTAGCCGCCAAGAGAAACGGAGTCGCCCCCTTACGGTCTAGCAGGTTGCGGTACCCATCCCTTGGCTCCTGCTGCTGCCGAGCATCCGGGTCAGCACCATGATCGATCAAACGTACTATAAGGTCGAGGCTGCTGACAGTGCCCGTCGTCACCGGACCAGGAACCTTGGATTGGCCTACGTTAGGTCGTCGGACCCACGACAGGTGGTGCAATGCCGTCCATCCGTGTTCGGCTGCATTAGGGTTTGCACCCTGCTCTAGGAGCCAAGCGGCAAAATCATAATTGCCATTGGCAACAGCCACAACTAAGGGACTCATCCCATCTGGGAGCGGGGCATCCACATCAGCACCGGCCGCCAGTAAGACCCCGGCCGCCTCGATGTGTCCCAGTTGGGCCGAGAAAAGTAGGGGCGTGAACCCAGCGGCAGACCGAGCCTGAACGTCTGCGCCAGCCGCTATCAGCACTTTACTAGCGTCAGGGTTGTTCTCCGCCGCAGCCCACATCAGCGCTGTCTGCCCTAACCAGTTTTCTCTCGCTTGCACTTCGGCTCCATAGGTCAGAAGGACCCTGACCGTGTCGACATCGCCTGTCCGAGCCGCGGTCATCAGTGCCGTCTCATTTGTCCCTACAGTCGCGTTCGCCTCAGCGCCAGCCTCCAACAACCGACCTGCCATGGCAGCACTTCCATTTTCTGCGGCCAACAGTAGTGGCGTCACACCATAGCGGTTGACTGCTGTCACATCTGCACCGGCTCTAATTAGTAAACCGGCAACAGCCACATCATTCCTGTGAACAGCCCAGTGAAGCGCAGTTGTACCATCAGCCTCAGGAGTATTAACATCATGTTCCTGCAGGAGTGCTCGCACGTCGTCGACACTTCCGCCCTTCACGGCATCCACCAGAGGAACCGTGCGGCCAGCAGCACCGAGACTGCTCAGCACCAGCACCGGCACAACCCACCAACCTCTTAGACATTTCACACACATATCTAGCTTCCCCTTAGCTTTGTTCCAAACGCTAAAGTAAGTTACTACGAGCCCCATTCTACGGCCCCCACACGCAAGCCATTTGCTAATTACTGATTAGAGATCGGTTAACAATCCTGTACTGTCACCAAATCTCTCAACTGAAATTCCGGTTTTCTCGAGCATACTCATCAACAGATTCGCCATAGGAGTATCGGCCGGATAGGCGAGGTGACGATTTCCTTCGAGCCGGCCTGAACCTCCTCCCAACAGAACGAGAGGCATGTCGATGTGGGCATGCTCATTAGGATTGCTAAGGCCGGCACCATAGAGCAGAATCGTGTTGTCCAGTAGGTTCCCGTCACCATCTGGGGTGGACCGTAGTTTGTCTAGGAAATAGGCAACTTGCTGCGACTCATAAGCAATGATTTTCGCGTAGCGTGCCAGGGTTTCAGGATCATCACGATGGTGGGATGTACCATGATGCGGCTGAGGCACGCCGATTTCAGGATAGGCGCGTTGACTCGATTCCCGACCCATTAAGAGCGTGAACACCCTGGTGATATCTGCTTGATAGGCTAAGCATTGCAGATCAAACATCAGCTTGCAGTGCTCGTCAAATTTACCCGGTATGCCTACCGGACGCTGAAGCGCTGGCAGTTCTTCCTCATCAATCCGGGACTCGATCCTTTCGATACGACGCTCTACTTCCCGAGTAGCTTCAAAGTAGTCGTTAACTCTGGCTCGGTCACCAGGGCCCAGAGTCTTCTGAAGATCAGCCATCTCAGCAGTAACTGAGTCGAGAATACTGCCTGTCTTTTGCATACGAGCGAGCCTCTGCTCGCGAGTGCCCCCTTCGCCAAAAAGGCGTTCGAAGACCACCCGCGGATTCGGCTCTGTCGGTAACGGGGCTGTAGGGGTTCGCCATGCCAGGACATTGCGGTAGACGCAGCTATAGCCGTTTTCGCAGTTACCAACCTCATAGGTGTGCTCGATCCCAAGTTCCAGCGACGGCAGCGGAGTATCCCTGCCGATGTGCTGCGCGGCCACTTGGTCAACTGTAGTGCCAGCCAGGAGGTCAGCGCCCTCAGTCCGCCTCGGGTGAACCGCGTTCAACCAAGCAGCAGTACCGCGAGTGTGGTCTCCATTACCATCTCCCATAGATTCAGCCTGAGCCGCGCTTAATCCACTCGTGACAACCACCTGGTCACGAAATGGTTCGAACGGTTGAAGACAGGGGGTAAAATCGAAACCACTCCCTTTAGCAGTGGGCTTCCAGTGGTTTATCTTACGGCCCATGGCCACACCATTGGGAATGTAGATGCACCCCAATCGCGTCACTGGCGCCGCTGCTGTTTTGGTCAAAGCGGAGAGTGCTGGCACCATCGCATCCAATAGCGGTAACGCCAAGGTCACACCCGCGCCACGTAGAAATGTTCGACGCGGTAGCACCATCTTGCTAATAATCATGACTCTGACCTCCTCATTTGAAACGGGCTACTTTTAACGACCCCTAGAATCAATGCTGACATGCGGTAGTTGTGCTGCGAGGCCTCACGGGTAATTCGCCGGACGGCCGCAGCGTCGTAGTACTCCAAACCCCGACCCAGGGCGTACGTAAGCATCTTCTCGGTCATGGTCGTGATAAACAGTTCTGAACGGTTTTCCAGAACACCGCGGAGCCCATTCACTCCCTCAAACTCAGTTCCATCAGGAAGAGCCCCAGAAGCATCAATCGGGGAAAAAGTCCTGTCTACTAATCGCAGCCGTCCAACGGCATCAAACTGCTCGAGGGCGAAGCCAGGCGGATCCATTAATCTGTGGCAACTAGCGCACACTGGATTGGACCGATGCTGCTCCATAGCCTGCCGCATCGAAAGGGTCTCGCCATGATCACCATTTTCCACCAGGGTCGGCACATTCGGTGGAGCCTCAGGCGGTGGGGTGCCTAAAATATTTTCAAGAATCCACTTACCCCGTACGACCGGAGAGGTCCGGTCTGGATAGGCTGTAACAGCCAAAAGCCCGCCTTTGCCCAGCAGCCCACGCCGCTCTTCACTATTGAGCGCAACCCGGCGAAAGTGACTCCCCTTTATATGAGGAATCCCATAGTGATGAGCTAAACGCTCGTTAACGAAAGTAAAGTCGGCTGTCAACAACTCGAGAGCACTCAAGTCTTCATGAATGAAGCTATAAAGAAAGAGCTCCATTTCAAGCTTAAATGCCTCCCGCAGACTTTCGTCAAAATCTGGGAACGTCTCCTGATCTGGTGTCACACCTAACAGGTTTCGCAGATGCAGCCACTGCCCGAAGAAGTTGCGAACCAATTCCCGAGAACGACCGTCTGACAACATCCTGCGTACCTGATTTTCCAGCACTGTCTGGTCCCGAAGCTTGCCCTGAATGGCGAGATCTAACAACTCGTCATCAGGAATGCTACTCCAGAGAAAAAACGATAGCCTGGAAGCTAATTCAACATCATCGAGGGGATACACAGTATTGGGAGCAATATCGATCGGGTCACGCCCGACCCGGAAGAGAAAAGAGGGACTCATCAGCAAACGTTCGATGGCCATCTGAATGCCAGACTCGAACCCCCCGCCAGTCCGGCCTTTACGATAGAAGGATAGTAATGTTGCCAAGTCCTCATCTGTCACGGACCGTCGATAGGCGCGCCGGGCCAGAGTTGAAAGAATCGTCCTGGCACAGCCAGATTCCTCTGACAAAGCCATCGGATGACAGACAAATATCCGATCTCGACTCGGCGTCTCGCCTGGGCCACTCGAGTCGTAGGGCCCAGAGACCACAACGCTGGCAAGGTACGGCTCGGGTCTTTCCGAATTCGGATGTCTCAGGAACGGTCGCCTCAACCCCTCATCTGCCGCTGAAGATTTCTTGAGAAACGCAACTACGATATCTTGGGGGCCCGCCTTTACAGGAATTCGCACGTTCCAATCCGCATCCAAGGTCCCTCGCTCTTGGCGCCCATACTGACCCAGAAGCTGGCCTTCTGTCGGCGACACCCCAGCCAAAGTAAACAACCCCAATCGCTCACCATCTAGGCTGATCTCAAGGTCGTGCGAGTCCGGGAAAGTGGGAATCTGCTCACCGACACCCCCCTCGCCTCGCCTCGTCAGCAACGCTTGAATTACATACTCTCCGTCCCGGGGAAAATTGTAGCGAATGAGGGCACCACCACGGGTGCCAAAAGGCAGCCCTTCCATCCGTTCAGCTTGTGATGAATCTACTGTGAGGCTAAAGGTATCGACATTGGGAACAGTCAAAGGCGCCCCAACTGCCTGGCTGGCAATATTTTGAGCCGCCGACAGATACCGCTCCATCAGCGTCGGAGACATCCTAAGCACACCGGCAATATTGTCGAATCCATAACTTGCGTCGTCAGCCGGTAGCAGCGCGTCAACATCAATGTCCAAGGCAAGTAAATCCCTAATCGCGTTTTGGTACTCAGTTCGATTGAGGCGATGAAAGGGTTCAGTCCGTCCGGGATTGGGCCTGGTCGCTGCTACACGATCGAGAGCAGTCTCCAGATAGGAAACAAAACCGTCGTAATTGGCCTGGTCTGGGCGAGGTCTACCGGCTGGTGGCATAACACCTGCCTGCACCTTTCTGAGCACTTTTTCCCAGAGTTCAGGCTCAGCAGACACATCCGAAATGTCAGCAGTTTCCAAAGAGACCGGAACACGACCGTTGTCATACTGAGCATTGCTATGACAGGTGACACAATACTGATGAAGCAGTGCGCGATGGGGCGAGGCAACGGATTTGATCGCACCATCGCTTTGCTGCTCACTCGCTGCCTCTATGCCAGCAGGGCTACCCAACACAATTGCTAGCCCCACACAGAATATGACGGCTAATCCTCGCATCCTCGCGCCCCCGTTTGAAACGCCACGCGACTATCCTAGTCCTACCTTTAACTGGAGCAATACCTCGTCCAGACATTAGAATCAGGCGTTACCGTAAACACGACTTTCAGCTAGTGACCCCAGTCAAGCATACGCTGACCCACATGGGGCAAATTGTCAACAGGAATAGGCTCTAAATGAGCGGGCCACACGCACTACTGCGAACACTCAGCTAGGACGGATACAATAGAGCGACCAACTCACCCTGAGGAAAGGACACGCTCCAATGCCGAAGAAAGTCGACTGGTATTACTTTCGCAACGGTTGAACCAGCTGCACCAAAGCTTCCAAGTTCCTGGAAGCTAATCGAGTCAAGATCACCGAGGCCGTTCCGGCCAGCCGTAAGCTGCAAGAGGCCGACGCCAAGGGATTATTACAAGAAGTGACAACTTTAATCGTGGCCAAAGGGAAAAAGGTCACTACATACTCAGTCGAAGGGAATCCTTCCCCTGAAGCCGTAGCCGCCATACTAGGCCCAACTGGCAACCTAAGGGCCCCTACGATCCGGTCAGGAAAGACCCTCCTGGTGGGATTCAACGAGGCAGTTTTCGGCGATCGTTTCTAGCGAGTTTTAGTTCACACTCGGACGCAAACGCCTTACTACCCAGGCTGGAGACAGCAAGGGTCGACAGTTAAGGCGTCGGCACTTACATTAGACAGCAGGAGAAACCATGGATAGGTCTGGATATTCACGGCAGCACTACACACGTCGCGAAGTACTTAGCCTCCTCGGAACAACCGCTGGCGCCGCTGTCTTAACTCCTCCAATTGATCTGCAAGCACAGCAGAACTTTGTTGGCGTTTCTAACCTCAACCTCCCAAATGATGCGATTATTCGTACCCTCCAGCAAGACCTAGACCCGGTGGCCCTCTCCAATGGTGCGACCCTCTTCCATGAGCATGTTGGGCGAAACGATATCGAACTTGCAGTGGAAGAGTTACGCGCCAGTGCGTTCGACGGCCTCGGCTGCATCGTGGATGCAGCGACCGGGCGCCGAACCACTGAACAACTTCGTAACCTGAATGAAATTGCAGCCCGTAGCGAGGTCCAAGTCGTAATGGCCGGTGGCTACTTCGAAGACATCGGTTTTGCAATTTACCCTATCCGAGTCTCGGAAATGTCCGAAGACGAGTTGGTTGAGGAATTGGTGGCCGACGCCGCCGCCCAGCGCTGGGGCGCTTTCGGCGAAATCGCCTCCTCGCTTGAAATGCGGCCAGATGAACGAAAAGTGCATCGCGCCGTCGCCCGTGCACACCTACAAACCGGATTGCCCATCTTCACACACACCCCTCATGAAAGTTGCCCCAGCTGCGCTATGGAGCAGATGGACGTCATCGAGGGGGAAGGAGTGGACCTCACAAACGTGGTGGTCGGCCACATGGCGACAATCAAACCAGAACACAACCCGTTGGCGATCCACCGCGAGGTTGCCCGGAGGGGCGCGTTCATAGGTCTAGATACGCTCGGACACGAGATGGGACGGTCGGACATCCCTGCTGCCGCCAAGGTAAGAATGGTCCAAGACCTACTAGACGCTGGCCTCGTGGACCACATCCTATTGTCATCTGATCAAGGGAATGCGCGCCAATTTAAACACTACTACGGACACGGGTGGTCTTCGGTCTTGATGCAGTTCGTGCCGAAGCTCAGGTTCGCGGGGGTGCCAGAAGACACAATCAACCAAATCTTGGTTGATAACCCCAGACGCTTGCTTGCGTTTGTGCCGAAATAGTTTGCCCTGAACGTTGCGTGCCGTGCCACCTCAACACGAGATGGCACGGCACTAGCGAAACTTGCTTCAAAACATCGCAATCGGATTGGCTGGGCTTCCTGTACCACCTGCCACCTTGAGTGGCAGCCCCATGAACATGAACTCGTAGCGATTCTCTTCCGCACACACCCCAGCCAGCGGCTCCAGCAAGGCGTTATCAAGCAACGCGACCCCGTAGTTGAACAGCACCCCGTGAACCGGAAACGTCAAACCATATGGATTAGGTCGAGCATCCATCATGTCCCAACCAAGCAGCGACACGTCATGATCACGTATAAATTTGGCGCAAGTAACACTCAAACCCGGCCGATCTCCACCAGCATATACCCCCCCGTCCCGCACGAACGCATCCTTGCCGCTATACACAAGGAGAGCATCCCCAGGTTCCATTTCGACACCCTGAGCACGAGCTATCTCCTCAAGCTCCCAACCGTGTACGGGACTATCTGGTGTCACGTACGATACTCCCCGATGACGCGGCACATCGAGCAACACCCCTCTCGTGATAATGCCGTCAGACCAGGCATCGATAGTCCCAAAAGAGGCACCTTGGGTTGTCAATTCCACGTCTGGGTCTCTTCCCTGCCACATCCCGTCGGTATCCCACATGTGACAGAGGGCATCAATGTGCGTAATCGTCTGGCCGTGATAAATGAAACCGTAATAATCGACAACGGAGCCACCTCCGGTTGCACGGGAGCTTTTGCGAATAAAGTGTTGCTCTGGCTCAAAGACCCGACTTGTTGATACCTTCCGTCCCGTCCGTACGAGTCGCGTGGCAGCCACAGTCTTCTCAGGCGTGATCAGATTGATCGCGCCCCGCTGGTCATCAGCCCCCCATCGACCCCAATTTCTGCGATCTGTGTACCAGGATTCAACTTCTTCTTGGGTAGGCATACGAGGATCTTCCTGAACCACAATCGCGGCGCTAGTAGCCTCAGGCTTTGTGATGTGCTGCTTCAGCAATTCTGCTGGCGAAAAGCTGTCCGACGTAATCTGACCCGACTTCGATCCTGCCCATCCAGCCACTCGCCCGCCAAAAGTAGCAGCCCCTCCCGCAGCAGCACCTACCGTCGTCAGAAACCTTCGTCTAGAAGAAGCCATAAACATGTCCTTTCAGTCGCTACACTCAAACCTAGTCCCGTGTGTCATTGCTCGTGGAGTGATGTCGATCATAATCTACCTATCCGATCGCTGATCCGGTTAGCTGTCCAAAATACATCACCAAAATGAAACAGAATGGGACGAGACACGTCGCAAGCCTCTACGCAGAAATTAGCCAGGAAAATGTCAACCGCCCCCCAAAAACTCCCAGAATTTGTGGTTTCTGGAAATTATCGCTACTTGATTAAGCCGTTTCCTGACCTCACCATGCCGAAGGCACCGCCACTTGAGGCCGGTCTCGGTTGCGCTACCACCCATCCTCACAGCTCAAATCTACATGCTCATGGTCGCTGTCTCGTCTAACCGGTAGCATGTTTCACAGCAAATAATTCGGCACAAGACCATATAATCCGACCTGTAGGCTCCCCATCCGATAGGTCTTGAAACTAGAGAGTGAAGCCATGGTAATCCGCCGTTTGTTAGCCTCATTAATTGTGTGCCTCAGTTTCGCCTGCCTCGGGGTCACCGCCTACGGCCAACCAACCTCCGAGAGTTCCGTGCCCGAACTATTGGAAAGCTTCGTGCCAGTCACTGATGCAATGCTGCGATCGCCAGACCCAGACAACTGGATCAGCTTCCGCAATGGCTACGAACTGTGGGGATACAGCTCACTTGATCAGGTCAATGCAGATAATGTTGACCAGCTTCGCCTGGTATGGGCTAGAGCGATGCAGCACGGGTACCAGGAGGTCGAACCGATCGTCTACGATGGGGTGATGTTTCTTGCCAATGTCGAAGATATTGTTCAGGCACTGGATGCTACAACCGGCGACCTACTGTGGGAGTATCGGCGTAATCTTCCCGATAACATTGCGAACGTAACCGGAACCAGATATCGCTATCGTAACGTTTCCATCTACGACGACAAGATCTTCCTTGCCACCAATGATGCTTTCCTTGTGGCGCTCGATGCCCGCACCGGCACACTCATATGGGAAACACAACGCGCTGACTATCGCGAACGTGTGGCGCAAACCGCTGGTCCCACTATTGTGAAGGGTAAGCTAATCACTGGGTCCCGCTGTAACCCTTCCAGTCCTCGCCCAGGCGGCTGCTTCATCACTGCACACGATGTCGACACCGGTGAGGAAATCTGGCGTATTAACACGGCCGCTACACCGGATCAGCCCGGTGGTGACACCTGGGGCGGTCTCCCACGCTCAGCCCGCCGGCATGCATCGGCGTGGATGGTCGGCAGCTACGACCCAGCACTGGACCTCGTCTACTGGGGCACTGGCCCACCAGCACCACTTCCGGAGAAACTCCGCGGGGCTGGCAAAGCAGACCTGCTTTTTACAAACTCCACTTTGGCACTCGACCCAGATACTGGTGAAATGGCTTGGTATTTTCAGCACCTGCCTCGAGACAACTGGGACCTTGACCACGTGTTTGAACGCATGATTGTTGAGACCAATGTATCGCCAAACCCTGAAGTGGTTCCGTGGATTAACCCCAATGTGCAACCGGGAGAGATGCGTAAGATCATCACCGGGATACCAGGCAAGACCGGCCTCGTGTGGACACTGGACGCTGAGACCGGAGAATTCTTGTGGGCACGACCGACGGTGTATCAAAACATCATGACTGGCCTCGATCTCGAGACAGGTCGACCTAGTATCGATGAATCAACAACACCACAGTCTGTGGAAAATGCAGTTCTCGCGTGTCCACACCTGTTAGGTGGCAAGAACCAGCCATCAGGAGCCTACAGCCCGGACACCAAGGCACTCTACAACCCTCTAAACAACGCTTGTATGGATTTGGCAATGTCAGTGGATATTGCTGGACCCAGCGACGGCTATGATATCCGGACCAGAGTTCGTCACGTGCCTGGAGTTGACGCAGACACGGCACCGGTCGGACGGCTAGAAGCGGTGTCTGCCTCAACAGGCGCCACACTCTGGACCTATGAACAACGAGCTCCAATTTACGGCTCCGTGCTCGCTACCGGTGGTAACCTGGTCTTCTCGGGGGACGTCGTCCGGCGATTTAGAGCTCTGAATGCAGAGAACGGTTCAGTGTTATGGGAAACCATCCTTAACGGACCGGTAAGCGGTCGCCCTATGACCTACAGTATCAATGGTCGACAGTATCTCGCCATCGGGTCAGGCGGGTTAACGCAAGGCACCAGTTTCCTACAACTCACCCCTGAGTTGAACACGCCCAGCGGAAGCAACACCCTTTTCGTGTTTGCACTACCAGCACGCTAGACCCAGGATGACAAGCGGAAGCCATTGTAGATATTCTCTCAGAACCCGGAGTCACAGTATGTCTCATCAGCGTCCTGTTAAACACTGCACGCTAATAATGCTGACTGCAGCCACGCTCTGGGCAATTCTTCCTACCGTTGCCCAAGCCCAATCAGGCGTGGATTTCAGACCAGTCACTGACGAGATGCTCCAGGCTCCCCCGCCGGAACACTGGCTCATGTGGCGGCGCACCCTAGACAGCTGGGGTTACAGTCCCCTGAACCAGATTGACCGGGACAATGCGAACGAACTTCGCCTAGTCTGGACTCGAGCGTTGAACCCAGGCAGCAATCAAGGCACGCCACTGGTATATGACGGCATCATGTACATGCCCAACCCAAGCGATGTTATTCAAGCGATTGATGCAGTCAGCGGCGACCTCCAGTGGGAATACCAACGGGACCAGCCAGAAGATTTGACAGACTACGTTGCAGGACTTGCCCAAATCAACAGGAACATCGCCATTTATAACAAGCTAATCATCGACACTAGTGCCGACGACTACGTCTTTGCCCTAGATGCAATATCTGGAACACTGGTTTGGGAAACCCAGATTCTTGATTACCAGAAATTGCCAGCCCACCAGTCATCAGGCCCGATCGTCGCTAACGGCAAGATCATCTCAGGCCGAGGCTGTATGCCACGTTCAGGGCCCGATGCTTGTGTCATCACGGCCCACGATGCCGAGACCGGCAATGAGATATGGCGACGCCGACTCATTCCCGCACCCGGCGAATCAGGTGACGAAACGTGGGGCGACGTACCCTATGAGGAGCGCCGACACGTCGGATCGTGGATGGTACCAAGCTACGACCCTGCACTAAACCTTGTCTACGTCGGCACATCGGTTACATCCCCGGCGCCAAAATTCCTAGTCGGAGGAGTGAATTTCACACACTTGTATCACAACTCCACACTAGCACTTGACGCAGACAACGGCGAAATTAGATGGTATTACCAACACCTCAATGACCACTGGGACCTTGACCATCCGTTCGAACGCCTGTTGGTGGACACTGCAGTCGCACCGAACCCTAGCGCCGTGAGTTGGATTAACCCCAGGCTGCGGACTGGAGAGCGCCGCCGGGTTGTCACTGGCATTCCCGGCAAGACCGGTGTGGTCTACACACTTGATCGCGAAACCGGGGAATTCCTCTGGGCGACGCCGACCGTCAGTCAGAACGTGATTAGTAACATCGACGGCGCCACAGGAACGGTAACCGAGAATGCAGAGGTTGTGTTCACCGCAGAGGGGCAGGAAGTGATGGCCTGCCCGACCTGGCAAGGGGGCAAGGACTGGGAGGCTGGAACCTATAGCCCACTAACCAACAACATGTACATGCCGCTGCGCCATACCTGCGGGAGGATGATGGCCGCCGCTGACACTGGCTGGTACGCATTGCGTGTGCGCACCCAAATCACGCCAGGTATCGACCAACTTGGCACAATTCGAGCCATATCTGTCGAGACCGGCGAAACTATCTGGACACACGATCAAAAGGCCTTCACTATGTCGTTGATGTCCACGGGTGGAGGACTTGTCTTCGGAGGCGATGCCAATGGTCGCTTTAAAGCTCTCGACCACAATACCGGCGAAGTGCTGTGGGAGATCAACCTTGGATCGCCGGTTACCGGATTCCCGGTAACCTACGCGGTTGATGGGCGACAATATGTGGCAATCAGCACTGGTCGATCTCTGAACACAGGAGGACTCCGCCACCTAACCCCAGACCTTCAACCCAGTGCTGGAAATAATTTATTCGTATTCGCACTTCCAGAATAAAGCTAGCTACCACCCACCGACTTCCACTGAATAGCATGGAAGGAATCTCCCAGGAGGAACGTTCGTTCATGCTAGGGCCGACTTGAGGGAGAAACGGAATGATGTCCCCAGACAGCAACAAGAGTAAAAGCCAGTCACCTCTGCCACTGCTAGACAGTCAGATCAAAACAGCGAAGTTAGATAGGCGTTCATTTTTCACTAGAGCAGTCGGCGCCAGCACACTGGCATTTGGCATGAACTTCATGTCCGCCTGCGGGAAGGGCGAAAGAGACGACTGCGACAGCGATATGAAAACCGACTCCGATTCCAACTCCAACCCGCTGACGGCTAGCGATATTCAAGACAGCTGCGACTCTGACCGCTGACTACCGTTTTTCGACAGACTACCAAATCGCCAAATTCTCCTATTTGATCAAACCCTTATCCTTAGCCTGTACAGCCCACTGCATGGACAACGTTCATCCGCACTCAAATAATCCCTAACACGAAACCAAGAGTGTCTCTGACTAATACTGCTCACTCGGCTGCTATCGCCATCAATTGCCAGCCGCTGGCTTAACCGACTAGCCTCAAGCACAAAAACTCAAGAAACATCCGGAAAACTAGCCACTGAACACACGTTGGCAACGCGTCACTAGGGCCGGTCCACTGGTGCTATTTCCCAGGTGTAAGGGCGGTCTGTCACGTATTGTTCAAACCAATCAAGCTCAACATTCATCTTGAAAAGCTGATGACGAAGTTCCCGCCATCCATGCCCTTCTCGGGGAGCAACATAGAGATGAGTCGGAACTCCCAAACTCTTGAGTGCGCGATGCATTTCGACCGACTGCGGCATAGGAACTCGGAGATCATCTTCTCCAACCAAGAAGATCGTCGGGGTCGTTACACCTGACACGTGCTTCAATGGCGAATGCTCCCAGTAGAGGTCAGTCGGCGCATCGACTTGCCAGGGGGTCCCACCGAACCAAGGAGTACGCTGGCTGCGAGTGTCGCTTTGTGCGTACATTGAGATCCAGTTCGCGGCTCCAGCACCAGACGACGCTGCCTTAAAACGACCTGTATGGGTGATGACTTTGTTCGTCATGTGGCCACCGCCACTCCATCCCATTTTAGCCATCCGGTCGCCATCTACTAAGGACGAAGCGATCAGGTGGTCCGCGCCAGCGAGCACATCGAGGTGAGCGTTGGTAAAGTAACCATCGACCATATCGCGTAGAAACACATCGCCATAGCCTGTACTGCCTCGATAGTTGGGTTGCAATACAAAATAGCCCATAGCCGACAGCACCGGTGTGTAATTGCGAGACGACCCAAACCCGAATTTATCAGAGGCTTGTGGACCACCGTGAGTTTGAATAACGAGCGGATACCGACGTCCCTCTTCATAGTCGAGAGGGTAGAACAGCAGACCTTCTACTGACACGCCATCGGCACCGGTCCAATCAACCCCCTCCTGGTGAGGCAAGTGGAAATCACGAGCTAAATAATCAAAAACACGGGTAACGCGCCTTAGCATGGAACCAGTGTCGGTCGCCAGCAGCCACACATCGCCAGGGTTGTTAGGTTCACGGATCGTCAGAATATGCTGATCAGCAGAGGGAACTAGAGTCCAAGAGCCTATCGAATGCTGGCCTTCAGTTAGCGGTTCAGACATGCCTGTCACCGAGTCCAGGCGAAGTAACTCACTGTGAAGCCCCATGTTGGCAACAACGAACAGCGACCGCCCGTCTTCAGACCACTCGGCCGCTGTGAATTCGTAGGGAAGTTCATCAGCCAACATCTGGGTTGTAGTTCCGGCCGCTGAGACCAAGAACACGTTACTGTTGTAGTACTTTTCGAAACGTCCATTGGAACGCGACCGAAATAACACCTGTGACCCATCTGGCGACACCCGTGCGCCCGATTCCGGAACGTCATTATTAGTGAGCCTGACTGGCATACTGCCATCGCTGTTCATCAACCAGACTTCACTTGCATCCCGATATTCAAGCACTGGATTAGGGGCACGATGAAATGCAACACGCCGCCCGTCCCGTGAGAGATTGTAAGCAAGGATGGAATAGCCGCCTTCAGTGACGCGGGTCGTCTTTCCGGTAGACACAGCCACCATCCATAGATGTTGCTGTTCAAGCTGTTCCTCAAAAGCATAAACATCATCGTTTTTTGACTCTCGACTCCGCTGCTCTAGCGACTTCTCATCCAATGCGAGGAAATACAACGAACTGCCATCCGAAGACCATGCAATGTCAGAAACCGCTGTTGGGTGGGCCGTCAACTTACTCGCCTCACCTCCACCATTTCCCAATAGATAGATTTGAGATTCCTCGGTAGGTCCTCTCTTCGCCAGAAAAGCGATGGTCTCACCACTTGGCGACCAGCGGGGGCTCAGCTCACCACTAGAACCATTCGTCAACTGCACCGTGTTTCCCCCATCACTGTTGACCCGCCAGATATGCGTCTGCATCTGATTCGCATTCCAGTCGGCTCGACCCAGCACGTAGAGTAGCTGGCTCCCATCTGGAGACAACTGTGGGTCTGTCAACCGTGGTGTCTCCAACAAATCGACCAAGGTCATAGCTTGTCGCGTCTGGCTAAACACAGTAGCGGCCAACAGCAGACACATCGCAGCAAACAAGACACATATGCGATTCCTAATCATCACTAGCCTCCCTCACTCCTGGCGCCACACAAGACTCTGCAGGTTCCCAGCAAAAACTGACAGCAGTCGATCGAACATGAATACAAGCTGCAACAGTAACTTCGAGTCAGTAACGCTCGAGAACTGTTGAACAGATGACTACTTCGTCATTAACGACGGCCACACCAAGCCAATGGTGTCCCAGGCCAAGATGGTCTGGTTTCAAACGCGCATTACCTATCTCTGAAGAACTGAGTTTGACCCGACTATGCAATGAATGCAACGCACAGCACCATCGACATATACGGCGTAGGAGTGCAGCAATATTAGGCCAAACTGACGCACGGGGCCCAAGGTTGTAGAGGATCACCAACCACCTCAGTGACCCACAAAGTTCAGTCTGAACACAGGGAGGTACGATTAGCCTGAACCATCCCCTACGGACGAATCAAGAACGCCCGCAGGGGATGTTCACAACGCTATGTCTCAGCTTTCTGCCCAGTCAGGCTACCGTCCAGGTCCAGGCTCTGTGGCATCTCTGCCATCTAGCGGAGCCCCTGTTCCGGAAGACCCAGCGAATAAACGCCGCCCGTCGGGAAACGTCACATCTCGACCGTTTGCCCGGAATGCACCGTCTATCGCCTGATAACCCTCAACTAGAACCTCCGTCCCAGGAATAACGGAGGCTTTCGACCAGCCCCGCCGAACCAGTGCCCCTGGAGGTCCAGCTTCAATCATCCAACTGTCGATGGTTCCATCATCATTCTCTACATCAAGATGCATCCACGCGTGGGGGTTGATCCACTCCATTCTCGTGATCTTGCCCTGCAGTGCCACCGGGCGGTTCGCATCGAACTCTGCAGCGAATGCGTGATGCGCCTCTACAGACGCGCCAGCCACAAAAAAACCGACACCAAGACCAATCACAAGTGTTCCTACCATGTATCGCATTACCCTTACCTCTGCTTTCCCTGATAAATCACCTACCGGCCTTCATCTGCTTCTCGAGCCCGCGCACCACTAAGAATGTTGGTCATTCCGTAGTTCCCTTCGTGGCATGCATACTCCACGAGTTCATACTGGGTTTCATCTCGGACAAACGTGAACATGCCGGTCCAAGGCCTCGTCCAAACGGTCGGATCGTTGAGCATGAACTGATACTCAAGCGTGTCCGGCCCGGTCCGAGTATAGCGCTCGGTCATCGTCAGATTATCGCTAGACCCTTGGTATGGCACTTGCCCGTTGAAGTTACGAATCTCAACAACCAGCGTGTCACCGTCCCAATAGCCCCGGGCATCACCAAGCCAGGAAGTAATGTCCGACCCGACGTGTGGACTAGAGTCCGTCGGGATCACCCGTGTTTCATGAATCATCTCACGCTGCAAAGCCACATGGCCTGGACCCTGCACAATCTGCATACCATTGTTGTAGACGCCAGGCGTGGGTACCAGACTTCGCGTGATACAACGCACCCACGGGCTCAAATCTTCAGGACCCTCGGCAATACGTCTCACGCCAGAGGTGTCAACCCGATTCGCGGTGCGGGCCTGAGCCTCAGCAGTCATGGGTGGGAGGCGTCCATCTTGGGGATCGATGACCATCGCGACTTGCCGCGACGGAGTGGACTTCACATAGCCCAACGTCGTGTCTCGCCACTCCGACTCATAGCCCCAAATACTACCCAGCGTCCCACGCTCACGACGCGCCGCCGCTTCTTCTGCGGTCAACGACGAGAGGTCAGTCATGTCTTCCGGCCGCTGTAGCGGAATACCGTGCGCCGCGTCTCCGGTCCAGACTCCCTGAAAATCAGGCGTACCCCACGGCGTACGCGGCACTGTGTACGGCTGCAGTTCCGTCGTAATGTCGACCGGCACCTCAATCTCCGCATCAACACCCGCGAACCCTGCCTCAACCACCGCTAAACTGACATTGTCTGGCCCACCAATAAACGCACGCCTCGCAGCTGTCCGGCCGCCGCTCGGCACCATCGGTTCCTCCAAGATTTCGGCATCGCGCGATCTCAACCCGCTAACGGCCGAATCCATATCGGTCACAGAGAAGGCGATGTGATCGATCGCCCGACCGGCAGTGGCCGCAGGAACCCCATCTTCATACGGCATCGCCAGCAGCCAAATATCACCCATGCGCACGCCGTCGATCCGATTCCGCAGGCTAGCACTCTCACCCCCGAAACTCTCCTGATACCAAGCAAGCGTGGCTGCCGGGTCACTGGCATTCAGGTGGATATGGTGGAACCCGATCGTTTGGTCATCCTCGACCAGTTCGATCCGCGTACCCCATGGATCGAAAATAAAACCAACCTTGAACAGCCCGGGTATATCGCGCAGCGTCGAACCATCCGGGAAACGTTGCAGCCTCACTCCAGAGCCTCCAACGCCCACTGCCTCAAGCTCAGCCATCTTCGCCATCAGATCGGCATACGAGAACGAGATGTGGTCAATGCCCGTCCTCTGGCTGCTGCCGAGCGTGGGACGAGAATCGAAAACGACTTGGGCACCGCCACATTCGACCCCATCGTCGCGGTCGGTCAGGGGTTCGCAGTCCAAGTAGCGGGTATACCAGCCGATCGCCTCTGTGGCGTTCGATGTCGTCAAGTGCACATGATGGTAATCAGCGGCCCCCACACCAGTAGACAGCACCGCCGCAACAACAAACGCAAGTCCAATTCGAGTCAACGTCATGATTCGATACCTCTCACTAACGGGTTGGCTCTCTCCGTAAATGGCCGTAGAGAAGATCCTCAGTAAATTCGACACACTTGTATTCCAAAACTTGGGCATTCTCTTCCAAGCGCCGATAAAGGGGCATTCGCATGGTCCAAGGCTCGGTAAACACGTTCGGGTCTTCGATGGTAGCCTCATACATGAGCACATTGGCTCCCATCGGGGTGTAACGTTCGACCACGTGCAAACCGTTACTAGCAAAGTTACCAGCACGATCGAGCCAAGATTCGCCGTTAAAACCCACAGCATCAATTACCAACGTGTCGCCATCCCAGCTCCCGTGAGACCGCCCCATCCAGGTATCGAGCGGAGGAGGCTCTGGGTTGTCCTTATCCATATGGACCGTACGATTCGCTTCGGCAAAGCCATATACAAGCATAATCTTGCGGTCACCCTGAATGATCCGGAAGGGATACGGCAGATACGTGGCCCTTGGTACTCCAGGCATGAAACACTTCAACTCTGGATCATCGGTCCACCGATTTTCAAAGTTCTGCTGTTTTTGTTCAAGCGCCTCCGGGCGATAAGGAATCACGTTACCGACTACAACTCCTTGCCCAGGTGGAATTGCCCCAATGGCACCCATGTCCGGTGGTCCGGCACTGGCCGGATGGTCCTGTATGTCCCAATGTGCTGTCCCAATTGCCTGCCAGACCCCGTTCAGGTCCGGATGTCCATCGAACGCCCTTGGCACATCTGAACTCTGCGCAATAACCACTCTTGTCGTTAGTGAAAACACCGCCAATAGCACCACGATGGATGTCAGCTGTGCGCTCTGCCACTTGCTCATCAGTATCACTCTCCTTGCTACACTTACATTTTAGGCGACATAGTTCCACGTCACCGAACTGTTTTTCTAGAGAACCCAGGACCTAAGTCAGTCTAAACCCAGCTCATGCCGAAGCGCGACAGCCAGATCGGGATAGTCAAATCGAAAACCACTCCCTTGTAAAACGGCTGGCACGATCCGAGCGCCAGAAAGTAGCAACGCATCAGCCATCTCTCCAAACACGAGACGGGTGGCGAATGCGGGCATAGGAAACACAGTAGGCCGCCGAAGGGCCTTACCCAGAGCTTTGGTGAACTCACGATTGGTAGCAGCCCCAGGTGCAACAGCATTGAGCGGCCCTTGAAGCGAGTCATTAGTTAAAGCATGCGCCACAATGTTCACAACATCGGTGAGTGAAATCCAACTCATATACTGGTCGCCAGTCCCTAAAACTCCACCAATCCCTAGCTTGAACGGCATCAACATGGTCCCCAGAGCCCCGCCGAAACGGCTCAGAACAATCCCGATTCGGAGATTCACAACCCGGATACCGCGCCTTCGAGCTGGTAATGTGGCCGCCTCCCAAGCTTCGCAAACCTGAGGCAAAAATCCATGACCCGGCTGGGCCGACTCATCGAGCGGTTCATCTCCCCGATCACCGTAAAAACCAATTGCTGATGCCGCCACCAGTACCTTCGGAGGAGTCTCGAGTGCAGCCAAACCCTCACAGAGATTCCGCGTGTCACGGACCCGACTAGTTCGAATTTGGTTTTTCCGGTCGACCGTCCAACGCCCTCCGGCAATATTCTCTCCGGCCAGATGCACCACCGCATCGATCCCATCGAGAGCTCCATCCACGAATCTTCCGCCGCTGGGATCCCAAGAAGTTGTCCCTGACTCTGTTGAGGGCACTCTCAGCAACTGACGGATTTGATGGCCAGCAGCTGTCAAAACTGGCCTCAAAGCCGACCCCAGCAGACCACTCGACCCAGTGACCAGTACATTCACAGACGCTCCTCCTATAGCCTCACGTTGACAGATACCAGACTTCGCTGAGTCCCAAGGGCGAGAGTGCCTCAAGAGTTTGGCTAGGCTCTCGGCGGCTCTCACTCTACAACGATCCAAGGTCTCTCCAAACCTTTACCTTGATTTTCACAGCACGCTCACATAGACAACGCCGCCATTCCAGTGATGTTCAAAAACACTAAAACCTAACCATTCGATAGAAACTGCCAAGCAGGTCAAGTATTCTCTTGACCATGGGAGCATGGGCCGAATTAGAGACAAGCTCAATGGAACCAACGGAAACAGTTAGGAGGCTGGGATGATTCATCGAACTCTCGCTGCGGCCCAGGCCGTGACCATAGCGGTATCGCTGGCACCTGCGCTGGTAACTGCACAATCAAACCCGTCGATTCCAAGAACGGCCTGGGGCAGCCCTGACCTACAGGGAGTATGGAACAACTCTACGCTAACACCATTTCAGCGGCCAGCAGAATTGGGTGACCAAGAGTTCTTGACCGAAGAGGAAGCGTCCGGCATCGAGCAACGTGCCGCCAACCGCAACCGCGACCTAGCGGGCCGGTCGGCTCTAAGGACAGTGGCCGAGCCTAACGGAAGTGTCGACCGTGGGGTTGATGGAGCCCCTGGATCCTACAACAACTTTTGGATGGAACGCGGCTCAACGGTCGTCTCGACAAAACGAACCTCAGTCATAGTGGACCCACCTAACGGCCGATTACCAGCCCTAACACCAGAAACGGAAGCCTGGTTAAATTCCACTGAGGCAAACCGGCTGGCCGACGTCAGAGGCGGACGACTGCCGACCGACACCTATGAGCAACTCGATCTCGGCGACCGCTGCATCTGGTACCGCGGAATACCATCGTTCCCGACGGCGTACAACAACAACTACCAGATCTTTCAGAATCAGGACTTTGTAGCCATCGTTCAAGAGCACATCCATGATGTGCGCTTTATCCCCATCGACGGACGTCCCCACATAACCACATCAATCCGCCAGTATGCAGGAGACTCGCGAGGCCGATGGGAAGGTGACACCCTGGTGGTGGAAACGACCCATTTTAATGACCACGCCTTCATCCGAAACTTCAACAGTAACCTCAGTCAATCGCTCCACGTCACCGAGCGTTTCACCCGTATCGACGAAGATACGATCGACTATGAGTTCACAGTAACTGACCCCAACACCTGGCTACGCCCATGGAGTGGCTCACTACCATTGACGCAGTCCGACGGCCCGATGTTTGAGTATGCCTGCCACGAGGGCAATTACGGACTGACGAACATGCTCGCCGGCTCTCGTATGCAAGAACGCCCCTAGGTCAACCGCTGACCGCGGAAACCTAGCGGTTATTGAGACGAGACTGGGAACCGGGCAATTCGATCGCCTCCGGCAACGCCGCCAACCCAGATCTCTTCCCCCACCTGAATCGCGACAGTACCGAGAATCAGGAGGTCGTTCGAAGAATAACGAACGACCTCCTCAGCAGTGAATTGCTGGAGGTCAACCCGCGCGACTCGTGACGTCACCCCTTCACATTGACGCTCCCGTATACACTCTCCGATGGCCTCTCGCCTCGGCCCAAGATGACCAGCCGCAAGTAGCGTATCTCCAGGCCCCCATCGAACGTTATCGATGTGAAACCCAACCCCCACGGCTTCCTTCTCAACTGGCACCCGCCCTCGAGACAAACGAATCAACGACTGGCTGCCGTAGCCGCCAACAAAAAACCAATTCCCGTCCCGAGAGATCTCAAGACCATTGGGACCAATATCCTCACTCCCTGCCACACGGCTCCATCCGGCAGCAGGGTTCCATTCCCAAATGTCACCCGTTCGTGGACTGGTAGTCGCAAAGCCACCCTCAGGAAGAGCAACCACAGAATTTAACGCGAGAGAGTCAGGTGCAACAGCGCAGCCAACCCAAGTCAAGCTCGGCGATAGGCCGGCAGTTTCGAGAGCGAAGACTTCGATCGCTTCGCGATCCCCATGACCGACAACGTACAAAGTGTGATGCCCGCCTTCTCCAGGAAGCAGGTAAAGGCCATGCGGCCTGAATTGTCTCGACACCGGACCAGGACATGCGCCGTATATTTCTGTGTCGTGTCTGGCTTGTGAAGTCTCGGTCGGAAACAGAACAGTCGAAGTATGGTCACGAATATCAGCCACATAGATATGGCCCTCATCCACCATACTGGAGACGATGACCCACGGCGATTCCGGAACGGGGGCTAAATCTTCCGGACTCACCGGACCGCACAGGAACTGAACTTCACCGTCCGAGTCGCAAGCAGCCTCACTGAGGCTCACTGAACCAAGGGATAAAACCCATAATGTGAACAAACCAATGACCGTTAATGTCCTCATAAGATAGCCTCGCTTAGTCTGAGTCCCGCACAACCAATTCGAAGATATGTCCGCCCCACCAAGGTCCTGAGGTGCCTCCGCCCTGAACGCAGAGGGACACATACGGCCGGTTCGATCCATAAACTCACCTGCTGTTATTTGCCGCCAATATGGCAAACCCCAACTTTCAATCACCAACCATCTGCATGGCAGCCACTCATTCAAATCGCTCTTCTCTAGGACCCTCATCGTTTAGATGTGTGGCTCCTCAAGCTTGGAATCGGATAGATTATGTCACCTTTAAAAGATCCAGCCTGACTGACTCACTGGCCCAAGTGCCCCCCAACAATACTTCGGACGGACTGCAAACAAAATGAACTCCAAGTCACACCTCGTAGACAAGGAAAAGTACGGGTGTTACACTCCGGCTTGGTTTTCGATCCCACTCAGGAGGCAAAATGGACGGACTAGAGGCGATCTTCCGATGGATACACATTTTTGTAGGTATTTTGTGGATCGGGCACCTCTATTTTTTCAACTTTGTTAACGGACAGATGGCCGCAAAGCTGGACGCTGCAGCCAAGAAGCAAGTCGTGCCCGAACTCATGCCAAGAGCCTTATTTTGGTTCCGATGGGGAGCCGCATGGACATGGGTCACCGGTGTCATGTTGTTGCTTCTCGTTTACTATCATGGCGGGCAAGCCCTGGACTCTCAAGCAAGCTGGGGAACCGGGCCAATCGTTATGGTCGCAGTCACCTTCCTTGGCGTGTTTCTCTACGACGCCCTTTGGAATAGCAACCTCAAATCAAACGTGCGCGCCGCAGTCATCGTATCTTTCGCTCTGCTTGCGGTTACCGTCTACTTCTTTGTCGACGTCGGCTTTTCCTATCGGAGCACCCTGATTCACACTGGCGCGCTATTCGGAAGCGCGATGGCTTTTAATGTCTGGTACCGCATTTGGCCGGCCCAGCAGCGGATCATCACAGCCGTCAAGAAGGGCAAAGCACCAGACGCTGCCGACCCCGCGCTCGCAGGACTCCGCTCGAAACACAACACCTACATGTCACTGCCGCTCGTCTGGGCCATGATTGGGCAACACACGACTTACTTTGCCGGTGGCAATCTTGGACTCACTGCAGACACCTATTGGATCGGGTGGCTCGCCATCATAGCGCTTGGATGGCACATCATCTTCCAATGCTATAAGAGAGCCGCCAAACTGGAAGGCTTCTAGGGACGATCAGTTCGGCCTCTTCACCACAGGGGGAGAGGCTGAACAAGCACAACCAGTCCACTCCCCGTCAACACAACCGAACTGCTCTAAACCACTTATTCCGCCAAGCCTCTGGAAGCTGTCCCTCAAATCCTGACCCGCGGCACTAGAGAATCTGGTGGCTCTGGCCCCTCTCGGTTGAGGCCTCGTCAGCCACCTCCTTCCCCAATAGTCAAACCCTCGATTCAAGACTTTATCGGACAGACTGACCGCAGTTGCACCTTCCGACAACCGAGTTGGCCCTTTGCCGCCATTTAAAAGAATCCAGTGTTACCAAGCTGCAATGTAGAATCACCTGTCAATGGTCCACCGACGTTTCGCTCGGGCCGAACTCCCGCCAACTTCTTCGATCACGATTCGTGGAGCTACGTTTTGTCGGTACACAAATACCCATTTAAGAGCTCGACGATTTAGCTCTGGAACAGGATATTCATGAGTGGCAAGTTCAGGTCCTTCGAACACATTGACCTCGCAGAATTCCTCAGGAACACAGAACCCTCTGGCCTCGTCCACCCAGTCTTCGACCTCGACGCCAGGCTGCACCCACATACCCCAAGCGTGCCCCGTGACACCCACAAAGTTCAACACAGGTAGCACTCTAGAACTATTCTGCTCTGCCTCGGCAACTGAACTAGTCGCCAAGGACAGGAAACAGCCGCATGCCACCCCAAGAATCTGATTCTTCATCAAAATTCTCCTACAAAGCACGAAGGAAGACCCTAGTCTTCAGAGCTCGCTTCCTTAGGGAAACACGCTCCTAACAATCCGGCTCTTCACCGGGTTCAGGAAGAACCTCACCAGCCTCCATAGTCCACGAAGCTGGCAGCTCACTAATATGACCACTGACATCTTCCTTTGGAACAGATGCTATTTCTGACAAACAGTTTATTAACCCATTCAGGATCTCTTTCCTGACTGCGGGAGACCTACCAGCTCGATTACCACCAGCTATAAAGTATGGGGTGCCAAACTCTAACATTCCGGAGCCGTGCGAATCGGCAATAGCTCCGAATTTATCAACCTCAAAGAAAGCCACATGGACGAAATTTCTGGGAGCAGCGGAGATTCCGCAGTGGACATCGGTAAAGGCTGTGGCTATCCGACGCCTCTGGTCGTAATCCAGAGAGTCCTTAGGAATCAAACACCGGTAATATGGCAATGCTTCTTCCCTTGTTACTTACCTGCTTCGGTCATGGTCTAGAGAGCAACACCTGCCCCTGTCCAGCTCCTATCTCTCGCAGACACGATCAACTCATCCTCCTTCCCTCCGGAAATTCGACACCACGCATCGCCGACCTCCCTGAGAAGACGATTACGGGCCTCGCTGTCGTAACCATCAGGAATTTTTCCCCGGACAAGGGAGGTTTTTGATGGCTCCCCTCCCCTAAAGCCAAATCCTTTAGGGACATCGATCCAGTCCACCTTCACCTGCAGGTCAGGCCCTAGAGCTTCACCGCAGGCTTGTTCAATTGCCCGAACCAGTGTGCCGCGTATAGCTGGGGGTATTTGTCCAGCCGGCACCGTACACAGAAACTCGATCATCGCCTTCAATATGAACCTTCCTACCTACGGCCAAGACCAACTTGTTGGCTGCATCCTTGCATCACTTGATTGACTAGCTCCGCACGCAGGACAAACGAATTCCCTCCCCAACATGCGCCTCCAGCGTGACCTCTCGGCCGGGTCCCTACATAAACTTTATGATGTCCGATACTGAATTTTGTGTAGCTATCCTACGACCTTTGCCTGTCAGAGTATGGACCATGAGTTTTGAGGGAGTTGCATACGGTTCTGATGCACAGAGCTGCAGCGCAGGCGACAGCCCAGAACCTCACCATCTTAACACCAGGCCCTCAAACCAGCCGAGTAAGCCGAGCGACCAGAAATGCTAACTCCTCTTTAATGTCTATTAGTCGTGCCGAAATGATAGAGTAAGCGCCGTGGGAAGTTCGGCCTGCCTGGCGACAACTGCAAACCTAGTCGCCGCCGTGCTCCAAGTCGTGGTTCCGGTCTGTCTGCTGACATGCGGACCCGAAAGTGCAGAAAGCTCAGCCACGAAACATCATCACACAACAAAGGTCACACAGTCGCCAGCTCACCCGAACTCCCATCATTCACAGGATCCTCATCCTGCTGACCAGGACCCTTGCTGCCAACGGGTAACTGCTGCCGTTGTCAAGCCCTCTTCCAGTGACGATGTCGCTTACCCAGCGAGCATCCAGCCGGCTCAGTGCCAATTGCCCTTTGCACCGAACGTACTCGGCCCTATACCTGAACCCATAGGGTCCTTCGCTCTGTCGGTCACCACGGTCCCCATCCTCCGGATTTAGACCCCCAACTGTTCTCTGTAGCCCTTCGCTTTCCAACGTCCTACGCACAGCTTCTCCAAGAGCCACTCTATGGATCTGGGTTCACGGCCGTCACCGTTTCGCCTTCATTATGGGTTTAGTCTGGGTATTGCCCTGTTGCTCGGCATCCCTGTAGAAGCATCTCAGGATCACGATCATCCACCATCCAGTGGTGACGGTCTCGAGTTGCGCGAAACCCAACTCGAACATGTCATCTCATCTAACGGGTGGACGTTTATGCAAGATGGGATGGTCTTCGTCACATTCAACCGTCAGGCCAAGCCCATGGGCTCAACTGAGTTTGGTTCTCAGAACTGGTGGATGGGCATGGCCAGCCGTGCAGCCGGTAGCGGCACCGTGACGGTCAGAGGCATGCTCAGCCTAGAACCGCTCACCCTTGGTGGTGACGGCTACAGCGAAATCTTTCAGACCGGTGAGACCTACAAGAACGAAGCTCTCACAAACCGTCAGCATCCCCACGATCTTGGAATGCAATTAACTATGGCATGGCGCCTTCCGCTATCTCACCGGACCAGTATTACGGTCGCAGGTGGACCTGTTGGAGAGGCCACGTTAGGACCCGTCGCTTTCATGCACCGACAATCCGCAGCACAAAACCCATTCGCACCTTTGGGGCACCACACGTTAGATTCGACACACATCGCTAAGGGAATACTCGCAACAAGGGTAGATCACGGTCCCCTAGCCGTTGAGGGGTCTGTGTTTCACGGTGGCGAACCGGATGAACATCGGTGGGGTATTTCGGATGTGGGTGCACTCGACTCGTGGGCAACCCGTGTATGGCTGCGACCCAATGCGCACTTGGCGCTTCAGGTCTCACATGGGTTCTTGAAGAAACCCGAGGCACTCGAACCGGGAAACCTGCGCCGCACAACTGCTTCGGTATCTTGGCTCACAGAATCAGAGGCTGGTTTTTCTGCCGTGACTGCCGGCTATGGCCAAAACCGCAGGGACCACGAGGCTAGCCTCTCCGACGCGTTTTTTGTCGAAGCGAGTCACCGCTTCTCACCTCATGTCATCTACGGTCGTTTCGAGGCAGTGGACGTGGAGACGGGGTTGCTCTTGGGTCTCCCTGAGCACACAGGACATGCTGCATCGGTTCTCGCCTTGACGGTCGGTACATTGCGAGACCTCCCCTAGGTAAGAGGTTTTGAGTTAGGGCTCGGAGGGGATGTAACCTTCCATGCGCCGCAAGCTTCTCTAGCAACCACCTACGGGTCTAGACCCGTCTCGTTCAAGGTATTCCTTCGACTTCGCCCACCCGTATCACCAATGGGAAGAATGCAAAATAGGCCCATGATGCAACCGATGATGGGAAAGCACCAATGAACACCGTCCAGTGACTCTCGACGGGGAAGGCGGCGGGATCAAAAAAACGGTGGGAGTGCAACAGCGGGTCCCTCTAATATCCCCCAATCAACTTCGACTAGGCGGGGGGCTTCTGTAAGTGCTTGAAAAGATTGGCTCCTCAGGTTGGACTTGAACCAACAACCCTCCGGTTAACAGCCGGAGGATAAGAATCCAGCCCAAGTCGTACTGAGTGACATGACGTTGTATTTACGGAGACATATCGCCTGGTCACCAACTTAGCCATTCGTACTGAATCACCTCTTGTGACACATTGGGTCCCCCCACTATCCCCCCCAGTCTGAACGCCTCGGCTCTCGGGGGTCACCGGCACGATGCAGCAGTGACCCTGCGTGAGACTGACTGTAAGCGTAGGGGAGCATATTGTTGAGTCAGTCACACTGGCTCTACCCACCGCACGCCCACTGGCCCCGTCGTACTAACGCGGTGACTCACACAGGCGACCACCTCCCGTGCATTTTTGGCGTTGACGCCAAAATTGGGCCAGCAGTAGCTGTGGAGGGAGGGGGTTCAGTCGGAGAGGGGTTGCGGCTCACGCGGGCGGCACCGCCCCAATTTGTCGAAGCATCCCCAATTCGTCAAAGTTTTGCCAATCCTCAACTGGCTTTCCCCCCACAAATCGGGTAATCAGGACGCCAGTCATCGTGACTGAGTTCCCCGTCGGGGGAATATCGCCTAAAAATCCCTGGTGTGTACCTTGTGAAGTCCATTTCGTGACCACTCGCTCGCCCTCGGAAATCTGGTCGTCAATTGTGACCTTCATATCTGGAAAAGCTGTTTTATAGCTGGTCGCTAGTGCTCGCATCTCCCCCGGACCCGTAGCGGTCACACCAGGCGTCCGAAAGACATAGGTCTCGGCAAAGAGTTCGTCGACGATGTCGAGATTCCCCTTTTCCATGGCCTCCTCTAACCACCGACGAACGACGGCCTTGTTAGCATCTGACATAGCCTTGCTCCTTTGGTTAAACAATATCGCTCTACTGTGCGCCGATCCTACCGCTGGCGAGTAGGAGGGTTCAACACACACAGGCGTTGCTGGATATGAATCCAGATTTCAATGACTCGGGG
>DEAE01000016.1:0-72520 GCA_002347025.1 Acidobacteria bacterium UBA2990
TGAGCTACGCCAGCCGGACAAAACGGAGAGTTTATCACGCATCACGAAAGCCCCGCAAGCAGCTGAATCCTTTCAGACAATTCAAAACAAGCCACTTCTGGGGCTAGATCCGACTCAACGCCATCAAATCCTACGTTGGCGTAGTGCTTCAAAGAGAGAAATGCCAGCAGCGACTGAGACATTGAGGCTATTTATACGACCAAGCATCGGTATCGAAACGACTCGATCGCAACGTTCCCGAACCAACCGTCTTAGGCCTCGACCCTCACTACCTAACACTAATGCGGTTGGCAGGGTTAAATCGACGTCACTGTACAAATCGTCACCACCAGTTTCCAGCCCAACGACCCACACTCCTGACGCCTGGAGAAGCGTAATCGCGCGGGCAACGTTGACCACTGACACGACTCGGACATGGGAAAATGCACCAGCTGATGCCCTGGCAACACGGCCGACTGGGGCAGACCGACGAGTCTGCCTGATGACACCGTCCACGGCTGCGGCTTCTGCACTTCGCAGAATCGCCCCGAAATTTTGAGGGTCTTCAATCCCATCAAGCACCACCAGAAGGGCCGGGTCGCGCAGACCATCGATCAATTCGCTCAAAGATAGACTCTTTGGTTCTTTAACCTCGGCTACCACACCCTGGTGATGAGCTCCTCCTGCCGCCCGGTCTAGGGATGGTCTAGGCACCTGGACCACAGACATCCCAAAACGTTTAGCAACATCACGAATCTCAGCGGTCTTTGCAGACGCATTCGCCACACGGATCGACACTACCCTGCCAGCTCGCAACGCCTCCAGAACAGGATTGATACCGTAAACGATCATTTTGTGCAACCTAACGACTCAACCCACCCAGCAAACAAAAACGAGAACTCCAAGAGCACCTAGGCCACACTCCATGCCTCCCCCACCAATGGGAAAACTAACGACAGCCACGCACATCCATAGAGGACACATTTCGGGTAGCCTTCTCACACGGTCACTCTGCCGCTTTCAACATTGCCACCGCATGGACCGTAATTGCCTCACCGCGCCCGACAGCATCAACCCCTTCATTGGTCTTGCCTTTCACACTCACAAATTCAAGACCCACTCCCACAGCCGACGCGACCGCTGAACGCATCTGCATTACGTAGGGGCCAATTCTCGGTTGCTCCGTGACAACAACGACATCCAGATTGGCAACCCAAAGCCCACGGCCACGAACGAGGTCTGCCACTTCCCGCAGCAAATCTATGCTCGACGCCCCTTTCCATCGTTCGTCATGATCGGGAAAATGTTGCCCTATGTCACCGGCCGCCGCCGCACCAAGTATCGCATCCGTCAATGCATGGCACACAGCATCGGCATCAGAGTGGCCAGCGAGACCGTAGTCATGGGAAATGACAACCCCTCCCAGTATTAGTGGTCTTCCCTTAGTCAACCTATGCAGGTCATAGCCAAAGCCTATCCGCCCGGTTGGCATCTTATCCTCCAGTAATCGCCTTGCAGCCTTCAGGTCCTCCTTCGTTGTGATTTTTATATTCCATTTATCCCCCTCGACAATTGCAACTCTATGCCCAGCCTGCTCAACAAGCACAGACTCATCAGTGGCAGTGAATCCGCCTCGGCCTAACCGAATAGCTTCAGCCAATACTTCCCGACGAAACGCCTGAGGGGTTTGCGCCTGCACCACTCTCTCTCGAGCCAACGTTCTAGTCACAAAATGTCCTTGTCCAACCGAACGCTGTTTTAGGGTATCGTGCGCTGCCACAGCAGCCGTAGCCGCTCCGTAGCAAGATGCCGCATCGATCGTTCGACTGATTAAAGCAGGTGTACAGAAAGGACGGGCAGCGTCATGCACTACGATGATTTCACTAGCCGAGGCAGCGTCGAAGCCTTTTGCCACCGAATCTTGCCTTCGCAGGCCTCCCTCTACAATCCGAACCGGCGTGCCATACTGAGTGACTACCAAACCTTCTTTGCCCCTCAGCCCTGACGGCAGCACCAAAATAATCTCATCTACCACTCTGCACTTATCAAACACCGACACTGTGCGCTGAAGAATAGATATTCCGCCTACTAGCAACAATTGCTTAGGTTGGTCTCCACCAACCCGACTGCCAGTTCCTCCAGCCGCAATTATGGCAGTCACCATCAGCTAGATTCCTTCGGAGATACTGCATGACAACGTCCCAATAGCATGCTCGTCAGCTTCATGAAAACAATTCTTCCAGGGCTTGTTTAACGGTCTCGACTCCTGAGATTTGGCAACCCGGCACAACTTTTCCCGAGCTTTGATTTTTCGCCGGCATGACACAACGCGTAAACCCCATTTGGTCCGCCTCGCGCAACCGAAGACTCGGCTGGCTTATACCTCTGACTTCACCCGCAAGTCCAACCTCACCGAACACTGCAACACCTGCTTGGACGGGCTGATTCCTCAGGCTAGATGCAACAGCCGCAACAATCGCGAGGTCAACGGCAGGCTCGTGTACTGGAATTCCTCCTGGAATATTAATGAACACATCCTCGCCAGCTAGTTGCAGTCCAGCTCGCTTCTCGAGAACTGTCAGAAGAAGCGACAGCCGCTGTCGGTCAACACCGCTCGTGACTCTTTGCGAGTTACCGTAGCTACCGCTACCAACCAAGGCCTGGACTTCAACCAAAATCGGGCGAGACCCTTCTATTGAGCATAGGACTACCGACCCTGGTACATCTGCATTCCGCTCAGAGAGAAACTGCTGCGAAGGGTTCCGTACCGTCTCAAGCCCGGTGGAAGTCATACGAAATATACCAATCTCACTAACCGTCCCAAATCTATTCTTAACCGCCCTCACCACGCGGTGGGTATGATGCCGGTCACCTTCAAAATAGAGTACGGTATCAACCACATGCTCCAGCACCTTCGGGCCAGCCAAGCTACCATCCTTAGTGACATGCCCCACGATTAATACTGGAATATTCCGCCCCTTTGCCACAAACAGCAACTGATTCGCCGCATCACGAACCTGAGCAACCGTCCCCGGAGCCGAGTCCAATTTAAGCGAAAACAACGTCTGTATCGAATCAACGATCACCAAGTCCGGTGACAGACGATCTACTTCTTCAAGCAATCGCTCCAGACAAGTTTCAGCCAACAAGTAGAGACCAGACGCAGAAACCCCGAGGCGATCTCCCCTTGCTCGCACCTGCTGTGGCGACTCTTCCCCGGAGCAGTAGAGTACAGACCGCCCTCTGCCTGAAACCTCTGCAGCAACCTGTAGGAGGAGCGTCGATTTACCAACACCAGGCTCCCCACCAAGTAAAACCAGGGATCCTGGCACAACACCACCTCCCAAAACTCGGTCAATTTCGCTGATCCCCGTCGTCAACCTGTCTGCATCAAAAGAATCTATATCGGCATAAGGCCGAGCCCTCTCGCCAGTAAGCGCTGGACGTGACACCTGGCTTGCTCCCAATGCCGACAAGGGTTCCTCAATCAGCGAATTCCACTCCCCACAATCCGCACAGCGCCCGAGCCATTTGCGAGCCTGCGCCCCACAGGCTTGACACACGAAAACAGTTCTTGGTGACTGCATAACCTTACCCACCATCGGCACCAACTCGACCCATTCCCTGCCCATATCTCCGAATTATGCGACTACCTGTCCGGCAGAAAATTTCATACGGCACAGTGCCAATTGCTGCTGCCACATCCTCTACACCGATACGATTTCCGCCCTGCGCACCAACCAACACAACTTCGTCTCCCGGGATGACTCCAAGGCCAGTAACATCAATTGTCATTGAGTCCATCGACACGGCACCAACAATTGGTGCCAGGCGGCCACGAACTAGTACCGAGCCTCTCCCAGCTAGCCTGACGTCCAACCCGTCAGCGTAGCCTGCTGGAACGACCGCCACCGTCGTCGGCCGAGTGACGGGGAAATGGGCTCCATAACCTGCAGTCTCACCCGGTCGCATACCTTTGACAGCCACTACTCTGCTACGAAGCGTCAGAGCAGGAACCAGCGAGAGACTGCGTGGACAACCGGATGGGATTAAACCGTAGAGCAGCAACCCAGGCCGGACACCGTCATACCAAGTGGATTGATCTCGCAACAAAGCTGCACTGTTAGCAGCATGTCTCAACCCAGGACGAATCCCAAATTCTTCCAAGCGACCAAGAGCCTCACTGAATCGGCTACGCTGGAGGTCAAACAAAGGATGTTCTCGGTCATCGGCAGTTGCAAAATGGGTATAGGCTGCAGCAATCTTGAGACCAGGTCCCAAAACCACCTCAGGGATGGTTTGCCAGAGATTGTCAAATCGGAAACCGAGCCTGTTCATCCCGGTATCGATCTTCAGATGACAAGCGACGCAGGTGCCTCTTCGGGTGGCTGCATCTCTGAGTGCACGCGCCGCACCAGGCGACGACACTGTTGGGGTAAGACAATGAGTAAATATACCGTCGAGGTCACTCACGCTCAGCGCCCCGAATACAAGAATCGGCACCGTCACCCCTTCACGGCGCAACTCAATTCCCTCCTCGATGTCGGCGCAAGCCAGCATTTTGGCACCAGCCGCCTCCAAGACGCGAGCCACTGCGACTGCGCCGTGCCCATAGCCATTCGCCTTCACCACTGATATCACTAAGGGGTCAACGCCGCCTCTGGAGATATAGGAAGACACAGCTCTATAGTTAGCCTGAATCGCACCAAGGTCGACGTACGCGAAGGTCTGTCTAGCTACTGTAGACATAGCTGGCCATTCAATCTCCGAAAAAATTATTTAGATTTTTGGAAATGAACCAACCACTAGAGTCTGAAGTTTGTGGTGTCATGGCGTATCGGACCAGTCCAACAACCCAGCCAAACCATGACAACCCCCAAGCAACCAAGGTATTGAAAACCCTCCAGGTCTGCCTCGTCCAAACGTCGCTTTAGGCTTAGGCTGAGCTTTCTTGCTCCCAAAAACTCTGCTAGCCAGTTCACTCGTAGTCTGATGTTAGATTGGCGAATTTTGTACACTGCTTCAAGAAAGCTAGCTTGACCACTCCAGTCGGTCCGTTGCGTTGCTTGCCAATGATAATCTCGGCGAGGTTCTCATTTTCTGGACTGGGGTCATACTGCTCCTCTCGATAGATGAACATAACAAGGTCGGCATCCTGTTCCAGAGCTCCAGATTCTCGCAAATCCGACAACTGCGGACGGCGATCCGAACGGTTTTCAGGCGCACGACTCAACTGAGAAAGAGCAATCACCGGAACCTCAAGCTCCTTGGCAAGACCCTTCAGCGATCTCGAGATGGACGCGAGTTCCTGTGTCCGATTGTCGAAGCGCCCACGACCTTGCATCAACTGAAGATAGTCAACGACGATCAAATCCAAGCCATGTTCGGACTTCAATCTACGTGCTTTTGCTCGCATCTCAAGCACCCCGATAGAAGCGCTATCATCAATAAACACCTTAGCCTCAGACAACCGGCTCATAGCTGCCGATAATTCACCATAATCGCGCTCACCAAGAAACCCACCTCGGAACCTATGCGAATCTATTCCAGCTTCAGTCGTCAACATCCGCATAAACAGTTGGTCTTTGGACATCTCCAAACTAAAGATACCTACAGTCGCATTGATCTTTGTGCCAATATGTTGAGCAATATTTAATGCAAATGCCGTTTTACCCATAGAAGGTCGTGCAGCCAAGATAACTAAATCTGAAGCCTGAAACCCTGAGGTTAATTTATCGAGATTAACGAAGCCACTAGGAACACCTGTGACCAAATCCTTGTGCGACTGCACTTCCTCAATTTTTTTGAAACTGTCCTGAACCAAGTCACGCAAGGGGACAAAGCCCGCGTGGATATTTTGGTCAGCGATCGAGAAAATTGCCCGCTCAGCTTCGTCGAGAACAGAAGCAGACTCGTCCTGTGCCCTATACGCTGTGTCAAGGATACGATTCGCCGAAGAGATTAAATTTCTTAGAGTCGACTTCTCTTTAATAATCTGTGCGTAGTGCTCGACATGTGTCGAACGAGGCACCCCATCCACCAGACTCGCTATGTAGGCTGCCCCTCCGACCCTTTCTAGATCGTTCGACCGCCCAAGCTCGTCTTTCAGGGTGACCAAATCGATCGCTTCGCCACGTTCGTTCAGGTCAACCATCTTGTCAAACACCCGACGATGAGCATCTCGAAAGAAATCGTCAGCGTCGATCAGTTCAGCAGCTTGGTTGAAATTGTCGTTCTGGATGAGTATGGCACCAAGTACACAGCGCTCAGCCTCAAGGTTCTGCGGGAGAGACCTTTCAGAAATTGCAGGAGAGACAGACTCGGCCATAGCGCTTGGAAGCCACCCCCTCAAGATTGACGAGGATAAATTGACATGACCTTGCGCCGAACGGTCGGTCAGCCTTCAAAACCACTCCTCTAAGCACTTCAGCAACCCTAGAGTGCCCTTCAAGCAAACTGGCTCAACGCTAGAGAGCGCTGGTGCCGGCCCCAGGCGAGCTTCAGTCATTCAGTTGTGGACTCTGGCTCTCGAACAGTCTCGTTTTGGACCCCGATGTCATCTTCCTCGGAACCTTCTTTAACAATTCGAACGACCACCTTCGCCGTCACTTCCCGATGCACCTTAACGGACACCACATGCTCACCAAGTTGTTTCAGTGGCTCACGAAGGGCAATTTTTCGGCGGTCGACCTCGAATGATTGCTCAGCCAAGCAGTCTGCAATATCCGAATTTGTGACCGAGCCATATAAAGTCTCTGTCTCACCGACACGACGGGCTATCACACAAACCGTTTTGCTCAAGCTCTCGGCATATGATTCAGCTGATTCCCGCTCCGCAGCATCACGGGCATCCGCTATCACTCTCTCACGAGCAACTCGAAGCCGGTTAGCTTCAGTGACTGGCAAAGCCAATTGACGCGGCAGTAAATAATTTCGCGCGTAGCCATTAGCAACCTTCACAATATCTCCGCGACGACCAAGATATTCAACCGGTTCACGAAGAATAACCTGCACTGCCATCTGTTTCGCTCCGATCAGTAGCTACCCGGGGCCATGTCTCATTTCAAGGACAGCTGGCTCTTGACAGCCAGAAAGCCCAGCCAATTAATCAACTAATTCAAGTTCTCAGAAATCCATCACCGACAAGGACAGGTAATACCCCCACAAAGACTAATCAGTCACATACGGAATTAGTGCCAGTTGTCTAGCTCTCTTAATTGCGGTTTGTAGCTTGCGCTGGTGGGCGGCACAAGTACCAGATAGACGTCTCGGCTGTATCTTGCCCCGTTCTGGAATACTGCCTATTAGCATTCGAACGTCCTTGTAATCTATATACGGAATCTTGTCGACGCAAAAGCGACAAACCCTCTTACGGCGAAACATGCCCCGACGAGGTCGGTCAGACTTGGTGTTGGGCCCGCTTGAGCGCTCACCCCTCATTCTTGCACCTCCGGTTTTTCATCTACCGTGACAGCGTCTGCAGGACCCTCTCTAGTTGGGGAAGCTGGTTTTGACTCACCTGTTGAGGGCTCTCCTGCGGACTCACTGCTTTCGATCGATGCACTTGGCGAGTCATTATTATTCATCTCTGTCGTTGACTCAGATTCAGAAATCTCACTAGCCAACTTCCGCTTCTCAGATTCAACTCGAGCCTTACGTAGGTCCTCGTCGACCCGAACCGTAAGGTAGCGGAGAACAAGATCTCGAACCCTCAGCCGCCGACCAAGCTCACTTATTATTGTTCCAGGCCCATTAATGTGCTGAACAACGTATATCCCTTCAGTGAAGGGTCCGATAGGATACGCTAGCTTCCGGCTACCCCAAAGATCGGTGCTCTCGACACTCCCGCCCAGTGCTTCGAGGTGCTCCTTAATCTCGCCTTGGACCTCTTGCAGGTCAGCGTCTGTGGCCGTCGGAGCCACTATATAGACGAGTTCGTATTGTCTTTCGTTTGCCATATTGCTCCTTCTGGTCTAACGGCCACAGCCGGTGGCAAGGAGTTGAGTGGAAATTTCGATTCCTCGCGCTTCGAACGAGCCTACCTAACTAGGACACCTCAGGTCAAGATACCCGTGCCAGAACTGCCCACAGCCTTTCAAGACTCTGGCTCCTCGGTCTCCCATTGATTAAATACATTCATCACTTCATCAATACCAGAATCCACAAACAGAACGGCCGCATCGGCAGCTCGTCCAACCGCCTCGTCAATCACTGGCCGCTCGGACTCAGTAAACCGCGATAGCACCCGGCCGGCTAAACCACGTTTCGGATCACCACGTCCCACGCCGATCCGCATACGCGAAAAACCCTCTGTCGCCAGCTCATCGATGACCGAACGAAGCCCATTGTGTCCACCAGCGGACCCTTTACGTCTGGCCCGGATGCGCCCAAGATCCAAGTTCACATCTTCCGTGATCACCAGCAAATCCACCAACCGGATTCGGTAATATCGCTGAAGTGCTCCTACTGCGATTCCGCTCCGGTTCATATACGTCAGTGGTTTCACAAGAACGACGCTTTCACGTTCGCCGGAAACACTTGGGAAACTTGCAACCCCTGCATCGGCAGGACCTGATCGAAACACCAGGTCCAACCGCCGAGCAACTTCATCAACGACCTCAAACCCAACGTTGTGACGGGTGCCACAATAATTGGCACCAGGGTTGCCCAAACCAACAATAAGCTTCACGGTTCAGTTAACAAGAATTAGGAACGCGCTATCAATCTTGCCTAAATAAAGTAAATACGATCAACAAATTCACGGGTACGGACTTACCTTGTGCTACGAGTCTGACTTCTCGTCTCCATCCTCTATCTTCGGTTCAGACTCGGCATCTGCCTCAGCAGTATCCGCTTCCTCACCCTCAACTGACGGCTCCTCTTCCAACCTAGGCGCTATGACATGGACAATCAGCGTGTCCTGGTCGGTCACCGGTGCCCATGGCACCCCCTCAAGGAGTTCCCGCAAACGAATCCCATCACCAATCATGAGAGCCGAGATTTCAACAGAAATGCGCTCAGGAATTTCCGATGGCAAGCAGGTTATAGCGACATCACGTTGAACAAAGTCGACCACCCCCCCTTGCACCTTGACCCCCTCGGGTTCGCCGGTGAGTTCAACAGGCACGGTGACCGTAATGGCTTTGTCCATTGCCACTCGATAAAAATCAACGTGAAGAAGGTCGTGGCTAATCGGATCAATCTGATAGTCTTTGATCAAAACTTGGTCGGCCTTCCCACCATCAAGAACCAAGCCAATGAGAGTATTAACACCACTGTCTGAGCGCAGCACATCAAGCAAAGCTTCTGGCATAACACTGACGGATAATGCTTCTCCGCCTGATGAATCACCACCTTGCCCATACACCACTCCGGGCACACGCCCTCCCCGGCGAAGCCGGCGACTAACATTCTTCCCACGTTCAGATCGTTCTTCTACATTCAGCGTAATTGCCATAACTAGACCTAACTAATGCGAATCAAAAAAGTCCGCTTAAACGAACAGAGACGACACAGATGTCTCTTGGTGAATACTTTCAATCGCTTTCCCAAGCAACGGAGCAACTGATAATATCTCGACCTTATCAGATTCAACAATTGCAGACCTCGGCGGTATGGTGTTGGTAACCACCAGCTTTTCGAGCGCCGAGTTATTGATCCGGTCCAAAGCTGGCCCAGATAACACACCATGAACCGCACAGGCAAACACACCAGAAGCCCCATTGCTACGTAGTGCCTCAGCGCTATGAGTTAAGGTTCCAGCCGTGTCCACGATGTCATCCTGGATGATACATACTCGATCCTGAACTTCACCCACCACATTCATCACTTGTGCCGCCCCGTCACTGGACCGCCTTTTATCAATAATTGCTAGCTCTGCTCCCAGTCGTTTGGCATAGGCACGCGCTCTCTCTACGCCACCCGCATCAGGCGAAACAATGGTCAGATCCTGGTCCGCCTTGCGGACCAAGTGCTCTATAAACACCGGAGCAGCGAATAGGTGGTCGACAGGAATGTCAAAGAAGGCCTGGATTTGCGCTTTATGTAAATCCATGGTCAAGACACGGTTTGCCCCGGCGGCACTCAATAAATTCGCAACAAGTTTGGCTGATATAGGAACCCGAGGCTTATCCTTTCGGTCCTGGCGAGCGTAGCCGTAATAAGGCATAACTGCTGTGATCCGTGACGCAGACGAGCGCCTAAACGCATCGATCATTACACACAACTCAATGATGTGAGAATCGACCGGTGTGCAGGTTGGCTGCAGGATGAAAACATCGGCACCCCGTATGTTTTCGTCGATCTGAAATGACACTTCCGTGTCAGAAAATCTCTTTAGGCTCGCTCGTCCCAAGGGAGTGCCGATGTGCTCAGCGATCTCCTTCGCTAATTGCGGGTGCGCAGTTCCGGTAAAGAGTTTTAGCTGTCTGTTCTGCATCGCCGTTCGATCAGATTCCCAGCATTTCCCTAGTTAAAGTGAATATGCTCAATGGCCCGCGTGGATTGGCTGGGGCGGAAGGATTCGAACCTTCGAATACGGGATTCAAAGTCCCGCGCCTTAACCGCTTGGCCACGCCCCACCTAAAGTGATTCCCCACACCGAATGCCGTGTCTACCGACCCCCCGTACACGATAGCCAAGGCTCGAGTTCAGGCAAGGCACGGGCAACGAGCGTGATGCCAGCACAAGGCAACCAGACTCGAAGAACAACACGAATCAACCAATACGCAGGGACTAAATTGTTACCCGCACAAACTTTCATTGTAGCCTGAGCTCACTTTACTGAGCAAGAACAGACCATCTTCAAAGTGAACCTCTAGGACCTAAAGCCAGACTCCTGAGCAAGTCTGTCACGGTTCATGGTCTCTGAAATTTTCACTGTCCAGCCATCCCAACTCACACCCCTCGCAGCCTCCACTGCCATAGCCCGCTGGGCAAACAACCCAAAAACAGCCGACCCACTTCCCGTCATGGCTGCAATTTCCGCCCCGGAGTTGGCCAGCTTTCTCACGGCCCGGCGTATCTCTGGACGGCGTCCGGCTACCGGTTTCTCTAGCTCATTATCAACTCCATCCAGAGCAATGGACGAACCAATCACCTGAGGAGACCTCCAAACTTGTCGTCCAGGAAAACCACCTCGACCACCCGTGCTGTCCCTATCTTGCTCCAACCAACCATAGGCCTCAACCGTCGAAACCCCACGAGGTGGGACCGCAACAACTACCCAGTATCGAGGCAACTCCGCTAGCGGGTATATCTCGTCTCCTCGCCCGATCCCGAGAGCTGTGCCACCAACCAAGAAAAAAGGCCCATCAGCACCGAGTTCTGACGCAATACCATCAAGCTCGTGGTGGCCGAATGTCAGTCCCCAAAATCGGCACACACCTCGCAGCACAGCCACCGCATCCGAAGTCCCACCTCCCAATCCTGCCTGAACCGGAATACGCTTGGTAATAGTGACCTTAACACCCGTTGGATCACCATGACGGCCCGAAGCTGTCCAAAGCTTATGCATCGCGCCCCACACGAGGTTGTCTCGGTCTTGAGGGACTCCAGCCGACGAGCACCTGACCTGACACGGACCACTGATAGCTCGCAGGGTTAAGGTGTCGTACAACCTGATTGTCTGGATGATAGTGCGGAGATCATGAAAACCGTCAGGACGCTTGGCACCTACTTGCAGATCCAAGTTAACCTTAGCGTAAGCCCGAAGCCGCACAATCCCAACTGCCCGTTCCTCCGACATCTCAGCACCGAAACGCCGAGCGGTTGCTTCCGACATTTTCCCTTCCGACACCCACAAGGATCCGACTACCTTCGCCGTCAGACGCTCTCGCAAGAGCAGTAATGACACCGCAAAACTCGTTCAAGATTCACTGCCGTCCGAGAGGCACTCGCAATGGTCCAGCCCGATTCAGCTCTTCCAATGTCATAGGAACAACATTCATCGGTAGCTGCAGAGAGAAGGTCGACTTCTCAAGCTGAACATTAAGATTAAGCTGAGATAGGCTGGCTGTAATGTCAATTGGAAGTCCCGCTTGCCTGCCTACTCCCGGTTCCGTCGAAAACACTCGCACTACCGTGGGCATCCCACGCCGAAATCCACCGTACTCGATCGTCAGCCCGTCTCGGGTCCCAGCTACGAGATGGTAATCGTTTCCCATTAGTCGCAAGTACGCGCTCGCTCCGCCCGACAAATCCACCACAATCCACCCGCCAACACTTCTCCCTCGAAGCGGTCGAGATTCTGGAACCAAACAGCCCGTCAGCACTGCAAGGAGATCTCCAGGGCCAAAGGGTATCCCCGTCAATGCGGCCAGTATATCCACAGCCGGTACATCAGTCACCACACGACCCTGTCGCGTAAGCCACAACGTCGCCTCCTCCTCAGCGGCCACCAAATAGAAACCTGGAGTTCCGAACGGTGCAAGACCTTCCAGCCTAATAGATGCCGGCTTCGCCAAACCGGCACGCACTCTCCCGCTGAAATTTGTTTGGGTACCACGTCCTTGAATGCCAATCATCGCTTCAAAGGTGCGAACACGGCGACAATTAGCCACTACCGTATCGAAGAGGGAAGCATAAGCAGGGTACGCTATCCCAGAACCCTGTGGGAGAATGACCCGACTCGGCGCGCAGGCTCCCGCAACAAAAAAAAACGTGACATATAGAGAGGCACGAACGAAAGTCATCGTTCGCCAGGGTCTGGTCGAGGCTGGCCGAACGTATAGTGCATGAGGGTTTGCGAGAGGCGACTACCGATTCAGGCGTGTCCGAGCCTCTTGGATTTTGGTTTCGACCTCTGACAAGTCGAGTCCATTTCCATCACCGGACAAAGCCCGTTCCCACGCAGAAATTGCCTCGGTATATCGTTCCAGTCTGAAAAGCAGATCACCCATGTGATCCTGCACCACCGAGTTGCTCTGAAGCTGGTCACTGGCCCTTCGCAACGGCACTTCTGCCAATTCCAGCTCATCCTTCTTGAAGTACGCCCAACCGAGGCTGTCGAGATAAGACCCATTCTGGGGATCAAGTTCGAGGGCACGCTGAATCAATAGCACTGACTCGTCGAGTCTCTCTCCTCGTTCAGCCAACATATAGCCAAGATAATTCAAGGTCTGTGCGTCATCCGGGTTGGCATCAAGCACCCTCCTAAACGCCTGTTCGGCCTCGGCAAATCGCTGGGCTCGCTCGAACAAGGCACCTAGCTGAAACACAATCAGTGTGCTGCCAGGAAACCGGACCTCTGCTTCCTCCAAAACTCGCACAGCCTGAGAAACCCGACCGTTGTCGCTATAAACACCAGCCAAGGCTACATGGGCAATCGGTTCGCCTATATGATCAGGTAGAGCCCGCTCAAGTAGCGAAATAGCATCGTCAACCGAACCGCGAGCCAATAAGGCCTGTGCTTCAAGGCGAACCAAGGCCAGACTATCCGGTCTGGCTTCACGGGCCAAAGCTAAAATTTCATCCGCTTCATCGAAACGTTCAGCATCAAGATAAGTTTGTGCAAGCTGAACCTGTAGCCGAAAATTTGCAGGGACCAACTCGTTTGCTTCAGTTAGTGCGTCGATGGCTCCATCAAAATCGCCTAGCCTATGGTAGGCGACACTTAAGCTCTGAAGCAGGCCAGCAAGTTGTGGGAGCGATTCCCCATCATCACGAACCCTACCGACCAACAGAACCAGAGTGTCTGCCATGGCTCGGTACTGTCCCATCGCACCTTGTACCCGTGACAATACGAATGGCCCACGGAGCCCGCTTGGCTCAAGTTCAACAACCCGACGGGCGGCCGTCTCGGCAGTTTCATGATTATTGTTCTGCAACTCGAGTTCGGCTATCTGGAACCAAGCTTCGGTATCATCCGGGCGTAGATCCACAAGATCTCGGAGAACACCAAGGGCGCGGTCAGGCTCCCCTGCGTTAATCAAAGACCCGGCAAGCCTACGACGGTAACGGGCGCGCCGAGGACTCAACAACACTGCCCGCTCATAAGCAGCAGCCGCAGCATCCCACTGTTGCCTAGTTTCATGAGCCGCAGCCAACATAACCAGAGCCTCTGTAAATTGAGGTTCAGCCTCCAATACCTCAGTCAAAACCTCAATCGCACTCTCGGCTTGACCACTGGTGATGTAGAGCCTACCCAGAGTCAGATAAAGCCCGGCATCCGGCAACCCTGGGTTCCGAGCCCGCTCTAAATGATCAACAGCCTGTTCAACATCCGTCTGAACAGGATCATTCTGAGAGCTAGCTCTGGCAGCATATACAAGTCCCAGAATGCGATGGGCGTCACGGTTGTCGGGATCTCGGTCGAGAGCCGAATTACCGGCCGAAATTGCTTCATCTGACCGATTTTGACGAGCGTAAAGTTCAGCAAGCTCTGACCATATGCCAGAAGCACTCGGGTCAAGCTCAGCAGCCTGCAGATAGGCCGCTACCGCAGCATCAAAATCACCTCCACCCTGGAGCAAACGACCCAGCATAAAAGCATGGTAAGCGGTTGCCCGATCCTCAAAGCCTGACGGTTCAGATTCCGCCGACTGAGCGTGGGCAAATACTCCAGAAACCAACATGACCGCGGCAAAAAACGAACTGACTGTTAACCGCATATGGGTGAGATTGTTCCACAGGATAGGGAAGCGAACAACCCACTAGCGATAGCGGCACGTCAGAATCTGGTATAGTCCGGCCTTGGAGGAGGGCTCATCATGGGGATTGACGCGAAATTGTTGGAGATACTTGCCTGTCCCCAATGCAAGACACCGGTCGAATTGGTGGATAACAGCAGCGGTCTTAAATGCCAAACCTGCAAGCGGATATTCCCTATCAAAGACGATATTCCAGTAATGCTCATCGATGAAGCTACCATGGCAGATTGACGAGCGACGCCCCCGCTCAACTAACCGTAGGACACTTCAGGAAGACCAAATGTCGGGAAGGCCCTGCCATGATCGCCGCCCTGGATAATTACGACAGTTCAAATCTTGAAACCACAGCACTAATTTCCCTGTTAGGTTTTGTCGCTGCTATTCAGATCTCAATAGCCGCGGCAGGCATTCTTCTCGCGGTCACAGTGGTCCTATGGATCGCTTTACTCGGGTCTAAACGGGAATGGCCTACAGCCCCGCCGTTTTTCGGGGCCCTATTGATCTATGCCGCCATAACCCTAACATCCGCCCTATTTTCTCTAGACCCCATCAGCAGCTTCAGCGATTCCCGCGAGATATTGCTTTTCCTAGTTGTACCGCTAGTTTACCGACTGGCTCGTGGTCGCCATGCGCAGACTGTAGCAACAATTGTTGTAAGTGTAGGCGCCGCCAGTGCCGTTTTCGGCATTGTGCAATACGGCATACTCGAGTACGACAATCTTGGGCAGCGACCCTCCGGCAGCATGGGCCATTACATGACCTATTCAGGTCTCCTAGTACTGGTCATCGGATTGGCGACTGCTCGCGCTCTTTTTGACACACGTGAACGGACTTGGTCGGTATTGGTGCTGCCGGCACTCATCGCAGCACTAGCCGTCACTCTAACCAGAAGCAACTGGGTCGGGGCAGGCGCGGCTATAGGAATCCTGTTTCTCCTCAAAGACATTCGTCTACTAGTGGTCGTACCAGTACTTGCCGCTTTAGTTTTAGTACTGGCGCCTCCCCAGATCACAGCAAGGGCATACTCAGCATTTGATCTCCAGGATCCGACCGTGCGTGACCGTTTCGCAATGGCACGTGCCGGCGTCAAGATCATTAAGGATTATCCACTAACAGGGGTTGGACCAGACATGGTTCAGGAAGTCTATCCTGACTATAGAGACGCGAATGCGGTTCAGAAAGAAAATCCCCACCTCCACAACGTACCGCTACAGATAGCAGCCGAACGAGGCCTGCCAGCTCTAACAATCTGGATCGGTTTTCTGGGCCTAGTAGCGCGGGATCTCATCAAACGTCTCCGAGCCGACAAACATCATGCTCTTAGCGCCGCTGGGCTAGCAGCGGTGGTCGGAATGTTGGCCGGAGGTCTCTTCGAATACAACTTCGGTGACTCGGAATTCCTGATGTTGTTTCTTGTTCTGATCACCCTGCCTCACTGCGAAGAAACCTAGGCAATAGAAAGCGCCATGAGGTCCTCTTCCGGTGTCATGAAGGTTAGCTGGTTGGGGGCCTTGGCCACTCAGTGCCGGAAATGCCGTGTTCCAGTGAACACCATAGCGAGGCCGTGCTCCTCAGCAGCAGCAATTACCTCTTCATCTCGAACAGAACCACCTGGCTGTACAACAGCAGTTGCCCCAGTTGCTGCAATTGCGTCGAGCCCATCTCGGAACGGGAAAAAAGCATCCGAGGCCGCTACCGTGTCCAATAACGGCTTACCAGCCTTCATTGTCGCCACCTTGACGGCATCTACCCTACTCATTTGGCCGGCACCAATGGACACCAGCCGATCAGGCGAAGCAAAGACAACAGCGTTCGACTTAACATGTGCTGCAACACGCCAGGCAAGCCTTAAAGCGGAGGCCTCTGCCTTAGTAGGCTTGCGGGAAGTCACCACCCTGCAAACAGCCGGTTCCCCCTCTGCTCGATCTCTATCCCATGAGGCACTAGCTTCGGCCACATGGTCGCTGTCCTGAACCAAGATCGCCCCCATAATCGAACGGATTTCACGGGTCAAACTAAGGTCGCCAGCGGCTGAAGAAAAATCTGCTAACACCACTCTGAGATTCTTCTTTGTGGCCAAGATCGCTCTAGCCTCTTCGTCAGCATCAGGTGCAACGACAGCCTCAATGAAGGTAGAAGTGATCGCCGCTGCAGTTGCCTGATCAATGGGACGGTTTAGACCGACGATACCGCCAAATGCCGACAGTGAATCTACCTCTCTCGCCAAAATATAGGCCGAAGACAGCTTCTGGGCAATCGCTAGCCCGCAGGGATTCATATGCTTCACAACAACAGCAGTTGGTTCACCGAACTCGAGTGTCAATCGCGCAGCTGCATCTAGATCCAGCAGGTTGGTGAATGACAGCGGCTTGCCCTGCACCACCCTAGCTCCACCGAAGCCGGCTTTGCCTCCAGCGTAGATCGCTGCGACCTGGTGTGGATTCTCACCATAGCGTAGAACTCGCTGTCGGGATAATTCTAAAACCATCTCGTCAGGAAGCAGGGGTTGAGTTCGCGCCGCCAACTTGCGCGTCAAGCAGCCAGCATCCACTCCAACCGTCGATAAGACAGAAGCGATAGTTTGGTCGTACGACTGAGTGTGAGCAAATGCTTTCTGGGCTAAAGCTAGTCGGTAAGAGACACCTGGACCGTCTGGCTGGCTCAACTCCAATAACGTCTTCTCATAGTCGCTAGGATCTACAACGACAACCACATCGCAGAAATTTTTGGATGCAGCTCGTATCAACGTAGGCCCTCCGATGTCGATGTCTTCGATCAATGCATCGACGCTAGCTTCTGGATTAGCAGCCGTCTGGGCAAACGGGTATAAATTCACTGCAACCAGATCAATTGCCCCTATCCCATGTGCTTGAATGGCCTGGAGGTCCCCAGGCTTATCGCGCCGTGCCAAAATGCCAGCGTGTACTCCTGGGTGCAAAGTCTTAACCCGGCCGTCCATCATCTCCGGAAACCCTGTCACCTCTGAGACCTGGGCAACTGTGAACCCAGCCTCTACCAAGACTTCTGCAGTCCCGCCTGTCGAAACCAGCTCGAAACCACAAGCAATTAATCCTCGGGCAAATTCAACAACGCCCGTCTTGTCAGAAACACTGAGCAGCGCTCGTTTCAACGGCCTATTCTCCTCTCTGAAACCTGGAAAAACCTCCCCTATTCAGTCAAAACCCTTGCTCAAGGCTACCACCGTGACAGGAATTTTTCGTCACCGCAAAAGCCAAACAACGACTGCAAAGCTTTCACTGGTGGCTAAAGCACCGCTTCTTGAGCACCGACGGAGAGGACAATCGAACTTTGCGTGTTCTTTCGAAAATCTCCTTGTCAAGAACGTAACAGAAACAACATGATGCCAGAGACTGGAAGGTCAAGTGGCTCAATCAGCAAATATTTGCCGATCACCAACGACTATTCTGTACCTGCGTCAGGTCTACCGCTAAGCTACTCGACGCTTTATTCAACTGAAGCTACAGGCGCACACATTGCACGGCTGTAGGCTATTTGGCTAGGCTGGACAGTATCAGCGAATCAGGAACCAGAATAACGGCAACCACAGCTCACGCGCATAGGGAACAGCACGATCGTCAATCAACACGTCGCACAGATCAAGTGCTCCTACCAATTCAAAAAGAGCCCTAAGCTTGAGTGCCTCATGAGGCCTGAAACGGGCTCTGTGTCGTGTGCCTGATCCAGTCCCAGAAACAAAATACTCGGTCGAGTCCTTAGCTAATTCAACAGCCCGTTCATAGTCATCCCCATCAAATCTAGGGAAGACAACCGTCACAGAAAAGGGTGGCTTCGACGTTTCACCTAACACTATTCTTCGAAGATCTGGGTTAAGGATCGCTAACTCCTCAGCAGTCGGCTCCTCGGAAACGCCAACATAGGGCCAAAATCGATCAGAGGGCCGATAGGCAGGCTGGTTGGTGCCGCCGTGTGGGGTATTGCCGGACTGGCTTGAAGCCTTGCTCATTGGTCGAGGAAGATCAGATGATATCCTGAACCCCTTCGTCTCGGCAAGAGACTGACGCACCATTAAGAATTACGTCCTTATTTAGCGATGACCAAACTCAGGCTCCTACCGTCTATCGAGCATCTACGTCAGCGTGATGCCATCCGTAGCCTCACAACAGATTACGGACCAAAAGCAACCCTAGCCACCTTGCGCACGGTGGTCGAGAGCCTTCGCCAGGAAATCAGCAATTCAGACCAGCCACAACCCGACGACCGCGAGCAGGCCGCTATCATCATTGAACAACGTACAGCCTTAAAGCTCGCATCCGCATTCAAGCCATCCCTCACGTCAGTAATCAACGCGACTGGGGTCATTGTCCACACAAATCTAGGCCGAGCACCTCTAGCAGCAAACATTGCCCAGCATGTTGCCGGGCTAGCAGGCAACTACACCAACCTTGAATATAGCCTAACCACGGGTCAACGCGGCTCTCGGCACATACATTCAGCACACCTGCTGACTCACCTCACTGGCGCACCGGCCGCTTTGGTCGTCAACAACAACGCAGCCGCCGTAATGCTTACTCTTGCCGCACTTGCCAAAGGACGAGAGGTTATCGTTTCACGCGGCGAACTCGTAGAAATCGGTGGTGGCTTCAGAATCCCAGACATTATGCGGCAGTCTGGCACCCAACTTCGCGAGGTCGGCACAACCAACAAAACCCGAGTTGCAGACTTTGCAGCTGCCATAAATGATAGAACGGCCTTGATCCTAGTTGTGCACCCATCGAACTTCCGAATAGAAGGATTCACCGAAAAACCCAACCTCACCGACCTAGTTACCCTTGGCAAACGTTTCAATATTCCCATCGTAGAGGACCTAGGCAGCGGAAACCTACTACCTCTCTCCAAAGAAACAATCGATGATCCGTCGGTAAGAACCAGTATCTCGGCCGGTGTCTCTGTGTGTTGCTTTAGTGGCGACAAGCTTTTGGGTGGACCTCAGGCTGGCATCATCATTGGGCACGAAGATCTACTCAAACAACTGAGCAGACACCCTCTGATGCGCGTTCTTCGAGTCGATAAATTGACCCTTTCGGCCCTCGAAGCCACGCTACTTGAGTATGCTAGTGGCCGAGCATCTGCAACCGTTCCTGTGGTCAGAATGATCCAAACAACGGTGGAAGAGATCGAAGTCAGAGCCACCGCCCTGGCTGGTAGTCTACTGGAAAACCAATACCTTAAAGTCGATACAATCACAGGCACCTCCACTGTCGGCGGCGGCAGCGCACCAGGCTCGTCGCTACCGACCAGACTCGTGCGCCTGAGGCCGCGACAAGGTTCAGTCACCAAGCTCGAAGCGAGGCTCCGGTCTCTCCAGCCACCGATCGTCTCCCGAATAGAGAATGATGGAGTCTTACTCGACCTCAGGACAGTCATGCCTGAGCATGACAAGCAACTCACTACGCTACTGTCAGACCTAGACTGACGAGTTAACAGTCCAGAACTCTCGAGCTGAGTTCAGTAGCACCTTCTTTTATTTACCTGTAACTCCCGACCGATTACCGGATTCGGGTTGCAACATGCTGAAACAGCCAGCATCAGGTTCCCTCCGTTGGCAAACACGGGCGGCCACCTCAAGCTAGTTCCCCGCAAAATAACCCTTGCTGCTCGAAGTTACCCAAGTCAACTTGTGCCTGCTGAATGGACTAGAAAAGCAAGCGCGCTCAATCATTGGAAACTGGAGATGGTTTCTTACGTCGAGGACAGGCGACGCAAGTCAAAGGCTCACCAGCTGGACCAGCAAGCTCTGGCCCTCCACAGGAACCCCGGAGACAACGACCGTTGAGCATTAGGCCAACGGCCATAAAAGCTACCAAAAGTAGCATCACACCGAGAGTAAGTAAGAACAGAACCATGACAGCGCTATCCTAGCCTGAGGTCCACTGACTAGACAGCTGGCGCTGCCCAGTCAGTGGACCTCTGCAACGAGTTCCTCAAAGGCAGGGGTCGCGTGGGCGGTGAAGGCATCAACACCGTCACGGACGAGGAACAGAGCTGCCCACCCCATTTTCAAAGCCAAAGCATATCCATCATCAGGACCGAGCACCTCCAGAGCCGTGGCCATCCCGTCAGCGAGCAAGCAGTGGTCAGCTATAACGCTGACCGAACCAAGCCTATGCTCAACCGGACGTGCGCTACGTGGATCGATGGTATGCGAAAAGACCAGACCGTTCACCTCCCGCGTGTTGTGATAGTCGCCAGATGTGGCCATCGCTAGATCTTGGAGTGGCACGACTCTATGAATCCCACCTGCAGCAGTTGGCCGCTGGATCCCTATTCGCCATGGAAGATCATCCTGGTTCAGACCAGCGGTCATAATTTCACCACCAACCTCAATCATAAAGCGCGCCAACCCGTCCTCCCGTAAAGTTGTCGCGAGTCGGTCCACTCCATAACCCTTGGCAACCGCCGAAAGGTCACACTCGATGGCTGGATCTGTTTTACGAACTGACAATGCCACAGGGTCTAACTCAAGCTTGGCATAGCCAACCTGGTCACGCAAACGAGCCAACTCTTCTGCATTAGGAGGCAACTGAGTCGGTTCGACCGGGCCAAAGCCCCAAGCATTAACCAACGGAGCAACAGTGACATCAAGAGCCCCCCCTGACACCTCGCTCAATTCCTGGGCGAAACTCAAGACCGCGAAGGTCTCTGGTGAAACTTCGAACCACTCTGTCCGCCTTAGTCGATTAAACTTGGACAACTCTGACGCCAGGTCATAGTGAGACATCTTCGATTCAACCGTGTCAAGGGTCGCTTGAATCCGGTCAGCTAAACGGTCCCTCTCGGCCTGCTTCCAAATGCCCATCGCCACCACGCGCACCATATAGGTTGTTCCCATCGTTGCGCCGTCAAATACATAGACTGTCGGTTTGTGGACACTAGGTGAACACGCAAGAGCCAAGCTGAGAACCAGCAGCGCACTTGCAGACCTAAAAAACGTTGAAGCGCGTAACCCCATGCAATAGCCTACGAACCAAAATCGTCATAGAGGATGTTCTCGCGTTCAACGCCCAGTGTGTCAAGCATATCCATGCACGCCTTGAGCATCATTGGTGGGCCACAGAGGTAATACTCTATGTCCTCCGGTGCGGGGTGGTCCTTGAGGTAGTTCTCGAGCACAACCTGGTGGATAAATCCTGTGTGGCCGGTCCAGTGGTCTTCTGGCAGCGGCTCGGATAGTGCCAGATGCCAATTAAAGTTCTCGTACCTTCTGGCAATGGCGTCAAAATCATCGCAATAAAACGCTTCGCGCAGACTACGTGCACCATACCAGTAAGAAACCTTTCTGGATGTGCGTAGACGTTGGAATTGGTCGAAGATATGTGACCGCATTGGTGCCATGCCAGCTCCGCCACCTACAAAGACCATCTCAGCCTGACTTTCCTTAGCGAAAAACTCACCAAATGGTCCCGAGATCGTAACTTCGTCTCCGGGTTGCAAACCGAAAATATAGGAACTCATCTTACCTGGCGGGGTGCCTTCTGGCGCACGGGGAGGCGGTGAGGCAACCCGCACGTTCAGCATTATGACACCACGCTCTTCAGGATAGTTCGCCATCGAATAGGCCCTTGTGACTGGTTCATCCACCGTCGATGTGTATCGCCACAGATCAAATTTGTCCCAGTCAGGACGGTACTCCTCATCGATTTGAAAGTCAGAGTATTTGACCGAGCCTTCGGGGGCTTCAACCTGGATGTATCCTCCCGCGCGAAACGGCACGGACTCACCCTGAGGTAGTTCCAAAACGAGCTCCTTGATGAACGTCGCAACGTTGTTGTTCGAGCGGACCTTGCAACGCCACTTTTGGACGCTGAAGACTTCTGGAGGCAATGTAACCACCATATCTTGTTTGACCTTCACCTGACAGGAAAGCCTCGAGCCGCAGCGAGCCTCACCGCGTGAGATATGGCTCAGCTCAGTTGGTAATATTGCCCCCCCTCCTTGCTGAACTTTGACTACACAGACACCACAACTGCCCTTGCCTCCACAAGCCGACGGTATGAAAATTCGGTTGGCTGCAAGAGTTTCAAGCAAGGTTCCACCAGCGTTTGCACGAAATGCCTTATCGAGATCGTCATTTACCGTAATCGTCACATCGCCAGTAGAAACCAACTGCTGCCTTGCAAGCATTAACAGGCCCACGAGTGACACAATTGTCAGCGTAAACATTCCGACCCCGAGTAGCACAGTGGTCACAACTGCACTCCCGCAAAAGCCATAAACCCAATGGCCATCAAACCAACCAGAATGAAAGTTAATCCCAACCCTCGCAGACCAGCAGGTGGATTGCTGTAGCGCAAACGTTCGCGAATGCCAGCCAAAGCAACTATTGCTAGTGCCCACCCAAGACCAGATCCAAAACCGAAGACAGCACTTTCCCCAAGGCCGTAGTTGCGCTCCATCATCCAAAGAGAAGCTCCAAGAATTGCGCAATTGACCGCAATCAATGGGAGAAAAATACCAAGCGCTGTGTAAAGTCTTGGCATAAAACGGTCTAGGGTCATTTCGACGATCTGGGTCATCGCTGCAATAGTGCCGATAAAAGTCAGGAATGCAAGAAACGACAGATCATAAGTGGCCAGTGCTGGGGATATCCAAACCAAGGCTCCTGGCTTCAGAGCATAGGTATAGACCAGGTTGTTAAGGGGCACTGTCACGGTGAGCACAAACACGACAGCGCCACCAAGTCCGAGTGCTGTGGAAACCTGCTTCGAAACCGCAAGGAACGAACACATACCCAGAAAAAACGCAAGGGCCATGTTTTCCACAAATATCGATTTGACTACTAGGTTCAGGTAGTGCTCCATCAGTCTTGCTCAACCTGCTCTGGCTTCCACACACGAAGGACCCAGATAAAGAATCCAATGATAAAGAATGCACCGGGCGATAGAACCATCAGCCCGTTCGGGGTGTACCATCCACCTTCACTAACCAACGGAAAAATCTGAACACCTAGCAAAGACCCAGCCCCGAACAACTCCCGCAGGACGGCAGTCCCGGCAAGAATGATGGCGTAACCCAGGCCGTTTCCCACCCCATCGATCAAACTCATTTTCGGGGGGTTTTGCATGGCATAGGCCTCAGCGCGTCCCATAATGATGCAATTGGTGATGATCAACCCTACGAATACAGACAACTGTTTAGAGATCTCGAACAAATAAGCTTTGAGCACCTGGTCGACAACTATCACAAGCGACGCAATGATGGTTAACTGCACGATAATCCTGATATTTGTAGGTATCAAATGTCGCAATAAGCTCACAAACAGGTTCGAAAACAACAGCACAAAGACTACAGCACCGCTCATGACTAGAGCCGAATCGAGCTTAGTGGTAACCGCAAGGGCCGAACAGATACCAAGGACCTGTAGAGCAATTGGGTTGTTGTTGAACAGGGGGTCGATTAGTGCATCACGCGACTTAGACATTAGCCTACACCCATCGCCATGCTCTGGCGCAAGCGCATCAAGTAGGGCTCGAATCCATCAAACCCAAGCCAGAATTGCAGCAAATTTGTAACACCACGGCTAGTAATCGTGGCACCAGACAACCCGTCAACAGCATATGGATCATCGGTAAGCGAGCCAGCCACCCCTTTAACAACCCTGACCACCGGAACTAACTCATCGTTGAACGCAAGACGGCCAGGCCACAAAGCTTTCCAGCGTGGATTATCCACCTCTCCTCCCAGTCCAGGGGTCTCCTTATGCTCGTAGAACGTCAAACCCCGTATGGTTCGCAAGTCACCGTCTAGCGCAACGAAGCCGTAAAGGGTTCCCCAGAGGCCAAGCCCTTCAATAGGCAGGACAACCAACTCAAGCTCTCCACCGTCACCTCGAACCTCATAAACAAGCGCTAACTCTGGCAACCGAGCCACTCCCGCCATATTGTCTGGAGCAACGCGGCTTCGGGCTTGATCATTTGTAGCTAAGCGCTGATCGAAATCTTCCGGATCAAGGCCAACAACAACCTCACCGGTTCCCAAATCCAGTATGACTGGTTGGATAGGCGCAAACCGTAACTCGATCTCATCGGGCGTTAGCCGCTCCTCCTCATTGACAAGTCCAGCAACCAATAACACGTTGCGCTGCTTGTCGAGGAAAGCGTTGCGAGCCTGTAGGTCAGCCAAGACCACGTTAGACGACGACACCACCACAGCGCAGGCGAGGCAGACGCAGCCTGCAAAGACGAGGTTATAACCCACGCTACCTTGCACGACGAGCCTCCATTCGCCTTCGGTTGGCTCGCACAAAGACATAGTCGATCACTGGTGCAAACAGGTTCATGAATAGGATTGCCAGCATCATCCCTTCCGGATACGCCGGGTTGACAATGCGGATTAGCACCACAAGAAAGCCAATAAGAAAGCCATAGGCATAATGCCCCGACCGTGTGGACGGACCAGATACCGGTTCGGTAGCCATGAAAACCGTGCCAAAAGCCCAGCCACCTAGCAAGAAATGCCAAAGGGGAGTCACTTCGAAGGCAGGATTGGTGTTTGAACCAACCGCATTAATAGCCCATGCTGTCACCACCGTACCGATCGCGACGCTCACCATGATGCGCCACGAAGCAACACCTGTTGCGATCAGTACCACAGCTCCAGCTACACAAGCCAAAACCGAAGTCTCACCCATAGAACCAGGTATCAGCCCGATAAAGGCTTGCCAGGAATTAGCTATTTCTGCCACCCCCTCAACACCTGCTTCCGCTGCCCTGGCCAGAGCAGTAGCTCCACTGACCCCATCGGGAGCAGTCTCCGCAGCAACCCAAACAGAATCGCCAGACAGATTAGCCGGGTAGGCAAAGAAAAGAAATGCTCGCCCAGTCAACGCTGGGTTCAGAACGTTCATGCCGGTTCCACCAAAAATTTCTTTACCAACAACCACGCCAAAGCTAACACCTAGCGCCACCTGCCAGAGGGGAACCGTGGCAGGCATCGTCAATGGGAAAAGCATCCCAGTCACTAAGAACCCTTCGTTGATCTCATGGCCGCGCACCACAGCAAAAACTGCCTCCCAAAGCCCGCCAACGATAAAAGTCACAAGCAACACGGGCAAGAAATACAGGGCCCCATGCACGAGACATGCCAAACTGTCACCAGGGGCAAACGCAAGTCCGAGAGCCTGCATGGCACTGGTCTGCCAGATTTCCAGTGGCTCTGCACCGGCCGCAATCGCCAAATTAGCCTGGTACCCGGTATTGTAGAGCGCCATATAGACGCAACCAGAAAGTGCTATGACGACCGTCATCATCAAGCGCTTCATATCGAGCGCGTCGCGAACATGCGGCGCGACACGAGTTACCTCGCCAGGCGTATAGAGAAAAGTGTCCGGCGCTTCCCAAAGGGGATGGAGCCTCTCAAAACGGCCGCCGCCCTCAAAATGCCGGGCCTGCCGATCGAGCATTACACGCAACCACTTCATCTATTTCTTGGCCTCCCAGCTCAAACCAGCCAAACCCGAGTCACCCTTCTGCCTCGATTGTGGCCAACACCCGACGTAGTGAGGTTCCAAAGTCCAACTTGCTCGGGCATACAAAGCTACAAAGCGCCAGATCTTCTTCATCGAGTTCAAGACAGCCTAGTTCCTCTGCCCGTTCAACATCCTGCATCACGAGAGCCCGCAACAACGGTGTCGGGAACAAGTCCATCGGCATCACCCGCTCATAGAGACCAATTGGCACAATCGCACGGCGGGAACCATTGGTCGAAGTTGTGAATGCAAAGCGACGGCCCCCGGCCAGAATTGACAGAAAAGCCCTTGACGCAGAAAACTTGTCAAGACTAGGCACTAGCCAACCAAACAGCTCACGTTTACGTCCCTCTCTGATGAGACAGACCTGGCGATGATAACGCCCCAGAAACCCGAGAACATCACCCCCAGCCAATCGCCCACCCAAAAGAGAGCCTGATATGACCCGGACATCACCGTCTATCGGGTCATTACCAAGGATGTCTGTAATGGCTGCTCCCAGCCTGGTCCTAATCAGTCGGGGTTGTGGCTGAGCCGGCCCAGCTAGGGCAACTACGCGATCAACAGCCAACTCACCAGTGTCGAAAAGTCGGCCGATGGCAACCACATCTTGGTAGCCAACGTGCCAGACCTGTTTGTCACGACCAACCGGATCAAGTCGATGAATGTGCAAACCGGGAGTCCCCGCTGGATGGGCACCGACGAACTCCTCGTGGCGTACCCAGTCAGCTACTGGCACGGGCACGCCGCTCTGGGGAGCTGTGCACAGATACACCACTCCATCGGTCAATCTCGAGAGTGCAGCTAGACCGACCTCGAAGAGCCTGTGAGCCCCCTCGAGCACAACATCCACACGAGGAGCCAATGGCTCCGTGTCCATGGCGGTAACAAAAATCGAGCTGGGCCGTAGGCCGGGATCAGCCACTCGACTGAAGGGTCTGGCTCGAACCGCCACCCACAGACCAGACTCAACGAGGAGTTCACGCACCTCGTCGCCGGAAAGCCCAAGTGGAGACCGACCAGAAAAAGCACTAAAGCTGACTCCAGCCCCCCCCCGCCCTTCTTGCTCATCTCGACTGAGTCCGATAACAAGAGACTGGAAGCTACGGCGCTCACCTCGGTTGATCGCCACCACCGTTCCAGCCGCTGGTGCTGTGTAGCGTACGCCCCGACGCTTCTTGTCCTCGAACAGCAACTGACCGCGGCGAACATCGTCGCCTTCAGTCACGTGCATCGTGGGGCGTAAGCCAACGTAATCTTCTGCCAACAAAGCGACCCTGCGTGTCATCCGGGCAGGAGCGATCATCTGCTCTGGCTCGCCAGCAGAAGGTAGCCGTAGTCCCTGGCGGATATTATGTAGGCCCATGCTTACTCGGTGGAGACCTCTGAACGTCGGGCATATTCAGATTGTGAAAATTTTCTCAAACTCAGTCAGAAAAAACGCCGTCGAGTTTTCGACGGCCAGCAGCCTCGCTTTCGATCCCCGATGTCGCATCCTACAGGATGCCTGTATGGCAAGTCAATTTACACATATCCAAACCTTCCTAATCTCATGTAACTCCAAAAACGACAGACGTTTAACCTTGACTTGTCAAGCAAGCGCGGGATAGGCTGGCCGGAGTAGGTTACGAGTTCACAGGCAGCCTTAAAGCACTGTGATATTTAGCCGGTAGCCCTAGAATGTTTGATTAGTTGTGTCATGATGGCTTAAATCTATAGAAGTTGTCCATGGAAGCATCCAAAGGCCTCCGAGCCGGCCAAAAGCCAGCAGTGTAGACCACCCCCTGGATGAGAGTTCAACCTTCTGACCAAAGAAACTAGGCCCAAAACGTGCGTATCACCGTAAACGGCGACCCTTACGAATTGGACCAACCAATAACCATAAGCCGCTTACTCACCCGTCTTGAAATCGATCCGCGACGTGTAGCCATTGAGCACAACCTCGTTGTCGTTAAACGAGCCACCTACGGCTCAGTCACCCTCCAGTCTGGAGATGAGGTCGAGATCGTCAACTTTGTTGGCGGTGGGTAAATCAAATCGCCAATGACACCAAATACACAGAATGACTCACTCGTAATCGCGGGCAAGACTTTCTCGTCGCGTCTGATTGTTGGCACTGGCAAATATCCCTCTCACGAGATCATGCGGCAGGCCCATGAAGCCTCAGAAGCCACCCTCATTACCGTCGCAGTCCGCCGAGTCAATTTGACCGATCGCAACCAAGAATCGCTCCTTGATTTCATCGACAGGGATAGGTTCGTACTCCTGCCTAATACAGCTGGTTGCTATACCGCCGAGGATGCCATTCGTACAGCGCACCTTGCCAGAGAAGTCGGGCTGTCTGAGTGGATAAAGCTGGAAGTAATCGGTGATGAACGTACCCTATTTCCTGACAACGCTGGCTTACTTGAAGCTACCAGAGCGCTAGCTAAAGAAGGCTTCGTCGTCCTACCCTACACCAATGACGATCCCGTGGCCTGTCGAAAACTGGAAGATGCTGGAGCAGCAGCTGTCATGCCACTTGGAGCGCCGATCGGTTCTGGTCTTGGCATTCAGAACCAGAACAACATTCAAATCATCCGCGAGTTTTCAAGAGTCCCGGTAATAGTCGACGCCGGTGTTGGAACAGCCTCAGATGCTGCAGTTGCCATGGAACTTGGGGCCGATGGGGTCCTGATGAATACCGCGATCGCCGGGGCTAAAGATCCAGTTGCCATGGCCGATGCCATGAAATTCGCCGTCATAGCCGGCCGGAGAGCCTACCAGGCTGGACGGATAGTTCGACGCAGATACGCAACCGCTAGCAGTCCCCCAGAAGGCCTAGTCACAAACCCTTGATCTCCTAACCCCAGGTCCCACGCACCGCCTACTCGCTGGGACCCCGCAGAGTATCAACTGCTGGCCGTCTATTGTTCGAGGTTGGGGACACCCGGTCAGCTGCGCCGACTGCTGCTTGCTGCGGAAGCCCTCCAGAGCCAATTTGTCACGAACAACTGCAATGCCCTTGATACAACCGTCTGCTAGCTATTGGACTACGGGTCATAGAAGGTCCACCGCACACCTGGTCCCAGTTCTCGAGTGTCCTCCTCCCCATAATCGATCGGCCGCCAGGTTCGACTCACCCAAGTCTCGATGACTACACTATTTTGCCTGGCTTGGCGCCGCACCATAAGGCTAACCGGTTCGCTATTCTCCCGCAGGCTGTAGAGTGCCAACTTACCATCAATCCAGATCTTCAGCTCCACTGGGTGTCGACCGGCATCTGGATGATGTACCCAGGCCGACAGCTCAATTAGTGCCCCGGACACTGGCACGACAGCCGCAGCGCGCCCAGCCGCCCATCGAAAACCATTATTAGCCCTGTCCGTTTCTTCATCGTAGAACCCATAGCCATAGTCCCAACCCGCCCGTTGTGCCCGGAAAGGAACTCGTAATTCAGACCCAGACAGGTAAGCCAATCCACCGGCATGGGTAAGCGCCACCACCCAAACACCGATCCAAAGCCGACGACTAACGCGTGGTGAAAAACTTTGGGGAATGTGACCCACGAGTAGGGCATACCAAAAGGCCAGGGTCCAGAAAGTCAATGCAAGTGCTGGATTCTGCGTTGGCATACCAACTAGGGACGCCAAGCCCAACGCTACTAAGGCACCACGAACAAGGCGGGCTGAGGACCCAGCAGCAATCAGACGCCTATCGGCGAGAAGCCTTAAAAACATCCATACCCACACCAGCCATCCCACGCTACCTAACAAACCGAATTCAACCAGCTGGTGGCGAAACCAATTCTGCGCATTGTCCGGCACGACTCTCCCATAACCGAGAAGTGCGGCTACATCGGGACTAATCACATTAAAGGCTCCAACCCCCACACCAACGAGTGGGTTCTCCAGGAACATCTGCGTAGCAGCAGCCCCGTAACCATTACGATTCCACAGCTCAACTATCAATTCACCAACAGACACCCATGACAGAGACGGCAGCATTGGTAGGAGACGTTGCCAAGGTCCGACCATCGCCGAATTCATTGCCACTAATGAAACTACAACCAGGCAACCAGACACCAGACCGGTGGACAGACGACCTCTTCTCCCAAATATCCTGGATTCACGTGCAGCACACCGCAACAGGACAAGCAGTACCAACAAACCTGCTATCAAGGCAGAACGGGACCCAGACACCCAAATGCCGTACCAAGACGCCGCTAGGACCAAGCCAACCAGCCAGACTGTGGCATCAGTCCGAGACCCAGCCTTCTCCTCATCCTTCCGCCCATGAGAAGCAAGAACCATGCAGATTCCGATTGCCCCCCACAACGCTGCCAGCATTCCGAATGGATTTGCATCCATCAACATGCCAGACGAACGTCTTAAGACAGCCCAGTGGCCGGCATTAATAAAACCCGGATCCACCAGAGACTGATAGATACCCACGGACATAGACATCATCCAACCAACTGCTAATGGAAGGATAATGACCTTCTGAAATTGAGAGACACGGGCTCGCTGAAATTTCCCACACAACCAATCAAACCAGAGTATTCCGACACCGTGGGTCAACACGACCGACAGGAGCCAGAGATTTGCCGTCACCGGCGGCACACCAACCCCGTTGTTGGCCAGTCCGGCAGTACTACGCACCAGCTCTGGGGCGAAATCTAACTCACGCCACCAAACCACTGGCCACGATAAAGCTACCACCAAGCTCCACGATGCCAAGGGAACTCGCCAAACCCCTGGCAAGGTCCAGCGAGTCGGGTCACTCGTCCCCACCATTACGCCGACTAATCCGGCGAACCAAGGGGCTAAATCCCAAGAGCCAAAACTCCCCAACCAGAGGGCCAACAAACCAGGTGCCAAGTAGCTGAAGGCAAGCAACATCTGGGTTGTAGCTGTCCGGAAGATACGAGCTGCTAGAAAAGCGCCAACTAAAGCCAGCAGGCTTAGCCACGCCAACGGCGGCCAAACAGCGACAGACCGTACCATCAGTGTTCCCCCTGTTAGAAGGGAGCCGACGAGGACCAGCTTAGTGCTGCGCTCGATCCACTCTGTCGCGAATGTAAGACGATTCGAGCTTTCAGCCCTCTGATCGGACATGGTCCTATATGAGCGAACGAAGTGCCAGGGAGATTAAACGGGGCTGCGCCAAACACAATCGAACCAAGATACGCCCTGCTTCATCCCGAGTATGGGTGCCCAAAATATCTAACACCTCTGGATTGAGTACGTCGAGCAATACTTCATAATCGCTCTGGCTAAAGTGCCCAAGAGTACGCCGAACGAAACGGTGCCAATCAAGTTCCCATCGTAGGCCTCGCAAGACTCCACTGCTGCGACCCTGAAGAATTGTCTCGGCCACACCAAGCGCCCCACGGAAACCCGTCACAATGCCACCAACTGTCGTCACCTTGACATGAGCCGCCGCGTCCCCAACCAAGTAGATGTCAGCCCCACCCAACCGGCGCAATGGTTGTAGCCACTTTGTGTAGCGAGGAATTCGAGCAGCCTGAAATTCTAGTGGCTCCAAATGATGACGTTCCAGAAATTGCTCTAGGTATTGCCGCGTGTCTGAACCTTCTTCACCAATCAGACCAAGAGCGCCTTGGGTGGGAGATTCCGGGATCAGCCAGTAAAAATAGGGGGTGTCGTCTGGTTGAAACCACACTCGAGTAGTGTCTGGCGGCAAATCTTGAGGCAAACGGACGATGGCTTGGACCAGTGGCACAGTCTGTGGCGCTGGCCACCCAGCCGCGTGGGCTACGCGACTGAAGGTTCCATCGGCTCCAATAACAGTGGTCGCATTCAGCTCCTCAGGTTTACCGCTTCGACCAACCTCAAGGGCGACGCCGTCGTGGGTTCCACGAAGGGTGCGAACACGGCACCCCATACGCAGTTTGACACCGGCAGCCAAAGCTTGTTCAACGAGACCTTCGTGTAAAACCGATCGCTCCACCACCAAGTCTGGTTCTGACAGCGGGACAGTGGCCACCCTACCGTTAGTCATCAATTCAAAACGATTGATGATATTAACGACCGACCGATCACCTGACTTTCCCAAAAGATCACGCATCCTCCGGGTGACAATAAGCGTGCGTGGTTCTGGCGCCCAGTGACTAGCTCCCTCCAATAAAGTGACAGCACGTCCCCCCCGGGCCAACAACATCCCGGCGTAAAGACCGGTCACCGAACCGCCGACTACTGTCACCGGCCTAGACGCCGCACTGCCACTAGAGTGCTCTATCATCCCTAAGAAGTCGGTTCTTGACGTTCGAACGGCGCGAGTTCAAGCCAGATGAGCGCTCCCACAGAGCAGAACCCTACAGCTCCTACCACTAAGCCGCTAACAGGAGGCCCGAACAAGACAAGCAACCAGGCTAGCAAGCCTCCCAATATCCCGCATATATAAAGCACACTAACCGCTTGGCGATGACTCAACCCAAGTGCTACGAGCCGATGCGCCGTGTGATCTTTTCCAGGGGAGGCGAATGGAACCAGCCCACGCCGAAGCCGGGACACCGTTACTAAAGTCGTGTCAAATATTGGCACGAGTAGCACCAAAATCGGCACCATCCAACTCACAGAAGGTGCAGTGTCTGGAAAACGAAGCTTGATGCTAAGGGTGGCCGCGATGAGCCCTAACAACATGGCACCACCGTCGCCCAAGAATATACGGGCCGGTGCAGCATTCCACCAAAGAAAGCCGAGCGACGCTCCTAAAGTCGCTGCAGCCATCGTGCCGACCAACACTTGTCCAGCTGCGGCGGCAAAAGAGAAAGAAAACGCTGCCACGATAGCCGCGATCCCAGCACACAGGCCATCCATATGGTCGAGAATGCTAAAAGCAGCGATGATCCCAACAAACCAGACAAAAGAAACAGCAAAGTCGAGCCAAGCCCCAGGCCAACCCAACACCGGCAGCACTGTTACAGGATGAAAAATTTCACTGTGCATGTCGGTAGCAATCAAAATGACTGCGGCAAATGGCATCGCCAGCATTAGCTTAACCTGGTGGTGCAACATGCCTCGGTCGTCCAGCATACCGACCACCAGAGCGAGGGTTGATGCTACAAAGATTCCCAACATCTGCGACCACTCGTCATCAGTCACAAAAACGCTAATCGAAAACACCGCAGCCAGATATACGGCCAAACCACCAAGTACCGGCATCGGTGTTGCGTGCAATTTTCTCGGACCTGGCGTATCGACCAGTCCGAACCGGAAAGCAAGGTCTCGAGCAGCAGGCGTAAAGGTCGCCGCTGCAAGAAAGGCGGCGGTGCACGCCAATAGATCAGTCATCAAGATTTTGGTCATGGACGGCTAGAAGCAACGTCGAGGTCAACGAGCGGTAACCGCTCCCTCTCAATCAAATCAAATAACGGTTGCGAATCACTCAATAATCTAGGGTGCAGGCTCGCCGTGGAGGACTCAGGTATATCAACTCCCACGTCATTCCGCAGGAAATAGGCATTCGCACCACGAGGTTCAACAAGTACAAGGCGGTATCCCTTGTCGCGACCTAGTCGCGCCAACGCCGCCAGCGAGGCTCCATAGAAATGCATGGTCAGAGACTTATAGTGCGCTCGGTCAAACGCAGGATCATACTGCACTGTGACTACTCGCTCTGGTCCGAAGGCTGGATTGAATTCGGCGATGATCATCCGAGGCGAACAGACCGTCAGCGCCTTCCACACCCAATAGTCTGTTCCGTCAAGATCAATACTGAGCAAATCGATCTCACCTGATAGACCCCCGTCTCGCACGAGAGCATTAACATTATCAGCAGTAATCCATCCTCCATGGACGGACACTCCAAAACGTCCAAAACGTCCGGACAACCTTTGAGCCCGCCTCCTGCTGCCATCCACCATTAGACCAGTCCAGCCACATGTCTCAACCAAGAATCCTGAATTGCCACCGTTGACACCAGCCCCTAATTCCACAAATCTGCGATTAGTGTCACCAATGAGTTTGAATAGCGCTAACGTAATGCCATCTTCCTCGTTTTGCGACAATAAATGGAACCGCTGCGACAGAACATTATGCGGAAACTCCAACCTCCCTTGGTCGACATACTGGTGACGAATCAGCGCATGCAAGTTGCGTTCGATATGCCTTAATCGACCGTCGACACCGCGATGGCCCAACTGAGCCTCGAGTCGATCCAGTTGTGTATATATCCGCTGCAATTGGCCGATTTCTTTTGCAAGGTGCTTTTGTTGACGCACCAAAACATTAAGTCGCTCCTGCATATCTATCTGCCCGGCCCGTGACGCCAAGCCTAGTGCTTCAAGAGCAACCCTTCGGAAACGTCGACACCACAACACCAGCGTATGCATCAGACGGTTGTCCACCCGCCTGCAAAACACGGCCACAATCGGGTTCCCCGATCCAAAAAATTCCTAGCTTTCAAGCGAGATTCGCCTTTGTCTCATCGGTGTCACCAAACTGCGGCAGACAGATCCCCTTCGAACCGAGCAGCTCCAGATACAACCGCTGCACATCAGTCACGAGGCGAGAGGCCATAAAGCGTCCACGCACTTCGGAACTCGCTGCGGCTCTCATCTGCTCACTACTACCTGGGTCTGCTAGCAACCGACCTAACGCCGCCCCCAAAGCCACAGCATTGCCGGAAGGAACGAGTATACCCGTGCGAGCATGATCGATCAGATCAGGTAATCCGCCCACCCTAGTAGCCACGACCGCACAGCCAGCCGCCATAGCCTCGATAGCCGACACAGGCGTCCCTTCATTTATCGACGATACCGCAAGTACATCTAAGTCCGAATACACCTTGGGCAAATCGTGACGCCACCCCGTAAAGAACACTCGGCCTCTTAGGTCTGGCTGACTCGCCCGTTCCTCCAAGCTACCGCGCAAGGGACCATCCCCAACCACCACAAAACGGGCCTCAGACCCGGAGGCTCGCATACAAGCAGCAGCCTCTAGAAACAGACTGTGGTTTTTTATTGGGAACAGACGCCCCACAATCCCTACCAACGGCACATCAGGCTGTAATTCAAGTTCGCGGCGAAACATACCCTTGTAACGCTTGGCATCAAACATGGGCTCCAAGTCAAGCCCCAAAGGTACAACGGTGAAACGGCTAGCTGGAGCAACCCCCAACGAGACCAAATCGTCACGCACTCGGTTACTAACCGCAATCAGCCGATCAGACATCCTGGCTAAAACCCGTTCCATGACTAGCAGACCCGCGCTTCGCATTCGACCGTAGTAACCGGCTAGCACGTGACCATGATATGTATGGAGAACGACGGGTACTCCGACCAGCCACGCAGCCAAACGACCAAGAAACCCGGCTTTGGCTGTGTGAGTGTGCACCACATGTGGTCGGAACCGCCTAATAAGCGCAATCAACTTTATCAGCGCTGCCACATCCCGAGGCGCTAGGCTTGCCTGCCCGAGTATTTCTGGAATAACAACCGGTTCGACACCACGGGCTAGAGCATAATCCAGAAGTGTGCCCTCACCCGGGTTCTCCGTACCCGTCACTAACCAGGACATGAAACGTTTATCCATGCCAGAATTCAAGAGCGAGACATGCAAAGCCGGCCCCCCAACATTGAGCCGTGCAATGACCCGCAACACCCGGATTTGGCGAGAGGATATCCCAGCAGGACTGTAGCTCATGACAGGGTTGGCAAACTCGTAGGAGCACCAGTCTGATCAAGATCGGGTCTGCGATCAATAAACGTCCGATGCCATAGTTCAAGCATGATTAATCCCCAGATCCGCATGTGATGCTGAGCTTGACCCGATTCGTGCTCATCGAGATAACGCTGCAAAGTAGCCGGTTCGAAATAACCGCGTTCGGTAGCAGTCCGTCCAAGAAGAAGGTCGCGAGCTAATTCCCGCATGCCCCCTCGCAGCCACTGGTCGATCGGAACCCCAAAACCCATCTTTCGCCTCGTCAGTATCCCTGAGGGCAAGTAGGCCCTCATTACCCGACGAAGCAGGTATTTAGGTGTCCCCAACCGCAACTTGAAAGACACTGGTAGGCTAGCAGCAAACTCCACAACGTGGTGATCGAGCAACGGGGAGCGGACTTCAAGCGAATTCGCCATTGATGCAATATCCATCTTGACTAGAAGATCATCAGGCAAATACATCCCAACATCAGCATGAGCGAATCTCTCGACCACAGCTAACGCATTTGCGCTACGCCAGTGGCTTTCCATCAGACCCAAGGAGTCGGACTCGCCCCACGCCGCAGTAAACTCAGGTGTATAAAGCTTGAGCTTATGCTCGACGAGTAACATACTCATCCAGCGCCCATACCGTTGAGCGGGCTCAAGATCTAAACCTCCAACAAATCGTCGTAAACGAGCCACCGCAGTTTTCGGAGTCGCTGCCGGTAACCACGCGGCCGCACTGGCGACCTGCCGCCGCAGCACCATCGGCAAGCAGTCAAGACGACTTGCCAAGACTGCCCCAGCATAGCGGTCATAACCAAGAAACGCTTCGTCACCTCCATCGCCGCTAAGAGCTACCGTAACCGAACGTCCTGCCATTTCGGTCAGGCACCAAGTCGCCAACGCCGACGAATCAGCAAAGGGCTCATTGTAGTGATAAACCAACCTAGGCAAGAAGTCTGTAACAGCAGGTTTGACAACAAGCTCATGATGCTCGGTCTCGAAAGCAGCGGCAACCGCCCGAGCGTACGGAAGTTCGTCATACTCTGGCTCTTCAAAACCTATCGAAAATGTCTTAATGGTGCCGGACATCGAACGACGCATTAGGGCCACGACTGCGCTTGAATCAAGCCCACCACTCAGCAATGCACCCAAGGGAACGTCAGCCACTAGACGCCGCTCCACCGACCTAGCCAACAGTGCGTCAAGTTCAACCCCAAGATCACCCATAGATCCCTGCAGCTTCGGCTCGTAGTCTAGTGTCCAATAACGTGACAACCGCAATTCTCCGTCTGTCACTAACATGTAATGAGCTGGGGCCAATTTACGAATGTTCTTGAAGGCACTCAACGGCGCAGGTACGTAACCATAAGTCAAATAATGGTGGATAGCTTCCTCGTCCACCTCGTTCGGCACCGTTGTATCCTGCAGCAAAGCCTTGGGTTCAGAACCAAAAACCACCGTGTCCCCACGGTGCCAGTAAAATAGCGGCTTCTGGCCGAGGCGGTCTCGAGCCAGCATAAGGGTACGGGTCCTAGCATCCCAAAGGGCAAACGCGAACATCCCGTCAAGCTTGCGGACACATTCAGGGCCTTCATCTTCGTAAAGATGAACGATCACCTCGGTGTCGGTCTCCGACCTAAATCGGTGACCACGCATCTCAAGCTCATGACGCAGCTCGCGGAAGTTATAGATTTCGCCGTTGAACACCAATCTGATCGAACCATCCTCATTCGACAGAGGTTGACGAGCCCGGTCCGACAGATCAATCACAGCTAACCGACTGCTACCAAGGCCAATACCGGAGGCAGTCCAAACACCCTGCGCGTCTGGTCCACGATGACTCAGAGCAGCCGTCATGTGAGCCACCAGTTTGGGGTCTACGGCCGGTTCTCCGGAACGAACTAATTTGCCTGCGATGCCACACATGACCCTGAATGTCTCAATCGTTCCAAAGAAGCGTTAATCAGGCTCGACATCTCCTCTATACGAGACTCCCAGCTGTTACTCCGAGCCACATCCAGTCGCCGATCGACCTGTAGTTGATCAACATCAGCAAGAGCTGCTGCTATCGCCAATTCGAAAGATTCAGCATCAGCACCAATCCGTACAATGTCGCCATGTCTTTCATTGAACCGCTTGATCTCTGCCAAAGGGGTTGACACAACCCCGAGGCCCATAGCCAAATACTCATTCAGCTTCGCTGGATAAACGTGACGGGTGTATTCCGCCATCCGGTAGGGCACGATCGCTACATCGAACGCGGCCAAATAATGCGGTACCTCAGCTGGCGCACGAGGACCGACAGCATGCACATTAGGCAAGTTCGTCAACCTTGAAGCGTCTACCTGCAACGGTCCCACCAGCACAAAGCTCCATTCAGGTCGCCGAATCGCCACCACTTCCACCAGTTCCTGATCGACCCACTGGTGGACACCACCGAGGTACCCAACAATGGGTCTAGGGAGAGCCTGCATCTCATGCGGCCTAGTCAATCCACCGTTTCTGGACAGCTCAAAACGCGGAAGATCGACGCCAGATGGTACCAGGTGCACATTGCCATTGACTAAGCTAGCCCTCTCAAACAAGGCTTGGGAAGTCACAAAAACCAGATCAGCTTCAGCCAAACACCGAGCTTCCGTATGAGCTAGCTGACCAGCAGCGGGTGTACTAGCTGCCAAATGGTCCACACAATGAAAGATGGATAGCAGCGGGTTCAATGAATGGACCAGAGAGCGGCTTAAGGGAGTCGGCAGGAAATTCCAAATAATGGGCCGTTTGGCTCCCCAAGTCGATGTCATCCGAAGAATCGCCCTTTTCATGATCGATCGATTGATCGCTTGCGCGACACCCGAGTATGGGAGTGGAAGCACTAACGGCGAATACACCTCTACATTCTCAGGTCTGGGCAATTGCGAGCCGTCCCCCAGCCCACCTCCACGGAGTCTGCGCCACATACGGGGTAGATCCCGTACAACCGGCGGTCGAACTCCCGTAGTCTCGACAAACAACACCCGATTGCCCTGCTCTGCGAGCGCAGACATGATCTGCTGGTGGCCTTGCCACAAGAAATCCCAGTCTATCGACGAAAGGCATACGATGGCGTGATTCCTTAGCATCGCTCCTTACCCACCATGTAGCTCCAGATACAGCTCTTCAGTCATGCCTACCATCCGATTGGCAGAAAAACGCTGCCGGGCAACTGCCTGACCGGCCTCGCCCAGCCGCCTCGAACGCTGTGGTGCTTTAAGTAGTTCTAACATGGCCCCCGCAAGCGCTGCAGGGTTTCTTGGTGGGACAATTCTGGCGGTGACACCATCCTCAACCACTTCAGGGATGCCTCCTACGTCTGTAGCGACCACCGCGCGACCGAGCGCCATCGCCTCAATCAACGTGATCGGCAGTCCTTCAGAGATCGATGGCACTACAACCAAATCGCTCCTTTTCATCAGCTCAAGGCTATCCCTGATCTCCCCCGTGAACGTTACCCGGTCAGCAACACCAAGCTGCTTAGCGAGCAGCTCAGCTGACGCCCGGCTCTCCCCATCTCCAGCCAAAACAAACCGTACTCGCGGGTAGACTCGAACAACTTGCGGGATTGCCCGAATCAGATACCGATGGCCCTTGATAGGGAAGAAGTTGGCCACAACTGCCACCACGGGGCTTCCTGAGCCCCAACGTTCAGACGAACCACAAGCGACGTGTCGTTCCTGCCGCTCGACTTCATGGACGTCGACCCCATTCTGAATGACCGAGATCCGGCCTCTAGGCACCCTGATCCCAGATCTAGCCGATAGGTCATCAGCAACGTATTGGGACGGCGCAATCACACGGTCGCAACCCCAGTAAATAGAACGAAAGACACAAGAAAACGCTTGCCGCCTAACCCGTTTGCCTCCTGTGACATCGATAGGCAGGAAGTAAGCTCCAGCGACACTACTAACCACTCGCCTAACTCCTGCCAAACGAGCTGCCAATCCACCCAAGACATCAGCGGTCCACAGATGGGTGTGCACGATGTCACAGCGAGACTCCCGCATCATTCCAGCCAACCTAGTGACTGTTGATAGCCTCCTCAAGTCGACCAAGTCAAGACTGAATACCCTTGTGGCGTCTCGCCGATAGGTATCGAACATCACTCCTTGACCGTGGCATGCCACCGTTACTTCAAATCGGCCTGGATCCAACCCCTGTAAGAGGGTAGAGAACACTTGCTCAGCCCCCCCTACACCAGAGGCGGCAATCACGCTAAAGATTCTGATTCGTTCCACGGATGGTCGACAAAAGTGCTAGGTCGCAGTCTCGACAAGAGCCGCCTTTATAGACGCGCTCAATCCATCAACATCCAACTGATGATGGGCTAAAACCTCATCGTTAGTTCCGCATACCGGCAAATCTCGAACCCCAATAGATATCACCGGTAGCGCTACACCGAATCGTGCGATTCGGCTAGCTAACATCTGGCCTTGTCCAGCCTCGACATAATGGTTATCCAGAGTCACCACAAGCTTTACGCCCACTAACGTTTCCCTGAGCCAATCGGTGTCAACCCGATTTAACCAGGGCAGATCAATAACCTTCGCGCTCACACCCTCATCGCGGTCGAGTTTCTCTGCCGCATCGTAAGCGTTAGCTAGCAGCCACGGCCCAGCCCCGAAAATGACGACATCGCCACCGGCTCGGACCTCGGTCCCGATACCCAGACACAGAGCATGGTCGGCTGGTAGCCTGAAAGGTAATGGCCACCCAAGCGACACCAGACGAATGTAGCTACTCGCCTTTGTTCGATTTACACAAAAATCAAGTGTCGCCTTCACTTCAACCTCGGAGCAAGGTTCAATAAGCAGCAAGTTCGGTACCGCGGTTAAAGCTGAGATATCCCTTACAGCTTGATGTGAATGTCCTGGACCTCCAGGTAACAGGCCTGCCAGTGACCCTACATAGATCACCTTCGTTCCTTCGCTAGCGTTGTTGTAGATTTGCTCGTTTGGTCGAGCTGAAAGAAAGCAGGCAAACGAGTGCACGAGCGGAATCAGGTCCTGACGGGCCAGAGCACCAGCCTGTGAAACCATGTCCTGCTCAGCAATCCCACATTCGATGAAACGCTCTGGAAATCGGCGCCGAAATTCAAGTAATCCACAATCCTTAACTAAGTCTGCATCGAGTACTACAATTGAGGAATTCCTAGCAGCCTGCTCCACCAGCGCACTCGAATAAGCGTCGACCAAACGTTCAACAGCCAAGACCGGCTTTCGAGGAGGTCGTCTTCCCTTTTCGAGAATCAATTCGCTCAGCCCAGCTTCCCGGGTGAGAACATTGGCCGAATCAATGAGTTCTGCCAATCCTCTCGCGTAAGCCTCCTCATTTGGCGCCCCGCTATGGAAGAGATAGAGGTCGTTGTCGTCTAGAGCAGTTGGGCCTTCCATAAACGACACGCCTTTACCTTTCACCGTATCGGCTATGAGCACCTTTGGGACCCCACCAATTTCGTCTAGTCGATTAAGGGCCAGTTCGATCGCACTGAAGTCGTGACCATCACAGCGTGCGGTCAGCCACCCAAAGCTAGTGAACTTCCCCTCAAGGTCGCCCAGTGAACCCACTTCTTCGACCCAAGTGTCAGATTGGATCTTGTTGTGGTCGACTATCACGGTAATTTCGCCCAATCCAAGCTGCACAGCAGATCCAAGAGATTCCCAAATCTGTCCCTCTTGTAACTCACCGTCTCCAGTCAACACAAAGATACGACGCACCTGACCCTTCATACGCTGGGCTAACGCCATCCCCTTGGCCTTCGAAATTCCCATTCCGAGCGAACCGGTATTTGCCTGAATAAATGGTGTTTCTACATGCGGGTGACCTGCCAATCCTTCAACACGACGCAAGTTGTGCAACTGATCGAAGTCGAGTAGCCCCAGACCGGCCAGCACGGTATAGAGTGCTGGTGCATCATGGCCTTTTGAAGAAAAGAAGAAGTCGCATTTATCTTGACCTTGGTCAAGTCCTTGCATCCTCTCCAAGAAAAGCCATGTCATGATGTCAACGGAACTGAAGCAGGTCCCAATGTGTCCAGACCAAGCTCGTGCTATCGAGTAGAAGACATTGATACGTGCGTAGGCTGCAAAAAGTGCAGCGCATTGCTCGGCTGCCAGACCAGCTTCTCTCAACTCTTTGAACGCCAGATACGGCACGTAAGACAGCTCGTCTGATTCGACTTCTTCGAGCTGCGATTCACCCATTTCTAACTCCCTCTCCCAAGGTCCTTACTTCAAACATCCCACCATATGAACCAGCCAAACCTAGACCAGATCGTCCAGCCCTCGTTTCTAGCTTCCTGAATTCAACGATTGCCTAGAAAAGGGCAGCCGGACTATGTCCGGCAGAACAACCTCTCCCTGTCGCACCAACTCCTCAGCCAACCACCAATCTGCCTGTTCGTTGATGTCAAAACCTTCATGCCCTTCCGTAACAAATGGGACCAAGGTACTACCAGCTATCGTCCGGGTTTCCGAAACAACACGAGTCCAAGCGATCTCCAAGCTCGCGTTTTGCACCCAAACCTCAGGAAGCGCTGGCATTTGGCTACTGTGCCAAGGTTGTTCGGATGGACCAAATGGCAGCAGCGGCAAGAGTCGATCACCTCGAATCATCCACATCTTACCGGGGTGCTGGCTAACCCTCTCTACCGCTCGCAGCGAATCAACTCCTTTAGCTCGGCGAAACACAGCCCAAGCCCGACGAATAGTCTCTACTGTTCGAAAAGGACTAGTAGGTCTGAGAATCGCGAAGCTATCGAAAGCGTCGCCACTTTTCTCAAGCGCAACCAAAGCATGATCCACCCATTCGATGTCCGGTGACCTCCCACCTGCCAACGATGCCGGTCTAAGGAACGGCACGCTGGCTCCGTAGTAACGTGCAATCTCGGCAGTCGCTGCATCATCCGTCGACACTACCACCGAACTAAAACATCCAGCGTCGAGCGCAGCAGCAATCGTGTAGGCAATTAGTGGGTGACCCGCAAACAACCGCACATTTTTCCCAGGCACACGCGCGGAACCAGCTCGGGCCGGCACGAACGCCACACAACTAGGAACAGCGCTCATTGCTCCAGGTCCTCAGACACGTTCATTCTTGAGTTCTGTTTGGAATAAGTTCCATCATGTCAAACACACGTGGGATCGGCATTGATGTAGATCGTTTTCCAGTCTGAATAAACATCGAGTGCCTCCGCACCGGCCTCGCGCCATCCAGTACCTGACTGCCTCACACCACCAAAGGGCATATGCGGCTCACTGCCATAGGTAGCACCATTAATAGAGGCCACCCCGGCCTTGATACGACTCAGAAAAGTCATACCCCGGTCGATGTTCGCCGTATGAATAGCAGCAGTAAGCCCAAAAGGCGAATTGTTAGCCAGTTCTAGCGCTTCCTCAAAATCTGACACCCGATAAAGACAGGCAATCGGACCGAAAAGTTCAGCTTGAGAGATCTCGTCGGAACCGGTCGCACCTTCCAACAGTGTGGGCATCATGAAAAACCCGTTTCGGTGCGCATCATCTGTCAAACGGCCCCCACCGGTCAGTACTGTAGCCCCAGTTTGGCGGGCTCGCTCAACTGCTGCAATCATGTTCTCAAGCTGTCGCTGATTGATTACTGGTCCCAAATCATCATCATCGGCAGACCCAAGCGTCAGCCCCTGGGTGTGCTCAAGTAATTGCTCCTTGAAACGGTCATAGATTCCATCGAATACGATAAGGCGACTGCCTGATGCGCAGCGCTGTCCGGCGTTGCTAAAAGCAGACATTGCAGCCGTCGCCACAGCTCGATCGAGATCGGCGTCATCACACACAATAAGTGGATTTTTTCCGCCCAGTTCCATGCATACCTTGGCTAGCCTAGCACCAGCCGAAGCCTGAATTTGACGCCCGACATCACATGACCCAGTAAAGCTGATGAGATCGACATCCTGATGCTCAACTAGGGGTGCCCCGGCTTCTGGCCCAAATCCCTGCACGACGTTGAACACCCCAGGAGGAACTCCAACCTCGTGGAATAGTTTCGCCGCTGCCCACGCTGTCGCCGGTGTATCCTCGGAAGCTTTCATCACAGCTGTGTTACCACATAAGAGCGCCGGGTACACCTTCCACGCAACGTTCGCTATGGGTGTATTGGCTGCAATGATCAAGCCCGCGACACCAAGAGGCTGGCGAACCACCAATGAGGTACGGTTTGGGACAGCGCTAGTAGTCGTCTTACCGAAAAACCGCCGCCCTTCACCGGCCACAAAAAGCCCCATCTCGACTGCTGCCCCAGTCTCCCCTCTGGCATCCTGCCTCGATTTTCCGGTTTCAAGCGACACAATCTCAGCAAATTCTTCGGAACGATCGCGCATCAACAGCGCAGCCTCTCGCAAAAGATCGCCCCGAGAGACCGGGGTCATATCGGCCCACTCCGACTGCGCTAGGCGAGCTGCCGCCACCGCTCTCTCTATGTCAGCATTCCCAGAACGGGCCACCGTACACAACTGTTCCCCTGTCACTGGATCAATATTCAACAGCACCTGACCATCCAGAGCCTGTTCCTCTTGGCCCTTGATGACATTTGGAATGTAGTCCGGTATGGGTGACCTAGCGTGCATTTGAATCCGTTCTTTCGAGTATCTAGATGCGACCGCGTTGGTAAGCACGCCCCAGTTTCAGTACAGGTGGCAGGGCGACACGGCCTTCCTTCACCAAGCTGTGAAACCCCCGTCCACCCTCAATTCTGTGCCTGTGACATAGGAAGATGCGTCCGACGCCAAAAACCGTAACGGTCCCCTCAGGTCAGCGTCCACAGCCATTCGACCTAGCGGAACGCGATCATTAAATTTTCGCTGAAACTCAGGGTCTTGGTCTCCCAGCACCCCTCCTGGAGATAGCGTGTTAACCCTCACTCCGTACGGCCCCCAAACCGTCGAGAAATATCGAGTCAAGTTGACCACGGCTGCCTTGGAGGCACCGTAGGCCGGCGGCTTCAAGAAAGGTGGTTCAAGAGCCATATGGTCATAGAGACGAGCATCAGGCGAAACACTGGCATAAAGCGACCCTATGTTGATAATCGACCCTCGACGAGCCTTCACCATCTCAGCCCCAAACACCTGTGTCACCTGGAATGTGCCCAAAGTATTGACTTCCAAAATCGTGCGGCAGACATCAAGAGGCACATCCTCTAGGCGATGAGATACTAACCCACCAACCGAAGCCGGCTGATCAATACCAGCATTGTTGACTAAGACATGTACCCCACCCAAGGTTCTCCCACAAGTGTCCCGCGCCACGATTAGTGCATCTCGATCAAGCACGTCGGCCCTATGTAGCACCAACCTGGTCTCATCGTGAACCCCTCGCAAGGATTCAAATGCAGAGCTAATCTCGGCCCCATCCAACTCAACAGCAAAGACGGCGGCCCCCGCATCTAACAGTGCCTCAACCCAGATAGGTCCAAGCTTACCGGCCGCACCAGTCACCACCGCAACAAGACCATCGAGACGAAACGGGTCTGACATAAGGCAACCAACAACCGGCTACTGTTCCGGGTTCGTGGAGTCCGAAGCCTCCGCTAGCTGGTCCAATGAAAGGTCGTCATCCTTGGACAAGGACACAGTGACAACAGACCCAATAACTCGGTCGATTTCGACTGGTGCAAGGCCATCACCTGGCGATTTCACAGCAACATCATCGGCGGTCAAGCGATGTCCTAGAGCTATATCGCGCGCCGCAACCAACTTCTTTCCCATCTTCACGACTGGGGCCGATTCGCTCGCAAAGACAGTCTTACGCCCATCTCCCAAGCTCTGCCGTGCGCGCTCCAAATCCCTAGTCATTTTCTTCATACCAACTGGTTCAAGCGAGAACACATGGTCAGTGCCCTTCATTGCACGGTTAAGAGTGAAGTGCTTCTCGATTACGCGTGCACCCAAAACATATGTCACCAATGGCATCGCGATGCCATTGTCATGACCCGAGTAACCGACAACAATATCTGGGAACTGCTTGCGATAAGTTTCGACAACCCGAAGATTGAGTTCGTCAAATTCCGCCGGATAGCCACAGGTGCACTGCATGAGACAAAGCTGCGAATTGATCGGCATGATGGTCTCATAAGCACGTATGACATCTTCCATCGATCCACCACCAGTGCTAACAATCAGCGGCTTACCAAACCCGGCGATATGACGTAGCAATGGCAGGTTCCGCAAGTCAGCGGACGCCACCTTATAGGCCGGCATATCAAGCATTTCCAGCATGTCGGCACTAGCAACATCAAACGCAGTGGCAAAGAAGTCTAGACCCAATTCAGCCGCATACTGCTGTAATTCAACATACTGTTCTCGGTCGAACTCAAGAGCCTCTCGGTGTTGACCGTATGTTGCACCGAAGCTATTCTCGTTCTCGTACGGCCGGTCGAACGCCGCCTGGGTAAACAGCCCGCGGTTATCTCGCTTCTGCAGCTTCACAGCACTGACCCCACAGGCCTGTGCCTGCTTGAACATCTCCTTAGCTGTTTCAAGCTTGCCTTGGTGATTGTGGCCCACTTCTGCAATCACGTAGGCAGGGCTACGGTCGTTTACAACATGCCGTCCCAGCTTCAACTCGCGTGCCATCACCCGTTTCTCCAAATTCGGAATTCATTCTTACCAAAAAATATTTAGCATTCTAGCCATGCCACCAGCGCAGAAGCCATTCTCTAGGGTTGGCATTGGTCACTCGCTGCCCTCCTACTGCCCTTGACCGGCCCTCGAGACCCCGTCCCTGACTTCATAACATCTTGATCCTAGCCACTAGTGAATCCCATCCCATAGCAGTGGACGCTGTTGCACGAGCATTGCCGGCAAGTGAACCTAGAATATCAGGTGACACGGGCAGACCATCACACCGGTTGATATCGATCACATTATGCATATGCCCAAACACCTCTGGCGAATATTCATCAAGATTAGTAACAACGACTGCTCCACAGTCCATAGCTGCATTGACTGTTGTGTTGTTCGCGCGGACCCCTTTTTCAAAGAATGCCGTGAAAAAAGTTGTGTCGAGCAAATAGTTGTAGACCGCCGTGTCTGACAAATAGCCCAAGAAATAGATCTTGTTGCCATAGATTTTCTTCAACTCTTCAAACACCGCCGTAAAACTCTCATCGAAGGCGGTCCCTTCGTGGAGGGCCGTGGAGAGATACACCGAATAAGGCCGACCGGTCTTTTCGAGCAGGGCCTGGAACGTGCGGTGTAATTCCGGACGAACCTTATGAGCCATCCCAAATGCAAACACCGAAATACCGTCCGACGCAAACCGCTGTGGTTCCAGTAGTGTCGATGGGCACCACAACTTCTCGACAGCGGCTCGGCGATTTCGCAGGCTGGCCACCAATTCGTCGTTCCCGCAAAATACCACTTCCGCCAGAGAGAGCAGCAGTTGCTCTGTTGGTGTTTCTGTCCACTCATGCAAGAAAAGCGCGAAGTGATCCCTCCACGGCGCAGTCTCTACAAGTGATGCAAGGGCCTCAGCATCGGCCTCCGCGAACTCAGAAATCTTGACAGACAGCAGAGGCCGCCGCAGCGCAGCTGCTCTATTATCAAACAAACCAAAGATCTGAACCTCCAGATGCCTGGCCAACATCACGTTAAACTTGGCAACGCCACATGTCAGCGGGTTCAAGTGGTAACCGACCACCCCATCGACATCACCACCGAACGCTGTTTCGCTCACCGTTGATTCTCCGGCTTTTCATAAACCAAGACGCGCCCTTTTCCCATCCAGTCAATTTTCGACTCAAGATCCTGACAACGACGAAAGCCTTCCAGCACAAACAGCACCCTCAAAAAATCCTTGTTGAGCAAAGTTATATGGGAAGGGTCAACCTCAAACTGGGTTGTCACATCCAGTAGTCCATTGGGGTCTGGGTGAAACCTCGTCGTGACATATACGTATCGGGAACTAATCCGACACAGATTTCTGACCGTCTCACGTACCTGCAAGACTGTAAGGTGTTCCATCACTTCGCGGCAGATAACAAGCTGGTAGGTATTGTCAGCAAACAGCTCAGGGTCGGCCGTGGTTCCCACTATAATCCGCTCTCTGACCTCAGGAGGGGCAAGATCGCGGCAGCTAGGGCTAAAATCGACGCCATCAGCCATAATGCCTTGCTCTTGCAGCAAATACAGCAATACCCCTGGGCCACAGCCCACATCAAGCACGGATTCCGGTTGAAACACCTCCTTGACCACTTCCGGATGCCGCCCTTCGATCTTACGTCGAGCCTCGATCGTGTAGTCGTTATCTCCTTCTCGCCAATCACTGACAAAATACTCTGCATCATAGTGGGACGCCTGAACTGGCGCCTGCGAGCTCACAAGCTGCTCAAAGTCACAGACCTCACCGTCTGCGTCCCTCCCCAGTTGATACCGACGGAGTAATTCAGTCGAAGAGTCCAACACCGTGTCCAAGAACACGATCTCGATACCATGTTCTACACAGATTCGGTCCTGTTCGGAAGGCAGGCGCCCCTGCCAGTCCTTCCCCTTGATGTAATGAGTTGGCCTGAGTTCTCTCAAAACCGTGCCGGTATCGCAATGGCTCACCATCGTATAGTCGATGACAGACAAGGCATCGATGACCAAGGCGCGCTCTGCACCACCCAGCAACGGAGGGTGTTTCGTAGCAACATAACTATCTGAAGCGATGTTGCACAATAACGGCATGCCAAGCGCACGAGCTTGCCTGAAATACTCAATATGTCCATGATGCAAAGGGTCAAATGCGCCGTCCACCATTGCGACACGGCCCCTATACTCTTTCAATTCATCAAATTCGAGAATCATAAATAGTTTCTAATGCCTCTACGACAAGACACGCATGCGCGAGGCTAATGCAGGAGAGATAATCGGCTCCGCGATACCACTATCAGCCCCATCTAGTGTGTCACACAGCAACTCGACCATCGATAATTCCTTCACATCTAGAGTTACAAGGGAGGTGCCCAGATGCCTTGCCAAGCGTCGAGACACATCAAGATGAGTTGGCACCAGCTCGGCTTCATTCGAAAACAAACCGATAGTCGGCACACCATAGAAGGGTCCAAGATAGGACAGCCCACCATATGTCCCAACAAATGCTCGAGACCGGGCAATAATCGAGCTTTGAACCTCAAGATTAGTCGTTGGCGTCATTAAGTGGTCGACCGTATGAATGCCCCTGCCGACTCCAGGATCGAAATCACGATGATCATCGACGCTCAAGCCAGTGTTCAGAAGTACCACGGGCATACGATTCGCTAGCCTCTTTATCATTCGAACAACTAGCCCGCGGTTTTCAGGCGTATCAGGAAATGATGGGCGAAAATAGAAACGGACCGCTATGAATTTCTCTGGCAGGGTCTTGGCTAGAGCGTCGCCCCCAGTCGCAGGCATGGTCCGATAGACTGAATGCTTGTTTAATAAGCTAATCGCTCCTTTCTCATACCAGTAATAGCGGAGCAAACGATACATAATCGATGGATGTATAACGTTGACGTCGGTGAGACCGCGACGATTTTTTACAAGATTGACAATAAACTCATCGAATGTTCCAGAAACCATCTGTTTTTGGTTGCCGCCGTCCCTCCATCTAGCATCATTGCGCTTACGGAACTGTTTCAGCGACATCATGCCGAAAATATCTTCGTGGTGCTCGGCAAAGTCTCGATACCAAGCGTGTGCGCCACCACGAGATACGACAATCAGCCGATCGCGGTCGATCTCGAATTCCTTGGTAGCCCACACCAGAAACGGAATCCAGTAAAGCACCTCAAAGCCAACCTCAGACAGCCATGGTCCGACAATGATCGGCCCTTGACCGCTCGAGGCAACTTTCAAAGCCTTTCGCATCGAGAAGACTTCAGGCCCGGATGGAACTTGATGAATTTCTTCGCGAGCCAACCAGGGAATCACCCAACCACGCATCAGTGGCAATGAAACCAAAATCCTGAGCAGAACACGACCTAGTGGAAAAGTTGCTGAACGAACCAAATCGCCCAACCTCACTCTCATGTCGCGCACGAACTTACGTCTCCCTTCATCCGTAGTAGCAACCTGCCGGCATTGTCTTTCAAGTTTTCCACAGAAGCGCATCGACCTTCTGAAAACACCTCGGCACTTTACATAAATCGGCTTCAAGAATGTTGCATGCTCAAAGAGATCGACACGCAATTGCTTAAGTTGCTGCCTGGCATGCAGCAGACCAGCCAGCCATAGGTATCTAACACCAAACCTGAATCCAACAACACGACCGATACGTGGGCAACATTGCCCGAGAACACCGAGGTTCCAACTCAGCACCGCAGCGTGGCCAATCCACCAAGGTAAGAATGCATACAAAGGCCGTCCATCGGGAAAGAACGCACGGCGTTGTCGTCCTAGACTAAAGATAGGACCATACCATCGCCTAAACCAAAGCACTTCTGGAACCTGCTGAAATTGTCCCTCAAGGGCAAGCTCCATCAGCAATAAGCGGTCCGGCACCAGCACCCGGCGAAAAACGCCGGCTCGTTTGATGGCGTCGGCTCTCCCTAGACCATAAATCATATTGCCAGCGGACATATGCCTCATCGTCAACCGAAAACGGGTCCGGATATCATTAAGACCTACCGTCTCGAACATCCAAGGCTTCTTCTCGGTTAAACCATCTGGTCCAATCCGATGGTTCTGGGGATATGCCAAAACCACGCCGGGTGATTGATCGAGAGCCCTAACAAGAACCTGTAACCAACGAGGATGCCAGATGTCGTGATCACTAGCCCAGGCAAAGTATTCCGCCGCAGGCACCTGCTCCATCGCCAAGCAGAACACTCGACGCCAATTGCCGATCATGCCCAAGCGCCTAGGGTTGCGGGAATACGTGATCCGTGAATCGTGTTTAGCGTATTCCTGAACGATATTTCCAGTCCCATCGGTCGACTGGTCGTCGACACACACAAGCCGGAAGTCCAGGAATGACTGGATCAGCAGTGATTCCAACGCTTCTGGCAGATCTTCAGCATGATTGTAAAGTGGTAGCCCAATGACGACTCGGGTCACACTCATAGCCTAACTCGACGCCACCCCACGACATGCTTATAGCCACTCTTTGGTAAATCGGCACCAGCGTCGAGCATCTTGGGATAACTGACCGGAAGCATCTTAACTTCATGCGGCCAGTAATATTCGCCAATTATCGAACGAACATTACTCAGTTCGCGATTGTGATGTGAGCGGTCACGGTTCAGGCTATAGAGATACGGACACTCTAGCTCGTAAGCATGGCGCACGTAGGCATGCACCTGCTGAGTAGTCATTTCCTGAAACGACACCATATTTAGCATCAAGTCGACCTGCTCTGGTTTCGACTCAGCGTGGAACGTATCAGGAAGAAACACAAAATCAAATTCTTGCCAGTTATCGAAGGTTTCGCCAGCAGGAACCTCTCCGTAGAAGCGCACTCTAGCCTCAGGAAAAGCAGCCAACAGGTAGGTAGCTGAAAAAAGAAATAACTCCGGAAAATCAGTGATCACATAAGTTACATTGGGACACAAAGTCTTTAGCTGATACGCAAACCCACCCCACCCAGCTCCAATCTCCCATACCAACCTTCGCTCAGTACTGTCACGAAACTCCGCAAGCACCGCTCCTGAATGCAGTGCGACCAGAACCTCATAGAACTTCAGTGTGTCGATGTTGACAAGTTCACCATCGATTTCGAATCCGAATCCCCCCAGAAGAGGGGCTTCTGGCAACCACAAGTCAGCCTGATCTAGATCGCGAAGAGCCTCTAATTTTTCAGCAAACTGCTGGCGCTTCGTATCCAGACTAACCCTGTAATGCTGGGGCAGCAATCCCGTTAAGTTGTGCGTATGGTGCCTAAGCTGAGCAATCACCAACGGCGATGCATCCAGCATGTAATCAAACCTAGACAACTCACCAGACCAATAGTCACTCGGCACATGACCACTGGACCTTCTGTTGTGCCCAAGAGCCAATTGGGCAATCACATGTCGGCGCACTCGAAGATATGCTTGATAAGCATGGGCATCCCGAGCCACCTGCAGGCGACGCTGCAGCTCTTTTTCCGCCAGGTCTGCCTTTGGCTCAGCGCCTGTCGTCATAGCACTCCGTTCTAACAAAAACAGTCACCGAGGGTTCTGGCTCTGCTCTGATTGGGTCTTAGGCACATCACCGGATGCACTTACCGCATCTAACGCCGCCTTCGTCAATTGGGGTCGCTCTATCGTCCGAGACAAGCGGGGCAAGCGCCACTCCTGCTTAAGGCGTCCCCACCTGTTAATCATGAAACGAATCAACCGTTTCTTAAGCCTCTTGCGACTAGCTGCAAGCCCAATAGCCCACAAAAACGCCTTAAGGGGGACGAGAAGCCCTGACACAGCGTCTGGCGGAATCGGCGCTACATGGTCTAGTCCCTCCAGCGCAGTTACGAACCGTGGTGTAGCGGGTACGTCAAATCCATGAGGCCTCACAAAGGCTTCAATGAATCGCCGACTTGAATGCGATCCACCAGTATCAATTATCGACACAAGCTGAGAGACGTGCTCATCGAGGCTCGTCGCTCGTTGTAGATGTCCGCCATTCTCAGGCAGTAGATACTGGAAATGAAGAGTGCCAGTCTGTGTTCGGTCGAAAGAAGAGTCTATGATTGTGAATACGGGTCGGTCTTGTATGCCGGCCTCAATCATTGCCGAGGTATTGATACCCACCACGGCCATACTGTGATGGAGGGTGTCGTAGTAATCGGCCCTGTCATCATCATCAACTGGGTTGGCACCTTGGTTCGGAAATACCACAACACTTCTATAACCTGTCAAATCAACATTCTGCCAATGGTTTGAATTATAGGGATGTGGCCTAATAAGGATCCCCAGTGTGCTCAGCGTTCCCGGTCCAAGACGGATCGCTTCAATCCACCGTTTCACGAACCGAACCTCAGTATCAGGGGCGGAAATCGAGGCCGTGGACCCAACAAAAACGATAAATGCTTCATCTACCGGAAGACCAACACGGCGGCAAAATCTTTCGCGAGACAGACGAGGCTTCCGATCAAACCAACGATCAAAACACTGTGCGCCAGTAATAGCGATCCTGTCACCAGAAGCAGCATGAAACTCAATGGCCTCTCTCCGCTGATGGTGGTTCCACAAAGTAACCAAATCCGGTTGAATACGCATGAGCCCCTTGGTCGTTAGGTGATCCCAAGAAGCGACGCCCAAGACGCTCGGTATCCCAACCCTCCTAGCCGATTTAATCATATCGACCTGTGGACATTGATCGGTGACAAGAGGTGAGACAATAAGCACATCTGGGCTCACCTGTTGAAGAAACGAATCGAGATTCTTGTTACTTGGAATCGCACGTTCACAAGCATCAAGCAAGGCAAGCAAGCGGCGAGTCTTACCTTCGGTGCTCATCTGCCACCGACCCAAGAATCGTGTCAAAGGAGGCAACACCTTACGCATTCGATTCCGCAGGTAGGGTGAGTCCGCAAAGCGAGGATGCAGATAGCGGATGTAATCCACTGTCCCACGTACACCACGAGCCACTGGCTCCCAAACATCAGCTCGAACTGGAGTCCTACCCAGCACCTCGACCGCCCGGCCTGAGGCCTTAAATGCTGCAAGTCCTTCAGCCTGCTTGTGAGGTTGATCGAAGGCAACGGACACCTGGTGGCCGCGGGTCAATAGAGCCTCGACAACCGAATCAAAATAGCGCAGATAGCCTGGATACTGGAGGACAAACAAGAACTTCATCTCACCGCCTCTGCCGGCACCGCACTACCCGGTTGGCCCTGCTCATCAACAGGCACCAGCATAAGGTCGAAACGAGTGAACTTACCGAACACATTCTTAATACGGTTCCCAGGCGCCTGATACGCCAGAGCTGAAGTCAGGGTCGGAAAATTCGAAGCTACGTCCTCGCGGAGAAACACCGCATTAACCCGTTCACTCGTAACTAACCGGTAGCCTTTCCGACGTCCCAAGCGGACCATCGCCTCAAGTGAGGCACCACGATAAGCTCGAGTTGGAGCAGTCTTGATAAAGAAATTTGGATCATAGGGAATCGTTGCCGAGACAGTAGGACCTAATAAATAGTTGTATTCAATGATAACCACCCTTGGTCGGCAGATAGTGAGGGCATCCCAAAGCCAAAAATCATTACCGTCAACATCTAGACTCAGGAGATCAATCTCACCTCGGAAACCAGCCTCCGCCAACACAGTATTGATATTCTCTCGAGACATCCGATGGGATTCCGTCAGAACATCCTCACTGGCGAAACGAACAGCCACCTTTTCAACTGCGGCTGGCTGTGCATCGATCATTAAACCGCTCCAACCGCACTCCTGAGCAAGAAACCCGGAGTTTCCTCCGTTGACTCCACAACCAATCTCAACGAACCGGCTATTCGTGATACCCACCTGCTTGAAAAGTTCGACCAACAACCCGTCTTCCTCATTCTGGGACGTAACACCAAATCGACGAGAGCGAAGAAGTTTTCTTGGTGGCAAGTCAACATCTTCGAGAAACATCCTGCGAGCGACCGCACTCACAGTTCGATGCGTCTTCTGGAGTTCAACCATCGAACGTTCGAGACGTTCGAGACGTTCGAGTACCTTGTCCAGGCGGTCAGCAAGATCCGCACCAGTCGACCTGCCAAGAATTCGCTCCCAAAGCTTTGTCAAATTCATCAGTCTCACAAACGATCTTGGGTAACCGTTGCCAACCCATGGTCAACGGCCGACCGAGCACCGTTAGGCATTGAGGCCACGTCGCCTCCATCAGGCTGCATCAGGACATGGCTCAGCAAATCGAGCCCTTCTACATCAAGGGCTACATAGGATCCACGTTTTAACTTCGCTGCAACTCTGTACATTAAGTCCAAGTGGTGGGGTGCAACATGAGCCGGGCTGGAATAGAACGCCAACGACCTTACCCCATAGAACGGAGCGAGGTAAGACAGTCCTCCATAGTTGCCTATGAAGGCCTGAGCTCCACAGATTACCTTGGTCTGGACGTCGAGGTTATTACTAGGCTCAAGAAGGTGATCAATTGGGTGCACCTTTCTTGTAACGTCCGGCTTTAGATCCCAATGATCATCAAGATCATAACCAGGGTTTAACAGCACGACATCCGTAGTCTCCGTTATCCGCGTGAGCAACTTTCGAACGAAGATGACATTGGCTTCGGTCTCTGGGAACGCCGTATTGTGATAGAACCGAACCGCAATATACCTGTCAGGCAATTTAGCCGAGATATCTGATATATCGAGGCTCGGCAGGCGCTTAAAAGATGCGAAATTCTCGATAAGATTGATTGATGTACGGCTCTTCCAATAGGGATAAAAAAGTCTATACATATACATTGGGTGAAACATCTGCACGTCTCTACGCTGAATGGACACCTTTACAAGTTTGACAACCTCTCGCTCAAAATCCGTGAAAGCTCTCTGCTTCATCTGTCCAGACGCGATCTGCTCTTCATTTCTCTTTTTCAACTGCTCAGGTGTGAAAAAATCAAACACATCGACGTAGTGATTACCTATGTTCCTGTACCAGGAAGCTACTCCGCCACGAGATACGATAATCATGCGTTCTTGATCAAATTCTCGATAAGTCTTCACCCAATTCAAGAACGGCAACCAATAAAGCAGTTCGAACCCAACCTCGCTCAGCCACGGCCCCACAATCAGCGGGCGGTCAATCTTGTGCATCTTGTCAATGACGCGGGGAATGGCCACCATCTCTTCTGTTGGCTCATCAGGATTCATTCGCGACATAACTCGCGGAACCATATATTTCTTAACGAACCCTTTTGCCGGACGCCAACGCAACACAAGATCAAGAAGATCGAACAATGGTTTAAGTAGAAACCCGCTAACAGTCAGTGGCCTTAGCTTGCGCTGCCGTTTCACCCGCACCCGTGCAAAGTGGCGTACCACCTTCAGCCCGAGAGCCGCCGGCCACAAAACACACCTAAACAGATATAGGGGCAGTCCAAGGCGCTCAGGCGAACCAGGAGAAAGCCGTCCTAGAGCTTCAATCCCGTCGGCTATGAGCGGCGTTGCTGGTACAGCTAAGCCTTCTGGGCGAACGAACCCCTCCAGAAAGCCTTTTCGCCTCGCGTCCTCCTTGAGTCCTTCAGTGAAAGCATGACTCAGTTGTTCGACATGGCGATCAAATCCTCTGGCGTTCTGAGCCAGGCCACCACCAACTTCAAGCAAATAGTGAAAATGCAGGGTACCCTCTTGAGTTCCAGCGTGTTCCTCACTTTGAATGGTGAAGACCGGTCGACCCACAACTCCGGCTTCAATTTGAGCACTCGTGTTTACGCCGACCACCATTGCACTATGAAAGAGGGAATCAAAAAAATCGTTCTTCGAGACCTCGTCTACTGGATTGGCACCACCCAATGGCCACACTACAACATCGTTAAACTCAGCTAGATCATACTTTTGCCATGGTTGCACATTCTGGGGATGGGGCCGAACTAGCACAGCCGCTTCGCGCACCCTGACGTCGGTCGACGTTCGCAAAGCTCGGACCCAGCGATCGACGAACGCCGCTTCATTCGGAGCGATAAACCCAGAGGAACAAACATACAGAATGAAAGGCTGGTCAACTGGTAATCTGACCTTGCTACAGAACTCCTCTCTCGTGGTGCTCGGCTTTCGATTGAACCACTGGTCGTAGACAGGAGCCCCAGTCACCAGGACATCAGCAGCATCTACACCATGCATCTCAACTGCCTCGTGTTTCTGGAACTCGTTCCAGACATACACGCGGTCCGGTAAGAGCCGTATCAGGCCCTTGTTTGTCAGGTTGTCCCAACTGTGAACGCACAAGCCAGTCCGGATGCCACGTGCTTGAGCACTCTTGATGTAGTCAACCTGATCTGAGCCCAGATCAACCAGTGGAGTCACCAACACAACATCTGGCTCTTGTGCAGCGATGAGCCCATCAACCCAAGAATCGGTAGGAATCGCCTGCTCAATCCACAACAGCAACTTCCAAAGCAAACGCCGGCCAGTCGCGGAGTCCACTAGGGGCAACCCGCTGAACCAAGCGATTGTTCCGGGAAGCCGTGTCTCGGCTCGTTCCCTAAGCTTTTCAGCGATCTGATACTCAGGCGCACGATAGCGCAGATAGTCAGCCCACAGCCTTACGCCGCGAGCAAGCCCCAACCAATAGCGATACGGGGTCTTCTTTGTCAGCTCAGAATAGGTAACGCTTGGGCAATCGTCGGTCAGCTCCCAAAGCAAGCGGCCGTCACCCAGGCGGTCTTGCATCACGAACGACAAATGTATGTCGTGCCCCCGAGAAGCTAACTCACGCACGGTGGAGCCAAAATTTCGGAGTGTTCCTGGATGACGCATCGAAAAGAAGATCTTCATGACAAGACCTGATCTAACCAAGCACTGAGTCGCGTCGCGGTAAGTTCACTAGCTTTCTCAAGATCGACGCACTCATCCGTAACTGTCTTCACCATGGAGCGCAAGACCCGAACATGATGCGAAAAAAGTCTGCCTTCCTTTTCAAAAATCATCAAAGTCGGCACCCGGTAGAAAGGAGGCAATAAGGAGATGCTACCGAATGTCCCAATGTAGGCACGGGCCCCGGCTATAACCTTAGCTTGCTCCCTCAACTGGCTCTCAGATCGGCCTGGCGCTGGCACGACCTGAACATTGTTCGAATCAGAGTTCCCCTGTAGCCGAGGAACAAAACCATCAGAATCGACCAACCTAACCGGTAGACGTTTGGCTAGATCGAGCGATATCCAATTCATTAAATCGCGGTGCGGCTTAGTATCCTCAAAAGAAGAGCTAAACCGGAAACCTAACACCGCGTAAGGCTGAGCTTCCTTTTGGATTGACTCGGTCGTAGCTACCGGCGGAGTCAACGGCTCATAACGCGAATGCTCATCCAACCACGAATCTGGCAATGATCCATCCCAAACCCTCGAGCATGCATTGAAGAGAAGAGAGGGATGGACTACGGCATAGTCCTTCGTATCAATCCGCTGTGCGACACATTCAAGCAGCTCGGTATCAAAATTCGATATCTGCTTCTGTTTCCAGGACCCAGTCTCTTTGATTCGGTCTCGATTTCGATGCTCAAACACATCAAATGAAACTAGGTCGCACACATCGATATAAGATCCCACAAGGCTGCCATACCACTCATCAACCCGTCCGCGCGACACCGCAACAACAGGCCCAGGCGGCCTACCGAATTGACTAAACATCCAGGCAACAAACGGTCGCCAATAAAGCAATTCCAGTCCCACATCAGAAAGGCACGGACCAATAATGATTGGCCTGTGTCCGTCCCAAGCCTGAGTCACATGATGGGACACATCAGGAGCAACACCTGTTCTTTCAAGACTGCGCACAGCCCGGCGAACGATTTCGCCAGGTTCTAAGCGAACAGGGGCATCAGGTGACCGGCTACCATCCTCGACAAGCCGAGATTGCACTTGGTCTAGGCGATTGAGCCGATAAACAAACTTGTCATAAACCGGTAGGACCATCTGAGGACTACCCTCATAAACAACATCGCCTTCATGCAAGATCATCGCGCGTGAGAAGTTCGCTTGCTCTGGAAGACCTGCCGCTACTGACGATAGAATGAGATTCGCGCCCTGCTCTAGGACCAGCCCTACACGATCCGCCACCCGTCTCGACACCGGATCGTCACCGGCCCTCGGAAAACCGTCAAAGATACGAATGTCCTTCGGAACAACTAGAGCTGACACCAACCCCAATTGACCTCCACGCTCCTTCGGCAGGTCGATGAGCTTAGTGTCCCTCTCATCTGACAACCCTGTAATATCAAGCACCTCTTCACAGCACTTACCGGAAAGTTCGGGCTCGACGCCATGAATGGCGGTAGCAAGCTGCACACACTCCCAAACCGTCAAAAAAGCAACCATTCCCACAGGTCTGGCACCCACCAGACCCACGCGGCCACCAGCATGGACATGCCCCGCATCGGCACGCAACATCCCCGTCAACAGCTTTGCGATAGTCGTCTTGCCAGAACCTGCCGCTCCGAGAACAAGGACGTTCTCACCTTCTCGCATCGTGACGGAAAATCCTCGGATCGCCACCCACTCATCAGGTCGGAGACGATTCAGCGACCGCTTACCAAAACGAAAAATATCTGCGAACACATGTCGACGTCCCAGCTCAAAATCAGAGGTAAATACCTTGGCAAGAGCTTTACATTCAAGCAACGTCCTGGGCCTAGCCGTGCTCATCATCACCTAACCAGTAGCATCAACAAACGGTCACCCATCCTCAACGCCTTGCCTGAGGCAGGCTCTGCACTGCCAGGGGCATAGCTCGTTGAAAAAACAAGTAGATGCCCCCAGCCAGCACAGCGAGAAGGGCAACACACATGAGGAAAAGCAAATCATTATCCGTGGCCCCACTAACAAGCCACCGCCGAGGAATGTTAATTAGATAAGTCAGTGGATTCCAACGGTTAACCACAGCCAGTAACCCCGTTTCTGGTTCCGCGTACAAAATAGGGGCCGTCCACAACAGGACCGGAGCAAGCATTGGCAAACCGAAGCGAAAATCAAGGTAAACGAAGGTCAAGGGAACAAAACAAGCACCCACAATTAACCCACCCAAGACGATCACGGGCAAGGCAAACACCCCCAGAGGTAGCGTCAAGGGTGGCGAAGCACTCGTCAGTAGGTAGGCAGATAAGAATAGCGCCCCATAAAACATCGAGTTAAACAACACAAGTCCAGCACCGGCCGTCAGCACTGCCTCAGGACGCAATGGACCATCAACGAATGTCCGGCGCAGTCGTCTGCCGAGCCACTGCGGAGCGATGACGGCGTCCCAGAACATCTGCCACAGTAAGAATCCGCTCAAAGCGTAAAGCACATACTCACCTGCACTCATATCACCACCGAAACCAAAGGCATTGCCTACTAGAATCAACGGTAATACCGCCATCAAAGGACGAGCAATAGCCCATACGTATTTCAGAAAAGCCTGCCGATAGCGCGCGCGAAAATCCCTCAGGAAAAGCAGTCGTCCGACGAAAACTAATTGCCTCACACTCGATTGCTGGGTCGACTGACATCTCCAATGCTTATTCATGATTCGTTGCCCCACGCTGTTGTCTGTCGCAACGTACGGAGGACCCACCCAGCCAGACGTTCACTCGCACCACCAGCAGGAACTCCACAACAACGATGGACCAATTCACATCTCGCTTCCTCATCCTTACTTGGGTCCACCAGATAGGAACGTACTAACTCGATTAGATCGCCTGGGCTTGTTGCAATACGAGCCGCTTGAGTCTCAACTACCGCCTGGTAGTGCTCGTACTGATAATACCGACTAATTGACAATGGTAAATCCAAGTTCGGCACCTCATCGTAGCCAACATTGACCACGGGAGTATCGAACAGGGCTGCTTCTATTGTCGTAGTCGATGCGAAATTCACGATGACGTCACTGTGCGCTAAAGTGCCAGCCAGACGACGACGGTCGCCGATGTCCGGCGTGAAAGCATCAAAGTAATGTACGCCAGGCCCACACTGAAGCCGGTGGAACGGCTTTTCCACAAACACCCGGTGCCCATCATGAAGACCTTGATACGACTCAGTGGCATCCCTGGGGTGGACTCGCACAAGCAGCTGGACATCAGTCCCCAACTTGCTGTCTCTTGCCGCTGCAACCAAGGTTTCCACGACTTTCTCTGTGGTTGGGTACACCGGGGCAGGGGCGCTTGCTAAAGTCACTAATGGCCTTGCCGGGTCAGCCCCAAAAGCTCTAAAAAACTCCTGCCTCGTCGGAATGGTGTCACCCTGGCTATACACATCAAACGACACTGGTCCTGTGACCGCCACGCGATCGGGATGAAACCCGTGATAACGAACCGCCTCGGTCCGCATGGTCTCATTCCATACAGCCAAATGGTCAACAGGGAGAACGGTGTGGTATTTGGATGAGAGATTGTCCCACCCAAGATCGACTCCCATTTGGGGCACACCAAAGGCCTTGGCTGCATAAATAAGCGGTACCTCCAGGGGAAGGAATCCTGCAGTGGAAGTCACCAACATTACCGGCCGATAGGTTTCGAATAGACTTCGGTAACCTTCTAGATTAGTTATAGCCTGCGCTAGACGAAACCACCTACTCCGCGATAGCGGTAGGCGGCAAACGACTGCCTTGATCGCACTTAACAATTTCCGTCCACGCCACCCATCGAGCAATCTGGCCCGATCACGCTGAAGGCGAACCGCACGCAGCTTAGACTCCAGAAGAAATTTCTCGCTCAGGATAGAATCGACCACCCGCTCGAGGATTCCTGGTCTGAACTCAGGTAACGGCAGACAAATCACACCGGCACATTTGAGTTCGTTGGCCAGCCGGTCGTCTGAAGCGAACGGCGACAAGACTGCAATTCTTAGACTCGGCCGCGCATCAAGCAGGAAACGGAGAAACGACCCGCGAGCTAGGTCGGCCACATGGTGACCAGCCGGCACTGACAAAAAGATCGTCGACTGGCCGACTCGTGGACCAGACAAAGAGTGATCTAATAGCCCTTCTATCGTCTCTTTCGTTGGTCCTATCGGCAAGCTCGAAGTGACCATCATAGGATGCAAGTTACGTCTTTGCTTGTGCGATCAAGTCGCAGACTTCACGCACAGCGCCGTAGCCCCCCATCCGCGAAGTAATGAATTGGGCAACGTCCTGTACTTCAGGATAAGCATCAGCTACACAAATCGAAATGCCAACATTTCGCAGACAGTCCAGATCGTTGACATCGTTACCAACATAAGCCACGGCCCTCAGATCAAGCCCACGCTCTGTAATAATTGTTCGAAGGGTCGCCCATTTGGTATCACCAAGGCCTTGTTTACACTCTAGTTGTAGCTTCGTAGCACGAGCCGATACAACAGGATTGGTCTCTGTTGACAGAACCATACAATCGACGCCGACCCGACCTAACATCTGCACACCTAGCCCATCCGACCTGGAACAATAAACAGATTCCCGGCCATCTTCTCCGACTAAAACTCGGTTGTCCGTGAACACCCCATCAAAGTCAAAAACAACGAAGGTAACCGCACTGAGGTGATCCTTTGTGATTGGTATAGCCATCATTCGGACCGAACTTGATGAATCTTGGCCCTACCAGTCTTAAAACGGATGGTGCCGACATGCCTAGATCCAAAATTCGAACCAAGCAGAACATCAGTCATACCACCCCGCATAATCTGACGCAGCCGCCTGAAACCGGCCAAAAGAAAGTAAATTTCCCCTCCCGCCATCAAGTAGCACGCTGACTCGCCCTTTGCCGACCCGACGCCCATGGCTCCCGGCCAACTTTGCCGACGAATTTTCTCGGTGAAGCCTCTGAGAGGGAAAACTGATCAGGGGATACAGGGGTAACAGCCAACAAGTTGAACAAATTTTACAGTATGGCACGGCGGCGATCAATATGCATCACCTGCTGGTATCACTACCTAGGACACCGACAGTCTGGCCAAATCACACTTCGAACTCGACAAGCGGTAGGTTGGCGGCCGCCACATATTTGTAGATGTCCTCTTGTTTCCTACGCATCCAAACGTCGTAACGCTTTAGCAGTCTAAAAGCATCAGCTGGGCTACAAGCTGGAATCTCTGCACCGACATCATTACGGAGAAAATAAGCATTTACCCCGGTGGGCTCAGTTGCTACTAGTCGATACCCTTTAGCAGCACCGAGTTTAGCCAGAGCCGCTAGCGAAGCACCATAGTAAACAAATCGATGCTTATGCACGTCAAATTGTGGATCGTAGGGAATCGTAACGGCTCGGTCTGGTCCAAAAGCAGAATTGTATTCCACGACAACGACCCTCGGCGAACAAGCTGTTACAGCCTCCCAAACCCAATAATCATTCCCATCAAGATCGATACTCATAAAATCGATCTCGCCATCCAGTCCAGCATTGGCAATCAACTCGTTAATGTTTTCACGGGTAATCCAGGCACCTAACGCGACCACGCCAGGAAAACGCCGACCAACTTGCACCATCCGCTCTTTATCACCATCAAGCATCAACCCTGTCCACCCCAACTCACTTGCGAGACAGGCTGAATTACCTCCACTCAGGCCAGACCCTACTTCCACGAACCGACGATTAGTTGAACCAATCTGTTCAAAGATCGCCAATGTGATGCCATCCTCTTCGTTTTGAGAGTTCAGACGATACCTACGAACCATTAAACGCTGAGGGTAGGGCAGGCTTTCTGAATCCAAGTGGTGCATACGAAGGACAGCCTGCACGTCCGGACCCAACCGCGAGACCCGTCGAGACACCTTCATCAAAACCGTAGTCATTGCCTGCTGCTCAGTCTCGAGGGTTTCCAACCTCTTGTTGGCTGCGGTCAATTCCAAACGCAGGAGGCGAATCTCATCTAGCAACTCTTGATAAGCACGGCCGGTCTCCACATCTTCATCCTCAATCATCACGATTTTAACTTTCGAGCCAGGTCAGCCTCTAAGTCAACATGGCGACGCACCCCTGTGAGCTCCTTGGCTGCCCTGTCCAAACGACTTTTAACTGCCAGTGCTTGCGATCGAAATGCCGCCGTTACAAGTGACAGATCAGACAACAGCAGCCCGTGAATTAATACTTCATCAGCCTCAAACGAAGGTCCTTCACCGAGCTGGACAGCCAGACGCCCTGCACGTTGTAACAAAGGCTCAAGCACAGGTTCCATCTCCCGACACATCGTAGCGTCAGGTTCGTCCGGCATAGCAATGGAGTTAGCAACCCGGACTGCACGAATAGCAGACCGGAGCCTGCAGTCCAATGCCTCAAGACGTTGTTCCAGTGTATTCGCAGCCATCGGACTAGCAAGATTCAAGCTAGGGTTGGTTGGGTTTCATCTTAAGCCAACGTGCGATTTTACCCCCAACGTCAATTCAAACGGCATGAAAATTGTTGCACCGAACCTACTGTGCCGATATCGTAGAGAGTGCTGGCAGTTGCCCAACCCATAGCAATGATTTCAGACTTTCTGGCGCTCTTTGGGCTGACATCACTAAGGCAGCTACATGCTGCCACTGCTCGAGCAGACGAACTCAAGGCTCGCGCCACCGCCTTGCAGGAGCGGCTCGAAGCAACCAAGCAAGACTCCGAACGCTGGAAACGGAAGAGTCAGCAGACTGCCGCTCGACTAGATTCAGCGAACAAGGAAGCCGAACGGTGGAAACAAAAAGACGCCGGACACCTCACCGAACTTAGCCGACTCAGTCGCGCCGAGAAATTAACCAAGCTGGCTCGAGAGCACCTATTGCTAATGGAAACCAAGCTAGACGTCATGGAAGGAGCCATAACAGTGCTCGATCGGCGAACTCGAAGCCAAAAAGAGCCGAGCAAAGTAGCTATAACGGAACCACCAGCCAATACCCACCGTGACTGACACACCTTTTCTCAGCATCGTCGTCACTGGCCGAAACGACGACTACGGGGGGCAGTTCGCTAGGCGCTTCATTCGTGCCCTCACCTTCAACATCGAGCAACTTGCCAACCAGAATTTGTCTGCCGAAATCCTTCTTGTTGAATGGAGTCCGGTTCCAGGCCGGCGATTACTCGCGGAAGAGGTCTTAACTTTTTTGCCGCCATGGTGCCACAAATGGTTCACTAGCTTCATAGTCGATAGCCGATATCAAGAGGCCCTTAGCCTCAATCCAAACCTGGGGTATCTCGAATACATTGCAAAGAATGTCGGCATCCGACGAGCCAAAGGCCACCTGATCCTAGCCACCAATACTGACATTTTGTTCAGCTCAGCCCTCATCAGCAAGATGTCGGCAGGTCAATTAATCGATGGTCGAGTCTATCGAGCTAACAGGATCGACCTCAAACTTGGCATCGATGAAAGCAGGCTCCATAACGATTTGCTCGACAATCCAAATAACCACGTTCCTCGCACACCGATCAAGCCACCGCTCTATGCAGGTGCTGCAGGTGACTTCATCCTCCTCGACCGAGAGACTTTGAAACGGCTACGTGGGTTTAACGAGGTTTATCGAATGGCCCGTTTCGGTGTGGACCACAACTTCCTTATAAAAGCACGCTCTTCTGGGATACCCATCGAAGACATTGAAGCCCCCGTCTACCATATTAGCCACACCACGAGTTTCCAAGTTGCGAAACATATCGCAACCCCTAAGCAAGCCGAGCGCCTCTGGGGCTCCAAGTGGCACAACCATAACGTTATCTACGACAACCCGGAAGAATGGGGACTAGGCAACGCGCCTGTCACAAGGATCGGAGAACGAATCTGGCAGATAGATTTTGACTGGATATCGGTTGCTCCCTTAACGGACTTACGGCGCATCGTGCTAGCCGACGTCCCCGAATTAAATTGCTGACATCACCCAGACATCAAGGCACTGAGATCTGTTTTCCCTCAGTAAAATCGGCCAGCACCTTCGACAAGTTGGACAACTCACCGCCCACTTTCGGCATAAGTTTGGCGCACGAACCACTAATCAAGAATTGAAAATCAGACCAGCTCAAGCGCCTCCCAACAACAACATTGCTACCACTATGAGTGGCACAAAACCCTGATTTAGAATTTTATCCAAAACCCAAGCTGGAAACCGACAGGAGCATATAACTGACAATCAACACTAGGCCTAGCGTCTTGCTCAAGACAAAGTCTATGCACAAATTCTCATAACCAGTCCTAAACCGGTTCGTTGTCAGTGGCGAGGGGTTCACATTGAAGGCGATGCAGATCGGCATCCACCATCATGGTAATCAAGCCTTTGAAATCTACAGTCGGTTGCCATCCTAACTGCGCTCGTGCTTTTGACGCGTCACCTATCAGGTGGTCGACCTCTGCAGGCCGCAGGAGATTTGGGTCGGTGTCTACATAGTCTTGCCAGTCCAACCCGACATGGCCAAAAGCTATTTGAACCAACTCTTCAACAGAACTACTAACCCCAGTGGCAACCACGTAATCATTTGGGGAATCCTGCTGTAGCATCGCCCACATCGCTCGTACATAATCGCCGGCAAAGCCCCAGTCTCTACAAGCGTTTAGATTTCCAAGCGATAAACGTTTGCCAAGCCCAAGCTTAATTCTTGCTACTCCGTCAGTAACCTTCCTAGTAACAAACTCAAGTCCCCGACGAGGCGACTCGTGGTTGAATAGGATGCCAGAAACGGCAAACAAGTCATAACTCTCACGATAGTTGACGGTCATATAGTGGGCGAATACTTTCGACACACCGTATGGGCTTCGTGGATGAAATGGGGTTTCTTCTGTCTGCGGCGTTGCCCGCACTTTTCCAAACATTTCACTCGACGAAGCCTGATAGACCCGAATCGAAGTATCAACACGTCGAATCGCCTCGAAAAGCCGTGTTACCCCTTGGGCATTGAATTCGCCTGTCAGCAACGGTTGCTCCCAGGAAGCAGGAACGAAAGACATAGCCGCAAGGTTGTAGACTTCGTGGGGCCTTACATCAGCAACCAGATCCAATAGGGACGCTTGGTCGAGCAGGTCGGCAGAACGCAACTGGATACGGTCCCGTAAGTGTTGAATTCGTTGCATATTGGGAGTGCTGAGGCGCCGAGTCACTCCTATGACCTCGTAGTCCTTCTGGAGCAACAATTCCACCAAGTAAGATCCATCTTGGCCAGTAACACCGGTAACGATCGCACGCTTGGACATAGGTTGAAGTAAGAATCGATACAGTGGGTTCTCAGAAAGTGATCAAACCCCATCAAATCGGGCAGGCCGTGGAACACGGCCACGTCACATGCACACAACAACCGACCAGGCAACCCGCCGAACCCGCAAGAGGTGCCAGTGTAACCATCGGCCTTGCAAATAATCTCAGCATAGCCCAACCTACCCTAAGGTGTGACCGAGCTGGTAAGCGGGCTCCATGAAAGCCCCCCTCTGAGCGAGCGGAAACGCCAACTTAGAGACGCACCTCCAAGCAGCACGTAAAGGCTAGAGACTTTATCATAGAAGCTCTTAGGAGAATTTATTCTAGGATCTGAACTTTTAGGTATCTCGGAGTGGAAGAAATCGATCTACTGATCATCGGAGGCGGGGTCATAGGCTTAGCATGCGCGTGCGAAACAGCCAGTCCAAAACGAACGGTTTGCCTACTTGAACGGCACCAACGGTTAGGCACCGTAACAAGCACACACAACAGCGGAGTCATCCACTCCGGCATCTACTACCCAACAGGCTCACTCAAGGCTAAGTTGTGCCTAGAGGGACGAGAAGCACTTTATGGGTTCTGCGCACAGCACCATGTCCCTCACCAACAGACCGGAAAACTGATCTTGGCCGAAGCTGGAAAAGACAGTAGTGGCCTCCAAGCCCTTCTCGACCGTGGCCTAGCCAACGGTGTCGAGAATCTTGAGATAATTGCCGGCAGTGTTGTTACCAAACTCGAACCGAACGTGGCCGCTCGCTCGGCATTGTGGTCTCCATCGACCGGTATTGTTGATACAGAAGCTCTGGTGCGAACATTGCAACATAAAGCTGAAAATCAAGGTGTGATCATACTGCCAGCCATGCCCTTGATCGGTGGCAACGCTCATCAAGATTGGGTGGAACTTCACACACCAGTCGAAGCGATTCGAGCGCGGACAGTTATTAATGCTGCAGGCCTTGAAGCAGACAACATCTCAGCCATATTGGGCGGCCTAAGGTTTCACATCTATCCTTGTCGTGGTGAGTATGCTGAACTCGATTGCAAAGGTCCTGAACAAATCAGCAGGCCCGTTTACCCTGAGCCGATAGCAGTCGCCGGGCATCTGGGAGTTCACCTCACACCAACAACCTGGGGCACAATCATGATTGGGCCAACTTCTCACTATCAAGAAGCCAAAGACGACTACGAGAGTGAGCGTATTCCAGTCGAGGAGTTCTTGGAGCCTACGCGAAACCTTCTGCCATCAGTGCAACTCGAAAATCTGAGACTTGGCAGTAGCGGTATCAGGGCCAAGCTTAGCGCCGATCCAACAGTATTTTCTGACTTCCTTATCGAACGCGATCCGAAACAACAACTCATGATTCATGCGGCTGGAATCGACTCACCTGGACTCACAGCATGTATTGCTATAGCTCGCCGGGTAGCAAAACTTGTCGACGATGTACTGAATTAGCAACAATAAAATCACTCCATCTTTCCCAAAGCCATCGCTTGCCGTTCGGCAAGATAGCGACCAAGAGCATCTTCCCATGTTGGCATGGGAATACCTGCAGCCGCGAGCTTTTGGTTCGACAGCGCACAAAATTTTGGCCGGACAGCACGTAGCTCTACCTCGTCAATAGTTACAGGCAAAAGGTCAGAGTCACTCTCAAGTCGCCCCGCCGCGGCCCGGGCAATCTCAAACCAAGTTGCCGAACCAGTGTTGACGCAATGATAGATCCCAGCCTCAGGCTGAAGCCGAACTAACTCTAGAGTCGCTGTCGAAACATCAGGAACATAACTCGGCGATACGGTGCGGTCTGAGAAACCATAAACTGGACGTCCCTCCAGCAGGGCATCCACCATCCGATCAAGAGTGCTTCCACTCTGCAAACGTCCACCAACTGCTGGTTCTTCCCCACCACCAAAGAGACTTTCGACGCGGAGAACGTAGTGATTCGGCGCTAACCTTGCAAACCACTCGCCAACCAATTTCGAAGTCGCATACACACTCTGGGGCCTCGGATCCGTGGACTCACAATGCAGTCGATCTGTCTCGCCATCGAACACAAAATCAGTGCTGTAATGTACAAACATGGCCCCAATCTGCTTTGCGGCTTCAGCCAATGATCGCACAGCCAACCCATTTACCTGCATGGCCGTAACGGGTTCAACCTCGGCCCCATCAACATCGTTGTATGCGGCACAGTTGACTATGACAGCAGGCGCAGCTTTCTTGATGACCCGCAGAACTGCCTCTTGATCGGTGATATCAAGCTCATCGCGAGGCAACGCTACAACCTGCCATTCATCAGCAAACACCCTAGCCATTTCTCGCCCTAATTGGCCGGCAGCACCGGCGACAAGAACCGTCATTGCTGTTTTATCGCGGCTCTGGCTTCCCTATCAGCCTCCCGCCGTCGAAGCGTCTCCCTTTTATCGTGCTCACGCTTGCCTTTAGCCAAGCTCACTACCACCTTCACAAATCCGCTCTTAAAATACATCCGGACAGGCACCAGGGTCATTCCTCGCTCTAACACCTTTCCAATCAGCTTTCGGAGCTCTCCTTTGTGGAGAAGGAGCTTACGTCGGCGCATAGGTTCGTGGTCAGCGTAACCACGGTGACTATAAGGGCTAATATGGGCATTGTAGAGAAAAATCTCCCCCTTCTCGACGCGTCCATAGCTATCCCTCAAATTCACGCGGCCTTCACGAATTGCCTTTACTTCAGTTCCGAGTAGCACGATCCCAGCCTCAAAAGTGTCAAAGAGAATGTAATCGTGCCTAGCTTTCCGGTTCTCCGCAATCAACTTCGCGTCCGGTGGTATTTCAGTAGCGCGCATAGTGGTGAGGTTTATTCCAACTCAATTCACTCGGTGGCAAAAGTGCAATTCTTTTCTACAGAATTGCTTGCAACCACCTCAGCTGAGTTTCTCAGTCGACACGGCCCTAGAATTGATGTCCTCAGACAGCTCGAATGACTTCCGCGGCAAGAAAAAATTTAATGAGGTTGGCCATTACCGCTTGGGAACCTTCCTTCCGACATCGAAAACGATCTCCCGGCCAATTTTGCAGCCAGCTCAACCGCATTAATCAAACTCGTCTCATCAGCCACACCTTTACCTGCGATATCAAACGCAGTCCCATGGTCTACAGATGTTCTTATGATCGGAAGTCCTAGGGTGACGTTGACCGCCTCCCCAAACGCGGCCATTTTGATAGGAATCAGTCCCTGGTCGTGGTAACAAGCAATAACCGCATCATACCGACCGTCGATCGCCTGCCTGAATACTGTGTCCGCTGGAAGCGGACCCACCACATTCACTCCCCTTTCTCGAACCGACTTTACTGCCGGAACAAGCACATCGAGGTCCTCTTGCCCGAATAAGCCGCCTTCTCCGGCGTGAGGATTGAGGCCAGCCACCGCAAGCCTCGGCTTCTCCACACCGAAACGAGGCAACTCAGCCGCAGCAAGTAAGACAACAGTCTCCACCCGAGATTGGGTAAGTAACTGAGGCACCGCTGAAAGAGGCACATGCACCGTTGCCAAGATGACGGAAAGGCGAGGAGAGTAAAACATCATCGCCACATCCTCAACTCCGGTGAGATGGGAAAGTAATTCTGTGTGACCACGCCATACTGAACCAGCTAGATCCAAGGCTTGCTTATTAATTGGGCCAGTAACTATTGCGTCAAGGCGCCCAGCCAAGGCATCGGCGACAGCCTTCTCAATCGCCTCGAGTGCGGCTAAACCAGCAGCAGCGGACAAAACCCCAGGACTGAAGCAAGCACGCTCACTCGATGATTTAGGACCGTAGAGTACCGGCTGACAGACACTAGTGACCCGTCTGTTAGCAATCGCTGCCAAAGCTATCTCAGGCCCGATCCCAGCTGGATCTCCCATCGTAACGCCAACCCGAACACGATTCCTGACTTCCATGAATCAATCAACGACTGCCTGATCGACAAAGGTTTTATAAACCCGTCCCGTCACAACTCAAACTCTGCGGCCACAGTCGCCGCAATCCTTTCCACAGTCTGTCCCGCAACCACCGACTGCTCGATCACAGCTTGACTCATGGGCGCATCCAGCAAACTGGTCACCCTTGGCATTAGGGAGTTCATATCGAAGACAGCACTTTAAACGACCACAGGCACCTGAAAGTCTGGACGGATTCAGGCTAAGGTTCTGCTTCTTTGCCATCTTGATAGAAATTGATTCAAACGAGTTCAACCAGGTCGTGCAACACAGTGGCCTGCCACATGTTCCGTAGCCGCCAAGCAACTTTGCCTCGTCCCGCGCACCGATCTGCCGCATCTCAATCCGCACTCTAAATTCGCTAGCGAGCTCTCGAACCAATTCACGGAAATCAATTCGCCCCTCGGCTGTAAAACTAAAGACAAGCTTCGACCCATCGAACAGCTGTTCAACCCTAACCAACTTCATCTGCAGGCCCCGTTCTCGAATCTTCAGGAGACAAAAACGGCTAGCCTCTCGTTCTCGCTGTTCTTGGCGAAACCTCTTAAGCACATCCTCACGAGTTGCTCTGCGTGCCACCCGCATCGATGAACCTATGGACGGCCCGTTGCGCTGTGCAACTTGGGGGACCGTGTGAACGACCGCACCATATGATTCATTTCCCCCAACTCTTGTCACAACAGTCTCGCCTGAGCTAAGCGGAGGATCAAAATCTATTTCTGGCAATAGAAAATTACGAACTCGGCCAACCCGATCAAACTTAACACTGACACAGCGCACGATAGGGCCCCCAGTCATCTGAACGTCCATCGGTCACGACCTATATCTGTTGTGTTAACCAGTCCGCTACTACTTTCACGCTGGCATTTCCCGTCAAGGCTGTCACTGCACGATCGACATTCTCAAAGCCTCGACCTGCACGATAGATATCGTAAGATTTGGCCAACTCCACCAATTCCGATTCAAGGTCAGCATTAGCCAACCAACCATGGTCACCTTTTACTGACACGACTTGAACATCACGAAACAGAGTACCGAGAGCACGCAGCCGAAGCCTCAAGCCCTCACGTTCAACGGTTTTAGCCTTAGCCGACTTTGCTCCACGCTGATAACTAGAGAATTCTGTGCCCAACTCAAGTCGAATCTTCGCAGAAGGTTTTGTAGCTAACGCACGAAGTACCTTGACAGCACTTTCCCTTGCTTCGAGGTAGTCGCCAGAGCCGGCCTCGAGAGCCCTAGCTACACTCCCGTCAGCAGCAGCCGCCGCCGCGCGAGCAGTGGCAGGCGGAAGCTCGTGTTGGCTGACAAGAATGTTCTCGACCTCCTCAGTAGTTAGGCTACCAAACCGAATTTGAGGACACCGCGACCGCACTGTGTCAAGCAAGAGGTTCGGCCGATGCGTTATCAGCAGCAACATCGAAGTAGAAGGGGGTTCTTCGAGGGTCTTCAGTAACGCATTTTGAGCGTCTTGAACTAACCGATCAGCCTCGTTTATGACAACGACACGACGGTGGCCTTCGAACGGCCTGTAAGCCAGCTGTTTAAGCACATCTCTGATAGCATCAACCTTGATTTTTCCAGTGTCACCTGGAGCAACAGTCACTACGTCTGGATGGGCACCGCGTGCAATCCCTCGGCACGAACCGCATTTCCCACAACAGTCCAACCTGGAAGCATCATCTTCACAATTGACGACACTAGCCAATGCGAGCGCGAGCTGGTATTTGCCTACACCTTCTGGGCCGGCAAACACTAAACAGGGCGGCAAGCTTCCCCGGGCAGCTGCATCAGCTATAAGCTTCCGGACCGGCTCATGCCCTCTGATTTCACTGAGTCTCATACCACCAATCTACGAGCATCGTAGCATGATGATCTGCCGGTTGGACTGACCCATGAAAAACTCGCCCAAAAACTGAGACGGTGCTTGAACAGCAGTATAGAGGAGGGATAGCGACTGCTATCCCTCAAGGTAATGGCGGGGCCGACGAGACTCGAACTCGCGACCTCCGGCGTGACAGGCCGG
>DEAE01000016.1:72839-184956 GCA_002347025.1 Acidobacteria bacterium UBA2990
ACCAACTGAACTACGACCCCGCGTCGTAGGGTTCAACAAGTGGCACCTCGGACGCCAATTATATCCGTTGCGGCGGTCCAGGGTCAGTGGACTGGTGGGCGGTACAGGACTCGAACCTGTGACAACCGGCGTGTAAAGCCGGCGCTCTACCAACTGAGCTAACCGCCCAGCTCCTTAATCCTGTGCCACAACCAGACTAAGGTTCATTATAGTGCAGATAAGGATTCCTGAGAATTAACCTACTAGAACAACCTTGGCTGCCAGCAGGGCTAGGACCGCTACGAAACCAAACACCGATCGAACCTCCCCATTACGGCGCGCCCTCGAAAATGAAAACCGCCGTAGGTCATTCGCTGTCACACCCGATGCGTAGCGCTCATAGGCTGGTCCGAATTTTGTCCGCAGGTTCGCCTCCTCTACTCGCGCCGCTGTCGACAGCAAACCGGCAACATACAGCAAGATCAGCACTGAGGCGCCCATGTGCCTAGAAGCAACTGCAAAAGCTGCCCCCAAAAGACTCGAGCCAACATAAAGCGGATGCTTCATCCATCTATACGGGCCCGAAGTGGTTATCTCGACGCCTTTTTCAAGATGTCCTGCCGCCCAGAACCGTAGACATTCCCCAACAAGTCCAATCCCCACAGCAAAAGCCAACGAAGGCCAAGAAGGCTGTGCCAGCCAAAACCCAGCAACCGCGAAGCCAAAACCCAGAGCAACTCGCAAGCGCAACACTTTTATGAACCACTTAGGAGCCGGCACAGCATTCACATCGGTGATAGGTCCGGAAGGCATCTTAGGTTCGTTTTCTATAGATCGGCGAGCCGTCGCACGATAGCAGCAGTCACGGCACCAACCGTAATATCCTCAAGGCACCACTGACTAACCTGGCAGCGACGACGATAGTGGCACCTACATTCCGCAAAACGCGACACCGTGCTGTTATTCTCCAACCATGGACCGTTTCGAAGAGGGTCTGTTGGGCCATGGAGGCCCACCACAGGCGTTCCTAGCGCAGCCGCCAAATGGGCAGGCCCGGTATCCCCAGAGACCACCAACCTAGCTTCCCGGAATATAGCCGCCAGGTCCGCTATCCGGGTAACTGGGGCTAATTGTGCTGCTCCACCAGACCCTGCCACAACAGCCTCGGCCACTGAGCGCTCCCCTACGCCCCAAGTAACAACCGACAATAGCCCAAGCTCCCTCCTGAGCCACTGCCCAACTTCGCCAAATCTTTCAGGAGGCCACCGCTTGTTAGGCCAGGCTGCCCCAGGATTCAATACGACAAACTGGGCAAAACCTGTAATTGCTCCCTTCGCGCGCAGCTGCTCGAGCGCAGCCGATTCAGGGACCTCGAGGGGAAATCTCACCGGGACCGTTTCTGCTCCCAATGCAGCCGCAAGGGCTAAATTCTTTTCGATGACATGTCCTGGCTGCACCGGACCACTTGTTTCCGTATAGCACAACCTCGCCGCCGCTTCGCGTAGATGAGAAGCGTCAAAACCGACAACACGAGGAGCCTTACTCAATCGCGCAACAACCGCCGACTTGACCAATCCTTGCACATCAATCGTCACATCATAGGGCTCGCGCAGCAATGAAGCCCTTAGGTCTTTGATTCTGAACCACAGCGGCAAAGAGTTCGTTTTTAAAACGATCCGCCTATCGATAACTGGCACCAAATCCAACAGTTCCGCATATCGCTCATCAGCAACCCAACCGATTCGCGCCTTCGGGTAACGGGCCCGTAGCGCCGCCGCTACAGGCAGGGCTTGAATGATATCCCCTAAGGCACCGAGACGAACAATGAGAAACCCCTGCATGCGCGCCTAATGGATTTACCCGTTTTCGATTGCTCGGACTTGGGCAACTAGATTTCGGGTCGAGTGATCCTTATTACCAGGGATAATGACCGTACGCCCACCATAGGCACGCACAACGTCTCGCTCCGGCACGGTGTCTATGGTGTAGTCTGGCCCTTTACAGTGAACCTCAGGTTTAAGGATCGACAGCAGCCGATGAACAGTCAGATCGTGAAATACGACGACGTAGTCCACTACCGCTAACGCGGCGATAAGCTCAGCTCGATCGGCCGCAACATGAACAGGGCGCCCGTGCCCTTTCAGTTGCTTAACAGAAGCATCGCCGTTCACTGCAACAATAAGTCGGTCGGCTTGGGCAGCCGAACCCGTCAGATATCGAACATGACCCACATGCAGAACGTCGAAACAACCATTCGCAAAGGCAATCGTCCGACCTTCCAGGCGATCAGCACGTACCTTTACCAAGAGTGCTTCCTCCCCAAGAACAGCTGACGGCGGAATTCCATTCCCATCTCCGGTCACGCCAAGTCTCCATCAATTGCGCCCTGTAGTTCCTCTGAATTTACGGTCGCTGTGCCACGCTTCATCACTACCAAACCACCGGCATAGTTAGCGAGCAGGGCAGCCTCAAGATATGAAGCGCCTACGCTCAATGCCACTGCCATAGTTGCGATCACGGTGTCACCGGCACCGGTCACATCAGCCACCTCATCGGATCCATAGATAGGAATATGCTGAGTTGGTCGACTAGGTTGAAACAACGCCATTCCACGACTGCCACGGGTAATCAGGGTTGCAGACATCCTCGTTTTTTCAAGAAGCGCTCTCCCCGCCCGCTCAAGCGCTGCTAAATCATCGCCAATCGCAGTCCCGAGAACGTGCTCCACTTCTGACTCATTTGGAGCAGCGACCGTCACCCCACGATACCTGAGGAGCCCATACCGCGAATCCAGCAGGACTGGAGCAATCGGTCGTCTCCCGCGCCGAGGCAGGTGACGCTTCATGCCGGCAACAAACTCCGGCGTAATCAATCCGCTCCCATAATCAGACACAATGACCGCGTCACACTCGGCTACAGCCGACGCCGCAGCCCGGCCCACAGCCGCCCTGATTTCTGGAGTAATCGGTGAACCATCCCGATCAATCCGAACCACCTGCTGCCTCGCTGAATGTACACCCCCAGCCAAGATTCTAGTCTTGGTGGGGGTCCGATAACCCTTTGGCCTGAGGAGTCCTGCCCGTACGACGCGTCGAGGAAAATTTTGACGAAGTCGACGTCCCACCTCATCGTCACCAACGAGTCCAGCCAATCGAACCGCCCCACCTAATGTAGCAACGTTCTGGGCTGCATTACCTGCACCACCTGGACTCACTTCGGTAGAATCGTACTTCAGGATCAACACAGGAGCCTCCCGGGAAACACGATCGAGACTTCCATAGATAAACTGATCAGCTATCAAATCTCCAACCACCCCGATTCGAGGCCGACCGAACGAGGTGATCAAATGAGTTAAACGGCTATGCAACTCACCGTCGTTTGAACCTGAATACACTGAGGAACCAATCATCTCGTAGGTAATCTCCGGTGGAAATCTAGGTTCAACATGAGGTCAGTCCAACAGTCGAGAACGGGCTTCAATCGAAGAAGTTAACTGACTTGCCACTGCTTGAAACACTTGCTCCTCAGAGATTTTCGTCATGCAGCGGTGGTCGATAGGACAGTCTCGAAAGAAACAGGGCCGACACCATACAGGAGTGAACAAGATCTTGTTTGAGCCCAATGGCGCAGTCAGACGGTCATCAGTGGGACCAAAAATGGCAGTCACTGGCACTCCTAGTGCCGCAGCCAGATGCATCGGGCCAGAATCACCAGAAACGAGCACGCGGCAGCAGGCAAGCAAGCCTATCAATTCAGAAAGGCTAGTTTGACCGATCAAATTCACCACTCGCCGGCACGTCCCAAGCTGATTACCCGCTGCTATTTCGGATTCTATCGCATAGCCAGCATCACGATCGTGGGAATCTCCCAACAGCAAGACCGTCGCGTCAAACTCGCGAGACAACCGCAACGCCACGGCGGCATAACGCCCGGGCATCCACCGTTTCGCGTGTCCGTATGCAGCCCCTGGTGCAACGCCAATTAGAGTTCTGCTTTGATCACAACCCTCAACTGTGAGACGCACGCGAGCTTTTTCGATCATGCGAACAGAACCTGCTAAATGTGGCTTAGGAGCAACCGGATCGATCCCGAGACCACGTAACAATTCCTGATAACGAACTGCCTGATGTAACACCGATGAACCTCTAGAGCTAAGTGTTACTGCCCTAGTCAACAACTTTCGCCGCCACTGGCTCGAAAGTCCCCAGCGTTCGGGGATACCCGCACGCCACGCAGCCCAAGCCGCCCCGAAGGAATTTGGAAGCAGCAGGACCATATCGAAGGACCCTTGCCGCAACGTCTCAATCTCAGCAAACAGCCGTCGACGGTGACCACCCTTTCGGTCTAGAGGAATAACCTCGTCTATTGCGGGAAGAGTTGAGAGCAGAGATCTTAGCCGGCTTGGAACAGCCGCTGCTAAGACTGAACCAACAAAATGAACTCGTAGCGCTTCGAAGACAGGAAGCGCCATAACAACATCACCAAGCCAGTTCGGCATCCTTACTAAAACACGCATATCGTGGATCACAACGCTGTGGGCGATTATCGCATCCCCAGGTCAGCGCTCACCCCGTCCCCCAACCTTCTCCGAACAGAGAGTCTGTTCAATTGGCGACTGGTCTATCCGCCAACGTCGATGCATCCAGAGCCACAGCTGGGGATAGCGCCGTACGTAGGTCTCAAGCACATCACTACAGCGCTGGGTAAAGTCGAGAACAGCCTCTGGACTCTTGGGATCTGGCATCTCTACCGGGGCCTCATAAATCATCCGGTAACGACCACCCGGCAACGGGAGGGCAAAGACTGGAATCACTGGCACCCCTGTATGCAAGGCAAGTGCAGCAATAGTCGATGTTGTGGCTGCCGGCCGACCCAAGAACTGAACGACCACCGCGCTCCGATCCTGAATATGTTGATCAGCCATGACTCCGATTGACTGATGCTCAATCAGGGCACGCAAAAGACTACGAACAGCACCTTGACGCGGCACAACCCGTGTTCCTATTCTTGCCCTCATATGACCAATCATCGATTCCAACCACGGATTATCAAGGCTGCGAGCCACCATAACAACCTGGCCAAATTTGGCTGCATGCACCATGATCTGCAATTCCCAAAACCCAAAATGACCACCACAAAAAATCACCCCTCGCCCATCCGCCAACGCCTGCTCGACCCGATGACCTCCTTCGATTTCCACCAATTCCATCATCTGTTTCACTGGCATCGTGTCGAACCTAAGGAGATCCAGGGCATGGCGACCTAGAGTAAAAAAAGCTCTTTTAGCAATCAACCTACTTTCGCCAGCCGAAAGATCAGGAAACGCCGCCCGCACGTTGTTTACGGCAGTCTCTCGACGTCGATGGTCAAAACGATGAAATATCGCCCCAACACCAACGCCCAAAACCAAAAGGCACCGCCTTGGCATGAGCCTTACCGCAAGCCGTAGCATCACGACAAACAGATACTCCAGTCGATAGCGAACTGGTCGGTATCGACGTTGCGAAGTTGATGTCTCTGTAGTCACCGACATCCCGCTGTACCCCTGTCAGCAACGATCCGACTAGCAAGAAAAGACCTAAGATCCCCGTCAGAGTCCACCCGGAAGGTTAATGGCATGGCCATTAGCGGAGGTTTAAACGGCTGCCACGCTTCAAGGCGAACAAAATCCTTCTCGGTAGTCACAATGGCCTGCGCCTGGACCGCTATCGCAGCTTCCTGGAAACGCTTTGCATCGTTCCTGGTATAAGGATGGTGGTCAGACACCGTTTCAGCCCGAACCAAGTTGAGGCCTAATGCTCGAACATCTTCAAAGAATCGTTCAGGTCTGGCAATACCGGCAATCGCCATCACACAAGTTCCAGGGTCTAGAGCACGGGTCCCGGATCGACCTGGCCAAGTCAGTACAGGCTGACTAACCTGTCGCCGCACCGCAAATAAACCCTCTGGATGAAAACGCTCCTCTAACCACTGCCGGTGCTTCTCGGATACGTCCACCAAGAACACGGCGTCGGCATAGCACATCGTGGCGAGCCGTTCCCGAAATGACCCCGCTGGCAGCACATTGGAATTAGTAAAGTCCGTCTCAGACATCACCAGCAAGTCAGCGGTTCTTCTGAGCTGAAAGTGCTGAAACCCATCGTCGAGTAGATGAACCGTAGCCCCGAGGTGTGTCTCGGCTAGTCGGCCAGCTAAATAGCGGTCTGAAGCCACCACAACAGCAACGCCATCAAGTGAACGTGCGAGCATCATTGGCTCGTCACCAGCTGTCGCTAGGTCACCCACAATCCTATCGGCAGAGCGAACCACAGTGACCCCTTCGACAGGGTTAGCCCTTCTGTAGCCACGGCTCAGCACAGACGGCCGTTCCCCCATCGAAACCAGAGTTCTAGCCAGGTAGGCCGTTAGAGGAGTCTTCCCACTCCCGCCCACAGCGAGCGCACCAACACTGATGACTGGTTGAGTCAATCGCCGGCTGGCGTGTGATCGCAATCGATACCACTGTCGCCGTTGCCAAGCAACAGCACCATAGACCTTGCTCAGCGCTCGCAATACAGGTTTCATCTCTCCTGGCAATCATTCGGATTAATAGACACAATCCACTCAAAAACAGTTCATTCCACTAGCAGCCACCCGAAGCCCCACTAGTCGGAGGAAACACCGCAGCGATCTCAGCAAGGCTGCGTTCTGTCGCCCCGCGCTGAGTCACCACCAAAGCCGATGCAGCCGCTCCGAGAGCATCAGACCGAGCCGAATCGCTGAGAAGATCCCAAAGGGCCACTTCGAGCTCTTCAGGCGACTCTATTTGCCGAGCAGCGCGGTTCTCAAGGAAGAGTTCTGCTATTTCAGCAAAATTACTCATATACGGTCCGAACACGACAGGCTTGCCCCAAAGCGCAGGTTCAAGCACATTGTGCCCACCTGAAGGAACAAGGCTCCCTCCCAAGAACACGACCGTTGCAATCTGAAAAAGGGTTGCCAATTCACCCACAGTATCTAGGACAACAACATCAGCCTCCGCCTGTTCATGGTGTGGCAACTCACTCCGTCGAATAGCTTTGAAACCACCATCTAGACACATGGCCAGTACATCTTCACTTCGCTCGGGGTGACGTGGAGCAATAACCAAAAGCACTTGTGGAGCTCGCTGTTTAACCCGCGAGAACGCATTAAGGACGGACGCCTCTTCACCTGGATGTGTGCTGCCAGCAATCAGAATCGGTCGATTTGTCGCCATTCGGAATGCTCTTAATATTCCGTCAGGATTACCCGAATCACCAGCACTAAACTGAGCCCAGGCATCAAATTTCAAATTCCCAGTGACCGTGACATGCTGCGGTGCTGCACCGAGGCTAATCAGTCGATCTGAAGCAATCTTGCTTTGTGCACAACAACAGTCAACTTCCTGAAACACTCGAGTCAAGAATCGCCGAACCAGACGATACCGTGGATACGAACGGTCCGATATTCGGCCGTTGACCAACACGGTCTTAACCCCACGCCTGGCACAATGTCGCAACAAATTTGGCCACAGCTCTGTCTCTACCATGAGAAACAGCTCTGGTCGCACCTGGTCAAGTACCCGCTTCACGAACGGGGGTAAATCTAGAGGAAAGTAAAATAGCCCATCGATCCCCTTCAGTGTAGAAGCCACTTCTCGCCCGGTCTTGGTCGTAGTCGACATCCACAAACGATGGTTCGGATAACGGTCACGCAGTGCAGGAACCAATGCCCTCACAGCAAGAACTTCGCCAACGGATACAGCATGAACCCATATCGAGATTTCCCTCTTTGGGTTTATCGCCACCGGAAGCTGCCCACAACGTTCCACTAGGCTGCCAACATATTTTCGATGACGAACCGCAGCATAAATGACTCGTGGCGCAACGAGCACTGCATAGCAAACGATGGCCAGACTGTAGAGGAAGTACATGAATGGGGTGATTGTCGCCCCGACTCGGAACATTTTCGAGTATACGTTGAGGGGTTTGACCTCCACAAGGTGCTATCCATTACAATGGGATGATTATTGGCCTGTGAGAAAACCTTCCACTATTGAGAAATTCACCTAAGACGACGATATGGCGACACGAGTAGGAATTAACGGATTCGGCCGAATCGGCCGGAATATCATGCGGGCAGCCCGCAAAACGGACAACGTGGAGGTCGTTGCTGTAAACGACATCACCGACGCAGCTACGCTGGCACACTTGTTGAAGTTCGACTCGGTGCTTGGCAACTTAAGCGAGCACGTGGCAACAGACGGCGACGGCATTCGAATTGGCGATGAGCGATTTCAGGTGACCGCCGAGCGTGACCCCGGCAACCTCCCCTGGAAGGATCTAGGTATTGACCTAGTACTTGAATCAACCGGACTGTTCACCCATCGGAGCGATGCGACCAAGCATCTCGACGCAGGCGCCAAGAGAGTCATCATCACTGCACCAGCAAAAGAGCCAGACCTGACGCTGGTCCTTGGAGTCAACCACGATCGGTACGACCCTTCAAAGCATCGGATTATTTCAAATGCATCATGCACTACCAACTGCCTTGCTCCTGTTGCAAAAGTGCTCCACGAGAATTTCGGTCTCAAGCGTGGGTGGATGACCACCGTGCACTCTTACACCAACGACCAAAAACTACTCGACCTGCCGCACAAGGACCTGCGACGAGCGCGATCGGCTGGACTCTCGATGATTCCCACGACGACCGGAGCTGCTGTCGCCGTCGGTGAAGTACTCCCAGAGCTACGAGGCAAACTCGATGGTATTTCGGTCCGTGTCCCGACACCGAATGTTTCGGTGGTTGATCTCGTGGCGCAGGTTGACAGCCAGACCACCACAGATGCCGTCAATGCAGCTTTCACCGCCGCCGCCAATGGTGCGCTGAGCGGCGTGCTTCAAGTTGTCACCGAGCCACTAGTGTCGATCGACTTCAAGGGCAACCCACACTCTTCCATCGTCGACTCTTCCTACACTAACGTCATGGATGGCGACTTCATCAAGCTACTATCCTGGTACGATAACGAATGGGGCTATTCCTCTCGCTGTATCGACCTTGTCCAATTTCTCGCTGAACAGGGATTGTAGGCAACGCGGATCCGAAAAATAAACTACTAGGGTGACTGCAAGAACCCGCCAGGATAGAGATGCGAGAGTGCCAAACACCCATGTTCGTCACTGGGCGTGAGTACACCTAAAGGTGCCGAAAAAAACCATCCAGCAGCTCGACCTTTCCGGGCGACGAATCTTCATTCGCGTAGACTTCAACGTCCCGATACACGACGGTGTCATCAGTGACGACACTCGCATCCGTGCAGCATTGCCTACTCTGAACCATGCACAGGAACGGGGCGCTACAGTGGTCATTGGGTCGCACCTTGGTCGACCAAAAGGCACCACCAACCCAAAACTCAGCCTACAACCAATTGCCAACAGGTTAGGCAAGTTGCTCAAGCGACCTGTGGTATTTTCCCCAGAATCGGTTGGGGCTCACGCATCCCGTGTAGTGGCCGAAGCAAAGCCGGGCGATGTAGTTTTACTGGAAAATCTTCGGTTTCACCCCGGCGAGGAGGCTAACGACAAGGAATATGCCGCAGCGCTGGCAAACCTAGCCGACTGCTACGTCAATGATGCCTTTGGTGCAGCTCACCGTGCTCACGCGTCTACTGTAGGGATTGTCCAGCACCTAAGAGAGGCCGCCGCGGGCTTGCTGATGGCGGACGAACTCGCGCATCTTGGCACCCTTCTCGACACCCCCCCACGTCCCTTCGTAGCGGTCCTCGGTGGGGCTAAGGTCTCAGGGAAGCTAGAAGTCATCGAGAACCTCATCGGCAAGGTCGATACGCTCCTGGTTGGCGGAGCCATGGCCTACACCTTCTTCAAAGCTAAGGGGCTTCCAGTTGGCCGATCCCTTATTGAAAATGCTTATCTCGATACGGTTCGAGCCATTGAAAAGGATGCGATTAACCGAGCTATCGACCTTGAGCTCCCGCTAGATCATCGGATTACTGACAAGCTAACAACCGATGCTTCCTATAGAACCATCGACGTTCACGACCCCTCCATTGGTCAGTGGTTGGGGGCCGATATTGGTCCCAGCACGGTCACACGGTACACCGCTATCCTAAGAAGGGCCAAAACCATCTTCTGGAATGGTCCGATGGGGGTATTCGAGATCGACTCTTTTGCATCAGGCACGGTCTCAATCGCCAAAGCAGTCGCGACCAGTCTGGCCACGTCAGTCGTGGGTGGTGGCGACTCGGTCGCGGCAATCGGTCGGGCCGGCGTTAGGAACCAGATTAGCCACATTTCAACGGGTGGTGGAGCCTCGCTGGAGTTCCTAGGCGGTCGAAAACTTCCGGGCATCGACGCACTCCCAGATACCAATACAACGCCAGTGAAAACATCCTTATCAGCTCCTGAATGAATTAAACAACACCCCAAAGCCTAGATTGCCGGTGATTCGGTCGTCGTCAGGGATGATTCAGCGATTGGTAAACAATCGGTTTAAGGAGAGGCAAAACCATGCGAAGGCCGCTCGTGGCAGCAAACTGGAAAATGCACAAAAACCTCAAAGAGGCGGTTGCATACACTAGACAATTCGCACCACTCGTCGCGAACCTGTCTGAAGTCGATGTGGTTCTCGCGCCGCCTTTCTTGGCATTACCAGCCCTTGTAGACACCTTGAAGCGCGAGGGACACACCCGCATCCAAGTAGCGGCACAGCACAGTCATGCCGAAAGACATGGAGCCTTCACAGGTGAAGTCAGCCTCGGCATGCTACGGGCTTCCGGCGTGAAACTCGTGCTTGTGGGACACTCCGAACGACGCCGGCTATTTCATGAAACAGACACCGGAATCAACGAGAAAACGCGAGCCGCTATCGCTGAGGGGATCATCCCAATCGTATGCGTTGGCGAGACTCTAGAAGAGCGCGAGTCCAACAAAACGTTCGAAGTCCTCAAGCGACAAATCAGGCTCGGACTGGCCGGACTGTCACCTGACCAAGTCGCCGCCATCATTGTTGCTTACGAGCCGGTCTGGGCAATTGGCACCGGCCATGTTGCTACCCCGAAACAGGCCAACACGGTTCATACGCGGTTACGGCAGCAACTATCGGCTCAATTTAGCCTCGAGGCTGCTCAGGCATGCCGAATCATTTACGGTGGGAGCGTCAAACCAAGCAACGCAGCCGAACTTATGACAGAGCCAGACATTGACGGCGCGTTGGTTGGCGGAGCGAGTCTCGAACCCGCCAGCTTTGCCGAGATCGTCCTGGCAAGCCAACAAAAGACGATAGAGGACGTATAATTAGAGAACAATGTTGACTATCCTCTTCACCGGACTATACGTACTTGTGTGCCTGCTACTCCTTGTGGTTGTCTTGATGCAACAGGGTAAAGGCGGAGACATCGCCGCGGCATTCGGCGGCAGCGGCAGCCAAACCGCATTCGGTGCTCGGGCCGGAGCAACCGTGCTAACTCGAGCTACCGCAGTACTCGGCGCCCTATTTATGATCGGATCCATGGCGCTCGCGGTAGCTGGCCAACGCGGTACCAGTTCCGTGCTAAGCGGAGTCGACGGTCCAGGGATTCCAGCGGCCGCTCCCCTCACACCCCCTCTAGAAAGCACAACCACAGCAGCTGAACCAGAAGCTGAACCAGAAACAGAAACTCTAGCGACCGAAGGGGCACCACCAGAAACACCTTCGGAGCCTCAATAAGCACCCGACCAACGCGGAAGTGGCGGAACTGGCAGACGCACTAGCTTGAGGGGCTAGCGAGCCTATGGCTCATGGGGGTTCAAATCCCCCCTTCCGCACCAGTTTTCTTGAGAAGATCGCGTAAATCGCGCAGGGGCTCCACCCATTTTTCTCCCTCAATCGACTTGTTCCAGTTATGTCTTAAATTTCTTGGAGAACTCAGCACGCTGCGGCCATCCGGGATCGCAGTCCGGCCAGATACAACTCAAGCATTGCAGCCCAGGCTGATCGGCGATAACGTGAGGGACTATGTCTCTAGCACTTCGCACCGTCTTGGTCGTCGCCGAGATTTTCGCTTCGATCATCCTTGCAACTGGGGTTGCAGCCCAAACCAACCCTTATGAACGAATCGAGGCCCCAAACCCACCGACCCACCTGAACGATGGTCGATGGGGAGAGATGATCCAGGTGCGAGTTGGGCCATCCGGAAACATCTATGTCTACCACCGGTGCTTCAAGGTCGTCCTGGGCGACCCGAACGTGGCACCAGGGCATTCCGACGGATTGACGGCAGACTGCCTAGGTAGATGGTCAGGTTACCCACCCATTCTCACGTTCACCCCGACCGGCGAGTTTCTAGAGGGTTTCGGTTTGGGTCTGGTGGGTAGACCCCATGGGTTTTCTGTCGATCACGAAGGGAACATGTGGCTGACTGACGTAGCGCTAATTGCGAACGAGATGGGCGCCGTTGTCCACAAGCTGAATCCAGCCGGTGAGCTAGTGATGACGCTCGGACGACCGGGAGTGGTCGGCCGAGACCAAGAGACCTTCAATCGCCCTGCCAGTGTCGCCGTCGCTGAAAATGGAGACATCTTCGTAGCAGATGGCGAGGGACCCAACAATCGCATCGTTAAATTCTCTTCCGATGGACGCTATCTCGGGGAGTGGGGTTCAACCGGCTCTGGATCTGGACAGTTCAACACCCCCCATGATCTCGCTATCGATTCGCAGGGACGGCTGTTCGTCGCGGACCGCGGCAATAACCGGATACAGATCTTCGAGCCGGACGGAACTTTTGTCGACGAGTGGCGCAATTTCGGAAGACCCAGCGGTATCTTCATCAATCGCACGACCGATACACTCTACTCGACCGACTCCACATCGAACTCTAGGACCAATCCTGGGGTCAAGCGAGGCATCTACATCGGAGACGCACGTAGCGGTTCGCTCAACTACTTTATTCCCGATCCCGATCTCGAGTCGGCCGAACAGACGCGGATCTCCGGTGCATCCGGGATTGCATCCAGCCATGACGACTCGGTCATCTACGCGGCGGATGTTGCCCCCTGGCAGCTACGCAAGTACCGACTTCCTTAATCGCTGTACCTGGTAAGGTCACCCCCACCGCCAAACCGGCCATCTCAGAGGTGCCACAGAAGGAGGGTGGAGCCGCGTGCTCACGAGCACGCCAGACGCCCCCCTAGATCCTCTTTGGGTGTGGCGGTGGCCTCCACGATCGTCGCAGAGACGTGGTCTGGACCATGACCTATCCTAATCGTAGTATTGAGTGTTTATCGGTTCTAACTGCCTTACTGTCCTAGCCAGACATCAAGACCCGCCGTTTACATCGACAAGCGCACCGTTTACATAACTAGCACCTTCACTCGCTAGAAAAGCAATCGCCTCAGCCACCTCATCGGGTTCAGCTAGCCGACCGAGAGCAGACCGAGACAGCCTGTTCGCCAGTTCGTCAGCAGGTACCGCAGCCACCATCTCAGTTCGTGTTTGAGAAGGACATACGCAGTTGATGCAAATACCATCTTTGGCAAAATTCACAGCCAACTGTCTCGTTAGTCCATTCAACGCGTATTTCGAAGCCGTATACGCAACAGAGGCAGTCTCACTGTATCCACGACTCGCGATAGAGGACACGTTGACGACTCGTCCGTAGTGGCGTCGGCTCATTAAAGGAATCGCATGCTTACAACACAAATAAGCACCGATCACATTTGTCCGCATGATGTCCATCCATTCCGACACAGCAACATCAAGTGGCCCTGACATCGACACCACACCAGCGGCGTTCACAAGCGCATCGAGTCGACCATATCGATCGCCAATCTCCTTAAACACGCGAGAAACATCTTGCTCATCACCAACATCGCAGCGCCAATTCATGTCGCTTTCGTCGAGTGTTCTCGAAATGCGAATAGTGGTGAAACCACGCTCAGACAGAAGGTCCGCCGTAGCCTTGCCGATGCCACGCCCTCCTCCGGTAACAACCGATACCCGTCGTACATCACTCGACATAGATGTGTTCCATATCTTTGGAACCACATACAAGTCGCGTACCCGGTTCTGAACTTGTGCAGACGATGCTATGAACGGTCCCGGCTGGTAAAAACACGACGTCAGATTCCTCTGCGGAAATGGTACTCCCGTCCCCGAGGCGCCATTCAAACGAACCCTCCAAGACAACCCACCATTCGTCGTGAGTCACGTGATAGCGTTTTCGTGCGCCCTCGCCAGGAGCCTGTGCGATGAGCGCCACCTGATGGGAATGGACCGACAACAAGAGATACAACCATGGGGCCTTTCCCATCAGCGACTTAATCTCACCCAGGTTGGTAAGTTGCACGTTCGCACCAGAGTCTTCGAAACGCGTCATGCCATCGAGAGCAATGGTTTCTCGGAGACTGTGCTTAATATCAACCACATCCTCAGAGAATCGATGGACTCCTGGTCGCCGGTCCTCGCGCCGGTACTGCAATGCCGCTTCGATTAAATAAAGCTCATCCCACGTGTCCCCATCGAGCGCTTGAATGCGATTCAACGGGAACACACCGACCTTTCCAGAAAATGTTGGACCTCTTTCCTCAGGATCGTCCAAGACATACGACTCCATAAACAGTGAGGTTTTCCAGGCCGAAAGAGCCCAGGTGATGCTTTGAACTGGAGTCAGTGTCTGGGTGGGAATCTTCTTGGACATGGAGAAATTTAGCGGCTCACCCTGCCACCATGTCTCACTGAATCGCTCTTCAACGGAGAACAACGAATCGTAGTTGCCATCTTTCATTGTCTCCATAAACCTGCTAATCGTTTCAGGTGTAAGTAATGGTGAAGTCGTATGAACAAGCGCCAGACAGCACGGATCCATAGTCATCATGAAGTCGTAGAGAAAGTGATCGTGTGTCTGGCACCGGGTTCCTTCACAATCTCGAGACTTGTTCCGCATCGTGCACGCGGACCCACCATGTTGCGGCTGCCGACGGTAGAAGTCCACACCGGCGACCCGCGCCATGTGTTCCACAATGTCATGTTCGGAATTAAACACCACGGCATCGAACGCCCCACTATCCTTGCACGCTTGAGCAACATAGAATGCAAGCGGTTGGCCATCTACCATTAGCAGATTCTTATCGGGAATCCTGGTGCTACCAAGCAGTATCGGAATGAGGGCAATCTGCTTCATTACGCGGAGTCTAGCTGGTCTTGTGCTGCAGTGTCCAAATTCTGGTAGACCTTATCCACAAGTATCATTAACTTGAGCCCACCTCCCGATGTGCCGTAGAGGCTTGTCGGACTTCACAGCATGGACCGACGCGTCACTGATCTGAGCGACCTCCTCGTAGTGAATGCGTCCCATTATTCAAAAACCAACAATTCCAACTCTAATCATGGCCAACTTGGTAAGGAACCCGGTAGGGTCTCGATGCTCTCGAGGTCAGGCTAGAACATCATCCACTACGACACCAGCCACGTCGGTCAGTCGGAAGTCCCGACCCTGGTTCTTGTAAGTTAGACGTTCGTGGTCCAAACCCAGTAGGTGCAAAATAGTAGCGTGCAGGTCGTGAATGTGGACCCTATCCTCGACCGCATAGTAGCCGTAATCGTCCGTCTGCCCGTAGCTGAAGCCCGGCTTCACCCCACCGCCAGCCATGAACATCGTATATCCATGCGGATTGTGGTCGCGCCCATTACGCGCCCCCGCCTCAGCACCAGGTGTCCGCCCGAACTCGCCGCCCCACAGAACCAACGTCTCGTCGAGCAGCCCACGTGACTTCAAGTCCGTGATTAGCCCGGCCACTGGTTTATCAATCTCGGCGCAACTTTGCGGCAACCCGGTGATCAACCCTGAGTGGTGGTCCCACTTTGTGTCCGGGCCATGAGTAGCCTGGACGAACCGCACTCCAGACTCCGAGAACCGCCGCGCGAGCAGACAGCGCAGGCCAAAATCGCTCGTAACCGGGTCATCCAATCCGTAGAGCTTCCGGGTCGCCTCCGACTCGCCCTCCACGCTCAACAACTCCGGAGCCTCGGTCTGCATCCTGAACGCGAGTTCGAACGACTCAATCCGGCCCTCCAGCGCCAAATCCGGCCCGGTCGAGTCGAGCTGGCGACGCTGCCACTGCTGCAGCAAGTCAAGTTCAGCCCTCTGGACAGCGGTAGTCATCGCCTGGTTTTCAAGGAAGTCGATAGTCGCCTCATCGGTCTGCATACGAGCAGTACCTATCGATGTCCCGTTATAGGCGGCCGGAAGGAACGCAGCCGAGTAGTTCTGCACACCACCATGCTGATACGACGGACAGATGGTGATGAAACCTGGCAGGTTCTCGTTCTCAGTGCCGAGCCCATAGGAGACCCAAGAACCCATCGACGGCCGCACGAACCGGTCGCTGCCGGTGTTCATCGCCAAGATGGCACCACCGTGGGCAGCATTAGTGCCATACATCGAGCGGATAAAGCAGAGGTCATCGACCACTCCGGCTAAGCGAGGCAGCAGTTCACTCACCCAGGCGCCAGACTGGCCGTGTTGCTTGAACTCCCAGGGGCTCTTGAACAGGTTGCCGGTTTCGTTGAACTGCACCTCAGGCTTTGCGAACGGCAACGGCTTGTTGTCGTCTCGGATCAGGAGAGGCTTGTACTCAAACAGATCGTGCTGGGATGGTCCACCATGCATGTGCAGAAAAATGATCCGCTTCGCGCGCGGTGCGAAATGCGGCGGCTTCACCGTCAGCGGATTGGCCTGTGCCAGCAAATCTCGCTGGAGCAGCGACGACAGTGCCAGGCCACCAAAGCCGCAACCGCAGGTTCTGAGCATCTCCCGCCGGCTAATCGCCGGTGCTTGGTAGTGTGGGTAACGCATGAGAATGCCTCAATCAAGATAGATGAACTCGCTAGCACTAAGAACCACATGGCAGAGCCGAGTCCAAGGGAACGTCTCCTCCTCACCAGCCGGCGCGGCCATCCGCATCTCTTCCAGGAAGGCCAGGCTGTCCTGAACCTCTTGTTCGGTGGCGTGGCGCCCGTAAGCCTCTATAAACACTGCTGAGATCCGTGCGGCATCGTCGGCAGACGGCCCGACCAAGATTCGTCCGGCAAACGCAGCCGCCTGCACCTCGACGAACTCGCTGTTCATCATCAGAAGCGCCTGTGACGGCACCACCGTCGACGGCCGGCCGCCCACTGAGTCGCTCGCATTACCAAAGTCGAACCCAGCGAAGATGTCATAGATTGCGTTTCGCACCACCGGCATGTAGACCGACCGCCGTGGTGCCACGTAGAAGTCGCCAGCCCCGAAGGTGCTACCCTCGCTAAAGACGTAACCCCTCGGGTTGTACTCCTCCACCCGGCCGCCCATCCTCAGATCGAGACTACCAGCCAGTTGCAACAAGGCATCACGAATCGGCTCCACCTCCAGCCGACGACGGTTCATCCGCCAGTGCAACCGGTTCCCCTGGTCGACCGCAGCATTCACCTCGCTGTAGTCGGTACTCAACCGATAGGTGCTCGATAACAAAATCTCCCTGTGCAGGGCCTTCATCGACCAGCCACTCTCGACGAACCTACGGGCCAGCCAGTCAAGGAGTTCCAAGTTGGTCGGTGTCGATCCGGTGGTTCCGAAATTGCTGGGGGTATCCACCAACCCACGGCCAAAGTGCCAGTGCCATATCCGGTTCGCCATCACCCGTGCTGTCAACGGGTGCTCAGGGTGGGTGATCCAGGCAGCCAGCTCCAGCCGCCCACTCGTGCCCTCCGGAATGGGTGGTGGGGGTACGATGTGGTCTGTGACCCTGAGGAATCCGCGCGGCTGCGGGGTATCGGCCAGGTTGAGATGGCTACCACGAATGTGAATCGGGAGGTCGACAGCCTCCTCCTCCTCCTCGACCGACATCGCGTAAGGCGGTATAGGAGGAGACGCGGCCTTTCGCTCCTCTACCACCGCCCGGAGCTCGGCCAACTCCGCTACCACCCCTGATGGATACAACCGCTCTTCTTCAGCCTGAGGGAGGCAGAGGACGCAGAGGCCACCGTCATAGACCAGACGGCGGAGCTCCTCCTGCTCGCGGGGCAGTCGAAAATCACGCGGTGTCAGGTCTTCCTCGGCCTCGAGACCTAACCGCTGCAGATGTTCATTCCAAGCAATCTCGATCACGCCGAACAGGGTTGCGTAGCGCCAAGCAACCTCCTCAAGGCTCTTGGGCGACGGCCCTCGAACCAGGCTGCGCGTCAGCGGGGCGATCAACACCTTCTCAGACGCGATCAATGTTCTCAGGTCCTCGGTAACCTGCTCGTAGGTCGATGGGTCGGCCGCCGCGTAGGCGTCCCAGACCTCGAAGACCACGCTCGGATTCGGCCCGTCGCCCTGCACCGGGGGTCCTTCACGGTAGCGGTAGAAGGCTCGTAGCCAACGCTTCAGCACTGCTGCTTCAAGATCGTCACGCTCGGCGATTCGGGCGACCTGACTGAGCCCAGCCCGATTCGACTGTTCCTCGCCGCTCCAGTCTGGATAGACTTCCTCAGTCGCCAGTAAATAGCCGGCCAGGGCCTGCCGCCTGGGCCGGCGGAGCGCCTCGTTCTGCTCGTCGACAACCTTCAAGACCTCCTCTTCTGCCTCTTCGACCAATTCCTGGGCCACCTCGTAGGCCTCAAGCGTCACCTCGTCCACAAGCGGTCGCTCCACCGTCCGTCGATTCTCGCCGCTCATCGTCTTGGTCGAACGCATGATGCCGGCCAACGCATAATAGTCAGCGGTCGGGATCGGATCGAACTTGTGATCGTGACACCGTGCACACCCGACCGGCTCGGCCAGGAACGCCCGGCCCACCACGTTCACCTGCTCATCGACGATGTCGATCAGCATCTTGTCGACATCCTGCTCAGCCAGCACCTTCGCACCCAGAGTGAGAAACCCTGTAGCGGTGAGCTGCGCGAACCGTCCCTCATCGGTCGCCGCCAGGAGCAGGTCGCCGGCAATCTGCTCCTGGACGAAACGATCGTAGGGTTTGTCAGTATTGAACGCCTCAATGACCCAATCGCGATAACGGTACGCGTTGGGGTGGGCAATGTTCTCGTCGAGCCCATTCGAATCGGCATAGCGGGCCACATCAAGCCAATGTCGGCCCCACCGCTCGCCGTAGCGGGACGAGGCGAGCAAGCGGTCGACGACCCGCTCATAAGCGTCTGGTCGCGTGTCCTCTAGAAACGCCTCTATCTCCGACGGGGTCGGCGGCAACCCCGTCATGTTGAAGGTGACCCGTCGAAGGAGCTGTCGCTTCCCAGCGGGTGCCATCGGATTCAAGCCATCGGCTTCCAACCGGGCCAAAATGAACCGGTCAATCGGGCTACTGATCCACGCCTCGTTCTGGACGTCAGGGGGAACGGGACGACCCATCGCACGGAACGCCCAGTGCTCCCGACCAGGCCCGAAATCATAGACATCAGATTCAGCCTCAGTTGCCACTACTGGAACATCGGACACTCGTGGGTCCATCGCCCCCTGTGTGATCCACCGTTCGAAGTCAGCAACGATCGAAGCCGGCAGGCGGCCACCAGGGGGCATCTTGATCGCTCCCTCGTAGCGGATCGCCTCCATCAGCAAGCTATCGTCTGGCGCGCCGGGGACAACCACCACTCCACTGTCACCACCGGCCCGCATGCCCACTGCGTCCACCAGGGTTAGCCCGCCACGGATACGCTCCGGGTCATCACCATGGCATTGATAGCAGCGTTCGGCCAGCACCGGACGAATTTTGGACTCGAAGTGCTCAAGGGCCTCGGCTGGGATTTCCGGCTGCGCCAGCGCCGGACCAACCAGAGAGAGCACCAGCATGGGAGTGAGCAGTGTAACCAGACCCACCGTAACACCAAGCCGGATAACGTTACTCAAAGACATATTTAAATCATCCTAACGCTGGCTAGCAGGAAGTGCAATCATGAGAATGCCCCAATCAAGATAGAACAACTCGCCAGCAGTAAGAACCACATGGCAGAGGCGGGTCCAAGGGCGCCTTTCTTCCTCACCAGCCGGCTGGGCCATCCGCACCTCTCCAAGAAGGCCAGGCTGCCCTGAACCTCCTAGTGGGTGACTGAACCCCCGTAAGCCTCGATAAACACCGCGGCGATCCGTGCGGCATCGTCGGTCGACGGCCCGGTGTCTTCTCACTGGTTCCCCAACGGAAAACTGCCATGCGACTAGCTGGATGGCTCCTCTACCGCATGTGTGCCAGCAATGAAACCGTGGACATGACCTTTGCCCAGACCATGCTTGTTGAAGCCACCTACGGCCTCACCTCCCGCATAAAGACCGGGAATAACCTGACCTTGCATATCGACGACCTGTTGTCGACCATTGACACGTAAGCCGCCATAGGAGTCGTGCCAAACCACCATAATCGAGAGCGCATAGAACGGCGGCGTTCTGATGGGATTCATCGGAGCCTCCTCCTCGCGCTCGAATTCGGGATCGGCGCCGGCTTCCACGTAGCCGTTCCAAGTCGACACGGTCTCGGCCAAGTGACTCAACGCAACCCGTTGGAACTCATGGCCCGCATGAATCCTTTCGGCCAACTCCTCGATGGTGTCGGCCCTGAAGAAATAGCCATTGTCAGACACGTAAGGGTAGCGGAGCTCCCATCCGTTACGATCGACCGCATCCTGATCGAAAATCGCCCACAGCGGTCCCGAGTAATAATCAGGAGGCTCAGACCCCTCGTTCAACGCTAGGGCTGCATCGAGACCATGGTCGTAGTTGTACATCTGCCGTATCCACTCCTTGCGGCAATTGCGCCAATCGAGCGGCGTGTGATCGAGCCCCCGTCCCGGGGCGCCACGGTCGCCAGGATAGCCATTCGTACCGGGCCTCACAGGAAGACGAACCTCGTTGAAGAAACGCTTCCCGACTTGGTTCACGGCAATAAACTCTTCGAAGCCTGAGTTGCCAACATTGAACCCGGCCGAGCCGCGGAAACCGAAAGTTGGGTGGCCGGGCATCATGCCGGTATACGCATCTCGGGTCCCGAGGCGCGTCGAGATGTGGAACGTGGTGGAGTACGAAAGGTTCTGCTGCATCCCTGCCAAGTTGGCCCCCACCTTCAAACCCGCAATCAGCGCCGATGCGTCTTGGCCTACAGGACCTAGCAGGGCCTGACCACTGGTTGAGAAGGCAGGCTCCCGCAAGGCCGGATAGAACATGCTGCGGACCTCAGGATTTGCCGCGTGACCTCCGCTGGCGAGGATAACAGCCTGGCGGGCCCTGATATTCACGGTCTCTTGCCGCTCGTCGATATTTCCGTTTTGCCAATAGCTCCGCATGAGCTCGCCGGTCTCAGGGTGCAGCCTCGGCGAATAGTGAGCTGTGATTCCCAATACCCTCCCTGAGAAGCGTTCCTTCCGGACGATCTCGTCGAAACAGCGGTGAAGCATGAACTCGACACCCTTCTCCCTAGCCGAAAACTCGAGAGCCCGAGAGAGGGCCGCTCCGTTCGCCACGGCGTTGGGTCCGACGGAACGGCTTGCGTTGTTCATCTGCACCGGGGCAAACGGACTCGCGCGCTCAGGATCAACAACCCCGGCATCCTCCGCCGTGACGGTTCCAGCCTTAATGTCCGTTTCGTCGCCGAGCATGAGAAAGGTGGTCGCCAACCGCGCACGCGACAACCCTCCGCCGCCATGCGTACTGCTGACCCTGGAGAACCGAACATAGTTGTCCATCAGAAATTGCCGAGTCGCCGGACAATTCTCGGCCCACGCACGCACCAGCTCTCGCTCGTTGTACCGGTAGGGACTTTGGCCTTTGGGATCGACGACCGACCAGTCGGTAATATCCGTAAAGAGGAGTTCGATATTATCATCAACTTCGTCCGGGGCCTCCATAGGAGCCACTGTAACGAGCCCCTCCTGGTCCGCCTCGCCCTTCATGTCTCTCTGCTGCACCGGATCGCCTCCACCGAGGGACAATCGGCCCGCGCTATGCAGCATTCGCCCGCCGAGATCGAAATTCTGATCGACCACCAGTACACTAGCTCCCAAATCCCTCGCTCGAATAGCGGCGGTCAGCCCGGCACACCCGCCTCCGGCGATCACAACATCAGCTTCGTAATCCCAAGTAATTTGCTTGTCGCTAGCCTCGGTGGCCTGCCCTTTCGGCTCGGCCCCCAACAGCGTCCCAGAACCTAACCCAGCGGCCACTCCCGTCCTAACAAACTCTCGCCTGTTTAGCCCCTTCTTTTCCCCGATCTTTGGGTCATTGTCGGGATGGTCGCCTTTTGTTGCCATGTTTTATCCTCTCCCAGATGGCTGCCACAGGTCGTTGTGCTCACCGACTATTGATGACACACCCACCCAAAACGGCCCTTAATCCAAATCCTCTAATCCGTCTAGACGGGTCGTCCAGCACCCCGACAAACTCGCGCTACCGGACATTCCCGCTCTGGCAGTCCAAGTCAATGACAGATGTGGGTAGCAAAGGGTGGCGACTGTCCCGGCGGTTTGGATTCCCTTATCAGTCGATCCCTGGCGGGCCTCACCCTCTATTTTCCTTACCGCAGCACCATGTCTGCCCTATTTGCATAAGCCCAGGGGTCAGTGTATTCATGTCGTCCCGCAACGGCATCTTAAGCTACCGCCACCCATCGGCTTACCCAAACAAGGCACCCCGACGCCCCTAGGAAGCGTTGGAGAGACCTTCATTAAAGCTTCTCCGTGCTCAGGGCCCCTTTACACAGTTCAGTCCAAATGCAGTCGAGAGCACCAGCCAGAACGAATCGACATTGTGCCCAATCAATGAGCCAACGGGCTCGGACGAACCTGGAACTTGAAGACCGGGGCCACCCGGTCCGTGCCGCCTTCGGCATGGAACGGGGCCCGGCTACCCGACGTTGTCCAGACCCCTCGTCCTTTCCAGCCAGCATCAGGATCGTCGATTCGCCCGTCTAGGCCCTTACCGAAGAAGCTTCCCAGCGGATATGGAACACGAAAATTATAGAACTTGCCATCCACGAGGGCGAGCACTCCCTCGGACAGATTCCCAGTCGCCAGCGGCACGTTTTCGCCGACCCCCAGCAAATTGAACCGATCGGTAAAATTGTAGTACGCCGATTCGGCGCTAGCCGAATCGGTGGCGTCCTTGTAGTTTGGCCCTGGGAACGGATAGAGCGTCCAACCTTCTTGGCAGTGCCGTCCGGTCGCCGTCGGACCGTTAAGCGGACCGACGCATTGGCTGCGATCGAAACTCGCGAAGTGGCCACTAGATAAGACCGTCCACACAACCCCGTCGCTATCAACGTCCATGCCACGCGGACCGAATCCTTGCACCGGAGCCTCCGCGTCACCCCACGGAACCTCGTAGAACTCCACCAGCGCCGTGTTTACCGGATCGTCACCTGGGACGAGCCTCACGAGGCCTCCGGGCATCCCGAGAGTCGAGCCCCAGACCGAGCCGTCGAGCGGACTCGGAGCAACACCATAGTAACCACGCTCGATGCGCATGTCCTTGTCGGGATCCATCGGCTCACCGGGCTCGACATACTCGTCTCGCCGACCATTGCCATTTGTGTCCAACACCTGCACCGTCCACCCCTGGGCCAACTGCTCGTCTCCGGTCTCATCAAACACCTTAGCGTCGAACCAAGCGACCACTGGGCCACTCCCAGTGAACCACAACTTGTCTTCCTCGTCGAAGTTCAGATGATGCGTCCCAAAACAGGTGTCGATCGTGGTGATCTCCCGTGTTTCAGGATTCCAAAGGTGCATCTGTCTATTACTTCGCTCAATCGGAAACGCCTGGGCTGCCGGATGGCTCGACCCACCCCGACAGAACGCCGTCGTCTCGGCGGGGCGGACTCTGGACGCGATCCAGACGCGCGCCTGGGTGTCCATGGCAAAACTGTGGGCAACGGTCCGGCTGGTCCAGATAGCCTCATCGCCCCAGTAGGGCGATGGCATCTTGGGTGCCGTGTCCGCCGAGCTGGGCGTGGCCGAGTCGCGAACAGGCAGCGGCACCACGCTGGCTTCGTGTGTTGTCGGATCCACAATTGGCATGTCGTCAGTGCTGTTCTCGGGAGCCCCGTAGACAGGACCATTCGCGTTAATCGTCGGATTCCGCTTGTCGGCAGAGATGAGGTCGTGCATGTATGCCTCGGGGACGGACCAATCCCACAAGCTCACGACCACGTTCCGTTCGATGCCGAGTGGCCGAGGTGGAGGAGTCATCGGATACTCGCCAGCCTGGATTCGATCGGTCCAGTCGGCATACATCGCGAGGGCAGGTCCACGACCAACCTGCGCCAACCTGGCATCCATGGCACCACCCGCTTGCCCAGACTGCACACGGCGGTCCCACGCGGCAAAATGGGAATCGAAGTCACCCAGGGCGACCGGGATCTCTCGGGTGGCCTTGTTCCCCAACGCATGGCACCCAGTGCAGCCGTCCGTGTTGACCACCGAACGGATCCACTCACCCTGGCTCTCGATATTCGGCGAGATTCCGTTTCCCCCCGGTCCTGTGCCAGGAAACTGGTCTGGTGTCGGAAGCTGCAGCAAGGCAAACCAGTATTGAGCAGGGTAGTACTCGGCGGCGGCCCGCGCATCTGCCGCAACCACGGCGGACAAGTTAACCGCTTCACCAGGCTCGGCTGTTACCTTCTCGGAATCCACCAGCCCGTAGCCCCTTACCCAGACGTCATAGGTGGCTGGCGGCAAATCGGGAACGAGGTAGCGCCCTTCATCGTCAGTCACCACGATCTTGATGTGCCGAGTTGGAAGATCTCGGGTTTCCGCGATTACCCAGACGCCAGCTTCCGGTCCGTTCGAACCGGTGACTACACCCGCGATGTCATCGCTATCCATCTGGACTACCCTGCCAAGCGACTGGCCCGCAGGCTGTCCGACAAACGAAACGGCCAAGACGGCCGCAGTTGCGATGCCGATATTTCTCAAAGGGAGCAGGTTGCGTAGCATTCCCAATATCCTTTCTGCGCTGGAATCACGATAACTCGACGACGCCATCCAGAACACATCCTAGAACGAATCGAGTCAACGACGCACTAGAGTCGATGACCACCCGTCATAAAGCCCTCGCCGACCACGGTGATGTGGGACCCCTGATCCTACAACTGGCTGGCAGGGGGTTCAACGCGATTCATTGCCACCGCCTGCAGAAGGAGGGGGTATTCGGGCAAACCCACCCATGCGCGATCTCACCTACGAAATTGCAGCTACTGTTGATGAGGCGATGATGCACCGGGTGTCCCACCGGCTGGCGGCGACACTGACCTAGTCAAGTGCTAGGGGGCCACAGGCGAACACGCCAACGAGCACAAACCATGAGCACTAATCAGCATGACGCAAACGCGATAACCGAAGGGTAGCTGAATGTGGTGCCTGGTTGGCCTCGCTACACCAAACAGGATGGTTTCAGGCTCGCCAAGGCCAGGTTTACCGGAACGGCTAGCGTTCAAGCGCTGCCGCATCAAAGATGGAGAAGGAGAACGGATCCGGGCCTTGCCCTTCCTCAAACGCCTGGTCATCTAACCGCGCGCCGAGGAGCAGCGCCGGCAGGCCATAGTTCCCTTCGTGACACCGAGGTTCATAATAGATCCGGTTCTGCTCATCGTTCTGACGCTTCAGTTCCTGCCGGAGAGTCCACGGCGCCGTCCAGACCGTTGGGTCCTCTATCGTCATCTCGTAATCGAGCGTATCCTCATCAACCCGCGTATACCGTTCGACGATCCGACGGTTCTCAGCGGAACCTTGAAAGGGAAACTTGGGCGAGAAATTTGTTGTCTCGACAACCAACGTCTGGCCCTCCCAGCGGCCCCGAGAGTCCCCATGCCGCAAACGAACCTGACTCGGTGGATGACTCCCGCTTAGGTAGATCACGCGCTGGAACCCTTGGCCCTGCCCGGTGTCATAGCCCAACGCGATAGAATCCTCGCCCTGCACAATCCGACGGAACCCATTCAAGTCAGGCGTGCGCCCAGACATGCACCGGTCGCCCAAGCTCTGATCCTCAGGTCCGTCGTGCCGATTCATACGGCCCGCCGTATTGTAGTAAGGCGTGGGGTCGTATCTGCGGGGTGAGGGAGGACCATACTCCCCTCCGGCGCAGGCCGGCGCATTATTCAGACAGCTCTCCGTGTTTCGCAGCAGCATGACGCGCCACTCGCGTTCCACCTCCATCTGCCGCTGAGCCTCTGGTGTGAGGACTGGAATCCTCCCATTCGGTGGATCGACAACAAGTGACGTGCGTGGACCGGCCGGCTTTGCCGACGTGTAGACGGTGTTGTAGGCTCCACTCGGAAGCACCGCAGGTCGATCAAGTTGCACCTGATCTCGGGCAGCTCGCTCTTCGGCCGTAGCAAGCTCTCGGTTGCCGAGCTCCACCGCCCGTTCCAAGGGCGTGGCATACACATCGAGCCAGATACCCTCTAGGTCTGGATGGCCCCACGCCGTGGCACGGGAAGCCTGCCCCTTCACCGACCCTGTAGTAAGCTGCAGAAGCACCGTGACCGTTGTGAGGGCCATTGCTACACCGAACAACTCATGCAGTCGTCGCCTCATCTACCCACCCCCTGGAATTACAACTCGCCTGCGAGAGCACTCAACGGTATTGGCTACACCAAGGCGACTGCCTCCTGTCGACACCGATAGACGGGTCTTCTAGCTTGCTCGACCAGATCAACTCCCTTATATACCCATCACGCCCACATGACCAGAGTCTTTCGGTACATTCCCTTCCATCTTCAAAATCGATCTTGACCGGAAACTGGAATGTGCGAGACCGTCAGAACCACCGTCTCACGGGGGCCACAGGATGCAAGACTTTAGCAAGTTTTCCGGATTGTCGAGTTTCTGACATCTGTGCGGCCAGATAACTGCCGCAGCCTAGATGTCCAAGCCAGACACAAAAGTCCTGACTGGATCCGGTGAGCCGGCAACGAAAGTGCTCGGGTAGTGGACTTGAAGCTGGGTGAACTTGAGAAGACGGGCCCGGTGGTGTCATCCCTCGCAATTGGCTGTCTCCTCACTTATGTTCATGAAGCTGCTCCACCCGAACGTGAGCGGCGAGCCTTCTTCGCGATGCGGGTCCTGCGTTCACGCCACTTCCGGTAATGCTTGCGCCTCGACTTGTAGAAGCGCCAAATAGCCATGGAATAGCGGCTCCTAGCTTTCCGATACCACTTCCGTATTCTACTTACGTCGAATATCGCAACTACCGCCGCTACCAGCCACAATCCGACACGCACGACAAGCAGGTGCCAGAGTACCGGTTCCTCAGGAACCGGTTTAACAAATGACAGTTGCTCCAGGGCATCAGCGAGTCGCGGCGTAGCGGCCCTACCAATCCCATTTGGACGGACAAAGGTTTGGACAAACTGATGGGCCGACGGGGCATGCTTCCCTTCAATTATCGCTGCGAGTTGTTGGGCATGTTCGTCGAGGCTAATAGCCCGGATCAGATGCCCGCCATTCTCTGGGAGTAGATATCGGAAGTGTAATGTCCCAGTCTGTGTGTCGTCGAACGAGGAATCAATAATGGTAAACACTGGGCGGTCTTGTATGCCTGCCTCAACCATAGCCGATGTGTTAATTCCGACGATTCCCGCCGCGTGATGCAGGGTATCGTAGTAGTCAGCACGGTCACCTTCTCCAACTCGATCGGAGCCGTGTTGTGGATAGACAACGACGTTGTGGTAGGAGGCGAGATCGGCCGTAGCCCATTGCACCGAATTATATGGATGTGGTCGGATCAGAAGACCAATATCTCGTAGTGATGATGGACCACTCCGCACGGCTTCGATCCAATGCCTAACAAACCGCACCTCGGCCTCTGGGGATGAGATGGACGCCGTCGACCCAGTAAACACTACAAACTTGTTGGCAGGGTCAAGCCCAGTCAGGCGACAGAATTCATCTCGAGGCCGCGCAGGCGTCCGTTCAAACCATCGGTCGAAACACTGGGCGCCCGTGACCACAATGCCCTGCTCCTGAACTCCATGGAAATCGATCGCCTCCTGGCGTTGAGCGCGATTCCACACTGTCACCAAGCCCGGCTTGATCCGCATCAACCCCTTCGTTGTAAGGTGATCCCAGGACGCCACACATAAGGCACTCTGCAGACCAACTCGCTGAGCTGCCTTCAGTAAATCTACTTGGGGACACTGGTCGGTCACCAGTGGTGACACCACCAAGACGGTAGGGTTAGCGTGGCGCAAGTAGGCCTCAAGGATACGACTACTAGGAACCGCCAATTCGCAGGCCTGCAGCAAGCGAATAAGGCGGCCTGTACGTTCTACGCTAACAGTAGTCCAGTAACCAAGTCCCCGGGTCAACCAAGGGAGTACGACTCGCATCCGATCCCGCAGATACGAAGAATCCTTGAAGCGCGGGTGAAGGTAACGAGCATAGTCGATAGTTGCGCGCACACCACGGGCCACCGGTTTCCAGATGTCCTGACGAGCCGGCACCGGGTCGAGGACCTCCACCTTCCCGTCGATGGTGTCCAGCACCGCAAGCCATTCCGCCTGCTTGTTCGGTAGGTCGAAAGCCACGGCAACTTGGTGGCCCCGCTGACACAACGCCTCAAGCACAGAGTCGAAATAACGTAGGTATCCTGGACACTGCAGGACAAACAACACCTTCATTGCAGCAAATTCGTCAACTGTCGAAAACCTATCAAATGAGGGTCGACTACACTTCCAGTCGGCACCAGCTACTTTTCTAACACAGTGTCACACTATCAATTTTCCTCTGGTGTAGACCAGCACCGACGGCTTCGTTCGGCCAGCCAAATACCGCTCTCAGTTAGCTGGTCACCATGAATAAGTGACCCTTGTGAGAATGGCCGACACCAACTTCCCTGTCCTGAGCCACACCTCAATAGCTTGTACAAGCCCTACATATGAACCGAAAGATAAGGACGACGTCCTACCGCTAGCCGACACAGAACTCAACACGGCTGATAGCACCCTGTCGGTTGAGTGTCCTTCTCGAGCAAATGAGAATTCGTGATGTCATGAACAGAACAGGCTGTGTCAGGCCAAAGTCCCAATGCTGTTCAGAGCTCTTGGGCCATTCAGAAGGTACCCATCAGCAAGGGTCATCCCTCACCCAGATCAAAACCACTACTAATGCCCCGGTAGCCAGTAGCATTGTGGCCCAGCTTGCAAGGGTGAGTACGGATCGAAGCAACGGTATGAAGCGGAGGGTCACTTGGCTAGTACCGGCCGGAACTCCGACGCCAACGAGAGCACCAAGAACTGGCTCCACGGTAAATCCGGCCTCTACCGCACGCCACCCGGGCCGAAACATCTCTCCGACTAGTAACATGCGCTGACGGTCGGCGGGATCGAATGTTATCGTTACTCTGCCTTTCTCTCGACTTACATGTGCCCTAGTCTCGGATATAAATGGCGCCAGCCGAGAGAAATCCCAACAAAACAGTTGCACATGAGTGCAACCGGGTATTGGCGGAAGTGCAACTGCCTGAACTGTCGAATTAACAAATACAGCGCCACGGGCAGGTGGATACTCATAGAGAAACAACCTGACGCCACCCGAAGACATGCGTTCAGCCCGCTTGATCAACGCCGAAGACATGACTTCATCAGCCCGTGCCAGAACCCACCTCACACCAGCCACATCAAGAAGCGTCAAATCGCCAGACGTTACCTCGGGCAACCCAAGGATAGATCCTCCCGATGCAACCGGTTCCATCGCGGTGAACTTGAAGGATGCGTTGACCACCGGAACATTCCTGTAAAACATCGAGTTCCGCCACAGTCCGTCACGAGAAAGCTCTTGGTTCCAGAGCAGCCGATCTACACCAGCCGAGTAGTACACTCGGCCACCGTATGACCCAACATAGTCACGCAACCAGGATGAAATCGAACGGTCCCCGACAAAAATTCCCGTCACCGGATCTTTGCGCGCATCAAGGTTTAGGGCAATAAACGGCCATGCTGCAGTCACAAGTACGACCAGTTGAATGGCCGCCACAACTATCGCTACCCAACGCCATAAGGCCGACCGCAACGCTACCCAGTCAAGCGCCAGTACTGCACAGGGGACAGCAAACAAAATGAGAGCGTCTCGGAATTGCCAGACCGCCGAAACAAAGTCGGTGACCAACAACCCTGGAACAGTGAGTAGCAAAAGGGCTACCAACCAACCTACACACAGCTCAACCCGTGTCCGAAGCACCACAACATAAAACACGGCCAGCAAAGCCGCCGGTCCACCGAAAAAGAGAATTCGAACGCCCCGATTGAGCGTCGTATGGACCCAGTCATCAGACGGAGGGCCAAAAGGTCGTAGAAACACATCCCACAAACTATTGGTGTTGAGGGTATCTACGTTAATGCCACGTTCTAAGATGCTAGGTGACAGGCGAAATTCCGTGATCAGATTCGCCAAGATGGGGGAAGCAATGACGAGCGCGGTGGTAGCCGCCGAGACCCACCAGAGCCAATTTCGTTTCAGCTGCTTGGCCTGCAGCGCCAAAAACGACAAATACGAGGGAACAAAGACAACCAAGTTGCCCCAATGCCCGACGGCGCCGATGAGACCAGCAGTAAGACCCACCCCCAGAGTCCCTAACAACCGCGATCGGGGATTAGAGGCTTGGCACAACACTAGAACAGAGAAAAGCAGCGTCGGAACAAGCGTATAGACAGACCAAAGTGAAGGCCAGAAATCCCGCAGTGCGTAGTTCTGGGCTGGCGAAGCGAGTATGTAAGTCGAGACCCCGATTGCCGCGGCGAACTTGGAAGCCCCTACCCGGCGTAGCAATAACCACATCCCCCCAGCTGCCACAACCAGATGAACCAGGTAAAACATTTTGACCCACGGGACCACTGGCATGAACCCTAGAAGCGGAGTCAGTGGATGCATAAACAGACTCTGGCCGAAAGGCTGTGGCATACCCAGCCCCAACTGAGACGTCCACAAATCTAGCTCCCCACGCTGCAATCCCTGCGCAGCGATGAGCGTACTTACAATACTGTGCCAATATTCCTCATCATCAATCTGAGCTCCGACCAAAAACCCGACAGCCAACCACGAGACGGAAGCAAAACAGACAACCCATGCCCCAGCACTCCACATCCTTCCTTCAAACGCTGAGTCGACCTGGACGGGATTCATTGCTCTCGGTTTTTTAGTCACATGTTGGCAACCCACCCCGCCGTTCAAGCTCAATGTTCTGAAAAACTTTCAGCTATCTCTGTAACACGGGGACCACCCAAAAGGCGGGCACCTGGGCCATCAGAAACTGATTGTCCAACCGATGCCACTTCGCTCCTCCACTCAGAGCTAAAAATACAAAGTGGAACATTTACACAGTGCAAAAAACGGTGATCTTGGCGAGATAAGCCACCTAACGTTGCCAAGTCGTGAAACGGTCGAGCCGAATCCCACCCAGAGCAGAGTTTCTGGGCCTTCGACGAAAGAGCGCCGACTAAAACTCAGCTGGAAACCGCCAGAGGCCATACCCAGGCGTCAAACCACGTTACGGCAACGTATAGGCCAGCAGTGTCGTACCCGCGGCCACGGCCACGTACTGCTTGCCATCCTTTCCCATATAGGTGATCGGGTTTGCGCCGCTTATCAGCTGCTCGGTCTCAACACTCCACAGCTCCTGCCCAGTCTTCGTCTCATATGCGCGGAACCGTCGATCGGAAGCGCCGCCTATAAACAAGAGACCCGCAGCGGTCGAAGTCGGCCCGCCCTTTTGGGAATTGGGAGCACCGGTCAGCAGCCCAGGGGGTGCCCCTTCGACCGTGCCGAAGGGGATCTTCCAGGCAATCTCGCCCGTGTTTACGTCAACGGCGACCAGCTGAGACCAGGGTGGCTGCCAGCAGGGCCACCCGTTGACGGTCAGGCGATCGACTATGTGCCAGTAACGTCTGCGCGACTCGGGAGGTCCCACATAGCCTCTTCGGTCGGGATCATCCTCTACTCGTCGAAGCGTGCTGATATGTCCAGTATCCGCGTAATTGATGATGTAGTACCCCAGGTTTGGATCAAACGTCCCGCCAGTAAACTCCGTCCCACCACCAGTCGACGGAAAGACCAGCGCGCCCTCCTCAGATGGAGGCGTGAAGGCACCACGGTTGCGCCCGCCGTCATACTGCATCAGCCGTTCACGGCAGGCCGCCGTGTGTTCGGGCGTAACCGTCGCGATATCATCCATCGTGAAGCTGATCCGCCCAAAGGGTGGCGGCTTGACTGGAAACGGCTGCGTCGGTGAATAGTACTCGCCCTGCATATCGCCGCGTGGCACCGGACGCTCTTCAATCTCGTAGATCGGCTCGCCAGTCACCCGGTTAAAGATGAAGAGGACCGGATACTTGGTCATCACCCCAACGGCCGGGATCATCTCGCCGTCACGTTCTACGTCGAACAGGATCGGGGGCACCGGCATGTCCAGGTCCCACAGGTCATGATGCACAGCCTGGAAGAACCACATCAGCTCCCCCGTCATCGCATCGACCGCCACAATCGAGTCGGAGAAGAGGTTATCGCCAGGCCTGTCCATGCCATAAAAATCGTTGAGTGCTGAGCCTAAGGGCATGTAAAGGATGCCGCGCTCGTCGTCCACTGTGAAAAAGGTCCAAGTGTTCGCACCGCTCACGTTGCGCCAGGAGTCATTGAGCCAAGTCTCATTACCAACCTCACCCGCGTGGGGTACGGTGTGAAAGGTCCAAACGTGCTCCCCGGTCCTGAGGTCCCAGGCCCGCACGTCACCCGCTGGCCCCTTCGACCCCGTTTCGTCAGCGTTATGCACCCCGGTGAAAACGAGGTGTTTGTAAACAGCCACGCCGGACGAGATCCCGTAATGCATATCCGGAAACCCGTTCATCACGTCTTCGGTTTTGAGATCAACATACCCGTCGTTGCCAAACCGGGCATTGGGAATACCGGTCTTGGAGTCGAGCGAAATTAGCTCGCCTTCCTCGGTGCCGAATACGATCTGCGGAGGCGTACCGTCGTCCCCTTCCCAGTAGGCCAAACCCCGCATCGACCCACCGGTCCAGTGCAGCTGATGCTCCGGTGAATTCCACTCCCCTGGCGCAGTGTACTCCCAGATTAGATCACCGGTCTCTGGCTCAAGAGCTACCACCCGATAGTACGGAAACGATAGATAGAGAACACCGTCGACCATCAGTGGAGTCGACTGGCTCTGGCGCGAGGGCACACCGGCCTTCGTCATCTCATAGCGCCAAGCTGACACCAGAGTCGAGACGTTTGTGGTGTTGATCTGCGTCAGTGAAGAATGGCGCTGGTTGCCAGCATCCTGCCCCCAGGCGGGCCAGTCGTCCTGCGCGTGTAACGGGTGCCAAGCCAAATTCACAAAGGCCAATGCCCACAGTGCCTGCCGGGCGACAGGATAGAGATTACTGAGATACTTAGCTGCCATAAGCCGATTAGCCCTCCCCAAAAAGCAACACCGACAGACTCTCCTTCAAACAACCTGCCCATTCTAAGGGGTTGCCCCAAAGAACCATCGTTTCCAGATGACTCGAGTCTCGATAGGAAAACTTACTAGCTCCTGCTCAATTACCTCGACGAATTCATCTGAGGGAACAGACCACTCTCATCGATCAGAAGTACAACGTCCAAGAGGCCTGCAAATAGTCATCGTTTCTGATCCCATAAAGAAACACATCGTCTGGCGGCACTCCGACAAAGCTCCGAATCCGCACATCCAGAGTCGACCGTTCCCCCAACCTCCGACTTGCCTCAACAAACAGGAAACTAGCCTTACTAGTGCGATCAAGAACCGTACCAGCAAGAACTTCTGTGGTCTGCACATCGTTAAAGGCAAGCCGCCCTCCCAGAAAGACATCATCCTCAAGCGGCGTCAGCGCCTCAATGCCACGATCATCATAGGAATACTCCACCAGCAGCCCAAGGTCGAGTCCGCTTGACCGAAGATTGCCTAGCGTGTATTCCAGGCCGCCGGTCATGGCAGCGAACCTCGACCCCTGTCCCCACCGATTGATACCCTCGAACTTCAAAAGCCAGCCGTTCATCGTTAACTGAGCATCGACACCAAGCTGGTCGATCACTTCGTAGCCAGGCACGATCATAGGGTCCTGAGTATCGATGGAGGGAAACGGAGACCGAATGAAGTCAGCAATAACAATTGGTTGATCCCCAATGAAAAAGCGTGGATCACGGGCAGTTCCGTGAAACTGTGACACACCAATATCCATTGGACCGGCCGTATAGGCCCATCGCATTGCCCAACCAAAGTTGCCACCGTCAATTTTCGCGCCATCTGAATTGAAAGGAAACGGGATTCCAGGCCGTCCACCTGCACCAAAGAATCGCCGTTGCCGAAAACCCATCAAGGCATACAAGTCCAGTGTGCCCCAAGGCTGGATGATGGCGAGGTTAACCATCGGCTGTCCAAGTTTCGCCTCGCTATCAAGATCCTCGACCAGATCCGTTTGATTAATGACGTCGACGAGGTGATTAGACTCGGTAACACCCCAAAACACCTTCCTCACCCCGGCACGCAGTTCCCAGTCCCGAGCAAAATACTCCCAGTCAAGCTCACGCACATCCCAGTGCGTGCGTTCACTGTCATGCTCGTCCCACCGGAGGAAAGGAACCACTGTTAGGGACTGTCGTCCATCATTTAATTCTTGGTAAAATTCAGGTTCGATGGCAATCGACACATTGGTCGGATAAAGGTTGTCTCGAAGAGCGTCCTGAGTAAACAGTCGTCCTTCCATAGACACCTGCCCCGTTATCTGCTGCCCGTTGGCCGGATTCTCAAACAGTCCCCACGCAACCACCGTAAGGACTATGGTGACCACAAGTTTTGCGAAGTGGGACCTCCCGCAATCCGTCACAGCTATCGAACGCGCCTTAAGCTGCTTTGATCAAAATCTCGCGCGGTCAAGCCCGTCTGAAACTCATATTCACTCCAGCGCAGCACGGTACTCTTACCGGTCTGATGGTTTTCCATGTACATCTCATCTGGCCTCCAGTACTGCTCTAGATATTGCTGATACGACCGATAGATTAAAGTCTTGAGCAATTCGTCCTTTCGGTCATAGAACTCGATCTTCGCCAGCCGGTACTCCTCCTGGTCATACCAAGCCACATGTTTCGTGTATCCGGAGCTAGAATCTACGGGAACGCGCTCGACAACAAAGGTCGGACGTCCGTCGAGTATCTCGTCACGCCTGTACTCATAGGTGTATTTTTCGATTTCCTGCGACGCAAGATCCTCATAGGCAAACTCGCTTCCCATGAAGGGCCCTGACTTATTGTTCGACGAAATCCGCTTCACCCGCTTCAACGCGGGAAGAAACAACCATTGGTCATCCGGGCCCGAACGGTGCGTGTAGGTAAGGAATGCGGTTCCTCGTACATCACGAGGACGGTCAAAAATAATCATGAGTTTGTCGCCATCGGCGTCGACCTCCAACAAACGACTACGCAGCGCGCGAGTACTCTCCTCACCCTGGCGATTACGCAACACCATTTCCAGCTCAGCGATCATGTCGTTCCAACCGGTATCTCGTCGGTCTGCCTCCCTTGCTATCTCGTCACCACGTTGGTCCGCAAAAGCCCACGTGGACGCAGCCAGTGTCATAGCAATCACCAGAGCGACACTAATGACACCACGACTTAGGCAGCGGCCGTTTTCGACAGGGTGCCCATCAACAGACAATAACGTTGTGTTCAGAGACACGGATGTCCTCCTTCGCACCTTTAGTGCTACGAGGCGCGAATCTTGTGGTTGCGATCCAAAAACATCAGCAGAGGTGGCAACAAGAGCAAGTCAGCAGCAAGTGCCAGCACAATGATGATCGTTGACAGCTTCCCCATCCCCCCATTGAAGCCAAACGAAGACTGCGACAAAATCATGAAACCTGCTGCTAATACGACCGAAGTGACTACCAGCGCAGCTCCAACCGTCGAAAAAGCGTAGCGTACGGCACTCTCGGCGTCGAGGTGCTGCTCACGACGCGCTCGCAAATACTTGCTGAGGAAGTGAACAGTATCATCGACGATGATACCCAGACACATGCCGCTCACGATCGACAGACCAAGGTTGATCTCACCAACAAGCAATCCCCAAAGCCCAAACGCCATCAATGCCGGTAGCAGGTTTGGAACAAAGCTGACGGTTCCATAGCGGAGGCTCCTTAACATCAACATCATCGTGACGCCGATGAGCCCGACAGCCACCAAGGTCCCGGTCAGCATGCTCCGGATATTTCGTGCTGAGATGTACGAAAACATCACGCTTGGACCCACTCCGCGCGCAGCCATAGATGCTGGGGCATTCTCACCTAACCATGCCTCTCCTGCTTCGACAAGGCTAATCAACTCCTGCGACGTTATGTTCTCTAACGTTACCGAAAAGCGGGTAGCTGACTTGTCTATGTTGATCTGGTTATTAAGATCAAGCCCGTAGGGGAGGGACATCTCGTATAGCAATAAATACTGCGCAGCCAAGTCACGTTCTGGTGGTAGTGTGTAGTAATCAGGATCATCTCCATGCATATTCTTGTTAAGCCGTCTAAACGTGTCGCTAATCGGTGCGACATGCACCACCCCTGATTGTTCGCGATACCACTGGGCAAAGCGATCGACCGTTTCTAGATAACTCGGCTCGCTGATGCCTCCACTTTCCCCAGACGATAGAGAGAAGTCAATCTGATAGAGCCCGCTCAACCGCTCCGCTGCAAAATCTGAATCCTGGCGAAATGCCATGCTCTCATCGAAGTAGTTTACGAATTGATCATTCAGCGAGTTCAGCGGAACCAAAGAAATTAGAACCAATGCCACAACGCCTGCTCCCCAAAACAACGGGCGACGGCGGGCTATTACCAGATCAGCCAGCCGATCCATCCGCGACACATTCTGGACGGAACGAAGCCGAACCCTCACTGGCAGGATTGCCACCAGCGCCGGCAGCAGTGTCATGGAAAGCATCCAAGCCAAGCAAACGCCCGTAGCACTGATGTTGCCTAAATCGTTCAGTGGAGGAGCCTCGCTAAAGTTCATACTGAGAAAACCGATCATCGTCGTCAAGCTGGTCAAAAACACCGGCTGCGCATTGACCCGAAGGCTTTCAACGATGGCGTCAAACTTGCCTAACCCTCCCCTCATCTCCTTGAGCATCGTGACCAAAATATGAATGCTGTCCGCCACAGCCAGTGTCATGATCATTGTGATTGATGCCGTCGACGGTGGTGTCAATGCAAGTCCAGCCCATCCTGCAAGGCCAAGTGCCCCCACCACCGACATTCCGACCAATGTTAGCGTCGCAATTGTCCCCGTAAACGACCGTAGCAGCAGTACGAGAGCGAGAGTGATCACGCCATACATGAGCGGAACCAACGTCCTCATGTCCCGTATCGCTGATTCCTGGAAGGCGTTATTGAGCATGGCTATGCCGGTCAACCGGACACGGTAGCCAGGGTGGCTCTCTTCAATTTCGACTGCTAGCTCTCGACCACGAGCCGCAGCCCTAGCCGTCTCGTCCAACTCGAGGCGTGGCAATTGCAATGTGACATTTAGGCCGATGACGCCTGTGTCTGGTGGCACGAGCCTGTTGCGAAGCATCGGTTCATCGAGCGAGACATTTCGAATCGCCCTCAATTCAGACGGAGTCTTCTCCATGGCACCAACAACCAAGTTCTCAACAATAAGGTCGTCAGCTTCAGCCCGGCTATACTGGAAATTCGATACAGAGTCGACGCGAATCGCGAACGGGATACGCCACGACTCTTCGGTAAGATATTCAACAATCGACAGCGTCTCTGCAGTGAAGGCATCACCGTGGTCGCTCGGCGGCTCAATCACAAAAAAGAGATTGTCGTTCTTTGTGTAAGTGTTCTCAACCGCATCGAACGCCAACAGTTGTGGATTATCTGGACCAAAAAACACACGATATTCATCGATGAACTTGAGCCGTGTGGCACCCGAGGCTGCCGTGGTCACTAAAGCAACGGCCGTGAGCAGCACAGGCCACCGCCACTGGAGTAAACCGCGAGTGTAACGTTCAATTAAAGATTCGCTCAAAGAACGCACGGACATCGGTCTTCCCCCTCAACTCTCACACTTAGCCCCAGTTCAGCATCCATCCCCGTGAACCAAACGATCGTCTGACATTTCCACCTGGTTGGTAGACTTAAAAAAACGATCGCGGATAAAGACCTCCGCACCTGGAGTTCGCCCGTGACGATCATGGCCACTCGCAAGCTAGATACCACGGAATGAAAACGAGACAGAACCAACTAAAGAGCTGGCTCAATCCTGAGTACGGCTCCATCTTGCATGTCGGTGGTCAGGTATAGAAAACCGTCTGGTCCCTGCTTGACATCCCGAATTCGCTGACGGAGTTCAGCGAGCAACGTTTCTCGCCGACTCTCTAACCCCTGTGCATTGAAAACAATTCGAGAAAGCTGCCTGCCCGCAAGCCCCCCGGCCAGCAGGTCACCCTTCCACTCAGGAAACTGGTCTCCGGTATAGAACGTCATGCCAGAAATGGCGATGGATGGTTTGTAGTAGGTAAACGGTTCTTCCATCCCCGGCGCAGAAGTTGGTGGCTGAATCGTCGGCGGCGGCAATCCTGATCTCGACCCATCCAGGTCATTTGAGTAAGCCCGACCATAGCTGATGAATGGCCAGCCGTAGTTCAAGCCTCGCCGGATGATATTGATCTCGTCTCCACCCTGGGGACCATTTTCCGTCTCCCACAACTCGCCCGTCTTGGGGTGAAACGCCATGCCGATAGCATTCCGGATGCCGAGGGCAAAAATCTCAGGCCGGTAACCCGGCCGACCTACAAAAGGATTGTCGACGGGCACAGTACCGTCGTCGTTAAGTCGAAGGATCTTTCCGCCGTGCTGCCCTGGCTCTTGTGCCCATGCTGTCTCTCCGAGGTTGACCTTGAACCCAGGAGCCCCAATGGCCAGATAGAGCTTATCGTCTGGTGCGAAGATGATCCGCGCAGCCGAGGGTCCATCAGTCCAAGAGACTGACTCGAAGATCTCCTGGACATCCGTCAATTGGTGGCCGTCCAGACGTCCGCGGACAATGACGGCAGTCCGAAGATTCTCCGCGCCGGGCTTAGGCTTCCAAAACGCAACATACACAAGGCTATTTTCTGAAAAACGAGGGTGAACCGCCACATCTACACCGGCAGTGTCTCGACGCTGACTCTGGATACCGGGCGGAAGGCCAGTAATCGGTATCGGATCGAGAAGGTCGCCATCAATGCGCCGCAGTGTATTCCGTCCCTGCTCTGTAACCAACATATCGCCAGTCGGCAGAAAGGCGAGGGCCCATGGATACACAAGGCCTTTGATAGACACAACCCGTATGCGACCACCTTGACTGGTCAACACCCGTGGTGTGTCCGGCAGCATGGTCTGGATTGTCCCAGACTGCGGGACCGGACCCGCAGAGGGAGTGAGCCGACCTGCACACACCAACATCACAATAAACAGGGTTCTCGATGCGCTCCTTCGAACCATTATCTCCCTCGGGCGTGGACATCAACCGCTCCACGCATCGTCGGCCAACAGCACAACCAGCCAAAGTGGCTTCAATGTTGGAAGTTCTGCGAAGTTAGCCACCGGTTTCCGTCATTCAACGGAGAATATTACTGGATCTTGTACTGAAGTTCCCCAGAACTCCGACGGATCACGTCTGGACTGGCACCCCCATTCCAAGGTAAAGCCAGACACGTGACTGTTGACTTCCCGCTCGACTGAGACATAATCCTCGTAACCCGGAGGGCAAAACCATGACCACACGATTTTGGCTCTCACTGAGCCTATCGGTCCTCATCGCAGGACCAGCTGCCGCACAGAACGTACAAGGCGTTTTGCAGTCCACCGCAACCGCGATGGGCATGGAAAACCTAACATCGATTCAGTACTCCGGCACGGGCTGGCAGGGCCGAGTCGGACAGAACGTTTCACCCGATCGGGATTGGCCACGGGTCGACCTGACCAGTTACACGATGACCATTGATTTTGAAGGGATGGCATCAAGGGAAGAGTACATTCGGGCAGGAGGCACACGTCAGCTCACCAATTTCGTCAGCGGCAACCACGCCTGGACCCTCGACGCACAGGGGCAACCACTCCCGCAACCGGCCGCAGCCGAATTGCGTGGACTTGAAATTCTCCTAACCCCCTGGGGATTCATCAAGGGCGCTATGGCGCCAGGAGCCAACCCGTCCATGATCACTCGCAACGAGTACGGAGGCCGATCGACAGTTATCTCCTTCATCGCGTTCGGCAAATATCGTGTTAACGGTACGATTAACCCAGACGGCCTGCTCGAGCGCGTGCAAACATGGATCCCCAATCCGGTCGTCGGCGACATGTACTATGAAAATGTTTACACGAATTACCGGGAAGTCGGTGGTGTCCAAATCCCTCGTTTTCATCAACACCAAGACTATGACGACGGCGCACATGAGGCCGACGTCAGCGGCGGAGACCATGCCTTTGGGCTGGAAACTGTGTCTGACCTCCAAGCCAACGTGACCGTGACAATCACGGTGCCAAATAACGTGATGAATGCAAGCATTCCGCCAGTCCGAGTCGAGTCACAGGAAGTGGCTAGCGGGGTGTGGTTAATTGGAGGAGGCTCCCACCATAGCGTGGCCATTGAGTTCGGAGACCATGTGGCTGTTATCGAGGCCCCGTTGAATGAAGAACGGTCATTGGCAGTGATCGACGAGATCTACAGGCGCATCCCGAATAAGCCCATTCGATTCATCGTAACGACCCATCATCACTGGGACCACCTCGGTGGACTTCGTGCATTCGTCCACGAAGGTGCGACCGTGATCACCCATGACAGCAACAAACCCTATTACCAGGAGGTCCTCCGCGCAGGGCCGTGGACCCTGGAACCAGACCGGTTTTCGCTCCATCCTCCAGAGGAATGGTCGGAGGGTTACATCTTCGAGACCCTCAACGAAAAATACGTTCTAGCCGATCAAACTCGGTCTGTTGAACTCCATAATGTCCAGGGCCTCGCCCATGCCGCCGGCATGTTGATTGCGTATCTTCCGAATGAAAAAATTGTCGTGCAGGCCGATCTCTATTTCCCTGGAGCGGAAACTCCCAATGCCAGCGCCCGCTCGTTTCACCGTAACTTGGAGCGACTGGATCTCGATGTAGACACCATCGTGGGGATCCACGGACGCCCGGCTCCTATGTCACAGTTCACTGCATTCATGAGCGCTGGAGAATGAGACAGAACACGCAACACTAACCCCATGGCCGTGGTTGGCCTACATACACCAACCGCGGCCCACCACACCCTGCTTTCCGCCGTCAGCAGAGGAAGTTCCTATCTACTATCCCCTTCCAGACGAACTTGGGAAACTTCCCAGACCCACTCGATCCCAGCGAGGTTAATGTGGACGTTCGGAAATCCGCCTTCAAGCAACATCTGGAGAGTGTTTGATGAATCGACCATGGCACCCACTCATCCCTCTGATATTGCTGTTAGTCAGTGGACTGTCCACCGGCTGGGCCCAAGAGGCCCACAGGCAGCAGCTCCGCGACAAATTCCAGCAAGATCTCGAAGCTCTCGTAGAGGACTTCAACGGCGTGGCAGGACTTCACATCATGGACCTGACAGACCGGACTCGCTTCGCAATTTCAGATGGTCTGGTCTTTCCGCAAGCAAGTGCTATCAAGATTCCCATCCTACTTGAACTGTTTCGTCGGGCCGACACGGAACCCGGCCTCCTAGCAAAGCGAGTCGATCTAACTGATGCCGTCCGGACCGCAGGCAGCGGGGTGCTGCAAATCCTGACAGACGGTGGATCATCCCTGTCACTGGAAGACTACGCCATTTACATGATCGTCTACTCGGACAACACCGCTACAAACGTCCTTATCGACGAACTCGGGATGGAAGAGATAAACGCGCTATCAACCTCGCTCGGAGCGAGGCGCACTAGACTCCAGAGGAAGATGATCCGTCCCGAAGAGTCCGTTCTTGGAAATGAGAATCTGTCCACACCACGGGACGCTGCGCTGATCATGGAAAAAATTGCCACATGCGACCTGCCACTAAGCCAAGCGTCCTGCAAACGAGTCCGGGACATCTTGGAACTCTACAAAGGCGGCCCCATCAGGGCTCCAATACCCAGGAGTGTACCAATCGCTTTTAAGCCTGGTGGCATCGTCGGTGTGGCTACGGTCTGGGGGCTGGTCAACCTACCGGATCGGCCTTACATTGTCGCTGTGATGTCGAACTACGGCGGCAACGGCAGCGCCATGATCGAGGCGGTCTCAGCAGTGGCTTACTCCTACTTCTCGAGACTAAGTGGTGTGACCCACTACGGAACCCGGGTGCCCCTCGACGTCAAGAGACGACTGGAAACCCAACCCCGTTAGAACGGTAGTTTCGATCCGGTCTCACGAACCTCCCACCACGTCACTCCGGTAGAGCGAAGACATAGATCGCGTTCCCACCCTCCGGCTGGTAAATGTCAGGGGTAAGCTGCGCGGTGAGGCCGCGGAAAACGCCAGCAAGTGCGGCGGGCACGGCAAGAAACTGGCGACCACCGGTCTCATAGGTGACGGGATAGCCGTGCGCCGCAGCGCCGAGCCGGGTTTCCCACAGAACGTCGCCCGTCCGAATATCGAATGCGCGGTAGTAGCGGTCAGCATCGCCCGCAAAGACGAGGCCACCGGCCGTGGTGAGCGTCGATGTCAGAAAGGCGGCTCGTTGCTCGTGACTCCACAGTTCGTCCATTGTCCGGACATCGTAGGCGGCGAGTTTCCCTACGTTTCCATTTGTGCCCGGCATCTCGCGCAACTCCGACCGACCCGCGGTACCACCACCACCGTCGACAAAGTCGACCTCACGGCCGGTCAGATACATACAGGCCTGGTGAAGCGGAATCACGAGCGCACCAATGCCGGGGTGATACGCCGACGCCTGCCAGTTGTGTCCACCGAGCAGACTGGGACAGGCGGGCACGCGATCGCCGATGTCGGCATCACGAATGTCCTGTCGGTATGACACCCGTCCGGTGGTTCGGTCGATTGACTCGAAGACGTCCTGGTAGACCGTCTCCCGCAGGTCGACAAATGCCCCAGTCCGTCGGTCGAGTTTCCACAGGATGCCGTCCTTCCCGATCGTGAACAGCCACTGCGCGTCGCCTGCGTCGACCAAGACGCGCTCATAGACAATGTCGAGGTCCAGCGTTTCGCCCGGCACATGCTGGAAGTACCATTCCACCTGCCCTGTCCGCGGATTCAACGCCAGCGTCGAATTGGTATAGAGCGCATCCTGTCCGGTCGTCATCCCACGACTCGCAGCTACCCAGGGCTTTGCCTGCGCCGTCCCGATATAGAAGAGATCCAGACCGGCGTCATAACTGCCAGGGATCCACATGTCGCCGCCCGCGCGGAGATACGGTGGAGTGTCACCCCATGAGGCGTTGTTCGGATCGCCCGGAAGCGCGATCGTCGACGTGCGCCACAACTCTGCGCCAGTATCCGGGTTGTGCCCGGCAATAAAGCACGTCTGCTCCTTATAGCGTTGGCACCCGTTGATGCCGCTGACAACCACACCGTTCGCAATGACCGGGCCGCCGCGCTGCGTAAAGCCCTGCGTATAGTCTGCCTTCACGGTACGCCACACCTCGGTGCCAGTCCGCACGTCCAGCGCAACCAGCGCCGCATCGTGAGTCGCGAGGTAGACCTTGTCGCCGTAAAGCGCCAGTGTGCGGGTCGCGCCCCGTTGTGGCGCATCTTCTGGCAATGGTGATCGGTATTCCCAAATCAGATCGCCGGTAGCCGCGTCAATCGCCTGAACCACGTTCCCAGGATTCGCCAGGAACATCACCCCGTCGTGCACCAACGGCGTCGTCTGATGGCTCCCTTCCCGGATGGCGAGCACCCAGGCCAGCTGCAGGTCGGCTACGTTGTCACGGGTTACCTGGTCCAAGGGACTGTAACCCTGCCCATCGCGGGTCCGCCGCCAACTCAGCCAGTCGCCCGGCGGCGGGTTCTGTAAGAGCGCGTCGGTAACCGGTGTCAGACGCTGTTCTACCTCGCGGTTCACGAACCGCGAGGGCTGCCGCCGCGGCCGTTCCCCGTCCCGCGCCGCGCGCCGCGCCTCGGCCACATCCGCCGCATCGCCGATCATGACCGCCGCGTCGGCCGTCAGCGGCACTTCCCCCAGCCGCGCTCCATTCGCATCCAGAATGTAGGCCACCAAGTTCAAGTAGACCTGATTGGTGAGCGACCCTCCAAGGCCGGGCGGCATCTCGTCCCGCACATAGGCATACAACTCATCGGTGGTCCGCCCAGCCCAGCCGTTCAGGAAGTCCACCCCTCGGAGCGGCGGCGCTTCCATCCCGTCCAGCCGCTCTCCATGGCATTCCCCACACTGGCGGGTATATACCGACCATCCGGCGGCCACCTGCTCCGCCGTAAACCCTCCATCCGCCACCGGCGCTTGGGCTGCCTCAACTATTCCAGTCGACAGCACGGTCAGTCCGACGACCGCCGTCCCGACCGCAGCGGCGGCGAAATGCAGTCTCCGCCAAAACGCTCCGCCCCATCTGGTCCAGAAATATTTCGACATGTTCCGGGACTCCTCGGCACCATCCGAAGGCACCGCATTTACCGAGTGGCCTCACGCGTGAACCACTTATACCACCAAATCATGGAGAGAAGGTTGGAGGCTTAGGCTCAAAGCAAAACTCGAATTCCAACATGCCCGCGTGCCCTTCCACGACAAATATCACGAGACAGTTGGGAGCCCGTCACTAGGTCACTGCAGGGTAGCTGATGAATATCGCAGTGGCCGGAGCCGATCTAGGCGTCAACGAGCCTAATGCAGGCTCATTGGACAGTAAAGAGAGTGACATAGAACACCAGGGTGGAATTTGCTGGAATGATGCCCACCTTGTTCTCACCGTAGGCGAATTCAGGTGGTAGGATTAACCTCCGTTCGCCACCCTCTTTCATACCGACAAGCCCTTGGTCAAAACCCGGTATGACCTCCCCGGAACCGAGGGTAAAGCTCAGGCGAGCCGCATCCCCAAACTGGACACCTCTGCCATCAGACTTGCTTGCATCGTATAGCCAACCCCCGTAGTCGATAATGAGGGTATCTCCAGTCTTAGCCTCCGCGCCGTCACCCATCCTAATGTCGGTGACTGAGTAGGGTGCACTGTCCGTAGTCAGCGTCCGAATGCTCAGCAGCTTGACCTCAATTACAAGGTCTGATCCACTTGGCGGATTACCGTATCCCTCGAACCCAGCCGTGGTGAGATGAGCTGGTACTACCAGTCTCCGTTCACCTCCCACTTTCATCCCGACAACGCCCTGATCAAACCCCTGGATCACCTGACCAGCCGAAACGATGAATTCTACTCCCGCATTCGAGTCGATCTGCTGCCCTTTATCGTCGTTCTCATCATCGTCATGCAGCCATGCTACATAACTGATCGTGACGATATCTCCATCAGCAACTACGGCACCACTACCAAAACTGAGGTCGGTGTAGTTAAAAAATAGTTGATTCCAAAATGATGGGGCCCGGTCGTTACCCGAACTCGATCCGCACCCTGTAAGGGCCATCACCAATAGTACCAATCCGCTTATCACTCTGACCTGACTGCCCATTCTCGAGACCATAGCTACCGTCCATTCAATTCCGTCGCCGAGAGCACTCTCCTCAAGTATACGGTTGGCTGTGCTCCCCAACTCCACGACCGCGCGATCCTTCCAGAACCGGCCTCGCTATTATCTACCCCTCACTCTTTGCAGAGCCCTTGTCTGACACAAACCAACATATTAACGAGCCAAGTATGAAAGCCTCAAACTCCAGTTTCCGCGAAGAACTCCTGCACGAGATGATAAGCTGCCAGAGTGAAGCCAGCGTTCCCAATATCCGCTCGCTGTGCCGGTTGGGTCCTGTTGGCCGGACTCTTTACGAGCACCTTAGACGGTTCAGGGTTACAGCGCAATAACGGCGACGCTCTCGGCCCTCCAGCCCTATACGTAGCGCTACGCGAGGCGAAGGTCGCGCCCGCTGGACAAATTCGGAATAAACACCTGAGAGTCGACCGATTTGCCCTTGAGCTGACCGAAGGACATTTGTACGTAGCGCCTGAAATCGGTGGGGTCACCTCGACAGCAGTCTTCCTCGGAGACGGGGTAATCCACGCCTACCCTCCAGACGCCGTCGAACATCATCAGCTCAGGAAGCTTTCAGACAACCACTATGTAAAGGAAACATTCGACCGCCTTGTCCTAAAAACCTCAGGTAACACCATTGCCCAATTGTTGGAACTCGGAACCCCAGCACCAGAACCCAACAGGCGGGGTAGTGAAAGAGCCAACCAACTCCTAGAAGATCGTCGTCAGGAGCGACTCGAGCGCCAACGAGACAATCCAGACAGCTGGGTGCTCGACGACCTAATCCGCCAAACGACCGACGACCTCCCCTCAAATCGCAGCTACCTGCTGCTCGAGGTCGACAGCAACGACCATGGCTGGTTGGCGGTCACTGTCAACCCTGGGCAGCCTGAAGAAGTGGAACTGTACCAGTATGACCACCGACAGCAGATAGCCGATTCTTGGATGCGTTTTAACAGTGTAGAGGACTTCGAACCCAATCACTCCGACAGCACACTCAAAGGATTTTCCACCGATCCCGAGTCACTCGACAATGACGCCACCGGCAGTCAACTGGGACTCTCAGTCCGTCCGCATGAACCGGAGCAAGAAGGGTGGAGACCTCGCGCACTGGTACCACACACTCGACTCGATCTCGCCCTCGACAATAACGGAGATGCCAAAGCTACCGCAGCGCTACTTATCGACCCACTTGAACCGACGCGGTCGTTGCGTCTGCAGATCAGCCCGGTGCTCGAAGTGACCGATGTCACTTGGATAGCTGACCAAGCAAACAAACCCTTTGACACGGCGCTTCAGGCCTCATTCCAACCTAGAAATCCCGTTGCTGACCAAAGTGAACCAGCTGGATTAACTGGTGAGCAACTCCATTATGTACAGGAACGGCACGATCGGTTTTTCGGGGAAGATCTATTCGAGCCTTGGGTCACAATCACGCTCCCAAGGACGATAGCTCCTGGAGAATCCTTCATCATCGGATTGGCCTACGAAGGAAAGCTCGTTCAACGACTTCGCCAAACACGCGACTTTCTACTCAGAGATACTCTGTTCTGGCGCCCCCAACACCCGGATGCTCGCGTTAGCCAAATCGATACGACATTTCGGTTTCCAGACCGATACCAAATAGCGAGTGGTGGAACGCTTATCGATGAACGGGTGCAGGACGGCACCCGTATCATGCACTGGGCAACCACAGAACCGGTTCGTAGCATGGCTTTCAACTATGGCCGGTTCGACGTAACCGAAGTCGCCCGTGACGTAAAACCCGCACTGACCATCTACGCCAATGATGGCCATATTGGATTTGCTCCTGGCAATCGAGAGAAAACGGTTACTGACCTCACAGATTCGATCAAGCTCTTCACTGAATATTTCGGATCGTTCCCTTACCCGTCACTACTCGTCACAGAAACCGCGACGCAGAGCGGTCAAGCGTTCCCAGGACTACTGTTCCTGTCCTATCAGACATTCGGCGAGCTCCACACCGGCGAAGCCGAGCTATTTCGTGCTCACGAGGTCGCTCATCAATGGTGGGGCGCTGCTATTGACTGGAAGAGCTACCGTGACCAATGGTTATCTGAAGGTTTTGCCAACTATGCTGCTGCCCTCTACACACTTTACGGACTGAACCGCCCTCAACAATTCGAAGAAATGATGAACGCATGGAGACTCGACATTCTTGGGGAAGGGCAGGTTGGTCAGGGCTTGGGGCTCCGCCATTACGGTTATCGACCGGAAGAATTGCGCCGCAGCGATGGACACGATACTGGCGCACTTGTTCTCGGATACAGGATCAACTCTACGGAGACACCATTCGACTACCGAATTCTCATCTACGAAAAAGGCGCCTACATACTGCACATGCTTCGATCAATGCTGCTCGATCTAGAGACCGGAGACGATGGTCGATTCAGGCAGCTGATGCGAAGCTATGCTAGGCAACATACCCGAGGTGTCATGTCTACACAGTCATTCGAGGCGGCAGTCGAGGAGGCTTTCGGCCAGCCCATGGACTGGTTCTTCGACCAGTGGGTCTACGGTGTTGAAGTACCAACCTATCGTGCAGAACTCGATGTCAGCCCGGTGGTCGACAGCCCTTCGCCATTCATGCTCCACGGGACCGTGACACAGGAAGAAGTTTCCGACGGCTTTAAAATGCCAGTTCCTCTTCGGTTCACGTTTGACAAACATCCTCCAGTTACCCACAGAATCTGGATCGATAAGAGCGAAGTGACAGTCAAGCTCCCGCTTCCTGCCAAGCCGACAGACATCGAATTCAACACACAGCACGCAGTACTAGCAAAGATCCGATGACGGGTGTGGCAGAAGTAGCACCTGGAGAGGTAACACCATAGGAATAACGTTTAATCCCTATCTGCCAGGATAGTACCCGCCAGCTTCAGACGCGAAACCAGACCCCTAAGACCTCCATCTTAGGAAAAGGTTCGTGAGCCAATAACCCTAGCTGTCAGTGTGGTCAATTGCGTTAACCGAAGCGAGAATGCGCCTAGCTGACGCTATAACGGGCTTTTCAATGAGCTTCCCATCTACCAACAAGACTCCACCATCATTGGCCTCATAAGCAGCAATGATCTGCTTCGCCCATTCCACCGCACCCAAAGTAGGTGAGAACGCAGCCTGGATAACGGTCACCTGCGATGGGTGGATCGCCGCCTTGCCAGTAAAACCTAGCCTTTGAACCGCGCGGGCTTCATCCCGGAGTTGAGACAGGGCCGACACATCCATGAATGGGGTATCCAAGACATCCATTCCAACTAAGGCCGCTGCGGTTACAACTCGGGACCGTGCATAGAGCAACGCGTCCCATTCAATCGCACACCCCAACTCGGCAGACAGATCGACAGCCCCAAAAAAAAGCACTTCGATGTTGGGCGAGGCGACAGCAATAGCCTCGACCGCAGCAAGCCCCTGGGCTGTTTCGATTTGGACGATCAATGGAATACCTGCCAAATCCTGCGATAGGCGGTTCTCAAGAGCCTGAACAGCAGCTGGACCACCAACCTTCGGAAGCATCAGCGCATCCGGTTTAACTCCGGCCGCAAGCAACGCTTCGAGGTCGTGCTTACCGAGGTCAGATTCCGATTCGTTGATCCGAAGGACTACCTCGGCTCTGTCCATAGATCGACCTGCTAACACCCTCATTGCATTAGAACGGGCTTCGTCCTTCTGCGAAAGCGCCACTCCATCTTCGAGATCCAGACACACGGAATCAGCCCCAGTAGCGAGAGCTTTCTCAAACCGGTCTGGTCGCGCGGCTGGAACGAACAACAACGACCGACGAATTTGACGTGTTTGTTTTAACTCTGGAACCTGGGTTGCTGATATGTCTGACATGGTTCTTCACCGAAACATCGAGCTTCTTGACTCTTAGTGGCCGAGGCCGATCATCAGCCAGCACTTTAATCTCTACGAAGGAATAGATGTAGAGACAGATTGGTTAAGCAAATCTGCCAACGATCCAACCAACGGTTGATGTTCGAGTTCGCGCAGCCATGCTAGAGCCTCGGTAGCCACCGATGCGGAAACAGCCCGCTCAGCGCACGTCTGGAATTTCTGGTCAAGTTCCTGAGTCGACGGCGGATGACTTGGGTAGCCTCTGGCGCCCCTAACCCTCCACTCATAGAAGCTTCCATCGCGCAAATGAACCGCTACCTTCGCCTCGGTTAGAGGCGGCTGATCGGCACCAAGCAGAGGGTCGACATACATCGTGACACGGGGTAGCAATTGTCGAGTGACCAAGTCAGACAACCCACCTGGCTCGAAGGTCTGTAGATCGATCCGTCCATGCGCCACCGCCGAAGCAGCGCAAAAATGCATACTGAACTTACCCTGCAAGCCTGTTTCAGGCCGGTCGTGAATCAACACTGTCGGGGTCACGCTATCGACCCCAATTTTCACCTGGTCGATGTCAGCAGCTGTGAAGCCGTATTTTTTTCGTAGATCCAGCAGGGTGTCGATCGCCGGGTGGGTCGCTGCACATGACGGATAGAGCTTAACAGTGATACCACCATCTACGATCTCCCAACTCCGCCCTAGCCGAGTCATTTCATCCTTCGAATCATGACAGCTGGCTTGCATGGCAACCAACAAACCCTGACTCCCCTCGATGGCTAGATCGGTCGCTGTAAACCCCGCTTCGGCTAACTGGACGGCAAGCACACCATTACGCCCAGCCAGCCCAGCCTGCAAAGGCTTCACCATTGTCCCAAAGCTCTCCTTAATCCCACAGGCCGCAGACGCGGCAATGGCCATGGTCCGCGCAGCACTCTCAGCCTTCTGCCCCAACAGACGAGAAGCTGTGGCAGCGGCACCGATAGTCCCGATGGTAGAAGTCGCGTGCCACCCTCTCTCATAATGCGACGGGTTCATCAGGCGTCCTAAAATTGCCTCGACTTCGAACCCCACACAGAAAGCATCGAGGAACCGGCTACCGCTACCACTAGCTAGTTCTGCCGCCGCTAGCCCTGCGGCAACAAGTGGCGCACTAGGATGCGCCATCGACACAAAGCACATGTCATCGAAATCCAAAGCATGAGCGGCCGTGCCGTTGGCCAACGCCGCCCATCCGGCTCCCGTGCGTTCGACACTACCCAAGATCCCACACCGTGGAGCACCTCCCTCAGCCTTTGCAACCTGGCGAACCAATCGCGCGGCAGGCTCACGCGAACCAGCCAACATAACTCCAATAGTGTCGAGTACAGCATTCAGCGCCGCCTCACGAGCCAGGGCCGGAACATGGGCGTTAGACACAAATTGGCCAAACAGGGTTAACAGCGACGGGGTGTGCATGTTCACAAGACTTCTTCACCCAGCTCGCCCGACCTGCTACCGGGCATCGGGTCAATTCCCATAAAACTGAGCGATTCCGGCCAACCGTGCTTGGATTTGCGATTCTGAAATCCAGCGACCATTCACCATCACTCCAGCCCGTTCACCGACATTTGCGACATCAGCAATTGGGTCAGCAGTGAGCAATAGAAAATCAGCCCTCTGCCCGACAGCAACCGACCCAAAGTCGTCGACCGAGTCAAAATATTCAGCCACTCGACGGGTCCCCGCTTCCAGCACATGATACGGCGTCATCCCAAGCTCTACCAAGAGTGCCATTTCGTGATGTATCGAAAAACCTGGCACGTCGAAGGTTTCCGGTGAATCGGTCCCAAGCAGAATGGGAACCCCCCCCTCATACAACGCCTTTAGAACAGTCCGACGCAACTCAGTCACTCGGCGATTCGTATCCGGGTCGGCCACCGCCTGCAGCTCATCGACAACCCGAGTCCATTCCCCAACTATCTCAGGTGGTATGTAACGGAGTTCTTGATGCATAGCTCGCAGCTCGGAAGAAGAGTTCACTCCCCAGACCACCGTTTCCCAAAATGCCATTGTGGGCACAATCCAGGCCCCAGCCATCCTTGTCGCCTCAACTAGCGACGGCAGCCGTTCTTCGTTGATGACGTCCAACGAGTCCCCGATCCTCCGAAAGCCAAGCGTCCCAACCTGGTCTTCGTCAGGCACCAGCGCCTCCACATAGTTGTCCAAGTGGTCTATCGACATCTGTCCACCCACTAGGGCATCGAATAACCCCACCTGGTCTGGAACATGCCCACCGAACGGAATACCAACCTCTCGCGCGGTGGAAGCCACCGCATCAAACACCTCTGGGGTGAGGCCTTCATGAATTTTGACCTGTTCGTAGCCGTTCTGGTGATACTCCCGCACCAACTGCTCACCCTGTTCCGACGTTCTGACTGACGCCCCTGTCATCGCGGGGCTTCCCAGGAACAGTCTTGGGCCGAGGATCTCTCCACGCGAAATCTGGTCCCGTAACCGAAAGTGAGACTGGCTACCCTGCATGACACGTAGAGTCGTCACTCCGTTTGCCACGTAGAGGAACAGTAAATTCTTCCTATCAACTGGCATCAATCGAGAACTCGGCAGGTGGCCATGCATGTCGGCCAAGCCAGGCATCAAATACTGCCCTTCTGCATTTACAATCACTACGCTCTCACCGACGCTGACCTCGTCAGCAGGATTGATCGAAGCCACCCGTCGATTGGTCACGACCACAGTCTGATTTTCAAGGACTACGGGATTTCCCGGCTCTGTCATGGGCAAAACATCGACACCCACAAAGGCAAAGTCACCCTCAACTCTAGGTAGTGGGTCGCCGCACCCTGCAGCCGACAACAAGACCAGCATCACACTGGCCCACACAGAATCCCTGGTCACTGAGAGCAACCGACTGATCATTGACCTGCAAATACTCAAGACGGCTCCTTGAAGGCTACCCGATTGCCAACAGCTAGTCCTTCAGCAATGGTGGCCGAAACCTTGGCGGCACATGGCCCCTCTTATAAACCATAAATGTCCGCTTAAAATGAATCACAACCCTGCCTTCCTGATTAAATCCAGTGGATTTCACCGTCACAATACCAACGGTAGGCCGTGACTTGGAATCCCGTTTTGATAGCACCTCGCTTCGCGAATAGATCGTGTCACCATCAAATACCGGGTTAGGCAACCGAACCTCATCCCACCCAAGGTTGGCCATCACGTTCTGCGAAAGATCGATAACGGATTGCCCTGTAACGACCGCGAGCGTGAACGTGGAATCGACCAATGGCCTGCCATACGGTGTATTCTCAGCAAATGCATGATCGAAGTGGATAGGATTCGTGTTCATTGAGAGTAGCGTGGCCCAAGTGTTATCGGCTGCCAACACTGTCCGGCCAAGCGGATGCTCGTAAATATCACCGACCTCAAAGTCTTCATAGACTCGGCCTGTCCATCCTGCCTTAACTGACATCGCATTCTCCTTCGGTAAATGCCCCGCTGCCCGGGTACAAGTCCGAACCTTGCCATCGCCCACGACACTGTGATCTGTCTTAACTTGCCAACCTCAGTGGTCAGACAACTCCCGCATCATGCCAAGCTTCGACAATACTCCCTTCAAAACCCAACTCCGCAAGGATAGCGTCGGTGTCCGATCCAAGACCTGGTACCGGCCCCATGACAGGTCTAAATCCGTCGATTGTCGCAGGGGGTAGCAAGGCCCTAATCGGGCCTGACGTTGTCTGCACCTGACTCCAGCGGTCACGCGCCTCCAGCTGAGGGTGCTCGGCAAACTGGTGCACTGTGCGCAACTGAGCACATGCGACGTTCGCCGACTGCAGCCGATTCAGGATCTCGTCCGTTGTCAGCTCTCCAAAAATATGTTCGATCTCTGTATCGAGTGTTGAGCGGTGCTCTACACGTAGCGCATTGGACACATACCGAGGGTCCTCGGCCATCTCAGGACGGCGTAATACATCTTCGCAGAACGTGCCCCATTCACGCTCATTCTGTATTCCAAGATAGACGACATTCCCATCACCTCCAGCGAAGGGACCATACGGTGCGATAACCGCATGCTTAGCACCCGATCGCTGAGGAGCTGTGCCCCCGTAAACCCCGTAGTAGAAAGGGTAGGACATCCACTCTCCAAGCGCCTCAAGCATCGAAACCTCTACTACAGTCCCCTGTTTGGTACGGTGACGCATGAGCAGAGCAGTCAAGATACCGGAATAGGCGTACATCCCAGCAGCGATATCAGCAACCGAAATCCCCACCTTGACCGATTCGTCAGCGGTACCGGTGATTGAGAGAAGCCCAGCCTCAGCTTGCACCAGCAAGTCGTAAGCTTTCCTATCCCTATAAGCTCCGCACGAACCATAACCGGAGATCTCACAAACGATCAGACCAGGATGGGCATCCCGCAATGAGGTCGCCGACAGCCCAAGACGGTCAGCCGCACCAGGAGCAAGGTTTTGCACAAACACATCAGCCCGCTCGATCAGCCGGTCGAGGACCTCGCCAGCTTCTGGATGTTTGACATCGAGCGTTAGCGACTCCTTGGACCGATTCAACCAAACAAAATGTGAGGATTCGCCCTTTACTGTCGTGTCATAGCTACGAGCAAAATCTCCCACCCCAGGCCGCTCGATCTTTATGACCCTAGCCCCCAAGTCCGCCAATTGCCTAGTCGCAAACGGCGCTGCCACCGCTTGCTCCAGCGACAACACTGTTACTCCCTCTAACGGTAGCATCAGAATGACCGAGGAAGCCCCAGCACATGCTGACCGATGAAGGCCAGAATTAGGTTGGTCGAAATCGGCGCAGTCTGATACAAGCGCGTCTCGCGGAACTTACGCTCAACGTCGAATTCTTCGGCAAATCCGAACCCACCGTAGGTCTGCATGGTGACATTCGCAGCCTCCCAGGAAGCGTCAGCCGCTAGAAGCTTGGCCATATTGGCTTCAGCACCACATGGCTGACCGTCATCAAACAAATCAGCAGCACGGACTCGCATCAGGTCAGCTGCCTCAACGTTCACATGGGCCCTAGCAATCGGAAACTGAATACCCTGGTTTTGACCAATCGGTCGTCCAAACACAACCCGATCTTTAGCATAGCGACAGGCCCGCTCAATAAACCATCGGCCGTCACCAACACACTCTGCGGCTATCAAAATCCGCTCGGCATTCAACCCATCCAGAAGATACCGAAACCCCTTCCCCTCTTCACCAACCCGATTCTCGACAGGCACTTCGAGATTATCGAAGAACACCTCGGTGGTCGCATGGTTAATCATGGCGCGAATAGGATTCACAGTCATCCCATTCCCAATCGCGTCTCGAAGGTCAACCAAGAGTATCGACAACCCTTCAGTCTTCTTTTGCACCTCCTCGACTGGAGTTGTGCGAACCACCAACAACATTAAGTCAGAGTGCTCAACACGGGAAATCCAGACTTTTTGACCGTTTACAACATAGTGATTGCCTCGGCGTACGGCCATCGTCTTCATTTGGGTAGTGTCGGTACCTGTCGTCGGCTCCGTTACACCGAAGGCTTGCAGCCTTAAGTCCCCACTCGCAATCTTCGGCAGGTAGTGCCGGCGCTGTTCCTCAGACCCATGCCGAAGTAACGTTCCCATGGTGTACATCTGGGCGTGGCAGGCCGCCGAGTTTCCACCCGATCGGTTCACCTCCTCGAGAACGATCGAAGCCTCAGCAACGCCAAGCCCAGACCCACCCAGTTCCTCCGGGATCAATGCAGCTAAATACCCAGCATTAGTTAACGTCTTAACGAATTCTTCCGGATAGGCTTCTCTGGCATCGAGTTCCCGCCAGTAAGAGTCAGGAAATCGCGCGCACAGTTCACGCACGGCAGTTCTTAGGTCGTTATGTAGCTCGTTAATTGCCACTATGGTTCCATCCAGGCCAGCTCAGCCTACGTCTTGAGGAGGGATATTGGTGATCAGATATTCATCAACATAACCACGACCGGATCCATGAGCATTAATGGAACGCCTCGCTGAAACACGGTGAGCTCGCAACCCTGCGGAACGCGCCTGCAAGTTGTCCACATAGAGAGCCTTAACCTCAGGAGCGGTAGAATTACTCAACAAAACGTGACAACCCCGACTGGCCAGCTTAATCACTACCTGCTGGAGCTCCCGCTGTTCAGCTGACGTGAACCCATCCGAAGTGTAGCTTCTAAAGGAGGTTGGACTCATGGGCGCATAGGGAGGATCGAAGTAAATAAAGTCACCTGGCACTGCCCTGCGGCACACAGCTTCGAATCGATCTTCACACACCTCGCTCTCAGAGCGCCGTAGCACAGACGAAACATGCCGCAGATTTTTCGCGTCACAGATCAAAGGCTTGTCATACTGTCCCAGCGGAACATTGAAGCCACCCATTTTGTTGAGCCGAAACAATCCATTAAAACCAGTCCGATTAAGATAGATCAACATGGCCGCAAGGCTTGGGGGGTAGCACTTGTCACCATGTCGCGCCCCCAACAAACGGCGGCGAATCGGATTAAACCGTTGATCCCGAACGCGGTAGTAACAAGCACTTGGGTCAGTCCGATGAGCATCAGCGAGACGCCTAAGACTCCGAATGACCCGCTCGGCATCATTCCGCACAGCCAGCCAACATCCAATCAAATCGGGGTTGTTGTCCATCAACACTACACCCCGCCCACTGAACCGCCCTCGTCGATACAAATCAAAGAACAGCGCACCACTTCCCAGAAACGGTTCAAAATAGGCACCAAATTGAGGTGGATGAAAACGAGCGAGCTGAGCCAAGAGCTGCCGCTTCCCTCCAGCCCACTTAAGGAAGGGCCTGACCGAGGCTGATGTGGGCGTCGACGCTTGAGTCAAGCGCGGGTTCCGGCTCCGAGCCGGCATCGTCGTCATAAGATCAGGGCACCGGAAGCTTAGAGCCCTCTGAAAATAGTAGCATGCTTGCAGAAACCGACTAGCAGGCAGCTGTTCTGGCACAATCCGCTTTCCTAAACTAAGTTGTCGCCCCACAAGCCCTTCGCATCTATCTCCCCCTCCACAGGACTTCTTTCCCTATAATTCCATGGTGTCAATCACACTCGGTTCAGCAAAGCTTAGTGCTCGGGTCACCGGTCGACGGATCGGTCTCGTCGCCAATCCAGCCTCAGTAGACAATTCGCTGCACCATATCGGCGATATAGTCTCATCTACACCAGGCGTGACACTAGCCGCTCTATTCGGCCCCCAACACGGATTTCGGTCCGACGTCCAAGACAACATGATCGAGACCGACCACACCAATCACCCGACCCTCGGCATACCCGTCTATTCACTCTACAGTGAAACCCGAGAACCAACACCCGATATGCTTGCTAATCTCGACGTCCTCGTTATCGACTTACAGGATGTAGGTACCCGCGTCTACACCTACATTCACACAATGACCAAATGCCTGAAGGCCTGTGGCTCACACAACATTCCTGTGATTATCTGTGACCGGCCCAACCCGATTGGTGGCGAAGCTGTGGAAGGCCCCATGCTGGAGCCGGGGTTCGAATCATTTGTAGGCCAATTTCCCATTCCACTCAGACACGGACTGACCATCGGTGAGCTAGCGATCTTCTGCAACGAAACCTTCGAGCTTGGAGCCAACCTGGAAGTGTTGCAACTCGACGGATGGCGCCGAGGATTCTACCATGACAACACGGGGCTGCCCTGGGTGCTGCCTTCTCCTAATTTACCGACCCTCGACAGCAGTATTGTTTATCCCGGCATGGTTCTCTTTGAGGGAACCAATCTGTCCGAAGGTCGTGGAACCACCAGACCATTTGAACTAGCTGGAGCTCCCTGGCTCAAAGCACACCAACTAGCCGGCTTGATGAACGACCTAGGTCTTCCTGGCGTGCTATTCCGCCCAGTGGAATTCCAACCAACCTTCCAAAAGCATGCTGGCCAAGCCTGTGGCGGGTGCCAGCTTCATGTAGTTGACCGAAGAGCCTTCAGACCGGTTGTAACAGCTGTGGCGCTTATACAGACATGTCGGCACCTGGCGCCAGAATTCTTTGAGTGGCGACAACCTCCATACGAATATGAAGACGTTCTTCCCCCAATAGACATCTTGTCCGGCTCAGACCACCTCCGTCACAACATTGACGCTGAGGTGCCCTACGAAACAATCGCAGATGCTTGGACCACAGGACTCGATACCTTCCTACCACTCCGAGAACACTTTCTGCTGTACTGACCGCTCTGGATTCGCACCCTAACCTGCTGTACCATCTGGGCCCTGACCCGCCAACAATTCATCTCTATGACCCTCACACCGCTAAAGTTCGAACATAGAATCGAAATAACGGCAGCGCCGGATGCGGTGCTGGAAGCATTCTTCAACCCAGCGGCACTGGAAATCTGGTGGGATACGGTTCGGTCGGTGACCACGCCTCGGCCTCTCGGAGTCTACGCCATCGAATGGCGTACAACCCCGTTCCGGGATGAATTGCTCGGAACACTCGGCGGGGTATTCTACGGCACCGTCATGGAGTTTCAACCAGGCCGTGAATTCTTCGTTGCCGAGGCGTATTGGCTACCGCCGCAGTCGAATCCATTCGGACCAATGGCACTTGAAGTAAGCTGTCAGGTCAAGGGTCCAGCGACCAGTCTCACCGTTTGCCAGAGCGGTTCAGACAGCAGCGATCGCTGGGAACGATATTACGGCCTCATCTCCAGCGGGTGGAAATCCTCGCTCGCCGCACTGAAGCAGTACTTAGAAGGTGAGCACCCCCACTCACCTCCCCAGACTAAAGGCCTCAGCATGACCGGCAAACAGCAAGACTTATAAGAACCCTACCAGCAGACCCTCAGCATCAAATGAACCTGCCATCAGAAACAGCCGGGACTATCGTCATCGTAGGTGGGGGTGTTATCGGGTCGAGCATCGCATATAACCTTCTCCAGGACGGCTATCTTGGCCGAGTTTTGGTTATCGAACGGGACCCAACCTATAAGCGCGCCTCATCATTTCTTGCTATGGGTGGAATCCGTCAACAATTCAGCTCACCTGTCAACATAGAACTCGCGCAGTATTCCACACGGTTTTACCAAGTTTTCGACCGGCAGATGCAAGTCCCCGGTCACACACCTGATGTGAACTTCCGTCAACGAGGTTATTTGTTTCTCGTTGATGAAGCTTCAGCAGATCGCTTCGAGGCCCGAGTCTCACACCAACGTGCACTTGGTGCATCCGTCGAGCGTCTCAGCATCGACCAACTACATGTTCGGCTACCAGATGTACGTCTGGACGACATCGAGTTCGGAGTATTCGGTCCCAAGGACGGTTACGGCGAACCGCGGGAAGTACTAGCGGGGTTCCGAGCAGCAGCCGCAGCAGTCGGTGCCAGCTATTTACGAGCTGAGGTCGTGGACCTCATTGTGCGACCTGGGCAAATCGACGGCGTAATTCTAAATAGTGGCGAACGGTTGTTCGCCGATGCCGTTGTCAACGCGGCTGGACCGTTCGCCCACAAGCTGGCAGCAATGGCTGGTATCGACTTACCAGTGCAACCGGTTCGGCAGCACCTTTTTCGTTGCGAGCTGCCTAGACGGTGGCCCTACAAATTTCCGATGGTCGTGGACCCAACCGGCGTCCACTGGAGACATGACGACAACCCGACCAGCAGCACAGGGGACTGCTTGATTGTCGCTCACACTCGCCTCGACGAACCGCCTGGCGAAACGTTCACGTGTGATTTGTCACGGTGGGAAGTCGACTTTCGCTTACCTCTCGTAGAGAGAGTTCCTAAACTCGAGCCAGTAAAGTTAATCGAGGGCTGGGCCGGCCTTTATGCTATGACCCCTGACCACAACCCTCTCCTCGGCCAGTCTTCAAAACTATCCAATTTTTTCTTGGCTAATGGCTTCAGCGGACATGGGCTGATGCTCGCCCCAGCTATAGGAAAGGTCTTATCAGAATTGATTCGAACCGGTCAGTCCGAGACAATTGACGTAACATGCTTGAACCCAGATCGTTTTGAGCACGGCAAACCAGTTCATGACGAAGCTATGATCTGAAAACAGGGACCTCATTCGTATAATCACCAAGTGGATATTGTCACCCCAGAAATCGAAGCGTATTTATCAACTCTAGTCACGAGATCTTCGCTACTCGAACGCGTGGCAGCCGAAGGAGCCAGGCTCGACCTTCCAATTATTGACAGTGCGGTCGGCCGCTTGCTTGAAACGATGGTCATGGCAACTAGTGCCCGTAACGTACTCGAAATCGGTACGGCCAATGGATACTCTGCGCTGTGGTTAGCCCAATCGCTACCTGCTGACGGTCGACTGATTTCAATCGAACTAGATCGTTCCCGCGCACAGTTAGCGAGAGACCATTTCACAGAAGCCGGGCTTGAAAACCGCGCGAGTGTGATGGTTGGAGATTCGGCGTTACTGATTCACAAGATCGCAGGACCATTCGATCTAATCTTCAACGACGGGGACAAGCGACAATATCCCCAACTGCTTGACCGGTTGGTAAAACTACTGCGTCCAGGAGGAGTGTTAATCACTGACAACGTGCTCTGGGACGGAGAGGTAGTTCCTGGACTCGTTTCCCTGCCAAACCGTTCAACGGAGGAGACCAAAGCGATTGCCACCTATAACCAACGGCTCGCGACAGATGCACGCCTCGTAACTAGCTTCTTGCCACTTCGTGACGGCGTCGCGATGTCAATCCGGAAGCCCAGTCGATGACGCGATCTCCGGACGAGTGGCTAACGGCTGCCCAAGCTGATGCCGATCGTCGAGGACTAACCCAGCTCAAGCCTCTACTCAGAGTTCTGGCCTCTGCCACAGAAACTCTGCGAAAAGCTCCTTGGAATTATGACGCACAGAGTTCCCAAATAACAGGCCACTCCATTAAAGGTTCTCGAAGCCAAGACGACAAGCTACCCCCGGCGAATAAGGAACCATGATCAACTGGTGTGAACAGCCAATTTATCGATTAGCCCAAGCCATTGAGAAGAAGGTAGTCTCTGTTCGCGAGGTAATCGACTCTACCCTGTGCCGGATCGCAGCACACGACCGATCACTAAACGTTTATACGGCAGTCTTAGCCGACCGCGCTAGGTATGAGGCTGACAAAGCTGACCAATTAATCGCTACCGGACACTACCGTGGTCCCCTACACGGCGTGCCTATATCAATCAAAGACCTTATTGACGTAGCCGGAGTCCCGACGACGTCCGCGTCGCGAGCTAGTAATCCCACAGCAGCGGAAAGGGATGCCACAGCGGTCGCCAGGCTCAGGACTGCCGGGGCAATCATTATCGGAAAATGTAATCTTCATGAATTCGCCTTTGGTACTACCGGCGAAGATTCCTGCTTCGGTCCAACTCTCCACCCACTAGACAAAACCCGCTCACCCGGAGGATCAAGCAGCGGGTCCGCAGTCTCGGTAGCAACCGGTATGGCATTCGGGTCAGTTGGAACAGACACTGGCGGATCTATCCGTATTCCGGCAGCCGCCTGCGGACTAGTTGGACTGAAACCGACTTTCGGTGAAATTTCGTGTGACGGAGTGACCCCACTTGCCCCAAGCCTCGACCATGTTGGCCCACTTGCCCGATGCGTTGAAGACGCTCGTCTCCTCTACGAGACGATGCGCAACACACCACCAGACCCCGAGAAAACAGCTTTGCCAACAAGGAGGATACTTGGGTGCCCCAAGCCCTTCTTCCTTGAGCAGCTCGACCGCGAGATACGCACTTCGTTCGAACATTCTTTGACCCGTCTACAGAGCACCGGCTGGATCATTCGAGACACCGCTGTGGATCACGCACTCTATTCGCCAGCGGTGTGTCTGCATCTGGTTCTTTCAGAGGCTGCTGCCACACACATGCGAGGACTCACCACGCGGGCGGACCACTACACAGACGGTGTACGCTTGCGGCTTGAACTCGGTCGGTATGTAATGGGGGAAGACTATGCTCGAGCGCACCACGGTCGGCTCGTGTTAGGAGAGGCCATCGACGCCGCGCTGGATTCCTGCGACGCTCTAGTCCTACCAACGCTGCCCATTCCTGCCCCTCAGCTCGCTACTACAACGGTCAACATCGGCAACCAACCTGAGCTACTACGCAGTGTAATGCTACGGCTGACCCAGCTTTTCAATGCGACCGGACATCCGGCGATCTCACTCCCATGCGGATTGACCACGGGAGGGCTTCCGTGCGGGCTGCAGCTAATTGGCCGCCTGAACAGAACTGACCATCTATTAAACGTGGCCGAAGCCATTGAAGTAGCCATAAATGACAGGCCAAGACCTACGGCTCAATGAGTTCAGCAACAAACTTGTCAAGCGGTCGCTATGTTCGCTTTCTGCCGTAACACCTTGTAGCCCGAGTCGTCTGAATCACCATCTTCCACCGGCAACCCCGCTGGGGCCCATCCCTCATCAACTATCTCGCCAGTAGCGGGGTTTCGGTAACCACCAAACCCACCCTTGACGTTAACTACCGTCTCATACCCAGCCTCAGCCAAAACCTGTGCTGCGCGTGACGAACGTCCACCGACCTGACAACCGACCAATAGCTTGGCATCGGTGGGGTAGTTAGCCTGCATCACCACCAAGAACTCAGGATTCGGTTGCATCTGTTTAGTCTCGCTATTCAAGAGCAAGAGTGGTACGTTCTGTGCCCCTTTGGGGTGTCCGTTTTGATACTCAGGCACCGACCGTACATCGACATAGGTATAGCCGTCTTCTACCTGTAACCTTTGCGCTTCTTGAACACCCACATGTTTTACGCTCATCACAGTTCCTCCATCGCCATACTACACTGGGTCTTTTCACGCTGAATATGACGATAACTCAAGTCGGCATCTAATCTCCCGGAACTAACCATGATCGCCAGATTCTTCCATGCTTGGGAACATCGGTTGGTGGCCATCGATACCAACCGTATCATCAGGCCGTTCGAATGGGGCCTAGACTGGCTCAAAGCACCGGCTGATTCTGCCACTGCCCCGGCTAACTGGATCGAGCAATGGGCAACCACTGCCCTTTCAGACCCTACCTGGTTCGACCCAGGTCCCTGCGAAGGCTACACATTTAAGAATAGTCAACTCGCGTTCCCGAGTGCGCTCGAGACGCCCCACCGTGAAAACAACACCGTACATGCACGGTATTTTCCGGCCAAGCAAGGCGGGCATGAACGACGTGCGACACTCGTGCTCCCCCAATGGAATGCCGACTCAGGAGGCCATATCGGTTTGTGCCAACTACTCGCACGCCTCGGTATCAGCGCGTTACGGCTCAGTCTTCCATATCATGACAAGAGAATGCCGCCTGAACTCTCACGAGCTGACTTCATCGTCAGTTCTAACATCGGCCGCACATTGCAAGTAAACCGCCAGGCAGTTCTTGATGCTAGACGGGCCATTGCCTGGCTGGCTTCACGCGGCTATAACAAGATTGGTATCCTGGGCACGAGTCTGGGCTCTTGCCTAGCGGCACTAACCACCGCCCATGAACCGCTTATCAAAACAGCCGCCTTAAATCACATCTCCCCATATTTTGCTGACGTCGTTTGGGAAGGGCTCTCCACTGCGCATGTTCGCGCTGGCCTTGAAGGCAAGATAGCGCTCGATCTCCTGAGACGCCTATGGCTTCCGATCAGCCCATACCCCTACATTGAGAAGCTTCGCAATATACACGCTCTACTGGTCTACGCTCGCTACGACCTCTCATTTCCCGTTCGACTTTCTCGACAACTGATTACCGAATTCGAACGACTGGGAATCCGCCATCAGGTTACGGTACTGCCTTGTGGTCACTACACCACCGGTAAGGCTCCGTTTAGTTGGTTGGATGGCTACACCCTAGTACAGTTTCTGCGCCGCTATCTATAAGATGACAGATGATTTTCGTCCGCTCTGGCCAAACCGAAAGTAAAACCTGTCCTTGGAAATACCACTTCAGCACTAAGGACAAGCTCACAGAATCCAAATCCCTGTTTGACCTGCTATTGAACAGCCTATTGGACTAAGCCTCCACATACTGTGGGTCACCCAACCCCAGTGCCGCAAGGCCTTCCGCAAACTGACTAGCTGGACCAACAACAACCACTACCGCACGGTCTACATGAAGGTACTCTGCTGCTGCCGCAGTGACCGCAGCCTCATCGACCGCCTCGATCTGTGGTACGAATTGATCGTAGTCATCAGCTGGGAGATCGTGTTGTACAAGTTGAACAACACCACGCGCAACCTGACCGACTGTCTCAAACCCTCGAGCGAACCCTCGTGTTAGAGCGGCGCACGCCAAATCCAACTCAGATACAGTGACGGGCCCATCCCCAGTGAACGACGCCATCTGGGTTAGCACTTCCTGCACAGACTCTACCGTCGCGTCAGCCTGCACGCTCCCTTGCATAGAAAATGGCCCTGGCCACCGTCGACAATCGAAGGAGGTACGCACACCGTAGGTGTACCCTTTTTCTTCGCGTAAAGTTCGATTGAGCCGGCTCACGAATTGTCCTCCAAGAACCATATTCAATACGAGCACCGCATGATAGTCAGCAATCCGCCTCGCAACACCGACATGACCAATTCGTAACTCAGATTGGACAGCACCAGGCCGATCAACAATCACAACCTGAGCAGATGGATTTCTCAGTTCTGCCGGTTCGACTGAATCATCACCGGCAGTCTTAAACATGGAGCCCGTCGCTCTCCCCCCGAAAACCCGCTCGGCCAGTTCAATCAACGTATCGTGGGCTAGCGCTCCTACTCCCACCAACGTAGTCTGGGCGGGCAGGTAATCTTCATGATAGAACTGCTTTACGTCAGCCACCGTCAATCGAGAGAGTGACTCATCAGTACCGATACTCAAATGGCCATAGGGATGATCGGGATATAACCGCTCCAAATAGACTCTGTCCGCTACTGCACCGGGAACTGTACGCATCTGTCGTAGTCGACTACGGCGCAAATCGCGAGCCCGTTCAAAATCCACAGGTTCGAATCGAGGTCTAGTCACAATTTCGTCGAGAAGAACAAGTCCCTCCTCCGCATACCGACTTAAGGTCGTCAGTGACACTGTGGTCGCATCAGACCCTACCTGGATCCCGAGCCTGGCACCAATCCGGTCTAGAGCAGCATGCAAATCAAGCGCCGATAGAGTGGTGCTGCCCTCATCCAACAAGTCTGCCGTCAAGGCTGCAAGTCCTGGCTGAGTCTCTGGGTCTGTAGCCGACCCAGTTGGCACCACCCAAATCCACTGAACTACCGGCGGCCCAAGGTGTTCCACAGCACGGATAGTCAGACCACTAGCAAGACGCGCAATCCGTGCAGCAGGGAACCGCATGCCGGGCACCGATCCGGAAGCAGGCAGCTGAGTTCGGTCAACTTTTGTCGTCACACTACCCCCGCCGGGATAGAACCCGAGATAGCCCGGCCGGCCGATCCTCTAGGGACAATGCTCAACGTGACACGGCCTCTTGGACTCAAGCGCTTCGACACTTCCTCCCGAAGAAGATCAGTCCCAATCCCTCTATACCTCATCAGATCTTTGTCCATGAACCCAGGGTCACCCGCAAATATGTTGTATGCATTCAGCTGGTCAGACCGACCACTAAACCCACCTACTGTTTCAAGCTGATAGATGAACTGTGCCTCCATCTGAGCCAGACTACGTTCGATCTCATGAACATCTGGGCCTAGTTCACTCAATCTTTCCAGCTCATCGACAATAACCCGCTCCAGGTCAACCAATTCATGCCCAGGTGCCGCCGTCGCACTGATACAGAACCAACTAGCCAGCTCCCGTGATCCCTGTGCAGCACTCACATCCGTTGCGATTCTCTTGTCGTACACCAAGGCACGATACAACCGCGACGTTTTTCCGCCTGTCAAAACATCGGCCAGCACATCCATCTCAGCATCTCCCTGAGCGAAAAGCCGTGGTGTTGGCCAAGCGAGATACAACCTGGGCAACTCGACATCGTCCTCTAGGAACAGGTAAGTTTCGCCGGGTGTTGCCTGAGGTAGGAGGGAGACCTCGGGAACACCACCAACCGGTGGTATCGGAGAACCAGACGGTATATCTTCAAAATACTGCTCTACCAGGGCAAACGCAGCCTCAGAGTTCACATCTCCGGCTACCGCCAATGAAGCGTTTCCAGGATGATAGTAGCTACGAAAAAATTCATGAGCGTCATCAAGCGTTGCTGCCTGTATATCAGCAGTCTCCCCGATCGTAGTCCAGTGATACGGGTGATCAGGTGGAAACAACGCCGCCATCAGGGCCATCGATGCCAACCCATAAGGCCTGTTCTCATACTGCTGCCGACGTTCATTTAGAACCACATCCCTTTGGTTCTCAAACTTTTCCGAAGTTAGGGCAGGAAGCAGGTAGCCCATTCGGTCTGATTCGAGCCAAAGCCCCAGCTCGAGGGCAGTGGTCGGCAAAACCTCCCAGTAGTTGGTTCGGTCACTATTAGTCGAACCATTGAGCGCAGCACCCGCCTGTTGGAGGGGTGTGAAGTAGCCACTATCGTGGTGGGCTGAACCCTCAAACATCAAGTGCTCGAATAGATGCGCCAGCCCGGTTCGTCCGCGTTGCTCATTCTTAGAACCCACGTGATACCAAAGATTAATCGCCACAATTGGGCAGCGGTGGTCCTCGTGCACAATTACATCTAGGCCATTCTCAAGAGTCCGCTTGGTGTATTCGAGCATGATCGTCTACAAGTGGGAATCAGTAATTGGTTTCCTGGAAATCGTAACAGAGTAATTATTCACCTACCAACTGGACCACAAATGGACGGCGTCTGGGCCCTGTATCACACTCAAGCAACACAATTTGTTGCCAGGTCCCGATGAGTAATTGCCGTTGTTCGAACGGAAGCGTAACCGAAGGGCCCAACAAAGCCGCCCGCACATGACTCGACCCATTGTCATCCCCCCAGCGCTCGTGATGGGCATACCTGCCCTCGCGCGGCGCCAACCGCTCAAGCAAGTGGTTCAAATCCGCAACTGCTCCAGGCTCACATTCAATTGTTGTCATAGCAGCAGTGGACCCAATGACGCTCGCAGTCGCGATCCCACTCGACAAACCAGATTCTGAAACCACCCGGGCCACCAAGTCCGTCAGGTCGTGCAAGTCCCCTTGTCCAGCGGTCTGAACGTGATGCCGCGTCGTCGTCACCATGACACCGATGATCATACCTTCCTGCCTACCTTAGACAGAGCTTATGTACTGCCGTGGTACCATAATGCTATGCTGCGTTTCATCCTTACGATCAGCCTCTTGCTCCTAGCCTCACTCATCCCTGCCTTTAGCCAACCGATCCTGCGATACGACCCACCCGACGAATGGGTAGAACACCCTACAGAGTCACCCATGCGGGTTGCTCAATTCCAGCTGCCTAGGGTTTCTGGAGACTCGGAGGATGGAGAACTTGTCGTGTTCTACTTCGGTGGAGGCGGTGGGAGCGTCGAAGCTAATTTTCAACGCTGGATTGGCCAAATGGAGCAACCTGATGGCCGCCCTTCATTCGAAGTAGCATCAACAATTACTCTTCAAGCTAATGGGCTCAATGTGACGCTGCTCGACGTGCCTGGCACTTACGTGGCCGCAGTAAACCCAGGGTCAGCCACCCGACTAAACAAGCCTCAGTTCCGCCTTCTAGCAGCCGTTGTCGAAACAACGGCTGGACCATATTTCTTTAAGCTCACCGGACCAGATAGGACGGTTGCCAGGTGGAACAGCCCCTTTGTCGCATTCTTGCGAAGCGTTCAACTGGAATAGTCCTGCTCTCCGCCGAACCTCACTTACGTAAACCCAAACTAAATTCAGCAATCAGCTTGCGGTGTAGTTCACTAGTACCCTCGCCAACTTCCAAGGTTTTAGCCTCAAGGAGCAACCGTCCCACCTCATACTCAGATGAGAACCCGTAGCCCCCAAAAATCTGAATCGCATCGAGCGCATTCTGCGTCGCTGCCTCACTTGCCATCAACTTAGACATCGAAGCTTCCAGAGAACAGCGCTCCACGCCGGCGTCTTTCATACGACCGAGTCTGTATACAAGACAGCGCGCCGCTTCAGTCCGGCAAATCATGTCCGCCACCTTCTGTTGAACCATCTGAAACTCGCCAATCGCCTGTCCGAACGCCCGCCTATCTCTGGCGTAAGGTAGGGTTAGATCGATAGCTCGCTGCGCCTGCCCCACACAGCGAGCTGCAACCGAGAAACGTCCTGTGTCGAGGGCGGCACCAAGGATAGGAAACCCACGGCCCTGTTTACCTAATAGACCGTCACTAGGCACATGCACGTCGTCGAAGTGAACCTCTGCAACGTTGTCACGCTGCAATGTGCGCATCGGCAATGGACTGATCTCGATACCGGGTGTGGCTGGGTCCACCAAAAACATAGTCACACCCTGGTGGCTGAGCGCCGGGTCCACTGTAGCCGCTACCAAGAACACACCAGCTTCTGCCGCATGTGAAATGAAGACCTTGTTTCCGCGCAACACCCAGTCATCCCCGACAGCGGTCGCTTGTGTCCGCATACCAGCCAAATCGGTTCCGCCGCTAGGTTCCGTCAGACAGGCCGAAGCTAGAATCTCGCCCGCAGCAAGTGGTGGAAGCCACTGTTGTCGCTGGCTCTCCGTGCCAAACCTGAGAATGGAACTGCCAACAAGTGAGTTAGCTACCGAGACCGCTGAAGCGATTACCCAATCCACCCGGGCCAGTTCCTCACAGACAATACCGTAGCTCACCACATCACTGAAAGAACCGCCATAATTTTCGGGAATCAGTGGGGCCAGATAACCGAGTGGAGCCAGCTGCCTAATCAATTCCCGGGGATACTGACCTTCCCGTTCATTTTGCTCGACCGTCGGTAAGATCTCCCTTTCAGCAAACTCTCGGACGGCCAACCTGACTTGCCGCTGAGTGTCGGTCAAGTCGAAATCAGCCATACGTCCTAAGTGATTAATTTCAGTCATATACACAACACAAGATGAGGAACTAGAAATCGATCAACGCACACTCCCACCAACTGGCCTGAACAAGAGCGGATACGCTTTGAATATTCAATCATTGCAGGCACCACATCAAAATAGTGAGTTGGTCTCAAGAAGTGACATTCAAGACCAAGATTCCTGCTTCCATTACTGACTAGATTACAAAAAAGAGAACTACGTTCACACTTTAGAATGCTTCCAGACCAGAGCCTCTAGGCACAACTCCTGCCTGCAAATCTTTCGGCTTATTTTATCTTGAGACATGCCGGCCATCCGGAATCTGAGAATACCTCTAAGACTGGGAACCTACAGGTCAGCAGAGAGAAGCCTTCAAGCAAACAAAGCAGGGTCAACGTCGTCGAAAAATGCCCGGTGTAAACCCGTCACTGCCGCGTGCACATCCTGTTCATCGACGACAAGAGTTAGATTCGTTCGAGAGCTACCCTGAGAGACCATACGAACATTAATCGTGCCTAGTGCTGCAAACGCCGCTGCTGCAATACCGGGAGAGTCACGGATTGCGTCGCCAACAAGACAGACAATTGCCTGACCTCCCGTAGAGCTCACTTCCGCGATCCCCCGTAGTTCAGCGACAAGTTCCTGGAGGCGTTCAGCACGATCAATCGTCAATGAAACGCTGATTTCTGAAGTTGAAACAACATCAACGACGGTCTCCAAGCGATCAAACACCTTAAAAATCGCTGCCAAAAATCCGTGGCTCATAAGCATCCTGGTTGACCTGATGTCGATAACGCTAATCCCTTCCTTGTGCACGATAGATTTAACGGTCAACGTAGGTAACTGGTTTTCAGCAACGATCAAGGTACCCTCAGTGTCGCTCTTCAGCGAATTCAACACACGCACCGGAATGTTCTTTTCAACCGCCGGTCCAACCGTGCTGGGATGGAGAACCCGACCACCGAAATAGGCCAACTCGGATGCCTCAGTGAACGATAGTGTTGGTAAACGCTTAGCTTCAGGGACCATCGCTGGATCAGCAGTCATTACACCATCAACATCTGTCCAGATCTGTATCTCTTCGGCGTCGACACCGGCACCTACAACCGAAGCCGTCAAATCAGAACCTCCTCGGCCTAGCGTCGAAGCCCGTCCGTCCAAAGTGCGGCCAATAAACCCACCCAGCACAACGATTCGTGCGGCATCGCACAGTGGCAGCACCAATTCACGTAGCCGGTCATTGGTCGGCCCATACAAAGGTGACGCTTCCGTAAACCGATCGTCGGTGACAAGCACCTCGCGTGCGTCCACGTGCACGGCATTGGAGCCTTGCTGCTGCAGTAGCCATGTCATCACCAGACTCGACATTCGCTCACCGTGAGATAAGAGCGAATCAATAACCGAATGGCGTTCATGGGTTGTGGCGACCGAAAGATCACATAGCAGTTGACTCATCTCGTCCACAGAGCTAGCAAGCATCCCCGCTAACAGCGACGCATCGACCAAAACGGCCCCGGCCGTTTTTTCCAGAATGTCCCGAATCGCTGCAACCCGCTGCTGAGCCTCCTCGACCTGGCCACCAATCGCCAGTTCGGACGCATGAGCCAAAATATCTGTAGTCTGACCAATCGCCGACACTACCACGATTGGCCGACGATGGGCCTGCTTCCTGGCTAAACCGGCAACTCGTATCAGAGCCTCTCCAGAGGCCAGCGAGCTACCACCGAACTTCATTACAAGCATACGGCAGTGATTCCTTCGACTTGTGTAGCAACACTCAACAACCTGTCGAGTATAGAATGCCGTTGACCGTTTGGGAGGAAAAGGGTGAAAACCTACTTCAGTATAGTCGTCGTCGTCGCCTCAGTTATAGGAACCGAAGCGCAAACAACGTCTCTGGTCCAACGTGATTCCATTACGACCACAGCCACTACTCTGGAGGCCAATGATCAGTTACTGATCGCAGCTCAGGGGCCACTCATCCACATAATTAATCTCGACCCTACCGGAGATCCAACAACAATCGGCAGCTACAACTTCTCCGAGGCGGTATTAGGGCTATCGCTTGACAATCACACGCTCCTTGTCGCCAACAGCCACGACGGTCTCAAGCGATTAGACCTCTCTGAACCAGCCGATCCGAAACTGATAGATAGCTCACCCACCCGTGGACAGGCAGTTGGTGTGGCTTCATCGGGAGGACAGGCTTTCGTAGCTGACAACTCTCTGGGATTTGATATCGTAACTACAGCCAAAGAGCTGACACGAGTGGGTGAATACCTTGCTGACGGCTTCCCCAGAGGGATAGCCTCGTCAGGAACTTTGGTGTTTGTCGCTGATCAACCGAATGGGCTTGTCATTGTCGATGTAACAGCCCCCACAACTCCAGAAGTTGTAGCTGTGCTGTCACTTGGCTCTGACCCGATTACCCGTGTGATAGTGCCTGACCAAACACCAGCAGGCCAGTCCGAGCCACCAATTGCTTGCATAGTGAGCAACCAGGCAGGGTTGCAAGTCATCGATCTATCTGACCCCAAATCTCCAAGAGTGGCCGCACCGGTGGCAACCCGAGGCCAACCCCGGAGTGTGGCCATGCAAAACAACCAGGTTTATGTCATAAGCGAAAACACGCTAGAAGTCTTTGACCTGTCGAATCCAGGCCTTCCGGTTCTGCTCGCATCACAGAGCGTAAGCGACCAGGCGACCCAAGTAGCAGCAAACGAAGAAATGCTCTTCGTGGCCACGCCGGAAGCAATTAGCATCTTTGAGCGTCCATAACCTCTAAAACCTCAAAGACCCTAATATTCAGGAACATTCGACGTGAATCCCTCATTTTCCCACCGGATTGAAGTTCGATTTCGAGACTGCGATCTAATGGGACACGTGAACAACGCAGTCTACTTTACCTATTTTGAACAAACTCGTCTGGTGGCTGCCGAAACCCTTGGACTACGTCGCACACTCGAACCGACGGGACTCGGATTGATCTTGGCCCACAGTTCATGCGACTACCTGTTACAGGTGAAACTGGGTGACACGGTCGAGGTAAAGCTCGCCGTAGATGGGGTCGGAAATTCAAGCTTTGCTCTTCGCTACGAGGTACGTCGGGTTCGAGATGACGCGGTTGTGGCGCTCGGCAAAACCGTGCAGGTGGTGTTCGACTACGAGGCTGGTGAGCCTGTCCAGATTCCAGAATCACTCCGAGACAAACTCGACGCCCTCATCACTAGGTCACCAACAGAACCGGAATGACACGAATTGGAGACCTCTGCCACCCCTGGGGCAGCCACAGAAAATTGAAGCAACCTTAACGTGAGACTCAAGGCTTTTACTGCTCTTTGACCCGATAGACCGCATCGCTAGTACGGATGATCAAGCTGTCGTCCAGAATCGCGGGTGTCGCCATCGTGAATTCATCGAGAGCATTGTTACCGAGGACCCGAAATTCTGATCCCGCTTCAATCACATAGGTGGTCCCCTCTTCGCTGAGGGCAAAAATCTTGCCGTTGTAGGCCCAGGGAGAAGCCGTGAACCCCTCACCCACAGCGATACGTTGTCGCCCATAGACCTCTGCTCCGGTCCGCGCGTCGTGACAAGTCATAAGTCCGCGGTCGAGCAATGTGTAGTAGTGATCACCGTACACGAGGGGAGACGGATGATATGAACCGCCCTGAGGCAGTGACCACGCCACGTAATCATTGGCAGAAGCTCCGTCTGCCAAGGAAATGTCACCAGAGGCTCCAGGGCGAATCGCGTAGACAGGTCGCAAAAAATCCGCCAGATAGCCCGATTCGATATAGAGGAGCCCATGTGCTGCTGTCGGCGTGGGAACAACGATCGTCGACATCCCAGACAGCTCCCATAATAGCTGACCCTCAAGGTCATATGAGCGCACCCTATCAGTACCCGCCGTCACCACCTCTGTCCGTTGGTCATGCTCCCAAACAAACGGCGTCGACCAATTCGATCCTTCATCTCGATCGGTTCGCCAAACCTCAGCTCCGGTCTCAGCGCTCAATGCAGCGATATAGGATTGGTCTTCACTGTCGACAACCACATACAATCGCCCATCATGGAACACTGGAGACGAAGCCGTGCCCCATCCATTCCTCATGCTCGAGGATGGCAATTCACGGGACCATAAGACAGCCCCGCTAAAGTCGAGTGCGTATAGACCAACATTACCAAACAGCACATACAAGCGTTCACCGTCGGTAACGGGCGTCTCAGACCCAAAAGTGTTCTTCAAATGGTGTGATGACTGAGGCGCACCCGCATGAACCTCGGTCGACCACCTGGGTCTCCCGGTGTCAAGATCCAAGCCATAAACCATCCAGTGATGTACATCTCCAGGTATCCCACGTTCACCACCGCCATACCATCCGCCCGCTGGAGCTTCCACATCGCCATCACTCACTACTGTGGTGACGAAAACCAAACCGTCAGCAACAACAGGAGAACTCCACGCCAACCCAGCTACAGGGGTTCGCCAGGCAATGTTCTCGGTCGAGCTCCAGCGCTCTGGCAGATTGCTGTTATCTGAAACAACGCCGCTCGCCTCCGGACCACGAAACTGCTTCCAGTCCTGAGCCACTGCTCCGGCTGGCAATGCTAGGACGGCGCTGCCGAGCAGTGCGGCTGGGAGCCGCCAGGCCAAGGAGCACCAACAAATTTGTCGAACGATAACATCCCAGACACGAGCACTAACCATTCCTCTTCCTCCAAGAACCACCAACAGCTCAAACATATGGGGAAACAGCCCTAAAAACCGAAAGACAAACCGCACCCACCTTAACCAAGATCCCACTGAAGCACCAGCCCGAACCAATACGGGCGACGATACAACCAGGGTGGCCCAAGGGCCTGGATCAGCTTTATTCGACGCATATCAAGCGAGACCTGATATACGATCTACGCACAGCGTGGCTACCCTCCGAGCAACAACCACGCCCAATACTCATGATTACCGAAAGTGCCCTTATTGCGATAGCCGGCCTGATAGCCGTCGTGGCCTTACTATTCCTGCTGATCACCAGGTTCAGTTGGCATGTCTTCATCGCACTCCTCGTGCCGATTGTTCTGTTCGCACTAATTCCCGGCCTTGATCGCCAAGCCTTCATTGATGCATTTGAACAAGGTTTCGGACGGACGATCCAGGGCATCGCTGTAGTCATCGTGCTAGGCTCGATACTCGCGGAGGCCCTCAAGCACACTGGCGGCATCGAACGGATCACGGTATCAATGATCCGATGGGTTGGAGAAACTCGGATGCCACTGGCCCTAACTTTAAGCGGGTTCGTGATCGGTCTGGCTATTTTCTCAGACGTGGGTTACCTCATCCTGAACCCGCTAGTCCACTCAGCCGCCCTCAATAGTGGTCTGAACATGAGTGTGATGGCAACAGGCTTGGTCGGTGCAATGCAACTCACCCACGCCATGGTTCCACCCACTCCAGGACCACTCGCTGCTGTGGCGTTGGTCGGGGCAGACATTGGTCGCGTGATCCTCTATGGCGGCATCGTCACCCTAGGGGCCTCACTCGCTGGATGGGTTTACGCCCGCCTGGCTGGACCCCACATCGATTCGCCACCATCCCGTGAATTCGTGGGCCAGTCGTTCATCGACCAGGGCCGCGAAAGCGAACTACCATCAACCTGGCGAGCTTACGCACCAATCCTCATCCCTCTCACACTGATTGCAGGTCAGAGCATCACCGCCCTCACCCTACCAGAGGACCATTTCATAAACACTGCCATGCTATATCTAGGCTGGCCAGTCGTTGCCTTGGGCATCGGCATCCTCCTCGCCTACCGGAATACTACGGCTGCACAAGCTAAAGACCGCAGCAATAAATGGATCGAGGACGCATTACGAGCATCGGCCATGATCATCATGGTGACCGGACTCGGTGGCGCCTTGAGCCAGATCTTGCGCGAAACGCCCGCTGTCGATGCAATAGCCGAAACTGTCGCCGCGACTGGCCTACCAGCTATTTTTCTCCCGTTCGTTCTTGGCGTAGCTGGCAACATGATTACCGGTTCGACAACAGTCGGCGTCATCACCGCCGCTTCGGTCGCTGCACCAATGATGGACACGCTCGGGCTAAGCCCAGAGGCAACTATGCTGGCTGGTGCTTCGGGCTCAATGATCATCAAGTACGTTAACTCAAGTTATTTCTGGGTCTGCGCGTCATTGTCACGCATGTCGCTCAAATCGGCACTCCTCTCCTACGGAGGAGTCACTCTAGTCAACGGACTTGCTGCGATGGCCATGGTCTATGTCTTGTGGACCGCTGGTTTGATCTAGAGGCCTGCTCATGACTCATCAACCGAGCTCGGAAGGGCAAGAACAGAACGCTGCGGCCCCCAGTCGCAGGACTACAGCCTCGATCCCGTATCAGTTCTTGCTGTATCGTCTAATATGCAGTTGGTAATGATCACTGGTTAACAAAACAGTCATAGCTTTCTGAGGGCACTACCTCTGAGAGGAGTCATCGTGGGAAAAGTGGAACAACTGTGGCGTCATGGACTGTCTCGCCGTCAAGCGCTCGCCGGACTGGTCTCTTTCCTTGCTTCATCGCCATTGCTCAATGCCCAGCGAGACCCCTGGCCACTCGGCCCGCACCGACGATTCCTCGGTTTCGACGAGATGCGTGATGTTTTTGACTTCGAGCCGCTCTTTCGTGCGAACGTGCCACTGTCGGTGTACGACTACACTGCACATGGCACTGAATCGGAGTTCACACTGTATCGAAACCGCGATGCCTTTGACTGGGTCCGACTCATCGGCAGCGGTGGCGTCAACCCAAGCGATGTCGATACTTCGACCGAACTGTTTGGACACCGGATGGCAAGCCCTATCATGCTGGCACCCACGGCTCGACAACGAGACCTTCATCCAGACGGCGAACTAGGCATGCATCGTGCGGCTACAACCACGTCGACAACCATGATCGTCAGTAACGTGTCGAGCTTTCCTTTTCCACGAATCGCCGATGCAGCCGATGGCCCACTTTGGTTTCAGCGCTATGCGACACGTGAACTCGAACCAAATCGTGTCGCTCTTGACGCCGCCCAGGAAGCAGGTGCGCAAACTATCGTGGTAACAATAGACCAGCAGGCCTCCTACTACGAACGTGATCTGCATGTCCGTCACTTGGGCGGTGCACCGCGCCAGGTATCTCGACGGACCCGGCCAGACCCCCCTAATCCCTATCGGGTCGGTGCCGGGCGGCTATGGTACGAGTGGCAGCTATTCGACGATCTTCGTCCTCTCTGCGAAGTCCCAATGCTCGCCAAAGGCATTCTGACGGGCGCGGGAGCCAAAAAATGCCTAGATCACGGTGTTGACGGCATCATCGTCTCCAATCACGGTGGTCGCGCCCTTGATTACGGTCCCTCAAGTCTTGAGGTCCTGGAAGAAGTAGTTGAGGCTGTAGGCGGTCAAGTGCCAGTGCTCATTGACAGTGGCTTCCGGCGAGGCAGTGATGCCCTGAAGGCGCTCGCATTGGGAGCCGATGCAGTCTGCTTCGGCCGTGCATCCCGATGGGGCCTAGGTGCCTTTGGGGAACCAGGTGCGCAAAAGGTGATCGACATTCTCAATGCGGAGTTGAAGCAAGCCATGGCGACAGCCGGCTGTGCTTCGGTCGCAGAGATCGATCGCAGCATCGTCACGACTAGCTTCCCTTAGAAAATTCTGGGCAAGACTTCACTGAGGTTCTAAGCAAAGGTCTTGGATTAAACCTATTTCCGGTTCCTCAGTGTGTTATTCAGGGCACCTGTCCTGAAGACGAGGGTTGAAATCATGAAGTTTGACAAGCGGGAGTCTCAGAAGCAATTCGCTGCATTCATGGCTAATTCTCAGCTAGCCCAAACAGCGCGTGGTGGTGGAGCGCCACCGAATGACCGCCTCGCACCGGTGCTAGAACTGGTCAACGTACCCGAATTCGAATCGACGGCCAAACTGGTCTTGTCACCGGATCGATTCAACGCCATAAGTGGTGGGAGCCGGGCGTCGTTCGACAAAATGACCTTCAGACAGCGGTTGATGGTCTACGCCATGGACCTTGACTTGACCACAACCCTATTCGGGCATGAGATGTTCGCCCCGATCATCGTAGGGCCGGTGTCCGGACAGCAGAACCTTCATGCGGATGGGGAAGTGGAAACAGCCCGTGGTAGCTCAGCAGCCAAGGCAATCATGGTCGCCACTAGCGGTTCGGACCAAGCAATCGGCGAAGTCGTTGCAGCGAGCAACGAACCAGTCTGGTATCAAGTGTATGCGGATGCACCAGCTGTCGAGGACGACGCATCACGTGCGGTTTCCGGTGGATGCCAAACCGTCTGCGTTACTGTCGGTGTCTCCTCCGATCACACTCCAAGCGCGACAGACTGGGAGGTAATTGACCGGTTGAATCAAGCTATCAATGTACCGCTCATCGTAAAGGGCATCATGAGCAGCAGGGATGCCCAAGCGGCCATCGAACATGGCGCGCAAGGACTCGTCGTATCGAGTCACGGAGGTCTGATCAGTGGAGGAGATGGAGCCCTGCCGATCGATGTCCTCCCTGCAGTGGCCGACATTGTCGATGGCGAGGTCCCAATCCTCGTTGATGGAAGCTTCCGCAGAGGAACAGACGTGCTCAAAGGTCTTGCCTTAGGCGCCACCGCTGTCATGGTAGCAAGACCCGCAATGTGGGGACTCGCGGCCTATGGCGCTGAGGGAGTTCAAACAGTGATCGAGATACTCCAGACTGAGCTAGCCAGAAACATGGCCGCTTCGGGTCGACCAACGATCGCCACGATTGACCGTTCGCTCGTCCGGTTCGATTCACGCTAAAGATGCGGCCGTACATTTCACCAGCGGACATCGCGGCTGACATTCCGATAAGGAAGCAAAAGACACTCCATCCCAACCCCCTACTACCTACCTCCAGCGGTAGTACGAGAGGTGACCCATGAGAACACACTGTGTAGTTGCGATCGTAATTGGCACAACAGTCCTGGCTGCCGCGCAAGACCATGCAACGGAAATGGTTGAATGGCGCTACGTGGGCGCCGACCAAGCATCCTCGAAATATTCAGCGGTCGAAGATATCAACTTAGACAACGTCTCCCAGCTTGAAGTGGCTTGGACCTGGGAACCAAATGAGCTACCCAATCAAGAATTTAGCACCAGACCGGGCAGCTTCGAAGCAACCGCGTTGATGATTGACAACGTGATCTACGTGTCAACGATGTACACACGGGTCGTGGCCCTCGACGCTGAAACCGGCCAGACACTGTGGGTCTTCGACCCTGAGGCCTACCGAACCGGCCCCCGTGGTGCGGGGCCAGGCGGCTTCAAGCATCGCGGGGTGGCTGCTTGGGGTTCAGGCAGTGAACTGCGAATGTTCATCAACAGCAGGGACCGGTTGCACGCGATCAGCGCAGCCAATGGAAAGCCAATTACCTCATTTGGTACTGAGGGACACATAGTTCTAACTGAAGGTTTCCCGAATCCGGTCACCCGTGATGAATTTGACCAGACATCCCCACCGGTGGTCTTCGACGATCTGGTCATCGTGGGTAGCCGGGTACCCGACCGCGTACAGCACCGATTCGACACCCCAGGCTCCATACAAGCATTCGACGTGCACACCGGCCAACGTCGTTGGGTGTTCTACACCGTACCCCAGTCAAATGATGCCTTCGGCGCCGACACCTGGCAGGACGAGTCGTGGCGCTTTACCGGTCATGCCAACGTGTGGGGACTCATGTCACTCGATGAAGAACGTGGACTGCTCTACATCCCAACAAGCACACCGAGCAGTGACTTCTGGGGCGGACGGCGCGTGGGCGCTAACCTGTTTGCAGAGTCTCTCGTCGCTCTCGATGTGAGAACGGGACAGCGCGAATGGCATTTCCAAACCGTGCATCACGGACTCTGGGACTACGACCTAACCTCCGCCCCCAACCTGATGACTCTCGAGGTGGACGGACGCTCCATCGACGCTGTGGCTGAAGTCTCAAAACAGGGATTTACTTATGTTTTCGACCGAGTGACTGGTGAGCCGGTCTGGCCGATTGAGGAACGAACTGTCAATACTGATACTGACGTCCCTGGCGAAATACCCTATCCGACGCAACCATTTCCCACTAAGCCACCACCATTCGCCGGACAGGGCGTCACCATCGAGGATGCCAACGACCTTACGCCGGAGGTCCATCGGCTTGCACTTGAACAACTGCGCACCTACCGACTTGGACCGCTCTTCACCCCACCTAGCCTGCAGGGTACTTTGCAACGCCCGCGAGTCGATGGTGGCGCGAACTGGGGCGGAGCGGCATTGGACCCAACTACCAACTGGATCTACGTCCGAACATCCGAAGGAACCTCACCAAATCAGGTCTGTGCTATCGACCCAAACGTAGCTGATGTTGATGTCCCCTACACAAATAACTGCCCCCGTGGGGGGTCAGGCGGCATCTTTCGCAGCTTGGACGGCTACGTCCCTGCTGAACGCAGTCCGCTGGGACCCATCCCCCTGATCAAGCCGCCCTATGCCAAATTGGTAGCAATCGACCTCAACGCCGGGGACATTGCCTGGAGCGTCCCCTTCGGTGAAGGCAGCCGACTCTTGCGGAATCACCCGCTCTTGCGCAACGCCAGCTTGCCAGACCGCCTCGGAACCCCTGGCGCCAATGGACCGATGGTCACCGGCGGAGGATTGGTGTTCCTAGGCGGGGGCGAACCATTCCTATATGCCTTCGACGCGTCGACCGGTCGGGAAGTTACCCGGCTGCCCACGGAGTTCCGAACCAGCGGCAACCCAATGACCTACCGGTCAAAGGCCGGACGCCAGTTCATCCTCATCGCCACTGGGGCAGGACCAGACGCATCGCTCGTTGCCTTCGCCCTGCCTATGTCGTCGTAACCGGTCAACCTCACCTGGAAGGAAGGGGCACAGGTAACTAAGGCGCGTGCTCACAAGGAGACGGGTCTTTCGGCAACCGGGTTCACCCGTAGTGTCACACCACTATTCGTCGTTGGTTTGGGCCAGATACTGATTGGCTTCTTGGTAACCCGGTAAATGCTCCCGCCCTTGCCAATTCGAACGAAGAATCTCATACTGCTCTACTGCTATTGCACGGTCACCGGCACGAGCAGCTGCCCGCGCTAGCCCGAGCAATGACCGGGCGCGACCGGGCATGCGCTCTAAGGAGGTCGCAAATTTAGCAGCGGCCTCGTCGGAGCGATCAAGCTCGAGCAGGATTTCGCCGAACAGTTCGTAAGGTGGTTTAACCGGGTTTGCAGCGCCATTCGGCAGGCGCATCTCGGATACGATTTCAAGAGCTTCGTCCATCAAGGCCACCGCTTCGTCTCCCTCTCCCCTTGCTAGACGTAGCAACGCGGCCACCTCGCGATACATAATTTGGCTTACCTGATTGCCCCCCTCTGCCAGCTCTTTCAACCGAGTCTCAGCCGCAGCCGCTGTGTCGAGGTCACCGGTCTTAACTGCGCTCATGCCCGTCGCCAATAGCTCAGCAGGAGCCGACTCCTCGGTAACAGGGAGAACCCGCCACTCTTCGGTCTCGACCACGTAACGCGCATTGAGCAGCGGTAAACTATTCGCCGCGCGCGCCTGTCCATCACTCTCCCGGAACACCATCTCCAAACGCTCGATCCAGGTTCGAGCTTTCGCATAGTCACCAAGTTGAAGATCGCCATACTGCCCCCAATCGAGGGGATGCACTGTGTCACCCACACTGTCACCTGCCACCCACAAATCACGGGCCACGTCATAGGCAATCTGGTTGTGATTGGAAACATAATCCCACATGCCGTGCTGGATAAAGATGTGCGTCGGCATATGCCGCGCATGCGCTACAGCCGGCGCAATCTCGGCATACCGCAACGCTGCGGGGAGTGCTAAAGGTGCATGGATTGGATCATCGAAAGAATGAATCGCGTAGTGGGGAGCACCGGGATGGCTCCGGTTTTCGCCAAACACCTTCAGCGCCAATGCTCCGGCCATCACCTCATACCTGCCTGTCCGGTCGTCCATCGCACGCGCCGCGCTCAGAGTCGCCACGGCCGTGAAGGTGGCAACCTCGTCATCTTCGGGATACTGCTGCTGAAGCCGCTGCATCGCCTCCATATAGGCAACACGACGGTCATCGTATTCGCCCTCCCCCCAGAGAGTCTCCACGGCGCCCAAAAACCCCTTCTCTCTCTCAGTAGGCGCCTTGGCTAGCCGCTCCTCTCGTGTAGCTCCCAATCGTTCAAGAACAGCACGTGGGTTATCGTTGTCCGGCTCAGTCGCAAACAGCGGGTGGTTGTAGCAAAGTGTTTCCCCCCAGTAGGCCATCGCAAAATCCGGTTCAAGCTGCTGAGCCGCCTGGAATTCTGCGATTGCCTGTTTCCAACCAAAACTGTGGAGGATAGCAACACCTCGCAAAAAATGCTGCTGTGCCTCGGCTGAACCAGAAGTCGGAAAGTCTAATGACCCAACATTATCGAACTGCGCTTCCGCAGGAGCCCCCACAACAAGCTGAGCCAACATCACGACAACAACGAACAATCGCTTCATCAGATACTCCTAAAGTTACTTTGAAACCAATGTGGAACCTTGCTTAGTATAGCGTCGTCATACCTGACCAACAGCTTATCTTCTCTGGAAGTTCGGAATTCACTAAATCCCAACACACCAAGATACCGTCTCAGTCTGAGCCCGCATCACCGACAATACATTCAACCCTAGTCAAACCAACTCGTTTGATAGAATAATTATCACTGGAGTAAATATTTATACTTATCATTCGATTTCGCGTAGGTTCTGGTTGCTATCACAATAAAAGGGTCACCAGTCGATGTTCTTCAGACCTTGGACTCGGTGGGCAAGCGTGGCACTCACCTGGATCGCGCTCACCACTGGGGACTTACTGCAGGCGGCTGAGCCAGACGACAGCAGTGAACTAGCAGCTGTCGCAGCAGGCCAGCTCCCAACTAGCGATGACGTAGATTTCTTGTTTGGTCGGCCAGGTTGGTATTTCGGGATCTCTGGAGGCTGGCGCCTTCCGTCACAAAGCAGCGGCATTTTCGACTTTACCCGCAAGCAGTTCACCGTGGACAAAGGTGCCTTTGACGGCTCCATGTTCCGTGTCGCTCTAGGCAAGTCAGTTGCACGCCGAGTCGACATCGTGTTCGACCTGGATCTTAGCGGGGCAACAGTACCGTCGGAATATCGTGATTTCCTTGACGATAATTACACTCCGAACGACAAGAGTGACGATCTTCCAATCATGCAAACCACCAGACTCAGGCAACTGCCACTCACCGGCTCCGTGCGCTACTGGCTGAAGCCACGAGGTCGGGAGATAGGCCGTTACGCCTGGGTCCCAAATCGTATAGCCCCCTATCTGGGGGTAGGAGGGGGAACCCAGTGGTATCAGTTTGATCAAGCAGGAGAATTTGTTGATTTCCGCAATTACGACATCCTCAATTCACTACTGCGCTCGGATGGCTGGGCGGCCACTGGGCACGTTTTCGGGGGAACCAGTATCAAGCTGTCCCGTCGAGTGTTTGCCGGGATGGAAATCCGGTATAACTGGTCTGACACTCCACTCTCAAGAGATTTTGTCGGGTTTGATAACATCGATCTTGGTGGGCTACAGCTGACTGTTGGGATCGAAATTGTCGGTTGAAAAGGCCGGCAACCTAAAAGCGAGGACTCTCTGTATGGCCAGTTCAACAACCCTCAATGCTCTGTCCCCTAAAGTGGTCGAACCGCAGTGCTTGAACGTAGGACCCATTGCCTTGGCCATCGGCATACTAGTGCTAGCTTGGCTTCCCAGCTCAAGCTGGGCAGAATTCGTCAGTGAGTCAAGCGCCTCACAAGTGACCGGTTCCGACCAACGTTGGTTACCCTGGTTAGGCTGCTGGCAACTTGTTGAAGAAACCGGCCAGTCGACCCAGACGCCTGACTATTCGTCACTTGCAACCCAAGTATTAGTCTGCCTAACGCCTTCAGGTAAGACGGTGAGCGGAAATCCAGATACTAGCCAGGTCCTAGTGACGAGCATCGTCGATGGCGAGGAGGTCATTGTCGAAACCTTGGATGCCGATGGAACCCAGCACCCAGTAGACGAGACTGAATGTGGGGGCTGGCGCGCTAATAGGTGGTCCAACGATGGCGCCCGGCTGTTCACCTCAGCTCAGTTCGGGTGCCAAGACTCGGACGCCCGTGTCGTTTCCGGAATCAGCCTGATGACCGGGCCAGGGACCTGGTTAGACATCGAATTGGTCCAAACCCAAGACCGCGGAGCAGTGACGGTGCGACGGTATCGCCGCGCCGCAGCCTCGACGATCGAAGCGATGGGGGGACCGGCATTCTCGCCAGACCTACTGACTCGAGCACAAAGAGCAGCCACGACGGCGGCTACGACTGAACTAAGTATCTCCGACGTTATCGAGACCGCACACAGCACGGATTTTGCTGTGCTTGAAGCCTTGCTTATTGAGACCCAAACAGCCTTCCCTCTTGACAGCAACACCCTGCTGACTCTTGACAACAGTGGGGTCCCCGCCCCAGTCATTGATCTGATGGTGGCCCTGTCTTTCCCAGACGAATTTGTCGTCAATCGCCCGCCCCCAGCTTCAGGAGGATTCAGTGACAGTGGATTCATTGACACCTGGGGTTACTCTGGCGCTTATGGTCTCTCCGGCTGGTTACCCTACTACTCTCGCCCGTTCGGATCCTTCTACGGCTGGTCGCCGTACAACTCGATTTACAACTATGGTCCTGCACTCCACTACGAAGCATTCCTTACCGGTGGTCTCGACCCATATTATTTGTGGTACAACAACGAAGGAAATTACTTTAACAGGCCTTCCATACGGGTCTCAGAAGCGGGCTACATGGCCGATCCAGGAGGTTCGATTAGGGGTTCCACACGCACTATCCAAAGCTCTGGGACAACCCAAGCAATATCCACGGCTCCCAGCAGACCTAGCGGTAGGACCTCTGGCGCGACCGGGGCAAGAGCAACCCCTTGGGGCTACGAGCGTCCGGGTAGTCCAGATGGGGCCAGTAGCGGCGCTGCCGGGGGTGGGGGAGGAGGACGGTCGGCTGTTCCACGCTGAATTCTCACAGATCACGAAGTTTTGCCCCTTCATTTGTCCGAAATCATGGGGCAAAGCTAGACCGAGAACGGATCCCCCAGCGCTGGTCGATGCGGGTGACAATATAGAGTGAGTCAAACTGCGAAAGACGGATTCCCTCGCTGTCATACCTGCTAAAGATGACCGTGACATGCACCTTGTCGCTATTGGCCTGCACCACCGTCCGTCGATCCCACCCACTGTGGTCCCACCCAAACCGTGCGGAAAATTCAGCGAAGTCAAACTGCTCAACACAGTCATCAAAAGTGTCATATCTCCTAACCGAGCCACCAGCAAACCGCACGTGCGGATAGTGGAACGTCTGGCACATCGCTTCGTCGTCCCGAGCATTAAAAGCCATCATAAAGGCATCAAGTACAGCCATAGCGGCATTCTCCGCACCAAACTGGGGAAATGCCTGGGTTGGCGTGGTCGACAGCCCACAAACTAAGCAAAGCCACATCATTCTGCCCATCGCCTGGCCTTCTCCTTTTTGTCATCCGGCTGACTAGCCAACCAAGTGACTGCACCAGATTGGCAGCTCACCAGCCTGACTCGAGCATGACCCCACCGAACGCTGGAGCGCAGCAGCCTACACAACACGGGCATCACGCAGGGCCGAGATCTCGGCCGCTGTATAGCCCACCTCTCGAAGAATCTCGTCTGTGTGCTCACCGAGGACCGGTGCCCGGTGCCGAATACCAACTTCGCTGTCGGATAGCGAGAATGGAGCATCCGCCACCGGCGCATCAGATGGCAAACCCGGAAATCCGAGTTCTCGAAGGAAGCCTGTAGCCACAACGTGCGGGTCCTCAAGTGTTTGCTGCGGTGAGTAGACGGGCCCGGCGGGGATACGTGCTTCCTCAAGCTCCGCAAGTGCCTCAGCCGTCGTCCGACCAGCGCACCAGCGAGACATTCGCTCGCTAATTACTTCGCCGTTGTCTCCACGGGCCATATCATCGGTAAACCTAGGGTCATCCAGCCAATGGGACTCCCCCATAAGCTTGGTCCAGCGTTCAAAGAGGGGCTGCCCGAGACTCTGCACGAGAACCCAACCGTCCTGGGTACGGTGCGTGTCCGACGGCGCAGAAATCTGACTACGGTTCAACGTCGCAACACGGTTCCGACTCGCCACTTGTTGCTCAATCAGTGTCGAGTTGGCCACACTGAGGGCCGAAGCAAGCAGCGACCCGCGAACTTGCTGGCCTCGGCCGGTCTGTCGCCGTGCCATCAAGGCCGCCAGCGTACCTACTGTCGCACTTAACGCTGTGGTGAAATCCACCCAGGGCACATAACTCTTCGTTGGTTCAGTGGAACGCCCCGAAAGATACATTGCACCAGACATCGCCTGCCCAATTCCGTCAAAACCCAGCTTCTCCGAGTAGGAGCCACCACTCCCAAAAGCCGATAATGCGGTCAAAATAATATCTGGCTTGGCCGTCACCAAGGACGCATAATCGAGCCGCATCGCCTCCAGCGCCGTATCCGGTAAATTTGCTACAACAACATCGGCCGTCAGCACCAATCGCCGCACAACCTCTTGTCCATCCGGCTTCATCGGGTTTAAGGTAAGACCCCGCTTATTGCGGTTAACCTGCAGGAAGAGCGCACCGTCACCCCCAGAAGCGACCGGCACCACAAAACGATCTTCGCTACCCCGCACCTTTTCAACGCGAATGACATCGGCACCAAGGTCGGCGAGCAACGCCGCACAAAACGGCCCAGCAATGTAACGCCCGAAATCAAGCACACGAACACCGTCGAGTACAGCAGCCATCAGGAACCAGCACCTCTTACGAGTTCACAGGGAAGCCAAAAAAGTAAGCAGCACAGACCGGGACGGGCGATCTAGTTCTTCAAAATTCTCACGGGATCGCCCGGCTTCGCCACCGTGGGACCGAATGGCCTCCAGCGGGGTCGCAGCACTGCCATCGTGCAAAAGAGGGCGCCGAAAGCGCAACCCCCAGAGTGCTGGCGTACGAATCTCGTTCGGCTCGGCCGCCGCTTGGCCTATCCCATCACCAGTAGCAACATCATGGAGCAACAAATCTGAAAAGAGTGGAACGGTCTTGCGGTCGAACAGTGGGTTTGCGCTCGGCCCAGTCTCAAGAACCGGGACATGACAAACCGCACAGCCAATCTCCAGAAAAACGCGCTCCCCCGCCAGCACAGAGTCATCGATCAAGCCCCGGCCAATAGGGGCAAGAAACCGCATAAAGGCTTCGAAGTTGTCGATCCCGCGTTGGCCGGTAGCTGGTTCTTCGATGTCTTCAGGGTCTGGCAATGGATCGCATATCCGCATCAGTTCAGGGGTAATACCAAAGGATTGCTCTGTTGGAAAGAGGTCACTCGTGATTCCCATTTCATTGAGATAAGCGTCAGCTCCAAACGCAATTAGTGTGGCGTGTTGTGCCTTCCACCCAAAACGACCGACCCGCAACCGGCCAGTCGCTAAGTCTTCGACCACCGCAGCACGGCCACTCACACCGTCGCGGTCGAGGTCCAGGGGATCAGCTAAGCGCAGTAACGTGTCATCCAGTATCGCTTCGACAAGTCCTGCACCAAATACTGGAATCGGAACACGCCGACTAATGACATTCGCCTCTGCCGGAATCACAACCTGACACCCGTGGGTCGGAATCGAAAACAGCTGAAACAGGGACCCTGCCGAAGAATCAAAATCTGAGTAATCTCCATTCGCGTCAACACGCCCGGCACGAACCCCGGCAACTGGCGAGATTCCCCCTATTGCCGGTACATTGTGACAGGCTCCGCAGCTCGTCCCGTTATAAGCGGGACCTAGCCCTTCTTCGGCATCTTCGACTTCCAAAAAGTCATCGAGTCCCAGCCTAAACAGCTCAAACTCTACCGGCGTTAAACGAGGGAGCGGATCACCTGGTAAAGGTCGCAGTTGAGCCTGCGCCGGGAACACCCACGCCGTCAACAACCAAGCCAGCACGGCCATACCAACCACTCGCTCTGAAATCCTAAGCCTAGAAACCCTCACGAGTCCATTCATCCGCCTTGCCACTATCACGGCAACTTGCTCATTCGGTGACAACGATCTCACCTTTCATGAAATTGTGACCGGCACCGCACAATTTTGAACATTCAAACCGATACTCACCAATCTCAGTCGCCTCAAATACCACTACCGCCGTACCATGTCGCCGTTTCGGGATAATGACATTCGGTCCATCCACAAGACGAAACCCATGGTTGGTATCCTCGCTTCTGATATGGATCTCGATCGTCGTGCCGACGGGTACCGTGATGCGGGACGGAGCAAAGGCAAAGCGCTCAGCCACTATCTCGACTATCTGACGAGACTGTGCTGTTAACCAGCCAGATCCAGCAAACACTACGACCAAGACACAGGTAATTAGTCGAACTCTTGAACCGATTAGTAACATCTTTAAAACCACCATCCCAAACCTACGTTAAATGAGTTTGGCTCGTTGATTACCAGGCTTTGATTGCGAACAACCGAATAATCGATCTTCAAGACCACATCAGGATCCGGATAGTAAGACAGCCCAAATACCCAGGCGTCTCGGTCAAACTGGCCAATCGGATTGAATCCAGTCGGCATCCGATACTGGGTATCAAAATTCTCATACCGCACAAATACTGCGGCCTCACGCGGGGCAGGCTTTGGGAGAATGAAATAAGAACCCTCAAGATAGAAGCCACGAATCTGGCTCGCCACATTGGGGTTCACTCCGACAGTCCGCTGCAACGTACGATTCAACTCATCCATCCCGGTTAGCCAAGCATGGACATATTGGGCTCTGGCCTCTAGTTCGCCAATACGATAGCGTGCATCGGCCTCACCCAGCGTGACCTGAGTCTCTACGCGAGGGAAATTAAAACCCGTCTTGCCACGCCAAAAACTAGCACCTGCCCACAACCCCCCAATACCAACATACTCAACACGCCCAGTCGTAGCTACATTACGCACACTCGACTCGGAGCCCTTCTGACGCCCTCCACGCAGTCCCTCATCCGCAGTAAATCCGGAAGAATCTAGGGGCGCCATCACATACGCCCGATAGCGAACGCCACGGCCTATTTCACCGTGGACCCCAGCCCCACCCTCAAACCAAGTACTCGGTACTATGATCGTGTCCACAAACGGTCGTTCCACACCGTGATACACAGGTGGCTCATGTCGTTCATTGATTATGCCAACGGGCACCAAAAGCATGCCAGCGCGGAGATTCAGCTGCCGACTGACAAGAAAATCGATGTAAGCCTGTTCCAACTCAAGCTCTCCGGCTTCTTCAAGTCCTTCGACGAACGCATGCTCAAGCTCAAGCTCTGAGACGAAGCGAACACGCTCGGAAAAGCTGTGCGCAAAGAGCAAAACAAACCTGTGAAAATCAAGGCTCGCGTCCCGCCCCTCGACGTTGTTGACATGGAAATCCATGTAGCCCGAGATCGAGCTCAGCAGGGGAGCTTGCCGAGCGACCTGCTGAGGCCTGCCGGAATCAGGTGACTGCAGTCCAGCAGAGCGCAACGGAAGCGACACGGCTGCTACTCGGTCTGCCACATCCCACCTACCAGCAGCCCATTCCTCCAAACGGCTAAACGCGGGGCTTACGGGAGGTGGCTGAACCTCCAGGCGAGGCTGCGCAAATCCTGAACCCACTATCAGAGAAAACACTACCGCCGCGAAAACAGAGACTGCCAACAACGGGATTAGAGGCTGACTATTTAGCTTCATCTAAAGTTATTTATTTTATCAATATAACGTAAAATTTTTATCACTCAAAAATATTAAATTAACACCGACATAAACTATTGATAAATAGGCGTTTAGTTGATTGTTGGATTTGAAACAGATAATTTGTTCTGTGTTTAATGGCAGCAATCATCGGGGGTTCATCGACCTCAGCCCATCACGAGATGGAACCCCTCCAAGCGGAGGGGTGACTCAGGCCAAACTCACGGTGATCGAGTGACACGCAGTCTGTCACCCCTGATCACATGCCTTCTGCACCAATTAACTGAAGGGAACCCGTGACAGAGCCACCGGGTGGAGAACTCTAGCGTGGCTCTGTATTGAACCGGTGGCAATTAACGGTTTCTCCGATATCGCCCCCGTTATCACCAAGTAATGTCTGAGGAACCGCCCTCAAGACGTCAGCCCCCAGATGACAGTTACTGTCCCCGGTAGGCACCATCACTAACCGGTTCAAACCAGTCCGCCCCAGGGGGTCCCCCCATGAAAGTCAGCTGCACTACATGTTCATCGGGAGAAGCACCATGCCAATGCACTACACCAGGCGCAGTGTAGTTTGGCGTCCCCCCGGGGAACAGTTCAATTACTCGCTCCCCACGTACCTGCGTACGGCCACGCCCTTCTTCTGCAGCGATAATCTGCCAGCCTGCATGACTGTGCCAGTTGGAGCGTGCACCGGCTTCAAAACGGAGTCGCAGGGCGCGCATATCTGAGGAATCCGGCCTGATCGGATCTCCTCCAACAAAACGGGTCTGCGCAGCAGTCATCACGAGAGCTCGATCACTAGCCAACATCGCCAAAACGCCTACCGCCGTAATAACCAGAAGTACACTCATCCGTGACCGATCCTGTTTCTGCATGAGGCTGTTCCTTTCATTGCAACAAAGACAGACGTTCACAGCCAGACTGAACCATTTTCAACTCTTAGGCGTGTTCCCGTGCAAGAGCTTCGTTCAGGGATACGCCGAACCCGGGTGCATCTGGGACTCGAATTGCTCCATTTTCAAAGCGCTCTGGTGGATCTAGCAGTTCACCCCGCCAAGGCACTTCACCCCATTGGAACTCCAGAATATCGAAATTTGACATGGAGGCGCAGAGCTGCACACTAGCGGCTGTTGACACTGGACCGCTGGGGTTATGGGGGGAAACAGACACACCGTGTAAATCGGCAATCGTTGCAATTTGTCTGGCTTCCGTTAGACCTCCGCAATGCTTGACGTCTGGCATGATGACATCAACCGCATGCTGCTCGCACAATGGGGCAAAACCTTCAATTCCAAACAGAAACTCACCGCCAGCCATCCTTTGATCGATTGCATCGCGAATCTCAGCGGTCTCAGCTACGCGCTGGGGAGGAATTGGTTCTTCATACCATGACAGCCGGTACGGTTGGAGCCGTCTAGCGACTTCGATCGACAGCGCCACATCAAAGTTACTGTGTGCATCTATCTTGATGTCAACTACGGGTCCGACGGAGTCTCGCATAGCCGACACACAGGAGATACCAAGGTCAGTAGCCGCATCAACTTCAGCCTCAGGTTGGGTAAGTGCCGGAAAACCGTCAAAGGGTGCCGCCTTAATAGCTCCAAACCCTTCTTCAACAGCAGCAAGCGCATTTGCCGAAAATCCGTCAGGCTGCCGGTTGCCTGTAGCTCGATTAATGTTGGCATAGACGGACAACTGGTCCCTTAGTCGACCACCGAACAAGTCACTAACTGGAGCCCCAAGAGCCTTCCCGGCCAAGTCCCACAGTGCCTGCTCAATAGCGCTAAATGCAGTTGCGTCCGCCCGCCCACCAGAAGCCGCACGAGCCCGACCCCTTTGACGGTATTGCTCGATCTGGAAGGGTGATTCGTTTCGCACCAGCTCGAAAAACGGACCCAATTCGGCCAATTCTGTTCTGCGGCCCAACGAAGCTTCACCCAACCCAGTCAGACCCTGATTCGTGGTCAACCGAACAAAGATCCAAGTTGTCCGCGCCGTAGCCCGAACAACAATCGTCTCCATCGCCGTGACACGCAGCCTCTGGTTTGAGCCTTCTGCCCTCTGTAGCAAGCTCGACGTCGACGGAACCAACGGTGACAAAGCAGGCACAATCGCCAGAACCGGCATTGAGCACAGGAAATGCCGTCGGCCTAAAGAAGATGGAGAAAAGGTGTGTCTAGACATCACTGATCCTCAGGAATCTCACCGCCAAAAAAAAGTCGTCTTTCCACTGGCCAAGCACAGCGGTCCGGCACTAGTGTTAGCCACCCAATGTCATTCTTCGGCAATCTTGTAGAGATACTGGTAACCGCGCAAATATAACTCATCGCCCACAACAGCCGGTGATGCATCGAATCCGTCATCAAGTGTGTTCGAAGCCAGCACTTCAAAACCTGTCCCGTGCCGAATGACCAAGGTCGTGCCATCGCGACCGGTGATGTAAACGCGACCAGCAGCACCCACGGGAGAGGCAAAAATATTTGGCACACCCTCCAGCCTCTGGAGCTGGTAGTGCGGACTACCCGTCAGTCGGTCAAATACAGAAAGGATGCCGTCGTTACTCTTAATGACATAAAGCCGGTCGTCGTATAGCAGCGGGGACGGCACATACGGCGTATCGCGGTCGAGTTGCCACACTAGCGCGTTGGTATCGGTGATATCGCCACGGGCATCAGCTAACCGGATCGCTTGCAGATTGTTACCACGATAGCCACTCATCACATATACGAGACCATCAGCATGAACCGGTGATGGGATTGCATTCATAGTGGTACCACGGCTTTGCCAAACAAGCTCTCCTGTCTGAAGGTCATAACTCGAAACGCGGTCCATTGCAGGAGCAATCACCTGAGCGCGCCCCGCATATTCAACCACCAACGGGGTCGCCCACGTATCTATCTCATCACGAGGCACCCGCCACCGCTCTTCCCCAGTGTATTTATCGAGCGCAACGATAAAAGACTGACCGCCGATGTGATCCCAAGTCACCACCAACGTATCACCATACAATGCCGGTGTGGTTCCTTCACCAAAACCATTTCTCATAAAGCGAGTACCAAGATCGACTTCCCACTGCAGCCGACCATTCAGGTCATAAGCATAGAGCCCCCATGATCCAAAAAATGCAAACAGATACTCACCATCGGTAACAGCCGACCCACCGGCATAGGACCCATTGGGCTGTTGATAGCCCTCGTGAGGAACTTCCTCTCGAGCAACCTGTCGCCAGGCCACCTCACCAGTCATGCGGTCGAAAGCCATCACTGTGAACTGCTGTCTCAAGATCGATTGCCGACCTCGGACACGTCCCATGCGTCGAGAACGGCCAAGAACTCGTCGGCCCTGACGGGACGAACGAGCAGCATCGAACTGCGCTGCTGCAGGAGAGACTGGGTCCCCAACCGGGACGGCGGTCAACACAAAAATTTTATCGCCCCAGACAATCGGAGATGATGAGCCCTGGCCAGGAACCTTGGCCTTCCAGGCAACGTTAGTTGCTTCACCCCACTCTATGGGTGGGTCGGCAAACGGCGCAACACCGGTAGCGTCTGGTCCACGCCACTGTCCCCAAAACCGGTCGGCAACCGACTGTGCCTCCACCGACCGAACGGCGAACAACGCAGTGAAGACCCAGACAATCAATACTGCCCATCTAAGCATCTACACCTCCGGAATGACCAAGCCTTGCAGTCAATAACGTCTTGACCGACGGTCGGTCTGCCGGGCCGAGACCCACGTGGTGAAACCGGACGACACCAGTCGGATCAATCAGCACATTGCCTCCTTGCTGGCCCGTGTCTGCACGCGGCAGCCGCGGGAAACGTCCGTGCCAGGCTTCCCGGCAATAGGCGCGCAGGGTATTGAATCCCCAGACATGGCGGATCCGAGCACGATGCATCTGGTAGCTTCGATACAAACGTCGCTCACGATCAACGAGCAGTGGCCAGATCAAACTGGTCTCAGCCAGATACTCACCAGCGGCCTCCTCACCTTCAAAAGTGACTACTAGAGGCTGAATACCAAGGCGCGCCAAGGCATCCCGCGCATGCTGCAACTGCAACACATGCTGGCGGCACGGGAGTCAAAACAGGTGTCGGTGAAACACCAATAACAGCCATCGCCCCCGATAATCCTCAAGTTGATGCAGTTTTCCAGCGGTATCGCGGAGCGCAAACGAAGTTGCGAGCCGGCCCGTGAACTCTGACATACTGACTCTCGAAATACCGAACCGTAAGACTGCTACTTCTTTACATATTTGTGAAGTGCTGGCCTGACCGTATCGGCTACATAGATGTCTCCATTTGGAGCCATAGTCATGTAGTGCGCCTCGCCGAACTCACCGAGCCCCTTGCCGGGCTGGCCGTTGGCGCCAATGGCCTTTCCGTTCTCGTCAAGTTTAAGGATCTCACCCGCAAAGCCACTCACCATATAGAGTTGTTGATCTGCGGTGATGTGAAGACCACAGGGCAACCCCTTGTAGGCCCATTCCTTGAGGTAGTTCCCATCGCCATCGAAGATTTGGACGCGCCTATTTTGCCGATCCGCCACATAAAGCAGATCGTCCCGATCGATAACAATCGAATGGATAGTATCGAACTTTCCTGGCGCAGTCCCCTGGCCGCCCCATTCCTTGAGGAATGTGCCCTCACCGTCGAACTTCAGCACTCGAGGCTCGCCGCGACCGTGGCCCACCAGCACAAAAATCTCACCGACTGAATTGATCGCAAGGTCAGTGGGCTCATTTAATAACCCGGCGCCTGGCTCACCAGCCTCGCCCTGAGTTCCGAGGGTCAGGAGAACATCGCCGGCGGGATTCATTTTCGTCACAGTGTGCCCGTTGACGTCCGTCGTCCAAATGTTGCCATCTGGGTCAAGCCTCATTCCGTGCGGTCTGAGGTACTCACCCTGTCCCCACGAACGCACAAAGCTACCATCTGGATTGAATTCCATCAGCGGGTTCGGGCCGCGATTAAAAACTAGCAAGCGATTCTGAGTGGTCCAGACCACACTCGATGGAGCACCCATCTCCTGGCCATTCGGAATCTCCAATCCGTGCGGAACCGGACGGTAGCCCAAATCAGGTGCATCTTCCATCTGCGCCGGGTCTGGAGCATCCAAGATTTGAGCACTGACAGAGAATGTAGCTCCCAGCGTAATTGCAACAACGGTTATGAGCGTGCTGGTAAAACGACCTGCTAGCAACATGGCAGCTCCTAGGAAAACAGATTGTCCGGTTGCTCGGCATTGTACCACTGCCGCCAACCGCCTTGACAGCACAGTTACTCAACGTCAAGATACGGGATTAGATAGATTCTTGGAGGAGTATCGATGAAAAACCTCTCGCTGTTGCTACTAGTGGTCGCCGGCGCCCTTGTGATGATGGTCTCAACTCTCACTGCCGAAGAGACGGTCACTGGCCGGTTGGTCGAAGCAGGTTGCTCGGCCATGGCTGGTGCGGAACCTAGCGCCGAGCATGTCGCATGCATGGTGCGTTGCGCCAAGAATGGTGACCCGATCGGCATCTTAACCGAAAATGGCCTCTATAAAATCACTGGTAACTGGGCCACAAACAACCCCGACCAACTGGCCGAGTTCATGGCCAAACAGGTTCACGCGACTGGTGAGGCGAGTGAAGTGGACGGAGAGGTCCTGTTCGAGGTATCAAGGATTCAGCCAGCTGACTAAGCACAGTTATAAATTTGGGCTGACGACCTGGCTCTCCATATGACAAGCAGGCCGGGCAGTTCTTGCCCGGCCTCGTGTTTACAACGCCCCAGTCCCTAGGGAGTCATCCTCAAAGCTACGAACGAGGCCTGGCTCCCAACTTAAGCAAGAGGGCCTCCATCTCAGGCCAACGTTTGCCGGTGTTTGAATAGAACACTCCCTGAGCGATCGTCAGTGGCGCCCAGCCCTTCTCGTTGACCGCCTCTAGGTCCGCCCCCTGACCGAGAAGAAACCGGACCAGGGGTTCAGAACCGCGAATGACAGCCCCGTGCAACGCGGTATCCCCGTTAGCATCAATAGTGGTTACGGCATCTCCCAGTTCAAGCATTAGCTTGACCGCCGCGAGCGACTCCGCGTTCGTCCCCGGACTCTCACCGACCGCCCAGATGCCGACCCCAGCAGCAACCATCAGTGGAGTGGTTCCATCCTCATTTGGAAGAAGCGGGTCAGCCCCAAGTCTCACCAAATGTCGCATTAGTTCCACATCGACGGCCTTCGCCGCCAACAAGAACGGAGTTGCGCCCACTCGGTTCAACACATTACGGTAACCACCAGTCCCAGACCCGTCAGCTCCACGTGGCTCCTGGACTTGCCTCGCATCGAGGTTAGCCCCATGAACCGCGAGCGCCTGTACAAATTCTAAATCAGAGACCAACCCGGTCGGAATAGGAGCAGGATTGTTGAAGTTAATGTTGGGGCGCCTAGCCCAAACCAGCTGATGCAAGGCAGTCCATCCTTGCTCATTCGCATTCGGATCGGCACCTTGTTCAAGTAACCAAACCCCAAGGTCATAGTGCGCGTTGAGTGCCGCCAACGACAGGGCACTCATACCGCTGGGCAATGTGTCGTTGACATCAGCCCCAGCCGCAACCAAGGTATGTAGCGTCTCCTGTTGATTGTGCCGCACTGCGAAAAGCAACGGAGTGAACCCACCGTTAGAACGGGCATGGATATCAGCACCAGCCGCAACCAACGCTAAGGCCGCCTTCGCGTTACCTTCAACTGCCGCCCACATCAGCGCAGTCTGACCCCGCCAGTGCTCCCTCGCGTCAGCAATGGCTCCTGACGCCAGAAGAGCCTCAACAGCCTCTACCCGACCCGAGCGAGCTGCGCGCATCAAAGGAGTTTCCCCTTCCGGGAGGCTCACATTGGGATCGGCTGCGGCAGCAAGCAATGTCTGCAACATTGATGGACTGCCATGAGTAGCCGCAACCAGCAAGGGTGTTACACCGTAACGATTCAGAATATCGGTTTTAGCTCCGGCCTGGATCAGCAATTCGGCTGAAAGCAAGTCATCACGGTGGGCGGCCCAATGCAGCGAGGCAGTGCCGTCGACGTCAGGAGCATCGGGATCGACCCCACTCCTGAGCAGTGCACGAACTTGGTCGACATCACCAGCCCGCACAGCATCAACGAGCGGTACGTCGATCGCCTCTATCGCAACGCCTGCTCCAAACAGCCAGACGAGCGAAACCGCCAATGCCCCGTTACAGGCTCTCAACAACAATCCGGTTTGCCTCACACCCCCACCAATTCCTTGAGCCGACCCGTGCTGTCACCGAAGTTTTCAGCCGACAAGCCAGCTTTATCGAGCATACTGACCAGCAAATTATTCATCGGCGTGTCCTTCGGATACCGCAAATGGCGCCCACCTTTGAGCTGACCTGAACCACCTCCCACAACGAGCTCGGGTAAGTCAAAATGCGCGTGGTCATTACTGTCGCCTAACCCACCTCCGTAGAGAACCATTGAGTGGTCCAAAACTGTTCCGTCACCATCAGGAACTGACTGAAGGCTGTCAAGCAAGTGAGCGAATAAACCCATATGATAGGTGTTAATCCTAGACAGTTTATCCAGTTTTTCAGGATCATTCCGATGGTGTGACAGTCCGTGGTGGGGGTCAGGAACACCCAGATGAGGATAGGTCCGCCCACCTAACTCACGACCCAGCATGAAAGTAAACACTCGAGTGAGGTCGGCCTGATACGCCAACGAGACTAAGTCAAACATCAACTTAACATGAGCTTCAAAAGTCTCAGGAATCCCAACAGGACGGGCAAGTTCAGGAAGCTCAGCATCAGCACTCTGGGCCTCAGCCAGTTGAATCCGACGTTCCAAGGCTCGAATAGCATCAAGGTACTGTTCGAGTCTGGAACGGTCTCCCACACCGATACCCCGCTCGAGAACGGCAAGGTCATCGGTCACTGAGTCCAGAATACTGCGGTCACGCTGCATCTCTGCTACCCGCTGCTCGGTAGTCCCTCCATCTCCAAACATCCGCTCGAAGACCACACGGGGATTGTTCTCCATCGGCAAGGGTGTCGTCGGCGAGCGCCAAGCAACCGTGTTCAGATAGACACAGCTGTATCCGTTCTCACAGTTTCCCACCAACCCGTCTAGATCAATCGCAAGCTCCAAAGATGGCAGCGGGGTGTCTTGACCCAAATGCTGGGCCGCAAGTTGGTCTGCCGTCACGCCGGCCTGCACGTCAGACCCTTCCGTCTGCTTGGGGTGAACACCGTTCAGCCATGTTGAGCTAGCACGCGAGTGCTCTCCGTTCCCATCCCCAAGTGGCTCTGCTTGCCCGTGCGCCAAACCACTCACGACCGTTAGTTGGTCGCGATAAGGCGCAAGCGGTTGCATGATCGGGGAAAGTGCGAAGTCACTCCCAGCCTCGACCGGAGTCCACTGCTGCATAACTGCCCCATTGGGGATGTAGACGAAGCCTAGCCTTCGCACAGGATTCGCTGCAGTGCGGGCAACAGCTGAAAGTGCTGGCACCATGGCATCAAGCAATGGAAGGGCCACCGCAGCGCCCACACCACGTAAGAAAGTACGGCGAGGCAATGATAGCTTCTTTATTATCATGACCGGGTTCTCCTCATCTGAAACGGTGGACTCTTGACAACACCTAAAATCAAGTCCGAGAAGCGATGGCCAGAACCAGCCGTCGCACGAGTGATCTCTCGAATTGCAGGAGCATCATGGTATTCAATACCCCGGCCAATCGCATATATCAACAGCTTCTCCGTCAGCGTGGTCACGAAGAGCTCTGGCCTACCGAGCAGTGCATCCCGAAGCCCAGCAGCCCCTTCGAAAGCGGTTCCATCGGGCAATACACCTGATGCATCTATCGGTCTGTTTGACTCGCTCCGAGTCCGGTAGCGCCCAATTGCGTCAAATTGCTCAAGCGCAAATCCAGGTGGGTCCATCAACCTGTGGCAGCTGGCACAGACTGGGTTCGCGCGGTGCTGCTCCATCGCATCCCGCATTGAAAGCGCTACCCCGTCGGTGGTTGTCTCATCAAGTGAGGGGACATCTGGTGGCGGCAACGGCGGTGGCGTACCTAACAGGTTTTCGAGCACCCACTTACCACGAAGGACTGGAGACGTCCGAGTTGGATACGCCGTAGCGGCCAAGATGCTGCCATGTCCCAAAAGCCCTCTTCGGTTATCACTCGACAACTGCACCCGCCTGAAGTGGCTACCGTAGACATTCGGAATACCGTAGTGCCTGGCAAGCCGCTCATTAATGAATGAGTAGTCCGCAGTCAAAAAGTCCAAGACACTACGATTTTCACGAAGCACACTTTCGAAGAACAGTTCAGTCTCTTGTTGGAACGCCCTACGCAGGGCTTCTCCAAAATCAGGAAACAGGTCCTCATCTGGCGTCAACGCACGGACATTACGCAAATACAGCCACTGTCCAGCAAAGTTCTCGACCAGGGCATCAGACCGCCGATCCGCTAGCATGCGAAGAACCTGCGCCTCAAGCACATCTGGTTCACCTAAAGTTCCATCAGCAGCCAAGTCGAGCAGCTCTTCATCAGGAATGCTACTCCACAAAAAGAATGACAATCTCGAGGCAAGCTCAAGACTATTGACTCGATAAACCGTGGATGGTGGTAGGTTGGACGGATCCTGCTCCACCCGGAAAAGGAACTCGGGGCTAGCCAGCAACCTTCTCAGACCCAACTCAATACCACCCTCAAACCCGCCGTCAAAATACCCCTGCTGGTAAAAATCAAGTAGGACCGCCAAGTCTGCCTCTGTGACAGGGCGACGGTAAGCACGCCGGGCAAGCGTGGACAGGATTGTGCGGGCACACTGAACTTCGTCGGCTACATCTTGGCCGGGTGGCCGACAAACAAAAATACGCTCCCGGCTTGGCGTCTCATCCACAGGCCTAGTGCCACTACCTTCAAAAGGGCCAGAAACAGTCACGCTTCCGAGATATGGTTGGTAGCGAGTGTCTCCTCCCGTAATGCTTATGTAGGGACGCAAAAACGGTTGCCGCAATGTTTCCACATAAGCAGACGTCTTCTGGTGAAACGTTACCTGAACCGTGCGTGGGCCGGCTCGCACCGGAACACGTATTTCCCACTCCTGGTCGATTCCCCGCTGTCGTGCCAGATAGTCCCGATACTCGGAACTGTCCCGTTCGACATTGTCAGGTCTAGGCTCCCCAACCACAAACGTGTCGAGCAAGTCGCCATCCACACTGACCTCAAGCTGGTGCGGGGTATCAAAGACTTTCAGGGTGCCACTTGCGTCGCGACCCAGCTGCACACGGAAAACATACTCGGCATCTTCCGGAAAAGTAAAAAGAAACCGCGTGCCACCACGAGTACCAAACGGTAAGTCATCCAGCCGGCCATCTTGAGTCAAATCAGTGACCAAGCGGAAGGTTTCTGCAGTCGCAGAGGGCATAGGCCGACCGACCGCAAGCCGACTAATCTTTTTCGCGGCGGATAGATATCGCTCGAGCAAGGTCGGAGAGATCCCAAGCACACCAGCGATATTGTCGAATCCATAGCTCCCATCATCGGCCGGCAGTAGAGCCGTCACATCAACATCCAATGCCAAGAGGTCCCTAATGACATTGTGATATTCACTGCGGTTGAGTCGATGGAAAGTATCCGTCCGGCCAGGATCTGGCCGGGCCGCTGCCGCCTGGTCAAGCTCGGTTTCAAGCCAAGTAGTAAATGCCTCATACGTCTCAGCATCTGGACGGGGACGGGGCGCTGGCGGCATGGCCCCGGCTCGCATCTTCCGAACCACCTTCTCCCAAATCGCTGGATGAGCCCCCACATCCGTAATCTCAACGGCATCGAGCATCAAGTCGGCAGTCTGAAGCCGTTGATTGTGACAAGTCACGCAGTAACGATCGAGCAACACCTGGGGTGACATCTCGACAACGGCTCGCTGTTCTGACGCGGCTACCGTCACAAACTGCTCGACACCACTACCCGCCAGTGCCAATGTCCCCATGACCGCTATCAACAATACTCGCATCCAGATCCCCATTCAGGCGTTTGGATCCCTATTTTCCGACGAATTAACGCCTATCCTACACTAACTATAGCGAGAAACCGCACCAACGTGAGAACCGTTAGAAACTGAGTCCCAGCGTTTTTCCCCGCCGTTCCAACGAATGTCCCATCTAGACACCTAGAACATCACTTTCGACCACGACAGAGGATTGCCACTTCCTAAGCATGTGCAGACGTCCAACTTCGATATGATAGAAGGTAATTAACCTCGTAGCCTCAAAAGAAAAGGGGAACCCCCATGAACACCACTACAGGCCTGCGGTCAGCCGTCTCACTCTTCTTCTTGGCCTTGGCAGCATTCGTCATCGTGACTGGCCTCAAGGCCCAGCCAGGTGGCATCGACTGGGACGCAGTCAGCCTCTCCACACATCACGTGGCAGGTAGCGTGCACTACCTACAAGGTCGCGGAGGCAACATTGGCCTCTCAGTCGGTGATGATGGCGTTCTCATGATCGATGACCAATTCGCCCCACTCAGTCAACGGATTCTCGGGAAAATCAACGAAATATCGAACGGCGACATACGGATATTAGTCAACACCCACGTGCATGGCGATCACACCGGCGGCAACGCAAATTTCAGGGCTATGGGTATTCCCATCCTGTCGCAAGACAGGGTACGAGCCAGGCTGGAAAGCACACAGCCAGAAGCTGCATTACCGGTGATGACCTACAGCGAAGATGTCACTCTCTACCTCAACGGTGAAGCAGTGCATGTCATCGCCATGCCGCCAGCTCACACAGATGGAGATAGCATCATCCATTTCACAGAATCAGACGTTATACACACGGGCGACATGTTTCGAACGGTTGCATTCCCTGTAATCGACCGCAATAACGGCGGGACACTACCCGGAACTATCGAAGCATTGGGCTTACTCGCCGGCATGGCAGGCCCGAGCACGAAAATAGTCCCAGGACACGGTGTTGTCTCGACGCGAGACGACGTAATTGAATTCCGGGACATGGTGATCACAGTAGCCAACAGGGTTGCGGCACTCGTCGATCAAGGTCAAAGTTACGACGAAATCACCACCACAGACCCTACCGCTGAATTTAACGAGAAATGGGGTGACCCAGAACGATTCTTAACCGCGGTCTATGCTGAGCTAGCCAGCGAAGGTTAGGCCGGCGCTCACAGTGGGGAGCCCCGACGATCCAAGGTACCACGCCTCAGACCCCAAAGCCCAGTCCCAGGGCTCTCCAATAAGTTCGGTCAACTCGCCACAGTTAGCGCAAACCAGCAAGGCAAGCGCTAATTGTGGCGCACAGACGAAACTTTGCTTGGCCAGAGATAGGTCAAGTGCACCCACCTCAAGAAGTCCACCCTGCACGAGACCCCCCGTCACAACTGTTACACCAGCCGATCACCTTATCTTATCTGGCTCAGTCTTGTTCCAACTGATCTAATGCCCCCACAAACTCACTCCAAGGAACAGGGTCTCCGTGAACCGGAGCCAAAGTAGATACCTCAAGCTTCATGCGCTCCACCTGGTTATACAGGCTACGCATCGCCGGTAATTGGGCTCGCTTAGGCGGTTCATGGGTATCGAAAAGATCAGCTTGAAAGGCAATGCCTTCGGCCGGCAGATAGGCCATCAACATGCCGGTAACGTGTTGCAGCGGCTGCACATAGTACACCCGCAAAATCCGAGAATCATCGGCAATCACATAGTTCTCTTGTATCGCCTCATAGTTGTAACCCTCGGCAAGTTCAGTCGGAGGCCACTTTGAAACGATGTCCGGCTCAACGGTTCTCGGTTCATAGCTCAACACGTCGTGATTAAGGAAATCGAGATTGGACAGATGGGTCACAATCGTCGAACCGATATGAAGATACGTACGAAGTCCGCCAATATGGTCGAAGTGCGGGTGTGACGCAATAACCCAACGAATCGGCTTCTCTGGCGCGACCTTCCCGATCTCCTCGATAACAGCAAGGCTACGAGCTTCATTCCCAGGCGCTTCGAAAACTGCGACGAAGTCCTCAAACTCCACCATGTAACTATTGGCAGGACCACCACCGAGCAGATAGACACCGTCGGCCATTTCTTGGACGGCCACCTCAATCGGAAAACTGGCCGCTTGAACTGAGGGTGGAACTGGCACAGGATCGTCACAGACATTGGGCTGCACGTCAGGAAAATTTCCGCCATAAGCATTATGTCCGGTGCTCCTGCGGTAAAACTGCCAATTATCGTCCCAACCTTGGTGCGAGTGCCAGTTCACGGGCCACTTCACATCGCCAAAGGCAAGCTGATTAGTTGACTCATGCTCGATGTTGAAATCTCCCAGTGTTGGAATGTTGACCGTCGTTTTGATCCGCTGGATCTGATTTTGAGGATTGATCGTGGCATCCACTTGGTACTTCCCAAACATCGTGATGGCCACCACATGCATCTTCTCGGGGTTGACAACATTCCCGTCCCGACCCTTTTCAATCTGCTCCCACCGCCAAAAGGCAACAGGGTTCGCTCCAGGCAGACGAGCAGCCTTAAGGAAACCATGAGGGTTGAGCCACATATCAAGCTGGTAGACTTCCGCAAGTTCTGGCGGCACAGCGACCGCCTCGCCGTCACCGTCAATATGCCAGGCATATTGCCCATTGACGATATGTGTCTGGTTCGCCGCTTGTTGAGTTGGGGTGCCACCAGTCCATCCGATTCCGTACTTCCACGAAGCAGGATTCAGCCCAGGCTGTCGAGTAAAGGTTTCCTTGCTCGTACCGGTCTCCCAATTGATCGTGCGTGTGTAGTTGGACATCTGATCGATTCGAGGCCAATCAATGTTGACCGCATTCTCGAAAGTCTGACCCACAGCCCCATCGTAGCCGGCACCCGAATACGTGAGGCACCGAAGATTCGCTTCCCCAATCTCTTCTGCGACAGCAGCTAAAAGAGGCGCTGGATCGACGTAGCCTGGGGGGAAATCTTGGGCGGGCAACTGTGCCCCAGTCACCGTGAGCAAAATAACGGCACCGAAAAATCGTTTCACCATTTCTCCTCCTGACATAACCTCACGTGGTCTAGCAGCTGTTCTTCTCGACCAGTGCTCTTAGGGTACAGATACCGAAACTAATGAAGCTATTACAAGCACTCTGGTCTATTGCAGGATCACGAGGCTAACACTCTCAGTGTTACCTGAGCAATTCAATTTCCTCCGTAAAAGTCCAGCTAACGAGGACCGATCATACGCTGTCTCAAGTCAGTCAGCGACGGCCCTCAATAGATTGCCGAACCTAAAACCCAAGCGCCAGACTAACCGTTCAACGCGGAACGACAGTTCCCGACTCAGTAAATGATAAACTCAAGTAAGTTGTTGTCTGGGTCTCGGATGTAGAGGCTTGTGCCGCTGGCCGTTCCACCATCTCGGCCTCCCGTGCGCGCCACCGGACCTTCGATAATTTCCGCTCCAGCTTGGCTTAAAGTGGAGCGTAACGCATCAGCTGTTCCATCCCAAACGAAACAAAAATCTCCACAAGGCGGCTCAGCGGCCGGCGCCCGCAGGGTAAAGGTCTCATCCTGCCACCTCTCTGGCCGATGGAAATTGATCTTGTGATGACCGAAGTGCACCGAACAGATCGATGGACCTTCCATCACCGTAAACCCCAGGTCACGATAGAACTGCACCATTGGTCCGGTGTTCCGCATTGGCACCGCCACATGGTCGAACCCCTGGATCGAGCCACCCACCTGCGAGGACAGCGAGCTGCCAGCTAGTAAAGTTGCAGACACTCCAGCACCACCGCTGAATGCTCGCCGAACAAACCATCGCCGTGACTGCTTTCGACTTGATCCATCTCTCATTGTCCATCTGCCTTTCTGTCCCAGCATATCTCGTATAAACGACGCGTACAAGCAAAAGGCCGGGCCAACACTGTGGCCCAGCCTTTTTAGAGTTGACAGATCAACCGTCAGACGGGTCTCATGCCGTCATGGGCTCGTCTCGAATCGAACGCTTCACCAGGTTCCGCATCAGATTCACTTTGAACCCATTATGGGTCAACGGCGCTACGCCCTGAATAGCAGCATCACCTGCCCGCGTAGCGGTGTCCTCATTCCGGGCTTGACCGCGAATAGCATTCTCTACCGCAGTCAAACGAACTGGAGTCGGAGCTACCCCGTTGACGACGACCCGCAGGTCCTGAATCGTGTCACCATCCTGGCGAATAGCTGTGGCTACATTCACCAGCGGGAAATCCCAGGTGTCACGGTCACGAACCTTTTCAAAGTAGACCCTAGTCCCAGCCCACGTGCTGGGAACCCGAATCGACGTAAGTAAATCGCCTGGTTCCAGCACAGTCATTCGCTCGATGTCGATCTCAGGTCCGACGAAAAACTCTTCGGCCGGTACCACCCGCTCAGATCTACCACGGCGAACCACCATGGATGCACCAAGGGCTACCAACACCGGGGCGGTATCTGACGGGTTGACCGCCACGCAACGACTTGCCCCCAAGATGCAGTGCTCTCGGTTCATCGCAGTTGGAGGGCTCGCGTAGCAGATGTTGCCGCCAGCCCGATAACAAGTCCAACCATCCCTGTAATACCAACAACGGGTATCCTGAGAGATATTGCCCCCGATAGTCCCCTGGTTCCGAATCTGCGGCGACGCGGCCGACTTGGCCGCAAAAGCCAGCGCAGGGAACTGAGACTGAATCTCGGAGTGGTTAACCACATCAATCAGCTTCGCCATTGCTCCGATCTCAAGGCCATCAGGCGTTGACCGGATCTCCCTGAGCGATTCAATGGCACCGAGGTCAACAACCACACGGGGTCGTTTAACCCGATCCTTGAACCAATCCAGTGTATCCAAGCCCCCTGCGTAGACCCAAGCATCAGAACCATGCTCAGCCAACAATGCCACAGCATCCTCTGTGCTCGAAGGCTGGAACAGCTCGAGCTGAGGTATTACGTCGCGAATTACCGCCATAGTTATCGCCTCCCCTTCCTCAGACGTGAGCCGTTAGCCGATTGTGGCCCGTTGGGGCCTGCTCTAGCTTCGTCAGTATCATGTCACGCGTCACCGGTGTCCTGTGGAAGTCACCGTTTCCATCACCAAGTGATTCCAGAGCGTCTGCGATGGCATTGGCAACAGCACCAGACCCAGCGCCTTGTGCAGCTTCACCGATACCCTTAGCACCAAGGGGATTAAATGGGTCTGGCAAGTCAGCATTGGCCCATTTCATCGGTTGGTCATGCGGAACGTCAAGAATACCAGGAGGCCTGTTGCTATAGAACCGCTTGGCCACCTGCAACCCCCAACGCTTGTCATAGACCCACTTGGAACTTAGCGCAACCGAAAACCCCTGAATCGCGCCACCAAAAACCTGTGCCTCATAGGTTTTTGGATGCAGGATCGTACCAGCGTCAGTCCCTGCCACATAGTCCACCATCTTAATATCGCCGGTCTCAATGTCGACTTGGACTTCTGCGAACCCGGCCACGAAGGACATACGCCGCCCGCCTTCTTGATAGTTGTCCTTGGCAACGCCCATGAGCCCCTGCCCGGCAAGCGCAGTCGCCGATGCCGTGGTCATGCCGTTGATATCCTCAGGCAACTCATGGCCATCATACTTGCCGCCAAGGTCGATGGCCCGCTGCGCCACCAGCCTAAAGCTGAGTCCCATTGCCCTGTTATTGCTGCGATAGACCCGCTCCCCTCCGATTTCATAGTCGTCGGGGGACCCACCCAGATCGAGCGCCGCAATTTCCTTGATCTTTCGGGTGGCATCTTCTACTGCAGCCCAGTTGGCACGTGTATGGGCGTGAGTTGTGGAACTTCCACCCTGTGAACAACTCCAAGGCAGATGCCGACTACTATCACCCCACGCTACTTCGCACTTTTCCCAAGGCATGTCCATGCCTTCGGCAGCGGTTCGCATCGTGTCGAAAGTCGACCCGGTGCCCAGGTTACCGACACCAGACTGGATATACATCCGACCATCGGGCTTAATGATAAACAAGCCATCGACCCCAGATGCCCCAGCCGAGTAGGCGCTAAGACACATGCCGACGCCTGTCACCTTTGAGCCATCTCGCTGACCGCTCCGCGTCTTGCGATTCGTCCAATCGAAGAGCTCGGCACCCTTGTCAATAGCTTCACGGGCAAACGCGCTAGACACGTTACCCTGGGTTCCATCCCTTCCCGGAGGCCCAAACACGGCCTGACCTTCCGGTGCGTTGATTTTATGCACCTCAACCTGGTCCAGCCCGAGCTGCTTGGCCGCCTTTTGAATGATCGGCTCAAGCATCGTCATCGACTGAACACCACCCGGCGCACGCTGTGGCCCGCGAGGCGGGGTATTAGTGTAAACATTCGTCCCACGCATGCGACACGCCAAAGGCTGATAACAAAGGGACCCAATACCCGCGACATTCATCGCATCACCGGACCGCCCGTAAGGGCCCTGGTCACCCACACCATGAATATCGAGCGCGGTAATCCGGCCGTCACTCCGCATACCCAGCCTGATGCGAGCCTGAACGCCCGGGCGAGCCCGACCAATGGCATTTTCCTCACGCCGGCTAATACGCATCATCACTGGTTTGCCAATTTTCTTTGACAGCAGTATGGGGATTTGCGCATGAACATAGCCGCTGATCTTGCCACCGAATCCACCGCCCGTGAACTCGTTAATCAGCACCACATCTGAAGGCTCAACACCGGCCCACCTAGCCATAGGACCGACGGCCCGCGCTGTGCTTTGCACGGAGGGGTAGACATAAAGCTTGCCACCCTCCCAGTAAGCCATCGTGGTTCGACTTTCAAGTGGTTGGTGAGACGTAGACTGATTGTAGGAGTGCTCCTCTACGATCACATCCGCTTGGGCAAACCCGGCTTCCAGGTCTCCGAAAGACCATTCCGCGGCAGCCTCAGCCCCCATCGGGATCTCTCCGTCCGCGAGACCAGCCAAGTCGTCTTCAGTCCACTTGACTTCTCCGAGCTCCCGACCAAGCGAGGTATTAGAATCCAAGCGGGCGTTCGGTCCCCCGGGCTTAAGGCTATCCAGAGGATCCAGCACGAACGGCAGCGGCTCAAAGTCCACATTGATGAGTTCGATCGCATCTGATGCAGTCTGTTCGTCAACCGCTGCGACAGCCAGCACCGGCTCACCCTCGTATTTGGGCTCATTCGTGAGGGCGGCTTCATTTGGAGCTTCAACCTCTTCCGGCAGGTCATCGGCAGTCAGGATGCCGAGAACCCCTGGCAGAGCTTCAGCCGCGCTCGTGTCGATTGACCGCACGCGAGCGTGCGGCATCGGGCTAACGAGCAGCTTCGCAAAGACCATTCCCTCTGCGCGATGGTCTTCGGCGTACTTAGAGCGACCGGTCACTTTCGCATACAGGTCTGGGGTCTGGTAATTTTTACCGAGAAGTTTGTAATCAGCCATTTCAGGCCCCCCTCGTGATTTCCGCCGCCCGCTGGACGGAGGTCAGAATCTTGTCGTAGTCGGCACAACGACATAAATTGCCCGAAAGCCACTCGGCTGCCTGCTTTCGTGACGGATTCGGATTGTCGTTCAGCAACGCCACAGAATTCATGATGAACCCGGACATGCAGAACGCACACTGGAAGCCTTGCTCCTCCAAGACCGCCTGCTGCATCGGATGCAGCGTGCCATCCTCGGACTCAAGCCCCTCAATAGTCGTCACCTCACGGCCACGCACTGAGTGGGTGAGGAGCGAACAACCGTAATGTGGCTGACCATCGACCAAGACCGTGCACGCGCCGCACTCGGCCCGGTCACACCCTATCTTGGTTCCAGTCAACCCAAGCTTGTAGCGCAAAGTTGTCGCCACAGTCTCCATTGGCGGGACATCGATACGACGACTACGGCCATTCACATTGACCGTGATAAGCCGCTCGACAGCACCTGCCGCCGGTGTCTGCGCTAACAGCGCCCCGCCATTCGAGCGGAACAGGTAATTGGACGACGACACTGCCGCGCTTGCGGCGATGGCCCCCTTTATAAACCCTCGTCTGGAAACACCCTGCTGGGCCGTCTCCCCTGCTACCTCGATGATCTCCTGACTCATGGGACGATCACCTCCCTAGTTCTATCGGAGTGCTCAAAGGCCGCACTACCATTGCACGACCCACTTTTGGTTACGGTCAACATTTGCATTCTCGATCACTATGCCCTCGTTTGCAAGCAAGAAAAATCTCGCTTGGACGTGTCCGGGTAAAACGACTCAGCATATGAGCCACCAAGGTGAGCGGCTCCTTAAGTAACCCACACCCCCCAAAAGCCCCCTTGCCACGAAGGGTACCCTATACCTGATTCGCAGTCCTTGGCAGCTGAATCACTGGTCTGAAATCCAAGGTTCACAGCCTGAGAGAATGACAGTGCACGCAACTACACCCAAGAGGTCGGCAGCCCTAGCAACCGGGCTACCCCAAATTTCTCCTCCCACAAATCGCGCTCAGGTTGGGGGAATTATCCTAGTCCTCGTAATCACCTACTTCTGCTTTTTCCATGGGCTAACAGCCTTCGGGCTCGTCGGACCAGACGAACCACGTTACGCGGCTATTGCCAGGGACATGGCAATCACATCGGACTGGATCACACCGCGACTACATGGAGAGCCCTGGCTTGAAAAACCAATCCTCTACTACTGGAGCGCCGCAATCGGCTATCGCCTTTTAGGAGACAGCGAGCTAGCGGCCCGGCTGCCTTCAGCCGTCGGGGCATTAACCACTCTGCTCGCTCTAGGGTGGCTCACCAGGCGGTTCTATGGCAGTCACACTGCTCTACTATTCGGATTGGTCTTTCCCTCGAGCATAGCAGGGCTCGCATTCTCACGGGCAGCGACCCCGGACATGCTGTTCTCATCGAGTTTGGCTGTGACACTGGCCGTCGCCATGCCTCTAATCCTCGTGCCCCGCCTCAAACACATCATCAGCTACCAAATAGGTTTCGGTGTCGCCCTAGGGCTAGCTGTAATGGCTAAGGGTCCGGCGGGGGTTGTGCTCGCTGGAGCCAGCTGTACCCTCGGTGCGCTTCTCACACGACACTCCAGCTACATCTGGCGCCTGACGAGCCCCCCAGCCATCGTAGGTTTCGGAATCATTGCACTGCCCTGGTATGTCGCGTGCGGTCTCCAGAACCCAGAGTTCGTTCAAGTCTTCTTCCTTTCTCACAACATCGATCGTTTCCTGACTCCGGTTTTCTCACACACGCAGCCCTTCTGGTTTTTCATCCCAGTAATGCTACTCGCTCTCGCCCCCTGGACAGCTGCTCTAGCCCACACGGTCTGCAACACAGCCAATTTGCTGAGCTGTGAAAAACGGACAGGTTCCCCATCCGTATTCTTGGTTGCCTGGGCTTTATTCCCGGTCGCATTCTTCAGTCTGTCCCAATCGAAGCTTCCCGGCTATGTGCTCCCGGCTGTGCCGGCCTGCACAGCCTTGCTCTCTCATGCCATGGCAAAGGTAATCCGGTCAAATACGTACACACGCACCTTCGGCATAGGCCTTGGTGCCACACTTGCCGCCATGACCCTCACCTTTCTTGCAGCACCTGAAGTTGCAAGCTCTGGAGTGCAACAAGGAGCCGTGCGCCCACTGGCTGTCGTGCTAGGTTCCTGTGCCCTAGCAACAACCTATCTGGGTTATAGAAGGCGCCTGCCTGCTGCTATAGCCACCACCGCACTGGGCATAGCGTTCACTCTCTGGCAGCTCAACGAGACGGTGCTTCCCAAGCTAGACCCTATGATCAGCAGCAGGGCAACGGCTCAAGCTGTGTTGGAGTTATCCACAGATAGCCCGATCAGAACCTATGCCCTACACCGGGCTTGGCAGCACGGACTCGAGTATTACCTGAGTGGAACGATCCTAGAGTGGAATCCTGAAGATCCGGACGGCACACTAGTCATAACCACCAGGCAAGGCATGCGCCAAATGCAACTAGAAGGGGCTGGACTGGTCATGTTACGGACGGTTTCGAACAATGCGTTGTTGGTGCGAACCGATCCTTCTGCCAACTGGCAGCAACAGTAGCTTCACAACTTGGTTGGTCTTTACTCATATGTCAAGCCACCGCTCAACCAAGTTCCGCGTGGACTGCAACGGGTGTCAATGCCACAAGCATACAATTGGCTTCTCATCATCGCAGCCCCATCCGTTGCTTATAATCGGGCCAATCACTCCGGAGTTGCAGAAACGCATCGGCATCCACACACTGCAGGAACGGGTTTGTCTTGCGTTCGAGGCCAATGGTCGAACTCGGGCGCGCACCATAGTCATGACCGGGCCAGACAGTCGTTTCATTCGGTAAAGATTCAAGTAGGTTTTGCAAACTCCCCCACTCTGTACGGGCGTCGGCCTCAGTCTTCGTTCCACCAACTTTGCCAACAAACAGCAGGTCCCCGGTAACAAGCAAATCGTGACCCAACTCGCATAGCACGAGATGATCGTCACAATGTCCCGGTGTGTGAAGGCACCGCACTCTCAAAGCTCCGACAGTAAGTTCATGGCCATCTGAGAGAGCTACATCTGGCCGTAGAGGTGCATCGGGGTGGGCCGCAACAGGTGCGCCAGTCAAGCTAACCGCCGTAGCATTCCCCTCGGTATGATCGGCATGCCCGTGCGTATTGACAATGTGAGTTACTCTCAGACCCTGAACAGTGGCACGCTCGACCAATAGTTCGGGCGAATACGATGGATCGATAAGCACACCCTCACCCAACTCTCGATCGCCAATGAGATAGCCAAAATTTCGGTCACCACCGGTCCTTACCTGTTCAAAAATCAGACGCATATAAGCAGGACCTCCTAGAAATTGCACCTAGACAAACATGGGGACACAGCAATCAATTGGGTCAAGCCAGTCTAGGAAGTTGGCGCGACCAAAAAATCTAACCCCACATCAAGGGCTGGCGCGCTGTGGGTCATCCAACCGACCGAGACGAAATCGACGCCAGAGGCTGCAACGTCGGCAATGGTATCCGGAGTAATCCCACCAGAGGCTTCGGTAACTGCTCGGCCTCTGGCTAGGTCAACGGCCTGCTTGAGATCAGGAATGGCCATGTTATCGAGCAGGACAACATCCGCGCCAGCATCTAGCGCTTCTTCCAGCTCATCAAGGTTGTCCACTTCGACCTCTAACTTGACGACATGACTCTGATGAGCGCGGGTCCTGGCAATAGCAGCACGGACACCGCCAGCGATCAGGCGGTGATTGTCCTTGATTAAGATAGCGTCATAGAGTCCAAATCGGTGATTCAAGGCTCCGCCAACCCGGACGGCATATTTTTCTAACGCACGTAACCCAGGAGTCGTCTTACGGGTACACAGCACACGTGCAGACGAAACACGCGAAACCAGGTAGACGAGGTCTCGAGTCGCAGTTGCTATGCCAGACAGATGAGCAAGCAGGTTGAGAGCGGTTCGCTCGGCTGACAGAAACACACGAGCCGGTCCCTCGAGTTCGGCGAGAACCGTTCCAGCCTCGACATCGGTCCCATCCATCTGTTCAACCTGCCAGCGCACAACTCCCAATGCATCGAAAGCAAACAGTGCGCAATCCAAACCGCACACCCGTCCCGGCTGGCGCGTCAGGATCTGGGCCTTGACCTCCAGGTCGCCAGGCACCACAGCGTCGGTGGTCAGATCACCGGCGGAACCCAAGTCGCTGTCGAGTTCCCGCCGCACCAGTTCCCTGTAATGGGCAAAGCCCAATGGCGCAATCCCCAACTGGCCTTCTTGATGACTCATCTGTCGCCAACCATCCGTTGGGTGTGACTCTGGGCATGATCCACCCTGTCACTCCGGTAGTAGACGCCATTGCGCCTTCGAAGCCCCAAAGCCGCACCGCTCATCGGCTCCCCACCGGCAGCACATTGCAAATTTCGGAAATCCGAGTCCCTACCCACCGCCATAAACCCGGCACCTCGAGCGCTACGAACATTCCACCAACACCTATCCCAAGAACCACAACATCCTAGGCTGGAAACCGACTCGGCACTCGCGGGGGAGATCCCAGTGGTCATCCAGTGCTTCCCCGTCCAACCTCAAGCATCCGGTTAACCGCGACGCGCGCACGATGAGCCACGTCCAGATCTACAGTCACCTCATGCTGCATCCGCTCGAGTGAAGTAAGGATTTTCGGTAAAGTGATTTGCTTCATATGCGGACAGAGATTGCAAGGTTTCACGAAGTCAACCTCCGGGTGAGCCACTGACACGTTGTCGCTCATAGAACACTCGGTCACTAGAACCACCCTTTCCGGCCGAGTCGCCTCCACATGACCAAGCAAGCCAGCCGTCGATCCAACGTAATCAGCCTCAGCCAACACATCAGGGGGACATTCAGGGTGGGCGTAGATTTGTATACCCGGGTAACTAGCCCTATAGCCTCGCAGATCCTCTGCTGTGAAGCGCTCGTGCACCTCGCAATGCCCCTTCCAGAGAATAATGTCAATGTTGGTCTGCTCTGCAACATGTCGTCCGAGATACTCGTCAGGCAAGAAAATAACCCTGTCGACTCCCAGTGACTCCACAACCTCAACCGCATTGGACGATGTGCAACAGATGTCCGATTCCGCCTTCACATCGGCAGACGTGTTCACATACGTCACCACTGGAACACCCGGATACCGCTCTCGCAGCAACCGGACATCAGAACCGGTTATTGAAGATGCGAGCGAACAGCCAGCTTCGAGATCCGGGATTAGGACGGTCTTATCAGGACTGAGAATCTTCGCAGTCTCAGCCATAAAATGCACTCC
>DEAE01000016.1:185262-237760 GCA_002347025.1 Acidobacteria bacterium UBA2990
AAAATGCACTCCACACATCACAATCACATCAGCATCGGTCTCAGCTGCCTGTCGCGCTAATGCGAGTGAATCTCCGGACAGATCAGCCACCCCATGAAAAATCTCAGGGGTCTGGTAGTTGTGCGCCAGAATCACGGCCCCCAGACGTGCCTTGAGCCGCTCAATCGCATCAATGTACGGAGCATGAACCGGCCACTCTACCTGAGGGATGACACGGCGCACTCTGTCATAGAGAGCTGCTGTGGCTGAAGCTACTCCTGGGGTGTACTCGAGAGTTCCAGTGGTTGAATCCGTGCCCGACATGCATTCTCCAATTTATGCTCAATCTGAGAATTATTAGATCAAATGTAACTCTGCCCAGTGAGGGGTGTCAAGCCTGTATCCTGCTACTCGGGTAAACTGGGAAGACCCACGCCAGGTGCTGAGCGCTCGTGCAGCACCTCTCGGCGAAAACGGAAAAGTTCAGCCGGCCGACCCCTAGTGGCCGTTTCGAATCGTGCGGTACCCTCTACAAGGGCACCCCGACCCACCAGTCGACGAAAATTCTGTTTGTGCAACCGCACTCCCACCAGCGATTCCACCGTGCGCTGAAGCTGGAATAGCGTGAAGGTTTCTGGTAGCAACTCAAAGACCACTGGACGATATTTAAGCTTGCCTCGCAATCTCCCGAGGGCGGTGGCCAGAATCCGTCGGTGGTCAAAGGCTAGCGGGGACCCCAACTCTCTGAACGCAGAATTCGAATGGGCAGCCGCTGACGGTCGGCAGTCTCGCATCGCTTCAGCAATCAACCCAGCTTCATACAGCAGCTCATAACGGTCCAGTACTCGCTCGTTGTCCCACGGGGCAGCAACAGCCCCAAAAGTAATATCAACCCGACCCCGTCTTTGCCGCCGTCTTTTTGGCTCCCGAGCAGAACTCACCCAGTCAGCCAACGCCGGCCGAATACGGTCGCGCAAAATCGCCGGCTCACCAGCCCGCCGGTCTTCCCACGGGAGAAAACGATAAATCCCTTGCCAACTCGCCGCATGCCCTTCGGTGACCCGTCTCTCACGCACCAGCGCCAAATAGGCAACTGCCAGTACACGCGTGCTCGCGTCAGGTAGCAGAGCACGGTCTCGATCGCCGAACGTGTACAACTGCTCTACATATGTCAGATTCATACCGGTCTGCTCACGCACCCAGTCCAGCAACCCAAGTTCCAATGTCCGATGTCGAGCAGGTTCGAGGGGGCCGAATGGGAGTGCGGCTGCAGATCGACCTGACTCATTCTCAGGCACAGTCAAAATCCTCGGCTCTTCTCCGGTCACGGCCAAAATGGCGGCGTGTAGCCCAACAGTCAACGCGTATGGCATCGGGACGAGTTTAGTGCAGTTCCAAGACAATCCGCCAGGAAGATAACCCTCGTATCATTTGCGTCCTCATAGAGTGTGGGGTAACGTCCCCAGTGATGCCAGCAGACTCCAAGCTACTGCGCCGATAGCTAGCACGGACTGGTTCTTCCCGGCAACAGCTGCCGGACGTGTCCCATACAACTCAGCCGGCCTGTTTTAGAAAGGTCGGCTAGCCTACCCTCAAGGAGGCCGGATGAACCTAACCACTCCGAGTGTAAAGCGCTGGATTGAAAATGGATTGAGTGACCCCGAGGCATTCTGGGAAGCAGCCGCCCGCAAGATACCGTGGTTCCGCACCTGGGACCAGGTTTATGAGTCAAAACCACCCACATTCCGGTGGTTCATCGGCGCCAAAACCAACCTGGCCCACAATGCAGTCGACCACCATGTAGCCACCGGTCGCGGGGGACACGCCGCCATTATCTACTTAAACGAGCGCGATGAACGGTTCGTACTCACGTATACCCAACTGCGCCATCAGACAATACGGGTCGCCGCCGCATTGCGCGGCCTCGGAGTCCAGTCTGGTGACCGCGTCACCCTCTCAATGCCCACCTGTCCTGAAGCAGTTATTCTGATGCTAGCCTGTGCACGGATTGGCGCCATTCACTCCGTGGTCTTTGCCGGATTTGGGGCACAAGCCTTGCGAGACCGGATCACGGCCAGCGGGTCCGAAGTGGTGTTCACTGCTGATGTAACTTACCGCAAGGGCCAAGAGGTGCCGCTAAAGCCGATCGTTGATGAAGCACTGCGTTCCCCAGGTCATCCGGTTCGGCAAGTGGTCGTCCTGCAGCGGGCCGATTCAACACCCGCACTCAACCCAACCAGAGACCTCTCGTGGACCGATTTTCTCGCCGGCTCAACAAATCAATCTGGCGATTGGCTGTCTATGGAAGCCAATGAACCAGCATTTATTTTGGCTACCTCTGGTACCACCGCCAAACCGAAATTAGCTGTCCACAGTCACGGTGGGTATCAGGTCCATATCGCCAGCATGGCCAACTGGTGCTTCGGGATGAGACCGAGTGATGTTTGGTGGGCGACCTCCGACATCGGCTGGATCGTAGGACATAGTTATATGGTCTACGCACCGCTGCTGGTCGGCTGCACAACGGTGGTCTTCGAAGGAGCTCTGGACTATCCAAAGCCTGAGAAAGCTTGGCAAACCGTGGTTGAGGAGATGGGCGCAACTGGCATCTTCACCTCTCCAACAGCAATCAGAGCATTGATGCGTTATGGAGATGCACCACTGAGCAGCGTGGACCACTCCAGAGTGGAAAGGATATTTTCGGCAGGCGAGGTCCTCAATCCACCAGCCTGGCACTGGTTACAGAACACGGTCTTGCGGGGCAAAATTCCAGTAATAGACCACATGTGGCAGACCGAGACCAGCGGTCCGGTCTTCGGGAACCCGTATGGGTTAGGCATGCTCCCTATCAAGCCCGGATCCGCCACCCTACCGCTACCCGGTATCGAGGCAGCTGTCGTCCGGAGTGATGGCACACCGTGTGACACCAACGAAAAAGGCATCATGGTGATCAAACGGCCGTTTCCGGGTTTAACCGCGTCCCTCTGGAGTGAACCCGGGCGATATGAACGCGATTACTGGCAAAAAATACCAGGTGTCTACTTCAGTGGCGACTCGGCCCACGTTGACGAAGACGGCTATGTTTGGTTTGGCGGCCGAGCGGACGAAATCATAAAAATCGCGGCGCATCGTATTGGCACTATCGAAGTCGAGAGTGCTTGTCTGAAACACTCAGCCGTAGCTGAGTGCGGTGTCGTCGGCAGACCCGATGAAGCCCGCGGAGAGGTTATTTCGGCGTTCGTGCTTCTCAAACAGCAAGAGCAACCTTCAGACGAACTACGTCAAGCCTTGATTGCCACCATCCGGCGGGAACTCGGTCCTATTGCTGTTGTCGGAGAATTGAATTTTGTCCCCATGCTCCCAAAAACGCGAAGCGGCAAGATCATGCGTCGAGTGCTACGGGCGGTCATCCTAGACCGAGACCCCGGAGACATCACCACGATTGAAGACGAAGGGTCAGTTGAGGAAGCCAGGCTCGCATGGCAAGAAATGAAAGCGTCTCTAGAGGCTAAACCGACCAACTAAGGGTAAGGCCCCGACCCGGTGCAGGCGGGTCGGACTCAACCTATCATCACCCTTTCCCATTTTGGCCAGTGCGAGCCGGTCGCATTGGCTAAGTTAGTCGAGCCAGTTGACACGACCCAGCATTGGGCTCCACCACCATCTTTTGCCACACAGGCAGCTACTAGTTTAGCGCCGTCGGCCACGACCACGCCGCCCGGTCACCTGCCGCCGTTGCTCCAAACACTCGCGGAACCGGGCCTCGGTCCGCTGCACAGACTCCTGCTGATCAGGTGTCAGGAGTTGCCAAATCTGGGATCGCGTGCGCGCTCGCTCCACAGACAAGTTACCCTCGGCCAGACCGAGTTCCACTGCAACAGAACGAATCTTCTGCTCGTTCAGTACCTCTGCAACCATAGCTTCATGAAGTGTCCTTCGCAGGCCATATACCAAGGCTTCGGCAGCTCGTAGGGTTGCCTCCTTCTCTTCCTTGACACCTCGCACGCGGTCCTGTTGGTCCTGGCTCAGATTCAGCCGGCCGAGAGAAGCCATAACCCCCACTAGACCATCAGCCAATGAACCAGCACGGCGGCCTGAGAACCCGCGACAGGACCCGGCACCATCCCGCGGCTGGCTTAGCACCGGACCAGCAGTCAAGCACAACCCGCATCCCACCAGCACGATGACTTTAGCTAGCGATAAAACCAAAATGCTGCTTCTCATATCAGTCCTTCTCTTGGGGTGGAAGCTGTGGCACTCTTTTCGTGCCCCAAAGGACTCAAACCGAAATAACAACACATACAGAACCCTAGCCGGTCCTGCGATCAGTAATCCTCTATTGCCCGACTTAATGACTTTCGGTCGCCCCCTGCATCACAGCCCGTTCCTCTGCCCGGTGGCCCGCCAGAATGCCTTCCATACCGTAATTGCCTTCATGGCAAGCATATTCAAAAATGGGGTCCGGACTGTAGCGAAGAGGAATCGACACCGTCCAAGGCTGGACCCAAACACTCGAGTCTGTAATGGTCACCTCATAAGCAAGCGTCTCTGGTCCGACGCGGGTGTAACGCTCGACGAGGTGCAGCCCGTCGGTCGACCCTCGAAAATTACTCTTGTTTGAAAAATTGCCCGTCTCGACCACCAAGGTGTCCCCGTCCCAGCGCCCACGCGAGTCGCCGTTCCACTGACGAACCGTTTCGGGAACATGAGACCTTTCATCAAGAGGGATCAGCTTCACATCGTGAGCCATCTCCTTAAGAAGAGCAACATGGCCAGTGGTCTGAAAGATCTGAAGATAACTGTTGTAGCCTGCCCCCAACCTCGGCACACCGAAGTTCGCACACCGCTCCCCAAGAGGACGGTCTTCAGGGCCATCTGCCGGATGCTCTTCACGGTAGGCCGCCGCTGCTTCTGCCCGTTGTCGGCCAACTGACGTCAAAGCTGGCACTCGGCCTTCTGGTGGGTCGACAACCAAGGATGTCTGATTTGTGAAATCTCGCTCAACCATCCAGAATTGATTGTAATTACCAGTAGTATCGTAGGAGTCAGCGTCGGTCAGACCTGCCAGAGCCTTCAGAACAAGTTGGTCACCAAACTGCGCGTCGAGACCACTCTCGACTACCAGCGCCGCCGCAACTTTCAGTTCAGCCAGTTCCTCATCTGTCAACCGATCTTTGTCCAACCACTGCTCTGGCCTTTCAAGAGGGGTCACATTATTGTTTGCCCAGACTCCCTGAAGGTCAGGCCTGCCATCTGCTGTCCGCGGCACAGTCCAACCCTCTGAAACACTCTGCCCAGCCTCCACCACCGAGCCTAACCCAACCACCATAATCACTGTGACACTCACAAGGAAACCAATCTTCATTTGTCTGCTCCTCGACTTCAAACGCTAGCTATCGACCCAGCCTCGACAGAACTTACGCAGAACCCTAACCGCTTGGCATCTACTTTGTCCAAACATTTAGGACCACCCCAAACTGAAAGCACCCTAGCCGCCCCCTCAATCGAGATGTCCACGCTCAGAGTCCCCCATTTCTACACCTCCTGCCGGAAAATACTCCTGCCACCGTTCGGATACCGTAGCGGCAGTATCCGGCCTACAGGTCAGCTCCGCAGGAAAGGATGGTGCTCGCCGCGCATCAATCACAATGGGCGGGGTCCGCACGAGGTGGTTCCGCGCCACTTGAGTGGAGGCAGCATATATGTCAGCAGCCGGCTCGAACCGGGTAAAAGTCGTCCAGAGGAAATTCATCGAACTTTTGACCGCCCTGACCGGCTCATCGGTCACCACCACCAGTGGCCACCCTTCAAAGGCCGGATGCGCGGCCACCCGTAACGGCGCCTCTGGGTCACTCGACGATGAGGGAGCTCCGACCACTAAACACCCTCGGCAGAACACTTGCACATCCCGAATACCCTGAGGTAATTCAGCAGCTGAAAACTCCCCGGGCAACTCGCGCACCGGGTCACCAAGGCCTAACCAAACTCCCTTCGAACCCAAGTTCACCGCAGGACCTGTGTAATCAAGGGTGTCCATTGATAGATTCGAAAACACATAGAGGTCGGTCTCTGGTCTCGTTCGCGCCAACACATGTTCGAGCGTAGCCCGGAAATCTTTCAAATCGACAGGTTGGTCGGTCATCAGCAAGAACTTGGTGAGCGACAGCTGCCCTTCACCAAGAATCCGAAAGGCGCTTGCCATCGCTTCACGTTTATAACGCTGCTTAACCACCGCTGCGGATAACGAGTGGTAGCCGGTTTCACCATAGGACCACAGTTGCTCGACGGCAGGCATCACCAATGGAAATAGTGGTGAAAGAAGTTCCTGAAGCAAATCACCGATAAAAAAATCCTCCTGTCTGGGCTTGCCAACAACGGTAGCCGGGAAAATCGCGTCACGGCGGTGAGCTACCTGGCGTACCGAAAACACTGGGTAGTCATGACAAAGGGAGTAATAACCATAATGGTCCCCAAACGGGCCTTCAGGCCGACGGACACCCGGCGATACCGACCCGATCAAAGCAAATTCAGAGCCGCTCACCAATGGATGGGGTCCGACACCGTCGATAAGCCCCAGCCGCTCACCGGCAATAAGGGAAGCCAGCATAAGTTCTGGCACGTTCTCCGGCAACGGCGCAACGGCGGACAGGATGAGCGCTGGTGGCCCCCCCAAGAAGACGGTCACCGGTAATGCAGCGCCACGCTGTTCGGCAATGTCGTAGTGAAAACCCCCACCCTTTCCGATCTGCCAGTGCATCCCTGTAGTACGAGCATCGTGGACCTGCATGCGATACATTCCCAAGTTGTGCCCGCGGCCATCGGGATGCTCGGTAAAGACCATCGGTAAAGTAATGAAAGGACCACCATCATCAGGCCACGTCGTGAGAGCCGGCAACCGGTCCAGCTGCACATCTTCGGTCAAAACTTCAGTTACCGGTCCGCGACGTACCCGACGCATTCCTACCCGGAAAACCTCAGCAACAAGGTCACGAGCGCCCCAGACTGTCGCTGGTGTCGGCGGCAGCGCCGTCTCGACCAATTCGACCATCCGTCGTATCAACCGCTGGGGTCGCTCCCCGAACGCCAACTCAGCGCGCCGAGGGGTCCCGAACAAATTCGTCACCAACGGAAAGTCGGCATCACGAACATTGGAAAATAGCAACGCGGGTCCACCAGCAGCCACAACTCGACGGTGGACCTCAGCCACCTCAAGAACTCTATCGACTGGAACCGTCACCTCGACCAAGTCTCCGTCCTGTTTCAAGCAACTAAGGAATGAGCGTAAATCAGGAAAGGACATCGCTATGAAGAAAGGGTCCCCACGAAAGGGCCCGGGTCATGCCGAACAAGTGGGTAGCGGGTGTGAACCACCCGAGGCAGATTGGCACGGTAACCGACCAGCGTCAGCTAGCGTACGGTAATCGAAATTTCTTCGCTAGTCGTCAGACGTCTGTCAGAGGCTTGCACCCGAAACCGGTAAACACCAGTGGAGGCGAAGGTTGCAGTGACGGTAGCAACTCCCTCAGCCGCGTCGTCGTCCTCAGCCTCAATGCGAGCCCCTACGGGCCCCCGCAGCTGGGTCCAAGTGACACTCAGACGATCCAGTTGCACGCGGGCGGGTCGATTGCGACTGTCCCGCTGTATCTGAGGCACGTTTACTGGAAGCGTCGGACCGGAATCCTGTGTTTCAAATGTCGGCAATGTCCCACGACCGGGACTTCGCTCCCGAGGTGCCGGAGGCAAGCCATCATCACCTACAGTCGCCGTCATTGTCAGCGGCTCTCCCAGAACAACGCTCGCGGGAGCACTAACCTGAAGGGATGGCGGTTGGTTTTCGGGCTCACCTGCCGCCGTAGCTCCCCCCGTCCCTGTAGGGGCAATTTCCCATTCAGGCTGTAACCAGCCAACGGCCTGATAGCTCTCATCGTTGGTCGTCACCTGCCAAATCAACTCCCTATCTCCCCAATCAGTCGGCACGGTCACGCTAAACACGCGTCGGTTGACCCGAGGATAGAAGTAGTCGGGCTGACCCCGGTCCGGGCCCTCAGGAGACACTCGATTATTGAGCCCGACCTCCACACCCAAGTCTTCGACATAATTGCGGTTGAGGTAGCCGAAATGCATCTCAAAACTACCATCGGGATTGTGGGACCACCCATCAAAGAAAGGCTGAATCGTCTGTCCCGAATTGAACAGATAGTTCTGGGGATCGGCCTGGGCGCGAAGTTCCTCACCCGCACCAAAGCCGAGGATCCCTGACACTATGAACAGGACAAGCCATCTTAAACACGTCGACATACGCCTTCTCACCTAGCTCAACATTAAATGCGGTACGCTGTTAGTCGTCCGTCTCACGGGCCTTAGCCCGAGCTGCAACCTCAGCCTCATACTCCTCGTCAGACAGATCGGTCCAGCCAATCCAGGCGAACCCCATCTCGTCGATCGTACGTCCACCGCTCCCTACCCAATTTTTCGGGTCGATATTACCGCGATTCGCAGAGGAATTATCGTGCCAGCTGGTTACATGCAAGATGGTGCCGGCAGGAATCAAAGGTGCGGCGTCATCAGCGTAGTTGTAGTTCATGTGCCAGTTGTAGTCGAAGCCTGCACAGTTCACTGTTTCGGCTCTAACCGGCTGAGTGGGATAGATGAACTCAATACACTGATACTTGCCTAACATATGCATGTGCGGCTGAAACATCGTGATCCGAGCTGCTTTGTTAAAACGCGTGTAACCATCCGACCGCGCAATCTCACCAGCCGGCACATCGAGTACACCAATGGTCTGCCCCTGCGAACCGCCGAGTTGCGAGGAATACCGAATGTGCTTGGGCTCAGTTCCTTTCGGCAGAAAGTTGATGCCGAGCTCAACATTGGCATCAGTCTCCTCACCAATTGAGTGCAGGTGGTAGCTCAGACGTGCTTGGGTACCACCCGGCAGCAAGAGCCCGGAGTCGGGCGGATAAATCTCCGCCTGTTTGCCAGAAGCGTACTCGACGAGGAATAGCCCTCCACCCATTGAGTCACCTGCGTCATCGGTCTCAACGGCATAGGAAAGTGCATGATGGACCACCTCACGAGCCTTGTCACCAACCGGCCTGGTTTGGATCGATGTGATATAGCGGTCCTCCTCAATCCCGATCTCGGTAAAGAGGTCACCAAACAGATCGGGTCCAGCTGCGGGCACGGTATAAGTCGGAAACGTCACGACCACGTCCGGCTCACCAATCTGCCAGGCATCCGCTGGTGCGAACTCAGGGGGCATCGGCGTATCAGCCGGGTTCCCTTGCGGGGCCCCGTTATCCACCCAACTGCTGATGGTCGAAATCTCGTCGTCTGTTAAAGAGGGGTCATTCTTGAAACTCTGGATACCTAGACGACGATCGAGGTGCCAGGGCGGCATGGCGCGCGTTTCGACCTTGTTCTTGATCGACCTCGCCCACGGCCGCACTTCCCGGTAGTTGATCAGGGACATCGGCGCAATTTGTCCGGGCCGATGGCAGTTAACACAGGAACGGTAGAGAATCGGAGCAATGTCGGTCGCAAAGGTAGGTTCCTCGGGGACCTGCGCCGAGACATTCCCCGGCAGTAACAAGGCAGCCGAACATAGCAGCAGCGCAACTAGGCACGTGGTGATTCTCACAGCAGTCCTCCTGACAATCGATACACCGACACATCAATTCTGTGGGGATTCATGCGACCACTCGGCCACCCTACCCGGGAATCGATCTAAACGACCCCGTATTCTCCCACAAAAAAGACACAAATGTCTCTCGTCTCGCGTCAGTGGTAAAACGAGAGCCTGGTAGTGGAGCTTGGGTGCTCACTCTGGCATGTTCAGAGCTTCTACGGCTAACAAGCCGAGAAAGTGACGAATCCGAGCCGCATTGGCGCCCAAATCACCGACCCCGACCCGAGAGACCGAGCGAACATCCACCCGCACACCGTCGGTGCCTGGACGAACCCGCACCACAACGTCATCGCGAAACCCAAACCAGAAGGTGGTATCGATGGCTTCAAGGCGACCAGCTTCAGGGTCGACCGCAACCACCTCCCAACCCATCGCTTCAGCAGTGTCACGAGCGAACCCGAGGATCTTATCCGGCGACCGGTCCACTATCAGTGGCCCGAGCGCCGGATAGGCGGTTCGTTGCGCAGCCGCCACAGCGGCCCCTCCGTATTCCAGGCTGTTCGCTTCCGCGCCACGCTCCGTCACCAGCACGGCAAAGCGGGGCGGATCAACCGTGTCGGTCGTAATGTCATGAATGGCCGGAAGGCCAAGCGCCGAGAATACATGCACCACCGGTCCTATCCCGGTCCCTGCCGCGAGCCCCAACGGCACTACCACTCGCAGCCAGCCTGCCGTCCGGGATTCTCGAGGTCGCAACTTGGCCAGAGACAGGAGTAGCACCCACCACGACAGCAGCACTCCTCCTAACAGCACAAGGAACGCAATCCCTAGTGGTAGCACGCCGGTCCGGTAACCCAGTAGCGCCACCACCACCAAAGCAAAACCGCCGAGGGCCAGTAGCCAGATCCACTTCTGCAGCGAACCCAAGGCACTCCCCATCAGCGGGTCCCTCGCCAAAGCCCGTCCAGCTGCACCATAGAGGCGATAGGCCACCGTGTGACAATCCGATGAATCCGATCGACCGAACGTCTACTCGACACCGCCCTCCGACCGCCACTGCTCACTGAACCAGTCATGCCGTAAAATGATGGTATGGCTAAATTGACCGTGGAAGGATACGGGACGTTCGATGTCCCCGACGATAAACGACTCGTGCTCGCCATTGAGCAGGACGCCAACGTTGACATCTTACATGCCTGTGGTGGCAATGCCCGATGCACCACCTGCCGGGTGGAAGTCATCGACGATGAACCGACGAAGATCACCGCCGCAGAAAAAGCGTGCCTCGAGGCCAGAGGCCTGACGGGCGTGCGACTGTCCTGCCAGATGTTGTGCGATCAAGACATAACCGTCCGGGCTATCAGCCGATTCGAAGGAAGCGGTCGACCCGACCCTGGGGGGGCACCGGCTGACACGATTACCCCGCCGCCTGACTGGCAGTAACCAGACTACTCGTCCGGACCTCGAGTCCGTCCCCGCAGTTCCTTGACGCGGCTACGGCGGCGTTTAGTCTCAAGTCGCTTCTCACGGGCCGCCGGGCGTGGCTTGGTCGCCCGACGCTCGACAGGACGCCGCGACGCACGCTCGAGCAGTTCGGCAAGCCGGGCACGGGCTGCGAAGCGGTTCTGTCGCTGGGTCCGGTGCTCGCGGCTATGGATCACCAGGATACCGTCAGACGAGAGTCGGCGTCCGAGTTGGACGATCAGGCGTGCCTTGACCTCAGGGGCGAGCGACGAATTCCGCACATCAAAACGGAGTTCGACGGCCGTCGAGACCTTGTTGACGTTCTGCCCACCTGGCCCAGACGCCCGCACAAAGCGTTCGGTCAATTCGTGCGCGTCGACCGCCACTGCGTCGGACAACTTGATCAGGGTCACTCATCCACCTAGTCCAGTGCAAGCCAGGCTTGCTCCTATCCGACCGTTATCATGCTCATCAGGTAGATTACGCAGCTGAGGCCGCTCTCGACGGTCTTCACCGCCGACCCGGTGTGATGGCACGGTGCTGGCGGGTGAGGGAGCTGTGGTAGCTATGGAGAACAGGGTGGTTCGAGGCCACAGACTCCTCGAAGCCACCCTCCCCTCTGAACACACGACACGACTCACTGGAACAGCCACACCCGGTTGGGCGAAGTCCGCGCGGCGGCATAGAACCACGACACGCCGAACAGGACCCCGGCATCGTGCAACACCCGGACAACGCGACGACCGTTCCGTAACCAGCCGACCTACCGGTCCTGTGCAGCTGCTCGCTCGTCGGCACGGGACCCGGCCATCATGTTCATCATCCCGTGGTTGCCCTCGTGGCAGGCAAACTCAAACATCGGCCCCTCAGTTCTCGCCATCGGCAGGGCTCCACTCCACGGTGCCGTCCAGGTGCCTGGATCGTTGACTGTGAACTCGTAGTTCAACGTGTCAGGCCCCGTTCGCGTAAATCGCTCGACAAGCACAACCTGGTCACCAAGGTCCCCCCGTCCCAACGAGTGTTGAGGAAGATTCCATCGCCTGATAAACGGCTCTCGAACATGCGTCGTCTCGACCACAAGTGTGTCTCCCTCCCACTGGCCCCTAGAATCGCCGGCAAATTGACGGATGGACGATGGCAAATGTGGGCGCCCGTCGAGAAAGATGTAGCGAACGTCGTGAATGTGCTCTTGCAGAATCACCAGAGCGTCAGGCGTTTGAAAAAAGTGATAGTTGTTGTTGTAACCGGTTGGCGAGATATGACCGATCCCGCGATACCACAAACATCGCTCGCTCAGTCCCATCTCTTCTGGTCCGACCGCCGGCACCCGTCCGTCTCGGACGTCGGCCAGTCGCCGGTACGCCGGTGACGCAATCCGGGCCTCTGCTTCAGAGGTGAGTGGTGGTAGCTGGCCATTCGGCGGGTCCGAAATCAGTGACGTCCGCCCGGTTTGCACAACTGCTGTTCCCTCTTCCGTCCAGAAGCTGTTATAAGCGCCGACATTGCCTCCGGCCGGCAGCGGTTCTGTCCGTACCTCTTGTGTCGCATTGGCTTGACTAAATCCCTCGGCGGCCCGCTGCTCCATCGCAGCTATCTCCTCGGCAGTAAGAAACGCCTGGTCACCGAGAGACTCGGGACGCTGGAGTGGGGTGATGGTAGCGTTGTTCCAGATCCCCTGGAGGTCTGGATCACCCCATGGTGTCCGAGACGGCGTCCCCTCCGATGTCTGAGCAGCAGCCTGACCTGGCAGAAGTGCCACACACCCAACTACGAGCACAGCCGCAACCCTGTCCAGCGATCCACGAACTCGAAAGCTCCTCATCTCCCCGCTCCTTCCCTTGCAGCCCATGAGAGCCCCAACTCTCTTCCAACACCGGAACCATGGATTCAGCAAAAACCGGTAAGCCAATTTCAGACCCCCAGACAGCTAAACTCGACCAGTGGGATTCTGGGGCGATCCGCACTCTTCACCCAGGTAGCCATTCCCACCACAGTACCGGGCATCCTGCAACTGAATGAGAATCCCGTCGGGGTCAGTGAAATACAGCTCCGGAGTCCCGCCTGGTGCCCCACCCCGATCTGGCATCCGCATCGTGACATAGTATTGCAGGGGTGCCACCGGCCCCGCGGCATCTCCCCGCGGCGTGACACCAAAATCCTCAAGTATCGCAAGGATGCGGTCGACGTCGAAGTCATCAACTGTCAGACAGGCATGGTGGATGATCGCACCCCGTGGCCCCCGTCCCCCTTCCGCCAGCGCCAGAAACTGGTTCCCCGACCCAACCCGCAATACAGGCAGCGCCCCCTGGTAAGTATCGATCGGCATCCCAAACAAACGCTGGTAGAGGCCGATGGACCGTTGCTGGTCCGTAACAAAAAGGGTGAAATGGTTGTAGTCACGCAGGGCCAGTTCCCCTGCGCTCGGTGCCGACCCTGGAACAGCCAAGCATGCCTCCCCTTGTGGCCCGGCCCCACCACAATAGGTCGTGTCTTGTAGCTGAACCACAATGCCATCAGGGTCTCCGAAATACAACTCGGGCGTTCCATCCGGGGCACCCCCAAAGTCAGCACCACGCATCCGGATACGCACCTCCATGGGACCAGAGGTCCTTGACGCAGCGATACCATGCTGGCCCAGGATCTCCACCGTGCGGCCAGCATCGAAATTATCGACCGAGAGACACAAGTGATTGATACCAGGGTTCGCACTCGAACCCCCACCGATGGCCATGAACTGTGGGCCCGCGCCCACACGCAGGACGACCGTATTGGCCTGCCTGGCAGCAATCGGCATCCCAAACAACCCCTGATACCACTCAAGGGACCGACCGGGATCTGACACACTGAGGGTCATATGGTTGATCCCCGTGATTGGAATCGGCGGACCTCCCTGAGCCAGAGACCGGGGAGACACGGTGAGTGCGGCCAGTGCCCCCAGGAACACCCGCCTGGACACGCGACCCCGTCTATACGCTGTCATCAGTCGATCGATCTCCGAGTGCATCACTCTTTCTCTCCAATCCAGGCGAAACCGCCCAAGCCAACTCGCCGTTTTATCAATATCACTGTTCCCCATCCCGCAACGGGCGGAAAAACTCGCGTAGGTCCCCCACCAGCACATCGGGTTGTTCCATCGCTGCAAAATGCCCCCCGCTCGGCGCTTCGGTCCAGTGCGTAATGTTGTAGGACGCCTCGGCCCAGCGACGAGGAGTGATGAACAACTCGTAGGGAAAAATGATGGCACCGGTCGGCACGTCAACACGCCCGAGGGGTCTGGAGGTCTGAGCATTACGGCTCTCATAGTAAAGCCGCCCAGATGAAGTCGCCGTTTGTGTGACCCAATAGATCATGATGTTGGTGAGCAGCTCGTCTCGGGTGAACACAGACTCCGGGTCACCACCACAGTCACACCAAGCGCGAAACTTCTCGACAATCCAAGCCGCCTGGCCAGCTGGCGAATCGTTGAGGGCATAACCAATCGTCTGGGGTTTGGTACCCTGGATTTGTCCGTAAGCACTTTCGGCTGTCCGATAAAACGCCTGACGGGCTTGAGACCGTTCAAGTTCTTCCGGTGGTACGCCAGCCGTCGGGTCGTCCCCAGGCGGTGGACCTGCTGTTAGCATATTCAGGTGAAGCCCCACCGCATGCTCGGGATGGTTGAATGCATGCCAGCGGCTCACAATGGCACCCCAGTCTCCACCTTGAATCCCGTAGCGGTCATAACCCAAACGAGCCATCAGCTTCGCCCCCACTTCGGCGATCTGTTCTGGCCCAAACCCAGGGTTCCGCGGTTTATCGGAAAACCCGTAGCCAGGCATCGATGGTGCCACAACGTGGAAGGCGTCCTCAGCTCGTCCGCCATGGGCTACCGGGTCGGTCAACGGCCCAATAATCTTCCTGAATTCCGCGATCGAACCCGGCCACCCGTGAGTAATGATCAAAGGCATAGCATCCGGCTCAGGCGAGCGCTGGTGGATAAAGTGAATATCCAACCCGTCGATGGCCGTCTTGAACTGGTCGAACTGGTTCAAACGTCGCTCTTGCGCACGCCAGTCGAACTCGTCTCGCCAGTAGGCGATCAAGCCCGTCAAATATCCGAGCTCTGTGCCGTAATCCCATGCGGCCCCGTCGAGCTGATCGGGTAAACGGGTCTGGGCCAAACGCCTAGACAGGTCATTAAGCACTTCATCGGACACCGCAATTTCAAACGGTCGAACGGCCTCCACATCAGAAGCCTGCGGCGGCTGCGATCCAGACACAACGGGGAGTAGCACCACCGACATCGCCAAACCAGCAATCCGTTCTACCATCATGCATCCTCTATCTAACAGCAAATTTCTGCCCTGATTCACAGACGTGTGAGTTCCATGACACCGTTTCTCACACCCGCCCCACCTGCTTCTCCTTGGAAGGGCAAGTGATACTACCTCACCAACCAGCCGGTCAAGACTCACCAAAAGATCGAGGCTCGGCCAGCAACAGAAGACCGGTGCACCAGGTTTCGTCAGGGACGGGCATTCAAGCGTAGCTCGTACTGGCCGGCCAGAACCTGCTCCCGATAAACCGCATGGCACGCCAGACAATACTCAGCAACTCTGGTCACAATGGGGTCCAGCACAGCCGACTCCACCACCTCCACAGACAGTGCTGCATCGAGCGCATCTAACTGAGTCAACGCCGCCCGGAGCCACCCCATTGCATCTTCGCGTTCGCGATACCGCCAGAACGTCATTGTGGTCGCCAACTGTTCGCGGGTCCGGCTGAGCCGTTGTTTGGCTATTCGGTAGTCAAACTCGGACAAAGCGGCCCTCACCCCGGCCCAATTCGGACCCAATGTCTTCATTGTCGTATCAAGGTGATCAGCCGTGAAGATCGGATAGGGTCGGTCCTGGGCCCAAACACCCACCGGCAAAATCAGGAAATCACATAGGAGCAGTACCAGCACCACAGTTCTTCCCAGACTACGGCGGCATACAGACTCCGGACAGCGAGGTTTCTTGGACACGAGACGTCACACCCCTGTCAACCGACCAAGCCCTCCGGTGCTATCGCCAAAAGCTTCAACTGGCACACCTAGCTTTTCGAGAATGGTGACGTGAAGATTGGCCAATGGGGTGTCCTGCGGATACCGCACATAGCGACCACCTCTAATACCGGCGTGCTTCCCACCAACCAGCGCTATCGGGAGGTCGTCATGAAAGTGGGTGTTGCTATCGCTGATCCCGGTTCCATAAAGGAACAAAGTTGAATCCAGCATCGAGCCATCCCCTTCGGGAATCCCGTGAAGTTTGTCAACCAAATAGGCAAACTGCTGGACATGATACTCATTGATGAGATGCAGGCGCTCAAGCTTCGCCGGCTCGTCCTGATGATGCGACAACGGATGATGAGAATCCGACACCCCGATTTCAGGGTAAGCCCGACCACTCACCTCACGGGCTAGCATAAAGGTGCTAATCCGAGTCAGATCGGTTTGATACGCGAGGGCCAGCAAGTCCATCATGAGCTTGGCGTGCTCAGCATAGTCATTCGGCACACCTACCGGTTGGTCGACGACCGGCAACTCACGACTACTCTGTGCTTCGGCCATCCCGATTCGGCGTTCGATGTCGCGTACCGCCTCGACATACTCGTCAAGTTTGACTTGATCACCAGGTCCAACTACGAGTTCAAGACCACGTAGCTCGTCAGTCACAAGGTCGAGAATAGTCCGATCCCGCCGTATTCGTTCTAGTCGTGCCTCGGGGTCCGTACTCCCACTAGTACCGAACAACCGTTCAAATACAGCACGTGGATCATTCTCAATGGGCAATGGGGTGGTCGGGGTTCGCCAAGCGATAGTGTTCGTGTAGGCACAACTGGCACCCCCATCACAATTGCCGAGCATGGCGTTGGACTCGATACCGAGCTCGAGCGACGCCAGCTGGGTTTCCTTCGCCATTTCCCTTGCGGCAATCTGGTCCATCGACACCTCGTTGGACACGTCGGCGCCGGCCGTGATCTTGTAGGGCACGCACGTCAGAAACGTGCCAGCCGACCGAGCATGGTCGCCACCACCCTTGACCAGATTAGCTGACTCGTCATCTAGGCCACCGCAGATCAATACCTGGTCTTTATAGGCTTCCAACGATCGGAGGGTTGGCGGCAATGTATCAAGCTGACCCTCGTCCTTCGGATACCAATACGGCATCGACATCCCGTTGGGAACGTAAAACACACCGAACCGCTTGACAGGTGCCGCAGCAGTCTGGCTCTGTGCTGTCAACGCCGGCACCATAGCATCGAGTAGCGGGAGTGCGACCGTCGCACCGAGACCCTGGAGTACCCGTCGCCGAGGAATGTGCATTCTTGTGACAAACATCGCGAACAGCTCCCTTGAAATCCGCCTCACGGGGCGATTCTTGGCTTTCCCGATCTACCGAACCACTATCTACTTCCCTACTATTGGCCGACCACCCCCAAGTTGCCCTCAGGGGCGCGGCGCATGCGGAATGGGTTGCTTCTCACGATGGCACCGATCAGGGAGGACCATCCATAGTCCTCAGCTTCCAGTGTCCGCACGATCTCACGAATTGTCGGCCAATCGTAATAATCGACTCCACGCCCGAGAGCATAGGTCAGCAATTTCTCGGTGACAGTTCGGACGAACTCGTCGCCTGAGCTCAGCAAGGCCTCACGAAACGCCCGCGGACTGTCTATCGTGTCATCCTGCCAAGTAATCGTGGCATCGATCGAGGCACCTCCGTCACTCTCACGCCACCGCCCGATTGCATCAAAGTGTTCCATCGCAAACCCAAGTGGGTCCATCCGGGCATGACAACTGGCACACACCGGGCTATTCCGGTGTTGTTCCATTCGCTCTCGCAAGGAAGTCGGACGGCCTCGATCATTGTCGGCCAACGGGGGCACATTCGGAGGTGGCGGGGGTGGCGGGGCTCCCAGCAGGGTTTCAAGCACCCATTTGCCCCTCAGCACGACCGATGTTCGATTCGCGTAGGAGGTCACCGTGAGTAGACTGGCATGCCCTAGCAATCCGTGTCGCCGATCGTCGTTCCAAGCATATCTACGAAAGTGACTGCCATAGACCTGACCAACACCATAATGTCGAGCCAGTTGCTCGTTCAAAAACGTGTAATTGGCCCTCAGCAAGTCCTGGACGGGCCGACCCTCTTGGACTTGGCTCCGGAAAAAGAGTTCCGTCTCTTGCACCATTGCCTTCCGCAATGAGTCGTTGAACCCAGCAAACAACGATCCATCCGGGTCTTGCGAGAAAATATTGCGAACCTGTAGCCACTGACCAACAAAGTCGTCCATGAAACGGATAGCGCGGCGGTCTGCCAGCATCCGTTCGACTTGCTGGCCCAACGTAGCTGGATCACTTAGCATGTTCCGTTCGGCCAGATCGAGTAGTTCCTCGTCCGGAATGCTCTTCCAGAGGAAGAACGACAGCCGCGTGGCCAGTTCAAGGTCGCTTAACGGATAGACCGAACCAGCCGGTGTATCGACCGGTTGACGCTCAACCCGCATCAAAAATTGCGGCATCGAGAGTAACGCCTCAAGCGCCCGTTCGACACCAGCTTCAAAATTTCCACCACCTTGACGCCCCTGCTGATAGATCTTAATAAGCGGATCAAGGTCGCCGGCCGTAACAGGGCGGCGATAGGCACGTCTGGCTAGCGCTGCCAGAATCTCACGGGCGCAGGACTCCTCCTCTACAGACCTGACCGGCCGGCATGTAAAAATTCGCTGCCGACTGGGAGTCTCACCAGGCACAGCCCCATTGAAGGGCCCCGAGATATACAGTTCGTCGATACCCGGAAGCTGTCCCGTCAACTGCGGTGATGGAGCCGCATCCGTAAATGCCACTGACACCAGTCGGCTACCAGCTTGAACCGGTAGCCTGAATTCAAGTTCATGGTCCGCTGTCATCCTGTACTCGTGAAGACGCTGTCCTTCGATATCATCCTCAGGCACAGCGATCAGAGACCCAGGGTCCGGTCCAGGAAACCGTCCACCTATAGCAAATTGTTTAACTAGCTCGTAGTCGATGCGAACTTCTATGTGATGCTCGTTCTCCGCTATCCCGTCGATCGTCTCAATCGTGTTGTTTCGCTTGAGCCGAATAGCTACCACGTATTCACCATCCAACGGAAAGTGGTGTCTGACTGCCAGCCCGCCGTGTGTTGCAAACGGCAAGTCCTCGCCAGCTCGCACATCCCGCCGTTCAAACCCCACCTCATAGAGATGCATGGCCGGCCGTATATCTGGGCTGCCGATTGCTGCACGGCTGATTTTGGTAGCGGCAGCAATGTACCGATCCATCAATCCTGGGGTGACCGAAAGGACGTCGGCATTGTTGTCGAAACCAAACCCAGCCATATCCGATGGCAACAATTCGCCTCCATTAACCTCCAAACCTAACAAGTCCGAGATCACGTTGACATACTCCAAGCGATTCAACCTGCGAGAAGCCACCCGCCCAGGGTTCGGCCTCTCCGCTGCCGCTCGGTCAAGCGCAACTTCGAGCGATGTCGCGAACGCATCGATTGTCCCATCGTCCGGCCGAGGCCTACCCTCTGGGGGCATCTGGCCAGACCTGAGTTTGTGAACGACCTTTTCCAATACCGAGGCATTCCTCGCCACAGCCGTTATGTCCACACGGTCGAGCATAAGTCCGGCAGTCTGCAACCGTTCGTTATGGCAGGCCACACAATAGCGGTCTAGCAACTCACGGGACGGCGCGGTAGCAGACGATGGCTCACCCCTTGACTGAGCAAGCCCTTGGTCTCCATTCCACAATCCGACACCACACACAACCATTCCGACGAACAGGCTCCGGCGAAGCATGGTCGTAACCCTCATTGCTTTTCTCAAACGTTACCAAAGTATACCTCTGAGTCACGGTCCGCAGCACAGACGGTGGATTAGACCAAAGTTACGGCAAAAACATCTACCGGACAAAGCGACCCACCGAGCAGCTGCCTATCAACACGCGTCACCCACGGCCGATCTTTTTTAGCTAGAGGTCGACACAGTGTCCTGACCACAAATATCGAAACTTCAATGAGCCGTCAACGTCCTACAGGGTAGACCCGCGTGGCAGCCGTCTCGTTAGATGCAGTAGCACCAAAAAACGCCAAGCCACCGAAGGATGAACGACCGGAGACCAACACCACGGGTATCGGATAAAGAGAGCCAGCCAGTTGCACCTGTCACTAGCTTGAGCGATCATGCGAAAAATAGTGCCGTTCAAGCTAGACATACCCCATACCCGAAGGCGGTGGCCCTCAAATATGAATATCACACCTAGACATACTCAATCCCTGCCCTTGATTGCCGCTCTGCTGATGCTCCTCTGTCCAGTCGAATGGAATGCGTTCGGTCAAGAGAACCGTCCCCAAATTACAGTGGTCGCCACTGGTGGCACCATCGCTGGGCAGTCCGAGACCCGAACGAGTTTTCAGAGCTACCAGGCTGGCCGGTTGCTCATCTCGGACATGGTAGAGGCACTACGTCCAGAGATCGATGACGTGGCGGCAGTGACCACAGTCCAGTTCGGCAATCGGGGGTCTGGCGGGTATGCAATCCCTGACTATTACGACCTCACATTGGAAGTTGAAAGAGCCCTCCAGACGGCCGACGCTGTCGTTGTCACTTCCGGAACGACAACAATGGATGAGATCGTCTACTGGCTCGACCTCACGGTGCAAAGCCAGAAACCAGTGGTGATAACCGGAGCGATGCGTCCCTGGACTGTTATCAGCAGTGACGCACAAGCGAATCTCTTCAATGCAATCGTACTAGCCTCCAGCGGCAACACGCACTGCTTCGGGACCGTGTTGATGATGAACGACGAGTTTCATGCCGCCAAAGAGGTCTGGAAGGGAAACGGCATGCGCCTAGACACCTTCGTCTCCCGCCAAATGGGCATCCTTGGCTACATCGATGAACGGGAGGTCTACACGTACCGTGCCCCACCCAGAGTCCAGAACTGCAGTTCCCCGGAACGCTGGCAAACTCCATTCGATCTCAGCCGGATCGATAAAAGTGACCTGCCGCGCACTGAAGTTCTTATCGGATATCAAGGGGCAGGCCTAGCCGAACCGGTCGCCGCCTGGGCCAACGCTGGCGTCGACGGGATCGTCCTCGCTGGAGCTCGTATCCCGGCGGAGGTCCGTGCCGAAGCTGAAGCCAAGGGTGTGGTCTTCCATCGCACCCAGCGCTTCCGCACCGGCGGCGACAACCTTTACCCGCAGAAGGCCAGACTGCTGCTGCTGCTCGCGTTGGCCTTCACTGACCAACCCGAGCAGATTGCTACATGGTTTAAACGTTACGGGGCCCACGAATTTGGCACTGCTGAGAAATCCGAGGGAGGTCGGCGCATCCCTTGACACGCCTTGCCTCAGGCGACACGCACGTCAGCGAACTGCCCAAGCCAAACCGACTCACCGACAGCCCTCTGAAACTCGGCCTGGCTGTCTCACTGCTCGGCAGGCTGTAGTTGCAACCGATACTTTGCCCGACTCTCTACAGCCTCTCTGGTGTAGACCAGTGGGAAATATTCGCCGTTCCCAAGATTTTCGACCAAATTATCGTAAAAGGGGCTTCCGGGCTGTGCTGACTGCCCGGGCGCGTTACTAGCCACCGAACGATCAAGGTCCGCTAAGTCGATAATGCGTCTAAAGTTGGCACCTGTCGCATTAACGGTCCCGAACCCTCCTGGACGCTCGACCGTGGGCAAGTCGAACTCCTCCGCCATCATATGAGGAAGTTCGCTGGCATGCACCCGCCCATGCCGCCACTGACTACGGTCCGGACCAAAGTCATCGGTCAAACGCTGCAGTGCTCCCTGTAGGCCCTCTTCAACAAGTTGTCGATGTTTCCCCTCAGAGGCATCCTGCTCCTGCACGTCTTCGTCAACCACAGCAAGCCACCGTACGTAAAGGGCCGCCGCTGTGCTCTCTCGTAAAAGTTGGGCATCCCAGTTAGCAATGAGATCTCTAGCCCACTCAAGGTCCGGATCATCTGAAACCCACCCCTGAAACAACGGAATGTCACGCTCAGCCGATAGCGAATGAACATCGTGTTGAATACCCATATGGTCGGAGACGGTAAACTGCTTGTCCGTTCCGAGGATCTGATGAAGCCTCGTGATACGGGAGGTTTCTACGCCTCTCGATGAGTGGTAGAAGACAGGCCGGCCTTCATAGCCTGGAGGGTGAACATTATTGTTGGCGGTTGTGATGTATCCCCGGTCTGGGTTGAATTCCCGTGGCAGGTCGGTCCGAAAGCCACGCCACTCGTAGTCGCCATTTCCTGGAACCGGCAAACGCCCGTTCCAACCATCGCGATCGGGAGTCAGTCCCGTCACCTGAAGCGCAATATTGCCTTCAACATCACCACAGATGAGACTATGTGTGGGAACCAACCAATGCATGGCCCGATCGAAAAAATCATCACAACTCGTAGCCTGTGAAAGCTGAAAACTTCCTTTATACGCCGCGGTTCCAGGTTCCTGAACGACAGACCGCACAGCGTAAGCGCGTCGGTGCTCGAGATCTTCGTAAAAAATCGGACCATGCCGACTAAATTTCAGCACAACCGGCTCAGATGCCTGGCCCTTAACAGGAATCTCCTCCTCGAGGATTCGTAAAGGTTCCCAATCATCCTGCCACCGTACCAAGTTTGAGTCCTCAGGGTGCATTTCCTCGACATACACATCGACCATATCCGTCCCTGCAAATGTAAATCCCCAGGCCATCCGCTCGTTGTTCCCAGCGTCGACCCCAGCAAAAGGAGGTTCGCCACCACCGATCACATTCCAGCCCGGGGCAATCAAATGCACGAAATACCGCAGGGCCGGCATCTCAATCCGGCGATGGGGATCATTAGCAAGGATTGGTATCCCAGTCGACGAGCGATCGCCGCTTATCACCCAATTGTTGCTGCCTTCGGTCGCCACCGGCCCGGATGAGACCTGCGCTGTGCGCATGCCACCTGGCAAAAGTGCACGATAGGATTCAACCACTTCGAGAGCAGGGAGCCTTCCCGCCACAAACGGATCGCCATCGCCAGCTCGCATGGCGTCAAGCAGGTCTTCCGTGATAATGCTGACATCAAGACCTTCCGGAACTGTAAGTTCATCCCACGGGTCCGGGGCAGCACGTCTGTTGGCTTCTTCAACACCGTGTCTGGCAACCTCCATTGCGAGTTGGATCTCGTTAATCGCATGTCCCCGTACACTCGGCACCGCAAGTGCCGCCCACCGCAGGACAGCCGTCTCGGCGGTCCATCGCTCAGGCACAATACCCGTGAGCTGAAACTCCACGGGTAAATTATCCAGATGCTGGTCGATGTAAGCATTTACTCCATTGGCGTGGGCAGAAAAGAGTCGTTCTGCATTAGGGTGATAACTGGCCCACTCGGTGTCGTCCCATGGACCTCGAAACATCATCAGTCGAGTGCGGCGATCGTAGTCAAGCGCCGACGGCCCGAAAATCTCGGCCAACCGACCCTCGTGCCAGCGGCGCCACATCTCCATCTGCCAGAGCCGATCCTGAGCCATCACATACCCTTGTGCGAAAAAGAGGTCGTCGTCATTCTGCGCATAAATATGTGGGACCCCCCACTCGTCCCGAATCACTTCGACCGGCTCTCTCAACCCGGCAATCTCCAACTCTCCGTCGATCTGCGCTAGCGACCGATTGGCCAACTCGTCAAGCGATTGTGGAGGAGTTGGTTCGGCGCAACTCGCGGCGACCACCATCATCATCGACACTACAATGCGGACGCTGCGACTGTTACAAATACACATGACTCCTCCAATCAAACCAGTATCTCGAAGCACAGATGAACCCAAGTGCGAATAACCCCAAGAATAACGTCAACCTACCGACTCAGGAAACCGCCAATTAGCGGTTCGCTCTTCCTTATCCCATCGGGGCTCCACACTACGCCGTCAAGAGCTGCCTACGGTTCAACTCACAAGGCGTGGCGGCCAACCCCTCAAGCCCAAGATTGTCGGACAGCTGGCCGCCAAGAGCAACCGTAATCCCCTGATCGCCATCGTTCAGCTAACAACACCTGACATGCCAGCAACGCACTTGCTGTTCAGCAGGCTCGTCAGTTCAACTCGTCAGACTACAGCCAACGGCTTTCCTGGGGGTTAAAGCCGAGACCCTAAACAACGCTAAGATGTCCTGATAGGCAGCCGTCGCGGGCTTGGTCTAACCGTCTGGAAACGGCACAAACTCTCAATAAGACACAGGGGCATGAGAAACCAGCCACGCATCGTTCACACTTGCATCGTCACAGGAGATTGCCACTGATGACCGAACCTCGACCTTTCAAGATTCTCGGCGTCCAACAAATTGCTGTCGGCGGCCTCGACAAACAGCCATTGCGTGAATTCTGGGTAGACATGATGGGACTGAGCTACACCCACTCCTACACGAACGACGACGAAAACGTTGATGAAGACATCTGCAAAGCGGGCACTGGCACCTTGGCGGTAGAAGTCGACCTGATGCAACCCATCGATGCCGCTAGAAAACCGAAAGTTCATGAACCCCCGCTCAACCATGTTGGTCTCTGGATCGACGATCTTCCAAAAGCGTTCGCCTGGCTAACCAGCCGTGGGGTACGCTTCACCCCAGGCGGCATCCGTAAAGGTGCTTCCGGTTACGATGTTTGCTTCATCCATCCCAAGGGGAACGATCAGTTTCCAGTGGGCGCAGTCGGGGTACTCATCGAGCTTGTCCAAGCCCCGACCGAGGTTCGCCGAGCCTTCGCCAAGCTCGCAGCAACCTGACCGAGTATCCAGGCACGACCAAGCCCGACAGGTTCCTCCCAGACAGAACAGTCAATACGAGAATGCCAACTGGCACAAGACTCCAATCACTAGTGACACACCCCACAAGAGAAACACACCATGACCGTAGTCTGTAAAACCGTATTGTTCCTCTGCTCAGGCAACTACTACCGCAGCCGATTCGCTGAATACTACTTCCAGCATCGAGCGATTCAATCTCGCATCCCCTGGAAGGCGCAGTCGCGAGGGCTGCAGATACCTGGAGGCCTAGAAGGGCCACTATCGCAATATACGCGCGAAGAATGCGAACGTCTGGAAATTCTCCCGCAAGAACCACGTGAGCCCTTACCCCTAACAGCGGAAGACCTAGAGCAAGCAGACCTGATAATCGCGGTAAAGGAAACCGAACATCGACGGATGGTAAAAGACCAGTTTCCAGAATGGTCAGACAAAATTGAGTATTGGGAGGTTCATGACTTAGACATCGAGCGGGATGCCCACCAAACGCTTTCGCACCTGAAACGATTAGTCGATGAGCTAATCACTCATCTGCAAAGCTAGCAAGACTAGAAGGGCAGAGGAACCGTGATCGTCGATTACCCCGCTGATCTGTATGTTGCCACGCACACCGGCAATGATGGTGACGTGGCTTTCTACCGTGACTCTTGCGCAGGGGTGAAATCGGTGCTCGAACTTGGCTGCGGAAACGCCCGCATCCTGTCTCAGCTTCACGAACCATCGAGGCGCTTGGTGGGCTTAGACACCAATCCAGAACTACTGGCCATGGCCAGCGCTCGGCTCGGTCACCAACGACAGCCAGCGATTGAACTGATTCAGGCGGACATGCAGAGCTTCCAGCTCGGCGAACAGTTTGAACGAATCATTATTCCTTACAGCGGCCTGTACTGCCTGCTCGACGACATCGCTCTCCGCAACTGCCTAGCCTGTATCTGGGACCACCTTTGCCCTGGCGGCCAGTTGGTGTTGGATGCCTATGCCATCGACAATGTGCACGACCAGGGTCCCATGGAGACCACGAGGCACGAGCGATTTAGCCCAATTGGCACAATCAGCCTAGGAGACCTCCACTATGAAGTTGCCGAGCGAACCATCTGGAATCACGATCAACAAAATCTTGACGTCTGGTATCGTTACCAGCCGGTTGCTGGAAAGCCAATCTATACACGGCTGCAGCATCGCTATGTCCTAGCCAGGCAACTGCGGGACGCAGCGCGGGCCACCGGATTCAAGCGAATGGACATGTGGGGGGGATTCCACCGACCGCCCTACGACCCGACCGGCAGTGACCTTATAGTCTTCAGGGCGACGAAACCGGCTACCACCGGTTTACCAGTCAAACCTGGGAGAGCTCCCGGTCAAGCTAACCGCGGACCCACATCTAAAATCGCAACAGTCGGTTGAACTTGACGACGAATCCCCGGTTCCGCAATTCAGTATTACGGTCCGGCATCAAGGGGTCCGTATCCCGGTCCTCGGTGTAAACAACGAACAACTCACTCCCTGGAATATATTCCCAACGGAGGCGCAAGTTATTACTGAGAGTGCGGCTCGCGGAGTTGTATTGAATGAGACCACTAAAAAACATGCGCGGCGTGAAGGTGTAGTTGACTCGAGTAACCAGCAAATTTGTCTGAAATTCGCCCAACGGCGTGTCGATCCAGTTAAGGGACACACTCGGCTCTACTGAAAATTGCTCGGTTAGTGGAAACCGCGCTCGACGGAATCCCACCGACCGAATCGTGCCGTTGAAATACCCACCTGCGCGTGCTGAAAAGGTCCCTGTAAGCCGACGCTGCGGACCTGAAGTGTAGCCTACCTCGACATCGCGGAAATCATAGCCACCCACAGGAAGTGTCACACCCGGACCCGGCCTAAATGGCCTGGTCAGAAACTCGTAATTCTCTGCAACATTGAAACGAACCGAATCCGTGTTCTCCAACTGCGTGGAGAAACCTAGTTGGGACTGGCGCGTCTGTACAATTCCCGTGTCAGCAGCTTCGATATAGTCAAGAGCTCCTTCGAAGAAGAACTGCCGGACGGACTCCAGCGAACGCGGCCGTGGACTGAAACGTCCCCTGGTGTAGGTCCGCCGAAAGTTGTCTCGACGGAGAAACCCGACCTCTGGGACGAAGTTATCCTCTACGACGAGATGCTCGGCTCGAAACCCATACCGGTCTGCCCCGTATTCGAACCGACCTTGATAACTCGCGTTCTCGTCTTCGAGGCCTGGCACCTCGGTCTTGGCCAGGTAGGTAACCAAGCTGATGTTCTCGTAGAACGAGAACGTTGCATCGGCACCGTAGGTTTGACTCGCTCCATCTCCGACCAAGGAGACCGATCGATTTGTGAACAATGCTCCCACGGTGCTACGCCGAAGGATGTCTCGCCTGACTCGCCCCACGGTAAAATTTGTCGGCTTAAGGCTGCCAACCGCCTGATCATCAGTCTGTATATTGATTAACCCGACATCGAATGCCCCAACTTTGCCAGTTACCCGCCCGCCGCCGAGAATAGGAACAACGGTGCCCTGTTTTAGCCCAATCTGGCGGCTGTAAAACAAAGTGGGAGCATTACCCCCACCGCTGAAGCCACCACCACCTGTAAAACGGAGCGCACCCCCGAAGCCGCCGACTGCAGCACCGCGCGCAAAATTAAAGACCTGTGCGCCTTCCAAGAAAAATTCGCGCTTCTCGGGAAAGAAGAGGCTAAAACGCGTCAAATTCACCTGCTGCTCATCGACCTCAACCTGCGCGAAGTCGGTGTTGTAAGTGAAATCGGCCGTCAAATTTTGGTTGATGCCATATTTGACGTCGATACCAAAATCTCCACTTCCAACATTCCTGGTCGGTGGACTCGCCTTCAGATTCGAGCTCACTCCCCCGATTGTGTAGGGTTTGAGTTCCACATTCTTACTGCCGTCCGGTACGTCAAGGCCAACAAGCGATGCCGCCTCGGATACACGGAACACAGCCGCACGCCCTGCGGAAATTGGCAGCGGGGTCAAAAAGGCGCGCTCGTTCGCCGCCGCCATACCGCGGCCCACCTGGAACCCCCACACCTGGTCCGATCCCGGTCGATAACGCAAGGACCGAAATGGGATCAGCATCTCGAATGTCCACCCCCCCTCGAACCGTCCGGTACGCATATTCCAGATAGGGTTCCAGTCAAAGCTTGGATTACCTTCATTGGTGATGGTGATATCAGCAAAACCTCCAATCGGATTGATAATAAAACCAACAGCATTCCGCCGATCATAAAAGGTATCCAGCACCACCCGAATATTGTCATTCTGTAGAATGTTAAAGGAGTCACGACGCATCTCATTGGCGACCCACTCACTCTCCGGTGCCGCATTCCACACTCGCCCGGCGACATAGAAATTTCGATCGTCAAATGTAACCCAGACCTCGGTTTTCTCACTCGCCGGCTCACCTTCATTCGGAGCTTGCTGAATGAAATCCGTGATGGGTGATACAACCTGAAACAACTGTTCATCAAGGGAACCGTCGAGATCGAACTCTTCGGTCAAGCGGGTCGCACGAACAGTGGCCCGCCCCTCAGTATCTCGATTAATTACCGCCGGCGCCACCGGTGGCGCCGGGCCATAAATCACGCCAGGCACAGGGGCTGCTCGTTCGGTAAACTCTGTCTCTGACAACCCTCGTTCGGTCGGTCGCCTCACGGGACGAGACCTAGTCGCAGGGCCACCAACACGACCTCTCATAGCCTGGCTTGGGGAGGGTACCGAAGGTGGCCGAATCACCTGCGCTGAAGCGCTGGCCCCTGGGACGGCCCCTGCCAGCACGGGCAACAGTTCCCCAACAAGTTGGTCTTGCAAAACAAAAAATCGGTCCAATTCACCATCGACCGTCACTGCACCAGAAACGAGCCCGGTCAAAACATCAACCACTCGCGCGGTAATACGTAGCTCGCCACCAAGCCGCTGGTAGCTGCCGGCAACCACCCACTGAACTCCGAGTTGCTGGCCCGCCTCAGAAGCCCGCGTGATCGAACGCAGCCCAATCAAACCACTGTTCAGACCAGCGGCTACGGTCTCAGCTATCCCGGCACCCAACCAGTCGTCCTCCGTCTTCCCACTGATATTGTCAAACGGGACAACCGCCACGCGATCAGCCGCGAGCTCTGAGGACACCTGCGCTATGCCCACGGTCGACGACAGCATCCCCACGACCACCAACGCCGCGCCAAACCTCATACCAGCACAAAAAACACTACGACGACTGGTCAACAGGCCTCCTTCCAACCGACACCATCCCGGGGACGGCTTCCATCAACGCTAACGACTAGTTTTTGTAGAAGCGCAATACTGGGGACGACCACACCATCACTCACGTTTACCCAAGTTTGCCATCCTCGACAAAATGACTCCACCTAATAACGCTCTTTATCACTCGCTGGTGCCATCGGCCATGGCTCTGATGGCACACCGTTCACCGTTGCCCCAGCATGCATGACGGTCGGGGCCATTTCAAGAAATGGTGTCGGAAAACTGTGAGTCGGTGTGGACACTTCGTCGAGCACGCCAACCTGGGCCTCGTCAAGCTGGACCATCAGCCCAGCAAGATTTGCTTCAAGCTGATCCAATGTACGAGCCCCAATAATCGTTGAGTCAACACCAGGCCTTCCCTGGATCCAAGCCAACGCCACCGCCGCCGGAGTTGTGTTCAAGTCAGCAGCGATACGTTCCAGCGCATCAAGAATCACAAAAGTCTGTTCGGTAAAGTACGACTTGACCCGTTCACCGCGGCCTGGTTCCACATCCCTCATGTTTTGACGAGTGTACTTACCGGTCAATACACCTCCCCGCAGAGGGGACCATGGAGTCACCCCGAGGCCCAGTTCACGAGCCATCGGCACAAGCTCGCCTTCAACCGTCCGCTCAAGCAGTGAGTATTCGATCTGCAACGCAACCAGGGGAACCCAGCCGCGAAACCCTGCGATCACCTGCGCCTGGGCCACCTTCCAAGCTGGAGTGTCTGAGAACCCGATATAGCGCACCTTGCCGGAAGTAACAAGGTCGTCGAGCGCGCGCAACGTTTCGTCAATAGGAGTAAATTGATCCCAAAGGTGCATCCAGTAAAGATCAATATAGTCGGTTTGCAAACGTCGCAGCGACTCGTCACACGCTGCCATTACCGATTTTCGATTTGCTCCACCAGCGTTCGGGTCAGGCGGAAAGAGATTCGCGAAAAATTTCGTCGCAATGACAAGTTCATCGCGACGCAACGACCGCTGGCGAACATAGTCTCCAAGAATTTTCTCTGAATGCCCCTTAGTATACGCATTGGCGGTATCCACAAAATTACCACCCTGCTCCAGGAAGCGAGTCAAAATCGCTTCGGCCTCGCCGACCCTCGAGCCCCAGCCCCAATCCTCCCCAAAAGTCATTGCACCTAGGCAAAATGGACTGACTCGCAAGCCTGACCGTCCAAGCGTGACGTAATGGTCTAACGACATCGATACCCTTTCAGTGAAAACAGCGCATAACTCAGTAAAACGGCCATAGGATCAAGGCTTCAGCACCTTTCTCACACCAAGCTGAGGCTAAATCGGTGTCTACACTATAAACCTGACAGATTACCGGCATCACTACCTCTGATGTTCAACCGTCAAACCGACGTGGAACAACAATCGACGCAAAGCGGCATCTCTCATTACAACCACCCGGGTGTATGATTTTGCAGGTATCGACAATCTTCGAGGAACTTCTATGCGTCATGTATTCACGTTGGTCGGCATCAGCACGCTACTCGGCGCCGTTTCTTGCCAAGGCGTATCTACACCGATCACGCTCAGACTCATTGACCTATTCGAGACCGCAACCGTGCTCGGCACCGTTTCGGTTGACTCAGTTGAACCAACCGAGTGGCGCTTCGACGGTCAGGGCACAGTGCCCCTCCCAACTGCCGACGAGAGTGACGGTGAGCCTGTTGAAGACCGTAGTGAAAGATACGGATGGGCAGCCTACCACGATGTCACGGGTTTTGGCGTCACGGACGGACGACTGGTCGGCACGACCGGAGAGCTTCCGTTGCTACACGCAACCCGACCCGAAAGGCTGGACGAGAATGACCTTCTCCAAGCCATTGAAATTACCATGCGTGTCTCGGCCGGATCGCAGGTCGGCATCACATTCAATGGTGCTGATGCCCTGGATGAAGAACGGACACTTCGCACGATCCGAAATGCTGCCGAACCACCGCTGGCCGCCGAACTGGAACCAGGTGATGAGTTCCACACCTATCGCTTGGAAAACCCGGGCCGCTCATTCTCAATCGGTGGTCTGGAACACATCCTCATCCAACCAAGTGACGTGTCTGACGCGGAATTTGCAATCGAGTCGATCCGTGCGATCCCACGCAAAGAACACTTACGGTCGATCGCCTCAGGCCCGGGGTGGCAAGGCCTCGACGAAGTGTATCGGGAAACGATAGTCAGCCGGGCTCCCGAACAGATTACCGTCGAACTCCAGTTACCAGATCGTCCCAGCCTCGAGTTGGCAATTGGCACAATCGAGGACCACCCAGTGACATTCAACGTCGGCATTGACAATGGCTCTGGCGACACACCGCTATGGCGCCGGACGGTCACCCTACCTCGCCGCTGGGTCTCAAATCGCATAGCACTGGACGACTACGCAGGGCAACAAGTGACGTTATCATTGTCGCTCGAAGGCGCTGAGGATGGACTAGTGGGGTTCTGGGGTACACCCGTTGTGCGAGACGTCGACGCACCGGCCCCAATTGCCGCTGCCGCCCGGTCTGCAGCCAGGGCGGCACTCCGCGACGGAGGGTCTGAGGCGCCACAAGGGGTCATCGTATTTCTGGGTGATACCCTCCGCCGTGATCACCTCGATGCCTGGGGACACGAGCGGGCAACTGCGCCTACCCTATCAGCACTAGCGGCCCGCGGGGTTCAATTCATTGACGCTATCTCACAAGCTACCTGGACCAAGGTATCAGTCCCATCCCTACTCAGCTCGGTCTATCCGGCATCACACGGCATTACCGGCATGGCCGATCGACTCTCGTCAACCGCCACTACCCTTGCCGAAACCTACCGCGAAGCGGGCTACGCCACATTTGCAACTTCTTCAGTTCAATTCACCGGCAAACTAAGTAACCTGCACCAAGGTGTCGAGGTTCTGCACGAACGGGCCTCGATCGACAACGACCGCCTTGGCCACAGTCGAGCCAAAACGGCCCGAACCTACGTCGACCGATTTCTGACCTGGCTGGACGACCACCACGATGTCCCCTTCTACGCCTTTATCCATGTTTTCGACCCACATGATCCTTTTGAACCTTATCCACCGTATGATCTGATGTGGGCCGCACCGACCGGAAAAGAAGAACACGAAGCCTTCCTGGAACAAGTCGGTGACTCACTCGGGGACGACCGAAGGGTCGCTGATGGAAACCGATTTGGTCCTGAACGGTTTCCCAATCGCGAGGAACTCGAAGCGGCGGGCGTTGATCCTGAAAAATACATCAGTCATCAACTCGATTGGTATGACGGTTCGATCCGCGGCATGGATGCCGAAATCGCCAGATTGATGGAAGGCCTAGAAGAACGCGGCGTCGCCGAAGACACACTCCTCGCCTTTGTAAGCGACCACGGTGAGGAATTCCTCGACCACGGTTGGGGCTGGCACGGCAACACGGTGTATGGTGAGAGCGTGAATGTACCACTGCTACTGCACTGGCCAGCCGTCCTACCGGAAGGCCTCATCGTTGACGAAACAGTGGAATCGCTTAGCTTGATGCCGACGCTGCTCTCGCTGAGCGGTCTACCAATCGCTGACACCGTCCAAGGACAAAGCCTATTGCCGCTAGTCGCCAACCCTGAAGACCCGACAGCCATCGGGTGGATCGAACGCCCGGCCTTCAGCGAGCGGAAGCGGATCTCCAGCCGTCGCGAGCGAGCACCCTATGACGTCGACCAATATGCTGTGGTCTTGAATGGTTGGAAATTAGTGCAAAACGTCGCACCTCCAGAGGGCATGACGGAGTTTGAACTCTACAACCATTCAGACGACCCCTTGAACCACAGGGATGTAGCCCAGGAACACCCTGACATTGTCGAGCAACTGAAAGCAGAACTCGCAGGCCGACTTCGATACGCAGAGGCACGCCAGCTACCAACAGATGAGGATGCTACCGAAGGGCTTAGCCCAGAAGAATTGCGACGTCTCCGAAGCCTCGGATACATTCGTTAGCGACCAGCTGACAGCTTTTAGACTATCGGGCAGAGCCGGTCACCAACTACAACAACGGCCAAAGTCAGAAACAGCGGTCCACCGGTGGAGTCTGGCGCAGAGTACATGCGTTCACTCCATAAACTCCAGCTAGGACCGCTGGTACGGAGGAACATCAGTGGATATCGTTCAGACAGCCCTAGATCCGTGGGGGCGAACCGTACTCACCCATGTCGCCTGGAATATCTTTTGGGTGTCGATCTTTGTTTTCATCACATTTCTTGTAGCCCATGCGTCCTACATCATTCTTTCGGCGCACCGCGTGCGCCCCAAAAGTGAAACAGACACCCTCGAATCTAAACACACTGGCCTTCCTGAACGCGTCAAACGACACTCCTTCATGGCCCGTCTGTTTCATTGGGTAATGGCTGGGTCTGTTTTCACTCTGCTTGGCACAGCATTCTTTCCCATCATGGGGTGGCAATTCGACTGGGTTGAAATTCACTATACGGCCGGGTTGGTCTTAACCGGATCAATCATCTTTCACATCCTGCACACAGTATTCTTTCTCGATTTTTGGTCTATCTGGGTCGGACCAAAGGATATTCCGGAGTTTAAGGCCGAAATCATGCGTGAGGCTGGTCACGTGGTGTCTGGACCTCATCCGGCCAAATACCCAATCGGCAATAGACTCTACCATCTGGTACTGACCTTCGTGGGGTGTACCGTCAGTCTCACTGGGGTGGTCATGTTGTGGCGAATGGGCACAACATTCATTACCCCCAATCCATACATTCTCGGTGAAGGCACCTGGGGTTGGGTCTATGTCTTTCACGGCATGACAGGGCTCTCACTCGCCGGACTGAGCCTGGCTCATATTATCTTCGGCATACGACCTAAGAATTGGTGGCTGACCAAGTCCATGATTGTCGGGTCGGTCTCCCGTCGGGAATACCTCGAGCATCACGAACCTAGTCGCTGGCCGATATCCACCCGCAAGACCGGCAACCTCTAGAAATTTGTTCAAAGAATCATTAGCGCCTTCGCCCGGTAAGGAAAAGCAACGTATTCGCAAACTGTCGCCACACAAAGATGATGCTGGTCGAAGTCAGGATTAAGATCGATGTAGTCAAAGCATCGACGGTCACCAACCACCTACCAGATCCCGGCCAAAAGGGAACCGCGGCGACACTACCAATCACAAGTGCAGCCCACTCGATCGGGGTCATCAACAGCGATGTCGGCTCGACAGGATTCGCCAGAGAAAACATCGCACGCCAGACCACAACGGCACCATCCACCGACTCAGCCCGAAAGAGCACCCACAATAGGAGCACCACAAACACACAGTACAGGCGACGGGCTAACGCCGGCCACCGATCGAGTCTCGCACCAAGAACGAGTTGCTCAAACGCTACGAACCCGCCGTGCAACATACCCCACACAACAACGTTCCACCCTGGCCCATGCCAAAATCCAACAACAAGGAAGACCACAAAAATCTCCCTCACCCGCACCCACATCCCAGCCTCAGATGCCTCATGTGAGACGCCAATATAAGTGCGGATCCAGCCCACTAAAGTGAGATTCCAACGCCTCCAGAACTCGGTCACCGTGTCAGCCCCGTAGGGCCAGCGAAAATTCTCGACTACGCGGATACCGAACATCCGTGCAAATCCAATCGCCATGTCGGCGTACCCAGACAACTGGAAATAGATTTGCAACGCAAAACAGAAGGTCCCCAGCCAAGCCTCTAGCAGGCCAAGGTCGCCAGCGGAACTGCGAAACACTGCATCAGCTGGTCCCGCTAAATTCCGGGCCAATAGCACCACTTTGCAGAAGCCTACCAGCCACCGTCTTACACCATAGGCAAAAGCCGCCATCGTGGCTCGGCGCGTAGCGAGTTGGGGGCCCATATCGCGGTAACGCACCAAAGGTCCTGCGCACAACAACGGAAAAAACAACAAATAGAGCGCAGCTCGAATAGGACTGCCCTGCGCAGGCATGTGTCCACGGCTCACATCTGCCACATAGGAAATCGCATGGCAGGCCAAAAAAGTAAGACCGAACGGAGCCAGCAATTGCGGAACCGCAAACGACCGCTCATTGAACACAACAGGTAGCGGCATCGCGTACTTGAATGCGCCAAGTAACACAACATTGCCGGTCACAGCCAGCGTCAATAGCGCCTCAGGAAGAGCTCCCACACGATCATCGTCCACTTGCCGAGCACGGTCGATTGCGAGCGCGACCAGATAGTTCAAGAACGCTGCCGCGATAATCCACCGAATGAACGGACCACTGCCACACGCGACAAAAAGCGAGCTCCCAACAGCAAGAACAGCGTTTCCGAGACTGAAGCGCCACCCTCTCGCTCTCCAATTTCGCGGTGTCACCGCCAGTGCCAAGAAGAACAGTCCCACCACTATGGGGAGAAAACGGAGCAGGAAGATAGAATCGGTAAACAGCACGATTAAGACAAGGACACGCCTGGATTCACGAATCCAAGCTCAAGAGACGGACAACCATATTTTGGAGGACCAAGATTTGTACTCGCGATACCGCCCAACACAATTCTAGCTACAAGCGGCCACCATGAAAGATGCGCCAACAAATGCTATCAGGTCAGGTCCCCTAATCTGTCTTTCACCGCAGTCTGTCCTACAACATACCTTCAGACATTCCTACGCACCATTATCTAGCGTGGCGTGCTACGCTTTCACATACCGAACTAGTCGACCCACCTGTCACGCGACCCAGACAGGTAGGCATACACTTCAGCCTACATTTGGCTGCGATATGAGCGGCTAAATATTGGAGGACTGTTATGACCCTCTCTCCCCAGCGTCTGGTAATAGCTACATCTCTCATGATTGTGTGGGTCAGTGTAGCGTTTCCCCACCACAGCGAGGCCCAAGATGCTCGAGCAGCCATGCTAGCGCGTGCCGAGGTAGCCGAACTGGACACCGAGTATGTCGCACCGCCAGGCGACCCACTATGGCACCATACCGCAGGCTTCGCTAAGACCCTGTGTTCGGCAGTCTTCGTCACCGGACTCGACCCGGCGTTCGCTGCTGAAAATGTGGGGTTCTTCAGTTCTCCTTACGAGCACCGCACTCACGTGACCAACATTGAGGTAGACCGCGACCAGCGCCAAATACACCTAACGCTTCCAGACGATGTAGTCCGCACTGCGAAGTTCAACGGCGATCACGGCTGCGTGACCTTACCAATTGGCGAAAATGATGTCTTCTTCGAACCAGTTGACATCACCAGCACATTACCCGAACCGTCTACTCTGCCCTGGCCGATGGGCGACCGGCTCTCCGACGCCCCGCTACCACCCAGCATAGATAGTGACAAGGTAGCTCAAGCGGTCGATGCAGCCTTTCAACCAGCGGAAGGCATGACAGCGGCATTCGTGGTCACCCACCGTGGCCGTATCATCGGCGAGCGGTATGGAGACGGCATCACCATGCATACCCCACTCGAAAGCTGGTCAATGGGCAAGAGTCTTACGGCGACCTTGATGGGAGTCCTGATCGAGCAAGGTGTCTACGACCTTTGGCAACCAGCCCCAGTCCCAGAATGGCAAAACAACGGCGATCCACGACAGCAAATTCGGATTGCTGACATCCTACGCATGTCGAGCGGGCTGCGATTTCGGGGAGTGGCTGACCCCGACCTCGACCCTGCACTAGGCTATCCAGACCACCTGTATGTCTACACCGGCACCGTCAACTCATTCAACTGGGCAGCCACCCGCCCGCAGCAGTGGCCCCCAAATACTATTGGCCGTTACCGCAACTCGGATCCTGTGCTCACCAACTACCTAGTTCGTTTGGGCGTCGAGGGTCGTGGGGACGAATACCTATCATTTCCCCAAAGAGAATTATTCGACAAGATAGGCATCCGGGGGATGGTCCTTGAAACTGATCCCTATGGTAATTACCTCCTCCAAGGCTACGAACTTGCTCCAGCACGTGACTGGGCGCGCCTCGGGAACCTGTACCTCCAAGATGGGGTCTGGATGGGCACCCGTATTCTTCCAGAAGGCTACGCCGAGTTCGTCAGTTCTGTCGCCCCGGCCTGGGAAGCTGACGGGCGGCCAATTTACGGGGGATTTTTCTGGATCAACGGTACCGGAACTTTCCCGGTGCCTCAAGAAGCTTATTACATGTCTGGCGCAGGCGGGCAGACGACACTGATCGTTCCATCACACGACCTTGTAGTAGTGCGCCAAGGGCACTACCGAGGTGCTCGGGCCGGTGGACGAGCCCTTCGCGATGCTTTGACTCTTCTAATGGAGGCAATACCACCAAGCCGATAGTCTCGGCGGGATCCTAGAACCATGACAATGCGAGGTATCGTGATGAAATCAGAGTTGACCATGCCTAGTCGCCGTCGCTTTTTTCGTGACGCCAGAAGATTTGCTGCCGTGGCTGCAGGCATAGCATCGTCTCAAATCAGGACCACCCCATCAGCCACGGCATGGATGGCACAAGAGCCGAGCCTTAAAATTCAGTCCGTAGCCGCCTATCCCATATACATCAACGCCCGGTCGGATGGACTGCTTGAGGCCCCAAAGTTCGAAGGTGATGACGACCCCCGTCGCTGGCGCTGGGGCGGACCATTTGAGCAACTTCCCTCAGCCATCATCGCCATCATCAAGACCGACCAAGGCATCACTGGGTTTGGCATGGGCGCGGGTGGCAGCGCAGCAGTCGAGATCATCGACGGACACCTTAAACACTTGTTGATCGGCGCCAACCCACTTAATGTCGAACAACTCTGGGATCAAATGTACCGGTCCGCGATCTTTTATGGACGCCGTGGGCTATTCGTTATGGCGCTCAGTGCTGTGGACAATGCACTGTGGGATATTGCCGGCAAGCACACCGGCCAGCCGGTATATCAGTTGCTTGGCGGCGCGCCGCGCGACCGCATTGCCCTCTACCAAACAGGTGGGGATGTCACAGAGGGTAGAGCTCGCGGCGTCAGACATTTCAAGCGCAGCCTGCCTATTAGCCCGCAAACCGAACCAGCACAGCTTCAGCGAGCAATTGACTCGGTATTGGCCGCCCGCGATGCGATGGGACCGGACGGCAACTTAATGACCGACTGTGTGTCACGAGACGGCACTGTCGAGTGGGCAGTCAACCTTGCCGAACGGCTTCGAGCAGCAGACCTCTACTTCATGGAAGAGATGCTTTCTCCAGACAACGTATTCGGTTACGCGGAGTTGGTCAATCGAATAGGTGGCAGCGGACGAAAGTTGACCAAGATCGCCTGTGGGGAGCATGAGTACACCGAATATGGTTTCGACATCCTCGTTCGGTTAGGCTCCGCCGAAATCCTGCAACCCGACATCACCTGGTGCGGCGGAACCACCGCCGGTCGCCGGATCGCCCAATTAGTTGAGACAGCCGGGTTGGAAATCATCCCGCACCGGGGTGGCAGTTCATGGGGCCTGCCAATCGCCCTGACCTCTCCAAGCTGTACGATGGCCGAAAGTTTTCCTGCCGGCTCAGCCATCCTTGATGCAATGTCGCCAGCCACAGAGAACGGTGATGTTTTAGCTCCAAAGGACCCCGGCTTTGGAACAAAATTAACCGAAGAGATGGTACTAGAGTATCGGCTAACTAGAGAGGACCGAAACATCTAAACGGGGGCACCAAAAAAGTCAACTCATCAAACCAGGTAAAACGGAGGACAGAATGAAGCGAATCACGATCTTGACCACTTTGGTCGGATTGGGCCTAGTCACATCCATGGGACGCCCAGTCGCCCAAGGCAATCTGGCAGAGATAGAACACGTCAAAGACAATCTCTACGTCATCACAGGCGGCGGCGGCAATACAGCCGCACTAGTGACCGACAGCGGCGTCGTCGTGGTGGACACAAAAAACCCCGGTTGGGGTGATGCGATTCTGACCCAGATCCGAACCGTCACCGACAAACCAGTGCAAATGATTATCAACACACACACGCACGGAGATCACGTCGGAAGCAACATCGATTTCCCTCAACCGGTCGAAATAGTCGCTCATACCAACACAAAGACCAACATGGAACGCATGGAGGCCTTCCAATCCACCAGTGGACGGCAGTACTTGCCAAGCCAGACCTATCAAGAGCGCCTTACGTTGCTCGACGGCGATAACCAAATCGATCTCTACCACTTCGGAGCTGGGCACACGAGCGGTGATTCCATCGTGGTCTTCCGGGCTCTCGGGGTTGCTCACACTGGAGATCTGTTCGCCTGGAAGGGTGTACCGTATATCGACGTCGGCAATGGTGGTAGCGGGGTGTCATATCCGAAGACCTTACTGGCTGCCGCTGACGGCATCTCAGGGGTCGATACTGTGATTCCTGGCCATAGCCCAGTAATGACCTGGGCTGATTTCCGCGAGTTTGGCGAGTTCAACCGCGACTTCCTCACAGCCGTGGAAAGAGGAAAAGCGGAAGGAAAATCGTCAGCAGAGACCGCCGCCTCGCTCAACCTCCCTGCCCGCTACGCGAACTACGTAATGAGCAGGGGCACGTTGACAAGCGCCGCTGACAATGCCGAGAAGATCTACGCCGAGCTTGACCAATAAGCCTACTCAGCAGGGGTCGGGTAGGGTTGTTCCAATCCTGCCCGACTTACTTCCTGTCCGAACCGTGAGAGAGATGGAAATTGGCTAGCCTACTGCCCTGGCGAGGCCGCTAACTCTTCAGTCCGTGCTCCAGACAACATGTTGTGTAAGCCATAGTTTCCTTCATGGCAGGCATACTCAAACATCGCCTCTCCCAGCTTCATCGGCAGCACTGCTGTAAATGGCCTAGTAAAGGTCGTGGCGTCGTCCACCGTGTACTCATAAAGCAACGTATCATCGCCCACCCTGCTAAAACGCTCAACTAGGTTTAGGGTCCTGCCGCTACCAACCGCCGTCGCCACTGACGGGTTGAAACTTGCGGTCTTGTCAGAAAAATTCTGTGTTTCCACCACCAACGTGTCCCCATCCCAGTACCCACGGGAATCTCCCATCCACTGGCGCACGTTCTCTGGCAAATGCTCACGGTGTTCCAGTGGCACGATGCGTGCATCATGCACCATTTCATGCAGGATAACGACGTGGTCAGCCGTCTGAAAAATTTGAATGTTCTGGTTGTAGCCAGCCGGCACTATTGGCGGGCCCGAATTGAAACCAAGAAGACACCGCTCAGCTAGGCCTCGGTCCTCCCAGCTATCAGCACCAATGCCAGCGGCCCGCACTCGAACCGGGCGTGTCCCCGGAAGGTCCTCTCCTAGTGAGAGTTCAGCCATCTTTATACCCGCTTGCAGATCTGGCAATCGCCCGGTCGGGGGGTCCACGATGAGCGAGGTTCGCAGGTCGTCAACAACGGAAGCCCCTTGATCAACCCAATAGCTGTTGTAAGCACCAACATTGCCACCGACCGGCAGCGGCTCATTCCGCACCTCACTCGGCGCGAATGCCGCGTTAGCCCTCGCAGCCGACTGAGCCTCAAGCTCAGCTGTCTCTTCGGCAGTCAGCAAAGCCTGATCGGCCTTGTCCTCTGGCCGTTGTAGCGGTGTCAGAGTCCGAAAATCCCAGACTCCCTGCAGGTCGGGCCGGCCGTCAGCCAACCTTGGCGGTTCGAAGGTTGTCTGAGCCGAAACCGATATCCCTCCTACGGTCACCAGTAGAAACAGCACGACTTCATTTCGTCGATTCATTCTTTATACCTCCGGTTCGAGACCCGTCATTTCACAAACTTCTGTACACGCCCGGCAAGTTGCGCAACAAAAACTTCTCCAGCACCTGACACCGTCATCCCATGTCCACCGTTACCACCGGGCAGAGTAGCAGTCTCGTTCCCGTTGAGGTCCCGCAAGGTACCTCCAGTCCAAAGGTGCTGGTCAGCAGTCATAAACAAAGCGGAATTACCACCGATGTCGCTCCACTCATCTAGAAACCGGCCCGCAGCATCAAATACCTGAACACGCTGGTTATCGCGGTCAGTCACATAAACTCGATCAGCAGCATCCACCACCAGATTGTGGGGTAGGCCAAACTCCCCCTGCCCCGTGCCCCGGCTGCCCCACTCCACCAGATACTCGCCGGAGGCCGTGTATTTCACGACCCGAGCATTGCCATATCCGTCACTTACATAAACGGAACCGTCTGACCCAAAGGCGACATCGGTCGGTAGATTAAACGTGTTTTGGCTCTGTCCAGCCACTCCCTTTGACCCAAGTTCCATCAACACATGTCCCTGAAAATTCATCTTGTAGACCACATGCCCCGGAGCATCGACAACCCAGATATTGTTGTCCGCATCAACCCTCACCGCATGAGCACCACACGCGTGACATCCGGCCGCACCGTAAACAGCAGTGTACCCAGACTGCCCAGACACGCGGTCGGTGGGATCGATACCGGCCACCTTGCCATTACTGAATAAACCATCGCCCCATGCACGGACGAACCGTCCATCTGGATCGAACAACATCAGAGGCAACGCACCACGATGCAAGACAACAATGTATCCATTGACGCTACTAGCAACTCCGGACACCTGCCCGAAGTTCCAGGCTGCCGGTGTACCGGCCACCGATGTCGCTGGATCGGGCCATCCCGTAACCTCGGTGTAATCCACTCCTTGTGCGCTAAGCAAAGATCCGCCGTTCCACAGAAGAATGGCCACAAGCAACGCACTCAATCGCTGGAATGTCATATTCTGGTTCTCCTACCGAAATTGTTCCGTCTAGGTGGTAGCGATGCCCTCAAACACTAGCCAGCCAACAGTAAACACTCTCCTAGATCCTCACCAAACCCATAACCCTCACCATCGGTGTCGAATAAAATTCGCCGCACTCTAAACCGCCCCCGCATCTCTTAGCTCACTGATTTCGTTATCACTGTAGCCCACCTCACGCAAAACCTCATCAGTGTGTTCACCCAAGAGGGGTGGCGGCAACGTCACGTGACCTGGGGTATCGCTGAGTTCGATCGGCAGTCCGATCATCTTGACAGCCTCAGCTGTCGGATGAGGGCACTCAATCACTTTACCCCGAGTGGTCAATTGCGGATTGGTACATACCTCAGCCACGGTGCGGATGCGACCACAGGGAACACCGGCATCACCCAGTAAGTCTAGCCACTCTTGCACCGTACGGGTCGCTGTCAACTCAACAATGATCGGAATCAAGACGTCCCTATTCCGAACACGCTCAGGAGCAGTAACGAATCGAGGATCATCCCGAATGTCATTCCGCTTTATGGCATTGCAATAACGCACCCACAGAGAATCGTTCGCAATGCCCAAATTCATCCACCCATCCTTAGCCCGTAACGTCTGATAAGGAACAACCGACGGATGGTCATTACCTCGGCGCGTCGGGCTTTCCCCAGAGGCAAAATAATTACCGGCGTTATAAGTCAGTAGCGAAGCGACAGCATCGAGCATCGCAACGTTGACGTGCTGACCGCGACCAGTTGTGTGCCTGGCATACAACGCCAAAATCACGCCCTGCGCCGCCATCATCCCGGCAGTTAGGTCAGCAATCGGTGTACCGATTCGTGTCGGTGGGCCTGCCGCCTCACCGGTTAGATCCATCAAACCCGACTCACCCTGCACGATGAGATCGTAACCGGGCCTGTTCGCATCAGGCCCACTGCCGCCAAAACCCGATATCGAACAATAAACCAAGGTTGGACAACGAGCCGATACAGCCTCGTAGTCAAGCCCGAGTCGTGCCATCGCTCCTGGCCTAAAATTCTCAAGCAAGACATCGGCCTTAGCGAGCAACCGCCACACGATCGCCTGTCCAGCCTCGCTTTTGAGATTGATGCCACAGCTACGCTTGTTGCGATTAACCGACAGGTAGTATGGCGATTCACCGCCGACAAACGGTGGTCCAAATCCACGCGACTCATCGCCTCGAACGGGCTCCTCGATCTTGATAACGTCGGCACCCATATCACCAAGAGTCATTGAGCAAGTTGGACCCGACACAACCCGACTGAGATCGATGACACGGATACCGTCAAGGGGTGGGTTAGATGGCAATGATCGTTTAGGCATCAGTCTAGGAACGTCCCCCAAAACGCTGTCCGAGGTTTAAACAAACAAAAGATTAACAAGGGAGTAGCTCAACCACTCCCACAAAACGGGAAATCGCCGAACACACCTCCCACAATCACCCACCGTGACAAGATGACTACTATCACTTTCGAATAACAGACGATGCTTAGCCTCTACTGCACGCCTCCGGTGAATCGCTCTACCAGCGCACCCCCCACCCGCACCGACCGCTTGCTATGTATCACGTAACCGTTACCCAACTAAATGTCAGCGCGGCCACTCAATTCATCTAGCCTCCAGTCTCCTTAAACGCTTCGGAAGGGAAAGCCCTGCCCTTATCATCCTTGCAAGGTCCTCGACTGTAGTCTCACCTATCGTCCTAGTCAGCGAACAGGCGACAGAGGCCAGCAACCCTCCACAATTGCCCAACTGGAGCCCTGAATGAAGGAATTCTCAAATCAGAATCGGCGAAACCTAACGACCAACTGGACCCTTTATAGTCGATAACTTGAGCCAAGGGACAGTAAACCGACGGACTTACCCTCATCAGAACCAAAATCGTGTGCAGTCTCTCGTCCTGTTTCACTCTGTGTTTGTGGTACGCTTCTGCACAAGGATCCGCGCTACGATTGGGCGCGACGAGGCTAATGACACCTTTGCGCCTTCTAGCTCTGACAGCCGCCTGTCACATCATGTCGACCACGGCTGTCGCCCAACCTGCATCCGGGGAAGCGAGAGGACTAGCTGACCTGTCCTTGCGCTTGAACTCAGTCCGGGCTGAAGTGGAGTTCATTCGTCGAGAAATGGGCCGACCGGAGTACCCTCACTTTGAGATAAGGCTATCCGGAGCAACGCCCCGTGCGACTCTATCTCAAGCTCTCACGCTATTTCGCAAAATCGATCGGCTTAGTCTCGAATTAGCACGTCGACGTGCTGTTATATCCCCTACGGTGCCAAATCCAGCCGACTTCAGCCACAGCACTGCCCTAATCGAAAGGGTCCTCGAACGTATCGAAGCCGTCAAGGTTGCGCTGAATATCAACGAAGTCGCTCCTCAGCCCCCCCCCAGTACCCCCAGCGTGTCAGCTGCCGAAGCTCTTCAATCGATGCTAGCGACTAGCCGGCAGGTGGATCTGCTTCTCGACCGGCGATTTTCATCTAGTGATGTGTTTCAGCAGGTGACCTTGGCCATCAACTACACAGCATGGCTTCTGCAACAATTTTCAGAGTCAGAACAGATTCCAGAAACCCCAGAATTCGAGAGATTCAAGAGGCCGACCGACGTCTACCTCAGGTTACTGACCTGTTTCGGGCTTCTAAGCGACGTCGCCGAGATGTCCACATTATCAACCCTCAATTTACAGGACCCCAGAGAGGGAACGGTCGATAGCACTTCTGGTCAATCTTACGATCTTGCCTCGCTGCTTGCCTCGGAATTGGCCTACCTTCACTCCCGCACCACTGGTGGCAACTCTTCCATCGAGGCTTACTATCCTGGCCACAAATTACCGTCTGAAACCTACCAACGGGTTGGTGTCCTCGAAAGCCAGTTAACCCAGCTGCTAGCCCTAGTCGCCACCTCACCCGATTGGCTAGCTCCCTCAATGCCACAATGACTACAGTACCGGGACCAGACATTTCCTCCAAACCAGCCAGATCGACACCAAGAGGGGGTATCAGACGAAAGCTTCTGCGTTCACATCTAACCATAGGCCTAATTGCGGTAACTGTCCTCGTTAGTGGATTTGGCACAAGCCTCTGGATCCGAAACAACACCCTACACACGCTGCAACAAGGACCAACAGCGGACGACTCGACACGTATCCTAGCCGGTGTTCAACAATCCGGGACTGCCCTGCAAGAGTGGATATTACTGGGAGACCCGGAGGCGAAGCGCAGACGTGCTGACACTTGGCTGAACGAAATAGACCCACTTCTTAAACAGCTGGTACAACGCGGCAAAACAAGGACCACCGCGGGCGACCAGAATCGCCTGACTGAATTAACTGAGGTGCTCGGGGAGTTACGGACCTGGCAATGGGCAATCGAGGATGTCGCCCAAACGCCAGGAAATCAGCCGGCGCGAGTCTCCTACCTCCAAGTCGTGCAACCGGTAATCGATCTAGTAACCGGGGGAAGTGCCGCCATGCTGAGGCTAGGCGCGTCAGCACCAGACGGAGACCGCGCATCACTGGGCCTGCTCTCGGACCTCCGTCACGTTCTGACCGAAACCGAAACAGCTCTCCAAATTTTTCTCGACACGGGCAACACAAACGACGAGCAGCGATACCGAACCTACCTAGACCAAGCACTCTCCATAATGGCCGCGATCCGAGATCGCCAATCGACGCTGACGACTGACCAGCAGGACCTACTCGAGTGGCTAGATGCCGAACTATTGGCGTTTCCTAGTTTGGTCGACACGGTTATCAGCGAACGTCGAGAGCCCCGTGCAAACCTGGCCCGTCACTGGCTAGCGAATGAGTTGCGGCCACGCGAGCAACTTACCACTGCACTTTTGGAGTCTATTTCAACTGACCAAACCGCACTCATGCAGCACGAAGTCACGCGTGTTATGTCGCTCCATAATGCCATCATGGCCTTCTCGTTACTGCTTCTGGTAGCCACAATATGTACAATCTGGATCGTCTCCAAACAAACAGCAGACCAATTGACCCGCCCTATCGCTGCTCTGGCCACTGCAACGAATGAGTTAGCAGACGGACAACTGACCCACGACCTACCGGTAACATCGAGTGACGAACTCGGTGCCCTGACTCAATCATTTAACACTATGCGAGCTGCGCTAGACACAACTACTGATGAACCCGGATTCTCACCTGAGCGAGAAAGTTACCTCGACCGACCGAGACGCCACCCATCAACAGTAACAGCGGTCGACTCAGCGCCCAAACATTCAGCTTCCCAAGACCATACAGATAACAAGGAATTAGGCATACTTGATTGGCAGCGAGCGCTCGATTCGGTCAATGGCGACAGGGAAAAACTAAAACAGACAATCGACAGATATCTCAAGATCTGCCCCCAACTCCGGGAGGATTTACGAACTGCGATCGCAGAAGGAAATGCTGCGGTAGTCCGCCATGCTGCACAAGCCATACGAAGCAGCCTGGACTGTTTTGGAGTCGCTCGGGCTGCCGCGCTCGCTTATCGTCTAGAAGAGGCCGGCAGGCGCGGCTGGCTAGAAAGCGCAGCAGAACAGTGCATAGTGCTTGAAGAAGAACTCGACTCTATTGAACCAGAGCTTCAAGCGTTTTTGGCCTCCTAAGGCCTGTCCCCTCCACCTGAAAAGGCAATTTTTCCGGAAGTTATCAGTTGAATTTTCAGCACGACATTATCTGGCGTGACCAACGGGCGAGCATTGACAATGCACAGCGTAACATTTTCGGGAGTTTCTTTTTCTAGTCAATTTTTACCTAGTACTATTGGTTGATGATGCCGACACCTGTCTGGAGAAGTCGACACTGTTGGAGTTGTAGGCATGCGTAATCGCTACGTGTTGTTGGCCGACGCAGTAGTTATCAGCTGTGCTGCTCTTGGTGCCTTCGTCATTTATTTCGGGTGGCTGTTTTTTCAGTTCCGCCCAGAATTTCTTCCGTTCTTGGCTGTGGCCCTTCTGGTCAAGCTGGTCGTCTTCTATTGGTGTGGTTTGTATCGTCGCTATTGGCGATATGCAAGTATTTCGGACCTCCTTCTCGTCGCGTTGGCTTGGGGTGCTGGCGCTGTTGCCATGTCACTCTTGGTCGCTGTGGCCTTGTGGGTCGGGTGGATACAAGAGTTTTCACGAGCAACTCTGGTTATCGACAGCCTCCTGACGCTACTGGCCGTTGGCGCTATACGATTGTCTATCCGTGTTTTCTATGACCCCGGAGTCAAGACGCAACCACGATGGCCGTTTAGCCAAGGAGAAGAGACAGCGAGGAAACGCGTTCTGGTGGTTGGGGCTGGCGACGCGGGCATGATTGTCGTCCGAGAAATGCAGCGGAACCCGCAACTCAGAATGGACGCCGTAGCCTTTCTCGACGACGACCCGGAGAAGCTCGGAAAGCGTATCTACGAGGTTCCTGTCCTTGGAAACACCGGCTCCTTGAAACAGGTAGCGCGAAATCAAAGCATCGAAGGGGTGATTATTTCTATGCCGACGGCTCCTGGGGCGTCGGTACGTGAGGTCGTGGAAACCTGCCACAATCTTGGGCTGCGGTCGCAAACGATGCCAGGTGTCTTCGAATTGCTGGACGGCAAAGTGAGCTTAAGCCAGCTGCGGCGTGTAGAGATAACTGACTTACTACGGCGAAGCCAGGTGGCGACCAGCGTAATGTCCAGCCGCTACGTGACCAACCAAACAGTGCTTGTTACGGGCGCTGGCGGGTCGATCGGATCCGAGCTTTGTCGGCAGGTGGCGTTCTCGCGGCCTGCCAAACTTGTCATGCTCGGCCACGGAGAGAATAGCCTTTTCAAGGCACACGCCAACCTAACCAAAACTTTTCCTGATGTTCCGATCCATGTCGCTATTGCTGACATTAGAAACCAAGCACGGATCGAACAGATCTTCCGGAAGTTTGACCCGAAAATTGTATTTCACGCGGCGGCTCACAAACATGTGCACCTCATGGAAGAAAATTTTCAGGAAGCGATCTCGAACAACGTAGGCGGTACTGGAATCCTAGTCGAGACGTCACTGAAAGCTAACACGGAACGATTTGTTGCGATTTCGACCGATAAAGCAGTTTCACCGAATGGTTTCATGGGTGTGTCGAAGCGGATTGCCAGCCACATCGTGCGTGATGCTGGACGGCAGTCGGGTCGGCTTTACACGGTGGTTCGGTTCGGCAATGTTCTCGGGAGCCGCGGCAGTGTGGTGCCCTTCTTCAAGGAGCAGATTGCTCGCGGTGGGCCCGTAACTATCACCCACCCTAAGATGAAGCGCTATTTTATGACGATCGCTGAAGCGGTTCATCTCGTGATGGAAGCAGGAGGTATAAGCAAGGGAGGAGAACTGTTTGTCCTCAATATGGGGGAACCAATTCGAATTGTGGACTTGGTGGAGGACTTGATTCGTCTCTCCGGGCTCAGGAAAGACCAGATTCCAATAGTCGTCACAGGAGTCCGACCGGGAGAGAAGCTTGAGGAATCACTTTGGGAGAGTGGTGCTGAGGTTCAGGTGACGGCCAACCCAGACATCCTGAAGGTAACGGAACCTGAGATGCCAGTTGATGCCTTTCTGGAGGCCAAAGAAGCACTACAGCAGGCTGCGCAGAAAGGAGACCGCCTCCGAGTCGAGTCAATACTATGCGATCTGGTTCCAACGTTCACACCGTCGTTCAATGATCCCCTCTCCGGGGACGACCAAGCGGCGGAGGCTTGAAAAAGCAACCTACGGGTATCCTGACAATCACCGTCACGTCTGTATCCCGGCGAATTGCCATTTTCTTATTTAGTGGACTAGGTTGTCTACGACTTGTGGAGTCCTTCAAGTACTGCCGATAGTGATGACCGATCTTGTAGTCGCTGAAATCGTATATGTCTTGAAAACGCCGGTCGATCCAAGCATAACCGCCCTAGGCCCTAAACGGAGTCAGGTTGTGATTGTCACTTAACCGCAAGTGCGGTTCATGGGACCTACTGAAACAGTCCGGTATCCGAGTGACCATTCTTGGGAACTGAATGGCGTTTCCGTGGACGGGTGGCACGAGACGACCGACATCCAGGTATTCTGGTTGCTGTGGCCTGCGGTCGAGTGAATGCGCAGAGGATGCGTAGTTTTATCGATAGTTAATCCACGACTGGATCTCCAAGGTCTACGTCTAAGCGACCTATGGTTGTCGCACGGTATAACCGCTCAGAGTGCAGGTAATTGAGATATTTTCTGTTACTCGTTTACTAGGGTGTTCTGACTGGGGGTTGTTGGGATAGCTGAGTCGAAGGAGACTCCGCTAGATCTGTATCTACAACTGAACTGGTGAGCGGGGATAGGTGTTTGGGTCAGAAAAACAGCATACTTATTAAAATGGTGGGCTTGTGATTCTGGTTACCGGAGCAACAGGGTTTGTTGGTGGTGCCGTAGTGGCTCGCGCTGCAAGAGAACCGACCCTCCGTTTAAGGGTAGCGGTCCGGAGGAAGTCTGACTCGGTACCAGACGGTGTCGATACAACTCTGGTTGGGGCTCTCTCTCCAGACACAGACTGGTCTCTAGCGCTCTCAGGCGTGGAGGTGATCGTGCATGCAGCGGCTCGCGTACATGTGATGCATGACGCAGCGGTCGATCCTTTGAGGGCATTCCGCCGCGCGAACGTAGACGGCACGCTGAAACTTGCTCGCCAAGCAGCTAAAGCTGGGGTCCGTAGGTTCGTGTTTATCAGTTCAATTAAGGTTCATGGTGAGCACACTCTACCCGGTCAGCCGTTCACACCTTGGGATGTGCCAGCTCCGGTTGACCCCTACGGGATCTCGAAGCTTGAAGCAGAGAAGGGCCTTCAGGACGTGGCAAATGAGACGGGGTTGGAGGTTGTTGTTATCCGTCCGGTCTTGGTCTATGGACCTGGTGTCAAAGCGAATTTTCGGTCCCTGATGTGGTGGCTTTATAAAGGTGTTCCATTGCCTCTTGGGAAACTCAGTAACAAGCGAAGCTTTGTGGCTCTCGACAATTTGGCCGATCTCATTCTAACTTGTGTCTGGCACCCTGCTGCCGTAACCGAGACATTCTTGGTCAGTGATGGGGAAGACCTTCCGATGACGGAGCTATTGCAGCGAGTAGCCGTGGCTCTAGGAAGACGTCCGCTTCTTGTTCCTGTGCCACGGTCGATGCTGTTATTGGCGGCGCATCTTCTGGGACAGGTGGATGTCGCTCAGCGGCTCTGCAATCCTCTCCAAGTGGATATCAGTAGGACACGAAAATTATTAGGATGGACACCACCGGTTGGTGTGGATGAGGCATTGAGGCGGACAGTCGAGCATTTCTTGTCATCTCTGCCTACGCTATGACTCTCTGGTGGTGGTTTCCGATGGTTCTGGCTGCTTCAGCCTTTATGACTGGGGCGCTTCGTCGCTACGCATTGGCATATGGGCTGATGGATTTTCCTATTGACCGCAGTTCTCATTCGCAACCTACCCCTCGTGGTGGGGGGGCAGCGATTGCTGTCGCTTTTCTTGTAACAGTGGCGGCCCTAGCGCTATTTGACAGAGTTCCTTCTGACGTTGCTGGTGCTATTCTCGGTCCTGGCACTGTGGCAGCTCTTGTCGGGTTTCTCGATGACCACAAGTCTCTAACCAGTCGTTGGCGTTTGTTGTCTCATTTTGTTGCTGCGACTGGAGCATTGAGCTGTCTCGGCGGGCTGCCGCCAATAGAAGCCGTTGGCGTGTCATTCGATTTGGGCTGGTTGGGCGACGCACTTGCTGTGATCTATTTAGTGTGGCTCTTGAATCTCTACAATTTCATGGATGGAATTGACGGAGTTGCCGGCCTTGAGGCGATGACGGTGTGCTGCGGAGCCTCCGTTTTGCTCATGCTGCATACCCCCCCCGTTGGCGAAGAATGGATCCTACCCGGCTTGCTGGCGATGTCAGCTTTTGGTTTTCTCATATGGAATTGGCCGCCGGCCAGAATTTTTATGGGTGATTCTGGAAGTGGATTTCTAGGATTGGCGATGGGAATCTTGTCAATCCAGGCTGCGTGGCTTGGCTCGGAATTGTGGTGGAGTTGGGTGGTCCTGCTCGGAGTGTTTGTGGTCGATGCTACGACGACCTTATTGTGTCGACTATGGCGAGGGGAACGACCTGACACGGCTCATCATGACCACGCATACCAGCACGCGGCCCGTTGTTTAGGCGCTCATCTGCCTGTCACTATTACCGTTGGCGCCATTAACGTGGTCTGGTTGCTGCCGTTGGCATGGCTTGTAGCGACAGGCAGACTCGACGGTCTTCTCGGAGTGTTGATCGCCTATTTACCGTTGGTATTGCTTGCGGTTCGCTTTAAGGCCGGCCTTCCCCAAACTGCTCGGTATCTTTAATTTGGTGGCCGGCGACGCTGAACCCAGACTATCGACTGCCTGTCAGCACGCGTCGTGCTGCGTGGCTGGACTACGGCCTCAGATGGCCGCTGTGCGCGGAATGTTCCACGAACCTTGGAGCATTATTGGAACAAGATGATCACGTAACCGATTTCATCAGAAAACCGCTGGACAGTTCTTCTTACGACGAGAAGTGGCTGCAAAAGTTATTGTTTGACCGCCCAGACCTTCTAGTAACTGAAAAATTTGACCGTCCCATCATTCCCATCTGCCGGGAACTGCCGCTAAAGAGTGCCAGTGCGACGGTCTTCCTTGATCTGTTTTGCGTTCGTGACGATGGCAAGCCGGTCTTGGTCGAATGCAAACTATGGAGAAATCCACAGGCCAGACGAGAAGTCATTGGACAGATACTCGAGTACGCGTCGCTTCTTCAGGGATTGAGTTTTTCGGACCTTGAGGCAATCGTTGGTCCCAAGTTGTCAGTATCTGGTCCCAATCCAATATTCCAAGCGGCAAAGGCATTCACGCCAAAACTTATTGAAAAGGACTTCGTTGACAGGTGTCATAGCTATCTCGCAGGTGGGGAACTCGACCTGATTATCGCGGGCGATGGCATTAGGTCCGACATCGCCGGCATTAGGGATCTGCTTGAATCTCGTGGTGGTTTGGCGTCGAGGCTTAGTCTGTTGGAAGTAGAGATATTTGAATCACAACAAGGCGACGTCTTGGTTCAATCCACGACACAGATGAAGACACAAACGGTGGCAATGACCGTGAGGTCACCCCATCAAATGCCAGTTGAGGACGCTAGTGCGGCTGATGAATCCGTTATCGCTCGGAGTGAAGGGAAAAGTGACTGGAAGATACAGTGCAAACAATTCTGGCAACAGTTTATCGATGAACTAAAGTTAGACCACCCCGCCCAAGACCCGCCAAGGCATTCTGTGTCGAACACGGTTCGACTGCCATTTCCAAAGCCAGCCAGTCACATCACGTGTTTCCGAGTGAGGAAATGGAAAATAGTCGGGGTGTTCGTCATTCTCGACGACACCGACGAAGGGCGCGCCTACTATCTTCAACTGCTCGAAGAAAAAGACAGGTTGGAAGAGGAAATTGGACACGTGGTGAAGTTTTCCGAAAAAACGGACTGGAGTTCGAATCCTTTTATCAGCGTGGAAACGACACAATTCGATATCGAAGACAGCACTCAAGAACCGGCACAACTGGAGTATCTGCACACGCACTTAAACCGTTCAGTTAACGCCAGCTGCTAG
>DEAE01000013.1:0-464 GCA_002347025.1 Acidobacteria bacterium UBA2990
AAAGGGGATTTCATATCCTACAACCGCTATGTGGGTGCAACGCCGCTATGGTTGGCTGCAGCTGCTCGGGTCCCGAGTGTTACTATTTTGCGTGATCTGATTAACGCTGGAGGTGATCCAGGAGCGCCGGCGGATGACGGGACCACGCCGCTGATGGCGGCTGTGGGGATGGTGCAGAATGAAGCACGGCAGGCTCCAGAGCCTACGGCATTCGAACTGGTCCGGGTTCTGGTTGATCAAGAGATTGATGTGGATGCGGTTGACAGGCGAGGCCGCACTGCTATGCACGCTGCCGCCCGTCTGGCGCGAAATTCGCTGATCTCGCTTTTAGCCGATAACGGTGCGGCCGTAGATATTGCTGATGGACGTGGACAGACGCCGCTGGACGTCGGGACAGTCTCGCGCCCTTTGCATCCAGATACTGCCACACTTCTGCGTGACCTCGGTGCTACTAGTAGCACCGA
>DEAE01000013.1:753-985 GCA_002347025.1 Acidobacteria bacterium UBA2990
TCGGTGCTACTAGTAGCACCGAGGAGGGCAGATGATTTCCAGTCGGACTAACGATTAATCTGGAAGCGCAAAAACAAACAAATTATTCCCGCGACTCGGTGTGAGTTCCGGAGTCATACGGAGATTGATTCCGGCACCGGTCCCAGTGGCAACTGCGACATACTGCCGTTCGCCAACCGCAAATGAGATCGGGTAACCAGCGACAGGGGAACCCAGGTTGATTTCCCACAGG
>DEAE01000013.1:1298-1963 GCA_002347025.1 Acidobacteria bacterium UBA2990
CTTCTCCGGTCTGCTGGTCGAAGGCTCTAAAGCGTCCGTTGGCGTCACCCCCAAAGACTAATCCACCCCCGGTTGTTACTAACGACATCGTGGCGGCCCGTTGTTCGTGGAGCCATGTGGTCTTGCCGGTTTCTACAGAGATGGCCCGGACTGTTCCAAGCTGGTCAGTGCCTGGTGCTAGCTGATGTCTGGCTGCCAGCGCGTAGATAGCGAGAGGGCGCTGCCCCCCGGCGGTAAGTGCCAGTTCCCGTTCGCCTTGAGGATTTTGAGTGGATAGCATCCGTGCACAGGTGTTGCGTAAGGGAAAGTACATAGTGTTGGTGAGCGGGCTATAGGCCCCGGCCTCCCAGTCTTTCCCGCCAGCCCAGGTAGGGCAGGCGAGTACCTCTTGTCCCAGATTGGTGAAGATGACCTCGCTGTTTTCGGTCACTGAGCCGGTGGCGCCGTCAATATGGCTGATTACATTCTGAGGGACGGTTGGGGTTGCCCACAAGAATTCACCGGTCGTGCGGTCGAGGGTATAGACCACGCCAGTTTTCCCAGGGATACCGGTTAAGACTTTCCGGACTTCTCCGGTCTGCAGGCGGGGATTGATCCAGCTAACAGCGTTCGAATCAGGTGCGATAACCGTGTCCACGAGTATCCGTTCAAAGGGATGGTCGAGG
>DEAE01000013.1:2274-20104 GCA_002347025.1 Acidobacteria bacterium UBA2990
GAGGTCCCAGTGATCATTGAGATGCTGGTAGTACCATTGAATCTCGCCGGTATCGACATCAAGAGCAAGAGTCGAATTATGGTACAAGTGCGTGAGGTCAGTTCCGCCCAGCAAGAATTTCGGGGCTGGTGAGGTTACTGAAGTCCCTTGGTAGATCAGGCGGAGTTCAGGATCGTAGCTGGGTGGCATCCAGGTACCTACGTGAATACGTTCTTCAAATGGCACATCACCCCAGGTTTCGTCACCAGGTTCGCCGGGTGCCGGCACGGTTCGGCGTCGCCACAGCTCCTCGCCGGTTTCTGCATCATGGGCCACAATGACGCAGGATTCGGGTCCCCCGAGCGGCCGGCAGCTTCGTCCTGAGATAACCTTGCCATCAGCAATGATCGGTCCTGAGCTATGCCCGGCTGGGGTCACCTTGTAATCGAAAATCTGGGTTTCCCAGGCAATTTGTCCAGTGCTGGCATCGAGGGCAAAGGCGAAGTTGTCGTCACTTGTGTTGATGATGAAACGACCATAGATGGCGATGTTGCGATTGTTGCGTGCATTGCCGCCCACGTAGTCGTAGACGTCCTCAGGCAGATCTCGACGATATTCCCACTTAAGGTCACCAGATACAGCTTCAATTGCCTGAATGACGTCGCTCGAATTTGGCATATACAGGACCCCTTCGTAGGCTAGGGGTGTTCCTTCCTGGCTGCCGGCAACCAGGGCACGGGTCCACACCATACGCAACTGGTCGACATTCTCTCGGGTAATCTGGTCGAGGGGACTGTAGCCCCAGCCGTCGAGCGTGCGCCGCCACATCAACCAATCCTTATCTGAAGGTTCTTGAAGCATTTCGGTGGTGACGGGTGTGAACTCGCCTGCTGTTTGGGCATGAATCGTGGCAGATGAACCGGCGAGCACCGAGAATGACAAGATCAAAATGTATCGTGAAGTGAGTTGGAACAGTTGCATTTGAAGCTCCCTGTTTGTCTAGGTGGTTGCCGGTCGGTGACGCAAGGGTTTGATTTTACTTCTCTTTCTTGTTGTAAGCTCTCGCGTGTGGCTGCAGTTGTCGAGTTCTTTGTGACAATCTGTGATCTAGCGGTTGCCTCATCGGTGACTGACCAAGAGTTTGACGGGGATCTGGTAAGTTGTGTGGAGTCACGCCGCTTGCTGGAGTAGTAAAGTCATTCCTCTTGTCTTCCTGTTCAACCCATACTGCTATAATTTATGGCGACGTTGGTTCAGGCTCAGTCAAACGGTTTGAACTAGCGGGCTGTTTTCATCTCTCCGCGCCCTTAGCTCAGCTGGATAGAGCGTCCGGCTACGAACCGGGAGGTCGCAGGTTCGAATCCTGCAGGGCGCGCCATTTACCTATTTCGTTTCAACGCTTACTGGGATTGGCGACGGAGGGTTACGCTGCGGTGGATCGGGTGTAGAATAGGTGTAGAAATACTTCTGGAGACAAGCACGGGAGGGAAAATCGGACCGGTTTCAGGTGAAAAACGTCAGATTTGAGGTAGGAAGAGAGAAGCTCCCGAATGTGCGTGAGGCACGCCGTTCGTCCATCTGGGGGGGACTGGCGGAGTTGAACACCCCACACTCGGACGCTACAAACTCTCCAGAGTTTTCTGTGTCAGACGGTCTTGAACAAGTTCTGCTGTGAGATGTCCCAAATAATAATCTTCCAGCATCTTGCTGGACGTTCCACCAATGACAGCAAGTTCGTGGGGACGAATATCGGGTTCGTATAAGAATCTAAGCATCAGCGAGGTATGTCTGATGGTTTTTGCGTTCCGGAACCGACCTTGGGTATCCACCCGCACGGTCGCAGCTTCGAGCAGTTTCACAAGAGCGTGACGATGTGGTGTGAGAAACATCTTGTCGTCGTCCAGCCACGCAGCACTAGCGGAAACCGATGAGCGCAATCTAGATAGCGATGTAAACTGGGCCGACCAAAATGACTGAACTTGATTTGCCCCAAGGATTGCGGCGCGCCAAGCCTGAAGAGTGGAAGCTAGTCGGTGACATTACAGCAGAAGCATTTGCGCAAGACCCGGTGGCGTCCTGGACATTTGGCAACGTTGGGGGGATGCGCGTCGCCTTCCAGGCGCTCGCGCGGTACGTTTATATACCGCGCGGGATCTGCCATCTAGCGAACAATGGTGCCACTATGTGGCTGCTTCCGGGCGAAAGCAAAGCGCTACCACTCTGGGCTGAAGTTGGTCTCGGACTGCGAGTTATTCAAGAGTCTGGGCTGAAAGCAGTCAGCCGATCCTTGACGGCAGATGCAAGGATGAAACTGCATCGACCAACCGAGCCACATTTCTATTGGTTCACAATTGGCGTGCTTGAAGCAGCGCGCGGCCAAGGCCTGGCAAGTAAATTAATGGACCCAATGCTAGCCCTAGCGGACCGCGAGGATTTACCGGTTTATCTGGAAAACACAAACCCAGTAAATACCAGTATCTATGAGTCACAGGGGTTCGTCCGCCAAGAAATATTTTACCTTGGCGACGGCGGACCACCACTGGAAGCGATGATCAGGGAGCCAACGTCCTAAACCCTCTGCCGGTGGGATTTCGGACGATACGCAGGTTATGTCAGCTTCACGGAGTGTCTCTACATGGGAGACGAGGGTACAAGAGGCGCGGAGCACAGTGGATAGGAAGGCTGTCCTTACTCGCTATAAACAACATGTCAACACGGGGTCGGCGAGGCTTTCGGAGATGCTCGCGGCTGGCGTCGAGGTGCGTTCGGCAGGTAACTACGTTTTCGACCACGAGGGCACCCAGTACCTCGACTGCGGCGGCTACAACGTCTTTCTACTGGGTCACTGCCATCCGGAAGTTGTCTCGGCCGTGCGCGACCAACTCGAAACGCATCCATTGTCGACGCGTGTTTTAGTGAACCACCAGTACGCCTCGGCTGCCGAGGCTCTGGCTCGCGTAGCTCCCCCGACTCTCGACTACGTGTGGCTGGCGAACTCCGGTGCCGAGGCGGTGGAAGCGGCACTCAAGGTCGCCTGGCTCGGTGGGTGCAAGCACCTTATCACGATGACCGGCGGCTACCACGGCAAGACACTCGGCGCGTTGAGCGTCACTGACAACCCCACCTATCGAACACCGTACGAGTCGTTGCTCTCCAGCGCAGCGTTCATCCCCTTTGGCGATGTCTCGGCCTTGCAGGCGGAGCTTGATCGCAGCGAACGCAGCTGCGTCATCCTCGAACCCATCCAATCGGAAGCCGGAGTGATCATCCCACCAAACGGCTACCTGAAACAGGTCGAAGAATCTTGCCGCGACCACGAGGCGTTCCTCGTGGTCGACGAGATCTCCACTGGACTCGGCCGGTTGGGTTGCTGGTGGGGTGTTGCCCGCGAGCAGGTCGTGCCAGACGCCCTGCTCGCGGGCAAGGCGCTTAGCGGCGGGGTCATGCCAGTGGCAGCTGCCATCTTCACTGCCGAAGCCTACGCACCGCTCAACCGTGATCCGTTCCTGCACACGTCGACCTTCGGCGGAAATCCGCTGGCAGCCGTCGCCGCGCGTACGACCGTCGAGGTGGTGGAACGGCACGGGCTTGTGAATCGCGCACAGCAAAGCGGTGAGGCTCTGCTGTGCGCGACACGTGAGATCTTCAAGGAGTGCTGCCCGCACCTGATCGACGACGTGCGAGGCCAGGGTTTGCTCATCGGAGTCGACTTCAAGGAGGAACACTTCGCCGCCGGCTTCATCTTTGAGCTGATGCACCGGCACGTCATCGTGTCGCACTCGCTCAATTCCCACCGGGTGGTAAGAATCACGCCGTCCGCACTGCTGGACAAAACCGACATTCAGTGGCTCACCGAGGCAATGCGCGAAAGCGCATTGAAACTCGCCGTGACCAACAAGGATTACAAGGCATGAACCAGGTTCGAATCGTCGCACACGTTAAACGAGGTCCCGACGAGGTCTACGGGATGTTGTCGGACTTCAAGTCCTACCCCAATTACGGTGGTGCGATCATCAGCGTCGACGTCGAGCCGACCGAAGACGGCTGCGCTAAGGTTACCTGGCAGGCGAAGCTCCGCGATGGCGTCCTGAGCTGGACGGAAAAGGATCGCTTCGATCCCGAGGCTCGCACCATCCGCTTCGAGCAGGTCGAAGGCGACCTGGAGGTGTTCGAAGGAACCTGGCAAGTCGAAACAGAAGGCGACGGCAGTCGAGTCAGCTTCTCCGCCAACTTCGAATTGGGTATCCCCTCGCTGGCCACGTTCCTTGGGCCGGTGGCCGGGCAAGCTCTTCAAGAGAACATCCAGTCAGTGCTGACAGGCTTTTTCGGCGACCAAATTTCATTCTCTGACGACTGAACCACCATGTTTCTTCCCGAACCGCTCGACAAATTGACGCCGGACGACGCCCAGCTGTTCTCCTCCCTTGCGACGGCGGTCCGTTATTCCGCAGGCGAATGCATCTTCAAGGAAGGCACCCCCGGCGACCGCTTCTACCTGCTAGATCAGGGCCAAGTGCGCATTGAGCTGGAACGGTCCGAGATCGACTCGGACGCGGTGCTTGGCTACCTCGACAGCAACCACGTCCTAGGCGAGATCGCGCTGCTAGACGGAAGGCCGCGGTCGGCCAGTGCCTATGCGCATACCAACGTCGAACTGCGCGAAGTTGCGGCCGAGGCCTTGAACGGCTTGCTCGACGAACATCCACGTTTGTACGGGATCGTTTTCGCCGCTCTGGGTGGCAGTGCCGCGCTGAAGCTACGCCGCACCAACGACATGCTGGCCGACGCTATCTTTGAAGAAAGTGATGCCGCGGTCGACGAGGTCGTTAAGCGCGCCGTGGAGGCCCAGAAACAGGTTGCCGATTGGCCGGAAGATCGCATCGACGCGATGCTGTCAGACATAGCCGAGGCAACCGCCCGCCACTCCGTCGAATTTGCCGAAGCGACGGTCAAAGAAACCCGCATCGGCAACGCGGAAGACAAGACGCTGAAGAACCTCATGGCGAGCGTCGGAGTCTACCAGTGGCTTGCTGGCCAGACGGCGGCCGGTCCCACGCGCGAGGACGTCACCAACAAGGTCACCGAACTGGTGCGTCCGGTCGGGGTCGTACTGGGCTTAATTCCGATGACCAATCCCGTCGCCACCGCGGTGTTCAAAATCGTAACGTGCCTCAAGGCCAGAAACGCACTGATCCTGAGCTTCCACCGCTCGTCCAAGCACGTCGGAGCCCAAGTGGGTGAGATGATCCAAGGCGTTTTGAAGGAACACGGCGCCCCGGTCGATCTCGTGCAGTGGATAAAGGATCGCCAGTCGCGTAAGACGACCGAGTCCTTCATGCGGCACCCCGGCGTAGCTTTCATCCTGGCTACCGGCGGCACCACCATGGTTCAAGCAGCCTACCAGTCCGGCACTCCGGCCATCGGCGTCGGTCCAGGGAATGCACCGACGTTGATCTGCCCAGACGCCAACATCGATCACGCTGCGGACTGCGTGGTTACGAGCAAGTCGTTCGACAATGGCCTGATCTGTGGCTCGGAGCAAAACTTGGTCGTGTGCCGAGCCGTGCTCCCCAGATTCGTCGAAAGTTTGATCCAGCGACGTGCCGCGGTACTCACCGAACAAGAGGTTCCCGACTTCAAGGAGAAGGTCACCACGGGGCAGGGCAGTCACATCAACCCTCTCGTGATAGGTCAGGGCGCAGACGTCATCGCGCGAACGACGGGCATCAAGCGTGAATATCCGATCAAGTTGCTAGTCGTACCCACCGAGAAAATCGACGCGCAAAATCCCTTCGCGCTGGAGAAGATGGCTCCGGTGATCAGCTTGTTCGTTGTCGACGACGAAGACCAGGGCATCAAGATCGGTAAGAAGCTCTTGCAACTCGAAGGTGCCGGGCACACCGCCGTCATTCACACTGAAAACCGGGAGCTGATCGAGCGCTTCGCTGCGGCCATGCCGGCCAGCCGGGTACTCGTGAACACACCGGCTTCGCATGGGGTCATCGGTTCGACGACAGGCCTGATCCCCTCGCTCACGCTCGGTTGTGGCACGCTCGGCAACAACTCGACCAGCGACAACGTCAACTTCAAACACTTGCTCAACACAACGCGCATCGCGGAGTACTTGCCGGAACGCATGCTCCAGTTCATGCCATTGCTCAAGTACATCCGGAAATGATCCAGAGGGTTGCGCTGCCGTGCAGCGAACCTTCACGTGCCTCGGTGGCCGACATCAACAGAAGAAGACGGCAGCAAAGTTTGCACCGCGCCGGTCCTGCTTGGTGCTCTCGATGCGGTGACTCGTCAACGCTTCGCCCTGATATGCTCTGATCCTATCGATCGTGATGAAACAAAATAAGGCAAGTCAGACTGCACGATTCGTGTCAAACGGAATCTACTGGGTCTCGAAGCAGCCATGTCTCGGTGTAGAAGTGCCCCTGGAACTCTCCCGATACACCGCTGCGATGACCAATCGCTTGGAGATAGAGCGAAGCCTCTTAGGTGCCGGTGTGGCACGCAGGCTTTTGCTCCTGAAATCACGACTAATGCAGGCGGTGTCAATACCCGGGATCTACCTGCATCAGGTAATTCGAAAGCGATACATCGAGTCCATAACTAGGGCAACCCTCGCTGGCGCAGTACGGCAGCTTGTCGTGATCGGAGCCGGTTTCGACACCCTCAGCCTTCGGATTTCGTTAGACATGCCTGATCTTCGTGTAATCGAGATCGACCATCCCGCGACTCAACAGATCAAGAAAATCGCTCTGGAAGGGTTCGACCTCCCGCTGGGCACCTGCCATCTTGTCTCGGCAGACCTGTCTCTAGAGAGCCTTGCCTCGGTTCTTGCAAGGTCCGGCGAATACGATGCCGAAGTGCCGACCCTCTTCGTCGCAGAAGGACTCACGATGTATCTAGACGAGGCCCAGATACGTGATCTGCTCACTTGCATCGGCACTCAGGCTTCGGGATCGGAGTTTCTCTTCACATATATGGAGGAAACTGAACCAGGACAGTATGACTTCCAGAACACGCGTCCCGTGACCTCGCTGTGGCTTGCGCTCCGGAGTGAGCGGTTTACTTGGGGTATCAAGAAGCCGGAACTGTCTGGGTTTCTAGCGGAATCTGGGTTCAGTCTTCGGGAACACCGTACCCCGGATGACCTTCGAGTCGCATTCCTGACGGAAGCCAACCGCAGTGCGACTGTTGCCCGCGGTGAGAACATCGCATTGGCCACCAGATGAGCCACGAGTGGTGAAGGAATTGGGCAGAAAACCATGCCAGAAGTCAATGATGCTCAGTCACAGTTGAACGCCACGCACGTGCACTCAATCGTTGTGCCTCACTCTGAAGCGGAGATAACGCAGGCGATCGAGCGGGCGTCAGCACTCGACCTCCAGGTATCAGTCTCGGGTGGAAGACATTCGATGGGCGGCCAACAGTTCGGCACCGACACGATCCTGCTCGACATGCGTGCATACAAAGCGGTGGTTCATTTCGATCGAGAGCGAGGGTTAATCGAAGTCGAGAGTGGGCTGATGTGGCCAGAACTTATCGGTTACCTCCACACCAACCAGGATGATGACGCGACCATCTGGGCCGTTCGACAAAAGCAGACTGGGATCGATAATGTCTCTATCGGAGGTTCGCTCTCCTCCAACATCCACGGACGAGGCTTAAAATTTCCGCCGTTTATCAGCGATGTCGAATCGTTCAGGATCGTCAACCATGCAGGTGAAACAGTCACCTGCAGTCGACAGGAAAATGCGGAACTCTTCTCACTGGCGATCGGTGGTTATGGACTGTTCGGAATCGTGACTCACATAACGCTGCGCTTGGTGCCACGGCAGGTGGTGAAACGAATGGTGGAGGTGATCGCAGTCCGAAATCTCCTCCCAAGGATCGATGCTGCAACAGAGGATGGTTTCCTCTACGGGGACTGCCAGTACTCGATCAGCCTCGAGGGAGATGAAGAGTTTCACCCCGGTGTGTTCTCATGCTACAAGCCGGTTGCCGACGAGACACCGGTATCCGGGCAGGTGAGGCATATGTCGGGGGCGGACTGGGCAGCCCTCTACCGATTGGCTCGAACAGACAAGGAGAAAGCTTTCAGTAAGTATCAGCAATATTACCTAGGGACCTCCGGCCAGACCTACTGGTCTGATGGACACCAGCTATCGAACGTTTTCGACGGATACAACGAAGCAGTGGCCGAGAGCCGTGAGACAGAGATGATCACTGAGGTCTACGTCACGCGGGAGTTATTCATTCCGCTCATGGCCGCCGTCAGGCGCGACTTCGTCAAGCATGAAGTGGACATGACTTATGGGACGATCCGGTTCATCGAGCGGGATGACGAAAGCTTCCTCCCATGGGCGACGGAGCCTTGTGTCTGTATCGTTTGCAATCTCCATGTCACACACATACCGGAAGGTATCGAGAAAGCTAGGAATGACTTCCGTCGGGTCATCGACCGCGTGATAGAGTATGGTGGTCGCTTTTTCCTCACCTACCATCGGTGGGCTACTCGGGACCAGGTGAAGGCCTGCTATCCGAAGTTTCCAGAGTTTCTTCAGGCAAAGCTACGTTACGACCCATGTCGCCGTTTCCAGAGTGACTGGTACCGTCATTACGCCGAGTTATTCAGCTGACTTTAGTGAGTTAATCCTACTTGGGAAATCTGTCGCATCGACCTTCTTTAGGAGGACAGAGTTTGCTTTTGCGTTCACAGGCGGCTGACCCGACTGTCAACCTCACTGGCCGGCTGGAGGTCGTATCTGTCAGGATAGTCCGAAGTAGCCGATACTAGGTCGAGATCGAGGGTTGTTCGGACTTCCGGATCTTTCAATTTCTCGAGGGCTGTGCGATAGGCAAGATCGACGAGCTGGTCGATGGCTTCCCACTCGAGCATCCCGAAGTCTGAGACTGGAGGCTCAATGGTCAAATCAGCCATCTCACGGGTTTCCTCTCGCTCTCGAACGGAGTTGACGGTCGCGACTCGACTGATAACCTGCATGATGTTGAACAGTTTTCGATTCGCCGAGAAGGGGTTGAGGCGGTTCCAGAGGAGGCTCCAGCCGCTGGGTAGTTCTTCGTAGGAACAATCGACAGTGAGTTCTGCGTCTGGGCGGCTAACGTCAACGACGATATTGGGTCCAGCCTTAAGGCTCCTCATGGTCTTTACCGGAACGTTCTCAATAACGCCGCCATCGACGAGCAAGTCGCCGTCTTCCACCAACGGGACAGCGACGCCTGGCAGTGAGGTCGTTGCCCTAATAGCCCGCCAAAGTGATCCGTGCTGATGCACCACTTTGGTCCCTCGGGTGAGGTTGCAGGAGATGCAGAAATACGGGATCCAGAGATCGGCAATATCGATGCCACCGAAGCTACGCTGGGTGGCGTGGTCCAGCTTGCGCGGGTCGAGGAGCGACAGGAAGGGTACTGTGTAGGAGTTAAGGGGACGGATTCCAAGAAAGACACTACGGGCATCATCGACCATCTCCTGAACGCTGAGGCCTTGAGCGTAAGAGCCACCCACCATTCCTCCGGAGCTCGTACCTCCCACCATGTCGATGGGTACACCGCTTTCAAGCAAGGCTTTGAACACTCCTATGTGGGCGAGGCCTCTGGCGCCTCCACCTCCCAGCACAATGCCGACCGCACGGCCAGCGATGTAGCGAGCGACCCGACGGATGTCGCCGTCTTGACCATCCAAACAATGTAGGTGCAGGTCGACGTTCCGTGCTTTCAACCATTGTGATGTGCCCTTAGGGAGTTTGGTTCCGGCAGGATGTCTGAGCACGAGAAATCGCTGTGCGCGGACGGCGGCGTTATCGTCCATGCGCTTCAACCATTCTTCACAGTTACTCATGGTGGGCGCAGTTGTACTCGAGCCGACGAGCAGGATGAGATCCGCGCGTTCAATGCAGTGCTGCGTCCATTGAGAGGTTCCTGGTTCGCTCTCATAAATTACAAAGCGGCTGAGTTCTTCAAGCTCGTCGAGCACGGAGGTCAAGCGAACACACTGGGGGTCTTCCTTCGGCGTTCTGGCAAGTTGCGCGCCGCCGAGGTCTTCGCTGAACCGGTCTGGGTAGAGGTGTCTAGTGGTCCCATGCGCTTCGAGAGCTGTGGTCAGGCTTTTGCAGAAGCTCTCGATTGATGCGTTCGAGCCAGCCGGTAGCACGGCGATGGTACGAATTCCGTGTCCACTGCCGTTAGTCGATACGGTGGTTCTACGAAGACGCTCGTTTAGGAGGCGACTGATACCCATGACCAGCGCTGGATAATTGGCCGACAACTTCTCGAAACGTTCTTTGGAGATTTCGATGAGTTCGGTGAAACGCAGTGCCGTGACCGTCTCGCTGCGATTGGTCGAGCCGAGGACTGCCATCTCTCCTAGGCATTCGCCAGCTGAAACTTCGCCGATTAACCGTGAGACATTCTTGACTTCGACGCTAACCTGAAGTCGCCCAGTCATAACGACGAACATAGATGTGGCTGGCTCCCCTTCACGAAACAGGCTCTGACCCCGTTCTAGGGAACGCCAACGACTCTCGCTTTCAAGATCGGAGAGCATCTTTGAGTCGTCGGATCCGGTAAGCCTCGGCAGCATCTCGACGAACCTGTTGTGCCGCGAACGGGTTCGCACCATGTCGGCGAAGTGCTTCAGCACGGAGGGGTGCGTAGTAAACAGGCCGAGGACTGTGCTCCGTGAGATGCTGAGGAGTTCGCATGGACTGGATGCGATCAGGGAAGCGCTCCGCTGGGTTCCACTGAGAAGCTGCATCTCGCCGACCAAGTTTGGAGCAGCGACACGGTCGACCTTGATGCGCTTCTTCGCAGCAGAAGTAACAACAATATCGAGTGACCCACTAAGCAGGATATAGACCATCGTCGAGGGTTCACCCTGCTCACAGAGCAGCTCACCTTTCTCGAGATCGATGATTGGACAGTCAGCCGCTAGTCGGTTGTGGATCTCTTCGCCGAACTCCTCGAATAGTGGGGTTCGTGAGAGCGCTGAGGTGACGTTGGCTTCCAACAAGAGTCTGTAGCCAGCTGCTTGGTGATGGTGACCGACTCCGCATCGGTTTGGATAGCGATCTTACCGCTGGCGGGCAGGGGGTGCAATGCAGGGAGTTCAGACCAAGTCGGGTTTACGCAGGACGGTCACCCGGCGAGTATTGATGGATCCTTGGAGGCTGTCGGAACATTGTGAATGATTAATGTGCATAAATGAGGGAGACTGCATTTTGGTACTGCAGGTGCTCAGGAAACCCAATCTACAGTGTAGAATCTAGCACTGCAACGGACATGTTGGTGTGCACATGGCTTCGGGATCCTGGTGCAGACGCTGGCTCTTTTATGAGCAGCACCGAGTGTTGCGTGGCACTTTTCTCAGTTTTGCTCTCCGTGACCCGCCGGCGATAGGCTCAGGTTCCGCGGCGGGTCAGAGGTAATCAAAATGGGTGAAGGTCGGCCTTCCCGCTGGTGGCGACCGAGAGACGCCTTTTGACAAACAACCGGACCGGTGGTTTGTCGTTAAGCTCGTAATGCTTGTGATAGCAATGCCCGGAGCTCCACTGTCCTTGAGATGAAGGGGACAGCGAATGACCGGCCCTTTGCCGAACATAGTTGCCATGGTTCTCACATTAGAAGTCTTGGATCCATCGCCGGAGTTGTCGGACGAACTGTACAAGGTGTTCAACGAAGAAGGGGGCACCATTGGACGCCGGGTAGATAATACTTGGACGCTGTCAGACGGCAGAGTGTCTGGCGAACACGCCACGATCAAGTTCCAACACGGAGCGTATTCGATTATCGACACAAGTACAAACGGGGTGTTTGTAGAGGATGGTCAGACTCATTTGACGCTCGGACAATCGCACCGCCTTCGGTCCGGTGACGTTATTTGCATTGGTCCGCACAGGATTCGTGCGTCTGTGACACCAACGGCTGACGAAGAAGCCTCGACCATCATTGCACCGCCGTCTGGAGTGCGTTCGGTAGGTTTGTTGCACCATGAAGCGGCCGCCGGTGTTCGAGTTGCTGGTTCCAAGGATCCTCGAGCTCTCGACGACGCTCGAAGCGCGAAATTCCTTTCTGACGGAACCGTTCTAAAGACGCTGGTCGTCACTGACTTGGTGGCAAGCACGCGTATGACCGAGGAGCTTGGCGACACCCGTGCGTCAGAAATTTTTGGCAGGCAGGATCGCTTAGCGAGAGATTTTTTCGTTCGGTACAGTGGCACCGAAATCGACAAAACTGATGGCTTCCTTCTCTTCTTCAACCGGCCCATTGAAGCAGTTAATTTTGCGATGGCATATCACCGGGCGCTTGATGAGTTGTCAACAGAGATCGGGGTCGAGGTCGCAACGCGAGTTGCCATTCATCTAGGCGAGGTTGTGATCAGGAGGAACACAGGCAGCGACATTGCTCGTGGAGCCAATGCGGTAGAGGTGGAGGGACTGGCGAAGCCTTTGGCAGCTCGCCTGATGGGTCTGGCCTGCGGTAAGCAGACATTGCTATCACGAAGTGCCTTCGACGTTGCTAGGCGTTCCGCGGTTGGGATGAAGCCTGAACACGGTAAGCTTTGCTGGTTGGCCCATGGCGGCTATATGCTGAAGGGTGTCGAAGAGCCAGTAGAGGTGTTTGAAGTGGGCGTAGCAGGCTTCGGGCCACTGACCGCCCCACCAGATAGCGAGAAGGCAAAACGTAGTTTAGGATCCCAAACAGTAGCCATCTGAGAATAGAGGCCGAGTGTCGGTAGAAGATTTAGGCACCTTTGTTGAGTGGAATGGCCTCGGGTTAAGCCATTCGGTCTGCGCACGGTACTCCTCACTTCGAAATTCGGTCACCACGCTTGGCCAACATCGAGAGCCCGTAGGATGCACAGAAGCCTCCCGCACTCGACAGTACTTGGTGGCTCACCGACCTGAACAGTAGAAGCGATATAATCTAGGCCTCGTCACTACTGGAGGCCAGTCGGCCTCGACTAGGCTTAGGCCGTGATGTCCTTACCAGCAAACGTCAGTCGCTACGAAATAAAACAGGAGCTCGGTCAAGGCGCTATGGGGACGCTCTACCTCGCGCTCGATCCGTTGATCGATCGTTTAGTTGCGGTGAAGCTAATGCGTGTCCACACCGAGGAGCTTCGGAGTCGGTTCCTCCGGGAGGCGCGTGCTGGCGGACGCCTGCAACACAAGAATATCGTCACTTTCTATGATGTCGGTGTTCACAATGACCAACCATTCATCGCCATGGAGTACATCAAGGGTGAAACCTTGGCGGAAATTATTAGCCGGAAGGCATCGCTGTCGTTGGATCGGAAACTGAAGCTTATAGAGGAACTCTGTGATGGGCTCGGGTATGCCCACGACGCAGGTCTGATCCACCGCGACATCAAACCTGCCAATCTCATGGTCACCGAAGGGGCCGGAGAGATGAAAATTCTGGACTTCGGGATCGCTCGTTCGACGGATCTAACGGGTCTCACTCAGACTGGTGGAATTCTCGGCACGATGCACTACATGTCACCAGAACAGGCACAGGGACGCCCCCTAGACCACCGAAGCGATGTCTTCGCCGTAGGCGCCGTGCTCTACGAAATGCTGACGCATCGGAGGGCGTTTGCCGGTCGAGACCTGCGGGCTGTGCTGCAGTTTACACCGGTGTCTGTCGCTGAGCTTGCTCCTACTCTTGACCCGGTCCTGGACGACATCGTAGGGCGAGCTCTGCTCCCGGAGCCTGGGAATCGGTACCAGCATCTACGTGAACTGGCAAAGAGACTAGCGGAAGTACGGATGGGTTTGACTGCCCGTCCGAGCGACGACCAACGTCGGGCCGACAGAGTCGCTGGTGAACGACGCGCTTCAGCAGATGCTACACAGGTCGAGTCGTATCTTTCGTTGGCTCAGATTCAGCTCGGACGGCGCAATTTGGCAAAGGCTCTTATTTTGGCTAATCGTGCCTTGGATGTGGAGCGAACCCAAGCTGGTGTTGAGCTACAGCAGCGAGTGCTTCTCGCTATCGAGGACAGTGAAAAAGGACACGAGAGAGCGGCCACTGTTGGACGGAGTCTACATGCGGGAAGAGAAAGTCTGGCGAGTGGAGCACTCAAGGCGGCGATCAGAGCTGCGAATGAGGTGCTGGCCTATGATCCGAAAAATCCCGAGGCTATAGAACTTAAGCAACGAGCCCTCAAGACAGGAGAAGAGCAGCGACCTGTTGAAGTTGAGACGGTTCTGTTGCAGGCGAACCGGATGTCCGATGCCGTTGAGGCGACCGCTTTGCAAATGGGTCGGCCGGCCGATTCAGTGGTTCCCCGGACTTCGACCCGATGGCTGTCGCTCGCCGCTGCCATTGTTGTTGGGACACTTTCTATCGGTACTCTCGTTTGGTTCGTCCTCCCCAGTTCTGAAGATCTGGCGGTAGCAGAAGCGCTAGCGCTGTACGACGCGGGACAAAGGGTCGAAGCTTTTGCCAGACTAGAGGCATTCGACCCTCCGCGCCCTGTGGTTACCGAGGAGCTGGCCGGACTGAGAGCTCGCTGGACGTTGCAGGCCGAAGAGCTGGCCATGGAAGCACAGGCACGGGCCGACCGTGGAGACGTCGACGGTGCCGTTGCGATGTTGAGCGGCTTCGCCCCTCCCCACGACAGTATCACCGCGATGCTTGAAGCGCTTAGAGTGCAGGATCCGGAAAGTGCCCAGTTAGCGATCGGGACAGCGCGAGACCTTTTCGAGAACGGTGAACGCCAGGAGGCCCTCGATTTGCTGCAGAACGTCAGCCCGGCCACGCCAGAAGTTCAAGAAGCCCTGGCGCTTCTGACGGTGAGGTGGGAGCAGCAAGCTGAGGCGTTAGCACTGAGTGCGCGGACGAGAGCGGAAAACGGAGATCTAGACGGTGCGATTACTGCACTTGAGGGTTTCACGCCATCCCATGAAGCAGTAAGGGGAGCTCTCGCGGAGTTTCGCGGGAGGCTGGGCAATCGCGAAGCCGCGAGACGAACGGCTGAGCGAGCCGCGCAATTATTCGAAGAAGGTGAACGCCTCGATGCGTTCAGGATTCTCGATGAGTTTTCTCCTTCGCATGAAATTGTTGATGCGGAAGCCGAACGTTTGCGCCAAGAGTTGGGCCGGCTCGCTCAGGTCGAAGTGAACGAGGCACGCCGGCTAGCTGCCGACAGCCGATTAAGCGAAGCTGTCGACCGGCTCGGTGCGTTTACAGCGCCGAACGCCCTGGTTACGGCAGCGTTGAATGAGCTCCGCAGTGAACTGGATGTGCGTAACGCCGCTCAAATCACCGTGGACGACGCGCGGCGGATCGCGTCCAGCGGAGAATGGTCACGGGCCTTTATTCTTCTCCAGAACTTCACCCCGGCGGCTCTGGTTGCCGACGCTCTGGAGGGCCTGAAGGCTGAGTGGGACCGGGACGGTCAGGTAGTGGCCCAACAGGCGCAAAGTTTGGCGGACGAGGGTGATCTAGCAGGAGCACTGAGAGAGCTTGCGCAGTTCCAAGGGGACCACCCCGCGGTTGAGGCGGTTGAGGCGCAAGTTGTCGCCTTGGTGAATGCGCCTCCGCCGTTGGAACCGGGAACGACCGACCCGCCAGTCAATGTAGAGGCGAGGTTACTGGCGCTGTCCAATCAAGCCGAAGACATCGTGGCTCGCTTCATTGAACTGTATGAAGACTTGGACGCGGAGGGTATGACGAGCGTCTGGACAACGGCGAGCACAGAGGATCTCGCTCCTCTGGCGGACACGTTTAAAAATTTTCGCTCAGCGAGCGTAGAACACCAGGATTGCGATCCCGAGTTAAGGAACGAGACGCGGGCGGTGGTCTACTGCTCGGTAGCGGTGGAGTACCAACCCATAGCCGGAGCGAGGCTGCAAGTGCCCGCTGTGGGTTGGCAGTTCGAACTGGAGTGGACCGACGACGAACGGTGGCAAATGGTGAACTGGAGCCGATGAAGCGATCCTAGGAAATGGCGGTTGTCGAACTCAGAGTTTCAGAGCGTCCAGTTGAAGCCGACTAGAGGAGTCAACGTATCCCGGAGGCCTGTATCGGCTTGGGCCATCCGGAGACCGAACGAGAGCAGCCTGTTTCCCCCGAGGTTCCACTTTACCCCAGGCACCAGAACGAACTTGCGCAAGTGTCCCGAGGTCACCTGGAGCAAGTCGACTCCGTCAACGCCAAGCTCAGGGGAGAATTGGGTGTTGAATGAGACAGTGTCAAGGCGACCCGAATCGCGTACAAGACGTCCCATCGCTTCCACAGTGAAAGTTAGTGTAGGACGGACCTCAACCTCGACGGCCCCACCGTACTGCACCTGATCCGCCAGACCCCACACTTCGTCGAACGGACCTGGTTGGTTGTTTGAGAGCGTGACGCTTTCGCTCCAAAACTCATAGCCCCCATTTGCGTGTACTGCGAGTCTTCCTAGCTCGGCTGACGCGGCAAGCCCGACCATCGTTCGCCACGCACCGATGCCCCGTAAGTCATCTTCGTTGCCGGTGGGCATCCGCAACGTTACCAGCGCGGCCAAGCCGCTCCGTTCGTCTCTGTTCCTCCAGAACCGATATTTCCCCACGACCGCAACATCACCCAAACCAGTCGAGAAACCGTCTGACAGCAGGACCGCGGTCCCGACCCCAGGCTCTTCCTGCACCATCCGTGCGTTCACCCCCACGCGGACAATCGGCACTGCTACCGCTACATCGAAATTATCAGTGACGCCTACGCTACCGAACAACGCCGCGGTCATCGACCGCAACCGCAAATTGAGCGTCGAGGAGGAGATGACGGGCTGCGGCCCTCTGAACGTTGCGACCCGGAGGTTGTTGAGTGGGTAATCGGAGAGGGTGTCATACGTCGCGTTGAAAACGTTCAAGCCAAAGCTGGTTGTTCCCCGGCCCGTGGTCAGGGCCCGCTCCACGAACTGAGGCCCGAAGGTGCCAGACCGGCGTAGTGGCGCGCCTACCCCTTCATCGTAGGAGTACACAAAGCCTCCCGACGGAGAACCGAGCGGCGCTGTTGCCACCTCGAGCCCAGTCAGAACAGAAATCACGTCACCGATCCCGGGATTGCCCGAGGGCACCGTGACCTCGCGTAGCACCCCAGTGAGTGATTCAGCTGAAATCGGACCGAACACAGCAGTCTGCTGGGCACCGGCCGGCAAGGAATCACCAAGCAGGACCATAAGGGAGATGATGCAGTGGAGCGCGAGACGACATCTCAGCATGCTGAGTTCCCGTAGCAAACAATTTGGTCTACGCACACTGTTTTCTATTCCCCATCTAAGTCGTGTCACTGTCCGGACAGTTCAAAGTAGGGGGAGCAGCTCAGATTCGAATCCATCGTCACTTGGATTTGGGTTGGCACCTGCCTCTGGTTAGCGGGTCCACAATCTCCCCAACCGTTGAATTTTGACCCGGCGGCTGGGTCTGCTGTCAACGTAACCACGGTCCCGATCGGATAGGCCTGGTTGCAGTTGTCTGGGCAATCGATTCCGGGTGGAGTCGACGTGATGGTGCCAGACCCGTTTCCAGGCAAATTAATGTCTAGGATGGCTTGGGACACGTCAAATGTCGCCTTGCAGGTTCTTGGGGTGTCCATCGTGACACTCGTCGTCTGTCCACTTCCGTCGCAGTCTCCACTCCAGCCCACAAAGGTAGACCCGCTGGCCGCATCCGTTATCAACGTCACCACGGTCCCGGCAGCATAGGATTCGTTGCAGTCGGACCCGCAGTCGATCCCACTCGGACTTGATGTGACTACGCCTGACCCAGTCCCAGCCAGCGTTACGGTCAACGTGGCCGGGGGCGGCGTTACTGTGATCTCGACGGCTCCGCTCTTG
>DEAE01000013.1:20408-20580 GCA_002347025.1 Acidobacteria bacterium UBA2990
TCCGCTCTTGCCGCTGAACGTACCGGTGATGGTCGCCGTGCCAGCCGCTACCGCCGTCACCGTACCGGAGGACGACACTGAGGCGATGCTGGTATTACTCGACGACCAGGCGGGATTCACCGTCGCGGTCGTGTCGTCGCTGTAAGCCGCCGTCGCCGTGACCATCGTCGTC
>DEAE01000012.1:0-2350 GCA_002347025.1 Acidobacteria bacterium UBA2990
GATCGGCACCATGCTCAAGAAGCCTCGATACCAATTGAGCTTTACCGGTCTCAACGGCCGCATGCAAGGCAGTCGTCCCGATACTGTCAGGAATGTTCGGATCAGCTCCTTGCTCTAGCAGAAAGATTGCAAGTTCTTCATGTGTGCTCGACTCAACAACCAGTTCGTACTCCCAGCCACTCGTCGCTAGTAAACTAGCACTTGCAACCAACAGCGGACTACGCCCAGAGGTCTGCGATTCCTCAACATCGATACGCCCATCGAATGGCAACATCGGCTCGGCAGCATTCACGTCTGCACCACCACCCAGCAACGCACGAGCGGTCTCGGTATCTCCCTTACGGGCCGCCAGCAACAATGCCGTGGTTCCATGCTGAGACCGAGCATGAACATCAGCACCAGCTTGTAGCAAGACCCGCACGATATCAGCGTGACCTTCAGCAGACGCCCACATAAGAGGAGTCTGCCCTCTAAAGTGGCCGTCCCCCTGAACGTCAGCGCCTGCAGCTACCAACGCCCGAACCAGGTCAATATTCCCCGTTCGAGACCCAGTCATCAGCGCCGTCTCGCCACTAGGCCTCGCCGCATTCGGGTCTGCCCCAAAACGCAACAACACATCGACTACAGCATCGCTTGCATTCAGAGCAGCCAGTGCCAGCGGAGCAACCCCAAGTTCGTTCGTCGCATTCACATCTGCACCGGCCGAAGCGAGCAAGGTGACGAATTCAAGGTCGTTCCAGTGGGCCGCCCAATGGAGCGCCGTTGCTCCATCCGGCTGCGAGGCATTAACATCAACATCCTGCGTAATGAGAACTCTCGCAGCGGCCCTGTCCTGGCGTTCAGCAGCATCGAGCAAACGCTGATCTTCATTAGCGTGGGCGGTCTCCGCTCGGCAGAGTAGTAACACAATCAACCCAGCCAGCCAGCCAACTCGCCCTCGACCTAACCGCACTAATCCACCCTCCATCAAGACCCCCTTCATTACACAGAGAGCGCGTCCACCCTGCCGGTACTATCACCGAGCGTATCAAGAGGGACTCCAAGTTTGTCCAACATCGCGAGGAACAGGTTCGTATTCGGGGTGTCTTTCGCAACCTGGACTCTGCGACCACCAGTCAATTGTCCGGCACAACCACCGACCAACATAGCTGGCAAATCGTGATGATTATGGCGGTTGCCATCGCTCAACCCGCTACCATAGAGAATCATTGCCGAATCAAGAAGCGTCCCGTCGCCCTCGGAGGTGGAAGCTAAGCGATCGACGTAGTAGGCAAACATCGTGGCAAGATGCTTATCGACCTTCTTCAACCTCTCAATCAGTAAACGGTCTCCACCATGATGCGACAGCGCGTGGTGAGCATCAGGTACACCGATTTCAGGGTAGGCTCTATTGCTAGTTTCGTGCCCCAACATGAAGGAAATGACTCGAGTCAGGTCAGCCTGGTACGCTAGAACCTGAAGGTCAAACATCAGCTTAGCGTGTGCTTCAAACCCCTCTGGAACCCCAGCAGGCTGGTCCAATTTTGGCAGATCTCGAAAGGTCTGCTGTTCAGCCAGCTGAATTCGACGCTCTACATCACGAACGGCTTCCAGGTACTCATTCAACTTGACACGGTCGCGTGACCCCAACTCTGTCTTCAATCGGGCCACCTTGGCAGTCACCATATCAAGCAAGCTACGGTCGTGCTGACGGGCCTCTAGCCAAGCTGCCGGATCAGTCGTACCACTGGTCCCGAACAACCGCTCAAACACTGCACGGGGATCACTCGCCATCGGTAACGGTGTCGTAGCACTGCTCCAGCACAATGTATTGGCGTAAGCGCAGCTATAGCCTGGGTCGCATGAACCCGCTCTATCAGCCGATTCGAGTGAAAGTTCAAGCGAGGCCAGTTGAGTCTCCTGCCCCAACACGCGGGCAGCGATCTGATCCATCGAAATTCCCGCTCGAATATCCGCTCCTTCCGTCTTCTTCGGGTGCACACCAGTCAAAAAAGCTCCGGCCGCGCGAGCATGGTCCCCAGCCCCTTCCCCAGGGTTGGCGATACCTTCCTCGCTACAAAGCCCACTGACCATCAACATTTGGTCCTTGAAGGGTGCGAGGGAACTCAGGGTCTCTGTGATTTCGAGAGCAGACCCCGCACTCGATGGAGTCCAGCTCTGCATGTACATGCCATTAGGCACGTAGACAACGCCCAAGCGACGAACCGCTTGAGCTGCACGGGCTTTCGAAGAAAATGCTGGCACCATACTATCCAGCCAGGGCAAAGCCAGCGTCACGCCAAGGCCGCGGAGGAAAGTTCGACGCGGAAGGTACTTCTTGGTAACAATCATGGCTCTCGCGATCTCCTCA
>DEAE01000012.1:2644-3057 GCA_002347025.1 Acidobacteria bacterium UBA2990
TGGCTCTCGCGATCTCCTCATCTGAAAAGGTGTGCTCTCAGCAACACCCAATATCATTGACGTCCAGCGATAATCGCTCGCAGCGGCATCTCGTGCGATCTGGCGGATAGCCGGGGCATCGTAATACTCCACACCTCGACCTAACGCGTAGGTAAGGAGTTTCTCTGTCACGGTTTCGACGAAGCGTTCTTCAGCCTTCAGCAATACCCCACGCAAACCACCAGCTCCCTCAAACGCAGACCCATCCGGCAATGTACTCGAGGCATCGATAGGAGTTCCCTCCTCCGTTACCCGCCACGCACCAATCCCATCGAAATTTTCTAGCGAGAAGCCAAGGGGATCCATTAGCACATGGCAGCTTGCGCAGACCGGACTAGTCCTATGGACCTCCATCCGTTCACGCATTGAACGGA
>DEAE01000012.1:3415-3932 GCA_002347025.1 Acidobacteria bacterium UBA2990
CTGGCGGCGGTGGCGGCGGCGGTGAACCCAAGAGATTTTCAAGCACCCACAAACCCCGCTTGGTTGGCGAGGTCCTGTTCGGATAGGAAGTTGTGGTCAAGATACTCCCGTGGCTCAACAGGCCACCACGACCATAGCCATCAACTTTCACACGGCGAAAATGGTTACCGTAGACATTTGGCACTTTATAGTGTCGTGCCAGACGCTCGTTCAAAAATGTGTAATCCGCACGCAGCAGGTCCAAGACACTTCCGTCATCCCGCACCTGGCTATCAACAAACAATGCGGTCTCCCGTTCCATTGCATCCCGCAGATTCTCATCAAAATCCAGAAACGCCTCTGGGTCTGGCGCAACAGTGCGCATATTGCGCAATAGCAACCACTGTCCAAAAAAATTGTCAACAAACGCGGCCGACCGTTCATCTTGCAACATACGCTCTATCTGCCGTTCCAACATTCCAGGAGTTCTGAGCTTGTTGCGGGATGCTAAATCGACCAGCTCATCATCAGGCAGACT
>DEAE01000012.1:4252-5640 GCA_002347025.1 Acidobacteria bacterium UBA2990
CTCCAAAGAAAGAATGACAACCTCGAAGCAAGTTCCAAGTCGCTGATCCGATAGGCGGCAGCTGACTTCACAAGAGCCGGGTCATGCTCAATCCGGAAGAGAAATTCCGGATCGATCAGGATGCCCCTTAATGCGAACTGAATCCCCGACTCAAAATCTCCCTCCCGTTGCCCTTCTTCGTACAGAACAAGCAGTGGGGCAACATCGACATCGGAAACCGGCCGCCGGAAAGCCCGCCTAGCAAGATTCGACAATATATCTGCAGCGCAGGCATCCTCCTCTGCGACCGAGGAGGGATAGCAAGAAAACACACGCTGGCGACTAAGGGTGTCTTCCGGAGTGGTTGCTTCATAGGGTCCACTGATTTCGATACGATCGAGCGCCATGGCCGCATTGCGATCCCGAGAGTAAGCTAAACTCGACACACCGGGTCGAGGTTCTAGCACACCTTCTGGCACAGCCCTCCGATCGAGAAACCCTGCGCTGATTAGCCGGCTACCGGCCTCAACGTCGAGCCGAACCTCCAGTCCATCATCAGCGGTCTGTTCATAAAACGTCGGGCGAGACACCGCGTCCCAGGGGGCCCGCTCTCCATCCCCGCCAATCGTAAACTCAGCTACCCGCCGTCGATCTAGGCGCAATTCCAAGTCGTTCGGTTCGCCTAGCCCTCTAATGTGATTCCCGTAGGCACGCTGCAGTATCAACTTAATGACATACTGGCCATCTAGTGGAAAGTGATGCCGGACGGCCAGACCACCTCGTGACCCAAAGGGCAACTCTTCACTCATTCGCCCGTCCTGCCACAGGGTATAAGGAACGGTATGAATCACTTCGGCCGCGCGAATAGCAGCGGCATCTCCAACCGCGAGCCGACTGATCTTTTCAGCAGCCACCATATAACGGTCGAGTAACACTGGAGAAATCGCCAAGATGTCAGCAATGTTATCGAACCCGTAACCAGACTCATCTGGTGGTAACAATTCACGCTCGTCGATTTCCAGCCCCAAGAGGTCACGAATCGCGTTGCGATACTCCGCTCGGTTCAGTCGGTGAACTGGTGGACGCCCCGGATTAGGATTCATGACCGATGCACGGTCTAAGGCCGACTCAAGTGACGAAGCTATCGAATCATAGGATTCGACAGAGGGACGAGGGCGCCCTGCCGGGGGCATCGTCCGTGCACGCAATTTCTTGACGACTTTCTCCCAGATCTCTATATCGGACTCACGTTGGCCCACATGGTCGGTGCTTATGTTCTGGAGAGTAAGACCAGCCTGACGGCTGCGGTCGTTGTGGCAAGTCACGCAGTACTGGTCCAAGACCTCTCGAGCCTCTGGCACTCCCGTCGACGACGACAGCGACTGGGCCGACACTTGGCTATCCGTTCC
>DEAE01000012.1:5959-155942 GCA_002347025.1 Acidobacteria bacterium UBA2990
CATACCAGCCACAAGAACCAGACCGAACCACACACAAAGCCCCTTGGGTGTCATTGAATTCAACCTTCTGGGTATCAAGATTCCACCATATTCAGCCCGCGCCCCAAACGATGCACCGTATCGTCCAAGCAGAGCTATTCCCGAGTTCCTAGCGTCGGCCGAATTGTAACCCAATTAGCCAGCCCGAACTACGAGTCTCACGCAAAGAAATCTCCTAACCGGTTATAGTGTCAGTATGTTGATAGAGGGTCACGGCTCGGCCGTTGAGCAGTTGACCCTTGAAAGCCGACACCGTTCCGGCCTCCAATCCCTAAGAACCAATGTGGCTACCATGATAATCGCCCAGTAGTCTGAGATTGACACCGCAAGGGAGCGACATCTCCCCCAATACCTGAGAAAGCCCACCAGGCGAATCGGGGGCAATGCCGCATTCGTTCTAGAGGGGGCTTTAGGGCAAACCAAGGAACCATCCATGAGCTTCGTTACGCGCTTTGGCATCGACTTCGCAGAGAGAGGGTGGCTTCCCGACGGTCTCCTGCAGTGGGGAATCCGTCAACTCATAGCCAAACGCCAACAGACGCTTCTATCCAACGACTGCGAGCAAGTGAGACAACTGGAGCAAACATTTATTGCTGGGATGGACAATTCTGTCATTGCAGCACTTCCCTCAAAAGCAAACGAGCAACACTACGAACTACCGGTCGAGTTTTTTGATCAGATACTCGGTCGCCACCGAAAATACAGCTGTTGCTGGTGGCCAGACCATGTACAAAGCCTTGATGCTGCCGAGCAGGCCGCACTTGAAATCACCTGTTCGCGGGCGGGTATCAGAGAAGGCGCTCGAGTGTTGGAGCTCGGCTGTGGTTGGGGTTCACTTACGCTCTGGATGGCACAGCATTACCCCACCGCTTCAATAACTGCAGTATCTAATTCCCACTCACAGCGCCAATTTATTTTGAGCGAGGTTGCGCGTTTAGGCCTATCGAACGTTCAAATTGTTACGGCTGACATGAACCACTTCAAGACCAGCCAACGTTTCGACCACGTCGTATCCGTCGAAATGTTCGAGCACATGCGAAACTACCGGAGACTATTCAGTCGCATCTACGATTGGTTATTACCTGGTGGGCAATTCTTCCTGCACATTTTTTGCCACAGAACACAGCCCTATGTATTTACAGACGAGACGACCGACGACTGGATGGGGCGACACTTCTTTAGTGGCGGAATCATGCCAAGCGACACCCTTCCAATTTATTTTCAAGATCACCTCAAGCTCAAGGAACACTGGAGATGGAGTGGCAGGCATTACCAGCGCACTGCTGCTGCCTGGGTCCACAATATGGACCGGCACCGTGATTTCATTCTCCCTATCCTAGCCAAAAACTATGGCAGTGGAGAGGCTCTAGGCTGGCTAATGCGCTGGCGCATGTTCTTTTTGACGTGTGCTCAACTTTTCGGCTGGGATAATGGCCAAGAGTGGTGGGTAAGTCACTACCTCTTCGAACGACCCAGACACGTAGCCTAATGCCCGTAGACTCGGCGGTAGGACAGAAATACCACATATCCTGCATTAAGAGTGGTCCCCCAGTGCCTAGCGGATGGCGGAACGACTCAGACCATGCCCGCTAGGAAACCGGTCGCCGAGTGCGATTGGAAGACGTCCTGTGATTGGCACCTCACCGGCAATAGCACGAACCGCCGACACTTCCGCAACATCGTACAAGTCGTAGGTCAACAAGGCCGCTGGCAACTCTGGCAAGGCCGTAGCCACATAAGGATTACCAAAGAACACTGTGACAAATGGCTGCTCTTGGAGCTCTGTCTGTCTGGCCACACGGCGCAGCAATCGCACAACCCCGTCATTTAAGTCCATCCGCCCACTGAAGGAAGCAGCCCGGACAAAGACCGCTGCGATCACTGCATCATAACGTTCTGCGCTCGCTCCAATCAGATCAAGCTCAGCAGGAGAAGTCTGGTCTGAAACCTCCACTGCCGTTACATTAGGCCAACGCCGCTCAAGCTCAGGCAAGAAACTCCGGCTCGGCGCTCCGTTACCCCAACCCGAAGGATAATCCAACACTGAAAGGTAGAGTATGGAGGCCGGTCCAGAAAGTCGCAGTGGCACGTCCATGCGATCATCCTTGATCAGTGTCATGGCTCGCCGACTCACTTCTGCAGCCACCGCTAGGTGAGCTCGGCCCCCGACAATACCTGGTACATCATCGAGGTTCACGGCTCGACTACGGTGCAATCCCAATTTCATTTTCGCCTCGAGGATACGGCGTACAGACTTATCGATCTCGGACTCTGAAAGTATTCCCTGGGAGACCGCCTGCCTTAATCCCTCGAACACAGCGACATCATCTGGGGCATGCACAACAACATCGTGACCCGCAGACACCGCCTGAACAGCTGCTTCAACAGTTGTCAGCCGGCCGGTTACGGCGCGCATCCTCATTGAGTCAGTGAAAACCAACCTATCAAAGCCCAATTCCTCACGGAGTAAACCGGTCACAATTCGATGACTTACAGTAGCTGGTCTTCCCAACTCGGGCTCCAAGCCAGGTAGTTCAATGTGCGAAGTCATAACGGCCCCAGCTCCAGCCTCGATACCTGCCCTAAAGGGAGGCAACTCAACCTGTTCAAGCCGACTGCGCGGATGATTGATGAGTGGCAGTCCAAGGTGCGAATCGATGTTGGTGTCCCCATGGCCCGGAAAATGTTTGACCGTAGCGATCATGCCACCATGATTAAGACCCTTCACATAAGCGGCCACAAACCGAGAAACCACGTCAGAATTTTCACCAAAAGATCGGGTGTTGATCACTGGATTGCGAGGATTGTTGTTGACGTCAGCCACAGGTCCAAAATTCACATGGACACCAAGTGCCAGACCTTCAACAGCCGTGATTCGTCCAGCCTCAAAGGCCAGTCGTTCATCGCCAGCTGCGCCAAAAGCCATCGCTCTGGGGAAGGTCGTCGCACCCCTGATACGAAAACCGACACCGGTTTCAAAGTCAGCCGCGTTCAAGAGCGGAATTGACGAAACACTTTGAAGCCGATTAGCCAGTGAAGCTCCGGATAAAGGATCACCTAAAGTCGACCGTGAATAACCAGCATTGAGCAACACATCAGGAGCCGCTTGCCGCCCGCCAAACAATAAGAACCCACCGACATGCTGCTCACGCACCAGGGACGCTAGTTCATCAAATCGCTCACTATCATCGCTAAGGTAGGTTGATCGGAACGACGGCATTATGAGCTGACCGACCTTCTGATCAAGCGTCATCACAGCAATGGTCGAATCCACCCAAGTAGAACCCTCGGCGCCTGGCTGCGACGATGTCACAGTGGTAACTGCCGCTACAACGGCTAAACTACTTAAGATCGAAACGATTATTTTGTTGGCCACGTATTGGATAGTAAAACAAACCTTTCGCAGTAAACCAGATATCATCTGCGCTAATGAGCCACACCGAACACCGCGCCTCGGCCCCAGACCATATCCGTTGCTACGTCATCACCGTAAGTGACACACGGACCGAAGCCACCGACACCGGTGGCAAATTGTTGCGCGAACTGTTGATTAAAGAAGGTCACAGAATAGTTGGGCACACGATTGTCCGAGACGAACCCGCAGTTCTGCGAACAGCTATCGAGCATCAACTGACCGCGAGCAATGTGCAGGTCATCATCACGACCGGAGGGACAGGAATCAGCCGACGAGATGGCAGTTATGAAGTCGTTACTGAACTTCTCGAGAAAAGCCTGGACGGATTCGGTGAGCTATTTCGATCGTTGAGTTTCACCGAAATTGGTCCATCGGCAATGTTGTCTCGAGCATGCGCTGGAACAGCTCAAGGCAAAATCCTGTTTTCGCTGCCAGGGTCGAAAAATGCAGTGCGCCTTGCACTGACCGAACTAATACTCCCAGAACTGGGTCATCTCGTAAGAGAGGTCACACGGTAGATATGTCCGGCACCAAGATGCGTCCGATCAGAGACACGATACCCATCGAGCAAGCCTTAAGGCTAGTCCACGATGCCGCAGTGCCGCTCAGCAAAACAGAAACAGTCGGCCTGGATGAAGGGGTCGGCCGCGTGCTGGCTGGTTCAATACTGGCTACCCGTGACGTCCCACCATTTAACCGAGCCGCAATGGATGGTTACGCTGTCATTGCAGAAAACACCTTCGGCACAAGCCGCATGGAACCACACCTACTGACTTGTGTCGAAGCTGTACACACAGGTGAAGTACCATCGAAAAAGCTCGAGCCTGGCCAGTGCACCCAAATAGCAACTGGGGCACCTATGCCAAACGGTGCCGACGCAGTAGTAATGGTCGAAGAAACCGATCGACGAAGCAACAACAAGATCGCGATCTTTGCCCCTGTCTACCCACGCCAGCACGTCGGTCGTCAGGGAGCTGATATCACGAATGGTACCCAAGTACTCCACCAAGGAGACTTATTAACTCCAAGTAGGATCGGGTGTATCGCGGCACTGGGAATAGACAAGTTCGAGGTCTACACCAAACCGCGGGTTGCCATTTTATCTACCGGCAATGAAATAGTTGCTCCAGGACAGCCATTAGATTTAGGTCAAATCTACGACATCAACCGCTTCACACTAGGCTCGGTCATCAAGGAACACGGCGGAATTCCTGTAGCTTGCCCCACAGTGCCAGACACTCTTGATGACTTAATTGAGACCGTTGATACATGTTTGGACAACGACATCTTAGTTTTTTCAGGCGGTAGCTCTGTCGGGGAACGAGATCTCACACTCGATGTGATCAGACACAGAGGAGAAGTACTTTTCCACGGAATCGCCGTAAAACCTGGCAAGCCAACCGCATTCGGTGTAATCGACGGAACCCCTGTACTCGGCATGCCCGGATACCCTACGTCCTGCCTCTCAAATGCCTATATGTTGCTAATCCCAGTTCTCCGGCAATTAGCCCATCTTCCCGTGTTCCACTTTCGTTCAAAATCAGTTCCTGCTGCGGAAAGGATCGTCTCGACAACCGGGCGACATCAGTTCTATACCGTAAAGATTGTTGATGGGGAAGCTGTACCGGCCTTCAAAGCCTCCGGGGACATCACTAGCATGTCGCAGGCCGATGGCTATATCGAGATAACAGCTCAGACCGACATCGTGGAGAGGGGGGAAATCGTTCAGGTGAAGCTATTTTAGCGTTTTCCGATCTTTCGCTCGTATTCAGGCTCAAGCAGGTCGGCCGTGTGGAGTTCGAACGGACCGGCGGTTCGTTCGTAGTCGCCGCGAAACTCGGCAAAACATCGGTAGCAAACAGTCAGATCACTCAGTCGCCTGTAAATAGCAAGATCAACCAAAGTAGCTCCGGCCAAAATACCATAAGCAACTAGATCGAGACCGAAGTAATAGAATCCGGCACTAATCAAGGCACCTAACACAACAATCGTGACCCCAACCTTGGGATCGAAATCTTTCCGCAGGTAAAAATCTCCCCCCCGACAAACTGGACAACACTCAACCAGGCGGTCCTCGAGAACCGCATCGGAAAATTTGAGAATAAAGGATTCGCGGCAACGGCCACATTCAATCTGAACCGGACCTGGTGAAGGTGTCACCGGTAGTGCACTCCCACACTCATGGCAACGAACCGTGACTTCCATCTCTGACTTTTACCTCCTATATGATCCAGAATTGAGAGCAACGCACGCCAAGCTTGTTCCAACGCCCTTACCCTGATGAATACTATTCATAGCGGTACTGTCGTAGCCACCAGTAGATATTTGGCAAGTACCTCACCAACAATGACCGTGAAAAAATCTACATAGAGAATCCCGGTAGCTGATTGAGTGGACTGAATCTTGGCTGTTTCCCAAGTCATATAGGCTAGAACGACCGGACCAAGCAAGCCAAATAAAACTCGCTGCCAAAAGAAAACACCATCTATTGAAAAGATGTAGCCGTTAAAGCTTCCCCCAGGTATTTCAATAACCTCAATCGCCCACCACACAGCCAGCCCTACAACCAGAATTCTTAAAGCGGTTGAACCGATATGAAACCGAACAATAGCCTGTAATAGAGAAACGTCCATTGAAGGAAGCACCAGATACCAGTGCCCTAAAATCATCGCGGTCGACGTACCTCCAAGCAACGCAACCGAACTGACAAAGCTAGCAATTGTGAGGGCTATTACCAGCAAGCCATCACTTGGAGCTGCGGCAACCGCCTGGCTAATGAGCGCCAAGGCACCAGAACACACGGCAAGCCAAAGCCAAAGGGGGCGCAGCCAAGCCAAAACCCGACCAATCGTCACCCAGTAGATAAGAATAGCGCCGGTCGCCACCACGAGTAACAGCAGCGCCAAACCGTGCCGCTCAGAGCCCAACGCCACAACGTCCGGACGCATCGCCATCGCCGCGAGTAACAAAACAGCAGCAAACCCTGCATTAAATCGGAAGAATTTCACTCCAGCAGTCTTGTCTACTAGCAACAAAGAGAAAACAATTCCAAGCCCTAGATGGGCGAGAAACAGGAACAACACAAAGGAGAGTGTCATGAGATATGTCCTGGGACGGTAGCAGGCTGATTAGGTGGTAGCTACGGTCACCACCTTCCGAGTGATGATTCTTAAGAACGGTTCAAACAGCAATTTCTTCAACCTAGGACGGACCATCATACTAAGTTCTGGTCGGATAAGCGTCGTTGCGACTCAGCGACCATGCGAGACCTGCAACAACAGTAAATTCTTATTTCTATTGAAGGCCAGAATCTCTCAACTGAACCTGGAGGATTCAAACTGATATGACATTGTAGAGCGTGTCTCGTTCGACCGGTTCACGACCGGCGACCAGAATCAGCTGACTGATATCATCAGTCGTCAATGCCTCTGGGGTCCGTGCACCAGCCATATGGTAAATTTGCTCTTCTTGGACGGTACCATCGAGATCATCCACCCCGAACCAAAGAGCCGTCTGCGCCGTCTCGACACCAGTGGCGATCCAAAAAGCTTTAATGTGAGGCACATTGTCAAGCATAAGGCGCGCAATGGCATGGACCCTGAGTGTGTCCGCAGCAGTAGGGGCCGGTAGCTTACTCATCTTGTTGTTGTCTGGGTGAAAAGCCAGCGGAATAAATGCCTGAAATCCCCCAGTTTCATCTTGCAGTGCCCTAGCTCTGAGCATATGGTCAACCCGCTCACCAGTCGTTTCAATATGACCGTAGAGCATAGTCACATTGGACCGCATCCCCAGTCGATGAGCGATGCGATGGATATCTAAATAGCGATCGGTACCACACTTGTCATGACAGATTTTTCGACGTACGCGCTCGGCAAACACCTCAGCCCCACCACCCGGTAACGAATCGAGCCCGGCGGCCATTAGCTCGCGCAATACCTCCTCATCCGTCCGCCCATACAAATCAGCAAAAAAAGCAATCTCGACGGCCGTAAAACACTTGAGATGTACATCCGGACGAATCCGCTTAAACCCACGCAGTAGATCGAGATAATAATCGAATGGAAGATCTGGATGCAGGCCGTTGACAACATGTACCTCTGTTAACGCCTGATCCTGACGAGCCCTCAATTTTTCCCAGACCTGCTCCAAACTCAAGGTATAAGCACCGTCATCACCCGGTTTAAGTCTGGCGAAGGCGCAGAAAAGGCAACTCGCCACGCAGACGTTAGTTGCCTCAATACGGATGTTGTGATTAAAAAATGTCCGGTCGGCATGTCGCTTTTCACGCTCCCGGTTTGCCAACCAGCCAACCGCTAGCAAATCACGGCACTCAAACAGCCTGACACCGTCATCGAAATTAAGCCTGATCCCAGCGACGAGTTTTTCACTGATATCGATCAACCCGCTCTGGATAAGTCGTTTCTGCATCGTCCAACACTCTCAAGAGTTATCGTATGTCGGACAGCCCATAGCGGGCAACCGAGAGACGAGCGAGGCATTTGGGTAGATGCTATAATCTGGACTATCAGTAACGCTTCCCGGTGGCCAAGGGAAGTGGGTGTGAATCCCACACGGTCCCGCCACTGTAAGCGGGGAGCGGTCCGGCATCTTGGTGATCCCTGCGATCGGCCTAGCCAATTCAAGGAAATCACCCGTCACTGTGCCTCTGGCACGGGAAGACGCGCCCGGTCCGTGTTGATCCGCAAGTCAGGAGACCTGGCCTTCGGGTTCGTTCCTCCCGCCCATCTTGGTGGGGAGAAAAGGCGCGTGGATACGCCAAAAGGAATCGATGCCGGTCATTTCCCTTTACAGTTCTCATTTCATCAGTGCCCTCCAGAGGGAGGCCCAAGCTGCTTCGCGCTAATAGGGTCTCTTACAGCTACGGGTCCCACCCAGTCTTGCAAGAGGTCGATGTTCAGATCCCAACCGGTGGACTCATCGGCATCCTCGGTCAAAATGGATCTGGCAAGACCACCCTACTCAAACTACTAGCCGGGTTACTAAAGCCCTCAGAGGGCTCAGTCACACTCGACGATATGGACTTAGCGGGATTTAACCGTCCTAAACTCGCTCGCCGTTTGGCCGTTGTTCCTCAGGAAACTGAGATTCCTTTTGACTATACCGTGCTTGAACTCGCACTCATGGGTCGCTACCCACACCTACACCCATTTGAGCTAGAAGGACCCACCGATTTCAAAATCGCACGTCAAATGCTTGCAGCCACTGGCACCGATCATCTCGAACAACGGGTCTATCGAACTCTAAGCGGCGGTGAAAAGCAGAGGGTGGTTATCGCAAGTGCCTTGACCCAGTTTGCAGAAACTCCAACAGGCCCAAATACGGGATTGACCCAAGTGCTTCTACTCGACGAACCAACCTCATCGCTCGACCTCTGCTTCCAACTAACAACATCAAAACTACTGACCGAACTAAACCTGTCACAAAACACAACAATAGTCCTCTGCACCCATGATCTCAATTTTGCTGCTGGACTTTGCCGAGACCTCGTGGTCCTTCGCGAAGGAGAAGTCATTGCAGCGGGACCAACAGACACCGTGCTTACCCCTGAAACCATCAGAGCCGCCTATGGCGTGATCGCCGATGTGCATTGCCGGTCTACCAGCAGCCATCCAACCGTCGTGCCCATCTCATCCCAATGACGCCAACGAGGATAGTGATAAATCCACCGACAGAAATAGGTGGCACGGTCCCAACAGGTGACAACCTCCATCGCCGCGGACTCCGCCTGCGGCTTATTCTCGGGGTCTTTGCAATAGCAGCCTGTGTAATAGCCCCGCTAATTGGACCCACTGCCATCAGCCTCGGGGAAGTCTTTGATCCAACCATCCCATTCGTCCAAAATGTTGATGCTCAAATCTTCTTTATTGCTCGATTACCTAGAGCCTTAGCTGGGGCGCTGGTCGGTGGTGCCCTGGCAGCCTCAGGCGTCGTTCTCCAAGCCTTATTGCGGAACCCTTTAGCCACACCATTTACATTGGGTGTGTCGGCAGGATCATCGCTCGGTGCGATGCTGGTCATTACGTTCGGTGTATCGCTCGACAACAACTCGGTCGAGGCTGTCCCAATAGCCAGCTTCGTCGGGGCACTTGCAGCACTGGCAATCGTTTACGCCCTAGCAACAATGCGACGCCAAGGTATGTCTACCCTCGTGCTACTACTTGCTGGTGTCACTCTAAATTCCTTGTTTTCAGCTGTTATTCTGTTTGTCCAGTTTTTGGCGGAACCCACCCAAGCCCTCCAGACCCTACGATGGACCATGGGTAGTCTGGACATTGGCAACTACCAGCCTCTCCTCTGGTCACTTCCTCCACTAGCCGTAGCGTTTGTCATCTTCGCGCAACTTCCACGGGCCCTCAACCTACTGACCCTGGGCGCAGAGAGCGCAGCCACACGGGGCATCAACGTACTCAATACACAACGTATGGCATTCTTGGGGGCATCACTCGCAACCGGTGCCGCTGTCTCATTAGGCGGTCCCATCGGCTTTGTCGGCATCATCATTCCGCATCTGGTAAGGCTATTAATTGGCGCTGACCACCGCCTGGTACTACCAAATTCCACTTACCTAGGTGCAGCGTTCGTCGTCATTTGCGACGTGGGAGCACGCACACTTTTGTCTCCCATGGAATTACCAGTCGGCGTAATTACCGCGTTGTTAGGAGGGCCATTTTTTCTATGGCTACTGGTACGGCAAAAATAGACCACGACCTCACCTCAAACCCGATTAGGCGCTACAAGAGATCTGTCAACGCTATTATTGGTTATCTTGCTATCACCGCATGTTCAATCAGTCTGTTACCGCTGGCGAGCCTTGCCGAACACTCTCCCCAACGCATCGTCTCTGTCGTTCCTGCACTCACTGAGGCACTGTTTGCCCTCGGCGCCAAAAATCAGATAGTCGGAGTTGGGAGTTTCGACACCGTACCAACAGACAGCGCATCTCTTCCTAGGGTAGGAGGGCTGCTCGATCCAGACTTGGAACAGATCCTCTCGCTCCAACCGGATTTGGTCGTACTCTACAGCAGTCAGTCCGACTTGATCGAACAGCTAGCACGCGCCGGGATCTCCACTTTCACTTACATACATGGCGGATTAGCCGACAGCTTATCTACCCTTCGAACCCTTGGGACCACCGTCGGAAAAGGAAACGAGGCGCAACAACTCGTCGACTCAATCACTTCAGAACTGAACAACCTGAAGGTTTTCCTGGGAGGGCGACCGAAACCCAGAGCCCTGTTAGTCTTCGGACGTGAGCCCGGATCCCTTCGCAACATCTACGCAAGTGGTGGAATGGGATTTCTCCATGACATGCTAGAGGCCGCCGGCGGCCTCAATATCCTTACCCACGTGCCTCGCGAGTCGATCCAGCTGACCTCGGAAGCCATCTTGGCCGGTGCACCTGAGGTGATAATCGAACTCACTTACGACAGCCGAGTCAATTCAGATAACCAATCGGCCCAACTCTCTGCGTGGAACCAACTTTCGGCAATACCCGCAGTCAGAAACCAACGAGTGCATCTGCTATTGGGTGCACATTTTCTACAACCTGGCCCCCGGCTAGCAGAAGCCACCACAGCAATTGCACAGGCCCTGCATCCTGACATCTGGCCCTAGAACCTATCTGTCGGACTCAACAGAGCAAGAGGCAGGCACATTTCACTCATCATCACCCAAGGCATCCACCAGACAACCGACTCTCCTTAGCCCAAGATCATGACCAAAACGTTGAGACTCGCTGTAATCGCTTTCAACCTCTTATCAATCGAACCGACAGCTCTAGCAGCCCAGATAACGATAGTAACCGGCACGGTCTACGATCCCAATGGTCATCCAGCTGCGGGAGTACGTATTCTTGTCTCTGATCAAGTCGCACTACGCGCCGTTGCCATCACAGATCAGAAAGGCACCTTCCAGGTCGCTGATCTGCCCCACGGGCGATACGAACTACGGGTCGCTGCTAATGGTTTCAGCGCACTTCCTACCATTCTGGAATTTACCGGCCAAGCTGTTCAACCTATCTCATTTGTATTGGTGCCTAGTGCAGTAACTGAATCGATAGTGGTGACTGCAGCCGGGCGTCCAATACCACGGTCTCGGGTCACCGATAGCGTTACCGTCGTGACTGCAGACGAGATCGCCACTAAACAATTTGAAACCGTTGCCGACGCCCTTCGTTTCGCCGTGCCTGGTCTTGGAATCACCACGACGGGAGGGCGCGGAGGCCTGACTTCCCTTTACACACGGGGCGGTGAATCCGACTTCACCTTAGTCCTGTTAGACGGAATCCGGGTCAATGATTTCGGGGGCGCATACGATTTCGCCCACCTGCCCATCGGTGACGTTGAGCGGATTGAGGTTGTCCGAGGCCCGCAAAGCGCCCTCTATGGATCAGATGCAATCGGCGGTGTAGTGCAGATCATCACCAAGCGAGGTGGCCCAGCCCGAACTGCCGCAACCATCGAAGGAGGAAACTACGGCACTTCCCGAGTGTCAGTAAATTCTTCCGGCTCAGCCAAGGAACTCGATTGGGGTGTTGCCTTGGAACAACTCGACACCAACGGCCTAAATGGACATCCAACTCAATCCGGAACTATCGTTAGTAATGACAACTATCTACGGCGAAACCTTTCCCTTAACGGTCAATGGAAAGGAAACCGTGGCACAACGGTCAACTCAGTGTTCCGCTACGGCACCAATGGGCGGGGCTTTCCAGGGCCTTGGGGCCGGGACCCCGGTGGAACCTACCCTGGCCTCGACACCATTTCTACCGCGACCAACGACAACCAGCTGATTTCGGGTGGACTGACCCAAAGACTAGGTACCCGAACTGATCAACGAGTTGATGTCAGCTACACTGGATCCAAGAGTCTATTCAAAAGTCCATACGGCGAATCAGTCTCCGACGTAAACCGCCTCACGGTCCGAACCGCTACAAACGTTACCCTGGGAAGTAACGTGGTCGCCAGTGGGGGACTCGATTTACAGCAAGAACAAGCAGGGAGTACATTCATAACTGATACGTCGTTCAGTGCCATACCCGTGGACCGACGCTTGGTCGGTGTCTTCGGGGAAATGCGCTTCGATCCCCACCCCGATGTATCCGTCACTGCTGGCCTTAGGGGTGACCATATCAAGCGAGCGCTCCTCCTAGGTGATGGCTTCGTCCGTCCACCGCTGCCGGTATCGATCGAAACGGCGGTAAACCCGAAATTTTCGCTCGGCTGGTATCTTCGACCACCTACTGGCACATCAAACTGGACCCGGGTTCGACTGGGGGCTGGCACCGGGCTCAGGCCCCCTAGCGCTTTCGAGATTGCGTTCACGGACAACCCGGCTCTAAAGTCTGAGCGAACTCGGAGTGTCGATCTCGGAGTCGAACAAGCAATTGCCGATGGGAAAGTGCAAATAGAAGCTACCGGATTCTTCAACACTTACGATGACCTGATCGTCGCAGTCGGACAATCGTTCCAGAACGCTAGTCAGTTCAAAACAGACAACCTATCCAACTCTAGAGCCCACGGCCTTGAACTGACATTTACTGGACGGACAACCAGCGCCTTCCTAATGAGAGCCACCTATACATGGCTCCATACAAAGATCTTGGCTGTGGATACAACCACCACCGAAGCACCAGGAAGCTTTTCTGTCGGCGATGCGCTACTCCGCCGGCCCCGGCACCAGGGAGCAGTCGAATTGTCTTTCACTCAGCCACTGTTTTCCGTCTTTTCCTCTATCGGAACCCGCAGTCAGACGCTCGATGTAGATCCAACATTCGGTGCCTTCGGCGGCCTATACAACAACCCTGGCTATGCCTTGGTCAACACCGGTGCCAGTATCCACGCACACAGCAAACTCGAAATCTTGGCCCGCATCCAAAATCTCTTTAATCGCACTTACGAAGAAGTGCTTGGATTCCCTGGCCTTGGACGAAGCCTGATTGCCGGAATCAGGGTATTGATAGACTAGGGTCGCCTAAAGCGAACCCTCCAAGAACTCACGTCGGGGTCCCAGGTGCCATTTCAGAAACAAGTCATTAGTTTTAGTCCCGCATAGTCGGACACAACCCTCCTAATAGTAAGCGCTACTCCACAGGTGCCTTCGTGCGGGTCAAAAAGATGTCAGTCAGCCTGCTGGCCATGCTTGGACGAATCTGGCCCCTGCGGGGTAGAAATCCCGCGGACGCCTCACGACAGCAGGTCTTCGTCGAATGGCCTGGCCGCATGGAAAGCCTCTTGTCTGTCTTTGCATCAATCGAACCTTCCCATTTTCCCCTCCAAGACATCAAATCGATTGGGAGCTTGCTGTTAAACCTTGTCGGTAGCTACTCCATTGACAAAGCGTGTCAGGCCTATTGAATACTCACTATTCCACCCTCGCTCCAGACAGCAACCGTTCCAGTGCTAAACTCGGGTTGATGAGACTGGGTAAGATTGTCCGACATCCAATGCGTGCCTACTACTGGCCGATCCTGAGCGGGTTCCTCCTAGGGTCGAGTGCTTTCCTCCCCTGGATAACAGTCGGTGAACAGCAATACGGTGGAATCCCCGACGTCACCGCCTTCTGGGTATTGGGCTTGGCTGTAGTCACGGTGATACTAGCTAGCCTTAGCATCGCCACCAGAAAAAACTCCCGCCACCCTTTATTGATTGTTGGATTGTTCGCGTTCGGCATTCTTTTCCTAGCCGAACAGCTCATGGAGAGAACCGCATCCCAGCAAGGCTGGGCGATGTCCCAAGCTCGTGCGATCGTTTCAGGCACTCAGGCTACACCTGCCATTGAACCGATCATGGCTTCAGGTATCTATCTAGGCCTAGCAGCTTCAATGATGATCGCACTCTTTGGTTTCACGGTAGTAGTCTCCCAAGCCCCGCAGGTTTACGCGATCGCGGAAGACGACGACCTCTAGGTCGTCTCCCATCTTCCCCGTGGCCGCCACAGAACTGGCGTTCTCAGGGAACGAGAATCTGCACCTGCAATGGTGTCCGGTCCGGGCTAAAAATACCGCCCTCAACCGATCACACGCCGAAGGATAGGCCGCAGCCACACTCGGACTTGGCGTTGGGGTTTCGCAGAATGAGAGATTGTCCAAGCATATTCGGATCACAATCTAGAATCGTACCGTCGAGATACTTGAAGCTTTTGGGGTCCACGTATATCGTAGCGCCTGTCTTGCTCGCAAAGACCTCATCCTCAGAAGTCGGCGTCTGTTCCCACTTGAATACATAGCTCATGCCTGAGCAACCTCCTGCTTTTACTCCAACGCGCAAGCCGCCTTCAGTGAGACCTTCTTGCTGCATGCCGCTGTGTATCCGCTTCGAAGCCGCTTCTGTAATCTCGATCATGATCTTATTACCAGTCTACATCAGCCAAAACCACTCGTAAAAGCATCAAGCATTCCATATGTGCAGCCCTCACATCAATGAGCACCATCTCCATGCCAGACAACAAATAGTTGTCACTGCCACTCTGGCGGTAAATCGTTTTCAGAATGCTCCTGTTCGAAGACCGGCGCCGGGGCCCGCAACTGCTCAACCAAACCCTGAAACATCTCAGCAACTTGGTCGACCTCTGCCTCGCTGTTGAAGCGTCCTAGTCCAAAACGAACCGACGCGCGTGCCTGCTTATCACTAAGTCCCAAGGCCTGAAGTACATGTGAGGGTTTACGAGTATTCGAGGTACATGCCGCACCAGAGGATACGGCCACTCCCCCGAGTCCCATTAACAGTTGCTCCCCATTTACGCCATCGATACTGACATTGAGATTTTGAGGCAACCTAGCCTTCATAGACCCATTCACCGTCACACCCTGAAGCGAATTCTGTAATTGGCTTAAGAGTCGGTCGCGCAGCCTACCGACTCGGACAGACTCGCCAGCCATTTCGTTGAGACATATCGATGCGGCCCGACCAAACCCAACTATGGCAGGTAAATTCAGAGTTCCAGAGCGCAGTCCGGATTCATGACCACCTCCCTCAATCAGAGGAGTCACGGCCACGCCATGCCTAACAAACAATCCTCCAACACCCTTGGGACCGTGGCATTTATGAGCGGTCAACGACAACAAGTCAATACCAGAAGTCTCGACATCAATAGGAACCCAACCGGCTGCCTGCGCTGCATCCGTGTGAAACGAGATACCCCGAGCCCGGGTTAGGGCTGCCAATGCATCAATCGGGTGTAATACTCCAGTCTCGTTGTTGGCCATCATGACCGTGACAAGAACTGTGGTCGGCTCAATGGCCGCGCCGAGCGCTGCGGGGGTCAAAATTCCATCTTCTCGAACTGGAAGATACGACACCTGCATTCCTTGCCGCTCCAGGCTTGCGCACGGATCCAAAATCGCTCGATGTTCGGTTTGAACAGTAACGATATGGTTTCCACGAGCCCTTGAGGCATCAACGACCCCCCTGACCGCCAGATTGTTCGATTCAGTGGCACCACTCGTAAAGATCACCTCGCTGGCCTTGGCTCCTATGAGAGAGGCCACCGCTGCTCGAGCATCCGCTACCGCATCCCGGGCGACCCAACCAAACCGATGTTGCCGGCTGGCCGCGTTGCCGTAGTGTTGGCTAAAGAACGGAACCATGGCCTCAACGACTCTGGGGTCTACACGTGTCGTAGCATGTCCGTCCATATAGATCGGTAGGTCCATCATCACGATATGCAGCAAAAGACATTCACAGGTATTTCCACTGAGGCCGACAGGTTTCGCACAACCCACTAGCCCACGCTTACACCCCTGAAAACCGATGTCGAGAAGCCAACACTACTGGGCTATGAAGGAGGTAAAGACAGAAGCTAATGACCTTCAAGCACTTTGTCTCTAACAGTTTCAGGCTCCGACAAACGCCCTGCAAGGGAAATTGGCACAGGGGGTGCCTCATCTGCCGCCAACGCCTTGAGGCTGTACGCTGTTAGGGCTTGAACAATTTGGTCCTTGATCCGCCATAGCGGATCACGAATGTTGCAGGTATCGTACTGATCACAATCATGATCAGCCTTGGTACAACCGGTAACCATAACGGGCCCGTCGATGGCCTCAATAACGTTTGCTACAGAGATTTGGCTGGCGGAGCGAGCAAGTACATAACCACCGTGGGTCCCATAGTGAGACGCAAGGATCTCCTCGCGAACTAAACGTTGCAGTACTTTGGCCAGCAAATCGACAGGTATCCCATAGCGCTCGGCTATCTCACGCGCACTGGCAGCCGCCGACCGAGAAGCCAGATCCTTAACGGCCATCAACGCGTATTCCGCTTTCTTTGAAAGTCGTAACATCACACTATCGAAAATCGGTACTACTCAAACACACCGGTTTGAAAATCCGTCATAAATCTTGTGCCAGCCACCGAAACCTCAGTACCTAGGCAAAGTTTGGTCAATCCGGTCTATCCAGGCAAGAATACCGCCCTTTAAATTCTTGGCTCCTATGTGTCCAGCCTCCCTTAGCAGCTTAACCGCCTTGCCGCTGCGCACTCCGGACTTGCAATGCACGATTAAGTCACCCCCTGCTTGCACCTCCGACATACGAGACTGCAGATCCCCTAGAGGTATAAGCACTGAGCCTGGAATGCGACAGATATCGAATTCCTGACTCTCCCGAACATCGAGCAGTACAAAAGAGTCCTCGCGGTCTATTCTCGCCTTTAATTCCTCAACTGTCACCTCTCCGTCAGTATTGGGCTCCACCTCCGACACAGGTTGAGTCGGAACGACACCGCAAAACTGCTCATAGTCAATGAGTTGAGTCACCGTAGGTTTATCACCACAGACCGGACAATCGGGATCCTTTCGGAGTTTGAGCTCCCTAAATCTCATTTGCAGCGCGTCAAAAATGAGAAACCGTCCGATCAGCGAGTCACCGACACCAAGAATCAATTTCACTGCTTCGGTCGCCTGGAGAGTGCCCACAACGCCTGGTAAAATGCCCAAGACCCCTCCCTCGGCACAGCTCGGCACTAGCCCAGGTGGAGGAGGTTCTGGGTACAGGCAGCGATAGCAGGGTCCGCCTGTCGTGGCGAACACTGAGTTTTGACCCTCGAAGCGAAAGATACTTCCATACACGTTTGGCTTGCCTTGGATCACGCAGGCATCGTTGACCAGGTAACGCGTCGGAAAATTGTCTGTCCCATCAACAACCATGTCATAGTCTGCAAACAGACCAAGAGCATTCTGGGATGACAGAGCCATCTCATGGGTTACCACGTGGACTTCTGGATTGAGAGCATTGAGCCTCGACTTAGCTGACTCAAGTTTCGATCGCCCTACATCCGGGGTCCCATGGATTATTTGCCGTTGCAAATTGCTGTAGTCAACCTCATCGAAATCAACAATCCCGATCGTCCCAACACCAGCCGCTGCCAGATACAGCGCTACAGGCGAACCCAAGCCGCCAGCACCGACACACAGCACCCGTGCCGCCTTCAGCTTTAGTTGACCCTCCATGCCCACTTCCGGCATGATGAGGTGGCGGCTGTAGCGAGCCACTTCCTCGTTGGTCAGACCCAGCGGCTCGCCTGTCGTCACGCCTTCCTCCCGCCTGCCACGGATGGAATAATGCTGACCGTATCTTCAGACGAGACAGGTGTTTGCTCTTTCTCCAGATACCGTATGTCGTCATCGTTAACGTAGATATTAACGAAGTTTCTCAGTTTGCCTTCGCTGTTATAGAGATGCTTGCGCAGGTCGGTATATTGGGCCGTCATGTTAGCAAGCAATTCACCGACCGTAGCCCCCTCCGCTTCCACAACATCCTGTTTGGCAGTGTAGGAACGCAATGGAGTCGGGATTAGAATCTTAGTTGCCATGTGTTTCGTCCGTCAGTATTCTCCGATAGTGACACACTAGTCACTCCGCGCCGTGACAAGAATAAGCTCCCTAAGCTTGCGGTGTCTTATCAGTCTAGCGAAAGTTTCCACTCGTCACCTTACTCTGAATCGCATCTTGTGGCTCAAGCTTAACCCGCTGTTCATCAAAAGCCGACCTGTCCTCGCGCAACCGCCAAGAACGCAAGGTGGTCGGGTCGCCACCTCGCACCGCCAGGATGACATAGGCAAAAGTGGGCCACGCATGGTCCAAGTCGTATTGCGACGGACAGGCCGAATCATCAGGATGGGAGTGATAAAACCCTATCAGCTTGCCGTCTATCTCATTTGCTCGCCGCTCCGCCACAATATAATCAGCCGGCTGTATACAAAAACGTCTCCTAGTTCCTTCGTCGGTAGTATTGGGCAAAGGTACCGCCTCGGTCACCATTTCGCCACATCCGATGAGAGCACCACAGGACTCATTCGGATACACTTCCTGGCTGTGCCGACGAATCCCTTCATCGGCTGTTGCTCGCATCACTAAAGTCGGAAGCCGACCCATTCCAAGTGTCTCAATCATCTAGCTAACTAGGCAGAATCGGTCGCAAAACCCTTTTCTTTCCAAGCCAAAGTACCTCCGTTCAGGCTGCGCACGTTACGGTAGCCTAGAGATTTCAGGTAAAGCAGACCCGACAATGAGGCGTTCCCACGCTGACAAACACTGAGAATCGGCGCATCGAGATCACGGGGCAACACCGAAAGATAATCAGTGTTTTCTCCTAATTCAGACAAGGGCATATTAACGGCGCCGGGAATGTGCGCCTCGTCGTACTGACCTGAGGGTCGGACATCCAGTACGAAAGGTCGATCTACTTGCCATTGCTCGTGCGCCGAAACTACATCAATCGTTAATTCCGCATTGCCACGAATGTTCTCCCTCATCTTGTCTAACAGTGGACTCTTTTCCGCTCCCTTGCTCGGCGAGGCAGAAGCCACACTGGGCAGGTGTTTCACGAAAGAAGAGGCATATTTGAAGGCATTGTCCGGAAAAATCACCACCAGTAAGTTCCCGGGTTCATCAGGTACTAGCTCGAAGGCCCCAGCCAGTGCCATCGAACAGCTCGGCCCCGCAGTGATACTCTCTTCCCGATTTAGCCGCAGACACAACTGATAGGCAATTTCGTCGTTGACCTCGATCACGTGGTCGTACTCATCTGGTCGATACAACTTTGTCTGCTGGAGTTGCCGCAAACTGCGGACCCCGGGGATATCGTGCCCCTCGTTCGGGTAAACCCCCAACACCTGAATTTCGGATCGTTGCTCTTTTAGGTAACGACCAGTCCCTGTGATTGTGCCGCATGTCCCAAGTCCAGCAGCGAAATGGGTCACCTTTCCCTGGGTCTGATGCCAAATCTCTGGGCCCGTAGTTTTGTAGTGAGCATCAGGATTTGCCTCGTTCACATACTGGTTCAGCATGTGAAAATCTGGTCTTTCACCGAGTTCCATAGCTTTTGCAATAGCCCCCTCTGGAGCACCAGGAGCCGGACAAAGAGTATCCTGGAGTTCTAGCACCTCAGCCCCAAAAAACCGCAACATTGTGCGTTTTTCAAGGGGGATTTCACTCGAGAGCGGTGTCGTTAGCGTGTATCCCTTCGCGTTGGCAATCATTGCAAGCGCCATACCCGTATTGCCCGAGGTAGGTTCCACCAGCTTCTGGTTCTGCTGAACGGTTTGTCGATTCTCTCCATCTGCCAATAGGTTGGCGGCTACCCTGTCCTTAACTGCACCAAATGGGTTGTACCATTCAAGCTTTGCGTAGACTTGGGTATACCTAAACGGACTAACCCTGTTCAAACGCACTAACGGTGTCGGATTCTCGGTGTCGCACCGGAGACCCAGTATCGAGTCATAGACCCGAAGGGCATGATCATTCATGAAATGGCTCAGTCAGTACAGGCGTTAACAACTTGCCTAAACCCAAGATTACATATTATTCCGACAGCGGCTGACCTTCAAGCAGTGTCGCTGCACCCAAACAAAGCTGGCCACTCAATATCGAATAATTTACCTCCTTGAAATCGAGACAATCTAGAGTTCTCGATAGCACTTCTTCCCTCATTGCATCACAGTAAAAAGGGTGCAGCGACCAATAACGCCAACGCCTTCTTCAGAAATCGAGTATCTCGCCGAACCTTTGCCGCCAAAAAAACCGACCGGAACCCAGGCTTGAAACCATCAAAACAACTGATGCGCAAACCGGCTTGGCTCTTGGTACAAATGTCATAGGTTCAGCACCAAAGCCATCACCACCACCTAAGCTACCCTCCAAGCGTTCACTGATAAACTCCCTGCGATGGACATCGAATCTTTCGAGCTAGAGCGTTGGCAGTCAATTCATGAACATAACGTGACAATCAATTTGTCAGAGAGCGGTGTAAAGCCACTCCAAGTCAAAGAATTAATTAAACCCAACGAACTCGAAGTGCTACTCGGTCAACCACTGGCATACACTCAGACCAACGGATCGGTCACCTTGCGCCAGAACATCGCAGCCTTATACCCCGATGCTGATATCTCAAACATCCTTGTGACCAACGGTAGTTCCGAAGCAAATTTTGTCGCCTGCTGGCACCTGATCAACCCTGGAGACGAGGTTGTCATTGTGCAACCAACCTATATGCAAATCCCAGCTCTGGCCAGGTCATTTGGAGCAACAGTGAATGAAGTGTGGCTTGAAAGCACAGCTACTGGTTGGCACCTCAACTTAGAACTGGTCCGGGATGCCGTCACACCAAAAACCCGTTTCATAGCAGTCTGTAACCCCAACAACCCAACCGGTGCGCGCTTCGACGACGCCTCACTAACAGAACTTTGTTCTATCGCCGCTAAATACGGTTGTTGGCTGTTAGCCGACGAGATTTACCGTGGGACAGAGCTCGATAGCCGTGACACACCGTCCGCATGGAACCGCTACGAGCGAGTCATTGTCACCAGTGGGCTTTCGAAAGCATACGGACTACCAGGGCTACGAATGGGCTGGCTGGCCGCACCTCCAAGTACAATCGATGCACTCTGGGGACGGCGCGACTATACAACGATTGCACCAGGCGCTATAAACGACTTGTTAGCGCGGCGTGCCCTTGAACCTACAAGGCGGAACACTTTGATCGCACGGGCCCGTCGAATTCTAAGAAAGAACCAGGCTATCGTAGCCACATGGATCAATGGACAGCCCAAGGTCCACCAAGTTCCACCAGAAGCCAGCGCCGTGACCTTGATACGCTATACAGGAAGCTGGACCTCTGTCGAACTTGCTGAAGCACTTCGGGCCCAACATAGCGTACTAGTAGTGCCCGGTTCACACTTCAGACTCGATCAACACCTGCGTGTTGGTATCGGCGGTGAGCCGAGACCTCTGAGGGATGGTCTCGCACGGCTTGGGCAAATCCTTAATTGAAACCACACCATCAACACGAGATCATTAAATGACCGACACTACCCCAACGAAATCGCCTCAAACCGATGGAGCACTCACGGGATTAACAGTACTAGACCTGACAAGGGTCCTGTCAGGCCCTTACTGCACCATGATGCTCGGTGATATGGGCGCTAGGGTCATTAAAGTGGAACAACCAGGCAAAGGGGACGACACTCGCGGCTGGGGTCCACCGTTTCAGAACGGCGAGAGCTCCTATTTTCTCAGCGTCAACCGAAACAAAGAAAGCATTACGCTTAACTTCAAACACCCAGACGGCCGAAAGGTTCTCGACAAGCTTATCGCCAAGGCCGACGTAATTGTCGAAAATTTCCGCCCAGGCACATTAACTCGACAGGGCCTTGGGTATGAATCTTTAGCTGCCAGCCACCCGCAACTCGTCTACTGCTCGATTTCTGGGTTCGGCCAGACGGGACCTCGTCGATCTGAACCCGGCTACGATGCAGTAATGCAAGGCGAGGGAGGACTGATGAGCATCACAGGGTCGAGCGGAGGAACCCCGTATCGCCTCGGAGTCGCCATCGCAGACATCGTGTCAGGCATGTTCGCCGCCTATGGAGTAGCGATCGGCCTGCTCGCTCGAGAGCGCACAGGACGTGGTCAGTACATCGATGTTGGAATGCTCGACTCAGTCGCGGCCATCTTGACCTACCAGGCGGGTATCTGTTTCGCGACAGGTCAAGCCCCTCCTAGGCTTGGGAACCAACACCCGACTATCGTTCCCTACGAGACCTTGGCCGCCTCAGACGGCAACATAGTGGTTGCCGTTGGCAATGACGCGCTATTCGTGAAGTTCTGTGAGGTTCTGGAAATCCCAACTCTAGCCAGCGATGCCAGGTTTACATCTAATAAGGACCGTGTGGAGCATCAAGAGGCGCTTCGTCCCTTGCTCGCCGAACGCCTGAAAACAAAATCGAGACAACAGTGGCTTGAAGCACTGAAACAAGCAGGGGTTCCGTGTGGTGCCGTGCGTGACCTAGCCGAAGTGCTTTCAGACCCCCAGCTTATCGAGCGCATGATGGTAGTTTCGACGAATCACCCAAACGTCGGGCCCATGCAAGTGCTTGGTGTACCTGTAAAAATGAGCAACAGCCCAGGAGCGGTGCGAACGCCACCTCCAGTCCTGGGAGAGCATACCGGTGGGATACTAGAAACTTTGGGATATAGCCCTGCAGAACGCAAGGCATTAAAAGAAGCTGGGGTGATCTAATCTTGGACAAATCTGAGATAACCATCTCGTCGCCCGCTGACTCAACGGTCCACAAACACCGGAAGGGACTCAAGAAGAAAATCGAGTACATGCGCTTCCGTCAGCTGACCGATTTCGAGGCCATCCTGTAAGGGGCGCTCCCTAGTCGACACCCTTCGTCCTCGAACACAGCTGACTTCCGTCATGATCGTCACAGGGTCCTGCGTTGCGTCAAGAGTAAGGTCAATGAAATCTTCACGGTTCCGCTCTGACACGAGACGTACCGCTCCCTCCGGAGTCGACAACCGATAGTCAAAACCTTCAGCCTTTAGAACAGAAACAACCTGCTGCACCACCGGAACGGCAGTTAGCCTGATGAATTCCTGTCCCAACTCTCTGGCAACATCGGCTCGTGCACGGCGATCGGCAGCCGCTTGTCGAGCTTTATCTATTGTTATGAGGACCCGCCTGCGCACGTCAGCCACCTCAGCCATAGTCAACCCTCTTCTTCTTGAAACCCAGAGCCAGCCCCCACCTCATAGATCCTAATTAGCTCCACAAGCTTGTATCCGCGCGTTTGGTAGGGCGGCACCACTCGTTTGGTGCGCAAATACTGCAACATACTGGTATCAGCATAATCTGGGGGGCCGATCTCCTGACAGCCAGACAATGCATGTTCGAGTTCAGTCAGACTACTGGCCGGTTCGGTCACAATTCTAGCTACCGGAAAAATACCAAGCAGCCTAGATCGGATCTGTCGGTCACACGTACGGAACCGGACATATACCTCATTGCTAATAAAGTTGTACTCGACATCTGACCGAGACGATCGCGCATCCTCCACTCGCACGAAAGTCACTTTATCTAGGTTTCCAAAAAAATCGATGAGGGTCTGCGTAAAATCCCCTTCTCCAGACCAGCTACTAGTGTCTAATTCCATAAAAGCGATTGGACCCGCGAACACCCATACAACGCATGCGTGGTTGGCTTTTGAAGCGTAGACCTTGGTTCACAAACAGGCAGTAAGGCAATTGCTTACAATATTTTCGATCAAGCTAGAGTCAATCCTTGGCTACTACCTCGATCATCCCCCGCATCATCGCTCGATGCGGGAAACAGATGTAAGGCCGGTGACCAACCTGCTTTGGCGCGCGGACGCTAATGATAGTTGATTCATCAGCTTCAAGATAAGCCGTCTCAATGCCTAACCCGTCGATCACCAGATTATGTTTGAATCCATAATCGAGGTTGGAGAAATTGAACCGAACCTCTTCTCCAGCTGTGAGCCGGATCCTTGGATTTGGCTCAGAACCTCCTGATAAATAAAATGCCATATCTTGAGCTACAATGACGATCTCTCGAGGATCGGTTTCAGTGCTAGCGGTCAGCGGCAGCAAGGCTAACAGGCCAGCTACCAAAGCCATTGCCAGCCCGAGGGTAAACACCTGCCGCACGCCACCAATTAATCTTGCCGCACAGGACCGCCTTAGCCACTTCCACTCCGACACGGTTTCACGATCCTCCTGTCTGATAGCCAACAATTTATTTACTAGTGAGCCGTCAGCAATCTCAGCCCACCACGAGACCAGTCACATACATGACAACTACACCTGCCAGCAGGCCAGCGGCAACCGGTCGGCTGGTCATTTGCCTAGCAAACGGTGCCCCGCCTACTACTTGCCGCCCCAATTGCAGGACTACTTGGGCTATTGCCCCAGTGCCAGCCGCCAAACAGACAACAGACCAGATGGGCGAATACAGTAGACCCCCAATCCAAGCACCAACAATGGTCGGAGCTCCTCCGAGGACACCCAGCTGCACAAGCTGGCCCAATCGAACCTTCTCGTTTGCTAATGGCGCCACAATTGCGAGGCCTTCGGTTGTGTTATGAAGAGCAAAACCCACGATCAACACCATTCCAAGCGAAACTTCGCCAAGGGCAAACGCTGCTCCGATCGCCAATCCTTCACCAAAGTTATGTAAGCCGATACCTGTGGCCACCAACAGTGCTAGAACCCAGCCGCTTCCTTCAACCATCCCAGCGGTCAGCCGGGACCGCCGCAGCCTGTCCCCAACTACCTCAAGACCCACAAAGGCCGCGAGCGCAACAAACAGAAACAATGCAATGCCTTGATATGACCCAGGTGCGCGTGAGGCTGCCTCAAACCCGTCGTGGACAGCATCAACCAACAAAAAGAGCAAAAGGCCAACAGTCAGAGCGAGTAAAAAGTCCAAGCCTTTCCGGCCAACTTGCTTCACAAACGGCAGCCAAAGCAAACCGATAGCCACCGGTATCACACCGACATAAAGGCCAATTAAAGTAAATATCCCTAGAAAGCGAGCGTCAGCCTTAGGAGTCGAGACTGCCACCGCCACCTCGTGATCAAAAGTTGCACCTGTCGAGGTGACCAGCCGCAAAACATGGGTCTCTCCATGCACCCAAGGATAGGGAATAGTCAGTGTAGCCTGCCCTAGATGCGACACTGCTCCGACTGGGTCAGCTGCGAAAGACCAATAAGCATCATCGATTTGCAGCTGGGCGATCGTGACAGGGTTGGGACCATCGTTAAATACAGTGGCAGAGAACCCCTCTGGGCTGAGTTCCACCTTTTGGAATATCAGCTCCTCTAGTGGCGGATAATCTTCACCTCTTATCGCATCACCCAGCTCCGCCCAGAAGAGCAGTCCCAGTACACAGGTAAGCAAACACACCGGAAGCAAGGCTAAGAGCCAAAACCTGAGATCGCGCAACTGAACACCAATGTCAAGCACCGGGCCGCTCCTCGGCTCGAAACATACCCATCCACCCAAGTTCAGCGAATTCACTTTGGTGGGCATGAAACATAAAGTCGCCCTGATAGCGGAAAGTCGTCTCTAAGATTGCACGTTCTCCCTGACACAACATGATGGTATCGGTCGACTCTGAAGCACTCAGTCCAGTACCGGTACGCAAAACATCGAAGAACATTCCATGGAGGTGCAGGCTGTTGATGAGATCAAACTCGGTCATGTTGACCACATACATGCGGACTAGCTGGCCAACCCGAACGCGAATAGGCTCTTCCATATAGAAGCTTGCCACCGTGTTGGCGGCATACACTTCATTCTCAGCGTCAAAATTGGTGTCGAACCCATTTAACACCAACACCAGCTCATCAGCCGGAACCCTTGCTGACTCATTCGGGGGATCAACTATAAAGACACCATAGAGTCCCTTGTGAATATGCCGTTTCAACGGACTAGCATGGCAGTGATAAAGGTGTAGCCCAAACGGCTCAGCCTCAAACTCATAGAGAAAACTGTCTCCAGGCATAACTTGGTGGCCAGATAATGAGCCGTCCATCCCGGGTGGGTGCCAACCATGAAAATGGATCGTGTGAGGATGAGAACCTTGATTGACGAATCTAATCCTCATCTGGTCACCAGCAGTTGCACGAATTGTGGGCCCTGGTACTTGCCCGTTGTAAGTCCAGGCAGGGAAGAACACACCCGGTGCAATCTCGACATCACGATCGACAGCAAAAAACTCGTACTCTCTCAACAACGTTCCGTTTGCCCTCGGTGTCTCGCGGTAAAATCGTGCCCGCTCGGTAGGCGGAAGGTCCGAAAAATTCCAAGAACGAAGAAAACAGGTAGGGTCAAAGAACTCGGTGGACACCTTACCGACTACTCCCATGGCACTACCGAGGCGGTCTGGCTCCACCTTTAGACCCTGGTGCGACCGCACCTTAACATCCTGGCCATCTAGAACAACGGGGCCAGACAAAGAGCTAACGCCGGCCAAGTGGAGCCAAGCACGACGTGAAAGAGGTCTGATTTTTGGATGCCCTTTATTTTTCATTTGAGTGATTGACAGATAAGTTTTGATACATCAAAAATATAGGTTTACTATAACCTAAAAGTCAATCGACAAACCTAGCCACCATGTTTCCATCTAGCACAGTCGAAAATTACCTTAAGGCCCTGTATCAGGCAGAGGCAGCAACCGCAGACAGACGTCTGATTCCCATGGGGCAGTTGGCAAGTGCCGTCGGCGTAGCACCAGGTACAGCTACTACGATGGTCAAGGCACTAGCCGAGTCTGGTTTAGTTGAATACGAAAAACACCGAGGGGTTCGGCTATCTTCGGCAGGAAACAAGTTAGCCGCTCTAGTTCTGCGGCGCCATAGGCTGATCGAGCAGTTCCTTGTTGAAATTATGGGAATCAGCTGGGCCGACGTTCACGAAGATGCTGAACAACTTGAACATGTCGTCTCCGATCGGTTAATCGACAGGATGGACGCAATGCTCGGCCACCCATCAGTAGACCCACACGGCGACCCAATTCCCACCGCCGACGGCTCCATACCAGCATACAATCATCACTCGCTCCTGACCTGTCCACTGAAAACCAGGGTCACTGTGACCAGGGTAACCGATCAAAATGCCAGCTTTCTGCGTTTCGTGGAATCACAGGAACTCAAGCCTGGCCAAGCTATTGAAGTAGAAGCACGGGACCCAGTCGCTGACAGCGTGCAACTCAGAACTGGCAACGAACGCCGCATCACTATTGGCACCAAGGCAGCATCAAAAATCCTAATAGAAGTAGGGTAAGATATTGAATTTAAGCCAACCAGCCACCTCAAAGCTGTGGCTAGGTTCCCTCTTCAGTCAGCTCGCCGTAGGTCGCATAAGATGACGGAGTCTCCCAAACCGTTACACGCACCACTGGTAAGCCCGCGGTGACCGCGTGTTCGTAAATGATGCGGGCGATGTGTTCAGCGGTTGGATTAGATTCAACAAGATAAACTGGTTCGCTGAGACTATGGAGAACCTCAACCAATGGATCATCCCGTCGCAGGATCATCTTGTGGTCAAGGTTTTTGTCCACCCAAGTCTTTACCACCTTCTTGATGTCTGAGAAATCAAATACCATCGCCCGTTCGTCGAGCGTCGCCGTTCGCACCTCGATCTCAACAACGGCATTGTGACCATGGGGATGCCGGCACACCCCATCGTAATCCAATAAACGATGTCCATAACAAAACTCGATTTTCTTCGTAACCGAGTAACCTTGCACGCTCATGTTCCTGAGTTACCTCTTCCAATCGACCATGTAATGAGCTCCGGTGTGCGATGGTAATTGAACCGAGAAGAATGGTTCAAGAACAGCCCCGTGTCGCAGTGCTATGTTCGGGAGGTCTCGACAGCACGGTTCTAGTCGCGCTCCAGGCCCGCAGTGCAACGGTGTTACCTGTTTATGTCCGGTCAGGTCTAGCGTGGGAAAAAACAGAACAACTCAGTCTGTCAAAATTACTCTCAGCCCAACCGTTTGTGGGAAAAGTCGACTCGCTTGTCTGCCTCGAAACCAACATGCTTAACTTATACTCTTCCTCCCACTGGGCCATCCAAGGTAGGCCACCAGCATTCGACACACCTGACAGCGATACCTATCTGATAGGCCGCAACATAACCCTCCTTGCTAAAGTCGGTGTGCTGTGCGCACAAAAGCGAATCGGCATGATCGCCCTGGGCCCACTGGCAGGCAACCCATTTCCTGACGCAACGGAAAATTTCTTCAATACAATGGCGAGGGCGTTATCACTTGGATTGGATCACACCGTAGAAATAGTAGCGCCACTCAGACAACTATCCAAGGCCAAGGTGATCCAACTCGGACTTGAGCTTCAGGTACCGTTCGAGCTAACTATGTCATGCATGTCCCCTAGAGAGCGAAACCATTGCGGCCAATGCAGTAAGTGTCGAGAACGCCACGATGCATTTGAGGCTATCGGCATCAAAGACCCTGCCAAATATGTGGCTAAAATCACATGATTTCGTTGACTGCTAACTTTCAGCACGGGGCCCCGTGAGTCACTACTTCGGTTGGACAAGGGAAATAGTAAAACTTTCTTCTCACAGGTCAGCAGCATCTTTAGAGTGGATGTCTTTGGTCACTCCTTCCTTTGGCGACGATGAATTTTCAGTCCTGCGAAACCTCGCCTGCCGTTTCAATTCATCAACTAACTCACCTCGGCGGAAAACCAGTCGGCGAGGTTCTCTGCGCCCGTGCTCTGAACCCACAACATACTCACAAAGCAGCGGGAAGCCGATAGTAGAGTCACAGTAGGTTACGACCGCATCCGGCAGCCGGTTAGGGTTAACTTTGCCCCAACTAACTGCCTCAGAAGGCGTGGCTCCTGAGAGCCCACCCCACACAACCTGGTCCGTTGTTATCTGAATGAAGTAGTCGGTTCCCCCTCTTGGAATACCATAAACCTCCCACAAGGTCGGCTGACCCTGAAGATAGAAGTTCTTAGGAGAACCACCCCCTAAGATCACGCAGCCGTTCTGTCTAGCCCCCAAAATGATTGCAGCTATTTCATTCACGTCACGATTCGGATCGATCGTACATCCGTCACCTTCCAGAAGATCGTGAGATGCCAGGTTCATCCCGATCGAACTATCTCCTGGCGAGGAAGTATAAATAGGCACACCGGTGGCCGCCGCACACGCCACTACCGAGTGTCTCTCGCACCCAGGAAACAGAGTCATCAGATCCCGCCCCATTTCATAATGGAGAGTTGCAGAGGCAACTGCCTTCCCCAGAGACCGCCTTCCAAGAAATTCGCGCACATAGGCATCAGTCTCAAGCAGCACTTCAGCTGGAAATAAGACATCGTAAATTCTGATGACTCCGGCTTCGTGTAACTCTACGTCATCCAAGAATGGTGAACCGCGGTGCAAGGTAAAGTTCAAGGCGTAGTGCAGATCGTGATATAGGTTAGCGCCTGTGCTGATAACAAAGTCGACTAGGCCCCGTTCCATCAATTCAATTACACATCCGCCCAAACCGGCCGGCGTCAGAGCACCTGCCACAGTTAGACCAATTGTAGTGTCGTTCGACGGGTTCAGCATCTTGTCGGCAAAGACATGACAGGCTTCCGCTAGGCGACCTGCATTAAACGCTTGAAATCCACCATCAATGAGTTGCCGCAAGGCGGCATTCCCGGTGGGCCGGTAATATCGTATGGGGGCACCGGTCAGGTGTCGACTAGCGGATTGGGTCAATGAAGAAATGGTAGATCGATGGGGCACTAAGTGCCTCCAGAGATAATAGCCAACGAGTTTGTCACCCTGTTTAGCAACGGTTCAAACAGGCCCTAGGCCAAGATTTAAGTTCGGCTTGTTAGCTGGCTCGTTACCAAAATCAGCTAACCCGGATCGATCCAGTCAGAACGCCGACCCTGTAAAGCGGTAAACACCAATGCAGCACCTGTACCTACTGCAATCAAACCCAAACCATCTGAAACCCAGTTCTCCCAAGGATAGTCCACAATTGCCACAACGGTAGCCGGCAGTAACAATGTCGAACCGCCCACAAAAGCCGAGGAACGGCTCAGCGCTAGCCTCAATAACGTGCCACGTAGTCTACGGGTTTTGGACATCTCACACCGGTTGCAGCATCAACCAGCAAAGCGCAAAGCCTAGCTGCACACATCCTTGACAATGAAACCTAGGTGGTAGCCAAACCACAGAACTATCTTCTTTGCCGAGCGCACCAAAGAACTCTGGGTATTACCTCAGGCAGCGTGGCCATCTATCATCAAGAAACACATATCGAGCCTGCTTCAACCGGACCGATTCTTTCTACGTTCCCGGGAAAAATTTTTGCCAGCTCGCCCAGCAGAGGAGTTGCCACGGTTTGAACCGTTCTTCCCCTGACCCGGAGAACTAGCAGACCGACCTGTGTATCCCTCAGCCCTGTTGCCGTTCGGTTCACCATTCCCACGTTCCCAGTTCCTGTGCTTACGTGCAGATCTTTTTCGACCCTCGTCAGTTTTTTCCCGGATGGTAAACACCGGAGCTTGCCTAACCGGGGGTGGAAGTCCTGCTGGACGCGCAAGGGTAGCTCGTATGAGCGGGCGTCTTACTGAATCAACATGGGGTTGGACAGGTTCAACCACCATGGGCTGGTCCTCGGTCCCGACGACTTCTGGCTCCATTGCATCCGCCAAAACTGGAGGACCCACGTTCACTTCGGTCCCAGCACTAGCAACTGGGTCCGTCAATCGCTTTTTGCGACGGGGTGGCACCCTTCCGTCCTTATAGGGATGCTCGGAGTCACAAGTCACACACCGAGTCAATTTGATCTCTTCGTCAACCAGAGCCACCACTACATGATTGGAAAGGCGACGCTCACGGGGACAGTAGTCATCCAAGACATCACCCAGGCGAACCTGGCGCTGCGGCATGAAATCCTCTCAAGTCAAGCAAGAGCAAGCGGGTTGGTCTAATAAACCGGCAGGAACGTCAGACAGTCGCTCGAGTGTCATCCGCTCAGGGAACACATATTATTATTAGCGAACTTTGTGGAACGGCCCACCGGAACACCTATCACTGGAGCAGGCTACGGAATCAAAATCGTGTAACACCATTATCGGACGATCCAGGGATGATTTGCGCTGCGCTACTGGTCGGTCATACAAAAAGCTAACCTTAGCTCTGGTGGGTTCGTTGCGTGTTGGAACCATTCTACTACTTCCTAGCCCACTACGTAAACGGTCGATACGCGCGGTCGACTCACGAGCCTGTCAGCGCGCCTCCCAAGACCTAACCCATTGCCGCACTTCGTCCAGAGCAGCTGCAACAGCATCCGGTTGGGTTGACTGAGGCGTACGCCTAGCAGCTATAGAACCCCGAGCCGTTATTTGAGCAGCCGCGCCTGCATCAAGCAGAGGATGGTACGCCTGCCAATCTGCGCTATTCAGCGAAGAAAAATCCTGTTGACGTCCTACAAGGTCCCTTACCATGGAGCCAACTACCTCGTGTGCCTCCCGAAAAGGCACCCCTCCAGCCACAAGCAAATCGGCAACGTCCGTCGCCAAGGCCATTCCACCTGCAGCCTCCTCGGTTCGCTCAATATCAAGGGAGAGCGTTCCCACCACAATAGTCGTCGCGCGGATTGAACCAGTCAAGCTATCCTCCGCGTCAAAAATGGCCTCCTTGTCTTCCTGAAGGTCCTTATTGTAGCCACTCGGAAGACCCTTCATAGTGGTCAACCATCCAGTCAGCTGGCCGATGACACGACCAGTCTTCCCACGGACAAGCTCCAGCGGATCTGGATTCTTCTTTTGAGGCATCAGGCTACTTCCTGTCGTAACCTTGTCGGACAAGCCGAAATAGGCAAACTCCTCGCTTGTCATAATCACGAGGTCTTCGGCTATTCGACTCAGATGAACCATTGTGATGGCACAAGCGTGAAGGAATCCTGAAACAAAATCTCTGTCTGCCGTCGCATCGAGACTATTAGTCACAACCCGGGAAAACCCAAGACGCGCCGCTAGTGCCTCAGTGTCAATGTCATAACTCGAACCGGCTATTGCACCGGAGCCCAGCGGCATTAGATCGGCTTCGTCGCGCGCAATCTCAAACCGACGGTGATCTCGCCGTAAGGATGCAGCGTGAGCAAGAAAATAATGGGCCACCAGAATAGGTTGGGCCCGCCTTAAGTGCGTGTAGGACGGCATCACTGCCAACCCAGCGGACTCTGCCTGACTAGCCAATACCTGGATGAGCCCAACTAGTTGGCCCTGTAAGACCTCAATACACCGGCGAAGATACAAACGGAGGTCAAGCGAAACCTGCTCATTCCTTGATCGACCTGTGTGCAATCGCTTGCCAGCGTCGCCCACCCTTTCGATAAGTTGCCGCTCAACGAAAGCATGAACATCTTCATCTGGGCCTTCGACAAAGCCAGGATCAGCTCTTCCGCATTCAAGGATCTCAGTCAATCCTTGTTGAATTTCGGTCGCCTCAACCTTTGATAGTACGCCTGCTCTAGCCAAGGCCTCTGCCCATGCAAGGCTGCCAGTTATGTCGTCCTCAAATAGCCGACGGTCGAAACCAAAAGAAGCTTGGAATGAAAAAATCTCCTCATCTGGCGCTGAATCAAACCGACCGGACCACATATGAGACATTAGTAGACCCACACCGATGGATTAGTCATTTGAAATCGAACTCAAAGATTTTTCAGCCGCCATCTCGACTGGCAATCCCCAAATCTTTATGAATCCCTCTGCTGCACTATGGTCGAATTGGTCTCCCTCGTCATAGGTAGCCAAGGCCTCTTTATACAATGCATTGGCCGACTCTCGGCCAACGACCTGACTCTTCCCTTTGAAAAGTTTCAGACGAACCGAACCTGTGACATACCTCTGAACATCAGCCACCAGGGCATCGATTGCTTGACGGGTCGGAGTAAACCAGAGCCCGTTATATACAAGGTCGGCGTAGACCGGCGACAAACTTGCCTTTAATCTCTCAAGGTCCCTCGGGATAACCAGGCTCTCCAGTTCTCGATGTGCCTGATGAAGCACCACGGCTGCAGGCGCTTCATAAATTTCTCGAGACTTGATCCCAACCAGTCGATTCTCCACCATATCGATTCGTCCTACCCCATGGGCACCAGATATAGTCTCAACACTTGAAACCAATTCAACAAGAGGCATCGCCACCCCATTGATCGCGGTTGGAACACCTCGGTCGAATTCAATTACCACATAGGCTGGTGTACCTGGGGTTGTGGTCGGGCTTTTCGTCAAGGTATAAACATCCTCTGGGGGCTCCGTCCAAGGATCTTCGAGCACACCACACTCGATCGATTTTCCCCAAAGATTCGAATCTGTACTGTAAGGACTGTCAACTGTGGCAGGTACCGGTATATTACGTTCTTGCGCATAGGCGATCTCAGCAGGCCTTGACATGCCCCATTCTCGAGCAGGGCCAACCACCTTGATTCGAGAGTTCAGTGCGCGAACCGAAACATCAATCCGTACCTGATCGTTACCTTTACCTGTGCAGCCATGCGCTATTGTTCCCGCTGACTCCATCTCCGCTACTTCTACAAGTCGTTTCGCAATCAATGGTCGCCCAAGCGCTGTGGCCAGCGGGTACTGTCCCTCATACAAAGCTCCAGCCTGCAAAGCTGGAAGCACGTATTTTTCGGCAAACTCCTTGCGGACGTCGAGAACATGACACCGGACAGCACCAACCGCCATCGCTCGCTCCCGCACATCATCCAGTTCTTTGCCCTGCCCCAAGTCTAGAGTGACCGCAACGACCTCGGCCTGATATTTCTCTGCCAACCATGGAATCGCAACAGAAGTGTCTAAGCCACCAGAATAGGCAAGTACGATACGTTCCATCTACCCAACTCCCTCTCTTAAACTGCACAGGACGCGGTCTAACCAAACACAGCTTGACCAGACTGAATTCCGTGTCATTTCTTGGCCCATTGCTCCACGCGTCTCACGAGCACTCGAGCGGTTCGTTCGCTTCTCGTTACAACCAGAATCGTGTCGTCACCTGCCACAGTGCCAACAACCTCTGGCCACGACACTTGATCAAGCGCGAATGCCAGTGGCTGCGCCTGTCCCGGATCAGTTTTCAATACCAGCAATTGTTGAACCCGCTCGACTCGACGCAAATATTCTACGACCGCACGACGTGCCCGATCATTTTCGGTGGCGGTTGGGACCTCCACCTTAGCTACCTGATAGGCTCCATCGGCTGCACTCTTGACAAGCCCGAGTTCCTTCACATCTCGAGAAATCGTAGCCTGAGTAGCCTCAATACCGAGCTGAGCAAGTAGCAACCTTAAAGCATTTTGGCTGCGAACAGTCCGCCGTGAAACAAGCTCTAAGATGGTTGACTGTCGATAATTTTTCATACTTATTCACAGCTATGAATTAGTATACACCCGTCAACAGCCTCTCAAAATGGCCCCACAGTTTTAATTCTGGAATTTCTTTTCGATTGACGCCAAAGCCAAGGCAAATGTATAAATAAACGCGTGTTAGTATAAATATTCAATGCCGAAAATTATCAACATTGGGATCGCCGGAGCCACCGGATACGCAGGTCAGGAGCTGATCAAACTAGCTGTGCGACATCAGGGAGTCAAATTAACCACAGCTATGAGTTCAGGCGCTGCCGAAGGCAATCGACATCTGCCGGCCTTGTCTAAGACATGGGACGGAGAAATTGCCCCGCTTTCAATCGATCAATTAGCAGCTAGGACAGAAGCGGTTTTCTTGGCTCTACCAGACGGGGTAGCCGCGAAAGTCGGTTCCGAGCTCATTACACGCGGAGTGCGCGTGTTCGACTTGTCCGGTGCGTTCCGCCTCCGGGAAGAAAAGCTGCGAGCCCGCTGGTACCCAGACACTCCCAACCTTGCTAATACAGCAGTATACGGGTTAACTGAATACAGTCGCACGGAATTGCCGGCAGCCAGACTCATCGCCTGCCCAGGATGTTATCCAACGGCTGCTATTTTAGCCTTGCGCCCCTTGTTCGAAGCCGGCCTCTTGGAAGGAGATACCATCATCGACGCTAAGTCAGGAATCTCCGGTGCTGGAAAGAAGCCATCTGAACGAACTCATTTTTCAGAGTGTCACGGCAACGTGGCCGCCTATGGAGTATTTGCACACCGCCACGGCGCTGAAATTGAACAAGAATTGGGCCACGCGGTCACCTTCACGCCTCACCTCGTCCCACTGGACCGCGGTATTCTCGAAACGATCTATGTGCGCACACGGGAAGGTGTCAACGAAACAGATGTAGCCCATGCATTTCACCAAGCATATCTTGACGCTCCTTTCGTTAGATTGACGGGCGACGCCCTACCAGAGATCAAAAACGTTACTCAGACAAATTTTTGTGACATCGGTTGGAAACTAGATGCCAATTCGACACGCCTGCTATTGGTGGCCTGCCTAGATAACCTTGTCAAAGGAGCCGCCGGCCAAGCCTTGCAGAATCTAAATATAGCCTTTGGACTCGACGAAACGGCCGGACTGTCATGACACAGAATCCTTTGGTCGTTATCAAACTTGGCGGAGAACTTCTGACGGACGCTTCCAAACGCCACGATATGGCTGTGGCAATCGGTAGGCTGACTGCGTCAACCGACCTAGTGGTAATACATGGCGGAGGCCGAGAAATTGACACAGAATTGGCAACTCGAGGATGCGCAAAGCAAGCTTTTGACGGTCTAAGACTGACGGATGCTGAGACGCTTGAAGTCGTTGTGAACATACTTGCTGGACGAATCAACACCCAGCTGGTCGCGGCGGCTAAACACGCCGGCGTCCGCGCTGTAGGTTTAACAGCAACGGATGCCGGCGTTTCGACCGTGTGTCGGGCCGAGCCTTACACAACCAGTACCGGAACAACAGTCGATCTCGGGTTCGTGGGGCAACCAACTGGTTCAGGAAAACCAGACCTACTACGTCGACTTTGTGATGACCGCTTTATCCCAATTGTCGCCAGCATTGGCTCTGACGATACAGGACAGCTACTGAATGTAAACGCCGACACACTAGCCGGACACCTCGCTATACAACTAAAGGCCACTCGTCTTCTAATCGCCGGTGGCACGGCTGGAGTACTAGACCAAGAGGGTCAAACCATCCCAGCAGTGAACAAGTTTCTTTTACAACAACTCATTGCGGATGGTCGCGCGAGCGCCGGCATGGTGGCCAAACTAATAGCATGTGGTGAAGCTGCACGCAGTGGTGTAAGCAGGGTTGAGATCGTAGATGGTCGCCAAACCGACGACCTAAATAATACCAAGGGGACACGAATCGACATACACGAACCTGCGAATTAGGCAAGTAGCTGCTGATATTCCTGCTTGCTCAAGAACCATCGCTACCAGACCAACAGCCTTTCCAGACATTGCCATAGGCAAGAGGGGGTTGGTAAAAGATAGAGCAAAATCAGATGAACGAAATGGTATCGCACGAGCGGAACATCCAAGAGGTTGAGGCGGAGCACCTGCTCCAAGTGTATCGAAGAATTCCGATCGTGCTCACTCGAGGGGAAGGTAGTTATCTCTACGACATAGACGACCGAAAGTATCTTGATTTCGTTTCTGGTCTTGGCGTAGCCTCACTAGGCCATTCTCATCAGAAGTTGGCAACGGCTGTCTCGGACCAGGCTAGCAGACTACTCCACACATCAAACCTCTACTTCCACCCATTACAGGGCCAAGTTGGTCAACGACTAGCTGCCTTATCTGGTCTCCCCCGTGCTTTTTTCTGTAACAGCGGCACCGAAGCAGTCGAAGGTTGTCTGAAATTTGCTCGGCGATATTGGTACACACACGGCGACACCAAGCGGACTAGGATCGTAGCACTGGAGCGATCTTTCCATGGTCGAACATTCGGTTCGTTGTCAGCAACCTGGGAACCTGCTTATCGGCAGCCCTTCCAACCGCTTCTCCCAGAAGTCAGCTTTGTATCACCAACAGACCCACAAGCCCTAGACACAGTTGTAGGCCCAGACGTAGCAGCAATCATTATCGAGCCGATTCAGGGAGAAGGAGGAATTTGGCCGCTGACGCCAGAATTTTCAACCGCTGTCGACACCGCTTGCTCACGAACGGGCTGCCTACTAATCGCCGACGAAGTCCAATGCGGACTTGGGCGAGCTGGAGTCCCGTTTTACTCATCAACGCTTGACCTTAAGCCGGACCTGATAGCCATCGGAAAAGCGCTGGGAGCAGGTGTACCAGTCGGAGCCGTACTGATGACTCAAGCAGTAGCAGACGCAATTGCCCCAGGGGATCATGGAACAACCTACGGGGGAAATCTTCTCGCCTGCCGGGCGGCTCTAGTGTTCCTTGACGCCATGGAACACGGAGGTCTCGACCAACTAAAGAAAACATCTGCCTATCTGACTAAGGGCCTGAAATATTTGGCTAAACGTTACCCGGCAATCACCGACATCCGCGGCGCCGGCTTGATGCGTGGTCTGGAAATGACCACCGATACTGCGCTACACACTGTTGAACGTGCTATGGCTCGAGGCCTATTGATCAACCGTACCGCCGGCCGAGTTGTTCGGCTCCTGCCGCCGTTGAACGTCTCAGAGCAAGAGATTGACGAAGGGTTGGAAATTCTAGAAATGGTATTAGAAGAGCTCAAATCATGAGCAATCGTCACGCGGCTGCGCGACCAACACTAACTTCAATTCGACTCGCAAATCAGGCAGACGCGACTGCTATAAACAAATTGGTGACTGCCAATGTTGGCCTAGGTCAGTTGCTACCTCGTTCAGCAGAGGATATTCAACGAAATGTGGCACGTTTTGTGGTAGCCACGAAGGGTAGCTTAATTGTAGGGTGCGGAGAATTGGCCCCTTTGAGCGACACTCTTTCTGAAATCAGGTCGCTCGTGGTATCCATTGAAGCACGTGGTTGTGGAATCGGTAGCGAAATCTTGGGCTCATTAGTGACAATGGGACGTCAAAAAAATCTACCGCGCCTCTGCGCTTTCACCCACGTTCCCCATCCTTTTGTTTCGCTGGGTTTTTCAATCGTACCGCACACATGGCTTCCCGAAAAGATCATGACTGATTGCCAACGCTGTGACTGGTTCAGGCGATGCGAACAATATGCCGTAGTTAACGAGTTGAGCTGGGGACAAAGCGGTCCACGAGGAACCGCAAGGACAATCTGATGGTTGAGCGCATCGAAGGTGGCATCACGGCACCGATTGGATTCAAGGCCGCTGGAGTCAAGTGCGGGATCAAACCTGCTAATCGCGACCTCGCTCTGGTGGTAGCTTCAACACCAGCGCAGGCCGCCGGCATCTTCACGACAAACCTTGCTGAAGCGGCCCCAGTGGTTGTCACCAGAGACCACTTGAAACGTTCAGGTGGAATCGCCACAGCCATCGTCACTAATAGCGGGTGCGCTAATGCATGCACCGGCCAACAAGGACTAGTCTCCGCCCGCACAATGGCTACGGACACAGCCACCCTGATTGGGTGTCCGGAAGAACAGGTTCTCGTCGCCTCAACCGGAGTGATCGGAACCCAACTTAACGCCGACAAGCTGCGAAAAGGCATAACGATAGCAGCTCGTGATTTAAACACCGAAGGTCACGCTGCAGCAGCAGAAGCCATCATGACAACGGATTTGAAACCAAAAATCTCAGCCGCTCGAGTCGTTACTCAAGCCGGGAGTTTCCATGTTGGCGGAATGGCCAAGGGCTCAGGCATGATCGAACCTAATATGGCCACCATGCTCGGGTTCTTGACGACTGATGCCGGTGTGGAATCGAGCTTACTCCATCGTGCTGTTGCGGACGCCGCAGAGACAACCTTCAACGCTATTACGGTCGACGGTGAAACGTCGACGAACGACATGGTCTTGATGCTAGCTGGAGGACACTCAGGAGTCCAAATAGAAGATTCTGAATATTCATTATTTGTAGAAGCAGTACATGCAGTCTGTCACGAATTGGCACAAGCCATCGTGAAAGATGGCGAAGGCGCAACAAAATTAGTTGCAGTCACAGTCACTGGGGCTAATACGCAGCATGAAGCAAAACATGCCGCCAGAGCCATCGCTAATTCTCCACTAGTTAAAACCGCTGTCCACGGAGGTGACCCCAATTGGGGCCGCATTGTAGCCGTCGCCGGACGCTCAGGTGTTGGGTTTGATCTCACCCACGCAAGAGTACATATAGGTGACGTGGAGCTCTTCAGCGACGAACAGATCTTCGATGAACGAGAACCCGAAGCAGCACAGCATCTCGGTGGAAACGAGGTCGCTATTTCTATCGACTTGGGCATGGGCGGCTCAGGTGTCGCGACCGTCTGGACATGCGACCTCAGTGCCGAATACGTCCGCATCAATGGAGATTACAGAACATAGCCGCCTAACCACGAGACCGATAACTAAGACTGATACTAAAACCTTGGGCCCCAATGCAGTGATGGGCCAAAGACATTGAAGCGAGACGATCTAGACAGACCAGCCCTCCTCTGCCACCCTGGACACCAATATGGATACCGGAGACACTAACCTTTCGAATTCAGACAACCGTAGTCTTTCTCCAAGTGTCACCCCTATTCGGACGTATCTTTCCGTACTCGATTTAACTCCAGACTCACTCGAGGCATGTCTGGGAGTCGCCGAACGACTTAAACAAGAACGCCGCATGGGGTTTAGTGCTCCGACAACCTCGGCATTGTCCGGGCATTCCCTAGCACTGTTGTTCGACAAGCCTTCACTGCGAACTCGAACGGGCTTTGAAATCGCAATGAGAGAACTTGGGGGAACCGTTACCTGTCCACCGTCAGCCGATGCGCTCGGCACTCGCGAAGAGCTCGCAGATGTCGCAAGGACACTTGAACGATGGGTATCGGTCGCAGCAATCCGAACGTTTGAACAATCTCGTTTGTATGAGTTCGTCAAAGCCACAACCAAACTTCGCATAGTGAATGCCCTGACAAATGAAGAACATCCGTGTCAAGCATTAGCCGACTGCCTGACTATCAAGGAGCGCTGCGGGAGCGTTCAGGGACAAACACTGGCCTATATTGGTGACGGTAACAATGTAGCAACTTCACTCACCCACGCCGCAAGCATGCTCGGGTTGAACCTACGACTTGCTTCTCCGAAAGACTACTCTCTGCCTGAAGAAAGCCTGGCAGCAGCTCGCCAAGCAGCCAGACACGGAGCAGAAATCCTACAATTTGACGATCCGGTTGAAGCGGTTCGTGGTGCAGACGCTGTTTACACTGACGTTTGGACTTCAATGGGACAAGAGGTGGAGGCATCACACCGACGCGATGCTTTTTCGGGATATCGGGTGACCGACTCTTTAATGAACGAAGCCAATCCTGATGCTTTTTTCATGCATTGTCTTCCTGCGCACCGTGGAGAAGAGGTTGACCCTGCAGTCATTGATGGTGCCAGGTCTGCCGTCTTTGACCAAGCCGAGAACCGGCTTCACACCCAAAAAGCGCTCTTACTAATGATGCTCCAGAAGATTTAACCGAGTCGAGCCATAAGGCCAATTTCCCAGCTTATTTTCAGGGTTGTATCAGTGTTTCCGCCGCTTGTTCCACTTTCTGAGCTAGCCCCAGCCGATAATCGTCCAAACGTGATCGGACCCCGGAATCCGCAACAGCCAAGATCTCCGCAGCCAGCACGGCTGCGTTGGTAGCTCCAGCCTTCCCAACCGCAACCGTGGCTACCGGTATACCTGGTGGCATTTGCACAGTCGACAACAGAGCATCGAATCCTCCAAGCGGAGAGGAATCAATCGGCACACCTATGACCGGGCGCACAGTGTGAGCTGCCACCACCCCAGCCAAATGTGCGGCTGCACCAGCCCCTACCACAAAGATCTTCACACCATGAGTAAGAGCCTCTTCTAACACTCGGAGAACCCGATCTGGAGACCGATGGGCAGACGCCACGGTCATGTTGCACGAGATACCCAGGTCGCGTAACGTGCGAGCAGTATTGGCCATGACGTCAGCATCCGAAGCGGAGCCCATCAGTATTTGGACCTGTAGATCGTCCATTAGTTTTTGTCTCTCCTTTGATGACTCGAGTCTGCTCTACCTTTACCAAGCACTATAGCGCTTTTCGCCCTATGTCTGACCTCAGCTGTTTGCCCACGTAGGTGATGTGATCCGCTGCCAAGTAGGCCTTCTCAATCGCATCTGAGAAACCTGCACCCCGACCGACTACCGTCATCACTCGACCACCTGACGTTACTACCGTATCATCTCGCTGAACCGTACCAGCCTGAAACAGAAGCACCCCATCCAAAGCCGCTGCCTCATCAATTCCAGTTATTGCTACACCGGTCTGATAGGGCCCCGGATATCCTCCAGAGGCTAGCACGACACCGACGTGCGGAATTTGGGTCTGTTCGCATGTCATGTTGTCGAGGGCTCCCCGGGAAGCCGCTTCGAGCAGTGGTGCCAGCTCTTCAGACACCATTGGCAAAATGACTTGGGCCTCTGGATCTCCTAACCTCACATTGAATTCGACAACATATGGACCATCGAGGGTAATCATTAAGCCTATATAGAGAAAGCCCTGGTATGGATGTCCATCACCTTTCATACCTTCAAGCACTGGCTCAACGATCTCACGCCGGATACGGGTTTCCAAAGCTGCTGTCATCAGCGGACTGGGAGCAAAAGCTCCCATTCCTCCAGTATTGGGACCTTTATCACCATCGAAGGCCCGTTTATGGTCCTGGGCTGCCGGAAGTACCAGTGCCTGTCGCCCGTCACAAATAGCAAAAAAAGAGACCTCCTCCCCCACCAGGCACTCTTCGACCACAAGACGCAGTCCTGCGTTACCAAACTGCTGTTCGAGCATCGCTTTCTTCACTGCGTCCTGAGCAGTAGCAAGATCGTGGGCAATAGTCACCCCCTTTCCAGCTGCCAAGCCATCAGCCTTAATAACCACAGGAAAACCGAACTCAGCCCCAGATACCATCGCCAAGGCTTCGTCTAAACGCTCACATACCCGAAAACGCGCGGTCGGAATTCCATGACGCGCCATAAACACCTTGGCAAATGCCTTACTCGACTCTAATTGGGCGGCGAAACGGCTAGGACCGAAAAGACACCGTCCATTGGCTCTGAACAAGTCATGCACTCCTTGAGACAGTGGTAATTCTGGCCCTACAACAGTAAGGTCAGCTGCCTCTGCATCAGCACACGCTAGAATCGAACTCGGGTCTGAAAGATCGATAGGGTGGACCGACGGCCCGGTTCCTCCATTTCCCGGTGCGCAGACCACCTTCTCCACAGCCGATTCGCGGGCCAGCTTCCAGGCCAGGGCGTGTTCGCGCCCTCCACCTCCGACAACCAGTACTTTCATCGTTCACAAATCTCGCTAGAGTAGCCTCACCCGTCAGACTTATAATCGTTGACGCTAACCAATACTTCAGCCTAAAATCGCTGATTGTCTCGCTTCAGAAAGTAGAACGAGCTGACGGTGACCAAGCGTTCCGTTTCGCTGAGACAAGTGACCCTGTTAAGTTCACCAAGTACCGAGAGGTAACCTAACAGTCGCATTTGACGATGAACAAACGCTGTAAGGCAGGATACAGCAACCGGCGAGTTTGGCTGTTGTCTCATCACGAGACGCTAGCCTAGCACACTGATTTAAGAGACTCGCCGCGTATGCTATTTAAATTTGCTACCTAGGGAGGTGCAGGAAGTTTTGGCTGAGGTCAAGGTGCAGGATAGTGAGTCAATCGAGGGCGCGCTTCGCCGCTTCAAGCGAAAGGTCCAACAAGAAGACATCATCAAGGACATCAAGAAGCACTCCTTCTACTTAAAACCTGGGGATAAGCGTCGCGCGAAACAAGCGTTGGCAAGGAAGCGGACTCGGAAAAAGCAACGCCGGGAAACCGAATAGCCGCAATACGCCCAGACACAACCAGCAATAATTCGCTTGTGGGAGAAACGTTGGATTTTGGCTCATTGGCTGACATGACGCCCATCTTCACCTAGACGATTGACCCAAACATATCCTTGCTCTAAGACCTCCTCGTTCTACACCTTCGCGAAGCTGGCGTCAGTTCGCTATCATGGGATTCGAGGATGACCGGCTTCTGCACGCTGCAGACAGCGTTACCCCGGACGTAATGCGGGCTACGGAACGCTCGACAGGCTGCTTCGGTTGAAACCGACCGTTCATCACGCTAGATAAGCCAACTCTGGCACGACATATTCGGCTGCAACTTTAAATAGCAGCACAACTTAGACAGCGACAAGATGGCCGAATTCAACATCCAAAGTGATTCCGTTGACGTCACCAAAATAATGGGGGAAATCCGCCAGCGTATCCGTGAAAAACGGGGCACGGACTACACCGAGCAGCAAATCCACGAACTCGCAAATGTAAAACTTGAACAGTTTCTTGACCCTCGACAAGTTCGGTCTGATCTAGTCGAGCACTACAGGAACCTAGATCCACTCGACCCGATTCCGGATTCAGGCCCGGGAACGGACCCAATTCCAGAAGCCGTGAAGTTCGACAAAGAAACGATTTACGTCTCATCGAGAGGACTAATGGGAACACTCATCCGCCTGATTCGAAGACTATTAAACCCGATTCTTAGGCTGTTCTTTAATCCGGACCCGATTATCTTTGCCATGTCCAGACAAGCGGAAATCAATATAAAAACGTTAGAGCTCCTTCGACGCCAGACTGAGCAGATGGAACAGATCGGCAAAAAATTTGCGGCCCGAGAGGCACTGGACACCCTGAACTATGAGGTGCTCAATAACCTCGTGGTAGAAATGACCCGACTGGCAGTCGACATGAAGAACCATAAGATGCAAGTAGAGTCGGTAGCCGGGCGGCTTGATTTCGACGAGCGGCGGGCCAAAGCCTTAGAAACGGTTGTTCAGAATCGATCATCAGCACAAGACGGACCCAGCAACACCGCTGAAACCCCAGGTACGGCCCCAGCTTCAAATCGGTCGCGTAGACGCCGTCGACGTCCTCGCCGGCGGGTGGTTCCATCAACCCAGACTCCAGAAACTACCGCCAGTGGGAGAAGTGCCAGTCCTCAGAATGCGGGAAAAAAGCCAGAAACGGCAGACTCACAGTCCCTCCGAGCACAGGCGATCACCGATTCAGCTAAAGCTAAAGCTGCCTCCACATCAAGAGAGCCAGCAGAACCGAGAGCAGCCGAGTCCTCTCCAGTAACACCTTCATCCCAGAACGTTGTCGATCCCGGAGTGGCGCCTCCAGAGGCCCGAGACACCGACGACCAATGAAGCTTGCTGTTGTTGTTCAACGCTACGGTGCCGACTTGAATGGTGGCGCTGAGCTACATGCTAGGTATATAGCGGAGCGACTTGCTAAACACGTGGAGGTCGAAGTGCTTACGACCTGCGCAGAAGACTATATCTCCTGGCACAACCAGTTCGAACCTGGGGTCGAACAAATAAACGGCGTTCCTGTAAGACGGTTTCCTGTAAGCCGCGAGCGTAACGTAGAAGACTTCGGACGACGCTCAATCCAAATCTTCGAGCACAAACATTCACTAGCAGCAGAGTTAGCCTGGCTTCGGAGCGAGGGTCCAACCAGCCCCAAGCTAATAAACCACCTCAGGCGGCACAACCAGACCTACGACTATTGCCTATTCTTTAGTTATCGCTATTACCACTCTTACCACGGCATTAGGGCAACTAGTCAAAAAGCCATTTTAGTACCTACAGCTGAACGGGATCCTGCACTCGGATTGCGGATTTTTCGAGACAGCTTTCGTAGTGTAAGGGCCCTGATGTACAACTCACCAGAAGAGCAGACATTGATCCAAGCGGTATCGGATAATGGTGACGTACCCTGCGTTGTTGTAGGAGTAGGTTCAGAAATCAAAGCGAATCCCGAACCGGAGCGCTTCCGCCAAACAAGTGGAATTAAAGGTCCAGTCATGATCTATATCGGCCGGATCGACAAAAACAAAGGCTGCGGAGAATTATTCGATTACTTTCAACGTTACTCTCGTCTTTCGCCAAACTTGACCCTAGTTCTCATCGGAAAAACCGTCATACCGATTCCTGACCATCCCAAAATTCGCCATTTGGGTTTTGTCACGGATCAGCAAAAATTCGATGCGCTAGCAGCTTCTGACTTACTCGTAATGCCCTCTTACTACGAAAGTCTCTCAATGGTTACACTTGAGGCGTGGGCCCTCGGGCGACCAGTACTAGCAAACGGCCGATGTGACGTTCTATGTGGTCAGTCTATACGGAGCAACGCCGGTTTGTACTATGAGAATTATGAAGAATTTGCCGAAACGCTACAGGCGATCCTCTTGAACAGGACACTTCAGAAAACCCTTGGCCAAAACGGCCAAGCCTACTTCGGCAAGCACTATTCATGGCCAGTTATAGAACGAAAATACTTAGATGTCCTGGACCTCTTGGATCGAGAAACCACTGGACCGCCCAGAAAACTGCAGCCGCTGCCAGGTTGGTTTGGTCGACACCGTGCCGACCTTCCTCCCAGTCGTAGCGTCGTAGAAGGGCTTCCCAGCGGGCCCGTGTTACCAAGCCCAACCTCTGCATCCAGTCAGACCTGGGTAGGTTTCTCATGACCCGCCAGCCGTCATCCAACCGACCGGCTGTCCATCAGGTTCTCGCCACGTTGGGCTATGGCGATGCTATCGGTAACGAAGTCATAGGAATCCGTAAAGCCCTGCACCTAGCTGGGTTTGAATCAGACATCTTTGTAGAAACATCAGATTCTCGTGTTGACCATCTGTGTCGAGATTATCGTGACCTTATCGACATCTCTCACCCTGACAATATTCTCATTCACCATTTTTCGATTGGGTCTCGAGCATCACGAGTAGCTTATGCTCTTCCAGATCGTATGGTGCTCATCTATCACAACATCACGCCACCCGAGTACTTCGTCGGAGTTCATAAAGACCTAGTACAGCTTTGCTACAGCGGTCGGAGGGAGCTGAGAGCCTATCCAGCCCGCTGCGACCTTGCGCTGGGGGACTCAGAATTTAACAAGGAAGAGTTGGAAGCTCTTGGATTTTCAAGAACCGGTGTACTACCTGTTGTCCCAGACTTCACCCACCTAGACCAAACTCCCGATCACACTCTAGTGTCAGAGTTCGACGATGACAAACTTAACATCCTCTTTGTCGGGCGAATGATCCCTAACAAACGAATCGAAGATGTCATACGCTTCTACCATGCCTATAAAGTCAAATATGGGCGTAACGCTAGGCTCCTTCTCGTAGGCTCCTATAGCGGATTCGAATCCTACCTTGCCTCACTACATCACCTAATAAACAGCCTGGGAATATCAGACGTGCACATCTTCGGCCACGTTTCGAACGCCGAGCTGACCGCATGCTACGACCTAGCCGACTTGTTTCTATCAGCAAGCGAGCACGAAGGGTTCTGCGTACCTCTAGTCGAGGCCTTCTATAAACAATTACCGGTTCTAGCCTACGACGCAGCGGCGGTGTCTAGTACTCTAGATGGTGCTGGTGTCCTCTATAAGAACAAGGATCCCAGGCATGTCGCCTCTATCATCAATACCGTGCTCTCGGACGTGGATATCCAAGGCGATATTATTGATGCCCAAGACCAAGCCTTAGTTCGACTGCAAGCTATTGACTTCACCACGACACTGCTAGAAGCCATCGAACGAGTACGTCAATCTGCTCGGCTTCCCACCGTCAGTATTAGGTGGGATTTTTGGCAGCGCTTTAACGAATGGGAACGCCTCGAAGAGTTGCGTCTATACCGCCCATCAGCATACGAGGCCCTACCATTTAAGCTAGGAGAAAGCAGCGAAAGTTCATAGATGGTTATCAACCAATGGCTTCCGGCTGCACATCAAGGAGATGCCGTAGGGGACAGCGCACGTCGCCTACGTGAGGTGCTCCGAGAGAGGGGCCACGATTCCGAACTCTACGCCTTAACTATCGACAACAACCTAAGGTGTGAAGTAAGGCCATTCTCCCATCCTGCCGCTGGACGAGGTGACGTCACAATCCTGCACTTTGCCATCGCCTCACCCATGAGTGCCGCACTGGCATCACTGCCAGGTGCACGAGTAATTCAGTATCACAACATTACCCCAGCCCACTTCTTCGCTAGCTTCGATGCCAACATCGCTGAAATCGTGACTCGTGGTCGTGACGAATTAGCTTGCTTGGTGGACCGGGTAGATCTGGCCCTAGGGGACTCAGAATACAACAGACAGGAACTCGAAACCCTTGGGTTCACCGAGAACGGAGTCTTCCCAATCGCCGTCAACACATCACGTTTAACACGGGCACCTCGGCAACCAGCACTGGAACAAGTCCTTAATGATGGCTTTACAAACATCCTCTTCGTCGGTCGGCTAGTTCCGAATAAAAAGCTCGAAGACCACCTTATGCTTGCCGAGCACTACAAGCGTTATGTTGATCAGTTTTATCGTTTTATCTTTGTCGGACGCGAGGATGTATGTCCGAATTATTACCGAATGCTCCGCGCACTCATGGCCAGCTATCGCATGACGAGTGAACGATTTTGGTTTGTGGGGCAAGTTTCCGATGAAGACCTCGCTACCTATTACCGAACCGCCAGCGCCTATGTATCGATGAGTGAGCACGAAGGTTTTTGTGTCCCTCTTCTTGAAGCCATGGCCACTGATGTACCTGTGTTAGCCTATTCATCAACAGCGGTACCAGAGACTCTTGGCGGTGCCGGTTTGACCTTCTCGCCCAAGGACCTTGAGTATGTATCAGAACTACTAGGCCTTATGGTGTACGATGACGATTTACGAGCTAATATCATTACTGGGCAACGTCGCCGTTTGGCGAACTTCACTGACGAGCGATTCGCCACGTGTGTCGACCAACTTGTAGCCCGTTTTTCTTAACACATTGTCTGTCAATCAAATCAGACAACTCAATTAGTGAAAAGACAAGCCCCCGTGACACCTTATCTTTCGTTGAGCTCATTTTCCCAATATCCCCCTAAAAACTCGTGAAGATCGCATTCATCGTCCAACGTTATGGTGCGGAGATCCTCGGTGGCTCTGAATATCACTGCAGGTTGATTGCAGAACGCCTTGCGGGTAAACACCACGTTGAGGTCTTGACGACATGTGCCCAAGACTACATTTCGTGGAAGAACGAATATCCCGAGGGTGAAGACCGTATTCGTGGAGTGACCGTTCGGAGGTTCGCGAGCGATCAAACCAGGGATCTGGCTTCATTTAACGAGTACTCCGATTGGATCTTCCATAATGACCACTCGCCAGCTGACGAAGAGAAGTGGCTAAGAATGCAAGGTCCGTGGTGTCCGAAACTTTTGTCGTACCTCGAACACAACCATCGAAACTACGACGCTCTCATATTCTTCACTTATCTTTACGCTCCAACGGTCCTCGGAGTGCGGATAGCTCCAGAGCGAAGCATTCTGGTGCCTACCGCCCATGACGAACCCGCTATTCGCCTTGGACTCTATCGAGACGTCTTCAACCGCCCAGCTGGAATTGCTTATAACACTCATGTTGAGCGAGGTTTTCTGAAACGTTTGTTCGCAATCAATGCGAATGCCGAAGAAACAGTTGGATGTGGCGTCGAATTACCGCCTTCTCACCTTCACGAACAGGCTCCAAGATTAGACGTTGGAGACACTCCTCAGTCGGAGGAGACCTCAGCAGACAAAGCGGGATTCGGCCTACCTTTATCCTCCAGGGGAGCAGTATTTCGTAGACGTCATCGCTTGTATGGCCCGATTGTCTTGTATGGCGGCCGGATCGATCCCGGGAAAGGGTGCGAGGAGCTACTCGACTACTTCAACAGCTACGCCGACTCCTACGGTGACGCATCACTCGTTCTGATGGGACTCAAACTGATGCCCATTCCGGAATCTTCTCACATACGTTTCGCCGGCATGCTTTCCGAAACAGAACGGTTTGAAGCACTCGAAGCAGCTACGGTCGTAGTGGTTCCATCCCCGTTCGAAAGCCTGTCACTTCTAGCCTTAGAGTCGCTTGCTATCGGCACCCCGGTACTGGCAAACGCCAGAAGCGAAGTCGTTGTAGATCACTGCCAACGGAGCAATGGCGGCCTTTACTACGCCAACCGGGGTGAATTCCAAGAATGTCTCCGCCTGCTAGTTAACAATGACGACTTGCGCGCAGAAATGGGTCGACAGGGGCGTGCTTACGTCCGAACTAATTACCGATGGGATGCAATCCTCGGAAAGTACGATCGACTGATCTCTGGCTTGCCGCCAGCACGTAAGAACAACCGACCTCGTCGAACTAGTCGAACTAGTCGCCAAGGTAGAAACAAAAAATCTTGACCCTGCTAGACACTCGGCAAAACCCACTCGCTGGACGAAGCTAGACGACCGACTCAGCACCAGGTCGAAGATCGCTGTCGCCATCGCCAGAATCGCTACTATCATTTCGTTTCCGTCTGGGCCTTATGTCGTGACGCTTAATCATTTCGTTGAGAGTCGTGGGTTTAATCTGCAACATCTCAGCAGCGCGCTTCTGAACACCACCAGTCATAGCGAGCGTCCGCTCAATGAGCTGGGTTTCGAAAGCCGCAATTGTTTCCCTTAATGAAAGCCCTTCAGGCGGAACTACAAATCGCGGTATCTGGAATGAACCTGCCGTCCGAATCTCATCGGGGATCAACTCGACATCGATTCTCAGGCCTGTGGCAAGCACAACGGCCCTCTCGATGACGTTCTCTAATTCCCGCACATTCCCTGGCCAGCTGTACTCTTCCAATCGGTCCAAAGCTGCTGGAGTCAACTCAAGACTAGGTTTTTCATTCTCAATCCCGTATTTGCCCAGAAAATGTTGGGCAAGGTGACGAATATCCTCGCGGCGTTCTCGCAACGGCGGAAGTCCGATCTTGATGACATTCAGCCGATAATAGAGATCCTCTCGGAATTGGTTTTGTTCGACCAAAGCACTGAGGTCCACATTCGTCGCCGCAATGATCCGCACATCCACCTTGACAATATCAACACCCCCGAGGCGCATGAATTCTCGTTCCTGTATCACACGCAATAATTTGGCCTGCGTCTCAGGCGGAACGCTACCGATCTCATCGAAAAAAATCGTGCCTTTATTGGCCAGCTCGAATAAGCCCTTCTTGGGAGCAACGGCCCCGGTGAAAGCACCCTTAAGATGACCAAACAGGTTTGATTCGAGCAGATCGGGAGGCAAGCTACCAGAGTTTACAGTAATGAATGGACCGCTAGACCTTGGAGAGCCAGCATGCAGCGCTCGAGCGGCTAGCTCTTTACCGGTTCCACTTTCGCCTTCAACCAGAATCGTTGTTCGACTTACAGCCGCCTGTGAGATCAGCGCAAACACTTGTCGCATGCTCCGACTCTGACCGACAAAATCACCAGACTGTTGGTTTTGGTTCTGCAAGGTCTCACGAAGGGTTCGATTCTCAGTTAACAACCTTCTTCGCTCGGCGGCGTTACGCACCACCACCAACACTTCATCGTTCTTGAAGGGTTTGGTTACGTAATCGAAGGCTCCGCGCTTCATGGCCACAATCGCGTTCTTTAGTGAAGCGAAAGCAGTGATCAAAATCACTGGTAGATCCTCATCAATCTTTTTGAGCTCATCCAACGTAGAGATACCATCGAGACCAGGCATCATGACATCCACAACCGCAACATCGAATGGTTGGGCTCGAGCCAACGCTAGTCCGTCTTCACCGTTGACAGCAACGGACACACGACAACCCTCACGCTCCAAGAGGGTTTGCAGGATCTCCCGCATGACTTCCTCGTCGTCGACGATCAGCACAGACGTGTCCCGTAACATTTGAGTTTCCTAATTTTGTGCAACTGCTCGCACTTGGGCCTGCAAAGGTAGCGTTACCTTAAACCGAGTCCCATCACCTGGTCCACTCTGGCAGCCAATCGTTCCGCCATGTTCCTTGATAACACCATAAGCAATAGACAGGCCCAGTCCAGTCCCCTGTCCCACCTCCTTGGTAGTAAAAAACGGATCATAAATACGAGAAAGATCCTCCCGGGCAATTCCTGAGCCACTATCTGCAACTTCGATCACCGCACTTTCTCCGTCGGTCCAAGAGGCAATCGACAGCCAACCGCCAGTAGGCATAGCATCACAAGCATTGAGAATGATGTTCAGGAACACCTGCTGTAACTTGAACTCCACTCCTTTAACGACGGTTGCGGTCTCAGATAGCTCCTTCCGAAGTTTTATGTTGGACATTTGAAGCTGATGTTCTAACAACACAAGTACATCGCTCATCATGACGTTGACATCCACAAGCGTAGAAGAGTCCGGTCTTCCTTGTCTCGAAAGGTTCAATAGACCATTAACGATCTTCGCCGCTCGAACCGTCTGCTGCTCAATTTTTTCTAGTAGCGGGGTTCTCGGATCTTCCGAGTCCGTCCCCTCAAGTAGCATCTGGGTAAAACTGGAAATGCCAGTCAGCGGGGTGTTCACCTCATGCGCTACACCAGCCGCGAGCAAACCGACCGAAGCCATCTTGTCTGATAGCTGCAATTGTTCCTCTAGCTGGACTCGTTCCGTAATGTCCTCAAGAATAACTATCATTCCTGAGGTTTCTCCACCTGGAGTCCGAAGAGGGGCCAGTGCCACATTAACCAGAAGGTGTCTTCCCCCTTCCTCATGGCGTGACCTCAAGGGGACTCGATACAAAGTCGCCCCGTCGGAACTCTCTTGTTTGACCTGCTCTAACCGGCCAGTAAGCGAAGAATCAAACAACTCATCTAAGCATTTCCCAACCGCCACTTGCGAGTTGACACCATAGATTCGTTCAAGGGCAGAGTTCCATCTGAGCACTCGGTCATCGAGATCCAGCACAACTAAACCATCATTTAGTGACTGGACGATGTTCTCATTAAACTCTCTAATTCGGTCAACCTCTGCCGCTTTACTCTGAAGTTGGGAATATAGTCGCCCGTTCTCGATAGCTGTCGCCACTTGGGCAGCCACTGCTGATAGCAGCGCAACATCTTCACTGCTCAATGGAGACCCATTATTTTTCGTACCAAGTGCCAGTACCGCTATGGTCCCCTCTTCGGATACACAGGGCACGAAATAGTGAATTCCTTGCTCTCGCCAAAAGGCTACTTCTTCTCCTGGGTGGAGATGCGCAGAAACAGAATCATCAAGCATGACTGTTTGACGCATTACCAGTCGACGCCCGATGCTCGAATCAGGCCTCAAAACAGGCCAATCAGCTACCCTTCTTCCCCCCCCTGCATGAGAAGGCCTGAATTGCTGACCTGGGTCTGGGGCTAAAGGAGACAACATCAAAACGGTGTGATTTACAGCCAACGTCTCAGTCACCCGTGTGACCAGACGTTCGGCCAATCTATTTAAATCTAGGTCACTATTTAATTCACGCGCAAAACCTACGAGTGCACGTCGATAATCATATCGATCCCGATAATGGGCTCGGTCAAGCATGAGTTCGATTGCGTTTTTGATTGGACCCGCTACAAGAACCACAACCGCCGTTGCGAGGAGAGCAATGATGGCGTTATGTTCATCAGACTCATCAAGGAAGACCTCTCTCGCTAGCCAATCCAGAATCAAGTAAATCGCTATCATTAAGGAGACTGCCACCCCGTAAACAGCCCAGCGTTTAACTATCACCTCGATGTCTCGTAAGCGATAACGAACGATGGCTAGGGCAAAAGCTAGCGGAATCAGACCGAGTGGAATTGCGGTCACATCTAGCGGGGCCACGTCGAGACCAAACGCCCAAGGAAACGCATAGCCTAAAGCAAACGGTAAGCCTCCAAGTAAGGCCCCCCACACGATCCACCGCAACTGGCGTTGTGAAGTTACAGAGGCCACCCGCCTCAAAGTCAAGATCATGAGCGACAACCCACCCAAGACACAGGTGGCTAGATACATAACCTCAAGACTCCACACAACCTCCACTGCGCGCCTAAACGCAGATGAACCTGCATCACCCGCTAAAAGCACCGCTTGAGCAACGCCTAGGACCACAGCTGGAGCATAGACAATCGGTAGCAGTAAACCGCCCAAGCGGGTTTCAACACCGCCAGAAGCCCTCTCTGGAAACACTAAGGCAAAATGAACAAGCATAGGGGCAAGCAGTAGTGTCGAGATTGCATCTGCCCAATAGAATACCCAGTCCAGTCGATCCAGCCGGCCGCTGAACGAGAAAGCGAACATGCCAAAAAAAGCGACGCTGAGCCAGAAAAAATGCAGAGTAGCTTGGGTCCCAGGATGCCTTAAACGAACCGAAGCCCCAACCAGGAGAGTAAACACGCCGATGCCTACAAGAACAAAGTAAGTCTCTAAGGAACTAATCGGCGCTGGCTGTAGGGTCACTTCAACTAGGCGGGACTGACCGAGCCGCAAAAGGGTATAGGTTAGAACGGCTTCATCTTGGACAGAGTGTAGAGCCTCTACAACTTCCCCAACAGCCTGAACTGGAACACCGTCGATAGCTAGAAGTAAATCTCCTGACGCGATGCCCGCGAGATCTCCGACCTCGCCTTCTCCAACGTCAATAGCGGTCACACCCGCCGGTCTATCTCCCCATAGTATCCCGTCGACTCTTTCGTTCCAGTTAGCCCTAACAAGAACATTAGCTGCCGCCAGGCATATCAGGACTGCGACCAACAAAACGGCCAGAATGGGAGGAGCCCATGTGTGCCACAGTCCATTTAGGACGGTAGAGTGAGACGGTGACGACACAGAAGGCAGCGACATTTGATTCATCGGACTACAGGGCAACCATCTGTTAAAAACAGACTCTTGGCGAACCTTCTCATGCCAAAGGATGCAAAACTTGTTCCAGGGCAGCGACGACTCTAATGCGCCTTTCCCCAAATAGACTCTTTCGGCAATAAGTGAACACTCAACCAGTGCAATTATTCAAATATTTGGATCAATAATCCAAATTAATGCGCTGAGCCTAGGGGTAATCCAACTTTAACCAGTACTTTCTGGTCTTGACGCCCAGGTAACACCAAGGCCTAGAAGTGAACGACGACACCACCAACAACCTGCTTGGGAGAACGCACTACCAGCAGCTCGTTAAACATGGACGCCATTTCATTGGGATCGAAAAACAGGCTACGAACCGCCATAAGAACTTCCCAACGACTGCCCGCAAATGGAGAGAAAGGTAGAGCCTGGTGAACCAGAATGTCGAATCGGGCATCGAGCCCCGTTGAATTATCTGAATCGGCATACGCGAAGGCCCCGTTGACACGACAGCGAACAAAAACCTTCGTGCCTGTTTCCGAAAACTCAGCTTCAAGAGCTCCACTGAGGTCATGGATCTGTTCAAACGCCGGGCGGAGTCCCCCAATACTTTCATCGTTCAAGAATCCAGCCTCGCCTGCTTGAACCCATTCCGCCTCAGCGACCGCATAGTCAACTGATCCGTTCAAGCGATTTCCAAGGTGTCGGCTTAGGGTGAAAATCCACCCTCGACTGACAACCGAGCCTGCACGAGCAAGATAGTAATGCCCAGTTGCCTCACTCGCGAGATCACCCACTCCGAACAAGGTTGCGATTTGATTTCTAACACCCTGATAAAAACGTCTGACTCCGATCGCATATTGGCTCGACAAGTCGTGCTCAATTCCTACCTCGAAGTGCCGTGTTGTTTCCGGGTACAAACCCTCCTGATGCGATAAGGCCCCAAACGTACGTTCTGGTGGCAACCACAACCCGGTGTCCGCAGGGGGGAGGAACTCTTCAGCCCCTGGAGCAATCGTCTCCTGCGCCCCAGCTAGCCGAATGCGATATCCAGGCGAAGGGGTCATGGTCACCGCCGCAGCAGGACTGAAAAGACCATCTTCCTCGATATAGCCATAAGTTGAGTAGCGGCCCCCATAATCAAATTTCAAATGGGGCGAGGCCACCCAACTGTCTGAGGCAGCAAAACTTGTTGCGTGGCGGGTTTGCGCACCAACCGTGAGCGCAGCCGGATTGGCACCTCCGTAGCGCTGACGCCCATAGGTCACATCAAATCCGACCCTGTGTTTTCCACCTGGGTCTGCCAAATACTCACCGGACGCCAACCATGACATGACATCACCGGTCGTGACAGCGCCGTGCCCAGTCCACTCACCTTGCCAAATAGGCGAACTCACCGAAAGGTTAGCGATGCCAGTTTGCAAGACATCACCTATGAAACGATTGGCAGATGGAAGCGTCCCTCGAGTCAGAAGATTCAACTCCCCACCCAAAGGGTTCGCAGCCAGGAACGAAGCAAGTGAGCCTGGCAACCCAACCTTATTCGCCCTAGACTTCAGCGCACTTTTGGTTACCGCCTTCGGACTAACCAGCGACACCTCGGTTTGCTTAAAAACGCTTCGCCTGGCCCGACGTAATCGCCAAGCCTTTTCGTCATGAGCATGTGGCGTAGATTCCTCTGCAGTTTGTAGATTTTGATCCCTGTCTTCCTCTTCAAATTGTTCTGTTTCTGACCGAGACGAAAAGCCGAAATTTACGGAAGCTGCCTCAGGGGAGTGGAACAACCGAACCCGGGCCATTGCTATTGCATGCACTGACCGGCCGCCAGCAGCAACCAAAACAGACCCTTGTTTTCTGTTGGCGTAACCAGGCAAGTGCGCTTGAATCAAGTATCGCCCAGGCTCGAGAGAGGACAAAGCGAATCGCCCTTGGCTATCAGACACTACAAGCCGAACTCCAGATGGCCCGAATGCAGAAACCATCGCCTTTTCAAGAGGCTCACCAGATACATCAACTACCACACCCGTAATAAGTCCATCTACAGCCGGCTTATCCACTCTGGCGTGAGCTACCGAGGACTGCTCCCTTTCGCCAGAAATTGCCTCAACACGGACTCCAGTGAAAAAGAGCGCGACAACTACGATCACTGCTATTCTTCCCAGTAAATACATCGGCGCTTCGCTCACTGCTCCACCCCAAAGTCAATTAGGTTAAAAGGCACATCGCTACAATTACAAAGTCCCGTCCGGATCCTAAGGCGAGGCGACGGAGAAGTCCACACTCCGCATCAGTACCGCACCGTTTGTATTGTCGGTGACCTTGATGACGAGTCGATAATCGTCTACCGGAAGGGCACTCAACGGCACAATCTGGCCTGCAGCTAACTGATGGCCGGCAGTCACATCAAAGTCCTGGGGTAACGTCCTCTCATTGAACATCTGCGGGGTAGTGCGATCGAAGAACTGCCCACCCTGTAGCCCGCGGGTACTGAAAGTGTAATCTACCCTGACATCAGGCATCCCAGACACCGTCAAACCAGCGTTATAGATGAAAAAAGCCGATATAAATTCCCCCGGAGGAGAGTACTCTGGTGTCATCTTCGGAATAATTCTCAGATTACCGAGTGTATACGGATTCAGCAAGAGTTGAGACGGGGACGGCGGTGAAGGCAGCACATCAATCCGCTCTGCCAAAATGACACTGCTGGCAGCGAGTTGCTCGGACCACAGGTTCGGTATCGACACCTCTTTCTTAAACATAAGTGTTCTAGGTTCCGTCCCACTAGAGACCTCGCTTTCGCTCACCGCTACATAAACATCATAGTCTCCACTTTGTCCCCAAAATCCTGCGCTAATTTCGTACGCACCGGCAAGAGTCGGTGCCCCAAGCTCGATGTGATAGGCCTCCTCAAACACCGGATCACAACGCTCAGGTTCTGACATCGCCTGTTGCGGTTCCACGAGTATGTAAATTGCTATAGTTGGCGTGCTGAGCTCTCTTTGTTCAACAGAGAACGTGAAAGGCACAAATGTTGTTTGCTTGCTGCTCTTTAAAAACTCGTTGACCCAGTCCAGGGGTTGTTCCGTCCAAACGGACTGGCTCTGCAACACCGTAGAAACAGCAGAAGCGAGCAACTCAAGTTCTTGTCTCTGCTCCTCGGTAAGTTCTTGCTCAACACCTTGCCCGGCCGCATGCGTAATACCAACAACCACGAACCCAGCCACCCCCAAAAACAGTAGCTTCAAGCAGTGGATAATCTCCGTCATCGATACAATTCTCCCTAATTCAGAACCTGGTGTAACACTACATTACCGTTCTTCGGTTGCCCGGACCAACTTTCCACTATTGTTAGTATCACGAGGCTCGTTAACCTCATCTGCAATACACTGCACTTTCAATTCCTCAAAACCATCTCCCCGGAGTTGACCGTGGTATCATTCGTGGCCGGCTGTGTGAGTTTGAACCACTGAGCCGTTCCTACTGACAATAAACCGCCAATCGCCGGCTCTCACCGAGGCCGACAACATGCCTGTATTTGAGCAGACCCTACCGCCCTTAGTTTTGATTGTCCTAGATGGATGGGGAGAACGCACAAAACCTGACGGAAACGCCATCGCTCAAGCTCGAACGCCTATCTATAATGACATTCGAGACCGCTACCCATCGGCACTCTTAACGACCTGTGGCAAAGCCGTTGGACTTCCAGCTGGACAGATGGGTAATTCGGAGGTCGGACACATGAACCTTGGTGCAGGCCGGGTAGTCTTCCAGGACCTGACGCGCATCGACCAAGCTATTGATGAAGGACAACTTAACCAAAACTCCGCACTGATATCGTTAATCGATTACTGTGCAAATAGTTCTCACACACTTCACTTCGTTGGACTCCTCTCGAACGGTGGGGTTCACTCACACCAGCGACACCTCAAGGCACTAATCCAACTTGCCGCGCGTCGGGGCGCAGACCGAGTCTTTATACACGCCCACACTGATGGCCGAGACACGGCACCGAATACCTGCCTAGAGCATTTGGCCTATTTAGAACGCACCTGTTCAGACACTGGAACCGGACAGATAGCATCGGTCTGTGGCCGCTACTACGCAATGGACAGAGATAAACGCTGGGACCGGACGCGCCTCGCCTATGACGCAATGACCCTTGGAGTAGGTGCCAGAGGACCTAATCCGGAAACGATGATCGCGGAGTCTTACGCCAGTGGAGTCAGTGATGAGTTCATCAAGCCACTGGTGGTAACCAGCAACGGACAGCCTATCGGTTTGCTAAGAGACGGCGATGCAGTTGTCTTCTTCAATTTCCGTGCTGACCGAGCTAGGCAGCTGACCAGTGCACTAGCACTAACAGGATTTGACGGATTTGCTCGGACAGCGTTTCCGTCCCTCCGGGTAATCACATTGACAGAATATGATTCTACTTTTGGCCTGCCCGTAGCCTTTCCAAGGCAAACATTTTCCGGAAATCTCTCCGATGTGCTTACGGCACATGGACGGACAAACCTCAGATTAGCGGAAACGGAGAAGTACGCTCACGTAACTTACTTTTTCAACTGTGGCGAGGAGCTGCAGGCTGCTGGCGAAGACCGCATCCTAGTACCTTCACCATCGGTCCCAACTTACGATCTAGAACCGGCCATGAGCGCAGCCGGGATCACCAGTCACTTAGTCGACAACCTAACAACTAGGAAACACAATGTGATCATCTGCAACTTTGCTAACGCGGACATGGTTGGGCACACAGGCCAACTACAAGCCACTGTGGCCGCTGTAGAGACCCTCGACCAGTGTCTCGCTCGAATAATTGTCGCTGCCCGCAAGGTAGATGCCACTGTAATGATTACTGCAGATCACGGCAACGCTGAACAGATGTGGGACACCGAACGTAACGGTCCCCACACTTCTCACACAACCAACCGTGTGCCACTGGTCTTAGTCGGACCAAACGTCCGGGCATCAATGCCACTTCTCGATGGCTCTTTAAGAGACGTAGCCCCAACGATTCTAGGGGTGCTCGGAATTGAGCCACCTCCCGAAATGACCGGTCGCGATTTACGTGGTTGGATTGATTGATATCATCCTCAACCAGTCGAGCTACTCGGTTCTCTCGTCAGCAGCTATCCGGAGAGAGCGCAGGAAGCGCCGGTCATTCGAGTTCATGAGTTGAGCCGACTGGCCGTCACTCGCACTCGCCTTCGAACCTTGGCTAGAAGCCTGGCAATCGCCTCGACTGGCAAACCCGATAACGGCCTCCAACGATAGTTGCATACTATATCCAGCTACCCTTGCTCTCTCGTGACAAGCCTCCACACTGCGGTCATTCGCTAAGGCTGTAGCCATTGCCTTAGCTAGTTCTTTCGACAACCGGTTCACAACGTCGTCCATCCGGGGTCTCTCCTCACCTCAGGGAGCCTCACGCAACCAGCCTGGCTCAGCCCGAGGCCGGTTCAGACTGTCGGTCTCGACACAGACCAACCAAGCAGACAGGCCCCTGAACCCTCAGCAAATGTCGGACCGGCCGTAACGAAGCAATCATAACGAGCAACAAGATATAGGGTCTAATAGAATTGTTAGCCATCTATATTGTTGTGTCAAGGACTTGACAGTAGCAATCACGACACCCACCCCATTAGGCCGCAGCAGCAATCCCTGCATGTGGAGACCGATTCTCCACTACAATCATTCAGCAATGGAATCGAGAACGATAACTCCACAGACACTGTCCCAGTTGAACGTAACCGAAGCGCTGGCAACGCCTGGCAGTTTTCCCTTTACCCGTGGCATTCATCCAACGATGTATCGGGGCCGGCTGTGGTCGATGCGACAGTACGCTGGTTTTGGAACCGCGGCAGAATCGAACAAGAGATATCGCTACCTGCTCGAACATGGTGGCAGTGGACTTAGCGTCGCTTTCGACCTTCCAACCCAAATTGGCTACGACTCAGACCATCCCCTTGCTCGAGGTGAAGTGGGCCGGGTGGGCGTAGCGATCGATTCGATCGAAGATATGAGCGTTCTCTTTGATGGCATCCGTCTAGACAATGTCTCCACATCGATGACTATCAACGCGACCGCAATCATTCTGCTCGCGATGTATATAGCGACCGCCCGAAGACAGGGAGTAGAGACCGCGACCATTTCCGGGACCACTCAGAATGATATCCTCAAGGAGTACGTGTCTCGAGGAACTTACATCTTCCCACCGCAAGCCTCCTTGAGAATCGTCACAGACGTCTTTGCCTACTGCGGCAAAGAACTCCCAAACTGGCACCCTATCTCAATCAGCGGTTATCACATCCGAGAAGCTGGTTCGACCGCTGTCCAAGAAGTGGCGTTCACGTGCGCAAACGCGGTGGCATATGTTGAAGCAGCCATCGCTGCGGGACTTGATGTCAACAGTTTTGGCCGCAGGCTGTCATTTTTTTTCGCCGCCCATAGCGATTTCCTTGAAGAGGTGGCAAAATTCCGGGCAGCTCGACGTCTCTGGGCTAAGCTCATGCGAGATCGTTTTGGCGCCACAGAACCTCGGGCTCAACAATTGCGTTTTCACACTCAGACTGCGGGTAGTACGCTGACAGCCCAGCAGCCAGAGAACAACATTGTACGGGTTGCGCTACAATCGATGTCAGCAGTGCTAGGGGGCACCCAATCGCTTCACTGCAACGGCCAAGACGAAGCTCTTGGCCTCCCCACCAAGGACTCTGCTCGAACCGCCCTTCGCACTCAACAGGTCATCGCCGCAGAGACGGGGGTCGTCAATACAGCCGACCCAGTCGGAGGTTCCTACGCAATTGAAGCCTTAACCAACGAAATCGAACAAGGCGCAACTGAAATTCTTTCCAGGATCGACGCAGGTGGTGGCACCCTAGTGGCTATAGAACGAGGATTGATCCAGCGGGAAATCCAGGCAGCTGCCTATCGAGATCAACAGGCGATCGATAGCGGCCATCAGACTGTTGTTGGGGTCAATTGCTTCACAGACGACACCCCTGTAAATATTGAAGTGCTCAAGATTAACCCAAACATCGAATCCGACCAAGGCGAGCGCGTCGCAAAACTACGAATGTCACGTGACCAAATCCAGTGGACGCAATCCCTGTCAGCCGTCACTAAAGCTGCTCAAGATGGCACAAACCTTATGCCACCAATCATAGCCGCTGTTGAAGCACGAGCCACCGTCGGTGAGATAGCAGACACACTCCGGGCCGAATTTGGCGAACACCGGGAAGAAGCCTAGGATAACAGACCATAAAACATGGGTAGATAGTTAACTCTGCACACCTTAGCCACGACCGCCATCGACAAATCAGAACCTGATTTCAGGGAATTAGAGGTAAAGCTTTGGATTGGCGAACATCCTGTTCCACCTGCCCATCACGCAAGTGAATTACCCGATGGGCGTAGCCGGCCACCTCAGGCTCATGTGTAATTAGCACAATCGTATTCCCACCTTCATGGAGGCGCTTGAACAAAGCCATTATCTCTTTCCCAGTCCTCGAATCTAGATTTCCAGTCGGCTCATCAGCCAAGAGAATGGATGGTGCGTTGACTAGAGCTCTTGCAATTGCCACGCGCTGTCGCTGACCCCCTGACAACTCATTCGGACGGTGGGTGATTCGGTCCGCTAATTCAACACGGCCGAGGGCTTCCAGCGCACGTGAACGGCGAAGTCCGCGAGGCACTCCAGCATAGACAAGTGGTAGCTCAACATTGTGTAATGCCGTAGCTCGAGGCAAAAGATTAAAAGTCTGAAAGACGAAACCGATCTCCTCGTTGCGAATACGAGCAAGTTCATCATCGTCCAATTCCCGTACCTGATGTCCGTTGAGCAGGTAACTCCCCTGGCTCGGAGTGTCGAGACATCCAATCAGGTTCATTAAGGTCGACTTGCCAGAGCCAGAGGGCCCCATAATCCCCACATACTCGCCTGACTCGATTCTTATCGAAATATTCCGCAAAGCATGGATATCTTCACCACCCATCCGGTAGGTCTTCCAAAGACCTCTGGTCTCGATGAGCGCCACTTAGAAAACATCCTTGATAAGTAAGTTTTTCGCTCGTAGTCTTCTCGCCAACACAGCGGAATACAAACACTGGATATCGAATAGGCCGTCTACCCCAGACTCATTCGTCTTGCACCATCCCCTCCAAAAAGCCTTGAAAAAGATAGCCGACTGCTTTGTGCTTAACCAATGGCAGCCAATCGGAAAGCTCATCAAACCCATGAATCAGAAGGTCACGTAGACGGTTGGTCAGACCGAAAAACCATCACCCTCGGCGCAGACCACCCAAGGCTTAAAAGCCCCCCCACAAAGAGTATGACACGACTCCTATTCAGTAATGACAACAGAACTATCTGGAATCGACGGCATCGAACGATTCGCTCACCTCAGGAGGTAAATCCACTACCGATTTCAGTGGAACATCGACCACATGGCGCCGTAGCAGCATCACGAGAAATGGAGTTGGACCAGCCGGCACAACCTACAACGCAATGCTAGGAAGTCTAACTAAGTTCTTGCACTTTTCCACACTGGGAAAACGAGCCCCTCAAAACTGCTAAGCAAAATAGGTAGCTACAATACCTCCCGAGTACCTACAAACAGCAAATCCAGTAATGAAAGTGATTGGTCGCACTTACAGGATGACAGTGAACCCCCCCATATGAGTACCGGTTGAATGTGTCAACAAGGCCTACCTGTTGAGGCGTGACAGCAGACTGTTACTCAGGCCACAACTGCACCAGAAAGAACCACCAAAGCCTAAACCCGAACTGATCGCAAATGACTAGCAGCCTCGGATCAATCGTAGTATTCCAAGCCAAGGTGCGTGATCAGCTCCTCGCCGCGCATGAACCTTAGCGTGTTCTTTAGCTTCATCAATTGTATAAAGAGATCATGCTCTGGGTATATTCCTGGGGCATGCACAGGACTCTTGAAGTAAAACGAAAGCCACTCTTGGATTCCACTCATACCAGCCCGCTTAGCCAGATCGAGGAATAACACGAGATCTAGAACTATTGGCGCTGCAAGGATACTGTCCCGACACAAGAAATTGATCTTGAGCTGCATCGGATAGCCTAGCCACCCAACCAAATCTATATTGTCCCAACCTTCTTTGTCATCTCCCCGGGGTGGATAGTAGTTAATCCTCACAACATGACACAGGTCCTTATAAAGCTCGGGATAAAGCTCAGGTTGAAGAATGTAGTCAAGAACCGACTTCTTGCTCTCTTCCTTGGTCTTAAACGACTCAGGATCATCAAGCACTTCACCGTCCCGGTTCCCGAGGATATTGGTCGAGTACCACCCGGACACTCCTATCAACCGAGACTTTAAACCCGGAGCCACAATCGTCTTAATCAGAGTCTGGCCAGTCTTTAGATCCTTCCCAGCAACCGGCGCTCCAGTGTCGAGCGCAAGTTGGTCTAGTGCCGGAACATCCGCGCTTAGATTCGGTGCAGCATTAGCATACGGAATCCCCTCTTTTAAAGCCGCATAGGCATAAACCATGCTTGAAGAGATCTCGTGGGCATTCGACTCCATCGCCCGCTCGAACGACCCAATTGACTCGTGAGATTCCGTTGGAGTCATGAAAATTTCGGTACTGCCACACCACACCATCACCAATCGTTCCAAGTTGTGCTCAGCTTTGAAACGACGAATATCCTCACGCACCTGACCGGCCAACTCGAGCTTGTTGGCACCTTGCTTGATGTTAGTTCCCATCAACCGCTTCACGTAGCGTTGATCAAAAACGGCTGGCCATGGCCGAATTGCCTCAAGCTCAGGCCTGATCTGTTCAAGCGTAGCAGTCTTAATGACTCCGGCCGTAGTCGCAGCCTCAAACGCGTTCTCTTCGAAAATGTCCCATGCCCCGAAAACCAAGTCGTTCAACGGCGCCAGCGGCAGGAAGTCTTTTATGAGTGGAGAACGTCCTTCGTTGCGCTTACCTAATCGGACGGTGCCCATTGCAGCCAGGGAACCGATAGGAGGAGCCAAACCTTTTCTAATGAGCAGGGTCCCTGCAATGAAAGTGGTACTGACTGCGCCCATCCCAACTAAAAGGACGCCAAGTTTCCCACGTGCTGGTTCTATTTCAACTGGGTGTTTCACGGCCGGCCACTATATCATGGGTCCCAGAAAGTGGCCCGACGATAGATGTTTTAGTGAGGTAGTCACTACTAGCCTGCGGCAAGATGCCTTAAGGCAAGTAGTGGACCGACTTATTTCAGGGGCATAAGACCCCTCTGTGTTATCTCGATGACAATTCTTAAGAGATTCAAAGGAGAAACGGACCTTCGGGTCTCAATAGCAGGGCTGCGACCAGGGGACAAAGTTCTCCAAATTGGTGACCGAGACCCTCGCCTAATTGCGTACTTGGCAGCCCAGGCTGGGCTCAACGGTCAGGCCTCAGCTCTAGTGGTAGACGATGAAGCTGCAAAGTCGATCAAAGCAGCTGCCAAGAAACAAGGAGCCTTGGTGGAAGTTAAGGTGGCCCCTCTCAAAACGCCACCATTTGCCGAAGGTTGGTTCGATGTCGTTGTCATACCGCATCTTATCGGAACCATGCGCCCACACGAACGAGTGGGCACTCTACAAAGTGCTAGACATGTGCTCCGAATTGGCGGCCGATGCCTCATCATGGAAACTGCTCAACGTGGTGGCCTCGGCGCTCTCTTTTCCGGACGCTCACTAGACCCTCACTATCGTGCGCACGGCGGGGCCGAAGCAGCGTTGCAAGCCGAAGGGTTCAAGCCCGTCCGCATACTCGCCGAACGGGATGGATTACTGTTCGCCGAAGGGATGAAACCTGATTTAACCTAGCCCCCATCCTAGGTAATGGGGTCCCGCCAGCTAGATCAAGAGATTTAGATGGGTTAGCGCAGAACGCTCCAACAGAGCTTCCCAGAAGGCTAATTTGAGTCATCGACCATCTAATCGGACTCAGGAAGCAACAAACCGCCCTTGGCACTCGTTACCTGTGTTCCTCGGGTTGTCACAGGCCCAGGCAGTAAACTGCCGAAAGTGCTGTTTGCCGTCCTTTGCTATCATCGCACTGTGGAGTTATTAGCAGCAGTCAGTTTGAGCCTAGTTGGAAGCGGAAGTGGAGTACTGATCGCATCACCACTATTACTGCTTAAGCCTGAGACCCGACTACAGCTAGTCCCGGGTCTTGTTAGTTACGCTGTGGGAACTCTGCTCGCAGTGTCTCTCTTAGAACTTGTCCCCCAAGCCCTTGATTCACTATCTGCCCATACGGTACTCAGCATGCTGCTAACTGGAATTCTTGGCTTCTTCATGTTCGAAAAATTAGTCCTCTGGCGGCACTGTCACACCTCGGACTGTACAGCTCACGATGTCAGCGCCCCAATAGTCCTTCTTGGGGGCTCCCTTCACAACTTCACCGACGGGGCCATCGTCGGCGCTGCTGCACTGACATCGCTCCCCCTTGGCGTCAACACCGCTCTGGCAGTGGCAGCCCACCAAATTCCACAAGAGGTCAGCGATTATGCGATCCTTCTCAACGCTGGCTACTCTCGCACCAGAGCCCTCCTGATGAACGCTCTGTCCGCCTCTACCTGTGTGGGTGGTGCGTTAGCAGTCTACGCTACCTCTGGTTGGCTCCCAGCCGCCTTGCCCTTTGTCCTCGCATTTGCCGCCGGCAGCTTCTTATACGTGGCAATGTCTGACCTCATACCCGGGTTACACCACGACTCGATCGAAGTCAGTGCTGTCAGTCAGTTGGTTCTTATTGTGGCCGGAGTTGGAACAATTGCCTCCTTATGAGCATCGCGGTAGCCCAAAACAGCGCTGCCTATCTGAACCAGCTCATACCGCTGGGATAGACCGTCCAATGTCTCCCGGTGGAGAACATCCGATCCAGACATAACGCAAAAGCCTGACTACGCTGATTGGATCCCGAAATAACCCTCCCAGCCAAATTCGGTCTACCTAGGGAACCGTAATATACTGAATCCTTCCCCCACCCATGGCCTCCAAACCACGATTGTTCCTGATTGACGGTAACTCCCAAATGTATCGGGCTTACCACGCCATCAGCGAACTGACGGGGCCAGACGGCCAACCCACCAATGCCGTTTACGGTTTCATTACAATGCTGCAAAAGCTGCTAGGCACCCACCAACCAGAATTTGTTGCCGCGGCGTTCGACCTGCGGGGCCCAACTTTTCGTCACGAACTCGACAGCAAATACAAGGCAAACCGCCAGCCAATGCCAGACGACCTTGCAGAACAGGTCTCGTTGGTTCATGAAGCTTGTTTAGCGCTGGGTGTATCCATCGTAACCTCCCAAGGTTTCGAAGCTGACGACGTGATCGGCACCCTCGCCAAACGGGCTGTAACTGCCAATCTAGACGTAGTGGTGGTAACCGGAGACAAAGATTTTTTCCAGCTCGTCGACGAACACACTCAGGTGTTTAACCCAAAAGATACTGGTGTTTTTTACGATTCACCCAAGGTACTCGAGAAATTCGGAGTCCACCCAAACCAAGTAGTCGATTGTCTAGCACTGATGGGCGACGCTAGCGATAATGTCAAAGGGGTACCAGGTATTGGAGAAAAAGGAGCCCGAGCCCTCCTGTCCGAGTTCGGCTCGCTCGATCAATTACTAGAGCACGCAGACAAGGTCCAAAAGAAGACATATCGAACTGCACTAACCGAACATGCCCAGGATGCCCACCTAAGCCGAAACTTAGTCAAAATTAATACTAAGGTGCCACTCCCAGAGGACCCAATTGGCTACCGCTACAGCGGACCAGACCGAGCGCGGTGCTTCGACCTATTTTCCAGGTTGGGCTTCAAGTCGCTATTAACCGATTTCGCTCCCACTGTAGATGAGGTAAACACCGACTATCGGATCATCGATCAGCTGGCTGACCTCAAAGACCTAGCCGTAAGCCTTCGATCGGCTGGACGCTGTGGACTTCATGTACTAACGGTGTCAGGGCAACCTTCACGAACCGGTGTCGTCGGACTGGCATTTTCCACAGCCCCACAAAGCGGCTACTACGTTCCCATCGCCACAGACCAGTTAGGCCTGACAGACAGCCTGGACAGTAGAACAGTTTTTGAGATCTTGGGTCCATTACTTGAAGACTCACAACTACACATAGTTGGGCATGACCTTAAAAAACAGATGCTATGGCTCGCGGAACATGGAATACATCTGAACGGGCTTGAGTTTGACACCATGATCGGGGGATACCTGATTGATGCTACACGCGCTACACCAACCCTAGAGAGCATTGCACTCGAACACACCGGCTATCAGATTGTTGGCACCGAAAATATACGAGGCAAAGGGGCAAAGGCACAGGAATTTGATCAGTTTTCTCCCCAAGCGGTTTTCGTCTACGCCTGCGAGCGAGCCGACCTGCCACTACAGGTATCCGAATCGCTGATTGCCCGCCTAGAGGAACAACGTCTCTTACCCGTGTATCAAAATCTTGAACACCCGTTAATTTCACTACTTGCCAACATCGAACGCAAGGGAGTCCGCGTAGCCACTGAAACCCTCCGAGAGCAATCCAAGCGGATGCAATCCGAACTAACAGCGCTACAGTCCAAAATATTTGACCTCGCCGGTGAAGAATTTAATATCAACTCACCAAAGCAGTTATCAACCATACTCTTCGACAAACTGGCACTGCCAAGCCGCAAGAAAACTGGCAAGACTCGTGTCGCCTCTACAGCAGTCGGGGTCCTCGAAGATCTTGCAACACAGCACGAATTACCCCGTCTCATACTGGAGTGGCGAACGATACAGAAACTGAAGGGAACCTACGTTGACGCCATCCCAAAGCTCGTGCGCCTCGACACGGGCCGAGTGCATACTTCATTTAACCAGGCAGTCGCCGCCACCGGAAGATTGAGCAGTAGTGAACCGAATTTGCAAAACATTCCAATACGGACACCCCTGGGACGAGAGATTCGGACCACATTCGTAGCAAGCGACGGTCATGTCCTCATTTCGGCCGATTACTCCCAGATTGAACTGCGCGTTCTGGCACATCTCTCGGAGGATGCCGCTCTCATCCAAGCATTCGCCCAAGGTGAGGACATTCACGACCAAACAGCACACCGAGTTTTCGGAGTAGACAGCGGACTAGAGCCCCACGAGCTGCGTCGACGAGCCAAGATTATCAACTACGCATTGCTATACGGGAAAACTGCTTTCACGCTAGCTCGAGATATCGGAGTGCCTCCGCCGGAAGCGCAGGAGTTCATCGATGCCTATTTCGCTGGTTACCCTGACGTACGGGGATTTCTGGAAGAGTTGATCACTGAGGCACGAGAAAACGGAGAGGTGCGGACACTACTCGGCAGGAGACGTCTGATTCCGGAGCTCCACAGCCGCAACGGGCAGACACGAGCTGCCGCCGAACGGGTCGCGGTCAATATGCCAATTCAGGGCACGGCAGCCGACATCCTGAAACAAGCCATGATCGATCTCGATAGCAAACTACCCACTTCGGCATCAGTGATTCTCACTGTCCACGATGAACTGCTGGTTGAAGCCCCAGAAGGCGAGGCCGACTTGGTCGCGTCACTGGTGGGAGATACGATGGCTGGAGCAGCCAACCTACGGGTGCCGCTAGCGGTTGACGTGGGCATCGGGAAGAACTGGATGGCGGCAAAAGGATAGCAGTAGAGAAAAACACTCAAATTATTAAAAATAAACACCTTATATGATCGAAAACACTGTCAAAAAGCAGCCAATAGCCCTCTTGATGCTTTGACAGGGTTGTATAATCATCATTCGATGGCGGCACCAACGACCATCCCACGCCAAGAACATACTCTTTCAAGACGACTGGTCGATGACGACGCACTCAAAGTCATCCATCGGCTTCAGCAACACGAATTCGAAACCTACCTCGTCGGTGGTGGCGTGCGGGACCTGCTGCTGGACCGACGGCCCAAGGATTTCGACCTTGGCACCTCTGCACACCCGCAGCAAATCAAACGACTGTTCAAGAACTGCTGGATCATCGGGCGTAGATTCAGGCTGGCCCACATCAAATTCGGCAAGAAAACACTCGAAGTCGCAACGTTCCGAAAACAGGTGCCACCCGAGACTGACACCGAGCGTGCGGCCCGTGAGGAAAAACGGGACCGCGCCAAACGTGATGCAGAGTCCACCGGTCGGCCGATACGGCGCTTCATCCCACGGGACAACACATTCGGGACAGCTGAAGAAGATGCTTTCCGGCGTGACTTCACGATCAACGCGCTCTTCTACGACGCTGCCAACCGCTCTATTCTCGATTACGTCGACGGGATGCGAGATATCCGAAGCCGTACCATTAGGTGCATCGGAGACCCGAACGAACGGTTTGTCGAGGATCCAGTTCGGATGCTTCGAGCAGTGGTACTAGCCGCTCGACTGGAGCTGTCTATCGACCCAGCGGTGACTCAAGCGATCCGACGCCATCGAGGCGAACTAGGACATAGTTCGCCAGCACGGCTACTTGAGGAGCTCTACAAAATTGCTCGTAGCGGCGCGTCGGAGCGGATCATCCACGACCTCGGAACAACCGGACTTCTGAAACATTTCGCCCCCGAGCTGGACCGCGCCCGCTCTGCTACCCTGTGGCGTTCCCTAGCCGCACTAGATCAGTATCGACGTCGGTTCGACGACATTCCGGAAACACTCGGTAATCCGTTATTGCTAGGCAGCTTCGTCACCCCCTTCGCCACCATTGAACGACCCAGGCGCCGGGCAGCCCAGGACCCCCTCGCCAAACGCCCTCTCGAAGTGTCATTGGGCATCCTGCCAATCGCACGGAGGGACCTCGAACGGCTCCGCCAAATACTTGACCTACAGCGGCGCCTTGCGGACACCAAGCTGTCACCACGAGCCAGACGCACCCTCTCACAACGAGCAGCATTCTCCGACGCGCTGAGTTGGATGGAGATTCACGGCCAAACTCCGAACCTAGTGGAAAACTGGCGCCATGAAGCCAACAGCATGGTACAGCCCGAGGAAGGTCGGCGACGCCCACGCCGGCGACGCAGACGGCGGCAACGAGGCCCTAAAAGACCTGGCCCGGCTGGCAGTCAGGAGCCGACGACGGGTTAACTCGAAACCCACCGTTCGCGAATGGCCGTCCTCAACCTAGCAGCTCTCCCGTAACTCCTACGAAGGATAGCCCGACGCCCAATACTGTGAGCCCAATTAGAACCAAAGAGGCCAGCAACACCCAGCTGCTGTCCTGACGGTCGTCGTCGAGATTCATCACATTGGCGGCAAGCCAACCCACAGCAAATCCGCCGCCGTGCGCCCAATTGTTAATTCCTGGCATGACAAACCCAAAGGCCCCGAGAATGATCGCCCACTGCCACAGCTGTTGGGTGACGACAGAGCTGCCCCGACGTCGTCCGTAGACAATCAAGGCTGCCAGCAACCCAAAGATGCTCCCCGAGGCACCGATCGTGGGAACACCGGTCATAAAATTCGAAACCAGAAATCCACCCGCACCGGCGAGATTAAACAGCAGAAAAGCGCGGGCCGAGCCATAAACTTCCGCCACAGCCGGACCGAGATTACGAATCCACATCACATTAAAGATGATGTGCAACAGACCACCATGCAAATACATTGCGGTCAGAAGCGTCCACCACCAGCCCCGCTCCATTGCAAAGCCGCCTGTCATACCGAGTTGTAATAGAGCCCGACTGCCTGGCGACAACATCGACAATATCCCAGCAGGTCGAAAAATAGCCTCTGGTTGCAGCAGCAACGCAAGCACATAGAGAGCGCCACAGGCGACAGCAATCAGCGTAAATGGATCAAGTCGGCCACCAAACAGGCGCCGCAACGATGTCGCCCACCCAAATAATCCAGGACGCCAAGCGCCACAGAAGGGACATTTCTCTTCCGCCACACCAACTAATCGCCCACACTGGGCACACACAACCGAACCTTGGGTTTGTCTCACGATCCTTACCAGCTATCCATGCCAATCCACTCGGCGGGCTAGATGCCCACACCGACCAGTCCGCCAACTCTCATCCTTGAGTTCGCTCAAACTCAGCCATGAACTCAACAAGAGCCGCAACGCCCACCTCCGGAAACGCGTTGTAAATTGATGCGCGGAGTCCCCCAACCGAGCGGTGCCCTCCCAGGCCAGACAATCCCTCAACTGTCGCCTGATCGATGAACCGGTGCTCAAGTTCCTCGGTTGGGAGCCGAAACGTCGCATTCATCAAAGAGCGACTCTCCGTTTGGGCCGTCCCGCGATAGAACTCCGTTCGGTCAATAGCGTTATATAGCAACGTTGCCTTCCGCCGGTTGCGTGCCTCCATTTCAGCAAGCCCCCCGATCTCACGGAGCCACTTTAGTACCAAGCCACAGACGTAAATGGAGAACACCGGGGGCGTGTTGTAACGGGACCCATGCTCAGCGGCGACGCTATAACTCAACATCATGGGCAAAGACTTCGAACCGTGCTTGACCAAATCTTTATGTACAATGACGAGCGTCAGGCCTGCTGGACCGATGTTCTTCTGAGCCCCTGCATAAACCAGTCCGAAACGAGATACATCAACAGGCCGGCAAAGCAAGTCCGAAGAAACATCCACAACAACTGGAGCGGTCCCAACGGTGGGTATCTCGGGCCACTGGGTCCCGAAAATCGTGTTGTTAGACGTTAGGTGGAGATATTTGGCTCCCCGAGTCGGTCTGAGCTCATCCGCCGTCGGGACCCGAATGAACCCTTCGTTTTCAGTAGTCGCACAGATATTCACCTCTCCAAAGTGAGCAGCTTCAGCTGCCGCCTTCTTTGCCCATGCCCCGGTGAGTACATAGTCAGCCACGCTCCCTTGGGAAAGCAGGTTCATCGGCACCATGGCAAATTGGAGACTCGCTCCACCCTGCAGAAATAACACATGATAGCTTTCGGAAACGCCAGCCAACATGCGCAGATCAGCCTCAGCCTGCTCAAGAATGTGGTTGAAAGCCACAGATCTATGACTGATTTCAAGCACCGACATTCCGACCTTTGGCAGTGAAAGCAGGTCATGTTTTACCTGTTCGAGGACGGACTCCGGCAACACCGCAGGCCCAGCGCCGAAGTTGTACACCCGATGCATCACAGAAGTAGCCATTACAAAATAGCCCGCACGGCAAATAGGTCAAATCAGATGGGTCAGAAGTCCATCCCGTAACTTTGGTTCGAACCAGGTGGATTTCGGTGGCATTATTTTCCCAGCGTCGGCGATCGTCAGCAGTTCTGTAACGGTAACCGACCCCAGCGCAAAAGCCACAGCCGCCTGACCTGAATCAACGAGTCTCTCAAGTTCGCCAGAACCTCGAACCCCACCAACAAATTGCACACGAGAATCAGTGCGAATGTCGACCACACTTAGTACCGGCTCCAATATCCTGTCTTGAAGCAGAGAAACATCCAATGCTGACACGGGGTCTTGAGGCACCAATGAGCTATCACTAGTCAATGCAAGCTGGTACCACTGTCCATCGATATACATCCCCACGACTCCTTTGTCCGAAACGGCTTCGGTCGTCTTCGTCATTGGGACTCTGGTCCCTACCGATGCCAAGAACTGTCCTAGAGTCGATCCGCCTAGAGTTGATACCGTTCGGTTGTACGGCAGTATTCTTGTCTGGTGGTCTGGAAACGCCACGGCCAAAAAAGAATCCTGCCCTTTTCCCGAAACATTACCGAAAGTCTGACGGGCACGGGCTGCGCTCGCTGCTCGGTGATGACCGTCAGCAATGTAGAGAGATTGCACTCCAACAAAACTGTCTACCAGACTTGCAGTCTCTGATATTGAGGCCCGCCAGACAGTGTGGCGTACCCCATCGGCCGCCTCAAAATCATAGAGTGGCTCCGTCTGGCTAATCCCCCGGGTCAGTCCATCCACAACTGAAAACCCGCGATAGGTAAGAAAAACTATCCCAGTCTGTGCCCCGGTGGCCAATATGTGGTTGGTGCGATCATCTTCCTTATCTGGTCTTGTTCGTTCATGTTTTTTGATCACCCCTCGATCATATTCATCCAGCGAGAAGCAACCAGCAAGCCCAGTCTGCTCATGGTCTTTATCGCGCAACCTATAAACGTATAGGGCCGGTTCTGACTCCACCACAAGCGGAGCTTCACGCCGAAGCCGGTCCAAATTTATCCGAGCCGCTTCGTATACAGCCGGGTCGTGCGGATCCAAAGCCCTATCAAAACCGATCTCCGCTCGCGTCACATGAAGAAAACTGAGCGAGGACTCCTCGCCTAGAGCCCAAGCCTCGTCCCTACTTACAACGTCATATGGTACAGAGGCCACGGCAGCAGCCACTGACGGTTCAGGCCGGAGAGCGCGAAACGGACGAATGATCATCGGAGACTCTTATCTAGCATTAAGCGAATACAAAGAGGAGTAGACACCCTTCAAAAATCAGCCAAGCTGAGAACCAGGGAGCAGTGTTCCTGCAAGCACTTCCCCAAGCCAGCTCAACCTTAGGTGTTGGTTGCCAGCCGAAGTTAGCTGAGACTCAACTTACTGGACACTCCCACCAAGTGGGGTATAAGGATCCGACTGCCGACTGGATAGCCGAGCCAGCAGGCTGTCACGCTCGTTCTCGAAGGACAACATATATTCGGGCGGAACCGGCTCGCCTGGTGGCATATTTCGATGTTCGATCAAGGGATTAACAAAGGTTCCATTTTTCCGAACCCGATAGTCTAAATGAGGACCAGTCGATAACCCAGTTGAACCGACATACCCTATGGTCTGCCCCTGCATCACCCGAACTCCCGGGGTCATCCCACTAGCAAAACGAGATAGGTGAAGATACCAAGTTTCATAGCCATTCGAATGGCGCAGACGAACCATATTACCGGACCCACCACTGCGCGACGCCGAAACAACCGTTCCATTGGCAACAGCAATCACTCGTGTACCAGTAGGCGCACCATAATCAACGCCTAGGTGAGGTCTATTGATCCCGAGAATCGGATGCAACCGGCGATAGGAAAATCTTGAAGTGACCCTCGGTTCAAAGGGTAGTGGAGACCGCAAAAACTGACGTCTCATGGAGAGACCATCGCCATCAAAGTAGGCAGGTTCCTCACCTGGAACCTCGAATCGGAACGCACTGACCTCGCGACCGTCGCCTTGAAACAGAACCGCCAAGATATCACCGTAAGTCACATGGACGTCATCGCGCACGAACCGTTCGTAGAGCACTCCAAAGCGGTCCCCAAGGCGCAGTTCTGTGTTGAAATCTATCTCGCCGGCAAAGACCTCCGCCATCGACATTGCCACCAGATCATGCCCCCCACTAGCAGACATTGCCGCCATCAGGGAATTGTGTTCTGTATCAATACTCACCTCTATGGCAACCTGCTCCAGCTCTTTCTCGTAGTCCACAAGAAAGGCCTCGAACACCGGTGCCGCACTGTCTAGACTAACGCTGGCGACCTCCAAATACTGATCTTCGTCAACATGGTATTCAAACCGTCGAAATTCTCCTTGAGCGCCATATATGAGCTTATAGGGATGTCCTCGCCGCAAAGCTCTCGGGTCGAACACTGGTCGCATCGCCTCAACAAAAGCATAAGCCACGTCACCCAATTCGTGAGAAGCAAGCAAGGTCGCAAACGTAGCATCCCGCGACACTTGGTCTTCGACTATGCGTGTGTTTGGTTTGAGATAGATGTCAGGACCAGCCGTCGATTCGGGAAGTGGCAACTCAACGTAGGCGCAGGAACTCAGGATAAGTCCAAGGACGGGAAATGAAGCCGCGCGACAGGTGCCGACCATAGGGGCATCAGTCTAACACATTAACAACAGGAGACTTCTGCGCATTGCCCACTCACAACCACAAGGATGGCAAAACCTATTGCGACCATTTCTCCACGCCGTCTGAAAGCTCCTAAGCCCACAACCTTCCATCAGACAAACTCTATCGGGGTTTCGGTAGCTTCACTCTTTTCAACGACACCGATGACCGCCACCTGCTTGTAGCCAGCTGCCTCTAAATCTTTGACACAGGCCTCAACGCGATCTGCCGGGACTCCGGCCAACAAACCACCCGCGGTCTGAGGATCGTAGAGCAAAGTATACCTAGGTTCACCCGCCAAGGCCCCAACGTTAGCTACAGCTCTCCGGAGTCGCAAGTTATGTGGTTGTAGCGAACTTACAAGCCCTGCACCGGTGGTTTCCAGCGCCCCGTCAAGTACAGGAATCGATGACAAATCGAGCCGCACGCTGACACCCGAAGCCTTGGTCATCTCAACCAGGTGCCCCAGCAAACCAAACCCAGTAACGTCAGTACACGCTGTAGCCCCGTGTCGTTGAAACAACCCCGCAGCAACCTGACTAGACTGAAGCATCGAACTGATTGCAGCGTCGATCCACCGGCCTTTTGCCCGTCTGCGCATTTCGGCAGCAAAGAGAGTCCCAGTACCCAACCCCTTGGTCAGCACCAACCGATCTCCTGGCTGAAGCCCACCTTTACGCAAAACCTTTTCCGCATCGACCAACCCAGTCAACGAAAGACCACAGTAGAGTTCAGCCCCTTCGGTCGTGTGGCCACCGACAAGGGCTGCACCAGCGGCATTGAGCACACAAACCGTGCCCGAGAGTAATTGCACCAATGTATCTTCGACCTTGCTATCAAGCCCGAACGGAACTGTCACTACGGCCAGAGCCGTTTGCGCGTCAGCTCCCATAGCAAAAATATCACCTAAACAATGATTCGCTGTGATTTGTCCAAACACGAACGGGTCATCCACAAAAGCTCTGAATGCGTCCACTGTCCGGACAAGAACCTGCCCTGGTGGAACTCGGATCACAGCCGCATCGTCCGGCGCATCAAGACCAATCAGCACATCTTTACGACCGATCGGCTGCAACTGGGCCAGCACCCGATCAAGCGGAGTGGCCCCCACCTTCGATCCGCAGCCCCCGCACCTCATAGCCGCGGTCGAAACCTCTTTCAGGACTTCTGTTGTCGCGAGCCCAGAAGCCACTTCGGGTCTAACAGCGGCTGACATTTCTGGCAAATTCTCGTATTTGGCCATGAACCGACGATCGATCCAATTCTTCCACCGCCATACCAGAGCCCCTTCAACCGACCAAGGACCTCGAGCTCCAACAGCATAGCGTCCCCCGACCGAAACCAACGTCAGGAACTGACGCTGGGGATGAAACGACCGCAACCGCTGGCCACACAACGCACGACTCAGATTGTTAGCCAGAGGACGCCCCTGCCTCACAGCAAACACTCCTGCCTTCTGGCGGGGATGGTTCACAACGGTAGCCACATCACCAGCCGCAAACACCTCAGGATGGGAGATGGAACGAAGTGTGTCATCAACTTGAATAAACCCAGCCTTGTCCACCGCTAGGCCTGCCTGTCCAGGCCATTTAGGCGCACCCGCATGAGTTACCCAGAGGATTTCGTCGACCGCCACTGTAGAACCATCCGATCGAGTGATTCGACCGGGGTCCACGGCCGTAACCAGTTGCCCCAAATGCATGTGAACGCCACGCTCGTGAAGTAGACGCACAAGCCTTTGCCGCATACTTCGATTGTGCGTTGGTAGAATCGTCTCAGTCGCTCCAAAGAGATGAAATTCCGGGACATCACCTAACCGACCGAGGTCGGCTAGCATTCGACTTAAGGCAAATTGCACTGCCAAAAGCAATTCCACACCACCGGCACCAGCACCAACAATACCGATCCGAACCGGTCCACTAGCTGCCGAGACTCGTTCTCGAACACCAGCCCAGCGATCGACAAATGCACCTATCGGCTTGACCGGCACCACAACCTCAGCAGCACCTGGCACGTCTCCAAACGAAGGAGCTGAACCAATATTGATTGATAAAATGTCGTAAGGTATCGGAGGACGGTCACCACAGATAACATGGCGGGCCGCCAAGTCAAGCCCTCCTACAGCCTGGTGGAAAAATCGCGCCCCCGCGTATCGGCTCAGCTTCGCTAAATCGATATGCACATCATCAAAGCTGTAATGCCCAGCCACCCAACCAGGCAACATCCCAGAATATGGCGTTTCTACATCACGAGTTAGAAGGGTGACTCGCACCCCAGGAATCGGGCGCATCCCGAATCGTTTGAGCACCGCTATGTGGGCATGGCCACCACCTACAAGAACTAAATCCTTAACGACTGGCGTCGGCAGGTTGGTCATCCAGAAGCTCGTTTCAAGATTCTAGTTACTCCCTTTGTGAATCGCTCAGGTTCAGGAAGGAGACTAACGATTAAGAACGCACCCCTGGGAAACTCAAAAAAATAACCTGGGTGCACCAAAACCCCATCCTGTTCGATTAGTTCGATGACCAGAGCCTCCTCAGAACGAATAGATGGAACCTGAATTACAGCGTACCACCCAGCCTCAAGATGCAACACCTGACAAGCAGGGAAACGCTGCGTTAGCTCTCTCAGAGCAGCAAAATTCACTTGAATTCTGCTTCGAATCCCATCAACAAGCGGACGAGTGTTCTCAAGCAATGCACCAACCGCTAGTTGAACTGGCGTAGCAACCGATAGATAACTGTCACAAATAAACTCTAGGCGTATTAGAGCCTCCCGAACTAAGTCTTCAGGCCCTCCCACCAAGATCCATCCCAGTTTTAATTGAGGTAAACCAGCCGACTTTGACAAGCCACCAAGAGTAAACGTGAGAACCTCAGTCTCCGCAACAAGGCGGCCTGCGGATCCTGCAACGGTCTCTTCGATCAGATAGGTATCGAACACTTCATCACTGATAAGGGCCAATTTTTCTTGGGCGGCAACGTCTCGCACCATGTCCCATTCATCAGACTGGACAAAGGAGCCGGTGGGGTTATTGGGGTTGACGAGCACAACTGCTCGCACCCCGGGCTCCACGGCACAGCGCAAACTATCAACATTCAATGACCACCGACCGTGATACTCGAGCAGATACCGCCGGGACAGCAACCCATCTAGACGAGTTAGGTGCTCAAACAAAGGGTAGCCTGGTTGCGGAGTTAGAACCAGGTCAGCAGGATTGCAGAGCAACTTGAAGAGCAATGTGTAAGCATCGCTTGTGCTTGCGGTTAGAACGACCCGGTCAGGAGACACCGATACATCACGGTCCGCCAAGTACTCGGCCACGGCCTCACGGGCACTAAATTTTCCAAGAGGCGACGGATGATACCGGAGCCCAGCCGGATCGGCCAGCGGATCAAGCAACCCATCTGGGTAATCCAACCCCACGCAACTCGTGTTTGAAACCGTCAAGTCGTTAATGGAACCCCCAGCCTCCCGGTGACGCTGAAGAGCTTTGGAGATACTATTCGACCTTAAAGCCGGAATCCGATCCGAGAACATAAAACCGTCCCACATGTCGAGTTGGTCGTAGCCGATGTCAGCCTAAAACAAGCTAAAGCAACAACCTCTGTAACAACTGCCTAGTCCACGCACAAGCACAACACCCAATAAAGGGATTGAAGCAGACCCCAAGGCACACCCGTAGCCGGGTCAAAGAAACGATTAGCGATTATAGTGAGAGTCGACGAACTTAACTCAGACTAGCCACACCTAGAGCTACAGACGATCATAACTCATGCACTGCTTGCTCATTGCTGTCGGTAGCGCCGGTGACGTCCACCCCTACGTTGGATTGGGTCTAGCGCTACAACAGCGTGAGCACAATGTCACTATTGTTGCAAACCCTCATTTTCAAAAACTTATAGCCCGAGTCGGTCTGAAATTTCTACCCCTCGGAACCGAGGCCCACTACCAGACCCTCCTAGCCCATCCAGATCTTTGGCACTCGCGGAAAGGACTAAGCGTCGTCGGGGAAGCAGCGCGAACCACTGCTGACGAGCTGTTCAGAATCGTTCGAGAGCACGGTAAAAACCCTGACGGCATAATCATTGGCCACAGCCTCGCGTTCGCAGCCAGAACCGCACAGGATGCCCTAGGGTTGCGCCTCATAACGTTGCATCTAGCTCCCAGTTGCCTCTACAGCCTTCATCGGACTCCTGTCCTGCATCCGCTATTGACCAATATCAATCGATTGCCACAACTGATCAAGCGACCACTGCTTGCCCTAGGTGACCTTGCAGCTGACCACATGCTTGACGCGGCCATTAACACTCAACGCAGATCGCTCGGCCTACCACGTGCTCGCCACATCACAAGCCAGTGGTGGCATTCGCCGAACTGTGTGATTGGCATGTTTCCAACCTGGTTCGCTCCAGTACAACCAGACTGGCCGTCCCAAATTCGCCTGACTGGGTTCCCCCTTTATGATGAAAGTGACACGACAAATACCTCACCCGAGATCGAAAAATTCCTCAGTGATGGCGACCCTCCAGTGATTTTTGTAGCCGGGTCTGGCAATCGCCAAGCGAAACAATTTTTCCAGACAGCAGCCGACGCCTGTCGAAAACTCGGCGTACGAGGCTTATTACTCACTCCACATCGAGATCAATTACCCGAAACACCAACTTCCGGCATTGGTCACTTTGACTACATCCCCTTTAGCAGAGTACTCCCCCGCGCAGCGGCTCTCGTTCACCACGGAGGCATCGGATCGGCCGCGCAGGCCCTGGCCGCGGGTATCCCACACCTGGTGAGACCAATGACCTTTGATCAGCCGGACAATGCCGTTCGGTTGTGCGAACTTGGAGTGGCCAATGTGTTAACGCCAGCACGGTTTCAGCCGGAAGCTGTAGCCAAAAACCTTGAACATCTCCTCGGTTCAACCGACGTAGGTAAACGATGCCACGCACTGGCCCTGCAGCTACAGTGCACCAACGCCCTGGGTAGGACATGCGATATCGTCGAAGCGGTAGCACGAGGAGAGCTTCCCTCAAACGACGGGCTTGAGTGATTGCTTGGCACAGCGGCTTGAGCGAGAATAAAGTGAGCTCATACGAAGTGTTTAACGGAGTCATCCCCGGCTAGAGCCTGGAGGCTGTTCATGCGCCAATTCTTACCAATTACTGCCCCGCTTCCATCGGCACAGATCATCATCACCGGAATAACCCTCTTGATCGCATCGGTCAGCCACGCCCAAGCACCAGCGGAGTATTTACTTCCACCCAAGGAAATCATCGACATCCTGGACGCCCAACCGATTCCCAGAGTAGTTGTTAGCCCCTTGGGAGACACTGTTGCCCTGCTCCAACGACCAGCTATGAAGTCGATTGCCGAACTAGCCCAACCAATGCTTCGGCTAGGCGGCTACCGCCTGAACCCACGCACCAACGGCCCCCACACTACGGCGGGCCTCAGTAGGATCACTATTAAACACATAGACGATGGCAGCGAACATAGATTCGACGCGCCCCGCGAAACTTCCCTCGGTGAGGTCGAATACTCCCCAGACGGCTCGAGACTCCTCTTTACCTTGACCCGCTACAACGGAATCGAAGCATGGGTAATGGAAGTCTCGACCGGTCAAGTTCGGCCTCTTAGCGACACATCAATAAATGCCGCTTGGGGCAACCCTTGCGATTGGTTTGATCGTAACTCCACAGTCATTTGTCGGTTCAAAGCCTCAGCTCGCGGTGCACCCCCAGCACCCTTAGAAGTCCCCACTGGGCCAAATATTCAATCTCATGGTGGCATCGCCGCTCCGATCCGAACTTACCAAGACCTGCTCGAAAACGCCCACGACGAATCGTTGTTCGAGTATTACTTCACCACCCAGGTCGCAACTATCGACCTCGCGACAGGCAGTCGTACAGCAATTGGACAACCAGGTCTCTACCAGCAAGTGAGTGCTTCTCCGAGCGGGCAGTACCTGCTCACGGTTGAAGCTGAACGACCCTATTCTTGGCTGGTCCCTGCGCGCAGCTTTGCCAAGGACGTCACCATCCGTAACCGAAGTGGTGAGGTGATTTCGACAATCGCAACACTGCCACTCGCTGATGCAGTTCCAATTGGGGGAGTCCGTACTGGTCCACGTGAGTTTGCCTGGGATCCAACCTTACCAGCCACCCTTATCTGGACCGAAGCCCTAGATGGGGGCGACCCCAAACGGTCGGTTCCTCACCGGGACCGACTACTCTCTCACGCAGCACCTTTTACAGGCGAACCAACCGAACTAGCCCGAACGGAATTCCGTTTTCGAGATATTGCCTGGACCGAAAATGGCACGGCACTGCTGACAGAAAACGACCGATTAACCCGTTGGACCAGAACCTCCCTAATAACAAGCGACTCGGAACCACACACACTTTGGGACCGCAGCACAGAAGACCGCTACGGAGACCCTGGCACTCCTCTAACCGTCTCCACTCCTGGAGGGCAGCTGATTCGACAAACAGGCAACACTATCTACCTAGCCGGCACAGGCGCATCCGCCGAAGGGGATCGCCCCTTCCTAGACAGTGTCAATCTCCGTAGCCTCGAAACCAAGCAGCTGTTCCGAAGTGCCAGTGACGCGTACGAAACCGTGGTTGCCTTTCTGTCATCTGAACCACTGACTTTGCTAACACGTCATGAATCGGGAACTGAACCACCCAACTATCACCTACGAAACCTCAACACTAAAACTACACGGACAATCACCAATTTCGAAGATCCCGCGCCACAACTGGCTGGTATTCACAAACAGTTGGTGACCTATGAGCGCGACGACGGGGTCCAGCTTTCCGGAACACTCTACTTACCACCGGGTTACCAAGAAGGGCAACGGTTACCGATGTTGATGTGGGCCTACCCTCGAGAGTTCGTCGACCCCAAACTGGCTGGACAAGTGAGCGGCTCAGATAATCGATTCACGACGGTTCGTGGTGCCTCACACCTATTGCTCCTATCCCAAGGCTTCGCGATCTTCGATGGCCCGACGATGCCAATTATCGGAGTTGGCGAAACCGCCAACGACACCTATGTGGAACAACTCGTAGCCAGCGCCAGAGCGGCAGTTAATAAGGTAGTCTCTCTAGGAGTGACCGACCGGGATACTATCGGTATTGGCGGACACAGCTACGGCGCCTTCATGACAGCCAACCTACTGGCCCATTCGGACCTGTTCCAGATGGGAATTGCCCGAAGCGGGGCGTACAACCGGTCGCTCACTCCTTTCGGTTTCCAAAACGAACGGCGAACCTTTTGGGAAGCAACCCATATCTACTCCTCTATGTCACCGTTCTTCCACGCCGACAAAATCGATGAACCCTTACTGCTGGTTCACGGTGAAGTCGACAACAACTCCGGTACTTTTCCAATCCAATCAGCTCGAATGTATATGGCCCTGAAAGGACACGGAGGAACGGTCCGCTATGTGACGTTGCCACACGAATCCCACGGCTATGTCGCCCGCGAGTCTGTATTGCATACGGTCGCCGAAATGGTTGACTGGGCAAATATCTATGTGAAGAAGCCAGCTGACACCGACCGAGGGAACTAGCCAGCCGCCCTAACAGGCCAAAGGCCTAGAGACGAACCACTTGCCACAGGAGTCATAAGGAGAGCTGGGGGTTTCTAGTAATCCTCGATCCGACGGGTCAACGCTGGGGTCAGGCCGAGCAGGCGGGCATAAAGCGCAATCTGAGCACGATGATACTCCTCGTGTGCGATTCCATGGTGCATCCAAGTTAAACGAGTACTGTGTTCGCCGTCGAACCGTCGAACAAGCTGTAGCATCTGCACCTCGCCGGCCTCCTTTATCAACCTCGCCCCATGCCGCTGGCTACTACGCAACAGTCGGACCCAATCGCCCTTAGCCCGTGGTTGCCCAACGTCCCCAGCGTAATACTTAATAAAGTCAGGAAAAGTTTTACGGGTAAAATCAGGGCACCGGCGAACCAACTCGTTTGACCACATCGACCCAGTCTCAATCACATGCGCCACCAACTCTGCAACAGACCGGACCTCTTGCTTAGGGCGAAAATCGAACTGCCTGGCTGGGATAATTCTGACTTCAGATATCACGCCCTGACGGGCTACTTCCCAGGCCTCAAGCGCTTCTTCGAGTAGAGTTTTGGTGGACACCATCTCCCTCACACTGGTCAAATTAAAACGTGCTTGATCCCCGCGATATGAATGTTGATGACAACCAGGCTGTTATGAACTAAGAAAGAGTCGCTATGAAGCGCGGCACCCTCCTAGCTTGGGTAGTTTGTTCGAAACTATAAGCAAGCCGGATGAGCATTGGCTCACTCCACGCACGACCAAAAAACGATATCCCCACGGGCAAACCGTGCACTTCCCCGGCCGGCACTGAAATATTCGGGTAGCCAGCCACAGCAGGATAACCCGAACTACTGCCGCCAAAATGGTCGCCATTAACTAAGTCTGTAACCCAAGCCGGCCCACCACTTGGTGCAATAATCGCATCGAGCTGATGCTCATCCATCGTCCGATCAAGACCTTCAATTTGCGAAAGCCGACGGGCTGTGGCCAGCGCGGCCAGGTACGCGGGCTCGGATAACGGACCCTTGGCTTCAGCCGCAAGGAGTCGCTCTTGCCCAAAGTAGGGCATCTCGTCAAACGCCCGACTGATGTTGAACTCTATGAGATCGGCTAACGAACCTACTTCCGAGTCTAAGCTTGCCCTTGCAAGGTATGCATTTAGGCCCGCCTTGAACTCATAAAGTAGTACCTCTGTTTCAGCAGCACTGAGACCCATTCGGTCTCGCTGCTCCACTCTGCGCCCACCAGAACCCAACACCACTGGATCAACCACAATCCCACCAACTGAACGGATCGCAGCAACTGAGCTCTCGATTACTGAATCGACTCCGTCATGAAAGCCCAAAAATTGCCTAGCGACGCCCAGCCGCCTGCCACGGAGCCCATCCCGGTCAAGAAAGGAGGTGTAATCAGCAAGCCCATGAGTCTCGCTCGCCACTGAAACTGGGTCCCTCGAATCCGCACCCACAAGCACCCCCAGAACAATCGCTGCGTCTGCAACCGTCCTTGTCATCGGACCGACCGTATCCTGAGTATGCGAGATCGGAATTACCCCACCTCGGCTAACCAGGCCCACAGTTGGTTTGATGCCAACCACGCCATTAGCAGATGACGGACAGACGATAGATCCATCTGTCTCAGTCCCAATAGCAAGCGCTGTTAGGTTGGCCGACACACCCGCGCCAGAGCCTGAGCTCGAACCACAAGGATTCCTGTCGAGGACGTACGGATTCCGACATTGACCTCCACGACCGCTCCACCCGCTTGATGAACGCGTCGACCGAAAATTCGCCCACTCGCTCAAGTTAGCTTTGCCGAGCAAGACTGCCCCTGCTAAGCGCAAACGGCGAGCGACTTCCGAATCCAGCGGCGGAACCCACCCACTCAGCGCAAGCGAGCCAGCGGTTGTAGTCATTCGATCGGCAGTATCAAGGTTATCTTTCAGAAGAATAGGGACACCGTGTAGCGGCCCACGGAACCCAGAATATTGCTGCTCACGGTCTAACTTTTCTGCAATATCGAAGGCATCTGGGTTCGTCTCAAGGACAGCATGCAACTCTGGACCCGAGAGGTTCAGCTGATCAATTCGTGTTAGGTAGGCCTCTAGTATCGAGCGGGCGGTTAACTCCCCGCTCGACAACCCTTGCCGCAGCGTTGAAATAGTGGTTTCTTCAAGCGGGAAAGCATCCATTCCGGAAAAGAGCTGAGACGACGCGGACACGCCTGACAGTGCTGGCCGGCAAGCCACACTAGCTCCCACAATTGCCGCTCCCCCAGCCGACGACACTCGCAGGAATTCTCGCCGTGACACCGAAGTGACGGACCGGGTTTGTCGATGCTCAACTTTATAACTCATTCCCTAACTGCACCCCAACCATCGTGGCCACCGAGCCACTCAAGCAGAAACAACCATGCCCCCCTCGTCCTTGTACCACAGAGTAGAGTGTTGCACTCATTGTGAGACGAGAAGCTCTTGATAGAGTTATTCTCGACAAGAAAGGGACCGAAGCAACCCAATTTTGTTGGCCTAGCGCTGAGCTTCCGGTAATGGTTTACGGGGTAAAGCCTCGTCACGCATAGCGGTGTTGTAGGCAAAATTTGCCACTACCACAGCCATCTGCACTACATCCTCGCGCTGGACTCTATCCACCACATCCATATTTGAATGGTGGGTGCGAGAGTTGTATTCCAACCGATCTTGGATGAACTGAAACCCCGGGAGCCCCACTGCATCAAATGACACATGGTCCGTACCAGAGACTCGACGCGGTCCCAAGGTCGTCACGCCTAGGTCTTTCAGCGATTCGATCCAATCGCTGAAAATGGGTGCTACTGCGAAGTTCTCCTGCAACCAGATTCCACGCAGCCGACCCGAACCATTATCGATATTGAAGTAAGCCGAGAGCAGGGCATGAGCTGGCTTTAGTTGCATGGTCTCCCGGTTCCCGAAATGACGACGAACGTACTCTCGGGAACCCAACAACCCTTGCTCCTCTGCACCCCAAAGCGCCAAACGAATAGTCCGGCGTGGCTGAGCCCCGATCGTCTGCAGAATCCGCATAACCTCCATCATCGCAGCCACACCGGCTGCATTGTCTGTCGCTCCGGTTCCTGCATGAGTAGTATCAAAATGTGCCCCAATCATCACCACTTCATCGGCTAAATCACTGCCCGGAATTTCTGCAATGATGTTGAAAGCGTTCAAAGCATCTTCAGCATTCTCCTCAGGATGAAAACGTGTCTCAACGTGCAGTTCCATTCGAACAGTCAACCCCTTGTCGAGAATACGCACCATCCGGTTGTAGTGCTCGACAGCCAACGTCACCGCAGGCACCTGACTGCCAGCAGCAGAGCCACGTGGACCGCCACGCCCAACAAAAATCGTGCCACCATCAGTTCGCTGAGTCTGGTGTGTTAGTCCACTTCCACCAGCCACCAGAACAGCATCACTACCTCTATCTAAAACCGCCACCACACCTTCATCGAGGTAAAACTGCTGGAGTTGATCAGGAAAGGACAAACTGTCCTGATTTCCACCCTGGTTTGGGCTATTCCGCACCTGACCGACTGGTGGTACTGGAGTCCGACCTGCTTCCGCCAGCCCATGCTCATTCATCCGAAGCACAACATCCCCGGTGAGCAGAGGCACAGGACGCTCCAACTGAGGGAGCACAATTTTTCCTTGTAACGCGCCCCTGTAGCTATCGAAGTCAGATTCTGTCTGAAGATCAGCCCTAACAACCTCAGCTGTAATTGTGCCGGCAGTACTCGATGACCAAGACTTCGGATAGCCAATGACAGGCATAACCTCTGGTTCGACCATATGCGCATGAAACCGAACCAGAGACCAGCCGTGACCAAAAGCGAACCGCTCGGTGCGCACATTCGAGAGACCCCACCCCCTCAGCTTCGCCATCGTCCAAACTGCGGCTTTCTCGATGGCTGGAGTTCCAGTCACCCGCGGTCCATACACATCACTCAACCAACTGATGTGGTCCATAGCTTGCGAGCGACGTAGTCCTTCATCTCGAATAGCGGCAAGCGTAGAGTGGTCTAGTGGCTGTGCAATCCCTGGTATTCCAAATGCCATACAGGTCGCAACCAACAACAATCGGAATGTAAGCAACATTGGTCTGGTCTTCATAGTCACGAGTTGGCCTCCGTCGCGGCTACAAGTGAACTTATTCAAGCGCAAAATCCTTGCCAATCATAACGTGCCCACGGGCCTAGACCTTACTCAGACAGAGCAAAGTGGTCAGATATGCGTTACCTGCGCCTAATGACCAAGCTCTGGACACCTTGCCCCACCGGACCTAGAGTGTCCCCTAACTCCGTTTGGCATAAACCGACGCCCGAAGGGTCAGCAACGCTCTGAGACTGCATGCCAACCCATTCTCCACACAGAGGCCTCACAAGGTGAACAGAGAGATCCGCATTAAGGAATGTGTAGGACTTCGGATCGACTGGAACGGCGAGACCATGTCCAGCATCGGCAGCAATCAAAATTCGTTGCAACGGTGTTGGTTCTTCACCCACCAACAATGGACAGCGCTGCCGTAGCCAGCATGTCACCTCTTGCTGACCCCACGAACCGCGCACATAACGCACATCAACCGCAGCCTGGTATCCAACCGGGTCCAGGAAAAAAGGAAATACGTAGGACTTCACCGTCTCCGGAGCCGGAACCCCTACGGATACTTCTATAGGCAGGGCCAGCACCTGCTTAGAGCAACACTGGGCAAGAGTTCTAGCCACCAGCAACAACGTATTGCCTCGCCAGAGCCGAGCAGTGTGGCATTCTACGGTGCGCCCAAGTTTGATCGGTTCGACCTCCACGCGAACTCGATCGATCGGTATGGGACGCAGAAAATCCACCGTGACCCGCACGACGGAGAAATCTTGCCGAGAAAGGGTTTTCTCCACCGCTCGAGCGAGCAACGCCGCCGGAGGACCACCGTGTTGGTGGTCGAGACTCCAGGGCCCTCTCGTCCAAGCAGTAGCACGAAAACAGTCTACCTCTTCCTCAGGTTGGTAGAAGAAGGTGGGCTCCATGCCGAACTCCTTTTATCTTCTCTGGCAACAACCGACGGCCTACGATAGTAGTATCAAGGGATGGTGAAGCCATGTTCATAAGGCGGCTGGTCATATTTAGCATCATTGCTGTTGTCTCGGGTACGTTCGGATTCTTGATCGGTGGCGGCAAGATTCCTGAAGGTTTGAGCGCAACCCAGAGGACACTTTCCGAACAAACGAGAGAGGCAGTCGAGAAGTTTCGAGACCAAGAAGCAAAACTAACAGAAATGCTGAACCACGTGAGGGACCGCGTCTCGGAGAGCGTTGGCCAAGTCGACTGGTTTCAGGATGAACGATAACCTCAGCCTACTACCCGTCCGGTTCAAGCGCCCCTGACGCACAAGGGGCTACGCCGTGGATTACTTTCACAACATCCAGATACACCGGATCCAAGTTTACGTCCACAAAGCCCGCTTGCTGCAGATTAGCCAGCGTATCCCGGTTGAGTTCAGGACCTACCTGCCGCATTAGTGGCGTCATCAGGTCTAGCATTAGGTTGAAAGGGAAGAATCGGCTTCCTGTGTGTTCAAACATACCTATTGTTCCACCAGGACAAAGCACGCGCCGCAATTCTCGAAGCCCAATGACCGGATCCGTTACCGAACAAAAAGTACACGAAGTGAACACCTTGTCAAAAGTGGCATCTGGATAGTCAAGGTCATGCACATCAAGTTGCCTCAGCTCAAGGCGACCATCGTAACCATCGGCTCTGACGCGTGCTTGCTCAATCATTCTTGGGCTTATATCGATTGCTGTAATTTCTTGTCCAGCGGGAAAAAATTGAATGTCCTGACCGGTCCCTATGGCCACAAACAACACTCGTCCAGCCATGGTCGAAAACAGCCGTCGCTTGTAAGGCCCCCAGCGCCACTCAGGCCCATAACCATTCATAAGGTCATAGCCCAGAGCTGCCCTGTCCCACTTTTTCTGAGTAGCAGGGTCCATTAAGCAGGTCTCATCTATTACTCGTTGTAGGTCTTTAGATAAACATCCAGCCCATACGTTGTTAACAGCACCACCAGACCAACAACTGCGCCAATCCCAACAGCCACGTCACCCGCCAACATGTTCATGGCAGCTCCCATACCAACCAACATTCCGGCCAACATTCCCGTCAACATAACCGGTAACATGACCTCCATCGCACCAAACAACACCGAAAAAAAGCAAACAGCCGGCAGTGCAACCAGGCTGCCTATACACATCCCAGCGGCCATCCCTAACCCCATCCACCAGGTCTCACCGATCGATGAAGCCACAACCAAGCCAACAACTGCACCGACACCAGTGTTACTGACCAAGTCCCCAATCAAGAAATATGGTCGACAGTTCATGATTTGGCGACCCCCACCACTACCGTAACCCTCGCCCAAGTCCACTCATGCTCTCAGATGTGGTTCAAGAGCAGCCCAACGATGCTCAATCTCGTCGATCTGCATTTGAGTGAAACTGAAGTCACCTCGGCGAGATTTCAAGGTCTTAAACACACCACGTTTCTGAAGTACATACAGCCTCACCCCTGGAATCAGACTGTCGAGGTTTAGGAACAGTAGTAACTTAGCGTAGAGATCACGAACTTCGTCGTGTCTTCCCGACTGATGTAGATCCCATAAACCAGCATAGATATCCGCGTACATGACCCCCCCAGTCATCACCCCGTCGGTCCCCAATCGCATCTCATACGGCCAAGCTCGGCCAAAATTGGCACCCAAGATACTTTTGATGGGTTTAGGACGGTGTTTAGCCAATTCCAGCATCCGTTCTTGAACAGGGGGGTGCTCTTCTTTAACATAGCCGCACTGTGGAAACTCACGCGCTAGAGAAACCAAGAAATCCACTGTCGGCTCGATGTCCGGAGCACCACCACTAGTCTGCACGAAGACCGGCCGGCCGGTCACGTCACACAGAGCCGCATAGTAGCTACGAAAGTCGTCCAGTGATGTTGCGGTCCTCGGCGGAATGGCGATCATCGCGTCAGGCTCCAGAGATTCCGCATGGCGAGCGTACTCGAGCATACCGACCGTGTCGTCTGCCTGCACACCGAGTACTAGCGCCTGAGCTCGTCCCTCATTGGCCTTGGCCAGCACATCGAAACCACGCAACCGCTCACGCTTACTAAGGTAACGCTGCTCGCTTGAGTTCTGGGGCCAGACCAACGCTTCCACACCACAACGATCACAGAAATCGACCTCACCTGCCAGGTCCTCGTAATCCACCTCACCAGCCCCGGTATAAGGCGTGCTGAGAATCATGAAAGCTCCCCGCATCGACTTAGCCTCTTGAGCACCGAGTCGTCCAGGCGGGAAGAGTGCGGTTGCAGCAATCGCTGTCAGACATTCTCTTCTTGTCACAGTCAACTTTGAGTCTGCCATTTGCATCCTCCTAATCCACATTCAATGCTACTCTACACCCTTCGGAAGATGACCACTACAAGCCTAAATCTGGCCCTCGTCATGCTAGCCGCCCTGACTACTATTGCCAGCGCGCAGCCTCAGCGCAGGCAGGTTGAGACCAATCCGTGGCCCGACCCAGACCCAGCCCCATGGTTGACGGTCAGTGCCGGAGACTCGGGGTTCGATCTGGATCGGCTCGAACAGGCTGCCAGCCTAGCAGAAACGACTCACGCCGATGCCCTCCTAGTCATCCGCCACGGCCGGATCGTACTCGAACGTTACTGGAATGGCCGCAAGCCCACAGACGTCCAACAGACTTACTCGACAACAAAGGGGGCTGTGGCATTCCTGGTTGGCCGGGTCCTCGAACGGGGCCACATTGAATCCCTCGACCAATCAATTGCCAATTTCGTACCAGAAATAGCCGGTCAAACCCGAGAAAACATGACATTTCGCAACGTGATGGCAATGCAGTCTGGCCTAGCACAGTGGCCTGCGCTAGACCGGGCAGATAGGCAGAGTGGGCGAAGCCAACTTGAAGCGGTGGGTGCTCGGGGTATGACCCACCAACCCTTTCAGTATTTCATCTACAGCAGCACAGCGTATCGACTCCTGTTCACTGCACTGGAACGAGCAACCGGGATGAATTTACCGGACCTCAGTCGGAAAGAGATTTTCGGTCCACTCGGGATGACAGGAGCCTACTGGGTCGAAATTCACAGCCAAGACAGGTTTCTTGGCTACCAGAGCATCCGCATGCGACCGCGGGATATGGCAAAGTTGGGTCAGGTTCTGCTAAACAACGGACACTGGAAGGGCTCGCAATACCTGCCAACCGGCTACATGCAGTTGCTCCGCACTGCACCGGCACCCAAGATAAATCCGTCGTACGGACTGTTCTGGCACCTGAACAGCGGTGAGTTCTACCTAAGTTACCGCGAGTCAAACTACCGAAGAAACCGATTATTGCCCGGTAGCCCCCCAGACACGATCGTGAATTTTGGCAACGGCGGCCAGATTATAGCGATCGTGCCTAGCCTGGATCTCGTGTGGACCCGAACTGGCCGCCAAATTCCGAGCAACATATGGTCAAACAGCAGCACGGTCGCACAGTTATCCGCGGCAATCATCAGGGCTGTAGATCACTAACAAGACCTATCGCCTGACGTCATGTCAGAGGCCGTGCATACCTGTAGAAAGACCTCTAAACCGCTTTTGTACGTAGATACTCCGTCACCGGACACAGTCCGCCTCACGGTGAAGCCGGAACACTCTACGGCCAAGCATTGAACCAACTTTCTTGTTATGGAAACATCCAACCTACCTAATCTGGAGAAGGTTGCCAACGCTTCGAATTTGGCTCGTCAAGGTCGACAGCCTTGCCTCGCACCGTGCCGTTTTTGAGCGGAATCAGCCCCATCCCAGCTGCAACTCCTAACAGAGCCGCACGAACAGCTGATAGCGTCCTCCGTATCGGAGCCACCATCAAGGCCCCTATTATGGCCACCCATATCGGACCCGCCATCGCACCCAAAGGCAGCCCCCAGACAGCGCCTGCCCCAGACAGAGCTATCCCTGTGCCAATGACCAAGCTCGTGACAAACCGCCCCGCTCGGGTCACACGACCAGCGGTTGCCACCCGAATCAGACACTGCCCACCATTGTGTTCTTCCACCAATGCACGCAAATCAAGCCACACCCAGCGGCCAGCAGCGACACTGAAGTCTCGGTGCTCGCCCCATCCGTCATCCATTTCAATGACGTGAGCAGCCCTGGAGGAGCGCAACCGGTCAGTCATCTCCTGTAGTAATTGAGCTGAACTGACCCAAGATTCGCTCCAAAACTGCGCCTGCACTGAACGACCGGCAAACAATCGTAATATCGTCCAGAACTGAGATCTCGGCAACTGCTCTGGATCTGCATGCTCGTGACGCACTCTAGAAACTCCACGAGGCGGAGACAGAAACCCAAGAATTCGTCCATGAGTTCGAGCGAATGGTTGCAAGAAGTGCAACCAAGCCACCGTCCACCGGTACACAAATCGACTAACGACCCTCGGCAACATTGCTATCCGAGGCAATCTATCGATCTCGGTGTCGAGGGCATATTTGACACACTTAGCAAAAGTCGTTCCAAGTGCACTGGCACCAGCTCCAAGACAGGCCAATCCAACTGCCAGGTAAGGGCTGAACATCAGGGCGAGCCCAAGCACAAAAAAAGCCATCCCACAAAGCTGCCAGCGGAGCGAGTGAGGTAGATGGGCAAAGGGATGCGCATCGAAACGATAGACAGACGGAAATGCAGCAGACCCCCATACTCCCACATTGATCGTTGCATGTCGTAGCGAGCGCACAAAAGGTAGTGGACTATAAATGTGTCCTCTCCACAACACACGCCGCCCGACAAATTTTTCTGGGTGCAAGGGCTTGAGCCACGCCTCACCCTCGCCGTACCCTAGTTGCTGATTCCAGTACGCTCTCAAACTCGACCGGTGGTGATGCCAAACTAGGGCGGAAGGAGCAAAGGCAATTTTCCAACCACGCGCCTGGAGCCGCCAACAGAAATCTACATCGTCACCCGCCTTGGTAAAAACCGGGTTAAACCCGTCTAGAGCCACGAGCACATCCCGCCGAAATGCCATGTTGCACCCAGGCACATGCTCAGCAGTGCGATCATCGAATAGGACATGACTCGGACCACCAGGAGCACGGGCGACACACTGCGCGAGCCAAGGGTCATCCGTAGGCACAACATTCGGACCACCAGAACCGGCATAACTGGAAGAAAAGAGCGGCTCAACCAGATAAGTGAGCCATTCTGGCTCAACCCGCACGTCAGCATCCGTGTAGGCAACTATCTCACCTGTGGCATGCGAAAGTCCTATGTTTCTCGCTGCGCTAAGTCCACCATTGTCGACCTGAACAAGTTTGATCGAGGGATGGCGATTTGCGATTGCCGCTGTCCCGTCAGAAGAACCATCATCAACAAGGATTAGCTCGACCTCCGGATAGGACAGGCATTCAAGCGATGTCAGGCAATCGTCCAGAGTGTCGGCCGCGTTGTACGCACAAACTATGACCGAGACCTTAGGCCATGAACGCTGCCTTTGTGGCCGGTCTGGCGACGCAAAGACACGCGCAGCTGCGTGCAAGGCCAGCTTGGGACTGCGTTCACGGTCGACAAGACCGAACGCCCAGTCACTAATATCCTGGCCACCGCGCCACCACTCATCGGTCCAACCATACGCAACAGCACCGCAAGTGCCCTCCCTAAAAGCAGCCCTCAACTGCATTGCGGTAAGCGTTGCCTGTCCCGCCTCACCCTCCCGTAAGCTATCTGCACCAGCCTCAGCCAACAGCAACGGACGATTACCGGCAATGTTATGCAAACGAGCAAGATAAGCACGCAATTCCGATTCACGATGCAAATAGACGTTGAACGCCGCCACATCCAAGAACGGGAGCTCCAAATATTCGGTGGGCGGATAGTTCACATAGGTGACCAAGCTCACTGGCGACACATCTTTGGTCACCTGGTAGAGTTCCCGCAAAAAACGTTCCAGCCTTCCCCTACCGTGCCATCGCACGACCGAGGCTGGAACTTCATTACCAATAGCGAAGAGCAAAATAGCCGGGTGCCCAGCCAAGCGCCGCACCTCAGAGGTCAACCTCTGGCGAACCCGCCGGCATAGTGCCCGATCCTCCAAGAATGCAACATGTTGAGGCCAAGGCACACCGATAATTAGGCGCAACCCGCACCTAACGGCTTCCTCCAAGACCCATGGAGAAGGGGTTGTATACAGGCGTACCGTGTTGAAGCCAAACCGGGCAATTAGCTCAAAATCAGCACTAACCTGCCTATCAACTGGAAATTGCCATCCGCTCGGGTCTGGGGCAAAGGTTCCGTAGCTCACTCCCTTGATGAACCACTGATGTCCTTCGAGACGAAGAAATTTTCCAGCTGCAACCGGACGGGCTGCTCCCGCTTCAAGCGGCACCAACGGGTCTGGGTCCGGCCCAAAGGGCACAAACCTTTCGCCTGCTATCAAAACTGACTCGGTGGCAAGCTTCTGCATAAAAGGCTACCAAAACACACATTTAATCAATCCAGCGTCTTCTCAACTGGAGAATTATGCACTGACCACGACAAGGACGAGTATTCCATTGCCACCGTCGATCAGACCGGTGCCAACAACCACGCGAAGACCACCCATATCTCTTATCGGCCAGATCAGTAAAAAATCGAGAGGGGACAGCCAAAAATTTGGAACTGCTACTTATGACAACGACCTACGCCGACCGAGGACACCGTGGAGACTTGCAGCATCACCTAGAACTGACGGTGACCAGATGCAGGAAACTGCAAGGTGGGCCATGGCACAAATTTGCCACTAAAGGCAACTAATATTCAGGGATTTCTGCCAGAGTTTATACTGACTGCCTCCAAATTATCTTCACATGACGTTCCCCATCCGGCACAGGCCTTAACCTCATATGGCCGTCTCAAAGGAAACTGAACAATTGACACAGGCAACAGCCACTTCTCTATGGATTTGAATCACCGGCTTCATACAATTGAGAAAGCTGATATTCAGGGTGAAGCTCAAGATAGTCTGATATACGGTCCCCGAGAAATATAGCCTCGCCAATAAACGCAACTGCTTCTGACAGACGATCATCAGGTTGCGCGCAACTCAGGCGGAGAAACCCGGCTCCGGCCGCGCCAAAACACTCCCCCCCTAAACACGCAACGCCGCGTTCCTCATCAGCACCTTCCAATAAATACATGGCCAACCCATGGGAGGTGATGCCGGCACGGTTGCAGATGACCGAAACTGAGGGAAAAACATAGAAAGTCCCTCCAGGCATAAGACAGGTTATACCCTCAACGGTGTTCAGGCCCGTGACGAGCAGTTCAACCTTCCGACGGAAATCTTGCATCCTCTCATCTCTATATTCCCGACCTTCCTGCAAAGCCGCGATACCGGCAACCTGCGTGAACGGAGGCACGCACGACAGAGCAGTGTTCGTCAATAAATCAAACCCCTTAACGGTCTCAGTACTGCAAACAGCATAGCCAAGTCGCCACCCACTCATGCTGAATGATTTGCTGAAGGTATAGGCGGAAACGGTCTGGTCGAGCATTCCAGGTTGAGACAAGAGCGATTGATGTTGCCCACCCCACACCATACAGTCGTAGGGCTCATCACTAAAAACCGCCACATCACGACCTCTAATCAAATTTGCGAGATCACGCAGGTCTTCCTCAGTCGTGACCCCTCCAGTAGGGTTATGGGGACTATTAAGGAAGATCGCTTTAGGCCTTACATCCTCTTCGAGAAATCGGCGAACATCATCAAGATTCGGTCTAAACGCCCGTGCCGCCCTCAGTTTCGAAAGCACCATCCTCGCACCACGCCGCCCGATGTTAGCCTCATAAGTTGGAAAGTATGGACTAAAGACCAGCACACCATCCTCAGGCTCCAAGAATGCTTCGCAAAACAGTTGCTCGAAGGTCTTTGCACCAGGCCCCGCTACAACGTTATCAGCAGCAACCACCAGACCATGTTCCTCCCTCACATAGGTGGCGGCCGCCTCACGAAACTCTGCCAACCCAGCAGATGGCCCATACGTTGTACGTCCTGAACGAAGCGCCTCGATACCCGCCTCGACGGCACACCGAGGAGACGGAAACGGGCTGTCACCTATTTCAAGCTCAATGACATCCTTACCTGCAGCGGCCAGTCGCCGAGCAACAGCAAGCACCGCAAAGGCACCTTCCGGCTGCACGGTGGATAAAAAACGAGTGTAGGACGGCATTAATAAACTCCTTTCGGAGCTGAATCGTATCCCACCAGGCAACGGGTGTCTTTCTGGGTTAGCAGCTCCTGACCCTTTAGAGGTATAAATTCAAGTATCACAACCAGTTGCTCGAAGCATCTATTTCCCTACCATTACCTACGCCTGGACGGACACAGCCGAGGTGAATACGATCGCCGCCCAGCCCTCAGGTGCCGTCTGAGGGCTTCCTCCAAACTGCCGGCAAGCAACTCCTTTACGGAACAAAACAGGGCATTGCTGCCAGTCTTAAATTTAGGAGTTACTTCGGAATCAAGAGCATAGGATCTACGGAGTTACTACACTGGATTTTAGGCGCGCTTGTTGCTCGCCACCAGTGCATTGTCGACACCCGCTGCCGCAGAACAAGCCGGGCCCCGGGTTTTCTTTGTAGCACCAGCCGAGGCTGCAACAGTTACGAGTCCGGTATCTTTCCAGTTCGGCAGTTAGAACCTGACCGTTTCACCAGTACCGGAAGAAGTTGACCGGCCCAGAACTGGCGTTGGCCACTACCACATAGGCTTGAACACCGACTGCCTTCCAGTCGGAGAAGTTATCCCTCGGGCAGACCCATAGGTCCATTTCGGAGACGGTTCATCCACCTTTGAAACACTACTCGAGCCTGGGGACCACACCTTTGCGTTACAGATCGGTGACGATGAACACCGAACGCTTGAAGGCTTATGCTCCACTATCTCCATCACAGTTGAGTAAACTTGGCGGAGTGGTCAGGCTAACCCTCGACCACTCCTTCACTTACCCAAACCGTCGACACACCAATCGAACCCGGCGCTACAAAGGTGAGTTTACGCGACGATCCTTGGCCTCAATCGTTAAACTACTGACTGAGACTACAATCAAAAAAGCAGAAGTGAGGCAGGCTTTCTAAACATCCACCATAGCAACCTTTATACCTGGCACCGACCTAACCTCCTTCACTAATTGCACCCCAGTCGAATTTATACCTTCGAATCCTGCTCATGTAAGCACCCTTAGTAAACGACAACAAACGACCCATCCGAAAGCGCCGCAACACTAGGCACACTGCGGGCCGGAATCGGTGCGGGCGTTGTGCCCTCGGCACCTCGAGGGTGATCGGCCTCGTCAAACAGCTGCCAATGTAACGTTCCCCCTGACTGCCATCCTGGACCATCACCCCACGCTAAAAGCTTGTCGCCATGATTATTAACCGAAACCGTGGCATTCTTTCGTCGAAACCCAGCAACGCCAGACGGCGACACCGGCTGCGCTAAACGTGAAGTATTAGCTAGATACACTTCTCCTTCTGTCTCCCAAGCTACAACCACACCATTCGGACCGGTATCCAAGGTGGTAGTGGCAACGGGACAGGCACCAACTTCCCAAGCGTGAATGAGTTTGTCTGTAAACCTGTGGCCCTGGTCGACGCTGGTCAGCAAGCGCATCCCACGGCGAACATTTCCCCCAGCGCTACGGTAGGATAAATAAACAGCCCCCATTTCGTCGCTGGCAGCTCGCAACCCGCAACACCCGCAAGCGCCTTGGGCTGGCGGGCTAATCGCGCGCGGTAAATCAAATGACTTACCATTGTCGCGTGATACCACCATATAGACTCGACGCTCGGCATCCGGTAGTGGGTCAGCATGCCAAAAAACGTAAACGTTCCCACCTGGATCTACCGCAAGGGTTGAACCGGCCTCAACACCACCTTCATCTTTCACCGAAAGCGTCTGCTGTTGTTCAAACCCACCGGCAAAATCAGACTTGGTGTAGTAGAACCGCGCGGGATCTCTATGGAACCAAGTAATATGAAGCAAGCCATCTGGACCGATGGCTAGCTGTCCCCCATCTATTGGGCCAAGGCCCGTAACGGAATGGGGCCTGCTATTAACCCGCTGAGGCGCAGACCAGGTGCCACCATCGAGCAAGCGGGTTACATAGAACAAATCACCACTACTCATCGATCCGGTGTAGTACACAAGGTGCAGAGTGTCCATTTCATCAACAACTACCTGAGGCAAACTGGCACCCTCAGGAGCACGGAAGATACTAACGCTAGGAATTGGATCGACGCAGGAAGTGGCCAGTGTAACAACCACTCCAAATAGAACCCAATCAAGCGATCTAGATAAATTCATAAGACCAATTAATGTACTCGAACCGACGGAACAACGCTTCGCAGAATAATCCTAACAGCCATTTTTTCACCTGAGGATTCACTGGCTCTGTTACCCTATCCAGAACGCTACCAATTGACACTCGCTTGTAGCCTTAATCCTAGCAACCAGCTCTTGTTCGAGCCGCATTGCCTCAAGCCACCATCGAATCTGGCGGTCTGCTAACACATCAAGTCCTTAACGGAGGAGCTAGAGTTGTCCAAGAAATGCCGTAAACACAGCTTATGGGCTTGGGCAGCCACTCTCCTAGTAGCCACCACCTGCGCTCCAACACTTCCGCCCAGGCCAGTATTCAACTTCGACATTCAATTCGACCACTACACCTTGGAAAACGGCCTGTCCGTCGTTCTTCACGAGGACCACTCCAACCCAATTATCACCGTAGCTACTCTTGTCCACGCCGGGTCAAGCCGTCAACCAGTAGACCGCACCGGCTTAGCGCACCTCTTTAAACAATTATCGTTGAGCAATTCTGAAAATGTTCCTCAAGGAGCCAGCTTTCAGTTGGTTCCAGAACTTGGTGGCACCTGGGGCAGCATTGCAGGTCCAGACACAACGACATATTACGAGGTAGTACCGAAGGATGCCCTCGAAAAGGTCCTATGGCTAAACTCGGATCGCCTCGGCTATACGATCGCAACCGCCTCGCAAGAGAACCTAAAGCGCGAACAGGTAATTGTTAGAAGCAAAAGACAACTAGTAGTCGAAAACATTTCCTACGGCCACACACAGGCAGTACAACATGCCGCACTGTACCCGGTAGGCCACCCATATCGAGGGACCATCTTTGGCACACCCGAACATCTTCAAGACGCCACCGTCAGTAACTTGCAGTCTTTCTACCAACGGTTCTATGGCGCCGCCAACACGACACTTGTCATCGCTGGCGACATCGATATCGAACCGACGAAACAACTGGTCGAATACTGGTTCGGTGAGATTCGTCGCGGACCAGATATTAGCTCGCCTTACCCGCAACCTGTGTATCTTGAAAAATCCCAGTCACTGATGTACGAGGATAAACTTGCGAAACTGCCCGAACTACAAATTGTCTTTCCTACCGTGGAACAGTTCCACAAGGATCACTATGCATTAGAACTTCTATCCAAGTCACTGGCCGGCCGTAAACGTGCCCCACTCAACGAGTCCGTTATCCAGGAAGGACAACTGGCCCAAGAGGTCACGGTTAGCCATCAAGTCGGTGAGATTGCTGGCAAACTAGTCATCCGAGTTCGTGCTAATGCCGATGTTGATCTCGATGAGGTAAAAGAAGCGGTCGAAGAGGGCCTTGAGCGTTTCGATTCCGTTGGTATCGATGCGGTCGAACTTGAACTTAAGAAAATTCAAACTGGACTTGAGTGGCAGGAGAGACTGGCTAACATTATCGACAAGTCCTTAATGCTTGCCCGATTCACCGCCTTCACCGGAGATCCTAGGTTCTTCCACTCTGTTATAAAGCGAACCCTCGCCGTCACAACCCAGGATGTGTTCCAAGTCTACGAACGATACCTAAAAAATAGAAGGTCCGTCATGACTAGCTTTGTGCCCTTGGGACGAGCCGATCTGGCGGTCGCCGGCGCTCAACCAATCAACGTGATCGAGGAAAATGTTGACTGGGGCTGTGAGGAGATCACCCCCACAAGGGCAAGGGACTACTACAGAACCTTTACTGAAGCCGACCGCTCTGAACCGCCACTAGGGGACTTACCAGGGCTCTCCACACCACAAATCTGGCAAACGCGACAGACAAACGGATTAGAGGTTTACGGTATCGAAGTCACCGAAGAGCCGCTGGCCGCCTTTGAACTAATCCTGCCGGGCGGCCAACTATTGGAGCCTCCAGGTAAAACGGGGGTAGCGAGCTTCTTGGCTTCTCTGCTGACAGAGTCTACTTCCGACAAGACCCCTACTGAGCTCGAAGAAGCCCTCGATTTGCTCGGCGCCCGGATTACTATCAAAGCCGAACAGGAAGTTATACGCCTTTCAGGCCTCACACCTTCGCAGATGTTTGAACCAACCATCGTCTTGGTTCAAGAACTCTTGCTTAGCCCCAACTGGGACAAAACTTTGGTTGCCCGCCTGAAAAGGGAACATGCAACACATCTGCTGGACAAGGCGAGCAACTTAGCAATGGTCGCAGATACAGCTTTCCACCAAGTGGTCTACGGTAAGGACCATCCGTTTGGAATACCTGTTTCTGGCACTCCAGCCACAATCGCAAATATTGAGATCGATGACCTTAGACACTACTACGCGCAGAATGTGACTCCGACACGAGCGAGTTTCCATGTCGCCGGAGCCGTGTCCCAGGCCCGTGTCGAAGCCTCATTGGCAAACCTATCCAAACATTGGCCATCCAAGCAGATCGAAATTCCGACTCAGCCTGTACCCCCGAAAATTGAAGGCCAAACTATCTACCTTGTCGATGTTCCTGCTGCGAAACAGTCACTGGTACGAGTCGGGCTCCTGGTACCATCGGCCGATGAATCCACTCAAAATCTGCTTAACTATGCAAATAAGTATTTCGGTGGCGGCTCGAACAGTCGACTGTTCCAACAACTTGGAATCGAAAGAGCCTACACCTTCGAGGCGACCTCAGAATTCCTCAGCACCAGACACACTGCCGCTTGGCTTGTACGCGTTAGTATACGAAACGAAACTACCACAGAGTTACTCAAACTGCTGAGGGAGTTAATCCGAAATTACTCAGCCGATTTTACTGAAGAAGACCTCAGACTGACGAAAACTCAAATTCTCAAACACAAGCTGCTGATACCAGAATCACTCCAAGGAAAGATGGACCTGCTTAACCAAATAGGTCGGACCGGACTGTCCCTTGAAGCCCTCAGCCAGCGAGAGGAAGCCTTCTTGGCCATGGACGTGGATACCTTCAAAGAAGCGATCGAGACTTATCTCAATGAAAGTCAGATGATTTATATCGTTGTCGGGAATGCCAAGACATTACTCAGCCAAATGACCGAGCTGGGGTACGGCGAACCGGTAATGTTAGACACCTATGGACAAAGACGGTAGGCACACTAGCTATTCTGGATCACTGAGGATAAGTCTCGCACCAACAGCCACGCTATCGTTTTCGGGCAACAAGAGTACCAGCTGTGTTCGGTCGGAAAGCCGAACACACGTTGAGCCGACCACTCACCTAGGCATAGATGCACATCCAGACATTCGAAAAGTTCTTAGCTTGAAATCGATCTCAGCGAACAACGTTTGTAGTTAAACGTCCCTGGATCCACCGAGCCACGATATACAGGATGATCCCGATCACTAAACCAACTCCGATCATCGGATAGTTGCGCTCCAGGGTCTCAAAAGCCCGGTCGCCAAGCTGAACAGCTAAATAGGCTTCGCCGGTAAACCGAATCATCCGTCCAGTGAACACAGCTACAGTAAATCTGGACCATGACATCCCGACGAACCCGGCGACCAGCATGAAAATCTTGGTAGGAAACGGGGGTGGAGCCAAAACGGCAATCATCATGGCCACAGTATCGTTGTCACGTACTTTTTCGGTAACCCAACGACGCTTGTCTGAATTAAGTCGGTTGATAGCTCGATCTCCACCGGTTCGGCCGAGGCGGTACAAGAAAAGGCAACCCATAGTGGAACCGGTCGCAGCTATCAACGCGACCAGGATGAACATCGAAGGCTGCTGCCAGGCTAGTAGCATGATCACAATATCGACCCCGCCAGGAAGGGGAATCCCGGCCGAGTCGAGCAGAGCGATAAGAAATAGCCCTGGCAGGCCCAAAGCCAACAAGCTGTCACTAAATCTGTTCATCGCGAAAGGCCGAAACTCGGAATATAACGATCAGCAAGAAGATCTCGATTATAGCGTGCCCGTATAGTGACACACTTGGCGGTTAAGCCAATTGCCCAAACACCCACTGAGAAACGCGATCCTAACCTCAAAACCTCCATCAATTTTGCCTTTCTGCCCAGTCATTGATAACCTGTTAGGAAGATATCAATTCGGCCATCGGTGGTCTCGCCCACCACGTAGCCGACGGGTTGCTGGACCGCTTTCCCACAAGCGAGCCGCCCTCAGTAAACCCGCTGCCCTGCGTAAGCCGAACCCCATAAACGCGGAGGTGACGATTGGCAACCAGAGGACGCCCAACGCAACAGAAACGACAGCGAGAGCGTGCCCGCCAAGAGCAGCGCAAGATCAAGGATGCGCGCAGGCAGGAAGCAAAAGAGCGCCGGGAATCGATGCCAGCCCCCCCAGCAGGGGTTGATCCAGACCTCGAAGGAATTGTCGCAGGGCCACAACCACTGTCCGAATGGCAAGAAGAAGGTTTGGCTACTTTTGAGGATTCTGACAAGGATTCGGCAACAGACGGCTGACAGGTGACCCAAAAATCTCTGAGTGGATCTCAAAAGTTCGATGGTGCCACTAAACCCCGGCCGGACTCACTGGCAGACCAAAGACGATTAACTTTTGCCAAGCCTCCAGGATTTCCTGTTCTGAATATCACCAGCCGAACACTTGGGCCGCCTAATTTACAACAACGGAGCCGACACACTAGGTATCATGTCCTCTTAAAACCAAGGTGCCGCAGCTCGCATTTCATCGACTCGTAAAGGCATCGTGGACCCACATTTTCCCACCTGGGGGTTTGGCGGTTCACTTCCGCGGCAGTAAAGTATGCCAGCAGTGACTTGACTAACTAGCTAACATCCTCCGGTAATGGCCGCGGTCATCCATCATTAACAAATTCGGAGGACAGGCAAAACTCTCCAAGAGGGCCTCGTCACTGTAGCTGAACATAAAGCAAGATAAATTGATTTGAATCGACAATGAAGTCAGAGCCTAACGACAGTCCCAATAGCCTCAGACAACCTGTGGCTATCACACAAGATAGAAAAGGTTAAGGGGGGAACAAAGATGGCCTCGGAGCACACCTTGAAACTCACCGACGGCGATTTCAAACAAGCGGTCCTACAATCGGATAAACCGGTCTTGGTAGATTTTTGGGCTCCATGGTGTGGACCATGCAAGATGATCGCGCCCACACTCGAAGAACTGGCTGACGAGTATCACGGGCGCGTCTCTGTAGGAAAATTGAACATCGACGACAACCAAAATACTCCAATGGAATACGGAGTTAGGTCGATTCCTACCTTGCTGTTGTTTAAGGGCGGCGAGGTTGTCGAATCAGCAGTAGGCGTCGCAGGTAAAGAACAGTTGGCTGAACTGCTTGATAAACACATTGGACCAAAGACAACCTAGCCACATAAAAGCCTGTGTCCATGAACGGATCTTTATCCGTGTGGGATCCGGACTTCATGATAATTTTCGGAAAGCCTTAGTCTTCCAGCCACGAGCATGGACGGGTTTTGGTGCATCATGACCCTGTCAACTAACTCTATTAGTACACTTCGAGGTCTCGGCCATAGGCCACCTCGCCACTGAAGTTGAGTCTCACTTGGTCTAGCATCTCGTCAGCTGTGTCACCGGCAAGATGCAGCTGATGATACAAGATGACCATACCAACCCCAGCTTGCTCAGCAATCTCTCCAACCTTGATCGCAGAAGTGTGAAATGTGCTGTGGTAGCGTTGGACACCAGGCTGACGCTGACTGAGACCATCAGCACCGTAGGCCTCATGAATCAACACATCGGCTCCCATAGCAATGTCGGCTAATCCTTCGAACGGACCAGTGTCTCCAGAAATGACGATAGTACGGTCAGCCGTGATCAACTTGAATCCAAAAGCATAGTCCCATGTCCCGTGAGGCACCGCAAACGCTTCAACACGCATCACTGAGTCCTCATAAATCACCCCTGGCTGGATCTCGTGTGTTTCAACGGCCAGAAGGTCTCTGCGTAACTGCTCAGTACCTTCCACTCGGATCCTAATGTCTTCGCTATAAGCCTCAAGCAACAACGACGTCATCGATTCAAGCCCAGGCGGACCATACGCCTGCATGGACCTAGCACGACCAAGGACCCAAGGTGAAAGCATTAGGTCGGGATACCCGAGTGTGTGGTCTGAATGCAGATGGGTTAGGAAAAGCACTCTGAGGTTCTGAGGCCGTAAGGCCGCGAGACCGCTGACAACTGCAGCTGCCGCTGCTCGGCGCACCACACCGGGACCCGCGTCAATCAGATACGCTGTCCCGCCAGCAACAATCGCTGTCGATGGTCCGAACCTGTCTGGCTCAGCACCTGGGGTTCCGGTACCTAGTAAGACAATCCAGGTTTGTGAGGGATCCAGCGGCGCTGAGGGAACTGAGGTCTGCTGGCCTAGTTCACCAAGGGCCTGCAGTTCAGGCCTACTCGACGCCTCTCCTGCCGGCGCGACAGAACACCCGGTTGAGACCAGAATTAGCCCACAAAAAACAAGCCAACGTTTAGAACACATGCCCGGCCGAATTATATCGCCTCACCTGAAGTCCTACACTAAATAGAGTCTATTGTTGATAGGCAGTTACGTTATGCTGATAGTGAAGGGCGGCTTCTATATTTACCCGAAAATTGATTCGAATTCGATTCACCATGCTCCTCCCCAATGAACCTAATTCAAGAAGCCACCGCAGCAAGTAACGTTTACAGGAGACGACATCAAGAGTTCTACTCGTCCTGATTATGAGTCTAATGAGCCACTTCCGGGAGATTATCCAAATGACCACCCCCGCCTCGTTCCCCTCGCACAGCCCCAACCTCCCAACCCTGCGGTCCGGCCTATTGTATTTGCTGGCGTTCTCCGTAAGTGCATGCTCGGTTGAACTAATTCCAACAACCGCTGCCATCACAGAGGAAAATCCCGCAAGCCGCCCGAGCCTTGTATCTCAGGCAAGACAAGTGTCTGAACCCTATGAGGACCTTCGGCCAGACGAGCAGGCAATCGTGGAGCTGTTTGAAAACACCAGCCCATCGGTTGTCTATATCAGTACTGTCACCCGCAGGCGAGATCTCTTTGGCCGATCGGCCACTGTGCCCCAGGGCACCGGCACCGGTTTTGTTTGGGACGACAACGGACACATCGTTACAAATTTTCACGTCTTAGAAGACGCAGCATCTGCACGAGTGGTTATGCATGACCAGACAAGCTACCTAGCAGACTACGTCGGTGGTTCACCACGACACGATCTGGCCGTCCTCCGCGTAGATGCCCCGGCACAATCTCTCAGTCAGGTAGAACTTGGAGACAGTGACCGTGTAAGGGTAGGCCAAAGCGTGTATGCCATTGGGAACCCTTTCGGATTGAGCGCCACTTTGACCACTGGGATAGTTTCAGCGCTAAACCGCCAGATCGAAGGATTAACTTCCGACATCATTGAGGATGTCATCCAAATCGATGCGGCCATCAATCCTGGAAACTCTGGTGGCCCCCTCCTCGACAGCCAAGGTCGCCTGATCGGCATTAACAGTCAGATAGCCAGCCCATCCGGTGCCTCAGTCGGCGTCGGTTTCTCGGTACCCGTCAATACTGTAAAGCGGGTCGTGCCACAGCTAATCGCCAACGGTGAATATACCCCGGCTCGCCTTGGGATCACGACCGATAGACGATTGAACCGGGTTGTCGCGGATAGGTTAGGGGTAACCGGCGTGCTGATCGATCAGGTCGACCCACAGTCCGGCGCCGCAAGATCTGGCCTGAGAGGTACCGAACCAAACGCCAACCAGCTCGGTGACATAATCTTGCGGATCGATGGTGAACCGGTACCAACTGATCGCGACCTTCGGCTTGTCCTCGATCGCTACAAACCGGAAGATGTAGTCGAAGTCACAATCTCACGTGATGGAGCGACCATAGAAGTTACTGTTCCCTTGATGTAAGGTGATGCCGCGCTTAATTGTCTGGCTGGTGAAGCAAGAGTTAACGACCACTAGCGATTCACGAAACCCGCGTGGAACCACAAGCAAATACCCCCCCTGCATTCCTGCTGTCTAGATGGGTATTTCTTCGCCTCCTAGGACTGACCTATCTTTTCGCCTTCATCTCGCTAGCTTCTCAGGTTGTCGGACTAGTCGGCACTGAGGGTATTCTACCTGTCGAGCGGTACCTCTACCGCCTAGAGGATACCTACGGAACCGAGTCCTACCACCTCTACCCAACATTACTGTGGCTTTCATCCAGCGACGAGACCTTGATTTTATTGTGCTGGCTCGGAGCATTGCTTTCTGTGATGCTCATTCTAGGACTCGCACCGAGAGCAGTATTGGCTGCACTCTGGATCAGCTATCTTTCACTCTCGATTGGCGGGCAGGTGTTTCTCGGCTTTCAGTGGGACAGCCTCCTACTTGAGACTGGCCTTCTAGCATGCCTCTACGCGCCCAGGGGTCTCTGGCCCACTCTGAACACGGAACCTCCTCCTAAACCTACTGCCCGCTGGCTGATCTGGTGGTTGACATTTCGCCTGATATTCCTTTCTGGCATCACGAAACTAGCGAGCGGCGACCCGACATGGGCTGACTTGACCGCCCTGACCCACCATTTTGAGACCCAGCCGTTACCCCTATGGACTAGCTGGTATATGCATCAATTGCCCAAGGGATTCCATCAACTGCTAACCATCGGAATGTTCGTCGCAGAGCTCGTTTTGCCTTTTGTGGTGTTTCTCCCAATTAGCTGGATAAGACTGCGCCAGATGGCCATTTTCGGATTGGTCTTGCTACAAGCCGCCATAGGACTCTCAGGTAACTATGGTTTTTTTTCATGCCTCTCTGCTCTGCTGTGCCTAGCTTTGGTCGATGACCGGACCTGGCTGAGGATCTTGCCAGCTCTAATAACAGGTCGTGCACCAATCGCTGAAAGTAGCCACCCCAAAAGCCGTGGGTGGAATACCAAGCTTGGCGCCAGTCTCACAGTGCTGTTGTTTATTCTGGGAGGATTGACGTTTGCACGTGAGATTTCGAACACGCTAAACCGCGCGGGAAGGTCAGCACCCAGTTTCGCATGGTCTGATCCGCTAATCGGGTGGGTGCAGCCATTCCGATCGATCAATGGCTATGGGCTCTTTCGAATCATGACGGTTAAGCGACCAGAAATTGTCATCGAAGCCAGCTTAGACGGAACACAGTGGATCGAATGGAACCCTAGATGGAAACCAGGCGACGTTCGTCAACGCCCTCGATTAGTTGCACCACATCAGCCTCGCCTGGATTGGAACCTCTGGTTTGCAGCCCTAGAACCTCAAGCTGAGAATTACTGGTTATCTTCGCTAGTCAAAACACTGCTTGCCAACAACTCGGCGGTAACCGCCTTGATGGGTAAGCCCCCTTTTCCTGACACTGGCCCCGTATTCATCCGGCTTGCTCTCTATAATTACCGGTTTACCACACCAAAAGAGCGGGCTAGAACTGGTACCTGGTGGCATCGCCAATTCCTTCGTTACTTAACGCCGCCTACCTCACACAACGTGCAGTAATAACGCCGCTAGCTGCCTTGGTGAATAGTTCGTTCGCCAGACTCCTTCTTCCTGAAAGGGAGTCTACGGGTATGCTAGGCCTGTGTACAAGAGCAATATTGAAATTAGGCCCCTTGCAAACCGGGATGAGTATCAAGCCTGTGTCGAATTGCAAAAAGATATTTGGGGACAGGATTTTGCAGACGTGGTCCCGGCCACGATTCAGATGGTCAGCCAACGTGTAGGAGGGGTAGCTTCTGGTGCATTCGACCCCACCGGTCGGTTGGTGGGGTTCGTGTTTGGCATTAGCGGTTTTTGCGACGGGGTCGCAGTCCACTGGTCTGATATGTTGGCAGTGCGTCCCGAGAATCGGCGGCTAGGTATTGGGCGACTTCTAAAACTACATCAACGCGAAACACTATTAGCTACAGGCATTAAGAGGGTTTATTGGTCATTCGACCCTCTAGTGGCACAAAACGCCCACTTTAACCTTAGAACCTTAGGAGCCTTTCCTGTTGAATACGTAGTTGATATGTATGGCGACACGTCAAGCGTGCTACATCAGGGATTAGATACCGACCGCCTCATCGTCGAGTGGCGCCTCGCTGAACCAACAGCAGAGCGAGCTCTGACAGGTGAATTCGACAAGCTCCAGGGCAAAATGCGGACCGGGCCTATTATCCCGGAGGATCCCACTAAAGTCAGCAGGACACCAGTGCCCCAAACACGATGGATTCGACTTGAACTACCCAAGGACCTAGAGCGGCTCAAGCAAACGGAGCCAGACTCCGCCAGACGCTGGCAACTCAGCTTACGCCACGCTTTCATGAGCTACCTCAATAAGGGGCATGGCCATGTGGTCGGAATGTACCAGGATCAGAACACGGGCCGGTGTTTCTACGTAATCGATACAGTGACCAGCAGACATTCTGTAGCTCTAGAGAGCCAGCAAGACTTATAAGATTCGCTATCAATCAAAAGGATTTTTGAGCAGTGACGTTAAAACTTCGTTCGATCTCTCTTCGAGAAATACAAATGCCACTGCTGGAGCCATTCCGAATTTCGTCAGGAACCGCCAGCCTCAGACGGATCCTGCTGTTGGAAACTATGGACGTCGATGGGGTTACAGCCTGGTCTGAGTGTGTTGCAGGCGAAAAACCCTATTATTCACCAGAAACAGTCGACACTGCATGGCTCGCAATCAAGCAGTGGATCGCGCCACGCGTGCTGAACAAACCAATCTCAAGCCCCAGCATAATCCACCAAGACCTCGATACTAGTCTACGTGGACACCGCATGGCAAAAGCAGCAGTCGAGATGAGCATTTGGGGGTTAACAGCTGAGCGCGAGCGTGTGAGCTTAGTCTCATTAATCGGTGGCAGTCGACATAAAGTAGCAACCGGAATTTCGATAGGCATACAGAAAACCCCTCAACAACTCTTGGAAAAAATACGTGAGGCTTTAGGAAAGGGCTACCGGAAAGTAAAGGTTAAAGTGCAGCCTGGTGCTGACCTCGACTATCTAGAATCCGTACGAGCAGCGTTAGGACAAGATGCTCCCTTGATGGCAGACGCTAACAGCGCCTACACTACCGCCGACTTTGATCACCTAACCAAGTTCGACCAATTTAATCTCATGATGATCGAACAGCCGCTAGCCTGTGATGACCTAGTACGCCACGCGGACCTACAACGGCAGCTCACCACCCCCTTATGCCTCGACGAATCAATCACTGATGTTGACCGAGCCGATGACATGCTTAGGCTGGGCAGTGGTCGCATCGTAAATATCAAGGCTGGTAGAGTCGGTGGGCTCGCTACCGCACAGGCGATCCACGACCGTTGTGCCTCCGCAGGCGTGCCTGTTTGGTGCGGGGGCATGCTCGAAAGTGGAATCGGTCGTGCTTACAATGTCGCGCTCGCTTCGCTACCAAACTTCACCCTGCCCGGTGACATCAGCCCAAGCAGCCGCTACTGGAAGCAGGACATCGTATCTCCAGAGTGGACAATGGATACTGCAGGATTGTTAACTGTACCGCACGAAAGTCCAGGCATTGGTGTGGCCGTAGACCGTGACTATGTGGACAGCCTCACCGTACGCTCCGAGATACTTACGGCCGACTAACCATCAAAATAACTTTGCTGATAGTTGATTGCAATGCTACGGTAGGCCCATTCAGAACACGAAGGCACGGCGTAAAGAAGTCTGTTTTTTGGTCACCACAAGCCCGATCGAGCTTTTCTATTACGAGGTCCTTCATGATATCTCAACGCCCCCTACTCCTCCTGACTTCTGTCAGCTTCACAGCTTTTAGTCTATCCGGCTACGCACAGACTGTCCCACCAATCGAAGCTGGAAAACAAACCTTAATTCGCACTGGAACCGCGGAAGGTACCGGCGGCTTGGTGGCCTCAGCCCATCGCCGGGCCACTGAGGCTGGCTTGGAAATGCTTGAACTTGGGGGCAACGCATTTGACGCCACGGTAGCTGTTGCCGCAACGCTCACAGTGGTAGAACCGATGAATTCGAATATCTTCGGTGGCTATGGAACTCTGATCATTTACGCTTCCGAGCAAGAAGAAGTCCTCTACCTCGATAACAATGGTCGCTTCCCTGTGTCAGCCAACTCGGACGTCTTTAGACAGACTGATTCTCGTGATGTCATGCATAGCGCTCGGGCGGTGTCGACCCCAGGTAATCTGCATGGGTTTGAGGCGATGTGGCAGACACATGGAAGCCTGCCGTGGGCCACGCTGTGGGAACCGGCCGCCTTCCACGCAGACGAAGGTGTTGCGGTAACTGCCGCATTAGCCCGAGCCATAACTGCCAACTGGGAGCGGTTCCCCGATCGCGCGAGACAAATCTATGGAGCAGGCGGCGAACCATTTACTGAAGGTGATTGGCTTGGACAACATGAACTGGCCGCCTCAATGCGTCAAGTTGCGGAACAGGGTAGCGAAGCTCTCTATGGCGGTTCGATCGGAGAGGCCATCATCGAAGAGATCGAGCGGGGGAATGGCTTTCTAACAATGGCCGACCTTACCGCACACCAGCCAGAATGGTTTTCACCTATCTCAATCAACTACCGCGAGCACCAGCTAATCACAGCCGGGGCACCATCGAACTCCTTCGCAGCACTAGTAACCGCCGGCATTATGAGTCGCTATCACAACACTGCGCTCGGATCGAACACGATTGTCTATCTGCACCGCTTGGCTGAAGCTGCCAAGCATGGTTTCTGGACTCGTCTTCGGTACGCTGGTAGCCCAGAAAACAATCCGCCACCTTTTGAAATACTCTTATCGGAAGATTACTGGCAACAACAAGTAGACCAGTTGGATCCTGCCCGCGCTAGCACATTCCAACCACCGGGAAGAACGCTCCAAGAAGGTGCCGATACGACGCACTTCGTGGTAGCGGACCGATGGGGAAATGTAGTGTCAGCCACCATCACACTAGGCCAAGCTTTTGGCAGTACCGTATTTGTCGAAGAGTCTGGAATTTGGTTGAACAACTCAATGGCCTTTTCAACTTACCAGCCAAAAGGCAATCCGATGGACGCAATGCCGGGCACCCGTAAGCACTCTTCCAAGACTCCCATGCTCATCATGAAAGATGGTCGACCTTGGGTCGCAATCGGCACGCCAGGTGGACATACGATTCCTCAAACGGTCGCACAACTCAGCATCAACCTAATCGACTTCGACATGAATCTTCAAACGGCGGTCGACACCGACCGCATCGCGTTTGCTGAACCAAACGTTTTGTTAGTCGAAGAAGGATTACAGGAAACGGTAAGCAACCAGCTCAATTCCCTAGGACACCAAGTGCGCTCCACCACCCAAATAGGGTTGGTACATGCCCTGCAAATCGAATACGACAATAATGGCGATCCAATCCGATTTATCGGCGCCGCCGACAGGCGAGGAGTCGGAGTCGCACTAGGCCTAGATGTCGCGGTCGGACGATAAAGGGGTGAGTCCAACTTCCGACTTCCATCTCTACGAGAGCGTTCTTACCATACCCTCATTAGCAACCCGAAACCAAGAAGCTCAACCCAACAACTACAAGCCTCACCTCTCAACCAGTCTTCCGATCTTCACTTGGTACCAAGCTGCCAGTCCCGGGTCTCTGAGCCGTCTAAAGATCTGCTCATGCGCTTCCCAAATCCGTTTCCCTTTGACATCGATGCCAGCTAAGTCGCAATAGACCAGAGCAAACGCAACTCCGTACTGCAACGGTATTCGCTCACTCTTGACCGCCGCTGCAATGTCTTCGTAGCGCAAGTCTTCTGCAGCAATCGACACAGCAATCTGCTCTATGTCGTGGAACCGGGGGATATAGAACAAAGGGGAATCGTCGACTTGGTAGTTGCCTGCTTGTATTACATACATCAATTCTTCCAAGTCAGCGGAGTACAGGCGCTGTTCGACCGTTAAATCATCCGATGGCTCTGCAGCCATCCGATTCAGCTGAAGTCCCACCGAACGAACGTTCCAATCCTTCCAATCATCATCGAAAAGACGAATCGCAGCATCCCGCCTGGAAACCATATCCCGGCGACCTTGGGAAGCACGAAACAGCACTCCAACCGGCATCGTTACTAACGACTTCTTTCCACTGAGGTTTCGAATTCGCAAGGTAACCCTGCTGTCACCGGCCCCTACTGCTTCAACCTCCACTAACCCTTGGTCGATCGCTTCAAACAAATCAAGACTGCGAATAGATTCACTAGGCACCACGGTGCCATCATCTACCTTCATGATAAACAGATGCTGTCCAGGGAGGAACTCGTGCAAATTCTCAAGGGCAAAGCCAGCGGGAAGCCACTCGGCCAACACCTGACGGACCGACATGGCGTGGTCAGATTTCAGGTTGTCGCCGGTACCATCTTCAACCCTATATTCCAGAAGCGCCACGCGGCCACCTGGTGCCAGCGACGACCGCATATCCGCCAACATCTGCTCATAGTTTGACATCTCATGATAAACATCAGCCAAGACGATCCAGTCAACCACACCAAATGGAAGTTTTAGGTCGTCTGGTTCGCTGAGGATCGGCACAATGCCGCTTACCCCATCTCGTTCGGCTAACTGCCTCATAATGTCGAGCATTTCAGGCTGAATGTCGACGCAATACACACGCCCGTTTGAGCCGACTCGCTCTACTATCCGGCGAGCGTAGTAGCCAGAACCGCACCCGATATCAGCTACGATGTCACCAGATTCAAGACCCATTGCGTCGAGCACTGCCTCAGGTTGCTCCTCTTGAGCACGCTCTGTTCTCTCGAGCCACTGTGCCCCACGAAAACTCATAAAATCAGCAGGCACTCGGTGACGCTCGTTCTGCTCCGGCGTCTGCATTGATGCTGCCTGGCCACCCACGATCCAAAGCAATAGCGCTAACCCAAAAAGGCTTCCACCGCCACTCCACATGTTCACCAGCGTCTTTATTGTCATGAGGTCTTTCTCCTTCAGGCCAAGCCAGCATAAGCTGGGTAGGACAGCAGAAGCAATCATGTCCTCCACACCGAATTACTGACATCCTCAACTAAACAGATGTTTCCCCACACTAGTGGCACTGTGGTGGATGACCGCTGAAGCCTCTCATGGACCAGGGTATGCTACAGACTGGTCGCACAATGTCCTCTACACCCGATCCACTCAACACCTATCGACAGCTGCACGCAGAGCGGCAACGTGAAGAAGCCACGCTTTCCTTGATGTGCAACCGATTAAGCAATGCGCGACTAATGACCTTCCTCACCACAGTCGTAATGGCCTGGGGAACCTTCGTCGGCGATTGGATGGTAGCGTGGTGGTTGTGCGCGCCAACAACCATCTTTGTCGGCCTTGTCATTAAACACGACCGTCTACTACTTGACAGAGACCGGATCAGGCGTGCGTTGTCATGGTACGGTCATGGAATCGCTCGACTTGAAGACCGCTGGTCTGGGATAGGACCTCGCGGCGACGAATATAGCAATAGTGAACATCCCTTCTCGCAAGACCTAGATCTCTTTGGTGATGGTTCTCTATTTCAACTTTTAAACACCACACAAACACGGTCTGGTGAGCAAACCCTAGCTAGCTGGCTCCTCACACCTGCTAATTACAATGAAGTAATAAGCCGGCACGGTGCTGTTCGCGACCTCCAACCGAAGCTTACTTTGCGCGAAAAAATCGCTACTGCAGGTATCAAACGGTTGGACTCAGGACATCCGGAAGACCTCGTCGCCTGGGCCACCGCACCCACTATTTTAAAAGGACGTGTTTTCCAGATTTTGGCCGGTTTGTTCACATTATCGACCTTCGGCGCTATAGCAAGCTGGTTCACTGGCGCTACTACAGCCCTTCCGATGGCGCTCGCGCTGTGCTTGACCGCGTCCTACCACCGATGGTTCCAAGGACAAAGCGAACAAATCATGCACGCTGCGACCAAACCCAGCAACGAGCTCACAGGTATTGGCCGCATCTATCATTTGTTCAGACAAGCCAATTACACCTCAGAACGCCTCTCGTCGCTCCGCACAACACTCGACACCCAAGAGGATATAGGGGTCGATCAACTAGCAAGACAGTTGGAACAAATCTTAGAGCAACACGATTGGCAACATAACATCCTCTTCAGACCGATCGCGTTCCTTCTTTTTTGGCAGATGCACTGCGCATTCTCGGTAGAAACCTGGAGGATGCGCTACGGCCATGCTGTGTCAACATGGCTGCGTCAGATCGGTGAATTTGAGGCACTGTCTGCAATTGGGACATACGCCTACGAACACCCCACAGATCCCTTCCCTAAGTTGGCCAAGAGCAAAGACCCGGTAGTCTATGATGCGATCAGGCTCGCACACCCGTTACTCCCAGCCTCAACGGCAGTGAAAAACGATGTTACCCTCGGACCAGAAACCCGTGTCATTATCGTCAGTGGCTCCAATATGTCTGGAAAAACGACTTTATTGCGTAGCGTCGGCGTTAACATGGTCATGGCACTAATGGGCGCACCCGTTCGAGCCCAACACCTCCACATCTCCTCCCTAGACCTTGGTGCTACTCTCCGGATCGAAGACTCCCTACAAGCCGGTAAATCTCGGTTTTACACCGAGGTAATCCGGCTCGGCCAAATCGTAGAGACGGCACGGTCCAAACCAATGCTGGTCTTACTCGACGAGCTGTTCCACGGGACCAACTCCCATGACCGGACTGATGGCGCACATGGGTTGCTTCGCTCGCTAATCTCCCTCGGAGCAATCGGCTTGGTCACCACCCATGACCTGGCACTTGTTCAAATTGGGGATCAGCTTGCCCCGCACACCTGCAACATGCATTTTGACGACACCATGGTGGATAACAAAATGTACTTCGACTACAAATTAAAACCTGGACCAGTAACCCGGAGCAATGCATTGGCAATCATGAGGGCCGTCGGCTTGGATGTGTCCTCAAGCAACCAGTCTTGACTAGCAGTCAAGGAGCTTGAACATTACTCTCTCGCCTTTCGGCGGTCAGTCGTCGCTAAACTTGTCCAAGTCCCGCCCCTGTAGCTCTTGGGCTCGACTCGGTGGTGGTTGTCGATAAACGGGAAGACCCTTCATCCATAACCTCAGCGCTTCAACATGAATTCCAGCAATCGTCTTGACAGCCGCAAACGGGAAACTTCCAAGCACCCTAAACAGTGACCTTGCTGTCAGTTCAACACGGGCACCTTGAAAACTAGCAGTAAGGGTGCATTCACCGTTTTCGGAATGGACAACATTCAAGCCAAACCGGTCGCCAACCGGTGCTAGATAGAAATCGTATTGTCCAGCCATAGACAAAAATGGAGAGACATGAAGGGCCTTGGTTGCCCGGTAGTGAATAGTCTGGTTGATCTGATCTGCACCGGTATTGATCTGATCACGCAAGAGATATAAGTACCTCTCACCGAAAGTGTTATTGACCTCAGCCACTACCGCACGCAACACACCGCCTTCGTGACAGTAGTAGACGCTAATCGGGTTGAACGCGTAGCCCAAAAGACGACACTGGGTCAACAAGTAGATTCGTGGTCTAGATAATTCCACACCTTTCCTTCTCAAGAAGGACACCATCTTGGTCTTAGTGTCGGTAGCAGAGCCATCGAGATAGTCACGGTCATGAAACGCGACAAGATTGAGCCGATTCAAAGAAAATGGCCAAACAGAGCGTTCGAAATCAGGAAGTTCATCCAGATCCAAATAGAACATGAACAGCCGATAGCGGAATTTGTGCACCTGAGGACGCCGGCGATGGTGCCTAACATCGCCCACAAACAGACAAGATTTCATACCTTCGCTCGTGACTCATTCACCTGACGCGCAACAGCAAGGCCCGCGCGTACACCGTCTTCGTGAAAACCATTACCTAAATAGGCTCCACAGTAATGTGTTCTTTCCCCCCCAATCAACCCAAGCTCTCGCTGGGCTTCTAAGCCCTGTTGGGTAAAAACAGGGTGCGTGTAATTCATCCGCGCAATCACCGTTGAGGGTTCCGGGAGCAGGTCATCGTCTGACGGATTGAGAGTTACCGCGTAGGTGACGTCTTCATCGAGCCTCTGTAGGCGATTCAGAGCATAGGTCACCTGGACCGGGGTTCTCTCGTCCCGACAATCTCGCACATGGTAGTTCCAGGACGCCTCAGCCGCCTCAGCGCTAGGCAGTAGCCGCCTGTCCGTGTGTAATACCACCATGTTGTGGCGGTATGGCAGCGCGCGTAGAGCACGCGCCTCCCGGTGATCAGCATCTTCCAACAAAGCGAGGGCTTGATCGCTGTGTGTGGCAATGACCACTCGTTCGAAGCACTCCCAATCGTTTTCATCAGTCTTAATCTCAACTCTATCCAAACACCGCCGGATAAGGCGAACCGGTGAACCAAGGCGAATGCGATTCGCAAACGGACGGATAAGAGCCTCAACATAGTTTTGGCTTCCACCGGTAACAGTGCGCCATGGAGGGTGACCATAGACTTGAAGCAATCCATGGTTGCGAAAAAATTCAAACACAAAGCGGATCGGCATCCGCTGCACTTCTTCACCGGAAGCTGACCAGATCGCGGAAGCCATCGGATTCAAGTAATGCCGAAACAGTTCATCTCCAAAAACATGGTTTCGATGAAGCTCCCCGAGCGTCTGCTCCCCAACGGAACCACCAACCCTACGCGCCCAACTATTGAAGCGGACGATATCAACCACCATTCGATAGAACGAAGGTGACAGCATTTGAGCCGACTTTGCAAAAAGGCCCCGAAGCCCACGACTGCTGTATTCCACACCACACCGGTCACACCGAACACCGAACGACATCTCGCTAGGTTGGGTTCGAACACCCAATCGTGCCAGTAACGCGGTGAACAGTGGATAGGTTCGCTCGTTGAAAACAATAAAGCCTGTATCAAGCGCAACCTCCCCAGCTCTTCCAACTCGTGGCACCTGATGGGTTTCACTATGTCCACCGGCATGAGCATTTTTCTCATACACAACAATCTCGTTGGTACCATGAAGCTCATTTGCAGCGACCAAACCAGAGATACCAGCACCGACAATTGCGATTCTCATCCTTGGTTATTTTCATTCATCCAACAGGAAACGATTATCTTGCTCGTTCGCAAGGTTCAAAATGAGGTGAATGGAATTTCATATTAAGATAATTATTTTAATTATTTTGTGTGTATGCCTAATTGGCAGTAGAGTGAAACTGAGCATGTTCGAATATCAAGTAAACCAAACGCCGTGTGGAGACTCTACCCACATCAAGTTTAAGTTGGGCTGCTTTTCATGTTCAGGTTAGTCGATTCTATAGCGGCACATAGCTTCAGAAGTCTCATGGGTGGCCACTTGCGCCGGTTGCAAGAAGGAACCCTCGAGATTGCAGATGGCACCCGGTCACAGACGTTCGGCGTACCATCAGTAGAGGGACTAGCTGCCCGCCTAGAAATAACAAATACCAGAGCATATCAGTCCATTGCTTTCGGAGGCAGTATTGGCGCTGCCGAAGCATATGCCAGACGCTGGTGGACAGCTGACGACCTAACAGCGCTAATCCGAATTGTCGCGCGTAACCGTGACATTTCCCTCAACCTCGATGGTTGGTTAACCCGAGCAGCACTGGCCGCCCACCGTCTGCGACATCGATTCCGAATGAACCATCGCAAACAAAGCCGCCGAAACATCGCCGCGCACTACGACTTGGGGAACGATTTTTTCTCGTTGTTTCTCGATCCAACGATGACCTACTCATGTGCAGTCTTCCCTGAGCCAGACAGCTCACTTGAGACAGCTTCGCGACATAAACTCGACCTGATCTGCCGCAAGCTTGATCTGGGTTCGTCCGACCACCTCTTGGAAATTGGCGGCGGCTGGGGAAGCCTCGCCGCACACGCTGCAGAAACTTACGGATGTCAGGTCACCACCACAACTATTTCCAAGCAACAGTATGAGCATGTAAAGAAGTCCCTCGCCGCAGCCAAGCTATCAGACCAGGTTAGGGTTGTCCTGGTGGACTATCGTGATCTGTGGCGAGTGCTTAATAAACGCTTTGATAAGGTAGTCTCAATCGAGATGATCGAAGCAGTTGGCCACAATTACCTAGATACCTATTGTCAGGCCTGCGACCAGCTGACGAAACCAGGTGGGCGGATGCTGCTGCAATCAATCGTCATTTCAGATGATCTCTACGACCGTTACAGTCACTCTGTCGACTTCATCCAACGTTACATCTTTCCGGGCGGATTCCTACCATCCCTAGATGATCTCGTTAGACGGCTTGAGTTACACACTGAATTTGATCTGACTGCGGTCGATGAGATCACCGAACACTACCCAGGAACCCTCAGAGCATGGCGCACCCGTTTGATCGAAAACTGGACAGAATTGATCGGGCTCGGTTACCCAGACACGCTACTCCGGCTCTGGGAGTTCTATTTCTGCTACTCAGAGGGCGGGTTCTTAGAACGCACTGTAGGAGATTTTCAGCTGCTGCTGACAAAGCGTACCGGCCAGGCTTTCACCTCCTAGGCCTTTATCAAAAAAAAGAAATCATATGCCGCTGACTTCAACCGTAACAGAGGGTCTAGATAGCTACCACATTGGCAACAAGCTGCGCGAACTCCGAATCAGCAAGAAAATGGGATTGGTTCAACTTGGCCAACACAGCGGACTATCGGCTGCATTATTATCCAAGATCGAACGAGGCAAAATGTACCCAACGCTGCCTACTTTGCTGCGAATCGCATTAGTATTCAGCGTAGGACTTGACTACTTTTTTGAAGACAAGAAGCCTGAAATCTGCGTAGTCCTAAGGAAAGATCGACAACGATTCCCTGACAGACCAGACACGAAAACAGTGGCCTACCACTTCGAATCGCTAGATTTTCCGGATAAGAACAGCAAATCCAGCGCCTATTTGGCCCACTTTAAACCGATACCGGTCGAAGATGTGAAACTACATAAACACGACGGAAAAGAGTTCCTGTTCGTGCTTGAAGGAAGGCTTGGCCTCTACATCCAGAACCACGAAACAACACTGGGACCTGAAGACTCGGCAACCTTCGACTGCAGTCGCCCCCATGGATACCGACAGATCGGAAAAAAGCCATGCCGAGCAGTGGTGATCGTTGGATTATAGGCACGCTAATCTCACCAGAAGCCCAAAACACCCTGCGCTCGAGCCACGACCACAGTAATCTCACTGCCTGCCACACGGCCTACTCATGAAACAAAGAGTCAACCTTGTCTTCTTCGGGTATAGACCACTGGACAGAAATCACTGGTTGGGAGCGACTGGCTCAATCGCCAAATCCCATGGAGTCAAACACCACCCGCACCTGCTCTTGCCGATAAGCAAAGATCTTTTGCAGATCACCGTGCACCCAGCCAAACAGGGGACTGCGGCCTAGTGGTCCTAGGTACAATTCGTAGTTAACAGTATCCCGAATGACGGTGCCAGTATCCTTCTTCGTAAAGTCGTGCCGATGGTGCCACCGCCGGAACGGCCCTAGCTGCTGGCGATCAACAAACGTAAACGGAGGCTTCCACTCATCAATCCGGGTTCTCCAGAACACAGGAACGTGGTGAAGCTGGAGTGTGTAATCAAGAATGGTACCGGTTCGAATAGGATCACTCGTAACACGCCGAATGTTGAACTGGAGAAAGGGTGGCGTCAGTCGCTCCAGGTTTCGAGGCGATGCAAAAAACGGAAAAACATCCTCAGGCGAGCCGCCCACCCACTGGACGCAACTGAGCCTCCATCCTTTACCGGTAGGCCTAATATTTACAGTGGTGTCATTATGGAGCGTTGCCTGGAGTGCTTGAGATATTGAAGTCGCAGATGAAGGCGGCTTAGGCCTGTGGATTACCATTTTGAGTTCACTCAGATATTAAAAACTTCAACAGCTCAAGCTATGACTCGCGTCGCTCTTCCACCGATCGCTTCACAACTGGATAAATCGCGAAAAGCACGACGGTCCCTAAGATAGCTGCCGACACCGGTCGTTCCAGGAAGACAGTCAAGTCCCCTCCTGAGATAGACATCGCCCGCCGAAATTCCTGCTCAAGTAAAGGTCCCAGTACTACAGCCAGAATGGTAGGAGCAAGCGGTATATTATGGCGTCGCATGAAAAACCCAACTACGCCGAGTCCGTAGGCGAGCCCCACATCGAATATGTTGTTGTTTAAGGTATACACACCAAGCGTGGCAAAGGCGAGCACTGCTGCAAACAGCAGCGGCCGCGGTATCTGGAGTAAACGAACCCAGACCCGGATCATGGGTAGATTTAATACCAATAGCAGCACGTTGGAAACATACAGGCTAGCGATCAAACCCCAGACCAGGTTTGAATTCTGAGTGAATAGAAGCGGCCCTGGCTGAAGGCCATACATTTGGAAAGCAGCGAGCATGACCGCGGTCGTACCGGAACCTGGAACGCCGAGAGCGAGCAAAGGAACCAAGCTGCCACCGGCGCTTGCATTATTGGCAGCCTCCGGCCCTGCAACTCCCTCAATGGCCCCTTTACCAAACAGCTCCGGCCTCGCCGCCATGCGACGTTCTACTGTGTAGGACAAGAAGCTCGCCACCGTCGCTCCGGCCCCTGGCAAGACACCGGCAAAGAAACCGATGAATGTCCCGCGTAGCCACGCTGGGATGGAACGACGCCAGTCCTGCCGATTCAGCTTGACCCACGCATCCACCGGAAGCGACCGAAGCCCAGTCGCCTGGCTAGTCGCAGCGAACCAAAACACCTCTCCAACCGCGAATAAACCTACTGTCGCAATAACAACATTAATCCCACCAAAAAGCCCTGGAACCCCAAAGGTGAAGCGAGGCTGGCCAGTCTGGACATCAATACCGATTGTTCCCAGGGCTAACCCACCCAGGATAGCCACCAGCCCCTTTGACCCTGAGCCACCAGAGAGCCCTCCCACCGACATCAAAGCAAGTGCCATTAGAGCAAAGTACTCGGTCGGTCCAAACTCGAGGGCAAGTTCAACAAGGGCAGGTGCCAGCACCATTAGCATCACTGTGGCGAAGGTTCCGGCAATAAACGATCCAATTGCGGCAGTAGCCAGCGCAGCACCAGCCCGACCGCTACGAGCCATCTCAAACCCATCAAGGGCCGTCACGACGCTCGATGCTTCGCCTGGCATTTTGATCAAAATCGAGGTAGTTGAACCGCCATACATAGCACCGTAGTAGATGCCGCCGAAGAGGATGAATGCTCCAACTGGGTCCATGCCAAACGTTACCGGCAACAACATGGAGATGGCGAGAGCCGGGCCTATACCTGGGAGCACTCCAATCGCAGTGCCAGCCGTCACGCCTACCAAGCCGAACAGGAGATTAAGTGGCTCAAGTGCGGCAGCAAAACCGCCGGCTAAGTCGTTCCCCAACAGCGGTGACAACTCCGTCAACCTAGGAAACCTCCTGGCAAACGGAGACCGAGTAGAAGACCAAAAACAATGTAGACCGATACAGTGATACCGACACTGACGATGACATCACGTCGCCAGTCTCGGCTACCTAGCAGGTTAGACTCAACCGCTATAAACACTGCCGTAGCCACCAAATAGCCGACCCGCTCAAATACCAGGACATACACAAGAAAGGCAAGAGCACTAGGACACACCACGCTCCAGTCAACCGCGGAGAGTCCAATCCGATCCGCCGCTCCAATGGCGATCCAAAGTGAGCAGACAATCCAGACAACTCCTATCAGCAAGGGCACCAAGCGCGGACCGATAACGGTATATTGCCCAAACGGCTCACTGATCAGCATTGCGGCCACAGTGTAACTAACACTGACAATTAGAAGCACGATCCCTAAGCCGCGGTCTGGCGACATAAAGTTAGTTTATTCCCTGATATCAATTACCCTTTTTCAAACAAAATCTAAGAATTCGAGTTATCTAACCAACCCGATAGAACGCAAGGTCATATCTACCGTGGCGGTTTCTTGTCGCAGAAAGTCGTCGAAGTCCGACCCGGTAAGAAAACTATCTTCCCATTCATTTTCACGTAGGATTTCCTGCCAAGCTTCCGACTCTCTCAAGTCCGATAATGCATTGATCAGCCAATCGCGGGTATCTGTATCGGTACCTGGTGGGGCCACAATGCCACGCCAGTTCGCAATCGCAACATCTAATCCCATTTCGCGAATGGTTGGTACCATTCCATCTCCGACTCGCTCCGGGGCCGATACCGCAAGCAGGCGCATTCGACCGGCCTCGACGTGCCCCTTCCATTCGCCCAAACCAGAGACACCAGCGGTAACATGGCCACCCATGACCGCAACGGCCGCTTGACCACCACCAGAGTGGGCGATGTAGTTTATTCGGCTTGGATTTATACCGGCCGCTTGCGCAAGAAGGCCGACCAGCATGTGATCAATACCACCAGCCGAACCTCCTGCCCAGCTAACCCCCTCTGGGTTTCGACGAAACTCCGCCATTAACTCTGGCAGGCTACCGTAGGGTGACCCTGGTGGAACTGCGACAACCTCATATTCGCTCAACAACCTGGCAAGGGGAACGGTCTCCTTAAGCAAGACCGGACTGTTATTGGTCAAAATAGCTCCAAGCATTACCTGCCCGAACACCATCAGCATACGGCTATCATCTCGATACCGGGTTACCAGGTCGGCAAGTCCAATGGTCCCTCCCGCACCACCACGGTTCACAACCTCAACTGGAACCCCAAGGAGACCCTCGGCTGTCCAAACCTGCTGAAGTTGCCGTGCCGTCTGGTCCCATCCTCCTCCGGGATTGGCAGGCGCAAGAAGCGTGATGGTGCCTTCGGGATAACCAGCCGAAGTTGGCTCGAGTGATGTAGTCGACCGCCGCGATTCGAAACCGCAACCGAACAGAGCAAGTGAAACAAACAGTAGCACCCAACAGTTCCATGCTTTTTCACCACATCCCCAGATTCTAGGCAAGGCGCCCGTAGGCTGGCAGACCAAATACTGCTGAACAGTGCGTAACATTAAGCGTTCAGAGTATCACCTTGGCAACGACAAACAGTGGCATCGGTCTACCTTAACCGGATATGATCGGTGACTCGTCATCAAGGTCCCATCCTTGGCTTAGCGGCCCAGAATTTCAGTGGGACAGGGAGAGGTTCACCATGAAACATGTGCTTTTTCTAGTTTTAGGCATCACAGTCCTGTCACCGAGCGGCTATGCCCAATCTGATGCAGAGCTCATCGAACAGGCACTCGCCGCAGCACCGCGCCGGGCACGAGCCGATGCGTCGGTCATAAAATGGAGCAACGACTTCACTTACACGACTATCAAAGAAGGCACCAACCCGATAGTGTGCTACAGCAGGGCTGATGAACGTGACCGGCCACCGTTCGCTGTACAGTGCACAAGTAAAGCCAATCTCGACAGAGTTGCACAGAACCGACGGTTCCACGCTGGAAGCAGCGACCGTGAGTCTGAGGCGGCGTTAGTTGCTGCCGCAGCGGCAGACGGCACCCGCGTGGCACCAGAATATGGCTCGTGGTTCCGATCCATGAATGGTCCAGATCAAGCAAGCGCCGGTACCCACACCACAATCGCTATGCCGATGGCGACCGCCGCATCCTCCGGCTTTCCTGACAGACCCGGTCAAGGTGGCGCGTGGATCATGGCAGCTGGGACGAGTGAAGCCCACCTAATGGTTCCATAAGACGGGTGAAACACTGGAAGTATCCTGACCCTCTCCACAGGGAGGGGGTCAGTTTTCGCCGGCCAGCTTCAAGCGGGCCATCTTCAGCATAGCCACGAGGGAAGCTCGAACCTCGCTCGCTGTGCTGGCAGGCTTGGGAAAGGCCAGCCGGATCGGCCTAGGTCCATCAGCAGTATCAGCTGACATCTCTACCCCATACCGATCGACACCAGTCATAGTGGCTGAAGTGATCTCACTAGCTTTCGAAAAAGCCTCACAGTAGAGAACCATCGAATCACCGTGGTCTTTGTTCATGTGGGCGATAATTCCATCCGCAGCTGCCGCAAGTGGGTCTGGATTAGCTGCATTCCAATCAGCCGCGTCGACCCACGACATCCGCCCATAGCCTCCGATGTAACGAATCGATGCAACACGCAGCTTCCAGAACGCAAAGTCACCAAAATCTGCGTAATAGCTAGCATTCGGGTGAGTCGCTAAGAACGCCTTACGTGCGTTTCCTCCGCCGCCATCAACCCTTTCACAGTCTCCGAGTAGCGTCACACGACCGTTGGCTAGCGGGTCTGTGGCTCCACCCTCGGCTACCATCAACGAGGCCCGTTGATCACGCTGTAAATTTCTGGTGTGCTCGGCCATTGTGCTAACCAGAAATACCGGATCACCCTCGTCAAAGGCCACCGTCACAAACGAACCATACGGATATCCAGACGGTTCGATCGCCACGGTGCAAAGGGTGCCTGTTCGAACCTGGGCCACCAGGGTTCGAGCCCGCTCGGCATGAGTCGGGGTAGGGATATTTACGTCATACAGAGGTTCTGGAGCATCGCCAGAAGGTCGAGCATGCGCATCATTAGGCATCATGAAAACCACAGAGAAAGAATGCTACTCCGGAGAAATCTCAAAAAACTCGCATCAAGCCAAAGTGAAAAAGAATCAAGTTTTGCAAGCCTCGGTCAACGAACTTGTCTGTCGCCGACTGCGATCAGCTAATCGACCGATAGTTGCTTGCCTTAAGAACCAAGACTTTCCAGCTAGGTTACTGACAACCCTGAGCTCATATCCATATTCATCCATAGGGTGACGATCATGTCGACCGAACGAAATTTACCGGCTTTTTTTCCATCAGCTCCGCATAAAAATCATTTCCCTTATTGTCAATAACAATGAAAGCTGGAAAGTCTTGAATCTCGATCTTCCAAATCGCTTCCATACCCAGCTCAGGATATTCATGCACCGCCACATGCTTGATACTGTGATCCGCAAGCCGGGCAGCAGGCCCGCCGATCGAGCCCAAATAAAACCCGCCGTGTTTCCCGCAGGCCTCACGAACTTGACTGGATCGGTTCCCCTTGGCCAGCATAACCATGCTCCCACCGTGACTCTGAAACAAATCGACATATGAGTCCATCCTTCCAGCAGTGGTCGGCCCAAACGCTCCTGAAGCTCGGCCTTCCGGCTTCTTAGCCGGACCCGCGTAGTAGACCATGTGGTCCTTAAAATATTGGGGTAAACCTGCACCGGCTTCGAGCCTTTCCTTCAACTTGGCGTGAGCAATATCCCGAGCCACAATCATCGGCCCACTCAGGGATAAGCGGGTCGCTACTGGGTAGCGGCTCAGGTCAGCCAGAATCTCCGACATGGGACGATTGAGATCAACTCGTACAACATCACCACCCAAGTCATCAGGAGTCACATCTGGAAGGTATTTAGCCGGATTCTCCTCCAGTTGCTCAAGGAATACCCCTTCTCTGGTGATCTTCGCCAAAGCCTGCCGATCGGCGGAACAGGACACCCCGAGTCCGACCGGACAGGAAGCACCATGCCTTGGCAAACGAACGACTCGTACATCGTGCGCAAAATACTTTCCGCCAAACTGGGCACCAATTCCAATGTTCCGACAAATATCAAAAATTTTCTGCTCAAGGGCGATGTCCCGAAATGCCCGTCCGTGTTCATTCCCTGAGATGGGTAATGTGTCTAGGTAATGCGCGCTAGCCAGCTTTAGTGTCTTGAGGGTGAACTCGGCAGACGGCCCGCCAACAACCAGAGCCAAATGATATGGGGGACAAGCAGACGTGCCAATCGACCGAATCTTTTCTTCGGCGAACTCCAGAAGAGAGGCTGGGTTGAGAAGCGCCTTAGTTTCCTGATAGAGAAAAGTTTTATTAGCGGAACCACCTCCCTTAGCTATACAAAGTAACTCATATTCATCCCCGGGCTCTGCATAGATCTCGATCTGGGCAGGCAAGTTTGAACCCGTATTCTGCTCGGTAAACATGTCAAGCGGAGCCATTTGAGAATAGCGCAAATTCCGTTGTTCGTAGGCCTCAAAGATACCCCGCGAAAACGCCTCCGCATCCTCACCACCAGTGACCACGTTCTCACCCTTGTGACCGATCACAATCGCGGTACCCGTGTCTTGACAACCGGGTAGTACCCGACCGGCAGCTATGTTCGCATTACGCAACAGCTCGAGAGCCACAAATCGGTCATTCGGTGACGACTCTGAGTCGTCAAGGATGGACCGCAACTGTGTAAGGTGAGAAGACCGAAGCAGATGTGCGACGTCGTCGAAGGCTGTACGTGCCACAAGTTGGAGGACTGTTGGTTCAACCTTGAGCAACTCACGCCCGCCCAGCTTAACAGTAGAAATACCCTCAACTGTCAAATGACGGTATGAAGTATGGTCAACACCACGTTCGAAAATCGGCTGGTAATAAAAATTGGACATAATTGACTCTGTAATGATGCAAGCGCCGCTGACCATTGGCGTCAGCCGAGCGCCCCATTCTAGCAGGACGAGAAAGTCTGACCCCGACGAAAGGAAACAGTCCTCCTAGGCACTGTCCCCCTTCTAGAGGAGCAGGCGGCAGAACTCATAGGTATAATCAAGGAACCCTGCCTACGCAGGTGCAACAACCGCATAGTTGCCTGACTCAAGATGATGATGAACACCTACGCCCTGATCGTGCTAGCCGCATTAGTCGCTGAATATGTTCTGTCGGTCGTCACAAGCCTACTAAACACCCGAGCTATGAGCCCTCAGGTGCCCGCTGAATTTCGGTCAGTCTACAACGAAGCAACCTACCGACAGTCCCAGGTTTACACTCATGCGCGCACACGTTTCGGACTGGCGCAGGGGACAGTCAACCTAACCATATTGTTGCTGTTCTGGCAGATCGGTGGATTTGAATGGCTAGATCAAATAAGTCGATCATTTGCCCTAGGGTCTGTACTGACCGGGTTGCTGTTTATTGGGATGCTCGTCACTGGATCGACTCTACTTGGCCTCCCATTTAAGATTTACTCCACATTCGTCATCGAGGAGCGCTTCGGGTTCAACCGCACCACAAGCGGCACGTTTGCCCTTGACTTGCTTAAAGGGCTACTCCTCGGAGGATTAATTGGTGGCGCATTGCTCAGTGTTGTCTTATTCCTGTTCGAGCTGACCGGACCGCTAGCCTGGGTCTGGTGCTGGGGGGCCACCACAGCATTCATACTGTTGGCACAATTAGTTGCTCCCACCTGGATCATGCCTTTGTTCAATACCTTTACCCCACTCGGAGGCGGTGAGCTCAAAGAGGCCCTCATCACCTACGCTCAAATGGTTCACTTCCCGCTCGAAGGTGTCTTCGTAATCGACGGATCTAGGAGGTCAGCAAAAGCAAATGCATTCTTTACGGGGTTCGGTAAACACAAACGAATTGCCCTTTTCGATACCCTGATCACGAAGCACACAACATCCGAACTGGTTTCGGTAGTCGCTCATGAAGTTGGTCACTACCGCCGAGGCCATATCTTCAAGAATTTGGCATTTAGCATGGTCCACACCGGCGTACTTTTCTGGCTGTTGTCTATTTGCCTGCAACAACAGGGGCTCTTCGAAGCCTTCGGCGTAACCGAGGTATCAGTTCACGCTGGGCTAGTTTTCTTCAGTCTGTTGTTCACGCCGATGGAACTGCTTCTTTCAGTTCTGGTGAACCGATTTTCCAGACAGTACGAATTTGAAGCGGACGCTTTCGCTGCCGAAACAACCGGTTCTTCGGAACCGCTCATTTCGGCTTTAAAGAAGCTCTCAGCGGACAACCTTGCCAATCTGACCCCCCATCCGCTCGAAGTATATCTGCATCACTCGCACCCTCCGGTCTTACAACGAATCAACGCCCTACGAACCTTTAGGGCAACCAAGGGAAGCGGACTCGCAGTAGCTCCCAGTTAAATACAGGTGGCGAATGAAATCTGACACCCTGCCCTAGCGGACTGAAGTTTGATACGGCGCAGGTATGGAGTCACTACCGGCCGATTCGGTATAGATGGTCGTGGCTACGGATGAAAAATGATTCATTCGACACTGCCATCGAAGCAAGTGTCACTCCGGAGAGCCTATTAATTGCGAGCTCTTCATACACTGGACCAGGCCGGATTACAGTTGTGACGCCTTCTTCGCTCTGAAAATAGATACGACCGTCCACAAAGACCGGTGACGCCGAGAAGTTACCTCCAAGCCGCTCCCTCCAGAGAATCTCCCCGGTCAGGGCATTAAGGCAAGTGGCGATACCGAAATCAGTAACAAGGTAAAGTTCATTCCCAACGAGCAGCGGCGATGGGGTTAGCGGAGCACCACGGCGTAAGACCCACGCTATGTGTGTGCCGGTAACATCACCTTGACCGTCAGCTCGAACAGCCATCAATGACGGCACCTGGAATCCGGTCGAGATATACACCATGCCGTGCCCAAAGGCAGGAGCTGGCACATTGGAGAATCCGTCACCGTAGGACACCTCCCAAACCTCTGACCCCGAATCCGGGTCATAGGCAGTGGCACGAAAAGCACCGATACTAAAGATCTGTTCGACACCACCCACTTGTATTACCAGCGGAGTTGAGTAGGCCTGCGAAATTGGATCTCGGCGAGCGGAACGCCAGCGCTCTTCACCGGTCGCCGCATCAAGTGCCACGACATAGGCAATATCATAGCCATCAACACTAAGAATGAGTCGGTCTCGATACAAGACGGGCGACCCCCCATTTCCATGCTGGCTCACGTAAGGAAAGCGGGTAGTCCAAACGACCTCGCCACTAGTGGTCAGTGCAGCCGTGCCATCCGCACCAAAGTGAACATATACGCGCTCATCATCGACAACGGGCGTAGGTGAGGCAAGGCTATTCTTCGGGTTTAGTGAGGTTGTCGCATTAATCTGGAAAACCTCAACGTTCAAAGACTCGTCCCCTGTATCGGCATCGAAGGCAACAAGCCGCAGCGATGTGTTGCCGGACTCTGTTTCCAATGAAGTGGTCAGCCACACCTGGCCATGTGCCACAACCGGAGAAGACCAGCCCCGCCCAGGAACTGGCGTCTTCCAAAACAGTCCATCTACTTCGCTCCATGTGAGCGGCAATCCTTGCTCGGACGAATGCCCTTGCCCACTCCTCCCACGGAAGGCTGGCCAATCATCGGCCGCGACCACCGAAGCGGCTGCCAACAGGACAAACAGCACTGCTAACCCTCTATTCACCACCTACATTCTACCCAAGCTCGCTCTTCAAAAGTCAGAAGCCCGTAAGTCGAGCCCCACTGTGGTAACAGCCTCAGGTTATGCTCAAATAATTTTTTAGGCCTTTATCACCCACTATCTGTCATAAACTGGGCCTGTAGTGCCACTTACCAGACTAGTAGTTCTTTGTGTGCTGGTCATTGCCGGTCTCACTGGACTGAACGGAGAACAGGTTCACGCCCACCCGATGGAGGGCACAAACGCTGGGTTTGTACAGTCGGTGGACGGCCCAGCCCCAGGGCCTTTTCTTTACCTCGGCGCCAAGCACATGGTGACCGGCTACGACCATCTACTATTTTTGTTGGGCGTGATCTTTTTTTTGTACCGAGTGAAAGATGTAGTGCTCTACGTCAGCCTCTTCACGCTAGGCCACAGCCTAACCTTACTCATGGGTGTGCTCTCCGGGGTCAGTGTTAATCCCTACATCATCGACGCTATCATCGGACTTTCGGTAGTCTACAAAGGTTTCGAGAATATCCACGGCTTCGAACGACTCTTTCGAGTTAAACCGAACACTCGAGTTGCCGTCTTGGTGTTCGGGTTGTTCCACGGCCTCGGCCTAGCAACCAAGCTTCAAGAATTTATGGTGTCGGAAAACGGACTTGTCGCCAACATTGTCAGCTTCAATGTTGGCGTAGAGATCGGCCAAATTCTGGCACTTGTAGGAACAGTGATGTTGCTTGGATACTGGCGAAGCCGACCTAGCTTCGCTTCTTATAGCTTCGCCACTAACACTGCTCTGATGATCGGTGGTTTTCTGCTAGCCGGCATCCAGATAGTCGGATTCGTGTTGTTTACGTAATAGTCCAATGGCCGCAAACAATCTTCCCTCAGCGCCATCTCCCTTCAAAATCCTCGTTGCATCCTTACTGGCATTCCTGACAGCTACTTTGTTGTTGTTCGGCGCGGTCCTGCCAGCTGAGTACGGAGTTGATCCTCTAGGTACGGGCCGGCTGCTCGGACTGCTAGCCTTGGGGCAAGCACAACCCATTGCTACTGAAGACACGGAATACCGTGTCGACCAGGCAGAATTGAGCCTGTACCCAACTGAATGGGTAGAGTACTTCTACAGGCTCGAAGAAGGTAGCAGTATGGTGTTCACCTGGGACGCTTCCGGTCCGGTGACCTACAACTTCCACGCTTCACCAGACGGCGCGCCAGCGGGGTATGCAGAAAGCTTCGATGCCCAAGATCTATCGACCGGACATGGAACCTATATAGCACCGTTTTCCGGTATCCATGGTTGGTACTGGGAAAACATTGGCACCGAAGAAATCGCTATAACTTTGACTACCGCAGGCTTCTATAGCAGCGCCGAAGAAGGCCGAGCGCGAGCCGCAGGCTACAAAGATCTCACCGACATTCGCGGCAACCCAGTTCCGAGCATCCGGTAATCAATTGCAATTGGCTCTTCGGACACAGACCAGACTAACTTCCAGGTCGCTGTTCTGCGCGGATCGCTCGGAACTCACTAGTTTCGCTCCACCTCGGCCAAGAATCGGTCGACGCCAGCGCTGCACCCATGTAATACATGAATGTTAAGTCATCGAGCGCTCCAGACAGGTCCCAATCTGGCTTCACCTCGTCTGTCACCGCGTGATAGTCATTAGCCGTATACTGCTGGCGCTTCTCAATTCCATATCCTAGCGGCTTGTCCACGTAGTCCACCCCAGGATCCGCATAAAAGGCCGGAATCCCGACCCGAGCAAATGAAAAATGGTCAGAACGATAGTAGAAACCCTTCTCCGGTTCAGGGTCAGGGTTAAGCACCCTACCCAGGCGACCAGCAACCTCCGCAGCAACCTCGTCGAGCTCTGATTGGCCCATGCCAACGATCGTTAAATCTCGGGTTCGCCCCCACTGGTTGAGCACATCCATATTCAACGCCGCTACCGTCTGGGCGGCTGGATACAAAGGCACCTCACCGTAATAACGAGAGCCGAGCAGCCCTTGTTCTTCAGCTGTCACAGCCAGAAACAATACAGTTCGACGAGTCGGCTCATTTTCAGTAAAGGCGCGAGCCAACTCAATTAGAGCAGCTGTACCAGTAGCATTGTCAGCAGCACCGTTATAGATCTGGTCACCCTCCAGACTTAAATCCTGGCCCAAATGGTCCCAATGCGCGACATACATGACAACTTCGTCTGGAGCTTCTGTGCCTGAAAGCCTAGCGACAACATTCTGCGAATCGATAGTCCTGAGGATGTTTCTAACCTTGGTATGTCCCGTCACCCCGAGCGAGACCGGTTTGAAATCTGGGTTGGCTGCCCTCGCTTTTTCCGTTTCAAAATCCAAGCCGGCCATATCGAAAAGGGCTGCAGCAGCATCACGCTGAATCCATCCTTCGACTACTGCTCGGCCCATATTGCGATCAGCCGCCACTAGATCAAAGGATTCACCGTAGGGACTACTTCCGATCACGACCCAGGGGTAGCCAGCGGGGCCCGTCTCATGGATCACAAGCGCCCCAGCCGCCCCCATCTCAGCAGCAATCTCGTGTTTGTAAGTCCACCGGCCGTAATAGGTCATTGCCGACCCGCCGAAAAGTTCTTGACTCGGGGGGTCATTCACCAGAAAGAGCAAGATTTTTCCACTGACATCGAGGCCCTTGAAGTCATTCCATTCATATTCTGGAGCTACCGCTCCATAACCTACGAACACGAATTCTGCGTCCACCTCAACTTCCTCTGTGACCCGTTTTGTATAGGCCACATAGTGAGTTCCAGGCTCAAATGTCCGTGTCACGGAACCGGCACTGATCGATAGCGTGTCTCCGGACACCGGTGTGATACCCACTAAAGGAACATTTTGAACCCAAGTCCCATCCGGATTTCCAGGTTCAAGCCCTAGAGCACGAAACTGTTCGGTCAAGTACGCAACGGTTAAAACTTCACCCGTGGAACCCGGTGACCGCCCCTCGAACTCATCCGAGGCAAGCTGCTCGACTTCCTTTAACAGGGTCTCTGCACTGATGCCAGTCACAACCCCTTGGTGACTCTCAGCTCCATTCCCTGAGTCTGAGCTGTCTGAGATGACACCGCAAGAAACCATCCCAATCAGACCGCACATTGTGACGAACCTGAACACTATTTCCCTCCTGACATAACGCCGCTTTGCGGCACATCACGTGTGTCTCGAGCTATCGTCCATTCAATTCCTTAAAGGGGGTATTCACTCACCTACCCACCCGCCACAACAGGAAACTGACCGTGTCGACCATCTCTCGGATTTGCTGAGAGACAGGCTGCCCCCCAGAATGCCCTGCGTCGGTGTGGTAACGAAGCAGTATCGGAGTAGTGGCGCCGTGTATTTCCTGCATTAGTGCAGTCATCTTGCGTGCATGGAGCGGCGCTACCCGAGTGTCACCGTCACCGGTGATGTAGAGGGTCGCAGGATAGCTCGCGGTCGAATCAATATTGTGATAGGGGGAATACTCTCGCAAGTAAGCAAACTGCTCGCTGTCTTCACTGGAGCCATATTCCGGCACCCAGAAACTCGCCACTAGAAACTGGTGATACCGCAACATATCAAGCAAGGGGTAGGTGCAGACGACTGCACCAAACAACTCGGGACGCTGGTTCGAAACCGCCCCTACAAGTAGCCCACCATTACTACCTCCACGAATAGCTAGATGTCCAGGGCTGGTATAGCCTTCTGCTATCAGATGTTCGGCAGCAGCGATAAAATCGTCGAAGACATGTTGCTTACGGTCAAGCATTCCATCACGATGCCACTCCTCCCCAAACTCGCCACCACCACGCATGTTGGCCTCGGCAAACACTCCACCATTCTCAAGCCACACCGCAGCCAGCGAAGAGAAGGCCGGGGACCGACTGAGATTGAAGCCGCCATATCCCGTCAGTAACGTAGGGTTGTTCCCGTCGAGGACCACATCAGTCCGGTGGGTAACGAACATCGGCACCTGGGTTCCGTCGGCCGAGGTGAACCATTCTTGAGTCACCCGGTAGCGCTCTGTATCGATTGGCACTTCCACCTGGGCCCAGACCACCTGCTCCCCAGTGGCTAAGTCGTAGCGATAAATTGTGTTTGGTCGATGATAGGACTGAAAGGTAAAAAAAGCCTCGTCGGTAGTCCAGTGACCGCTACCACCACCAACCGACCCCAGCGTAGCGAACTCGATATCGCGAACATGGGCTCCGGACAGTTCGTGCACCGCTACTCGAGGCTGAACATCCTGGAGATAAGACACTGCCAACCGCCCACCTAACCCACGGGCACCCTGGATGACAACATTAGGTCGTTCAGGAACAATTTCCCGCCAAAACTCGACCGATGGTCTTTCAGGATCCACTACCACCACACGCTTGTTGGGCGCATCGAGATTGGTGGTAATCACTATCTGGTCGCCGGCAAATTCTGCCCATGACTCACTAACCCCATCTCTGATTAGGGTGGTAAACGGACCATCCGTCGTCAGATCCTTGATGTGAATTTCAGTGGGTCCAGATGAGCCTTCAATCACATGCACGATTAGCCATCGCCCGTCGTCAGACAACACGGACACGGGAATATGGTGCCGCTGGAACCCTTCACCAAAAAGTTGCAGATCAGCGGTTGAGTTAGTTCCAATTTCGTGGAACATAACTCTTGGCGCAACATCGCCATATCGTTCGTAATAGAAGCCAGACCTGTCCGGAGTCAGATTAATTTGCCCATACCGCGCAGGGGGCAATACATCGTTAAGATCTTCACCAGTCTCGACGTTATGAAGGTGAATCGACACCTCGTCAACCCCACCATCCCGCACCGCATAAACTACAAGATTGCCATCTTGAGAAATATCGAGATAGCTAACGCTGACAGTGTGGTCAGGACTCATTTTATGGGGATCGATCAATACCCGATCTTCGCCGTAAAGTCCCTCACGAACATACAACACCGCCAAGTCCTGATTCGCCAGACGTTGGCTGTAAAAATAACGGCCACCACGCTCTGTAGGTAGCCCGACAGCATCAACCTCCAGCACTTTGGCTACTAGTTGACTAAGTTCGCTTCGGCCGGAAAGCGGTTCGAGCAGTGAGTCCGCATAGGCATTCTGAACGTTAATCCATGCTCGTGTGTCTGGTGCCGTCTGATTCTCGAGCCAGCGATATGGATCTGGAACATCAACGCCATGCCAAGCGTCGACAACCACGCTTCGTTCTGTCACCGGTGGTAACACATGAACTCCCTGCTCCGAACCCACACACCCGGCCAATAGAGTACTCGCCAAGCCCCACATGACCACCTGTCCAAACCCGCTCTCTACCGTAGCAGTTGCAGTCCTCAACCCATCGCCCCGGAATCGTCGGTCCCTAATGATCGATTCAACCACTGTCCAATCTCCTGTAGCTCTTCTACGCACACCTGATGCGCCATTGGGTAGTCGTGCCATTCAACCGGATAGCCTTTAACGCGCAGTAACTCAGCGCTGTCCCGCCCAAGGCGAGTCGGCACAACATCGTCACTAAGTCCATGCGCTTGGAAGATACCGATCCGCTGATTAGCCTGGGAAGCCTCTGACGAAAGTGAATCGTGTAAAGGCAGGTAACCCGACAACGCTACCAATCCTCTCAGGGCTTTCGGGTAGCGAAGCCCTGTAAACAGCGCCATTGCCGCACCTTGAGAAAAACCACCCAACACGATCCGAGAGGCAGCTACTCCACGCCCCACTTCGTGTGCGATCAATTCACTGACCGCCATCGCCGAACGGCGAATGCCCGACTCGTCCTGACCACGTGCCTCGAGATTCACGATGTCGTACCACGCCCGCATTTTAATCCCCATATTGAGCGTGACGGGTATGACCGGTGCGTGAGGAAACACATAACGGATAGCATGGTCTGGTGAGATGCCTAGTTGCAAAGGCAGCGAAGCGAAATCATGCCCGTCTGCACCAAGCCCATGTAACCATATGACGACAGCATCAGCCGGACGGTTGGGCTCCTGTACTACACTGTCAAGAGTTAGATTTGTGTATTTCCCCTCATCCAAAGCCTGACGGTCGGCCAGCCCGCGCGCCACGAGATCACCCGACTGTTTCGTCAGCGCATCAGGCCGGCGGGACGGGTTAAGGGCGTCGGGCTTGCGGTCAGTCATCCCCGTCCTCAGCCACTAGTGGGTCATAGCGTGAAGAATGAAGTTGATCCCGACAGCATACGAAGTCACTGAATAACGATAAAAGAACTCGTAGTCTTCACCTTCGCGCTCCCAGCCATCAGCGATGTCCGTGTTGTGAGTCATCAGCACCATGAGCCGGTTGGAGTTGTCATAAATACCCCGGACATGCACCTCGGCACTCTGAGAACCCCGCTCGGAGCTGGTCCTGCCTCCAACCCGGCGAAAGTGCTGGATAGATGGAACTTGAGGCACCTCTGCAATGTCGAACATGCCATGATGGATTGGGTCCGTTATCGGGATATCTACAATCGGGTACTGGCCTGGTGGCAAAATTTTGCCTATTTCACTCGCCCACTGTTCCCAGGCGAACGGGCCCCAAAAATCGTCCACCCAGAGAAATCCACCCTTGCGTAGATACTCCCCTAGGCGGTCCGCCTCATCCTGGCTGAACCAAGCAGTGCCAACATCAGACATGAACAGGAATGGATAGCTAAACAGTTCCGGATCTGTAAGACGAACAACAATATGATCGGGTTCGTTGCGTTTATCGAGTCCGACCGGAGCATTCGTCAGCTCGGAAAGCCGGATCGTGAAGTTAATATCAGCATCGGGGTAGTCCGTATACCACCCTTGGCCGCCTCGCTCACGATGGGTACTTTGATACAGGCCACGTGCAAACGTAAAGAGCCGGTGAGTCGACACCTCTTCGGGAAACCGCGGCGGCATTCGCCGCCAGCCCCACCGCTGAGCCAACACAGTGGTCATTCCGCCTAGCAGCAGTATTACAACGACGGAAACCAAAAACCGCCTGACCACCCCTGCCTGTTCTCCTAATTCTCAGCCAGCGACCGGAAATATTCCTCGATCAAGTCGCGGAACCCTGTCGGCACCTCATCGCTACCTGCCAGAAAAAGTTCCTCGCTCTCGCCATCAACCTCACGCCGCAACTGATACTCGAAACGTTTCAAACCTTCTATAACGAACGTTTGTAACCGCGCAATTTCCTCCGCATCCTGATACACACGCGAATCATCGAGCTGACGCATTGCCTGGATCAACTCAGCGAGGTCCCCCACTTCACCGAAATTTTCTGCCCGCAACAGCCTCTGCAGCTCCTGCGCGTCAGCCCCGCGCTCACGGAACTCCCGCTGCCACTGCCGAATATCCCGAGGATCGAATTCCCTGTTTCCAGGCCTGCGGCTTCCTGGACCACCAAGTCCAAACCGGTCACCAAAAGCATCTCCTCCAAATCCGTCGGCACGCTGGCCTCCCGACTGGCCACCACCTGACTGACCAGGCTGACCAGACTGCCCTTCTTGATTCGCAGCCTGTTGGCCCCCAGTATCCCCAGTCTGACCGGGTTGTCCCGATTCGGACTCGCCCTGCTGCGCTTCTTCGCTCGCAGCTTGCTGGCCACCCTGCTGAATTCGCTGTTCGAGCGATTCCAGTCCACGCACCAAGTCGCGTGTTTGATCGAGTGCTTGCTCGAGACCGGTTCCTTGAGAGGAACCTACAGCCTCCCCTGCCTCAGCCAACTGTTGCTCCAAGTCGAGGATATCGCCCCCAATCTCCTCCTCAAATTGCTCGGCATACTCCGGTGACCGGGCACGGATTAAGCCGCGCGAGTAACGAATTTTTTCCTTGAGCTTGCTTTCGCGAATACCATTCGCCGCGTCTTGCAAGGCTCGAGAAGCATCACGCTCATCGCGACGAAACTCCGCCGAGGTGGAATCCAGATCTCTCTCGAGGTCTGCCACCTTGTCTCCCATCTGGTCCTTCCGCTCCGTCAACTGGCGTATACGATCTGCCCGCTGCTCATCGGCCAGGTCACCAAGTTCCGACACCTGCTCAGCGATCTCCGATTCCTCAACAGCTAACTCCGACGCTCGGCGCTGGGCTTCCTCGATATCCCGAGCCAGACGACCACTCTGCTGATTTTCGAGCTCGCGCTGCACTTCGCGTAATCGATCGAGGGCAGCACCAGCTTCGGCAAACCCCTGGTTATCGGCATTGGCTGCCGCTTGACGCATAGCATCCGCAGCTTCCTGAAGGCGTCGGGCAGCCTGCATCATTTGAGGAGACTGCTGTTCCCGAGCGAGGCGTTCCAAGCGCCGAGCAGCCTCTTCCGCTTCTTCGGCCAACGTCCGCTGGGAGGCCCCCCCTCCGGCCCGAGCCGTCTGACCACCCCGCGCACGCCGCCGCTGGCGTTCAGCCTCCTGCTCCTGCCGACGGGCCAACTCTCTGAGCCGCTCCATTAGCTCATCGATCTGGTTATCGGAAGTCTGTTGCTCACCGCGCTGGACGGTCTCGTACTGATTCTGCAATTTGTCGAGCTCGAGCTCAAATAAATCAGCGAGGTCCTCGGCCGCGTTCTGTCCACCCCCACCGCCGCCACCACCGCCGCCTTGCTGCACACGCACCTCGTCATAAGCCTCCTCAGCCCGCTGCAATTGCTGAAGAGCTCGCTGCTCTGCCGGCATAGCCAGGTCAACATTCTGCTCTTGAAGTGCGTTTTCAGCCGCCTCCATTTCTGACGCTGCGAGAGGTAAAACCTCAAGAATCGAGCGAAAAGCCGGATCAGCCGGCATCACACGACTGTTCATGCGTCGCACCAGGGTCTCAACCTGCTCACGCAACCGACCCTGCGCTAGTGTCAGAAAAACGAGATTCTCTCGAAACTCCTCGTCACTGAAGCCCGCACGATCGCGGATGACATTAAAAGTGGCCGAGATGACCTGCCGTTGGGCATCGGACAAGGCGCGGGCGTCGCCACCACCACCGCCGCCTCCTCCGCCACCACCCTGTGATTGGGCAGCACGAAAATCACGACGAAAGGCTCGGACTTGAATAAAATACAGGTCGCTCTTAACTTCTCGAGCATCACCGGCCTGGTTGTCACCGGCAGTTCCGTAGTATGAAATAAAGTCTCCGGGTTCGAGCTCGTACTCTTCTAAAAACAAAGTGTGGCCGGCTGAGATCTCTTTAAGGCCTCCTTCGTCCGAATCAAAAAGGTCGACGGTTTCCTCTGGTTCACCATTGACCGAGTATGTCAAGCTGAGCGACCGTACGCCAAAGTCGTCATCGGCCCTCGCCTCAAGAAATACCTCTTCGATAGCATTTGCTGTCGTGTCACGACCCGGCTCAACAAACATCACCGACGGCGGTTGATCGGTAAGAACATCAATGGTGTAGCGAGGCGAAGCATTCACTCGCTCACCACTCGGCCCTTCAAGCTCAACTTGATAGAACCCATCTTCCTCGATCACCAAATTGGCGACCAGCACGCCATCCTCACGGAGGTTCAATTCGGTCGATGTGCTTTCATCGAACACGAGCCGGCCAGAGGGCGTAGCCATCGTTGGAAAGACCCGAAGGTGCACCTCTGTTCCTCGCAGAACCACAATATCCCCGCCATCTTGGATTAAACGAGGCTCCAAACTGGTGTAATCTGGAAAGTGGTACTCGAGTTCTATATGTTCGACGTATGGAAGGTCGATCACATCGACAGTAAAGGTGCTCGACCGAACACCGGTCGCTTCGATGTAGTAGTCGGTTTCCTCACGCACGTCAAACAGCACGGTTTCAAAGCCACCCAAGCGGGGTGGCTGACCATCAGCGCCATCCTGCGGCAGCAACGGCACTTCCTCATAAGGCGAGTTCGGGCTACTGCGCATAAAGAGATTCACATCACCGGTCTGGAAGCCAAGGAGCTGTGCCGTGACACTAAGGTCTGACCCACGCGCGATCGTGGTGTCTCCTGGGAACACATCGATATGGTAAGGGCTAGCGGCTTCCACGCTTCCCGCTGGTGCCATCAATGCAGACGCACCGTGCCGTAAATAGGACGGTCCCAAGATGAACGCCAAAAGTGTCGCCGCCATCACGACAGCCAGATAGCTGGTGGACCGGCGAATTTGATCACGCTCCACCGCCGAACCCCAGTCAAGATCACGGCAATGTTCAATCGCAGACTGAATCAGTCGGTCAACAAGGGCCGGCGAATAATTTGGATTGCCAAGCCTCTCTCCAAGCTTGGCCTCTTCCAACGCACTCAAGACCGCCGCTTCGAGCGACGGGTCATGTTCTTCGAGATATAGCGCCACCTGCTCGTCAGTAACCGACCGGACCAACGGACGTAACAAGAACCAGAATGTCAGCCCAGCAAGGGACAAATAGGTCAGTCCCCGGAACGCAATGACCGCGCTAGCTGAGAACCTGAAGAACTCAAGCCCATAGGAAGAAATAAGGAAAGCCGCCAGCCCCACCGCCAAGACTACCGCCAGCCCTCTCATCGCGATGCGTAACCGCCACCGGTTTCGCACGCGCCTTATGACAGCGACCAAGTCGTTGCGACCGCCTGATGACCAAGAGTTGCTTTCCATCGTTGGCCTCACTTTACTGGAAACAGCACCATCTTACCGTATCGAACACTAATCCCAGCCGTAATCATTCTCGAACTAGTCCCACTTAGAACTCGAAAAACTAGACGTCACCTTCATTCATCCGGGCTAAGTTCTGTTCGGGACAACCGATTCGAGACAACGGTCTCTGCGAAGAGACACCCGAAGGCTCCGATCAAAAAATACCACCAAAGCCGCTGACGCTGCTCCAAGTCCTCTGGTTTGAATTCGCGAGCGGCTACAGCCGAACCTTCCCCAGACGCCCGCCCCGTCACGATCCCAACCAACTCCTGTGGATCCGCCTGGGCAAGATTTGATTCGTCTCTATCAACATTAACGGCAACTCGCATGGACATACCGTCGCCCCTTGCAGTATCACGAATTTCATAAAACCCTTGTTCGGTTAGCTGGACAAACCCTACCCTAGTATCATCGTCCAAGCCCCCCACGGGCACACGGTCTTCATCGGGGTCACGCACGACGATATTCCCACCACTCAAGTTGAACTCCGCAGCCTCTGGATATTGTGCCAAGTCGAGTACCTGTCCAGCAGTTAAAAAAGGAAGCGCCGGTTGGTACTGGGCCAAATATTCGACAACTTTGTGAACAAACGGCAGGTAAATGGGCTTAAGCGCAAAATCGTTCCAGAAACTATCGATTGTCGACGTCCAAGCCAGTACCCGTCCAGCACCAACGTTATGCTCGACCATCGCAGCATCGCCATTGTCGAACCTGGCTATTACTGAAGCACTCGGAGTCACATCAATCGGCCTGTGACGGAAAAACCTGGGCGTCGTCAAGTCACCGCTACGCGGGGTGCTGAACACAGAAAATACGGGATGACTGTAATCAATGAAACTCAGAACACCTCCGCGGCCTTCCCGCTCAACCGGACCCTCCAACGAACCCGGCAACAAATCAAGTCGGTCCCCTGGCCAACGCACCCGTTCACCCAAGACCGCCCAGAGCCCGCCACCCTCACTTACAAACTGCGAGATCTCTTCACCTACCGGGTCACTTGGCAATCCGACATCATTCAGAATCACCACCGACGCCGCCCTAACATCTTCAACAGTTACGTCTTCAACCGACCGCACGGCAGTCCTAAACAACGGGCTTGAACCGATGCCAAGGGCTTCTTCCAAGTAAAGACTTGCATCAGATTCACCAAGACCCACAATAACCAAAACTGAAACGACATCAGCCGGCGACACGGTAAAGTGAAAAACATTGTCATGGACCAATGCGTCGGCCGCCGTGCGGACCGAAACAGGGATCGCCCTATCTTCAAGAGCAAACGGTGCAAACGTAGCGGTGGCTGAGCTGTTTGCTTCAATCGTAACCGGCTGTGACTCAAGTTCGTAGCCATTCAATTCAAGGGACACCAGCAGGTTGTCCACCGAAGCATCTCCTCGGTTAGCCAACCTGGCCGTAACAACGGCCCGTTCCTGGTTGGCGAACATATCGCGTTGGACCGAGGCATCCATTAGAATGACGTTCTCAGTTTCGTCTTCTGGAATCTGACCAACCGACACCGGGGTGACCACGGTGCCGGCCGGCATCCGTATGTTGGCCGCGCTGTCCACCCCAATCTGCTGAAAATCACTGACAAGAACAGCTTCGAGTAACGGCTGATCCGAATCCTCAAGAATTCCCTGGGCAAATTGGAGAGCCGGCCCGAATCGCGTTGTCCCCGCGCTAATTTCAGCCCCATCAATAGCAGCTAACAAACTAGCTTGGTCAGTGGTCGACGGCGCACCAGCTTGAACACCACTGTCAAACAAGACAAGCGTGGCTCGATCTCCCGCTACCAAATTTTGCACCACCGACCTCGCAGCTTCGCGCGCCCGGTCCCAGCGGTCGCCATAACCCATACTGTAGGAGCGATCGAGGAGGATAACGACCTCTCGCCCCCCCCCACCGACGGCAGCTAATGCGGCGGAACGAACAAAGGGACGAGCAAAGGCAGCAATAAGCAGGGCAAGCGCCGCACACCGCAACAAAAGCAAAAACCAGTGGCGAATTCGCTGACGGCGCAAGGAATGAAATGGGATTCTACGAACAAACATGAGCGAGGGAAACTCGACAACCTCAGCTCGCTGCCGCTGAATCATATGAATCAGCAGGGGGACGCCCAGGGCAGCGAGCCCAGCAAGAAACAACGGTGTTAGAAAAGCCATCAGCGTGCCTTTGTGAGCTTGTGCCGCATAGCCAAATACTTAAATAAAGCGTGGTCAAGCGGAACCTTAGTATTCATGAACGCATAATCGATTCTGTTTTGCTTACAGAGCTGACTGAGCTCTTCGATGTGACCCCGAATCAGCTCACGATACTGGTCTCGCAACTTGTCAGGTACAACGGGAAGTTTTCGGCCTGTCTCAAGATCTTGAAAACTAGTAGATTCATCGTAAGGGAAGTCCACTTCTGCTGGATCGAGAACATGAAACAGGATGACGTCGTTCCCGGCGAAACGCAGTGGTTTGACCGCGTCCAGGACTTTGACAGGTTCTTCATAAAAATCAGAAATAATGGCCAAAATACTCCGGCGCTTGAAAAATTCAGTCGCCTTAAAGAGTGGTGGCCCGAGCCGGCCCGGCCGCTGCGGACTCATTTTATCAAGAGTGTGCAAAGCAACATCGAAATGTTTGGCTGACGGCGGCACTCGCTCCACGATGTCCTCATCGAAAGTCACAATACCTACCCGGTCGCGCTGCTTAGTGCTGAGATAACTGAGGCAAGCCGCTAGAAAGCGACCGTAGTCGAGCTTCGTCAGACCACGGCTGCCAAAGTTCATCGACTTGGACACATCGAAGAGCACCGAAAAATTCGTGTTGGTATCTGCCTCAAATTGTTTAACGTAAAACCGGTCTGTCCGAGCAAACAATCGCCAATCGATACGCCGGATATCGTCGCCGGGCATATAACCACGATGCTCAGCAAAATCGATGGAAACCCCAAGGTACGGCGCCTTGTGCAGTCCGTTAATGAACCCTTCCACGACAAACCGAGCAGCTAATTCTAGGCTGCCAACCCGAGCCAGCAGCTTTGGGTCAATGAATCGGGCTCCTGGAGACGTCGGCGGAACAGTTGCCATGAGATTCAGCCCAGCTACATCTTCGACACAGGAACCGGAACCACTTCAAGTAACTGATCGATGATCTGGTCCGATGTGATTCCTTCCGATTCGGCATGGAAGTTGAGCAACACCCGATGTCGCAAGACCGGATGCGCCAAGGCACGAATGTCATCAAAATTGACATGGTACCGCCCCTCGGTTAAAGCACGGGCTTTCCCACCCAGAATCAAATATTGCGCAGCACGAACACTGGCACCGTAGGCAACCCATTTCGCAAACTCGGGTGCATCATCCCCTTTAAGCCGACTAGCACGCGCCAGCCCCAAGGCATAGCGCATAACCGGCTCTGAAACTGGCACTTTGCGAACAAGCCTTTGAAATTCGACAAGGTCACTCCCTGTCACGGCATGCTTATACTCTGGATCCGCCAGACCAGTGGTGGCACGAACCACTTCCAGCTCCTCATCCTCCGGCGGATGTTCGATCACGATGTGGAACATGAAACGATCGAGTTGGGCCTCGGGTAGTGGATAGGTACCCTCAAGTTCAATAGGGTTCTGAGTCGCAAAAACAAAGAACGGCTCCTCCAAGGTATAGGTACGTCCCTGGACCGTCACTCGATGTTCTTGCATAGCCTCAAGCAACGCTGACTGGGTCTTCGGCGGTGTCCGATTAATTTCGTCAGCCAAAAGCACATTAGTAAACACCGGACCGGGAGCGAACACCATTTTACGACCCCCTGTAGCAGCGTCCTCCTGGATGATATCGGTTCCTGTTATGTCTGACGGCATCAAGTCTGGCGTGAATTGGATTCGCGCAAACTTCAAATCCAAAACCTGAGCCATCGTCTGAATCAACAACGTTTTCGCCAGACCAGGCACCCCAATGATTAGGCTATTTCCGCCGACTAGCAAGGTCAGTAGCGTTTCGTTGATGACCTGTTCCTGACCGATGATTTTCTTACGCAGTTCGACGAGAATCTGCTCGCGTCCCGCTTTCATTCGATCGGCCAACGCAATGTCGTCCGGGCTCTCCAGGTCGGTCGGTTGATCTGCGAATTCGTTCACGGTCAGGTTTCTCCTTACCGGCCGGCGGGTTTGTGCCGAACCGGCGTTTGTTTCCAAGCCACACCTCGTGCAACCGGTCCACCTTGAGACGGACCTTAAGGCAAGTTAGGCCGCATCAATGTGTCAACGCGTACATGATGTAGTTCACACCAAGCTTGAATGCTTCATTCGACAGGTCGATCGGCAGCCATCCGGTCATTGAATACTCCCAGTACTCTCCAATGTCGTTGTTGTGGTTCGCAACAGCCAGCAACCTTCCGTCTGGATCGTTCTCTTCAAATAACCCAAAAAACATAGGAGTATAGCCGGGATATGCTTCTTGGTAGTCCAGTGAATCGATGTCGAAAAATGAGTGATATACAGGGTGTGAGGCCTCGAGTTCCAGCCACCGAAGCTCAGGAAGTACTCGCCGCATCTGTGTTTCAAGGTTGTACCAGTGGATATCACTGTGAAAATCATCAAAAATCAGGAAACCTCCCTTAAGGAGGTAGCTCCGCAGTCCAGCTGCCTCAGCCTCTGAAAGGTTCCAATAGCCTGGCTCAGACATGTAGGCAAATGGATACCTAAATAAATCCGGATTATCGAGCTTCAGGATGGTGCCACCATCCTCCCCCAAGTAGGGGTCAACAAAGGTAATCGACTCCAAAATCCGCATGAGGTTGCGCTCGGCGCGAGGGTAGTCATGAGCCCAAGGCAGATCCTGCCGATAAGCAAACCCGCCACCAGCGTAACCATCAGCATAACGGATCCGAGCAAATACAAACCTCCCATCGAAATGCTTAGGACCCGAAACCCGGTCAGTGTCAGTGTCAGTGTCAGCCTCAGAGCCGCGACCGGCCAAGCCGGCACCAGCTGCCAACAGCACAAGCAGAACCACCACTACCCGACGTCTTTTCGCTGCTGTCGTCATCACGAGTTCTTTAATGGTCGACTCAACTCAGCGTGCCGGCTCAGCTGCGGCTTCCGCTTCGCGAATCTCCCGTCCCTTAAGGGCAATTTCCACTAACAATTTTTCGATTTCAGTTTGGTACCGCACCTCATCAGTTCCGCCCCGAGTCGCCTGAAGTGCTTCGATCTGTTCCTGGAGTTCCAGCCGTTCCTGGTAGAGCACCCGCAAGGCCGGGTCCTCCGGCCATCCAGCGATCCCAGTACCTTCGCCTGCGTTGATAAACAGGGTGCGCGCTAACGCGCCATCGTTCTCCAAGGGATCAGGTTCGCGGCTTCCCTCCCGATCGCCGTTGTCGTCCAGCAAAGCATGCTCGGTCTGCAAGCGTCCATCCGACTCATAAACTCGAGTCACCTGCGCAACCGCGTATTGGAATGCTTCGAGAACCGAAACACGACCATCCCTATTCTGGTCCGATTCCGCTTCTCCACTCGCATAAGCAGCCACAAAGTAACCCCCGAAAACCGTCTCGTTCCACTGCCCACCGCTCCGAGTAGCCGTCACCACCGTGCGCCTTTCTCCGGAGAGCGCCTCTATGAAACCGCCACTCGCCGTGGCCGTGTTTACAAACGAGATTCGCTGGGAGTCAAACGGGATTAGCAACCCTGCATAGTCCTCTGCCGTCAGATCCCGCCCTGGCAGATTAAAACGCGATTCACCATTCTGATAGCTGCCGTGCCCAATGAGCAACACAAAGATATGGTCGTTCGGAGCCACTCTTTCAGCGACCGCGGCTAGCGTCTCTTCCACGTTTTCCCGGGTCGACCGTCCGTCAATCCTCACCGGGTCGCGGTCAGCCTTTTCGGCCAAGTAAGTTACGTTTTCGGGAGGCAGTTCGTAGCGATCGACCACCACGTCGATTAACGTTGTCGCCCAATCGTGAAATTGATCGGCATATTCCGGGTCACCGCTGAGGCCGCTAACAACAACGACATGAGTCTGCTGAGCTGCCACCGGCATGGCCAATAGTGTCGTGAGGATAACAATGGCCACGAGCTTCCCGAGATAATCACTAAGGTTATAGTCTTCGAGAACCGAATTTTTTCTCCGATATAGAGAAGCCGACCCGGAAGTCATGCCAGCCCCCGAACACGACGATACCCCCACTCACCAAGCACCAACAAAACGAACAACACGAGTAACCCAGGCAAATCCCATAAATCCAACTCTTCGACCACTGTCACGCCGCCACCGACCGTCTGAATATCGTCAGCCAATGAATCCACCGTATCTGCAGTATAAAAACGCCCGCCCGTTTCCTCGGCAACCCGCTCAAGCAGCGGCGTTCGCCGTGTCGAGTCATAGAACTCAGATTCGCTAGGGGCCACGCGGAGGTAGGTGGTGTCGCTCCCAAGCAACTCGCCATCGTTGGATGCTTCAACCCTTACCTCATATAGCCCCCCCTTTCGAGGGGTGAAACGGGCGCTGTACTCACCATCTCGGTCCGCAGTCCAATCCATCGGAATCTCAAGCAGTTGGTCGTCAGGATCAGTTATCCACGCTGACACTTGGCTGGTGTTAATCTCTTCGTAATTTGCGTCATCAACCTCGGCGGTGAGCTCGAAAGATTCATCAAGTTCGACTCGGTCCTGTGGTGTCGCCACAACAACCTGGTCCGGTACGCCGTCGACCATCCACCGCAATAGCCGCCTCCAAAGCGTCTCATGCGTCTGGTCCTCAACATCGATATCAGCATGCATCTGCCACATCCACGTGTCCTGAACCGGAAACGCTAGGGCCTTGCCGGCACCATAGCGTTGGAATGCCAGCACAACTAGGGATTGATCTCCACTAGTTAGCAGTGTTGTCGCGCCTGGCTTTACATCACGGATTTCATTCACCAGCGTGATCGGCGGCAGTTCGGGCCAGCGAGTAACCGAAGCCTCTTCATTCTCGGCAATTTGGGTGGCTGGGTGGGAAGCTCCAGGTCTCGTGGGTCGAACATCAGTCTCAATAAAAAAGGCCGCCTCTCCATCCGCTGTTACTTCGTCAAGCATCACCGGCAACACGTCGGCTACCGGTGTACCAGCATAGCCTCCTTCAGCGAAGGAACGCCGACTGCCAAGCATCAACAGTCCGCCTCCGCGTTCGCTCACAAAGTCCGAAATCATTCGAAGTTGATCTGGTGTAAAGTGGTTTGCCTCGATGCCTCCAAGAATGAGTGCTCGATACTTAAAGAGCTCCTCTCGAGTCCTGGGAAATCCACCAGCCAAGTCCTCAGCATCCTCGACCCCCATCCTCATGAATTTATTTTCTGCCGTGCGCTGCAGAACGGCGAGCTCCAAGTTGTCATCTTCGTCAATTGCTCGGCGAAGAAACTTCACCTCCCATCGCGGCTCTCCCTCAAAGTAGAGAACCTTCTCACGTGTGTCCTCGACCACGATCAGTGCGTTGCGCACATTATTTTGGGTCACCATCTCACCAGGCTGCGGCGAGATTCGAAAGCTGAAAAGCCTTGGACCTGCATCAGTGGCACTGAACCGAACCCTCACTGTTGTTGGTTCACCGTCTTCCGGAAGGATGAGCGGTTCATCGGCCACGATTCGTCCTTCGTCTTCAACCTGTAGACTGACCCGCTGGCCCTCATACCCTGTTTGGGCAACTATCACATCTACCACCAAGGCCGCGCCACGTAGCACCGACCGAGGAGTGTCGACTCGGGTTAGTTGAATGTCCCTGGTGTAGGCCTCTCGACCCAGCCCCACTGTAAACACAGGAACACCAGCTGCCTGCAAGGGCATCAAGCTGTCTGGTGGCAGCCCATCGGCATTGTCAGCACCATCACTTACCACTACCAATCCCGACAGGGGCACACCGGCCAGCTCCTCGTGAGCCCGCGTCAGGGCTTGCCCAAGATGGGTCTGGGTACCGTCGTAGGTTAGGGTGTCAACCGACTCGATTCGATTGGTGTCCGAGGAAAAACTGAACAACCTGACGGCAAATCTATCTGCAAGGGACTCTAAAATCTGACTATTGGCACCACCAAACTGCCGTGTCACGAACGCGGCACGGGTTTCGCCGTCTCGATCAGCGATTTGCATACTGCGAGTGTCATCAATCAACACCCCTAAAAAATTCTGCTGGGGCATGACACGAGACACCACCAACACCGGCCTAAACAAGCAAAATACTAGAAGAGCGAGCACCAAAAATCTGATACCGGTGAGAACCGCTCGATCGACCGGGCGACTGTTGGCCCGAACCAACTGATAAGTACGAAACGTGATCACCCCGGCAACCAAGACCAAGATGGTTGCCACATAGGTGGCGACAGTAGGCCTAAAGGCAAACACGCCTTCCTCGAACAAGATTGGTCGGTACTTAAAGAAAAATTCGAACATTGCCAAAGATCGCGTTCAAGCGAACCAAATGCATGCGTCCTCCATCCAAAAGGATGGGCCTGCAGTCAGGTTCCAGTTTTAGTGACAGTAGCATTCGCAAATCAGGCCACTCTGAACTCGCTGTGCCCTCTTAAAGTTGCTCCGGTTCTTCGCCATCACCCAAATTCAAATCCGCGTTAGTGGCTCATCGCGTAAACGATTATATTGACAGTAATCTCAATCGCATATGTCGAGTAGTGCAAGGGATAATACGGGCTTTCAGCCCACTCCCAAGCATCCCCAATATCCGTGTTCCAATTGATGATTACCATCAGCTGCCCACTATCGTCGAAGATTCCTTTAACCTGGGGCTCATAGCCATCACGCTCCCAAGTCCGACCACCTTGGGCATTACCAATAGATGGAACTTGTACGATCTCTTCGATGTTATAAACCGTGTTGAAGATCGGATGGTCAAGGGGTATATCAACTATTGGATACTCTGGCAGTACTCGACGGATCTCAGACTCAAAATTAGCCCATTCCCAGGTTCCCCAAAAATCGTCGATCATGAGAAAGCCACCGGCCAACAGGTAGTCGCGAAGCCCTTTAACCTCCGCCTCGGTCATATACATGTCGCCGACTTCAAGAGCATAGAGAAACGGAAACCGCCGGACTTTTGGATCATCCAGCCGTACAGCGTTCTCTCTCTCATAGGAGTCGAGGTCAACCAACCGGTCGAGGATTACAAGAAACTGCCGGTCGGCCTTAGGATAATCAGTGGCCCAGGAACTCCAGCGGTAGCCGCTGTTGTAGACCGCCCGAGTAAAAAAGAACTCTCGGGCATTCGCACTTGGGTTCTTAAGGGTTGGCCTCACATCCTCCCGGCGAAAGATAGGCTGCACTTGGGCCGCGTTTGTGGTGCCTATCTCACGTCGAATGGGTTTGAGCTCACCAGCAGCCCACAGCCCTGTGAGACTGAGAACCGTAAATGTCGCCGCAAGCCCTACTCCCCGCACAAAAAGACGTGGACGCAAATGTCTGCTCCAGGGGTTGTGCCGATCAGGACTGGTTATGCCATGCGACAACAACCCAGAACGAACCTAGTCCGTAGCTGCCACCGCATTGCATGCAACCTATTCGCCATCAGACCCCCACGCGACCGTCATACTGGCCCACTCCCGTGATGGGTAACTTAGGCGACCCGTTGAGTTCAAATCTCGCGGGGGCCCCGACCTGCCCGTGTTTCCTGGCCACACCCGAAACCTCAGGACAACAAGATGCCTATATCTGGCCCGCGGTGTAGCTTGTTGCTTCTGCTAAAGACCGCCGGTTGTCGGTATAACCAACAACCGGTGACGGTCGGGGCCAACATTGACACGGTTGAGTGACCTCCGACTGTGTGGGGCAGCATAGCACAAGCCAGACGGTTGTCCCTTCGCCGAAGTTGCTAGGCACTCGCCTGTGCCTACCATAACAAAACCCAGTTGAATAGCCATCCATCTACAGGGAGCAAGAGCTACCCACTAACACGAAGCTGGCTTCAAGGCATGGCATGGGTAGAGAGGAAACGCTGAAGGCACGCACATACATACGAATCCGTTACTGCACGAAGCGAACCTCAAACATTTTTGGCCACCACTTCCCGGTGATATAAAAGGTCTGAGCGTTTGGGTTATAGGCAATACCATTCAACACCTCAGAGCCAATAAGATCTCCGCCCCGTAAAAGCCCAGCCGCGTTAATGTAGTCGGTAACAAGCCCTGAAGCTGGATCAATACGGACGATGAAGTCTTCGGTCCAAACGTTGGCATAGATCGCTCCGTCAACACACTCAAGTTCATTCAACTCATATAGCGGTTGCCCGCGTAGGCGTACTCGCTGCTCACCAATTAATTCGAAGGTAATAGGGTCACGGAAGGCAAGCCGGTCACTACCGTCGCTCATAACTAAACGTTCGTTGTCGTAACAGAGGCCCCACCCTTCCCCCTGGTAACGATACGTATCGAGTAGCCGAAATGAGTCCCTTTCAAAAGCAAACGCCC
>DEAE01000012.1:156243-250377 GCA_002347025.1 Acidobacteria bacterium UBA2990
CCCTTTCAAAAGCAAACGCCCGCTGCGCCCGCCATGTCAACATGATGAGCCGCTCATCGACGAGAGCCAGCCCCTCACCAAAATACTGTGCGGGAATATCAATTCTCTGCTCAACTCGGCCCGTTTCTGGGTCCAGTCGCCGCAATGTGGATTCCGCCTCTCGTCCCGTACTTTCAAATAAGTTTCCATTCCACCAAACTAGTCCCTGAGTATATGCATCGCGCTCGTGGGGAAACTCCCGTAGCACCTCTACCTTGCGAAGTTGAACATCCATTATGGGTTGCGTTGCCGACTGGGGCACCTCCGTCGACGGATTCGCTGCAGGGGAAGCCTGGCTTGGGTGAACCGAACGCATGAAGAGAAGAATAGCTGCAGTCGCCAGCACAGCGGTCGCCCCGACCGCAACCCAGGCCGGTGACCAAACTGACACAAGTCTGCTGTCTTGCAGTTGTTCCTGCCTCCGCCCGCTTCTCATGCGTCGCTTATGTCCCACGGATTCTCCAATTGGCCATAAAGCAGCAAACAATATTCTCTAACGCCGGCTAGCCAAAAGCCCTGACCGCACCCCGGTAAGCCATTGGCATCCTGTCAGTCTCCGCCATTGACTGTTCGAACATTCGCCTTGAGGCGGCCCTACCTACATCGCTATCTGCCGCACTAATTATTCCTCGCTGACACGGCAAGCACCACGCATGTTGACTTTACCTGTGTAGCTGTCACTTTCAAGCCCGGCCACCTCTTGGAACCTAACCGCAATATGCCCGGCTAAATCTTCAGCCTGAGAATGTGACTCCGCAAAGGCAAACACCGATGGACCCGACCCAGACAATGAACACCCCAGCGCCCCTGCCTTGAGTGCCGCTTGCTTCACATTTACAAATCCAGGCACAAGGGGAGCCCTAATCGGTTCAACGAGTGCATCACTAATCGAACGACCCAATAACGCGAGATCCGAACGGTGTAACGCCGTAACCATAGCCCCAAGCTGACCAAGATTCGCCACCGCTTGTGAAATCTCGAATCGACGCTCTGCCACAAGCCGACGCGCCTCGGCTGTAGCCACAGCCGTGTGGGGGTGAACCACGGCAATCCAGAGACGGTCCGGCACCGGCAACGACAGCAATTCCAGTGGGTTGTAACTGCGAATAAGCAGGATGCCGCCTACGACGCATGGTGCCACATTATCGGCATGAACAGACCCCGAAACGGCACGCTCCCCTTCAAGGGCGCAAGCGATCAATTCTTCATGATCAAACGCGGCGCCAAGGAGCTCCACCACCGCAAGTGCTCCGCCGACACTGCTCGCCGCCGAACTACCAAGTCCACTCGCCAGCGGCATCCTCTTGTCGAGCCACAATCGAACACCCGGGGGGCGAGGCTCACTCGCTCTGGAGTCATAAGCCTGAAGGACGGCGGTAGCAGCAATGCCAACAACGTTGCTGGCTGGGTCCAGCGGAAGTTGGTCTGCATCGCCGCGAACTTCGGCAATTTCGACACCCGGGCTATCAGACCACTCTGCCGTCACATAGTCCCCTGGCCGCTCAAGCGCCAAGCCCAGCACGTCAAAACCAGGACCGAGGTTAGATAGTGTTGCCGGTGCAAATACACGGACACGCTCTGACCTAGGCATTGCTCACATGTGAAGGAAGACAGGGAACGAACAACTCAGAACAGTCAAAAAATAAAGAATCCGAATACAACCTTAGCCCATCATAATCTTAGGCATCATCCCTTGGAAGCATTCTGGTGCAGCGACCGAGACCACCTACAACAGCCCAAGTTGCAGTTTAGCTGCCTCGGACATCTTGTTCATGTCCCACTGAGGTTCCCATACAACATCGACCCAAGCATCGCTGACACCGTTCACCGCCTTAGCCTTGGCCTTGACCTCGACGGGAAGGGTCTGTGCTGCCGGACACCCCGGGGAGGTCAGTGTCATACGAATCCCCACTAGACCCTCGGCGTTTACATCAACATCGTAAATCAGACCTAATTCGTAGATATTGACTGGAATTTCCGGGTCGAAGACCGTCGATAGCGCCTCGATCAGTTTTGGTTTCAGCTCGAGTGTCTTGAGCGGATCTGACTCAATTGGATCATGGGTTTCCGTTGGAGGACCGACCGGCGATTCGTTCGAAGCGATAGGCTGGGGATGCTTTAGCTTAGGTTGAATCGGATCGGTCGACGTCGTAGCCTCCGAGCTAGGCTTGTCAGTCGGGTCTGAGGTTTGCTGATTCGGCTCTGATTGCGCCTCAAGATTAAAGATACCCACATATCACTCCGTAGAAACAACTTCTTGACTGTCACTCACAGCCGACTTAAGAGTATGCCACGCAAGGATGGCGCACTTGACCCGTGCCGGGTAATCTCGCACACCCGAAAAAACAGCCAGCTTGCCCAGTGCTCTCTCATCAACTGATAGGGTTTCGTCTGTCACTAGCCGGTGGAAGTAATCAAACAGTTCATTAAACTCGTCGATGGTCTTCCCCTTGACCGCCTCAGTCATGAGCGAGGCCGATGCCTTCGAAATCGCACAGCCAGACCCCTTAAACCGCAAATCAGTTACTACCCCTTCGACGACCTTGACCGTTACATCAAGCCGATCTCCACAAAGGGGGTTATGCCCATCTGCTCGCCTATTAGCGTCGTCAAGATGCCCAAAATTCCGAGGGCTTCGGTTGTGATCAAGAATGACCTCCTGATAGAGGTCCCGCAGCTCAGACATCAACCAAATACCTCACGAACCTTCGACAGTGCTGACACTAAATGGTCAATCTCATCGGTCGTGTTGTACATGGCAAGTGAGGCCCTAGCGGTAGCCGGCACTCCGAAGCGATCCATCACCGGTTGGGTGCAGTGGTGACCGGTTCGAATAGCCACGCCCTCTGTGTCGACGACCGTGCCAACATCATGTGGGTGCACACCCTCGAGAACAAACGACAAGATACTAGCTTTTTCACGGGCAGTCCCAATGAAGCGCAAACCGGGCAGTTCTGACAGCATTCCGGTAGCGTAGTCTAGTAAACGACGCTCATGGGAAGCGATTGCGTCGAAACCCACTTCAGTTAGAAAATCAACCGCCGCACCGAGGCCTATGGCACCAGCAATATGCGGTGTTCCCGCCTCAAACTTGTGCGGCAACTCATTATAAGTCGTCTGCTCGAAAGTCACCGAACTTATCATGTCACCACCCCCTTGGTAAGGAGGCATGTCATTAAGTAACCGGCTACGGCCATACAGCGCACCGATACCAGTTGGACCATACAGTTTGTGCCCCGTCACTACATAAAAGTCACAGTCAAGCGCACGTACATCAACCGCCATATGATAGGCCGCTTGTGATCCGTCGATCAGGACGGGGATACCTCGCTCGTGGGCCAAATCGACAATTCGTCGGACTGGATTGATGGTCCCAAGAGAGTTTGACATATGGACAATTGAAACGAGCCTCGTTCTCGAACCAAGAAGAGCAGCCAACTCATCGAGTATCAACTCGCCATCGTCGTTAATGGGCGCTACACGGAGTTTGGCTCCCTTCTCCTCGCAGAGTAATTGCCAAGGCACAATATTTGAGTGGTGCTCCATCTCCGAGATCACTACCTCATCTCCAGCTGCGACCATACTGCGGCCAAAAGTCTGCGCAACCAAATTGATACCCTCGGTCGCATTCCGCGTGAAAATGATTTCGGTCGGTGAGGCAGCATTAAGAAATTTTGCGACCTTGCTACGAGCACCTTCGTAAGCCTGAGTGGCATCCTGACTTAGGGCATAGACACCCCGGTGGATATTTGCGTTCCCTGCAGCGTAATAGTGAGACAGCGTATCTAGTACAGCCTGGGGCTTTTGGGTAGTCGCCGCGTTATCAAGATAAACCAGCGGTTTACCCCGAACTGACTGCGCTAGCAAGGGAAACTGCTTGCGAATACTTCGGACATCGAAGTCGATTCGGTCAATGGTCACCTTACTCATGGTCCTTCATGCCCTGGGGGCCTTGCAGGTTTGTCAGCTTCCCGACAGCATCGGCAGTCGGTCGAGCAGTATCGAGTCGAGTTGCTGCCTAACCGCACCAACCTTGATGTGGCCCAGTAGATCTGCGGCAAACGCATGAATCAACACTTGTCTCGCCTGCTGCTCAGAAAGTGCACGTGACCTAAGGTAGAAAAGAGAATCTGGATCGAGCTGACCCACTGTAGCCCCATGGGTGCACTTCACATCATCGGCAAAGATCTCTAGCTGAGGCTTAGTCGTAACCTGGGCATCCTCGGACAGTAGTAATGCCTTGTTCGACTGCTTGGCATCAGTTTTCTGGGCATCGAGACGAACCACGATTTTGCCGTTGAAGACCGCAGAACTTTGCCCATCCAACACACCCTTGTAAAGTTCGTGGCTATCACAATGCGGCCGGGCGTGGTCAATTGTCGTTTGGTTATCAACAAGTTGACGCCCTGACGCCAGATACAATCCATTCAAGGTGCACTCGCCGCCTTCACCCTCAAGCACCACGCTTGCTTCGTTGCGAACGATTGCTCCGCTGAGCGTTATGGTATGTGACGAGAAGTTACTTGCACGACCGACTGAGGCTTGGAGGTTTCCGACCCGAAACGCCGACTCCCCCTCAAGTACGATCGTATAGTGGTCCACAGTCGCTTGGTCGCCGACTGACACCTCGGTCACAGCGTTATTCAAGTAGCTAGCCACATCAGTCCCTACATGGCTTTCGACCACCTGCACTTGGCTGGTGGCCCCAGCTATAACCAGCACACGAGGTTGGCAGAGGGTCGGCAACCCGGTACTCGAAGTAATGAATATCAAATGGATGGGTTCACCAACTACAATCCCCTCAGGCACTTCCACAACCGCACCGTCACGCAAGAACGCCGTGTTGAGCGCTGTGAAAGCTTGGTGTTCAAAGCGGGCTATACGGCCAAGGTGAGGGATTACTGTGTCAGGATCGTTATCAAGAACCTCGCCCAAGCTCCTAACTCTAAGCCCATCGGGTAACCCATCGATAGTTGAAAGCGATGGCGCATAGGTTCCATTCAGAAATACGAATTCCACGCCGCCAAGCTTCGGTAGGCCCATCGCATTAAAGGCGTTCCGGGTGTAATCCTGCCGGTCGGTAGGCTGCACGAAGTTCGTCTCAGCGATTGGGGCAATATTGGTAAATCTCCAGGACTCGAGGCGCCTGGTTGGAAATCCAAGTCGATCAAAACATTCGAAGGCATCGTCTCGGAGTGCCCCCAAGCAACCTGGGAGTGGAGCTTTCTTCTGGAGGTCAGCAAACTGATTAGCGTAACTGGCTTCGGCAGCGATCTGGGTCATCGAATCACCCACCTAGGCTTCCGCCGCTACCGGGGTAGGTTCCAACCAGCTATAGCCCTTGTCTTCGAGCTCGAGAGCCAATTCTTTTCCGCCGGACTTAACGATGCGTCCACCAGACAGCACATGCACAAAGTCAGGCACAATATAATTCAAGAGCCGCTGGTAATGCGTAACAACCACAATAGCCCGATCAGAATTTCTGAGTGCGTTGACACCCGTAGCCACAATCTTTAGCGCATCGATATCTAACCCAGAATCGGTTTCGTCTAAAACCGCTAGTGATGGCTCAAGAACCGCGAGCTGGAAAATTTCATTCCTTTTTTTTTCGCCACCGGAGAAACCATCATTAACAGGTCTATTCAGAAAAGCGTCATCCATCTCAAGCAGCTTCATGCGCTCGCGAGCAACTGCCATAAAATCCATCGCATCGAGTTCGGGTTCGCCCCGGTACTTCCGCACTTCATTTAACGCTGCTTTTAGTAAATAGGCATTATTGACGCCCGGGATTTCGACAGGATACTGAAAGGCTAGAAATAGACCTTCGCGGGCGCGCTGCTCAGGCTCCAAGTCCAGTAAATCTTGCCCTCTAAAGTCAACCGTCCCGCCTGTCACTTTAAATCCATCTCGGCCAGCCAGCACGCCTGCCAGCGTGCTCTTGCCCGAACCATTTGGTCCCATGATGGCATGCACTTCACCCGGGTTCACAGTCAAGTTGATACCCTTGAGAATTTGGCGCGAACCTGCACTGGCCTGTAAATCACGAATATTGAGCATGTTTGTTTCTCTTGTCTCTAGCCCACGCTACCCTCAAGACTAATACCTAAGAGTTTCTGAGCCTCAACAGCAAACTCCATAGGAAGCTCTCGGAAAACCTCCTTACAAAAACCATTAACAATCATGTTGACCGCATCTTCTGTCGAGAGCCCGCGCTGCCGACAGTAGAAAATTTGATCTTCGCCAATCTTCGAAGTTGATGCCTCATGCTCCACTTGGGATGATGTGTTCTTAACCTCAAGATAGGGAAAGGTATGAGCACCGCATCGATCACCAATTAGAAGTGAGTCGCACTGTGAGAAATTTCTTGCGCCGCGGGCCCCTTTGCCGATGCGCACCAGGCCGCGATAGGTGTTCTGACCCTGTCCGGCAGAGATCCCTTTCGAAATAATCGTGCTGCGGGTGTTCCGACCCAAGTGCACCATCTTTGTCCCAGTATCGGCTTGCTGTCGATTGTTAGTCACTGCAACCGAGTAAAACTCTCCGACCGAGTTATCTCCTTGCAGAATACAGCTCGGATATTTCCAGGTAATAGCTGAACCAGTCTCCACTTGTGTCCAGGTAACTTTCGCGTTTGTGAAAGCCTTGCCACGCTTGGTGACAAAGTTATAAATCCCCCCTTTACCGTCCTTGTCACCAGGGTACCAGTTCTGTACTGTCGAATACTTAATAGTTGCATCGTCGAGAGCCACAAGTTCGACCACCGCCGCATGCAGCTGATTCTCATCTCGCTGTGGTGCCGTACATCCTTCCAGATAGCTCACCTCAGCGCCTTCATCGGCCACTAACAATGTGCGTTCAAATTGACCGGTATTCGCAGCATTGATGCGGAAATAGGTCGACAATTCCATCGGACATTTCACACCCTTTGGAATATAGGCAAAAGACCCATCGCTAAATACGGCTGAATTAAGGGCTGCGAAGAAATTATCCGAATACGGAACGACCGTGCCCAGATACCGCCTTACAAGGTCAGGATGGTCACGAACCGCTTCAGAAAATGAACAAAAAATGATCCCGAGTTTGCCTAGCGTGTCCCTAAAGGTTGTTGCTACCGAAACACTATCGAACACCGCATCGACAGCCACTCCAGAAAGGCGCTTTTGCTCATCAAGCGAGATACCCAGCTTATCGAACGTCGCTTTAATCTCGGGGTCGACCTCATCGAGACTCTGAAGTTGTGGTTTCTTCTTAGGGGCCGCATAGTAGCTGATGCCTTGATAGTCTACCGGAGGATAATGCACATTGTGCCAGTCTGGCTCGGTCATCTTGGACCAAACCCGAAACGCCTGCAGGCGCCAGTCAAGTAACCACTCTGGCTCTTCTTTCTTCGAAGAAATAAGTCTAATGACGTCTTCACTCAACCCGGTTGGAATCGCATCGGTCTCAATATCGGTAACAAAACCATACTTATATTCTTGTTTGGCAAGCTCTTCGGCGGTTTCGATAGCGGTACTCATGACAACACCTATGGGACTTGGTTATCAAAGCGAACCAGCGGTCAGCCACTAGTTGAACAACTTTTTTCTCATTCACGACCATTTTGGTCGTATATCAACATATCATGTAGTGGGGACTGCGGAAAAGAGCAGGGTGTAGTTTAGATAGACTGACCTTTAGACTTGAACGAGCTCCAGCAGGACGGAAATTTCAAGCAGTGGAGGCTGGACGATTGCGAGCCTGATCGACAAAACTCACCGATAACCCCACCACCAGAACCGCAATGGTACCTACCGCGTTATACCAGATGTAAGAGATATCGGAGATTATCTCAACGATCCAGACAGCGCCCATACCGGCTATCAATCCCCAGAAAGCTCCGTTAGCCGTCGAGCGACGGAACGCAATCGCCAACACAAATACCCCAAGAAGAGAACCGTAAAAGTAAGAACCTACTCGGTTAACAACTTCAATGAGCGATCCAAAGTTCGCAGCATACAGCGCAAACACAGTCGCAAAAACACCCCAAAAAGACGTGGCAAGCTTCGAAGCTAGAAGGTAATGCCGGTCGCTGCTCCCAGGCCGAACGTGACGGCGATAGAAATCAATGACAGTAGCCGCCGACAAAGCATTAAGTTCGGCGGCAATACTTGACATCGCCGCGGCGAAAATAGCGGCGATCAATAACCCCACGAGACCAATGGGAAGCCTGGTTGTGATGAAAGTCGGAAAAACGTAGTTGACATCAGAATAGGCTACATCACCACTGACACCTCGCACCAAATCAACCGCGGCAGCTCGGATATCAGAAACCTGCTTTTGGCGCCCGATAAAACTGGCCCGGTTCTCAGCGATCGTCCCCGCACTACCCGACCGTCGAGCAGCCATCAGAGCTTCGGCAGCTTCGCGACGGGCCTGGAAAGCAGACTGAAACTCCTTCTCTAGTTCGGCATATTCAGATGCGCGGACTCCTGAGCGGACCTGCGCCTCATAAGTCGCATTGAACAGCATGGGAGGTTCATTGAATAGATAGAAAATGAAGACAAGAACTCCTGTTAGCAGGATGAGGGCCTGCAGAGGTATTTTCCAGAAAGCACTCATTAGAAGCGAACGCCGGCCACCATCGACTGATTGCGCCGTAAGGTAACGTTGTACTTGGCTCTGGTCACAACCGAAATACCCGAGCATCAGAAACAACCCACCGAGCAGCCCTGACCAGAAGGTATATGTTTGATTTAAGTCAAAATTAAAGTCGATCGTCTCGAGCCTGCCTGTGACCCCTGCCACCTGTAGCGCCTCACCGATCTCAACCCCATCCGGCAACCCGAGAACTAATAGGACCATCGCCGTGCCGACACCACCAACTATTACTACCATCTGCTTGACGTCAGCCCACGTAACAGCTTGAACCCCACCAACCATGGTGTAAACGGTAGTCGGCACGCCAATCGCCAAAGCCGTGAATACCAAGTTCCACCCGAGCACGATCGAAAGCACCACTGCTGGAGCCGAAATGATGACCCCAACAGCCAGTCCCCTTGAAACGAGAAAAAGAAGCCCAGCCAATACTCGGGTCTTTGAATCAAATCGACGCTCCAGATACTCATACGCTGTAAACACACGGGCGCGATAGAAGAAAGGCACCAGAGTGACCGACAGGATGACCATTGCAACTGGAAGGCCGAAATAGAACTGGACAAAGCGCATCCCGTCAGCGTAGCCCTGTCCCGTTGTTCCGACTAACGTTATGGCACTCATTTGGGTCGCCATAACAGACAGACCAACCGCCCACCACGGAAGTGACCGCCCCGCCAGAAAATACCCCTCAACCGCATGGGTATTCTTCGACCGTTTCAGTCCGTCGTAAACCACCCAAGCGAGGTAGGTGACGATGATGGCCCAATCTAATGGATGCATTGAGAACTTATCTCCCCGGTGCAGAGCACGCACGCACAAGCAGGACACGGAGAGCCGAGCAATATGGTGACTTCATCCCGAGAAATGCGCAGAAAACAACCACAAACCGACCAACACAGCAACCTCCACAAGAATCACAGCCACGAAGATAAAAGTCAGTGATTCTCCGCCGCTGGTATCGACGAATCGCTGGGAATCTGATTGGTGCTGTCTGGCAAGTATCACAGTGGGCATCCTCCAAGGCAGTATATATCTGACACCCAAGGATTCCCCCAGCTCGACCTCCTGCTGTGTCCCAACAAGCCCTCCCGAAGCAACCCGGGTTGCATAGGCACGGCCGGACCGATAGAATTGCGCGGTCAGTAAGCTGCTTGTGAAATGCTGCTCGTAATTCAGTGACCCTAGCTTCGGCTAATTTTTCAAGCACCGCCGGCGTTTTTTAGACACGGCGCGTAGGGAACAACGCCGAATAAGGTGGCAAGTCCCCACGCGATGCGGATGCGTGGCCGCCCTCCACCACGCACTGGCCCCGCAAAAGGTGAGCGTGGCCGGTCGGTCTCCGGGTGCTCAAGAGTGCCCGGACTGGTTTAGAAAGGAGTCACGACGTTGGAGAACGTGACGACCGCGGAGCACGTCGAGCACGAAGAACACGGGCACGACGAGCACGAACTGAGTTTTTTACAGACCTACGTTTTTTCGCAAGACCACAAAGTCATCGGCATCCAATACGCCGTAACAGCAATGTTGTTCCTGCTGTTTGGCTTTTCTTTAATGATGCTGATGCGGTGGCAGCTGGCCTTCCCAGGGGCACCTATTCCCATCATCGGTAACCTCTTGGGCCAAGCCAACGCCCCAGGCGGCATCATGCTTCCTGAGTTCTACAACCAGCTCGGCGCAATGCATGGCACTATCATGGTGTTCTTAGGTGTCGTGCCTCTGGCGGTTGGTGGATTCGGCAACTATGTCCTGCCATTGCAAATCGGCGCACCAGATATGGCATTTCCTCGGCTCAACATGGCCAGTTACTGGTCGTTCTTTCTGGGCGGCGTCGTTATGTTCGCCAGCTTTTTTGTGCCCGGTGGGGCAGCCAATTCTGGTTGGACCTCCTATGCCCCTCTCTCTGTTATAGCAACCGAGGGACAAACATGGTGGTTGGTCGGGATGCTCTTCCTGATCGCTTCATCTCTTCTGGGTTCGGTCAATTTTATTGTCACAACTTTACAGCTTCGAGCACCTGGACTCAGTTTCATGCGGTTGCCCTTCTTCGTCTGGGCGCAACTTGTAACCTCCTTTCTGTTACTTTTGGCGTTTCCCCCCCTCCAAGCGGCCGGAACATTGCAACTCATGGACCGGGTCGCCGGAACCAGCTTCTTTATGCCGAGCGGTTTGGTCGTCGCGGATCAAGCCCTAGAAATCAGCGGGGGGGGTAACCCACTTTTGTGGCAGCACCTGTTCTGGTTCTTAGCCCACCCAGAAGTTTACGTACTGATTTTGCCGGCGATGGGCATCGTAGCCGAAGTCATCGCCAATAACACTCGGAAGCCGCTATGGGGCTACCGAGCACTCGTAGCCTCTATCATTTTCCTCGGGTTCATGTCGTTCGTCGTCTGGGCACACCATATGTTCCTGACTGGCATGGGAACAACAATCAGCGCGTTCTTTCAGACCACAACGATGATCATCTCCATTCCGTCCGTTGTGATCTTGTCGGCACTTTTTATCTCCCTCTACGGTGGCTCGATCCGCTACACCGTGCCGATGCTGTTCGCACTTGCCTTTCTCCCTATGTTCGGAATCGGGGGGCTTACCGGACTACCGCTCGGGCTGTCGGCTCCAGACCTGCACCTACATGACACCTATTACGTGATCGGACATTTTCACTATGTTGTCGCACCAGGTACCATCTTTGCGTTGTTTGCCGGCATCTATTACTGGTATCCGAAGGCTACTGGCCGGGTTATGAACGAGGTGCTCGGCAAGATCCATTTCTGGGGTTCGATCATCGCCATCAATTTTGTTTTCATGCCGATGTTTATCACCGGCCTAGCTGGTGTAAACCGGCGCCTTTATGACGGTGGGATGACATACGCACACGGCCAGGAGGTTATGGAATGGAATGCCGTGATGTCCTACGGCGCTTGGGCACTCGGATTCTTTCAGATCTTCTTCATCTTCAACTTCTTCTGGAGCATCCGAAACGGCAGGCAAGTCAATGACAACCCGTGGCAGTCGACCACTCTAGAGTGGCAGGCGCCATCACCACCGCCTCACGGGAACTTTGCCACACCGCCCGAGGCATACCGCGGGCCCTACGAGTACAGCGTGCCAGGGGCCTCCAGTGACTTCACAATGCAGGGCCAGGCCTCTGGTGCCGACCCGGAACCCGCGAGAGTGTAACGAGCGATGGAAATTCCCTACACGGTAACTGCACGGCCAGATACCGGCCTGAATAATGTCAAACTCGGCATCTGGCTATTCCTGGCCTCTGAAGTAATGCTGTTCGGTGGCCTCTTTTCTTCATATGTGCTGCTGAGAGTCGGCGCAGTAGAGTGGCCTGCTGGTGCAGACTTCGTGAATATCCCGATTGGCACGTTCAACACTGCCGTACTAATTGGGTCGAGCGTCACCATGGTCTTGGCTTATGCCTCTCTCAAGCTGGGCGATTTGGCTAAATTCAAGACCTATATGGCTTCGACGGTCTTGCTGGCGGTTCTCTTCCTTCTCGTAAAAAGTTACGAATATTACGAGAAAATCAGCCACGATCACCTGCCATCGCATGGAACATTTCTAGCAATCTACTGGACGATGACCGCGCTGCACGGCCTGCATATCATCGGAGGCGTTGCGGTCAATGGTTACTTGTGGGGACCAGGAAGTTCCATGTTTCACACTAAACGAGACCAGTTTATTGGCCGCGTAGAAGCTGCCGGGCTTTACTGGCACTTCGTCGACCTGGTCTGGATCTTTTTGTTCCCGGTGTTGTACCTGCTTTGACCGGTAAAACTGCAAGTTAATGGGGATTGAGAAGAAGCCGGAGGAGTTATGAGCGGTAGCGCTGAAGAAGTCAAAAAACACATCGACGTCTACATGAAGGTGGCGGGGGCACTCGCGGTTGGAACCGTCGTTACAGTGCTAGCTTCCTTCGTCGAGGTAGGCGTGGCACTAGGAATTGTCATTGCTCTGATTATCGCCCTAACTAAAGGTTCTCTTGTCGTCGCTTTCTTCATGCACCTGCTTGAAGAGCGTAGCAGGGCGATTCGCTGGACCCTAGCATTGACAGTGGTCTTTTGGTTTGTGCTTATGCTGGTGCCGCTGTTCACGATGATGGACCACACCGGCACTCCTAAGACATTGCCCAACGCAAACGCGTCCGAGTCGCACGCTGAAGAAGCCCACTGATGGGACTGCGATCTTTCCACCTCGTGTTTATCGTCGCGTCCATTTTGCTTTCGGTAATGATGGGAGCGTGGGGTGGGGTGACTTATGGCACAGTGCGCGGCACTCCTTGGCACTTGGTAACCGTAGTAGGCGCACTATTGGTAGCTGGCCTGCTCTCAGTCTACCTCGTCAAATTTATCCAGAAAACCCGAGAACTTGGATTAGATTGAAATTCAATATGAGACAACAAATGTCCCGGATGATTATGGTCGTGGCCCTGCTCTTAACAGTGCCAGAACCGACTTGGGCGTGTCCAGTTTGCTTCGGTGACCCAAACTCGCCCATGGCAATCGGTGCCAGTTGGGGCATCGCCTTGCTTCTTGGAGTAACCGCTGGAGTACTGGCTGCTTTCGCGGGGTTTTTCTTCTATTTGATTAAGCGATCACGGATGGCACTGGGAGAGCGTATCGACCTTACCAGTTCGTCCCAGACCTCAGGGAGTATGTAGATGCAGGAGCTACTTGGGCTGCCATTGCAGGCCTCGGCCCACGCCGCCGAAATCGACCAAATTATCGTTATCGTGCATTGGCTGATGCTGATCCTATTTATCGGTTGGGGTGCGTTCTTCATTTATACACTGATACGCTTCCGAGCCTCAGCCAACCCGACCGCAGACCGTACAGGTGTCACGAGTCACACTTCAAGTTATCTTGAGATTGCGGTTGCCGTGATTGAAGCGGTCATCTTGGTAGCTTTCGCCATCCCAGCTTGGGCTGTGCGAGTGAACGAATTCCCGCCCGAAAACGGAGCAACCGTCGTTCATGTCATAGCCAAGCAATTTGAGTGGCATACTGTTTATCCAGGTCCAGATGGCCGATTTGGACGCCGTGACTCAAGCTTGATCACTTCCAACAACGGCATCGGCCTAGATCGAACCGACCCCGACGGCGCCGATGACATTCACACTATCAACCAGCTTAATCTTCCCGTCGACACACCGGTTATCGCTTACTTGTCGACCATGGATGTCATCCATAGTTTCGCTATTACTTCGATGCGGGTGAAACAAGATGCTATTCCCGGCGTAGAGATTCCCGTTTGGTGGGAGCCGACCGTGACCGGCAACTACGAAATCAATTGTTCCCAGCTCTGTGGCTTAGGTCACTATCGTATGCGTGGATTCGTGACGGTCATGAACCAAGGAGAGTTTCAGTCATTTCTTGACGAGGAAGGCGCCAGGCTCTCTGCAGCCAACTAATCAGTTGGCCAAGTTCTCGGCACATCCAAGGAGCAACCAGCAGATTCTACACGCTGTCTGACCTATATCGCTTCAGCCGACCTTCCCATGGGTTTCACTGGGCTCTAGCTAACTCCTCTTCGACGATTTCAGCAAACACCTCGTAGGGAGCAGCACCCATAACAGCGCGCCCGTTGATAAACACAGTAGGGGTAGAGGACACTCCAGCAGATTGACCCAGCGTCAGGTCCGCACTAACCGCTTCCGCAAAACGACCGCTGTCTAAGCAAGTGTCAAAGGAAGCTTGGTCTAGACCAAGTTCAGCAGCGTGCCTCTTCAAATCAGCAACCCTTAATTCACTCTGCTTGGAAAACATCACATCATGTAATTCCCAGAACTTACCCTGCTGGTGGGCACAGTTGCCTGCTTCAGCCGCCTTAAACGCCTGTTCGTGGTTCGGCAACGGATAATCCTTGAACACCAAGCGGACCTCGTTACCATACTGAACCTTAAGTTGGTCAAGCGTACCAGTCAAACGTTCGCAAAAGGGACACTGAAAATCAGAGAACTCAACGATTTCGACTCGGGCGTTCTCCGGCCCGAAGGCTGGGTCCCCTTCACCAGTTTCGATGATGGTGCGGGGTGGTTCCAAGTCAACCTCGATATCGTCTGCTCCTTCTCGCAACTCGAGCATATAGGCATGCAAAGCCTGCATCGGCCGCTGCTGTTCAAGAAAAGCTCTGATTTGCGGGCCCATTTCTTCTAGAGTGCGACCGGGAAATGCCTGACGATTCTGTTCGTACAAACCCTCAATATCATCGCTGGTAATCGGTAAGGTCCTCGAAGGTAGCTCCTGCGCAAGAAGCTCGTCCCGTGAGGTGCCGCGAGCCAATGCCTCCCGCTCAACTAGAATCTCACCGATGACAATGTCAAGGGTCCGCTTACGAGTGTCATAAAGCTCTTGGAGCATACGCATGTGTGAAGCTGCATCGTTCATACGCCACGCCTCATCCAACTCAGCCATCGTGACCTCACGATCGCCGACCTGGCCTACAACGTCTCGATCGGATTGGGCAAAAACCGCAGCCCCGATTCCCATCGCAACTGCCAAAATGCCGCACACTGCGCTGGTCCGCTGGTACATGAGACTTCCTTTCTCTACCCGAAAAAACGATATCAACCACCTTTTCCTTGTCAATTTGACGAGCCAATCTTCACTCTATCATGCTTCAATTAACTCTAAGGCGGCTAGTGAATCGCTGGGGAAATTCAACATCAACCAAACATTACCCCGCCCAAGACGACCGCGACGCAATCGAAGATTACACCTAATGCAAGTGGCCTTATCAAATTAGGAACCCCGATATCAATGCCTCATCTCCGCACACGACCACCTCGGTCTGACACTCAAGAACTCACCCCAATCACCGCCAGCGGCGACGAGATCTCCGGCTACCTCGAAGATGCAGCACACTTCCCCGGAGGTCATACGTCCGCTGTGGTATTCCCCCGCAGCGAAGCTCAATTGGCGTCGGTCCTTCGCGAAAATCCCACCGTATTGCCCATTGGCGCCCAATCGTCACTCACAGGGGGCGCCACACCGATGGGAGAGCTCGTACTAAGCCTCTCGGAACTAACGGCTGTCACCGAACTAACAGCCAAACAAATAACCATTCAAGCAGGGGTCACCCTCGCTGGCCTACGGGAAACACTGAATGCTACGGGCAAGTACTATCCGCCCGTACCGACCTACGAGGGCGCGACCGTGGGTGGGATCGTTTCAACAAATGCTGCTGGCGCTACAACATTCAAGTACGGCACAACCCGCGACTGGGTCCAGGGACTAACGGTCATGCTAGCCTCCGGTGAAGTCCTTGACCTAGAGAGGGGACAGGCCAGTGCCATAAATGGGCGCTTTGAGATAGAAAGCTCAACTGGTCGGCTCACCGTGCCTGTTCCCACCTATCGGTTGCCGGCTGTGCCAAAACAGTCAGCCGGTTATTACGCGGCTGCAAATATGGACCTCATAGATTTGTTTGTTGGATCAGAAGGCACCCTGGGAATAGTCACATCAGTCACGCTGAAGGTTTTGCCTCGATGCCCCGAGATCTGTTTTTTCCTAATTGCTATTGAACATGAACAACAGGCTATCCGAATAGCCTCAGATCTACGAGCTACGTCGATCCGCAGCCGGCAAGACGGGGACCCAAACGGCCTAGACGTCGTGGCTATCGAACACCTCGACCGGCGATCCCTCGAGCTGTTGCGAGAGGACGGTGCTGACAGGCAGAGGCATATCTCGTTTCCAGACAACACCGGTGTCGTGCTTCTCGTTCAGGTGGAATTACCCTCTGGCACTAAGGCTGACCAAGTCTTTAATCAGGTAACACAAGCCACTTCAGCCGAACCTCACGATGGACCAATCGCCAGACTGTGCCGTCTCCTTGATCGCGAGGCTGTGCTTGGCACCACCGAACTAGTCGCTCCGGGGGATCTAAGACGGGCCCGCGATCTGCTCAGCCTCCGAGAGGCTGTACCTGAGGCCGTCAACCGTCGAATCGGGGTCGCCAAGCGCACGGTTGATGACACGATCAGTAAGACCGCTGCCGACATGATTGTTCCGTTCTCCAAGTTTGCAGACAGCCTCTCGATTTTCCGGTCCGCGTTCGAAGCCAGAAAGCTTGACTACGCCATCTGGGGCCATCTATCTGACGCCAACCTCCATCCCAACGTAATTCCCCGCTCAGTAGAAGAAATGCGACTAGGGAAAGAAGCTATTATGGAGTGCGGGCGGGAGATAATCCGCCTCGGAGGTTCTCCACTGGCTGAACACGGTGTGGGGCGGAATCCAATAAAGCAAGCGCTACTACGGTTACTCCATGGCAAGACAGGCATTGATCAAATGCGAACCACCAAACAGGCTCTCGACCCAGAGGGAAAACTCGCCCCTGGTGTGGTATTCCCGACCGAAGCCGAAGCTCTGCCGGAGCTCCCATTATGAGACCACACTTTTTCTTCATTCATTGGCTGACGATTAGTGCAGCATTGGGGCTGACAGCTTTAATGCTCCCTGGAGTTCTGATCGATTCGGTTTTTTCACTGGGTTTTGCAGCCCTGGTTCTTAGATTAATTAACGCTATTGTTCGACCACTGCTCGTGTTACTTACCCTACCATTAACAATGCTATCCCTCGGGCTCTTCTACTTCATCGTTAACGGTGTAGCCTTTGGCCTAGCATCCTTTCTTGTTCCTGGATTCACCGTTACATCATTTTTCTCGGCCATACTGGGCGCAGCCTGCGTCGGCCTCGTCTCTTCGTGTATCGGTATCTTTGTCCGTGTGCCAAATGAAACTACCCGCTCGACAGTCGTCGAACTGCATCGGCACAGAGACGGGCGTTGGGCTCCTTAAGCCAATAGAAATTTGCAGCAGCGAGGAAAGCACTGATACAACAGCCAACATGACAACCACCGACCGCCTGGTTTCCCGGCGGTATCTTTCTACCTATAAATTTTGATTCGACAGGCTGGGTTCATAGTTTGACACCCCGCAGGCGCAGGGAATTTGAAATGACCGACAACGAGCTGAAAGTCATTGCCACGCTGGCCCAAATGGGACTGACTAACACTCCAAAGAACGGATACAACAGTCCCGCGGCTACCGGCACCCCTACAGCGTTGTAGATGAACGCGAAAAATAGGTTCTGGCGAATGTTCCGCATCGTGGCTCGGCTCAGCCGCCGAACCTGAGCAATGCCCTGCAGGTCACTGCGCAGTAAAGTGACACCAGCACTCTCAAGGGCAATATCGGACCCAGCGCCCATGGCAATCCCAACTGCAGCCTCAGCCAGCGCAGGCGCATCGTTGATACCATCGCCTGCCATCGCGACCACATGCCCTGCTGCCTGCATTTCAGCAACAATGCGTCGCTTGTCAGCTGGCATCGCACCCGAGACCACCTCTTCGATTCCAAGCTGGGCTGCAACGGCAGCCGCCGTAAGCTGACTATCTCCGGTCACCATTACAATCCGAAGCCCTTCATTTCTAAGTTGGGCAAGTGCCTTCGGGGTGGTGGGCTTCACCGAATCAGCTACCCCCAGCACTCCGACAAGCTGCCCGGCCACCGCTACATATACAACTGTCTGTCCTTGCTGGCGTAGCTCTTGGACACGAGGGGTAAGGTCCACCCTGTCCACACCACAAGCCTCAAGGAAGGCCGCCGTACCCACTGTCACCAAATTGCCTTCAATGACCCCTGTCACTCCCAGACCCACTTCGGTCTGAAAATTTTCCGGCGATGGTAGATCAAGCGACCGAGCTGAAGCAGCCTCCATAATAGCCGCAGCTAACGGGTGTTGACTGGCCCGTTCAACCCCGGCAGCCAGCCTGAGTAGTTCACAGGCTGAAATTCCGCCAATCGGCTCAATCGTGACAACCGTAGGGTTGCCCTCAGTCAGCGTACCTGTCTTGTCGACGACCAAGGTATCGACTTTTTCTAGAATCTCAAGTGACTCAGCGCTCTTGATCAACACCCCAGCCTCGGCACCACGCCCTGTGCCGACCATAACTGCCATAGGTGTCGCAAGCCCAAGGGCACACGGACAAGCAATAATCAGCACTGCGACCATGGTCACCATAGCCATAGCCAGCCTCGGCTCCGGCCCCCAGAGCAACCAGCCAACAACGGCAAGCAGAGCAGTCGCCACAACTACTGGAACAAAGACCCATGCCACGCGGTCCACGAGGTGCTGGATTGGCGCCCGGCTCCGCTGCGCTTCGGAAACCATCTTAATAATCTGCGCTAACAGGGTTTCCGCCCCAACTTTTTCAGCCCGCATCACCAGTGTCCCGCCACCGTTTAAAGTTGCACCCACCACTGGCAAACCCACTGCCTTCTCAATCGGCACAGGCTCACCGGTCAGCATCGACTCATCCACAGAGCTCGTTCCCCCAACGACGACCCCATCGACGGGCACGCGTTCACCGGGACGAACCCGCAACAAATCTCCGATCTGCACCGCACCCAGTGGGATATCCTCTTCTAGGTTGCCTGTAACTCGACGCGCCGTTGGTGGCGAAAGTCCTACCAAAGCCCGAAGTGCTGCACCAGTACGGCTGCGTGCCCGAAGCTCCAAAACTTGACCCAAAAGCCCGAGAACGATTATCACCACCGAAGTGTCAAAGTATGGTTCAACTTCACCAGCTAACCGCATGCCACTAGGAAACAGTCCCGGCGCAAGAGTCGCTGTCACGCTATAGGCATAGGCCGAGCCAACTCCTAATCCAATCAACGTAAACATATTCGGGCTACGGTTCACCATGGAAGCCCAGGCTCGTTCGAAGAACGGTCGCCCCACCCACCACACAACCGGTGTCGACAAAGCCAGCTGTATCCAGTTCGAGGTAGCTCGGTCAAGCATCGGTGCCCGAGTCCCCAATACCATCTCAGTCATGGCCAGCAAAAAAATCGGCGCCCCGAAAATGACTCCCCAACAACAGCGACGGGTCATGTCCTCCAGCTCTGGATTTCCTTGCTCTGTTGTTCTTAATGTGTGCGGTTGAAGCGCCATCCCACACTTCGGGCAAGCACCAGGTGCCGATTCCTGAACCTCTGGGTCCATTGGGCAGATGTAGTCGACAGTTGTCTGAAAAGCGGCAACATCCAGCTCCACTTCGAGTGCCATTCCACACTTCGGACAGGCACCGGGCTCTGATTCACGAACCTCCGGGTCCATCGGGCAGGTGAACCGGCCTCCCTCTCCAAGCTTGATCAAATCGTGATTCACCACCTTGTTTTCCAGGTAGCGCCTGGGATCACTCTTGAACTTCTCACAGCAAGCATCGCAACAGAAGTAGTAGGTGCAGCCAGAATGTTCGTAACTAATCGCGCTCGTCGCTGCATCCACCGTCATTCCGCAGACAGGGTCAACGGAACCCGGCGAATCAGACATAGTCAAATCCGTGGCATCAGCTATCTGAGGTTCTATAACCTCAGGAAGAAATTGAGTTGGATTCTCGTTGAACGTGGCCAGACACCCACCACAGCAGAAGCGATAAACCTTCCCACCATGTTCAGAACTAAAGCGGCTCCGCTCCGGTTCGACCCGCATCCCACAGACGGGATCGCGCATATCTTTCACCATCGCTAAACACTGCTAAATGACCAAAATTCTGTATCTGTTAGAGATATCAGAATTCCACTTTCCCACCCAACCAATCAGCGCGGAATCTTTCTTGATCGGCTGTCAGCGGACGACCTAGTTGTTCAATCGACACCACCTCCAGAGCTGGATCGTCCTGAACAGCGAGTTCGGTCGTCACAGTCACACCGAGGCGCCGATATTCCAGAGTCACCTGTTGGCGGCCACCAAGATTGCCCAAGAGCGTCTCTAACCGTCCACGAGACGACAGGTTCTGGCCATCAATCGAAACCAATAAATCGTCACGTTCCACCCCAGCCCTATAGAGTGGAGACCCAAATGAGACCGGCTCGATAACACGCGCTCCACCGCGCTCGAACCTGATCGCAGGGAAACTAAACCAAGCCTTCCCGCTACTAGCCGACCGCAACAAAAATCCTGCTCTGGCAAACAGGGGTTCAAAGTCAATCACATCACGCCCCTCAACATATCGATCGAAGAACTGGTCTGCGAAGGCCTGATCATTAGTCAATTCCCCAAGCAGCATTCGTGCGTCGCGCTGCGTATAGGGCCGCTCGACCACACCAGGTATCTGGCTTCCAGCCCGACCGAAACGCTGCCACAGTAGCTGCATATAATCATCGAGTGTCACCCAAGGCCCGACGGCACTGTCAACGTTTCGCGTTCTCAGCAGGAGGTCTAGACCCAATCCGAGCACCTCACCCCAAGTGTAGTAAGAAATAAAGAAATTCCCCCAATTCGTCCGATCAATAGAGCTAGCAGCATCAGTAAATGGAGCCAAGCGACTCATGTCAACGGCGGAACGGAATCTTCGAGCCGGAGCCAGGCTAACGGTGTTGATGGCCGACACGAATCGAGTGATAGTGTTTGGCAAAGGAACCAGACCTGCCCTCTGTAAGATCAAGGTCCCGTAGTAATTAGTAAACCCCTCAGCGAGCCAAAGCTCCCCAGAACGGTTGACGTCCTCGAAATCAAATGGCTCGAGTGAGGCCGGGCGAATACGCTCCACATTCCACACGTGAAAGAACTCATGCGAAACAGAGCCAAGCAAGCGTCTCGACTGGCTCCTGATCGACCCAGAAGAACTCAGCACAGTACTATTTCGATGCTCCATCGCATCACCGCTCGCCGACGGGAGGTAATCAGCGATGAAAGTGTACTGGTCTGTTTCAAACCGAGGAAATTCTCCGAACACAGCAACCGTCTCTCGGACGATAGCCTCGATATCACGGGTATATTCGTCGACTTCGTTATCATCTCCTGTGTGATGAACCACCACCCGAAACGTCGGTTGGTATTCGAACTCTAACGGATCAGCAACCGTGAACGACCGCTCAGCGAAACCACTAAGCTCAACAGGGCTGTCGAGCAAATAGTGCAGATTCGGAGCCGTGTAGGTAAACGGGTCTTCCGAGGGGTAAAGTTGCGTCGCGACTTTCCAGTCCAAATCTTCAGGTATTTCAAACCGAATAGTCGCCAGCCGGTCCTCGAGACCGTGTCCCCACATCAACCAAGCCGGTACGTTGAGATGAGCATGGGTCTCATCAATAGCGAGATAAGTTCCATCAACCCGATCTCCGTAAACGCGGTAAGTGAACCGGACAGTTCCATCGTGGTCGGCCACATCCCACCGCGCCATCCCGGACCGAGTCAGATTCAAGGGGCTGCCGGAGTCGTCAAATGCATGGACCTCGAATACATTCTTCGCGAAAGAGTGTCTGGCATAACGGCCCGGAGAGGACGTACTCATGCGCATACTCAAAGGACCCGCCGGAAGGCTGTCCATGGTTACCTCGACTTGCATCCACCGGTGTTCCGGCTCGGGAAAGGTCAATACATACCCCACCGATAAAGCATCGGTATTAACAGGCTCTGTTTGGCCTCCGGTCTGCGGCACTAGCCACGCAGCGCACAGGCCAAACCCCACAACCAGCACAGCAAAACGCAAAAAAGTTGCAGTGTTACGAGACACAGTCATGTGATGCCCTCGAGCACATGGCTGACAAAGGAAGCTTCATCCTCGACGCCAAGAATCTCAATGCTTTGGTTAATTATTGTCTTCGGAACTCCATTCACGCGATATTGGCGTACCAAATCAGGGTATTCGGCCGCTCCTACCGCCGCCGCTGTGATGTGAGGACTCGCAAAAGCCAGTCGCTGAGCCAGGCTGACCGCCTGAGGACAATGCGGTCACGTGGGTGTGACAAAAACTTGTATGTCTATGGGCTGCTCGACCTGAGCCAAACGGGTTAGGCTTTCTTGACTCAAGCCGGCATCACCGGAGCCAACGAGCAGAATAGCTTGCGCTAGCGAGACCAACTCATGTCCATCAGGGACACCATAAAACCGTATTCCAGTGTCGGCCTCTCCCACAACTGCCACCGCTGGAACACGTTTGATTCCGTATTCTTCGGCCTGATGCCTGTCGAGCACCATGTTAAACTCTTCAACCGTAATCAATTCAGACAGTACGGCAACTTGATCAACCACCTGCCTCGCCGGCAAACAACTTTCGCAATCGAATGTCTGGGTAAAGCACACGAGCTTCACTGAAGCCGTCAGTTCACCCAACGCCGCCTTCAGATCAGAGGGGTAGCGTATTTCCATTCTCTGATTATGGCAGAAACAAAACCTCTACAGAGAACGAGCATCTGTTCAAAACACTCTATTTAAACAGATCATCAAAGGCCTGTCTTGAACTTCGAGAACCCCCTGTTTGGGAATGTGTCTGCCGTTCGACCGTCACCTGCGGGGCGAAATAGCTACATGAGTTACGTTCATCCTTGGGTGTGATTCTGGCATCGATCGGCTGCCGGCATTCGAAACGGCTGTCACCATCAAAGGAAACACACTGGGCACAAGTATGCAGAGCAGTCCCACAACTGGAACAGGTTGTGCCAACTCCAATATCCCGTCTCCACGTCTGACCGCACCGCGCACAACGAATGACATCGTGGAATCCTGGAACATTTGGCTTCCGGTGCTGACGGTTGACTACGCTACGAGGAGCTCCACCAGCAGGGGATTGCCGTTTCCGCTCTGGGTTTAGGCGCTCACTGGAATCGTCTTGATAGCCGCGTTGCCGGTATTTCCGATCGCTCATGCTCTCATCCCAGTCCTGAGACTTAATAAAGGTCTCACTCCTACGCCGCCCAAACCGGCACCCGACGCGGGATGGAAAAACCCTTGGGATCCAGCCTTGAGTGGCCTGCCAGTTTTGATCCGAAAATTTCATCCACAGCAAACGCACCACACAAGCTGTAGACCCAAGCATTAGCCAAACCCTCCGAGCCGGGCCAACAGCCCTTCGGGCACATGGTGTTGAGACCAAGCTGCAGGACCCTACTCACAACTTCAGTCAACAGGAATTATAAGCGGCCTAGACCGTAGTGCAAACGTCAACCAAGCCCAGTGATCACCTGTCGCACTTCGGCATTGTCGGGAAGTGTGGGAATGTCGTAGACCTTTGCAAACACCAGAGTGCCGGCCTTGTCTACAACAAAAATTGCCCGTTCGGATATGCCGTCTTCGCGGAGCACGCCATATGCACTTGCCACTGCACCATGAGGGTGAAAGTCGCTCAAGAGATCAAAGCTCACACCACCTAGGGCCTTCGCCCATTCGGTCTTAGCTGGACTTGCATCGACACTAATCCCAAACAGGTTCACTTCATGGGTATCGAACCAAGCTTTATCGGCTTCATAATTCCGCATCTGGGCTGAACAAATTGGGGTGAAAGCCAGTGGATGGAATGCGAGAATAACGCTCTTCCTGCCCCGAAAGGTGGACAAGCGGACCTTATTGCCTTGGTGGCTTAACAATTCAAAATCAGGGGCTGGGTCTCCAACCTGTAGGTTCATTTATTTTCTCCTCCATTCTCAGTTGCCGCAAAATCCCGGCTGCGGTCGCTAATCCTCTAGGATATGTCGCCCAGCTTCGGGTTGCGTCCAAGCGGCAGGTCACGTACGCTGCTAGGGGTGCGGCATTGTCCACCGAATCGTAATCCGTAGGACAATAGCCTGCGATAGAAGTTACGCAATTTTTCCTATGCGAGGCTGACGAATGCCAGCGAGGCTAATTTTCCTGTTTGTTGTCCTACTCTTATTCACGGTCATTCCGTCTGCCGTGGAGTTATTGACAGAATGGTTCTGGTTTATCGAGGTCGAATACACGGACATTTTTCTCAGAACCTTAATCGCCAAAACCACGCTCGGGGCCCTGGTATTCATTGCGGCCTTAGCAGCCTTAGCTCTGAACTTCAGGCTAGCGCTCCGGTCATTCATTCGCCCCTATACCCTGTTTCCGGGTAACGGTGAATTTCAACCCATCGTTCTCAATCAGCAACAGATCCAACTTCTAGGAACAACCATCGCGGCTCTGGTGGCCCTGTTTTTGGGCATCTTTGCATCAAACGAATGGTTGACTTGGCTGCAATTCCGTAACGCCGTGCCTTTTGGGCAGAGTGACCCACTTTTGGGCCGAGACGTCAGCTTTTATGTGTTCTCCCTGCCGTTCCTCGATGTTCTTCGATATCTGTTCCTCGCGGTCGTCGTGCTTTCTCTCATTGGAGCGAGCGCTGTCTATATTGCTTGTGGGAAGTTAGGGGTGGCTCCAACACGTGGCCTAGTAGTCGACACCGATGCAAGACGCCATCTTGGGTTCCTCATCGCTGGGTTTTTTGTCCTACTGGCTTGGGGTGCCTACCTCGATATACCACGAACTCTAACCACATCCGCCGGTATCCTTCATGGGGCTTCGTATGTTGACGTCATGTTGCAGATCCCGTTGCTCCGCCTTCTGGTGTTCGCGGCCTTGGCCGGAGCGGGACTTAGCATTTTCACGGCTATCACACAAAGAAACCAACCTCTCTTGGTCGGTGCTGGACTCTACGTGGTCCTTTCGATTGGTGGCAACCTCGCCGGAGTGGCACTGCAGCGACTAGTTGTGACACCAGACGAACAACAGCGAGAGGCTCCATATATTACTCACAATATCTCGGGAACACGACAGGCGTTTGGGCTTGAATCAATCGAGGCACGGGAGCTTTCTGGAGACGCCACGCTGACGCGGACGGATATTGAAAATAACCAAGAAACGATCACTAACGTCCGACTCTGGGATCATGAACCGCTACTCGACACCTTCAGCCAAATACAGGAAATCCGAACTTACTATGACTTCGCGTCGGTAGACAACGACCGCTACTTCATCGACGGTGAGTACAGGCAAATTATGCTCTCGAGCCGTGAATTGAATTCAGACAGTCTACCTAACCGATCATGGATCAACGAACGGCTCCAGTACACCCACGGCTTCGGAGTTGCGATGGGCCCGGTGAACCAAGTGACCCAGGAAGGGCTTCCAGTTCTGTTTATCCAGGATTTACCACCCACTTCATCGGTGGATATGGACATCGAGCAACCTAGTATTTACTTCGGAGAATTATCCAACGATTATGTGATTGTTAACACCAACACTGATGAATTCCATTACCCGGAAGGCGATGACAACGTATCGACCCGTTACGACGGTGTCGGTGGAGTACCGATTTCTTCCCTGGCCAAGCGGTTGTTGTTCGCCGCCCATTTTCGAGCCTATGAAATTCTCGTAAGCGGACAACTCGGTAACGAGAGCCGGATTGTGTTTCACAGAAACATTCTCGACCGCGTAACCAACATCGCTCCTTTTCTCCGTTATGACTCCGACCCCTATCTCGTAATTTCCAATGGGCGGTTGGTTTGGATGATGGACGCTTATACCGTCAGCAACCAATATCCGTATGCCCAGCCGGCTACCAGCAGAATTAACTACATCCGGAATTCCGTGAAAATCGTCATCGACGCTTATGACGGCACCATGACGTTTTATCTAGCCGATGCCGATGAACCAATCGCGAAAACACTTCAATTAATTTTTCCAGATTTGCTCAAGCCACTCGACGAGATGCCCGAAGATCTGAGACGGCATATTCGATATCCAGAAGGGCTGTTCTCGCTCCAGACATCTATTTACTCCACCTACCACATGGGCAATCCTGTGGTCTTCTACAACCGAGAGGACGAATGGGAGGTTCCGGTTATTGACAACGAGCAAATGGAACCCTACTACACAATCATGCGACTCCCTGGAGAATCGCAAGCCGAATTCATCCAAATGCTGCCCTTTACACCTAGGGGCAAGAATAATCTAGCCGCCTGGATGGTAGCGCGGAGCGACGGAGACAACTACGGGAAGATGGCAGTGTTTCAGTTTCCCAAGCAGAAAGTTGTATTCGGACCGAGTCAAATTGTAGCCCGTATCAACCAAGACCAAGACATTTCCCCGCAGCTCACACTATGGGACCAACAAGGTTCAGAAGTGATCCAAGGCACTTTGCTTGTGATTCCTATCGAAGAAGCACTGCTCTACGTTCGACCTCTTTATCTCCGAGCCTCTGGAGGTCGGATTCCAGAACTGAAGCAAGTGATCGTAGCGTATCAAAACCAGATTGTGATGGAAGAAACACTAGACCAAGCCTTGAACCAGATATTTAGAGATGACCAATCTGAACCACCTCTCGACTTGCCAGCCAATGCGCTTGTCGCCAGCCTAGAAACAGTGTCGTCTGAAGTCCTAGGCTCATCCGAGACAATTGGCACGGAACAACAGCCACTGGTGGTGCGGGCTGGGGATCACTATAGGCGGGCACTGCTAGCCCAACGCGAAGGTGACTGGGCTGAGTACGGACAGGAAATTGAGCGGCTGGGGGAAGTACTTGAACAAATGGCCTCAGAATCGAATTAAACGGTACAAAATGTGAGGACATCAACTTACAAATCTCGAGGAGAAAAGAAGTATGCAGAATAAACACATTGCCCTTCTACTTGGGTCGGCAGCAATCGTCGCAACCGGATGCGGCGGGGAACCACCGCCAGTCGAAATTACCCCGGGGTTACACGCCTTCGTGGGTGCCACACTCATCGACGGCACCGGCGGACCAGTGATGGAAGATGCAGTCCTTATAGTCCGAGACGGCCGCATTGAGGCTACAGGAACCCGCGTCGACGTCGAAATCCCGGCTGATGCCGAACAAATCGATGTCACCGGCCGAACCATCATTCCCGGCCTTATCAACGCCCATGGTCACGTAAACAACGTGAGAGGCCTTGAAAGCAGTCCGGACTTCTACACGGAGGAACATGTTGAGAACCAGCTCGGGCTGTACGCTCGCTATGGAGTCACCACGGTTTTCAGCCTCGGCGGAGACGGCCCCGAAGGCATGGCAGTGCGAGACCGACAGAACAGCTCTGACCTAGACCGGGCTCGACTATACGTCGCCGGAGACATCGTAGTGGGTCCGAGTCCAGAGGAAGCCCGCGAACAGGTAAACGCGGTCGCTACCAGCGGTGCTGATGTTGTCAAGATCCGGGTCGACGACAACCTTGGCTCAACGACCAAAATGACAGAGGAAACCTACCAAGCTGTCATCTCATCATCCCATGAACAGAATCTGGATCTAACCGCCCACATGTACTACCTTGAGGATGCAAAAGGTTTGCTGGAGGCCGGGGCCGACCTGCTCGCTCATAGCGTACGAGACACCGCCGTAGATGATGAATTAATTGCGCTACTCCGCAGTTCTGGAGCTTGTTACTCGCCGACCCTGATGCGTGAGGTCTCCACTTACGTCTATGAGACCCGCCCAGAATGGTTCGACGATCAATTTTTCTTGAAAGAAGCAGACCCTACCGTCGTGGCAGCACTAGAGGCTTCTGACTACCAAGAACGGCTGCAAAATAGCCAGAGTGCGCAAACCTACAAAGCCCAGCTCGAAGTGGCAAAACAGAACCTTAAGGCACTCTCCGATGCAGGAATCCCGATCGCAATGGGCACAGACACGGGCCCGACAGGTCGGTTCCAAGGGTATTTTGAACACGGAGAACTCGCGTTGATGGTCGAAGCAGGGCTAACGCCGATGCAGGCAATCGTCGCATCTACATCTGATGCGGCCAACTGCATGGATGTTGGGACAGACCTCGGCTCACTTGAAGCTGGAAAATGGGCTGATTTCTTGGTTCTTGAAGCGAACCCGCTTGAGAACATCGCCAACACCCAGTCGCTTGAGTCTGTCTACATCGCGGGCAACACGGTTCCAGGAGTGTAATCACAGGCCCAACAGGCCCTGTGGCAAAACACCCGCTGCCCTAGAATCCCAAGGGAGCACCAGATTATCCCCGTGAGCTGGGGTAGCGGGAACTCCATGACAAAACAGATTTAATAGATTCAGAGGATCGATTTCCAATAATCTGCCCATTGCAGCGAATGGGCTCAAACTCAGCTTCGAAGATATTTTTGTGGGGCGGCTGATGACCCGTGCAAAGCTTGTACATCAAAACCACCCGACAAGCTCTAGGAGTGGTCGGCATTTGTAAGTGGTTGGACCCTTATGGATTGCCCCTCTTTGGGTCGATTGACACGAAGTAGGGCCTTTGGTGAAAGCGAGGCTAGAATCAGATGAAACCTTACACATTCGTTCCACTGGTCATCCTTGGGGTGGTGCTCAGCTTGCCGACATCATCAGACGGCCAAACTTGGGACCCTCCTCGCCTCGCCAATGGTCACCCAAATATCAACGGTATGTGGAACAACGTCGGCTCGTCCCACGTGCCCCTAGAATTACCGGCCGAACTTGCAGGAAAAACACTCTCGGAAGAGGAGCGCCTTGCGCTGTTCACGTCGCGTTCGAACCGAGCGAAGGCCGTCGAATGGCAGGGCCATGAGGCTAGCAGAGGCGTGGGAGCCTACGCAAACTACTGGTTCGATTGGTTCTGGAAAGAACCGGTAGCTGGAGAGGCGCCGGCACTGGTTATTAATCCCGCGGACGGCCAAGTACCTGCAATGACATCAAACGCCCAAACAAGCGTTCAGTACTATCGGGAACACCTACACGATGTGGCCTCCAACATGGAATCAGGTGACCGATGCTTGTCACGTGGTGTTTTTGGGATGATGATGCCGACTGCCTATAACAACGGCAAACTAGTCATCCAGACTGAAAACCACATCATCATTCACAGTGAGATGATCCACAACGCTCGAATCATCTCAGTCGACTCTAACCCACATGTGCATTCGAACATCACCCAGTGGGAAGGGAACCCACGGGGTTGGTGGGAGGACAATACTCTCGTAGTTGAGTCGACCAATTTCAAGGAAGTGGGTAACATGCGGGCACCGGGTTCGCGGGCACCTCAACATGAGGGTCGGAGGATGGTTGAAAGGTTCACTTTTTCCGATGAGAACACCCTGAACTATGAACTCACGGTTGAGGACCCGGAAACCTATTTGGAACCATGGACAGTCGCCTTCCCATATAAAAGGGATGATGACTACCAACAGTTCGAGTACGCGTGTCACGAAGGAAACTGGGCTGTACCCAACTCTCTCAGCGGCGCAAGAACCGAGGAAGCGATAGGCCAGTAATGGTGCAAAGACACAAGGACGCAAGTGGGTCTGTAGCCAAAGCTCACCACATGGCAGTGGTGGCGCTCGCCGTATTCTCCGCCGTCACGGGTGCCGCACTGGCACCAGCAGGGGCCCAACCGACTGAACCCGATTGGGTCAGCCAAAACCTCAACCTCGACAACAATCGGTTTGCACCATTCGATGGAATCAATAGCACCAACGTTAGCCAACTAACCGAGCGATGGTCATACCAGGTTGAGGCCGCTGATAACATCGCGCAAGTCACACCGCTTGTGGTAGATGGTGTGATGTATCTTCACTCGCGATCGACGCTCTTCGCGCTAGACGCCGCCACTGGCACAGAACGATGGCGGGCCGTCCTAGACGCCGGATCACAAGGCGGAAGCCCGGTCAGGGGACCGACCTTCGCTGGTGGCAACATCTACGCCTACCGCGGAGCCGACCTCTATGCAGTTAACGCTCAAGATGGGACACCCGTCGAGTCTTTCGGGGACCAAGGCGTGCTACCGGTCGTCAGTGCTGCCCTGCAGATGAAGTATCCGGACGACTATCCACCTAACCTCGATCCTGTGAGTATTGGCTACCGCATCACTACCCCACCCGCCTACCATGAAGGCACAATGTATGTGGCCGCTGCACTATCAGAAGGGCATATTCCCGGTGGGTTAGTCATTGCCACTGATTCTAATACTGGCAACATCCAGTGGGTGTTCAACACCATTCCACAGGGCCCACAAGACGCAGGATGGGAGATCGCCAGAGATACGTGGGGGGGCGGGGCTCGAGCCGGCGGTGGAATATGGACACAACCAGCCGTTGACCCAGACCTCGGGCTGGTTTACGTCAACGCAGGCAATCCGTCGCCGGACTATGACGGGTCAGCCCGCGTCGGAATCAACCTGTTTAGCAACAGCACTATAGCGCTCGATTTAGAAACAGGCTCGCTCCGCTGGTACTTCCAAGCAGTCCATCACGATTTGTGGGATTGGGATCACGTCACCGGACCCGTGTTGTTTGACGTGACAGATAAAAATAACCAGCTCGTCAAAGGAATTGCAGCCGCTGGGAAAAACTGCCTATTCTACATGTGGGATCGTGAGACAGGCGCCCCGCTCCATGCCATGGTTGAAACTGTCGTACCCACCGAAACCGACGTACCTGGTGAGGAAGTGTGGCCAACACAGCCAATTCCCCACAACGCCGATGGAGTACCCATGACTCCACTTTGTGCAACCTTTGTAGAGCTGGACGATCCAGAATTGGCTGAACGGTCGAGTCAACTTTATGCTCCTTATTGGATCAACAAGGAGATCATTGTTCCGCACGGCGGGTCAAGCTTTGGGTCACCTTCATTCAGCCCCCGCACGGCGTTGGTATACGTCACTGGGAAAAATGGTGCCATTTCACTAGTCGTCAACCCTGTCGGCGACACACTTGAGCCAGGGCCGGACTCACGTGGCCACACCGAAAGCTTCTCAAGCCTTGATCGGCTCAGTGAAGCATTCCCACCCCAAGTCACAGTGTCAGCCTACGATCCGGTCACAGGTCGGCAGTCATGGCAAACCGTGTTGCCCGCACTAACAGCAATTGGTGCCAGTGGCAATATGGTCACTGCGGGAGACCTGGTGTTCCAAGGAGTCGAGGATGGTGGGTTCTATGCCCTTGACGCTGAAACCGGAGAGGAACTGTTCCAGTTCGAAGCACCACGTCCAATCAGGGCAAGCCCAATAACTTATATGGTCGACGGTAAACAGTACGTGACGGTCGTCGCCACGAACACTGTCGTTACTCTCGGATTACCTTAAAACTGATAATATCCGGCACTCAACGACGCTGCCAGTGCCCCGAGACATCCACACCTGCTACCGACGGCTTCAGGCTGCCGGTAGCAGGTGTCTGGACGGATCATAGCCCCCTGATCATCACATTTCTGAATTTGACAACACCAGCACCATACTGCAGAGCAATGGGTCCATCGGCAAACTGAGAATCCTCAACATCAACCATCTCAGCACCGTTCAACCAGACCCGTAAACGCGGCCCTTGGGCCACGATTTCGTAAGTGTTCCATTGGCCTGGACTATTAATGACACTCGATGGCGCGGCAATATGAACGATCCCGCCTGTCCGATACGTTTGATCGGCTCGGGTATCATAGATATTCACTTCGTAGGAATTTCTGTCGTTCACTGTCTGCGGATCAGCACAGCGGATAAAGATCCCACTATTGGCCGGTTCGTCAACCCAGTACTGTAGTGTCAGCTCAAAATCACCATAGGATTCTGGAGTCACCAAAAAGCCACTACCACTATCAGCTTGCACAGCTCCGCCAACCAATTCCCAGTTAGCATTACCAACCAGATTCCATCCATTCAATGTCGACCCGTTGAAAAGAGTCGTCCACCCATCCTGCGCCAGCGCAGGCCCAGGCTGCAAGATCGCAAGAGCGGCGGCAGCAAGTGAAAGACTAAAAGCACATCTGCGTTTCATTGACATATTCTCCTCTTGTTCATGTTTCTCAATAAACCTCAAGCCAAATCTGGCAGAAGGCCCATCCAGAATGGATTTCTAAGGCTACCAGCCAAATGATTAGGCTACCAGCCAGGCGATCAAGCCAATTAACCAAGGACGCCGCAACAGTAGCACTTTCGCGACGAACATGCATCCAGTGCCTCCGCAGCCACGAAAGTACAGATAACTCAAGAGCCAAACACCAGCCGTGATTGACCAGAGTTACTGCTCTTTTCCGATGTTCTCTTCCACCCGCGCCCCAGCCAGCAAGTTCTGCATGCCGTAATTCCCCTCGTGGCAAGCGTACTCGAACACAGGAGCGGCCCCTCGCTTCATTGGTAGTGCGGCCGTGAATGGGGTAGCAAAACTCGACAGGTCATTTACTGTGAACTCATAGAGCAAGGTATCCGCATCCAGGCGGCGGAACCGCTCAGTCAAACGCATAGTTGCACCAGTGCCAATCGAGGTCCTAACCGACGGACTGAAGCTTGAGGTATTATTTGTGAAATTCATCGTTTCCACTACCAAAGTGTCCCCGTCCCAACGACCACGCGAACTACCCATCCATTGACGGACACTGTCTGGTAATTGGGCACGACCATCAAGTGGCACAATACGAGAGTCATGCACCATCTCGTTCAGAATAACGACATGGGTGTCGGTCTGGAAAATCTGAATGTTCTGGTTGTATCCACCAGGCACAATGGGGGGACCGGTGTTAAAACCCAGAAGGCAGCGCTCGGCAAGTCCGCGGTCCTCGGGGCCATCGCTTGCAATCCCTCCAACACGGAAGCGAACCGGTCTTTGAGGAATTCTAGCGGGATCGGAATCATCGCCGCCCTGGTGTAGCACGCCTGCTCGCGTCTCCGGCAAACGGCCATCCATGGGTTCAACAATGAGTGAAGTTCGCCGGTCACCTACTACGGTAGCTCCTCGGTCGAACCAATAGTTATTGTACCCACCTACATTCCCACCAACCGGAAGCGGCTCCGTACGAACTTCACTTGGCTGGTCCGCTTCGACTGCACGTTTTACCGCATTCGCTTCAATTTCGGCGGCCTCCTCAGCGGTCAGCAAGCCCTGATCAGCTCTCTCTGTAGGTCGCTGGAGCGGAGTCAACGTCCGAAAATCCCAGACACCCTGCAGATCAGGTCGCCCGTCAGGTAATCGCGGGCTCTCAGTAATTGGCTGAGCAGTCAAAGGAATCCGCAAGCCAACAAACAACAAAAGCAAAATTACCACCCTGTACCGTTGATTTCTCATCTCACACTCCAGTCATCCGCCCTGCTTGGGTCCAGCGAACTCCCAAACCCTACATGGGCCGAAAAACTTCAAGGCACCCAGTAGTTCTATGCTCATAGATCCTGGGCCGACCAACACGGAGGAGCCACGGTCATTCAACGACAGACATGACGCCACAGTTAGGTCAGGTTTGGCTAGGGTCGACCCGAGCACTCATTTCTTCGAGAAGTGTAATCAATACCGACAAATCGTCGCGCTCACGTCCTTTGCCCACTAAAGCATTTACGTGTTGCATTGTGACCGCCGCCGCCGGCAAAGCCAAGCCACGGTCATGAGCCAAATCAAGCGCGATACCAAGATCCTTATGGTAAAGCCGAGACTCAATGCCTGCCTTAAAATCTCGTGAAACCATCTTCGCCCCAAACAGCTCGAGTACTCGGCTTGAAGCCACGCCGCCCAGCATCACCTGCCGCACGCGCTCTAGGTCTAGACCACTCCGTCCGGCCAAAGCCAACGCTTCGGCTACCCCTTGGGCAGTCACCAGCAATGCTAGCTGATGACAGGCTTTCGCAGTCTGACCTGCACCATTGTTACCAAGATGAATGATTGTGGGACCAAGCAGGTGCAGCAGTGGCTTAGCTAGATCTAACGCCCGCGTTGGTCCTCCGACCATGATCGTTAATGTTGCCGCTTGTGCACCTTGAGGACCACCAGACACCGGTGCATCAAGCATATCGATTTCCTGAGCCCCGAGGGTGGTTGCCAGCGCTCGGGTTGCCGTTGGATCAATTGTGCTCATATCAATAACCAACGACCCAGGGCGAGCGCCCTGAATCACCCCGTCTTTACCCAACACAATCTGCTCGACGTCGGCGGTTCCAGTAACCATTGTGAAAACGACTTCACTTCGCTCGGCCACCGCAGCCGGGGAAGAACAGGCTGTCGCTCCAGCTGACGTAAACGGCAGGCCTGCCTCTGGGCGACGAACAAAAAAGGCTAGCGAGTGTCCTCCGCCAACGAGATGAAAAGCCATCGGGCGCCCCATCGTACCAAGTCCGATAAAGCCCAGTCGCATAGGGTTAGTGCTCCCCTCTCAAACCTACAACGTCAGTCATCGTTGCTGCTTCTGATTTAGCCATTCGAACCAAACTGCAATCCTGCCTTTACCGCCAAACGCCGGCGAGATCAGCCCAGTCAGCCGGACTAGACTGAATCTCTTCTGCCTGATCTAGTTACAAAGGGGTGTCAAATGGAAAATATTGCATCCATTGATTGGCATTGACACTACGCACTTCCGCTCGTGGATGATTAAGGACCTAAGCCCGAGTGTTATGAAATATCCTCAGCAAGGTCTTTATGTCCAGGTTACCCGTCGACACCGGCTGGTTAATCATGACGTTTGCTACTTCGATCTAACAGCAGCCTAGCAATCGGTTCATCCCTCCCACCAGTCTCAAGAAACCACAACTGGCTGGGGGTGATGTTGAAGTTGTTCCCCAGACCTTGACATTCATGGAACAACACTCATCGGCGCAGGGTTCCAGGAACACATCATCTTTTACATGTCCCAGATACCACCGTTTGGGCACTTGCTTCTTCGGTTAAGTGCTAACCAAGCTCCTCCACCCTAATCATAACTTCGGACCGAGCCCATGCTTCTTCCAGTAACGTTTCAACCCAAGCCAACACTGGGAAAATGGCGCAGCTTGATCGTAAAGAGCCGCTTCGGCCTCAGACACAGAACGCCTCACGTAACGGCTGAACTCTACTGCAAAAAGGTCAATTTGCTCCTCATCGGCTGCGTCTCTTTCCATGATGGACCGTGCCAGTGTAGCCATAGCGTCAAGGCTATCCGACAAGCTAGCCAGGTGGGATTCTGGATTTTCGTGAGGTCCGAAATGGGTAAGAAATAGTGTACTAGGCTGCCGGCGATTAATCTGGGTCAAGCTTTCCTTCCAAGCAGCGATATCGATGTCTGGTGGAGGAGTTGGGGGCATAACGAAGGTCCCAGATCCGGTTCGGATGCCAGCCGTATCTCCGACAAAAGCAATCCCACTTGAGTGATCGAAATAACTCACATGATGGGAAGCGTGGCCTGGGGTGTAGGCTACCTCCAGTTCCCGATCAGCCAGCTTGATTCGCTCACCTCCCTGCAAAACCAGCAGGTTTTCTTGAGGTACCGGTAGAAATTCACCCCATAAGCGATCCATATCCTCGCCATAAAGCCGAGTAGCACTATTTAAAAGCTTGGTCGGGTCCAGCATATGCGGTGCCCCACGCTCATGAACATAGACCCGCAAACCGGGATTGTCCAAACAGAGGCTTCCAGTAGCACCAGCATGATCAAGGTGGATGTGGGTTAGCAGTATCGATCGGAGGTCAGAAACCGCGATACCCTGCGCCGCCAGAGCTGTCTTCAAAGTGTCCATACATGTGGTCGGCCCAGGATCCACAAGTGTCACACCACCGGCACTCTCCAAAACAGCAGTTGCGATGATTCGGGATCTACCCAAGAACATCAGATCAACAAAACTAATCCCACCGGTAATAGTTTGCATAACTGCCGAATCTTACTACGCGTTCTGATCGCAACTCACCGGTTGTTAGAGAGTCCTGCTTGACCCGGTCGTAAACAACATAGTTTGATCTATCTAGGATGACATCAAAATCACACGAGGACCACGGTGTGTTGTCGGCGATCCGGCCAGAGACTCGCAAGCCAAAACTATATAAGGTTTGGCTGCTGAATGATGACTACACAACCATGGAATTTGTCATGCAGGTACTCGAATCGATATTCAATAAGTCTCCTGCAGAAGCACACCGGATCATGATGCAGGTCCACACCCAAGGGCGTGGTGTGTGCGGGGGTTACAGTTACGAGGTTGCTGAAACCAAGGTTGCCACCACCCTGGACCTCGCACGACGCGAAGGCTTCCCGCTACAAGCGACCCTCGAAGAGGAGTGAAAGCAAGTCCATGTTCAGTCCAGCACTCGAGTTGATCCTCAACGTCGCCTTCCGTGAGGCCGCAGCCCGGCGACACACCCATCTGACCCTGGAACACTTACTCTACTCCTTGGCTCATGACCCAGAGGGAGAAAAAATCTTGGCCTCCTGTGGGAGCGACCTTAAGGCCTTAAGGCACTCCCTCGACGAATTCTTGGAGACGCTAGAGCAGTGTTCAAAGGGTGCCAAGAGTCGTGAACCTGACCAGACATTAGCTTTTCAACGAGTTTTACAGACAGCGGTACTTCATGTTCAAAGCGCTGGGAAAAGCGAGGTCCGTTTCGGGGACGTACTTGCCGCAATCCTTCAACAACCCAATTCCTACGCCGCTGAATTGTTGCAATCCCAAAATATCACGCGACTCGATATCCTGAACTACATTTCACACAATATCTCGAAAGTGCGTGCTCCAACTGCCGGAGACTCAGTAACGGAACCTTCGGCAATGGGACCCGGCGAAGAGGGTCCAGCCTCTTCCCGGGACCCTTTGAGCGCCTTTGCGGTCAACCTCTCTGCCCGCGCCAAGCAAGGTCAGCTCGATCCATTGATCGGTCGAGTCAACGAGCTACAACGAACATTGGAGATCCTGTGCCGCCGGCGCAAGAACAATCCAGTATTCGTCGGCGACGCAGGGGTCGGGAAAACCGCCTTAGCCGAAGGGTTAGCCACTCGACTTCTCGAGAGTGATATGCCTGAACGGTTGAAAGGCGCAGAACTGTTTTCGCTCGATGCCGCCGCACTGCTTGCTGGGACTAGGTTTCGTGGGGATTTTGAGGAACGGTTCAAAGCAGTAGTTGACACGCTGGCTCGCCGTCAGATGCCAATCTTATTTATCGATGAAGTGCACGCCACCGTAGGGGCTGGTGCCACTACAGGCGGAACGATGGACCTTGCAACTTTAATCAAGCCTGTTCTTGCGGCCGGCGAGCTCCGTGTCATTGGCTCTACCACTTTTGATGAGTTCAAGCACATCGAACGCGACCGAGGGCTCGCCCGGAGACTCCAGAAGGTTGTCGTCGAAGAAGCAAGCATCGACGAAACCTGTGAAATCCTTACAGGCCTGCAATCACGCTATGAAACCCACCATAGGGTCACCTACACGAAATCGGCGATTAAGACCGCAGCAAAACTGGCAAGCCGCCATTTACGTGACTCTCGGCTGCCAGATAGCGCAATCGACGTAATCGACGAAGCAGGGGCCAAACTAGCCGTCGCCGGCCGCGAACTCATCGCCCAATCACCCACAAAGGCAACCACTACGTCTTCACCCACCTCACCGATCAACAGCCTCGATAACCACAAGGGTGAGATAAATTCCAGTCTTCCTCGAGTAACAGCCACCGAGATCGAACGCGTTCTCGCAAGAATGGCCAGAATTCCTGAGAAACAAGCAACCGTTTCGGATAAAGAGCGGCTACGCACACTCGACAAAGCCCTTCGTCGAGTCGTCTTCGGCCAAGATGAGGCCGTCGCAACCGTGGTAACTGCCATTAAACGGGCCCGCGCCGGACTCGGTCAGCCAGACAGGCCAGCTGGTTGCTTCCTGTTCACGGGGCCAACAGGGGTCGGCAAGACTGAGCTCGCCAAGCAGTTAGCCATTCACCTTGGCAACGAATTCATTCGTTACGACATGAGCGAGTATATGGAAAAGCACGCTGTATCGAGGTTGATAGGCGCGCCACCGGGATATGTAGGTTTTGAGCAGGGTGGGTTACTGGTCGATGCTATCCGAACGCATCCCTACTCGGTGTTGCTGCTTGACGAGATTGAAAAGGCTCACCCCGATGTCTATAACATCCTACTCCAAGTGATGGATCATGCGACTTTGACCGACAATAACGGCCGAAAAGCTGATTTCAGACAAGTCGTGATCATCATGACCTCAAATGCCGGCTCACGGGAAATGATCAACCAGCCGATCGGGTTCAGTGAAGACAGAACAACCCCGAGCCAAGGACAATCAAAGGCAGCAATCGAGCGTACGTTTAGCCCAGAGTTCCGCAATCGACTGGATTCGATAGTTAATTTTGATCGTCTAGCGTCAGATGTAGTCGAAACCATCGTTGAAAAATTTATTATCCAACTTGAGACACAGCTAGCCGAACGCCGGATCGCGATCACGTTAGAACCCGATGCTCGGGCCTGGCTCGCCCAAAAAGGTTACGACCCGACCTATGGAGCGCGGCCCCTTGCCCGGCTGATCCAAACAGAGGTACGTAATCCACTGACTGACGAGATTTTGTTCGGAGACTTGGAAAACGGGGGCACAGTTAGAATCAGCCTTTACGAAGAAACCCTGAACTTCACCGCCAAGCCGAGCCCACCCACAGCCGACGACAGCGATGACAAGGTCGAAACTGAGTAAGGTTAGGCCCGCAGAAGCAACAGCTGGCATCACCACATCACACAGACACATCCCTCTCTAAGGCCAGAATGAGGTCCTGGAGCCTCTCCATTTCGGTCTGAGCAGCATGGAGGATTGCCCTCCGCTCTTGAAGCGTTGGCGTCGACCAATCTTCTCCGTCCAGTTTCACACGCCCATCTGGCTCATAGTCTACGAGCATGGCGTCCATGGTATCGATATATAAACGCATTGCACACCCACTGGCAGACGGTTGGAAAGAGTATCCCGTCATTACCCAAATTCTTGTTTCACTTGACGGCTGTGAAACTCACATTCCAGCGACGGCCGCGGCGCGCTTCGGATCATCCACTCCAACAACGAGCACTGCCAACTCGTGCCCACTCGACACAGAGGCAAACGCATAATTTATATTGATTGCAGCAGTAGCTAGTTGGCGGGTCGCCGCCGTCACAGCGCCTACCGTATTGGGTATCTGGACGAACAGCACCTCACATTCTTCGACAGCGTAATCGAGCCCTCTTAGCAAGCCACTTGCATGAAGCGGGTTATCCGGAACCAAATGCACAGTCCCTGAAGCCTCCAAATTGAGAGCTGCTACATTTACCTTCTCATCAGCCAGAACCTTACACAGACGATTCAGAGAACCTGGACTGTTATCCAATCGAAGAACTAGTTCTGTACGAATTGCCATTTCTGGAGGATATCACCCAAGAACCAAGAGGCGGGAAACCGGAAGTCAGTTTGGTATAAGACGTTTCCATGACCCTGTATGGGTCGAGAGACTCCTGGCACCAGTACCAAGTTGGGAAGTCAAGTGGGATAAGATTAAAAGGTGACAACGTCAGTGTCAGCACCAATCCCGGTGGGTCATCGCCTTGAGGATTTCTCCTACGCGATCCGCAATGTGGTTGCAGCAGCCAAAAAAGCTGAAGCTACTGGACAACAGGTAAAGTATCTCAATATCGGCGATCCGGTCGCCTTCGGCTTCCAAACACCCCCACACCTTGTTGATGCTGTCGAGAAAGCTATCAGAGATGGTTCAAATGGTTATACCCCAGCCGCAGGAATCTGGAAAGTAAGGGAGGCCGTGGCCGCCTCCTATTCGACTTCTGGGGCTGCTATCGATCCAGACCGCGTTATTTTGACATCTGGCACATCCGAAGGAATAGAACTGGTACTCTCAGTCTTAGTCAATCCCGGCGACGAGGTCCTCATACCAGTACCCACATACCCGTTTTACACTGCATCCTTGACCAAGCTTGGCGCTCGGAGCATCTATTACCGTACCGATCCAAACCACGGGTGGATGCCAGACCTTGAACACATCAAAAGTCAGATCGGTCCGAGGACAAGGGCAATCGTGATGATTGATCCTAACAACCCGACCGGTGCGGTGTACTCGAGTGAAATCCGTCGAAAACTTCTCGAACTGGTGGATCGCCACAACCTAGTAATCCTCGCAGATGAAGTATATGCAGACCTTTCTTACGACGAACCGGTTCTACCGCTGGCAGCTATAAATCCAGATGCCCCTGTTATCTCCTTTTCATCGATTTCCAAGGCCTATCGGGCCCCTGGGTGGCGAGCGGGCTGGCTGGCTGTGAACGGTGGCGTGCGTCTTGACGCAGTGTTAGCTGCTACCCACGAACTAGCAGATGGTCGATTGTGTAGCACGGGCCCGATGCAATACGCCATCCTAGCAGCACTAACTGGCGACAACAGCCACAAGGAAGCCTTCATTGACTCGCTTCGCGAGCGAGCAGAGGTAACCAGTAAGCGGCTGAATGCAATCGAAGGGATATCTTGTGTCCCGCCGCGGGCGGCATTTTACGCCATGCCAAAGGTCGAACTCCCACCGGGTCGCACAGATCAAGACTTCGTCTTTGGGCTTTTGCACAAAACAGGGCTTCTATGTGTCTATGGCTCAGGATTCGGCACGGCTCCAAACGACGGTTTTTTTCGCATTGTGTTTCTCTCTCCGCCATCAGAACTCGATACCATTTATGATCGAGTTGCAGATTTCACCGCTATGTTCCGTAGAGAAGGCTAGGGCGGGCAAAAGCACCCGCTCCGCTTTTTCCAATTTAGTGATGCCTCGCTCTAATACCTACCACCTAACATTCGTCTACATCAAAACTTGCAAAGACAAACCCGGCCACAACTGAACACCAAGCTCGAGCTACCGTTTTAATCAACTAACCGCAGAATTTACCGAGTGCGCAGCAGGGTCGTGTTACGAAGGAAGCCCGCATCAGCGCTAAATAAGAGCCCAGAGAATGGACCTTGGCAGCCGGCGTCCTTGATATGATCCAAGGGTAAGTCCAGCGTCGGCTAAATTGTTCCGGAACACGAAGGTGCTTTTCTTGTATTGCGTTAGATCGACGGAGGTAGACAATTCCCTCCACAATGGGACCGCTATCACCTCCCTGTCGATTCGAATATTTAGTCAAGTGTCAGGTTAGAGACCTTGTGGAGGCAACAGTGAGCTCGAAAAACTATCTTGGCAGTTTGCCAGTGACTGCTTTGGCCTTGGTGATGCTTTCTGGAGTGATGACTGAGGTAGCAGGACAGCCGCCCACTGTCACAATTAACCCTGTGGTTGAAACCGACGCGGTTCATTCAGGCACTACAGCCAGGGTTGGACTAGAAATCACGCTTGATCCCGGGTTTCACGTCAATTCAAACGCACCCTTGGACGACCTCTTAATCCCAACCGCACTCACGCTCATCCCCCCGGAAGGGTTCGTCCTGCAAGGAATCGGGTTTCCCGACGCGATCCTTCTTGAGCAAGCAGGCGTCGAGGAACCACTCGCTGTATTCGAAGAGGAGTTTTCCCTTGGAGCAGAGTTACACGTCGAAGAAGGGCTCTCCCCAGGAAGATACGTTATTCCCGGTGCACTGCGTTATCAAGCCTGCAATGATCGAATGTGCTTCAATCCGACGACTGCGGAAATCGAATTTGAGTTAAGAATTGTGCAACCGTCTCAGCCGCTCACCACCCTGAGAGCCGACCTTTTTTCCGGTCTGACAATGGGTGACCCGGCCTCGGGCACTGTAGCACCTGAGACCAACGCACCGATTGTCGACGATTTGTCGGTGATGGATACACTTGCCGGTTTTGAGATCTTGAGCACTACTGGTGGATACCTGGACAGTGAAGCGTTTCTGGGCTTTATGGATGGCGCCGAGTCCGGTGAAGGTGAGCGCGGTTGGTTTGAAGGACGAGGGCCGCTAGCGATTCTCGCACTGATTCTGCTAGGAGGGCTCGCCTTGAATTTGACTCCGTGCGTCCTACCGATGATACCGATCAATCTAGCGATCATTGGAGCTGGCGCAAAAGCCGGATCCAAAACGCGTGGGTTCGCACTTGGTGGAATCTATGGTCTTGCAATGGCCCTTGTATATGGGGCCCTAGGTTTGATCGTCATTCTGACTGCTGGAACTTTTGGTACCATCAATTCGTCACCGTGGTTCAACTTGGGAATTGCCTCACTATTTGTAGTGCTAGGCCTTGCGATGTTCGACATCCTCGCCATCGATTTTTCGCGCCTCCAATCAAAATTTGCAATGGGTCACGACGGAAACGGATCCCTTGCTGTAGCCTTTGGAATGGGTGGTGTCGCAGCCCTTCTTGCCGGGGCGTGCGTGGCACCGGTAGTTATTCAGGTTATCGTTTTTTCAAGCAACCTCTACAACACAGGAACGACCATTGCCCTCGTTTTGCCATTCTTTCTTGGAATTGGCATGGCTCTGCCTTGGCCAGTGGCCGGTGCCGGGTTGTCATTTATGCCCAAGCCAGGTGCTTGGATGGTTCATGTCAAGCATGCATTTGGAGTTTTCATACTCGGTACAGCCGTTTACTATGGTTATCTAAGTTATGGATTGTTCTCCCAACGTTGGGTCGACCCGTCTCAAGTTGCCGATAGTGTTCAAGAGTTGTTGGAAGAAGGCTGGCATGCCTCGCTTGGTCAAGGGCTCGCAACAGCACAAGCGGAGAACAAACTTGTGCTGGTGGACATGTGGGCTACCTGGTGCAAGAACTGCTTAACCATGGACCAGACGACGCTAAAGAATCCCGTTATCGAGAGTGGGCTCGAAAACTACGTGAAGGTTAAATTTCAAGCGGAAGACCTCGATGCCTCCCCAGCAAGAGAAATCCTGAAACACTTTGAAGGTATCGGTTTGCCAACTTATGCGATCCTTCGGCCAATGCCGGTTAGCCGGAATCAAGATTCCGGTTCCTAGCAAGAAGTTAGATTTGTGCCTATAAGAAGACTAGTATTCTCCGTCACTCTCCTCAGTGTCCTTCAGCTAGCAGGATGCACCGCCCAGCCTGGCGAACTAAGCCTCAGGAACTCTTTCGCCGCACAAATTGCCGCGGTAGAAGGTGTTAGGAACTTCGAAGACAGCGGTCAGGTTCTCAATTTCACGGGCCCAGACGGTGAAGGGGGCAGTAGCGTTTGGAGGATCGAGATTAACTCAACGACCCTTGAACCTAGAGCTGACGAGAGACTACCTTTCGCAGGCCATGTAGTGTCGTCCTGGTATCAGAACCTAGAACTGGTTGAATTCTTGGGAACAATGTCCAGGTTGCCACAAGTTTACCTAGATGCCGGGGTGGCTCAAGAATGTTATGCGCTTTGGGACTTAGAAGTTGATGATTGGGATTGGTAATTAGTTTACCGAATCAGTCTGACCCAAAGCCTTACTACCGAGCTCTTTCAATCTGCGTAGGAACCCTCACACTCAAAGCACCTGGATGAATCATCACGTCAAGCGAAACACCTCCCTGCCCAACCTCCCCGTCAACGTGATACCGAATTGGGTGGGGTCCGCCAATCCTTGTACAGCGAACGGGCTTCGACCGCACTTTGGAATCCTGGTTGATCGTACCAGTAAATAGCCGTCTGGCACTCCACAGCATTCTCAGGGGTCCAATTGGGTCAACTATCACAAGCTCCAGAAAACCATCATCTAGTTTTGCATCTGGCGCGATGAGCGCCCCGTTACCGTACTGCCTGCCGTTAGCATGTTCTACCAACAGCACCGTCTGTCGAGTCGTCACTCCTTCACTCGTTATTTGGTATGTTTCAGGCATGATACCGAACAGCTGTACTAGAGCGGCCTTAAGGTAGCCAAGGAGCCCACGTTTCTTCAACTGTTCAAACCGGTAAGCCACTGACGCAGCTAACCCGACACCCGCGATGTTTACGAAGTAGCGGTCTCCCAACTGCCCAACATCAATCCTCAGGTCTCTGCCACTTGCTACGGTCTCTATCGCACGGTCCGGGCGTAGACTAATACCCAAATCTCGAGCCAGGCCGTTGCCAGACCCTGATGGAACTATCCCAAGCACTGCGTCCTTGAACACCAAGGCTGAGGCAACCTCGTTAACTGTCCCATCCCCACCCCATGCAATTATTGGTGAAAATCCCCGACGAGCAAACTCCGTAGCGAGCAGTCGCCCGTGACCTCGATATTCAGTAAAAACTACTTCGTTAGGAAGACCCGCTAAGCTACATGCTTTGTAAGCATCTTCTGCCAGCTGTTGTCTGGTTCGAGACGCTGCACCAGCCTTGGGGTTGATGATAACCGCGGCACGGGTGTTGGACACACTCATCTGGTCACCATGTAAATCTGCAAAACGAGACGGGCTCCATCCCGAATCGACCGACGATGGTATAGTAACGGTAAGTATGGAACATCGCTGGGTTCGATTCCTGGTTGTGGTCGCAGCGTTGGCAACCTTGGGATTGTCCGGCTATCAAATCAGGCGTTCCGAGCTTGTCGTCAAGGAAGAACAGAGCATCGAGAATGTGTTCACCGAGCTCAGCTGGGCGTTAAGCCTAGAGCTAGCCGATCTGCGAGCCTCTCAGCAGGCCTATGTCGCCAATGGCCAAGATACCCATTACTGGACCATAAGAGTCACTAACCATCTTGAGGCTGTGCGAACCAGCCTTGACAATCTCAGACGCCTGATCGTTAGTCCAGGCTCCGTAAACGCCCTAGACGGTGCAGACGAGGCAATTGCAAGTCTGGAACGGGTCGATCGGCAAGCACGCGAACACACAGACCGTGAGCAGATTCTTCTAGCTTCCGATTTGATCTTCACCGACGGCCTTGAGCTAGCAAATCGTGCGGCTGAGCAGGTAGAGCTAGCTCGCGCGACCGAACGGGCAACACGTAACGAAACCGTTAGGGCTACCCGCGCTACCCAAGCACAACTACTTGCAACAGGCACCGGAATCGGCATTCTCGCTTTGCTTCTGCTCGCACCCCTGAGGCGCCCTGCAGCCAGAAGCACAACGTCCGAATCCGACGAGTTCCAAACTACTGGCTCCGACACTCTAGATCTAAGGGACTACCCTGTTTCAGGCGACGGAACCAACGGTCCGCTAACGAGTGATGTTTCTGTCGACCACGGGTCTGCATCGCAGCTTCAGGAAGCAGCGGAACTATGCACCGATCTGGGTGGCCTTACCGATGTAAGCGGTCTCCCAGACCTATTAGCAAGAGCTGCCGCACTGATCAATGCAAGCGGTCTCATCCTTTGGGTGAAGGACACTAATGGTGGTACGCTTCGTGCAGCCGGAGAATACGGTTACGGTCAAGATTTTCTGCAACGGATCAACTCGATTCCTGACGACGGAAACAACCCCACCGCTAAAGCGTTTCGCGAATCGAGTCTACAGGTTGTTCCGAACGGTAACTCCACGAACGGCGCCCTTGCACAGCCGCTACTGGTGAACAACCATTGTGTTGGTGTTCTGTCAGCCGAATTACGAGATGGGTGGGAGTCAAGAAACGACGTTCATGCGATCACCACTATTTTGGCAGCTCAACTCGCATCGCTGATTCCAACAGACGTTCCAACCAAGTCAGACACCGCCGCTGCAGCACACGGTTAGGAAGAGAGGGACCCTCATAGTGGTCCGCCACTCCCCAGTGCCATTACTGATGTCCCGGTCCAAGTCAACGCCGGTCTTTGCCGAGATCATACCGGGACAACTTCTCACACCCCCGCGGCAACAGTGAGAGCTTCTTGGCCCTAGATATCCACAGCCTTATATAGGGTGTAGCCTTCGCCCCTTGGAATTGGCATCCAACGCAAACCACTAAAAAGCAAACGAGTCTATCGCAGAGGCCAGCTTTGACCTCTAGACAGGACTGACCAACTTCGATGCTAATGGCGGTTCGATTATACTGTGGCGATGGACCCGTTGAATTTACCGCTCGACTACACTGCTATAGAGCGCATTCTTCCCCACCGGTATCCATTCTTGCTCGTTGACCGAATAACGGAATTCGAGGTCGATAAGCGGATCGTGGGTGTCAAGAACGTCTCCCTTAACGAGCGCTACCTAGCCCACCGCCCCGGCGAGAGGCCTGTGCTGCCACCGACCATCTTGACAGAAGCAGTGGCCCAGGTCGGTGCTATTCTGATTCTAGCTAAGCCGGAAAACCGGGAAAAACTAATCTACATTGTTGGCATCGAGCAAGTCCGCTATCGGCGCCCTGCCTATCCCGGGGATGTAGTCCACATCGAAGTTAGGGTGAAACGCTTACGAAGCCGCATGGGACAACTGCACGGCGTCGCCATGGCAAATAACAAGGTTGTTCTCGATGGTCGGATGACCTTTGCACTAGGTCCCACAACCTGAACCTGACTCGCTAGTCTCCAACCAGTCCCACAAAGTGTTACCGTAAGGACACTTTCTTCCCTCTTCCAATGATAGAATCTAACAATATGGGTTCAAAACGATCAAAGCGAGAGAGGCAGGTTCCCAGACACCCTGTAGAAAACGTCGAAAATCGAGCGAAACCATTCCCTTGGTTATTGATTGTCGCCAGCGTGGTCATCGCTACGGGTGGGGGTTTGTTTCTGTTCGGCACAACAAGCCAGCAGGCACCTGCCGACACTAGGCCGACCGACGACATCGCAGCCACCAATGCAGTCGGGAATAACGCTTCAGTAGCTTCGGCTTCCACATTCGAGAATCTGGACGACCTACCCCTGCCGCCGCTTCCGTACATGAACCAGACAGCTGGTCCACCAGATCTCATGAGGCAGGCCTATATATTCGCAGCTCGGCACCCAGAGATCCTGGACTACGTGCCCTGTTATTGTGGCTGCGGACAGACCGACGGACACGTCGGGAACACCGATTGTTTCGTTGCATCACGGGCGCCCAATGGGCAGGTAATGGAATGGGCCACACACGGCATGACTTGAACGCACTGCCTTGCTGTCGCGCGTGACGCGATGCAAATGCATGCTCTCGGGGCCTCATCAGCCGATATTCAAAGCGCAGTGATGACCAAATACGCGTCTCAGGCTTCTTACGCGACGCCGACCCCACCTGCGCCAGTCTCAAACTAATGCTGAAATCTCGGTCGTCTATTTCGCCGCCGGGATATTGCAACCTATAATTCAACATGGCTTTGCGACGGTCGCGTAGGTCCCCCCTACCGAAGGCCGCGCTACTAGCTAACCTCTACAACTCCATTAGAGAGGGTATTTATCTCGGAACCCTTGACTCCGACACAACCACCACCCTAGCTGCAAACCCCTACCTAAAATTAATGTTGGGCTACGAGTCCGACGAATCCCATGACGCCGTGACACCGTTCGCAACAGATCAATTTGTTGACCCACGTGCTCGCGAAGCGTTTATTTCTCAATTACGTCGGGACGGCGCGGTCAGCGACTATTTACTCCGTCTAAGAAGGGCCGACAACTCTTCGATTTGGGTAGAAGTCACAGCTACTCTTCACGCCCCATCAGACGCAGGGCCAGCTCGGCTCGATGCCCTTCTCCGAGACGTCAGTGAGCGGCGTAAAGTGGAAGATCAAGGCAGAGATCTCGGAAACCAAATGATTCAAGCCGAAAAAATGGCAGCCCTCGGTCAGACAGTCTCAGGAGTGGCCCATGAACTAAACAATCCACTAGCCACTATTCTGACCTGGGCCGAACGCTTGGCAGCGCGACCTGTCGAACCTAAAACCAAACGAGGTCTTGAAACAATTCTCAGCGAAGCTGAGCGTGCAGCCAAAATTGTGCGGAATCTATTGACCTTCGCACGCAAACGAAACACAACCCGCGCTTTAGTCGACCTGAACGCGATAGTGCGTGAGACCTTCGCTTTGCGGACACATGAACAACGTTTGTCCAACGTAAGCATAATCGATGCACTCGCTAGTGGGTTGCCGCATGTGTTTGCTGACACACACCAAGTAAAACAGGTGTTGTTGAATCTGATCATCAATGCAGAACAGGCAACATTGGCAGCAAATGGCCGAGGTATATTGGTGGCTAGGACTTGGTACGACGATACGCAAGGAATGGTAACTCTGGAAATCAACGATGATGGGCCTGGCATTCCCAAAGAAACACAAGCTAAAGTTTTCGACCCGTTCTTCACGACCAAAACCGTGGGCAAGGGAACAGGATTGGGCCTTACAGTAGCCTATGCCATCATGCAAGAGCATGATGGAGAAATTCGAGTCAGCTCAACATCAGAGTCCGGAGCATCTTTCTTGGTCTCTTTTCCTGCTGCCACAGCTCACCGGACCACACATCAGCCACTAGCCCCACCACAGGCCATCGCCGGTGCCACGGTTCTAGTTGTCGAGGATGAACCCGCCCTAGCAGCTGCGGTAGCTGACGCCATGACCGAAGCCGGATACCGCGTGGAACGGGCGATAGACGGAGTAGAGGCGCTGGACTGTGTTAGCAACCAAACCTTCGATTTGGTAATTTGCGACCTGAAGATGCCTCGACTCGATGGGCCCTCTTTCTACCGAAAACTTTGCCTAGAGCATCCGGCTCTTTCCAAACACGTCATCTTCGTGACTGGGGATGTCGCCGGCACCGAAGCAGAACACTTTCTTACTGAAACAGGTTGCCCTTGGCTGGCAAAACCGTTTCGTCTACACGACCTTCTCCTAACAGCAAGTCAGGTAGTCGGCTGAACAACAACTCTAGTCCCATGCCAGTGGAGCCTTCTCTGCCTAGCTCCACTAAATTGTTTCAAACACCAAAGTCCTAGTTCGCCAAAGCGGTATCAACTCTGGCCACAGCAAGCTCACGACAGGACCTCCAACTCAGCCCACATCAGTTTGTTGTTGTACCCCGTCTCGTGATCGTTGAAGGTTGGGTATAGATTTAAGATCTTGCTTCCGACGCTTACTAGTTGCAGATGCAAACTTCGCCTTAGCCATTTTCAAGGACGCTGAGGGAGACAAACTATTTTCGTTATCAGCCTTTTTAGGGCCACTGAATTCGGCAGGGTCTAAATCAGAACCAAGTGTTTTCCGCAATCGCTGAACCGCCCGAGCATGTAATTGAGAAACGCGAGACTCGTTTACCCCGATCTTGCTGCCAATCTGCTTCATTGTCACATCGCCGTAGTAGTAGAGCCCTATAACCTTCCGTTCCCGCCACGGAAGTGCCTTAATCGCGTCACGGACGCGGGCTGCAACTTCACCCTCTTCACACAACCGGTCTGGTCTAGGCAGTTCCGGTGGCACCATCACAGGAGGTAAGTGAGCTCCATTGAGCGCTTCAGCAGACGTCAGTGGTGATGTAGCCTCAATTGTGCTTATTCGAAGTATTGTCCGGCTTAACTTCGTTTCGTCTGAACCCAAGTGTTCGGCTATGGCAGCCAATGATGGCTCAGTCCCAAGGTCCTGCCTCAATTTTTCGCGCGCTCCCTCGATTTCCCGCCGGGCACGACGAATCCCCCTAGGCCATGCGTCTCGCCGCAAAGCATCAATCATCGCCCCTCTCACCCGGCGTTCAGCAAAAGTCTCAAATTTGATGCCACGTGCTTCATCAAAACGTTCGGCCGCATCGATCAAACCGACCATCCCATCTTGGACCAAATCTCCCAAGTCAACTGAATTTGGCATCGAAGCTGCCATCCGGCGAGCCAGAGCCTTCACAAATGGCAGACTGGATGTAATTCGATCTTCTTTTGGGTCTTTGCAACCAACTGTTTGCGCTGTCATGAACATTCTCCTCCGAGCGGCCACTTAGAACCCCGACAAGGGATGCGGTCACTCCGGTTCATAAAGTCGCAAATTCGGTGCCAAGCTGAGGTTTATTTGAAATCAAAACAATAAAACCCAGTAAGTCCATTTTATACAGGTATTTAAAATAATTTTGACATTAAACCAGTAAGGCACTCAGACCTCAAAACCGCCAGAACAGTCAAAGTTTTGACTCTAATGGCTTCTTAGCTGTCGTGATTTTGACGCTACTGCGCCTGAGTGAGATAGGGTGAGGGCGCCTGGAGACCAGTCGCAATTCAGTCTCGGCAGTGTTCCCGTATGTGGCGAACCGCACTGATAGCTTCAACCGCGCTCGTCACAATCTGTGCAGCCCGTGCCTGGCCAGCTTCGTCGGAAAGGCGAGATTCCAGTAATTCCGCATTGGCGAGAATAACGCCAAGCTGATTGTTCAACCGATGGAAGAGAGCGCCGATATCTGTCGGCTGATCCATCTGCAATAAACTCATACCCTCTGGCGGAAACGGAGTCTGATTCTGCATCGACCTAATCGGTTTATTGCTCAGTCCGAAGCGACTCGACCTGGCCACCGTTTGACCCAGGTTCCCGCCAGAGCGTGTCCACAAAAATCCGGACTGACCCTCCCGCGGTGCGAACATACTCCACCTTACCGCTGGCAATCCAGTTGTAGATCGTGCGCCTACTCACACCTACCAATTCGCAGGCTTTCATGATCGAAGTAGTTTTCCTATCCACAATCATTGATAGTGCTCTAACTGGGCCATGCGTCAACGCCAATGCCTTAGTTTCTAATTTGACCGGCCCGAACAATGGTATCGGCACCGAGCCAGTTCTTCATTAGCCCAAGAAGCTAGTCAAGCAACAAAAATATCTCTGGCCTTTACTCGGGCTCCGCGTCAATATATTGGCGAATGGAGGAAGATGTCTGACGGTGGGGCTCATCTGCTATTCGTTGAGGATGAAGCCCCTCTGAGGGAGGCCACAGCTGAACGCCTTATAGAGGAGGGCTATCAGGTGGTGCAAGTTGGCACCGGTGAGGAGGCCCTCGCACAGCTGACAGAATTCGCATTTGACGTAGTAGTGACCGATCTTCGCTTACCTGGAATTGACGGAACTGAAGTTTTAGCAGCTGCCCTCAGCCGGTACCCTGAGGTCGTTGGAGTCGTCGTGACTGGTTTTGGGACCGTTAAGGATGCCGTAGCTTCAATCAAGCAGGGCGCCACAGAATTCATTACCAAACCATTCCAGTTTGACCAGTTGCTTCATGTGATCGGGTCTGCTCTCGAGCAGCGCCGTCTACGATCAGAAAACGCCTACCTGCGTTCGCAGTTGGAAGAACGGTACCGGTTCGCCGGGTTGGTAGGAAGTAGCCCCCAGATGCGAGAACTCTTTGACCTGCTTGAAACAGTTGCCACCAGCACCAGCACTGTTTTGGTAACCGGGGAAACGGGCACAGGCAAAGAACTGGCTGCGCGAGCCATTCACCACAATAGCCCACGAACAAATCATCGATTTGTTGCTCTGAACTGCAGTGCAGTGCCTGAGGCTTTGCTTGAATCTGAGCTCTTCGGACACGTTCGTGGGGCGTTTACTGGTGCAGTATCTACCCGAAAAGGCCGGCTTGAAGACGCCCACCAAGGGACTCTGTTCCTTGATGAGGTCGGTACGATGAGTGGGAATTTACAGGCTAAGTTGCTTCGTGTTCTACAAGAACGCGAATTGGAGAGAGTCGGAGACAATCGGACGATCAAGATCGACGTTAGAATAATCGCCGCTACGAACGCTGACCTCTCACAACTGGTTAGTAACGGCAGTTTCCGGGAAGACCTTTATTACCGACTAAATGTTATTCCTATCTTTCTCCCCCCCCTGCGAAACCGACGCGAGGATATCCCATTACTGGTACAGCACTTCGTAAGGACGCTCAGTCCTCGTCAGGACCGACCGCGTGAGGTTTCAGTCACCCAAGAAGCCCTTCGTCTAATGATGGGGTATGACTGGCCCGGGAACATCAGACAACTTGAGAATGCTATTGAGCGCGCATTCGCTCTCGGCAGTGACCGGACTCAGATCGACGGTCCCGACCTTCCTCCTGAGCTGCAAATACCCCTGCCCTCCAGTCCAACCCTAACTACACCGGTACCAGAGGACGGTTTCGATATGCCAGCCTATCTTGCCAAGACCGAACGGGAACTTATTCAGAGTGCATTGACTACGACCGATGGCAACAAACAGCAGGCAGCTCAGCGTCTTGGGCTTAAACGGACCACTCTTGTTGAAAAAGTTAAACGTCTCTTGTGAACTGGTTCTTGGTGATCACACCGACCAACCGCTCACCGTTCTCACTCATGCCTTAAATATCACCCGCAAAAGTCTTTCGAACGGAGGCTACTCAGAATCCCGGTTAACCGAACTCGGAGAGAAAGCCGGTAGACAGACTGCTACATACTCCGCACCACCAGGTTCTGGGCTTGAGTACCTGACCCATTCGCCAGGATTGGTTACTATCGCCTGACCAGCTCGAACATCAACGACCCCAGTTTCATGTTCAACTCTAACCAAACCCCGCAACACGAGTGTTGTCTCTTGGAAATTTGGCCTTTGTCCAGGCTCTGTCCAGCCCTCAGGCGATACCATCCTAGCTACACTGACCCCTGGAAAGCCTGTGTTCACCAGACCACTAAATTCTTCGATCTTCTTGGGGAGATTCCCAGCAGCTTGGATTACGGTTGGCGATTCGATAAATCTGGGCATGGCCTTTTTAGCGGTACAACCTGCAGTCATCAGCTGAGGGAATCAACACTGAGTTTATCCAAGCTCCCTCTAGGTTAATGCTCTATCCAATTCAAAAAAGTCCTCGATGATTAGTCGAAGCTCTTCCAGAGTCTTGGCTTGATTTATCCGGATGCGCAACCGCGACCCATTGTCGATTCCTTTCGTGTACCACGACCCCAGCGCCCTGAGCTTGTTGATAATCCATTTTTGGCGAGTCCCAGCATTCCGCTTGCGCCGCCGGCCCACCGAGTCATTCTGAGCAACATGGCGAAAGCCCTCTTTTTCTCGGGTTCCTTCAGCCAAGAGCAAGTCAATATAGGTGAGGAGAAACTGGCCCCGTTCCTGGACGGACACCCGCCGCACCTCGTAGCCACGCTGAAGGGTCCAAGCTTGCTCAAAGATCCAAGGATTCCGTAGAGCCCCACGACCCACAAGCACCCCTGATGCCGCCGTCGCCCCGAGACGCCCAACAAGATCATTTGGAACCACACAATCCCCGCTGCCAAAAACAGGTATCGTGACCGCACGAGCAACTTCGTTTATCAGCGACCAATCGGACCGACCCGTATACGATTGCGCCGCTGTCCGACCATGAACGGCCAACGCTGCTGCACCAGCCTGTTCCATCAAGACAGCTAATTCTGGAGCATTGATGTGCTCGTCATCCCACCCAGAACGCATTTTTACAGTCACAGGGATCGACACCGCACTTGTCATCGCATTAACCACTGCAGCAGCATGTTCCGGGATTCGCATTAGACTGCAACCAGCTTGGTGTTTGGCTATCTTAGGTACCGGACATCCCATATTGACATCGACGATGTCCGCACCCATTTGTTCTACTAGCTGAGCCGCCGCTGCCATCTTGGTAGGGTCACCGCCGAAAATCTGAATCGAGACCGGCCGTTCCTCCTCAGTGTATTCGGCGTAATCAAGAGTCCGGTCTATCCCACGCACCAACCCCTCTGAGCTGACCATCTCAGTGACAACTAAACCGCAACCACCTCGACCCTTGACCAAACGGCGAAAGGCCGTGTCAGTCATTCCGGCCATTGGTGCTAGAGCAAATGGCGAATGTAACTCCACTGCCCCTATTCTTAGCGGTGCCCGTGTATCCATACTCATAGATTCCAGGTCCCTCGAAAACATAGCCTCTTCCAGTGGATAGCAGCACGTCACAACCGCTACTCACTAGTCTGTCATGGGGGTAGGGTATTAGTGACGACAGTGGCAGACAACGCCACTCTCAGGTTCTTCCTATTTCATGACACTTATTTGCAACCGAAGCCGCAGAGACCTTCTACTGAGGTAAACCAGTTTTTACGGTTGACTGATAGCTTCCCGAGTAGCCAAGAATTGTTCATAGAGGGTCCTTAGTCCTTCATCTTTCCACTCAATGATAGCCTCGCTCCGCAGTGTATCGATAAAGGTCTCCAACGCCTCAATACGTCGGTCGTTAAAAACATTGTTCACTATCTCATCACGAACCTCTTCGAACGATGTCGGGGCCGGAGTGTATATCGATTCCAATTTCAAAATCTGGTAGCCAGCAGGAGTACGCGTGACCTCACTAATCTCGCCTTCCTCCAGCGGCTCAATCCTCGCACGAATCTCCTCCGCTACATCCCCAACAGGGATTGGTCCGATTAAACCCCCATTTGCACTCGAGGCAGAATCCGACATTTCGGAAACAACCTGCTCGAAATCATCTCCTGCTGTCACTCGGGTAAATGCCTCTTCAGCGGTTAACCGAGCCTGATTATCTCGGGCTACATTGAGTCCACTGTTCTCTACCGGGACAGCGATCAAAATTTCACGCAGGGTGACAGTTGCTGGCTCTGAAAATTCATCCAAGTTACTCTCGTAATATTCTTCGGCCTCAGTGTCGGTCATCCTAACTCGCCTCAATACTTGAATTTCTTGAACTTGACCCACCAGCATTTGGCGTTCCATAACCCTACGTAACTGAGCTAGCGTCATCCCTTGCTCTATTTCAAGAGCCGAAATAAGCTGCTCATCGGTCATACCATTTTCTTCCTTAATACCCTCAAGGATTTCCTCAAATTGTTCATCGCCTAATGTATATCCCATCTCGCGTCCGCGTTGGACGAGCAACTCTTGGTCAACAGCATTTGCAATCAGTGCTGGAGTCATTTCCTCGATGAGCCGACGCAGGTCGGCATCGGTTTGGGGAGGCAACGGGCGAGCACGGAGTTCATTAATCTGTGCCTCTTCTAAGTCAGTCTGAGTGATTAGACCGCCATTAACCTTCACCAAGATCCTCTCGAGCACAATTGCCCCCGGCGTACCAGAAGCTAGCGCTTGGGCCTTAACCTTCCACTCAAGGCCAGCCCCGGCCACGGCTAGAAAGATGACACCACCAAGGAGATATCGCTGCATAATGTTTCCTCTGTCCCGTCAAGATTCTATCGTCTGGAGCCCACGTAACTCTACTAACAAGGCACAGACTTTAGATAACAACCTCTCCGCACCCTCTGTTCGACGAACTGAACCCTCGAGTTCTCTCTTTGAGAAACCGGCCTGGACTCCATTGCCACTAGCACGGCTCGTCCACCAAGATGGGTTGTCAGCCACACGATGGGCTGACCTTTCCCCGTGCCAATCAGCGATCAGAGTCCCGGGTGGCTTCAGTTTCAGATCTGGCCGCTGTTGAATAAATTCAAACAACTGGGCTGGATCCATCGAGACTGTGGGATGAAACTTAATAACGAGCAGTTGGTCGTTACGTTCTATCGACTGGAGACCAATTTGGCCAGCTAATAGCCGTATCTTTCCATATTCAATCAAGACTTCCACAGACGGATGAATCGGTCCATACCGATCCCTAAGTTCATTGAGTAGGGACACCAAGTCAGATTTTCTACGAGCCGAAGCGACTCGACGATATACCATCAACCTTTGGCTGGGATCTGAAACATACTCTTCGTCAATCTTCAGATCAATGCTCAGATTCACTGTCGCACGTTCAACTGCCTCAAAGGGTTCACCCTTAAGCTCGCTCACCGTTTGCTCAAGTAGTTTGACGTACAGACTGAATCCTACCGATTCAATATGGCCGCTCTGTTCTCCACCCAAAAGGTTCCCAGCCCCCCTTATTTCGAGATCGAGCGCAGCAATTCGAAATCCACTGCCCAAGTCGCTAAACTCTCTAATCGCAGCCAGTCGTCGACGTGCCACTGGCGAGAGAGAGCCCTCTGGTGGCACCAGTAGATATGCATAGGCCCGTCTATCGGACCGTCCCACTCGACCCCGCAATTGGTAGAGCTGTGCAAGACCAAATCGTTCAGCGTGGTTCACGATAATCGTATTAGCATTTGGGATATCAAGGCCGTTCTCAATAATTGTCGTAGCTATTAGCACATCGTACTTGTGCTGCACGAAATCGATCATACAGCGCTCCAAAGCCCCTTCCTTCATCTGGCCATGGGCAACCGCTATTCGTGCCTCGGGTATCAATCTAGTCAGTAACTCCCCCATTGCGCCGATCGATGTAACTCGGCTATGCAAGAAGTACACTTGACCGCCCCGTTCCAACTCGACCCTAACAGCTTGTGCGATCGCCTGCTGATTGAAACGGACAACATTAGTTTGAATGGCCCTGCGGTCTTTTGGTGGTGTTTCAATAATCGACATGTCACGGATACCTACTAATGACATATTTAATGTTCGGGGAATTGGTGTCGCAGTCATTGTCAGCACGTCAACACGGTGACGGATTTGTTTAATTCGTTCCTTATGGGCTACGCCGAACCGCTGTTCTTCATCGACAATCAGCAGACCGAGGTCACAAAATTGGACATCCTTCGAGAGTAAACGGTGGGTCCCTATAACAATCTCTACTTTGCCAGCGGTGAGATCTTTAAGTGTTTGTTTTTGTTCGCTAATCGTTCGAAACCGACTAACCAAGCCGACGCTCACCGGAAACCCAGCAAACCGTTCGGCAAAGGTCTGATAATGTTGTAATGCAAGCACGGTGGTCGGGGCTAGGACACCCACCTGCTTTCCATCTATCACAGCCTTGAAAGCTGCTCGCATTGCTACTTCTGTCTTACCATAACCAACGTCTCCGCAAAGTAAACGATCCATTGGGGCTGAGGATTCCATATCCTTACGGACATCAGCTACAGCCGCCTGTTGGTCGTGGGTAAGCTCATACTCAAACGCATCATCGAATTCCCGGTGCCATTGAGTATCTTGGCTGAAGGCATAGCCAGGCTTGGCCCGTCTGGCAGCGTAAAGCTTGAGGAGTTCTTCGGCCATGTCTCGCATGGCTCGACGGACTTTCGTCTTAGTTTTAGCCCAAGTTGTACCGCCAAGGCGATTAAGAGTAGCCTTAGCCGTCCCGCTGTACTTCTGCAATAGGTCGATCTGCTCAATCGGAACAAACAACTTGTCTTCCTCGGCGTAACGCAGTTCCATAAACTCATGTTCTTCAGGTCCCACCGGAATTGACTTAAGCCCGACAAATACTCCAACACCATGGTCTGCATGAACGACATGATCTCCAGCACGCAAGTCCCGAAAATCCGATAGAAACGACCGAGCATGATCCGTAGGGCGTTTTCGTACACTCTGACTCTTATCGAAGACATCGGGCTCAGCAAATATCGTCAACCCAGCATCTGGCAATCGGAATCCTCGGGTCAATTGCCCAGTCGCCAATAAAAGAGAGTTTCCGCGGGCCCAACCCTCAGAACTGATCACCGATGCGGCCAAATCGTAGCCCGCTAGCAAATCAACGACCCGTTCGCTACGCCCAGAGGTTCCGGTCACCAAAAGCACGGTCTCACCACGCCCACGAAACCGTTTAACCTCGTCCACCCAGTCCCCAAGCCGACCATTAAATTCGACCGCCTGCTGGCAAACAATATGCTGCACACCACTAACATTGGATTGATCTTCCCAGAGCTCCTCAAGACAGCTCGCCGATCCAAGCCAAGTCTTTAGGACTGACTCACCCACAAAAAGTTCTTCGGGTGAAAGTTGCACCTCCTTTTCCGGTTCCCTCTTGCTATACCCTTCTCTTAACTGCTGAACACCTCTTTCTAGAGTTTGATGACACGCCTCAGACTCCGAAAGGTAAATTCGAAGTCCAGGAACTCGAACCAGGTAATCAAACAACCAAGCCGATCGATCCGCCTGAAATTGGCCCAGCTCAGTGTTATCGACCGTTTCAAATACCTCTCGCAGCGGTAAAACCTCTGTCCGGTCCATCATTTGAGTTGATCGCTGGGTTCCGGGATCAAAACGCCTGAGCGATTCGATCGTATCGCCTGCAAATTCGGCTCGCACTGGCTGAACATCTCCGGCGGCGAAATAGTCCACCACACCACCCCTGACACAAAATTGGCCGTGCGAATCCACCGGGTCTGCCGGTATGAACCCGGCATCAGCCAGCAGGTCTCCAAGTTCTGGAGGCTCCAACAGATCTCCAACCAATAAGTGGCTACCAGCTGCCAAAAGTCTCTCTGGTGGACTCAGCCTTGGTAACAGTGCGGTTGCCGACGCCACCACCACTCGAACACTTCTAGACGCCAACCCAAAAAGAGCAGACCCACGGGCAGCTGAAACCTCGAAATGAGGAGCTAGTCCGCGATAAGGATCCACTCCATGCCCAGGAAATGGCTGAACTGCCTGCTGTAGAGCGTGTTGAGATAGCCCGTTCAGGCCACCGAGAAAAAAACGACTATCTGTGACAAACTGATCAATATCACCATCGGTTGGAACGATCACTAGAATCGGGGACTCCGCGGAAGCCACAGACACCACGAAACTTTTTGCAGCGGCTGATAGCCCCCCGAATGACCGGGGAGTCCCTCCAATTAGACCGAGTCTGGCCGCAGCCGATTTCAATAAGGCTTGAAGAGTTAACGAGGTAACAGTCACGGGATCGGAAGAGCCACAGGGTTAAGCTCAGGACATCTAGCTACGACCCCGACTAAAAAGGCAGAGCTTCCAGAGTGTAAGAGGCTACCTTCGGCTCAGGCTCCAAGCAGCTGGATTTATCAGGCATTTCTAGCCGCAAATCTGCCTTTACTCACGATACAACAACGGAGACGGTATAGGGTCATCTTCGCCTAGTGTGGCACCGGCAACTTCATCAACGGACTTCTTCAACCGCACACCACCGGTGAAGCTCCAGTCATGGCTGGGCCTGTAGATGCCGACATCCCTAGTTCTAGATTTAACCCGGAATGTATAGAGCAACCGGTGGTAATCATAGGAGAACCCGTCACATTTATGGACAGCAACATCCAACTTATAGGTACCAGCAACCAAATCCAGCCGATCAATGGTAAACGCAACTTCTCCAACTCCTTCTAAGGAATCTGATTCCAAGTCTTCAATATCAGTGTTGGTACCATAGCAACAAACCCCCTCATTGCTGAAAATACTGATACCAAACGCAAAATCATCAACCACTTCCTCCGCGATAATCTTCATCCGGATAACCATCCGCTCACCGGAATGAAAGACATGGCTCGCTCCCTGGTCACCCTCGAGAGTGACCTGCTCAATTCGAACAGCCCCTGAACCCCACCGTCCCTCCTTCGCGGTAAACATGTTGGCCGGTGGCAGATCATCCTTTTCGACGGGCTCAGAGGATTGCTGTTCCAAAGGTAGCAAGTCTTTAGTAGCCACTTCCGGCTGACCATGCCCCGGCGTGTCCGCAGCCGATGGTGATTGCTGCATCTTGGCATCCGAAGCCGCAAGATGACGGTCTTCCACTTCCTCAATGTCAGCCAAATACATCTGAATGACCCTCTTAGGGTCACCCGCCGCTTCTTTTGATCCGGCCTCGAGCCACACTGCTTCGTCACAGAACCGTTCGACCATCGAGAGGCCGTGAGTAACTAGCAAGATGGTTTTACCACGACGTTTGAACTCAGCAAATTTGTCCAAACATTTCAAACTAAAGCCTTCATCGCCTACCGCCAAGACCTCGTCTACCAAGAGAACATCTGGGTCAACGTGTACTGCAACCGCGAAGCCAAGCCTCATGTACATACCAGATGAGTAAGTCTTCACCGGCGCATCGATAAAATCCTTTAGTTCCGCAAATTCAACTATTTCGTCGAATCGTTGGTTAACTTCGCGATGGGACAGTCCCAACATGATTCCGTTAATAAATACGTTTTCTCGGCCGCTGATCTCGGGATGGAAACCTGCACCAAGCTCGATCAAGGCCGAAACACGTCCCCCTACGCGGACCTCTCCCCTCGACGGTTTAGTAATACCTGCTACCAACTTAAGTAGAGTGCTCTTTCCAGAACCATTACGGCCAATGACGCCATATGTAACTCCTTTAGGCACTGTTAACGAGACATCGTCCAAAGCAAGAAAAGATTCATCCGGCCGTAAGTGCCCAACCAAATTTCCAGAAAGCAGTGCGCTCTTAAGAGTGGCAAACTGACGCCTATAACCGTGGCGACGGTAGACCTTTGTGACGTGATCAATCTCAATAGCTGACATGCCTCTGTGTCCTCAAGCCAAAAATCTGTCTTCAGACCTCTTCCGCGAAGGAATCACGTAGCCGATCAAACAGCCCATAACCCAACAGAAAGAGCCCAACACCTGCTCCCAAGAGGGCGAGAAGCCATTTCCAGTGACCAAATGGGCCCTCGTAGAAAAGGATTTCCTGATATGAGATTGCTAAATGGGCGAATGGGTTGAGATTCATGAAGACTTTACCCTGGGAGGGTAAGATTGCCATTGGATAGATTATCGGCGTGGCAAAAAACCACAACGTTAGCAAATTTGCCAACAAGTCCTTTATGTCACGAAAATGGACAGTCAAAGCTGCTAGTGTCATTGCCAGCCCGAGTGTCAAAATCAGTTGAACCGCAAGCACTAGAGGCAACCATATCAACTCACTAAGCTGCAGAGGCACAGAGTAGTAAACAAGAAAGGCCCCCAAGATCGGCAGCCCAAACAAAAAGTGAACCATATTTGCCAGAACCGCAACTATAGGAAGAATTTCGGCTGGAAACATGACTTTCTTAATCAGATTGCCGTTAATGATGAGCACGTTTGCGCCGTCGCTGAGGGACGACGAAAACCAAGTCCAAGGCAAAAGCCCACAAAACAGAAAAACGGCGTAGGGCTCAAGGTTAACCAACTCGCCTCTCGGGATAATGACCGTGAAGACAAAAGTGTAGACCAGCAGAAGCAACAGAGGATTGAAAAACGACCAGAAAAACCCCAAAACAGAACCACGATATCGGGCTTTGAGTTCACGTGCGACCAGGACCTGAATGAGTCCGCGGTAGCGCAACAATTGCGCGAGGTTAAACAGCATCGATTTCAACAATGATGGCGGTCATGTCATCTGAACCTCCACCCTCACTCGCACCTCTAACAAGCGTCTGACAGGCCTCGGCGAGATCCGCTTCTCGCCCCCCGAGCACCTCTTCTATTTCAGCGTCAGACAACACATTAAAGATGCCATCAGAACATAGCAAGAACCGATCCTCTGTCCGCAGCTGTAACTCCTGAAGCTCCACATCGAGGTCCCCAGAACCCGATATTGCTCGGGTCACGATATTTCGCCGTGGATGGTCGCGTGCGGCGGCCTCGGTAAGTTCACCGGCCTGAAGCTGCTCTTCCACCCACGAGTGATCCCTTGTTAGCTGCTCTAATTGACTACCCCGTAACCTGTAGGCTCGGCTGTCACCGACATGGGCAACTGTACCAATCGGCCCATCAATCAAAACCGCCACAGCCGTTGTGGCCATTTCACGACGCTCTTCCAAGAGAGCATTCTCAGACGCCAGTCGACGGTTCCCCACGGAAAACCCAACCCTCAGCCGGTTCTGGTTGTCGCTTTGACCGGGATCAAAACGAACCGGCCAGACTTGAGAGGGAAGCATTCCCACAGTTGATTCAACAAACTCCACAATACCCTCAACCGCCGCTTGAGAGGCAACTTCGCCTTTTGGATGCCCACCCATCCCGTCTGCAACAACGAACAACCCCAAGTCCAAGCGGACGCAATGGTAGTCTTCGTTTGGGGTACCAGACATTGAATGGTACCGCCCTCGTTGGGTGGCCGAAGCAGCTGAAACCCGCATAGCTTATGTGCCATGTTCTCACGAAGCCACCCGACCTGTCCCCTAGGTAGCTCACGTGGTAGCTGTTATTGGAGTTCTTCCCAAATGACAGACGCCAGAAACGCTTTAAGCTTGTTTAGACCCGTGCAAGGCTGAATGGTATGTGAATTAAGCCTTGGATTTGGCCAATTTGGCTACTTCAAGCCTCACTAAAGACTTACGCAGGGCTACACGAGCCCGCCCAAAATCCAGGTTAGGCTCAGGCAGGTCTAGTCGGCTCCGAGCGCGCTCTCGAGCGGATTCTGCCCGGTGGATATCAATTGTTTCCGCCGGTTCGGCTACATCCGCAAGGATAGTCACACTGTCAGGTAGCACCTCGGCAAACCCGAAAGACACAGCAACGTGGGAGATGTCCTGGCCGCACCGATACCAAAGTTCACCAGCCTGTAAGGATGCCAGGAAGGGAGTGTGCCCCGGCAGCACACCAAAAGAACCTTCTGAACCAGGCGCTTTTACTTCGTCAACCTCCCTACGGACAACCGCATGGTCAGGAGTGACAATTGTGAGGGTTAGATGATCGGGTAGAGGCATAGGGAAATTCAGCGGGTTCTTAGGGCGTGCTCTTCAAATCCACCTCAAGCTGCTTCACTTTTCATTTTTTCGGCCTTCTCCATTGCCTCCTCAATGGTACCGACCAAGAGAAATGCTTGTTCTGGCAAGTCGTCATGCTTCCCATCAACAATCTCCTTGAATCCACGGATCGTGTCAGCAATCGGTACGTATTTACCTTCAAGTCCGGTGAACTGTGAGGCCACAAAGAACGGCTGCGAGAGGAACCTTTCGATGCGACGAGCCCGCGATACGGCAAGCTTATCCTCTTCCGAAAGTTCGTCAATACCGAGAATCGCTATGATATCCTGCAAGTCCTTATAGCGCTGCAGCACCTGTTTTACTTCACGAGCAACATTGTAGTGCTCGTCCCCAATAATGTTCGCATCAAGAATCCTTGACGTAGAGGCTAGAGGATCGACCGCAGGGTAGATCCCCTTCTCGACGATAGCTCGGGACAAATTGGTGGTGGCATCCAGATGGGCGAATGTTGTCGCTGGTGCGGGATCGGTATAGTCGTCGGCCGGTACGTATATTGCTTGAACCGATGTGATTGATCCTTGTTTCGTCGATGTAATCCGTTCCTGCATTGCCCCCATTTCACTGGCCAGTGTCGGCTGATATCCCACCGCCGATGGCATACGGCCTAACAAGGCAGAAACTTCGGATCCGGCTTGCGTGAACCTAAAGATATTGTCGATAAACAGGAGCACATCTTTAGCTTCAGCATCGCGGAAATATTCGGCTACCGTTAAAGCACTCAACGCAACCCGTTGCCTAGCCCCAGGGGGTTCGGTCATTTGGCCATAAATTAGAGCAGCTCGCGACTTCTCTGGTTCCTCTATGTTGACGACGCCACTCTCCTGCATCTCCAACCAGAGGTCGTTCCCTTCACGGGTTCGCTCACCGACGCCACCAAAAACAGATACACCACCATGCTTGAGAGCGATGTTGTTAATAAGCTCCATAATGATGACGGTCTTACCAACACCTGCACCACCGAAAAGTCCGATCTTGCCACCACGTAGATATGGCTCTAGCAAGTCGATAACTTTGATACCTGTCTCGAACATCTGCAATTCAGTTGACTGGTCTTCCAGCTTAGGGGCCGGCCGATGAATCGGCCAGCGATCCTTGGTCTCCACTGCTCGGTCCGGAAAGTCGACTGGTTCACCGAGCACGTTGAGAACCCGGCCTAGAGTCTCTGGCCCAACTGGCACCGAGATCGGTTGACCTAAGTCGACCGCGGCCATACCTCGCTGCATCCCATCTGACGGCTTCATTGCAACAGCGCGCACTCGGTTTTCACCGAGGTGTTGGGCCACTTCTGCAATGAGGTCAATATCGACACCAGTTTCGCTCGACTTGACCTGTAATGCGTTATTGATGGCAGGCAGCGTTCCCTCGAATTCTACGTCGATTACGGGCCCGATTATCGACACCACTTTCCCGATGTTCTCATTCGCCATACTATGAGCGTCCCTCTAAACGTGCTGACAATTTTTCTGTCCCTTTTGGAACTCAATGAACAATCCGAGATCTCTTTTAAAGAGCCTCAGCACCCGATACGATCTCAATAATCTCTCCCGTGATCGTCGCCTGACGGACTTTATTCATATACAAAGTGAGGTCTTCAATCATCTCCGTCGCGTTGTTACTCGCGGCTTCCATTGCCGTCAGCCGTGCAGCATGCTCAGCCGCAGCTGACTCGAGCAAGGCCCGATAGAACTGAGTATCGACATAACGGGGAATCAAGTTGTTAAGAATGGCGGCAGGATCAGGCTCGTATAGATATTCGGCCAGTCGTTCATTATTGTCGGTGACTGACTCTGCCACCGGCCTAATCGGAAGCACTTGGTCGACGACAACACGCTGCTGCAAGACACTCTTGAATTCGTTATAGACCAAATGCACTGAACCGACTTCATTCGACACAAATGCTTCAATTGCGTTCCGACCGATCGCCTGAGCGTGCTGGTAGTTCAACTGGCTAAAGACGTCGACCTGCTCAAAGCGAGCGTTAAATCCGCGCTTCCGGAAAAATTCACCACCCTTCCTACCCACCAAACCAAGTGACACACCAGCAGGACCACTGGTAGCGATTACCCGGTTAGCCTCTTTAATGATATTGGTGTTAAAACCACCACAGAGACCCTTATCCGCCGTTACCACCACCAATAAGGTCGGCTGGCTGCCCGAAGGCTGCTTTACCAGCAACGGATGGGCTAAAGTATTGACCTGTCCAGCCAGACCACCTAGCACTCGCTGCATTTGCTGGGCGAATGGCCTAGCTCCCAAGATTCGTTCTTGGGCCTTGCTAAGCCTTGAGGCCGCTATGGCCTTCATAGCCTTAGTGATCTGCTGTGTCGATTTGACTGCACGAAGTCGTCTGCGAAGATCCAGAAGAGAAGGCACCAGAAGGTCTTTCTAAGTGTTGTTTTTGGGTGTGGGTTCTTCGACCTTAGCTACGCTGCCGCTGTCTTGTTAGCAGCCGTAAATTGTTCAGTAAATTCTTTCAACAGGGCATCAATTCGGCTCGTTAAGTCATCGTCAATCTTGGCACGCTCTGCCAAATCGCTGAGCAGTGAAGGATCCTGACTCTCGAGGCAGCGATAAAGCTCTGTTTCGTAGTCGCTAACTTTTTCTTCGGCCACCCCGTCCAGAAAGCCTTTGTTTCCAGCGTAAACCACTAAAACTTGCTTCTCCACTGATAATGGCTCGTACTGAGCTTGCTTCAATACTTCGACTAGACGTTTGCCTCGATTAAGTTGTGCCAAAGTAGCTTTATCAAGGTCGCTCGCGAATTGGGCAAATGCGGCCAATTCCCTAAACTGAGCCAAATCCAGTCTCAGAGTGCCTGCAACCTGACGCATAGCCTTCACCTGGGCCGAACCCCCAACCCTGGACACCGAGTTACCGACATTAATCGCAGGACGAACACCCTGATTGAAAAGATCCAACTCAAGAAAAATCTGCCCGTCAGTGATCGAGATCACGTTAGTTGGAATGTATGCCGACAGGTCGCCAGCCTGTGTTTCAATCACCGGCAAGGCTGTCAATGAACCGGACCCTCGCTCGTCGCTCATCATGGCAGCTCGTTCGAGCAATCGTGAATGTAGGTAGAACACATCGCCAGGATAGGCTTCCCGTCCTGGCGGGCGACGTAGCAACAACGAAATTTCCCGATAAGCCTGAGCATGCTTAGACAGATCGTCATAGACACAAAGGGCGTGCTTGCCACTGTCGCGGAAATACTCTCCCATGGCACATGCGGAGTATGGGCTCAGGAAAAGCAGCGGCGCCGGGTCCGAAGCAGACGCAGCAACCACTATTGTGTACTCCAGCGCACCGGCATCTTCCAGCGTCTTCACAACTTGGGCTACCGTTGAACGCTTTTGCCCTATCGCGTTATAGATACAGACCACGTCTTTGCCGCGCTGATTCAAAATGGTATCTATCGCAACGGCCGTTTTACCAGTCTGCCTGTCACCAATGATGAGTTCTCGCTGTCCCCGACCGATTGGCACCATCGTGTCAATCGCTTTCAGACCCGTCTGCAGCGGTTGTTTAACAGGTTGACGATCCACCACTCCAGGGGCAATCCTTTCGACCGGTGCTGTTTCCGTGGTAGTAATAGGCCCCTTACCATCAATGGGTTGGCCCAACGCGTTAACGACTCGGCCCAATAACGCTTCACCTACCGGCACAGAAATGATGCGGCCAGTGCGTTTGACAGTATCTCCCTCTTTGATCTCAGTGCTGTCGCCGAGCAATACAGCACCCACACTATCTTCGTTGAGATTCAGCGCCAAACCGAAGACGTTCTGCGGAAACTCAAGCATCTCGGTTGCCATAACTTTTTCGATGCCATGGATCTCTGCAATGCCATCACCAACTGATATGACTGTGCCAACTTCGGCTACGTCTACATCGAGAGCATAATCATCGATCTGGTCACGAATGATTTTTGTGATTTCGTCCGCTTTGATCGTCATCTAATGAAGGGCCTGTTCTGAATTATGGTGTGAGGTCTATATAATCGAAAAAACAACACTTAAGCAGCTTTGGGACACTACCGTTCCATGAGATTGTTCCGCATCCGGCCTAAATGGCTTGCCAGGCTGGCATCGTAAACCGTGGTACCGATTCGCGCGATAACACCGCCCAAAATGGTTGGATCTTCGCTGGTGACAATCGAAACTTCTTTACCGCTGGCATTCGCTAGCCGACCCTCAAGCTCAGCCAGCTGCCCACGACTCAAGGGCTGGGCAGTTACTATCTGGGCTTCGACGACACCAAAGTGCTCTCGTAACTTGGCTCGAAAGATCTGCAGAATATCTGGCAGCAGCCCGAGACGGTCTCGCTCCGCCAATAGCGTTGCCAGTTTATTAACCGTCGACAAAATTCTCTTAAGGCGGCTGAGAATTGCAACGACAATAGCTCGTTTCTGCACCACGGGGATTACCGGGTTAGTCAGGACTCGGCTCAGGGTGTCATGCCCGGCAATCACGTCATGAATCTTGGTTAGGTCAACCTCGACTTGCCGAAGGTTCTCCCCTTTTGCGTTAGCCTCGAAAAGGGCACGGGCGTAACGCGCAGCCACGGTACGGTTCGTCATGGTATATCAGTTCGGGTGGCCGATATATGACAGCTGAATGCGGCAGGTAAACTCTCGGCATTCAGCCAGATGGGCCAAACGCGGAATGATACCACTCGCCAAGACTCTCTATCAACAACAATTAGGGGTTCATCCCTCTAGTAATAAATCATTTCATTGCTTGACTCACATGGAAAGTCTCTTTATTTGGTCGTCAAAAGTTCAAACAGACGCTGTAATTCATTTTCAGAGTTGAACAGGATCTCGAGCCGTCCCTTTTTTCCCTGACGCACTATTCGGACTCGCGTCCCGAGCGCCACCTTCAGGCGGTCCTGGGCCTCTTTTGTGTGGACATCAAGCTCCACGCGTGAAGGCTTAGTCTGTGCTTCAGTTGAGCGACCAAGTCGTTTTACCAGTTCCTCGGTATCCCTGACAGACAGCCCCCTATCCAGAACTTGCTGCGCCACACGTTTCTGCTCCAAAGCTTCCGTCAACCCCAACAAGGCCCGGGCATGCCCCATTGAGAGCGCGCCTGCTACAACTTCTCCCTGAACTTCTCGTGGAAGTGCAAGCAGCCGGATGTAGTTGGCAACAGTCGTTCGATCCCTTCCGACAACAACCGCTACCGCGTCCTGTGTCATCTGATGCTCGTCGATCAGGCGCCGGTAGGCTTCCCCTTCTTCGATTGGGTTCAGGTTCTCACGTTGCAAGTTTTCGATGAGTGCAACCTCCAAGAGTTTTTCATCAGGGACATCACGCAAAATGACTGGTACGCGCAGTAACCCTGCCATCTGGGCAGCCCGCCAACGGCGTTCCCCAGCAATAATTTCGAACCGGTCTCCGTCGAGAGCACGAACGACAATCGGTTGAATGAGGCCAGTACCGGAAATAGAGCGGGACAATTCCTCCAATTTTTCTTCGTCAAAAACCGAACGTGGTTGGCTTCGATTAGGAACCAAAAGATCCAAATCTACTTCGCTTGGTTGCTCCTCCAAATGTTCGGGTTCTGTGTCTGGAATAAGCGCGCTTAGCCCTCGCCCCAGGGCATCTCGTGTCTTGGCCATAAGACTTGCTCCGCTACCTAGGTTAACCGCTGCTGAATTGCCACTAGCTGGCACGGATCAGCAAAAGAGATTCCCTTAATGCCCTGTTTGTCAGCTCTTCGCCATAGACGAACTACTTTTGCCGTCCTTTGAAACAAATTCCATTTGTGTGCTCCAGCAGGAACGACTATTTCCTGAGCAAGAAGCCCCATCAGCTCCTGTTTTTCTTGGAGCGTGGGCCACCTTTGGCGAGCACTTCGCGTGCGAGGGCCGTATAAGCATCCGCTCCGTTTGACTTGGGGTCGTAGAGGATCACCGGTTCTCCGTGGCTGGGTGCTTCGGCGAGCCGGATATTGCGAGGGACACATGTTTCGTAGACCTTAGTCTTGAATTTATTCCGGACTTCGTTGGCAACTGCCCGGCTAAGTCGAGTTCGCCAATCTGCCATTGTCAGCAAGATCCCTTCCATCTCAAGCTCAGGGTTCAGGCTGCCCTGAACCCGCTTGATCGTTCCGTGCAGCTCAGCCAATCCTTCAAGCGCTAAATATTCGCAAGTGAGGGGGATTAGCACGGAATCAGCGGCAACAAGAGCATTGAGTGTTAGGAGACCAAGGGAGGGTGGGGTATCAATAAACACATAATCGTACTGGTCCCGTGCCTGTCGTAGCAGCGGCTTAAGCCGACTTTCCCGCTTGGACATTCCTGCCAGCTCTACCTCAGCTCCGCTAAGATTGCGGTCGGCCGGCATTAGCCGTAGGCCGGTCACACTCGTCTCCAACTCAAATTTATCGGGCTGGGGTGCTCTGTCCGACATCAGTGCTTCGTAGACGGTACGTCCTTCGGACGCGACGCCTTTACACCCCAAGCCACTGGTTAGGTTCGATTGAGGGTCTAAATCAACCACCAAGACCTTGCTCTCCCCTAACGCTAGAGACGCGGCTAGGTTTATGGCAGTGGTGGTTTTTCCGACACCACCCTTCTGATTCGCAATGGCGACAATCTTACCCATTTCTGTCTTTTGACCAAATATATTGGTTATTCGACCGAACCAGTTTGTGACCACCGTGTTTCCATAGTAGCTCCCAAATCACACCATAGCAAGCTTAATCGCACTATGAGTAACTATAAAGCCCACATTGTTTGGTTTAGATATAGGACAACACGAAGCTCGAGTCGCCAAAGCTAAGAATTTATACGAAGCAAACACAAGAACCTGACACCGCACGGGAACCAGCGAGTAATCAAAGATCTGAACTAGTGCCCTCATCTCCAAACAGAAACATATAGTTTTAGAGCCATTAGCCAACCATTAACACCATCAAGCCAAACAAATACGCGAATAGCACCGACCAGATGACCCGTGAGACAGCAAAAGTAATTGAGTTGGTAATCTCAGGCGAGTAGTACTGTTGAATCCAAGTAATAGGTTCTAGTAATTAAATTAAATCAAAACCTAGCGATTCAAACCAGAAAACAATACCTAGTATCCCATTGAGTGCCAAAAGTCACCATGCACCACAACAAAACAACTGTTTCACGTGGAACAGACGCCGAAACAGACCACGCGACACGGTATGACGCCGAATTAGAGGCAAAATAATTGGTGGCCTGGAATATCCCAAGGGACCGCAACACACCAGAGCCGTCCATAACCGTTCGAGAGTTAACAGGTTCTCTTTCGATGGTAAGGCTAAAGACGGTTTAATAACGTAGTTCTCAGAGCTAGGCACCACCACTGGAGATCACCGGGCTAAGCCTAGCCTGTTCCACGTGGAACTATTATTTTAGGCCCGCAGCGTCATCCAAAAACGTACCGCCTGTCCTCCTACCGTTTCCAATTGCTCACAAGAGCAACAATACCCGTTGTAACTTCAGTAGAAGTGTTCGACATCGGGGTTAGCCGATCTCTCGGCCCTGAAAACCAGGGTTGAAATTTTTCCCAACACCAGCAGGCCTAGTTGGTAACCTTCTAAGACCACCTTGCGCAACCAAGGATCGCATAGGATCTATGCAAGGCCTTCCTCCTAAACAGCTGTTTAAAGCCCGGTGGTTGGGAAAACAACAGAGTAGAAGCTTTGGTCAGATATGATTTGCCAGCCGCGAGACCGCAACGCTAAAAAGGCATGGGGATCTGTTGGTTGTCTACAATCTGAATCATGCACTGTTCCAAAATCCTTGAGCCATGTAATTATTTGTCCGCAGCTGAGCTACCGTATGGATGGGCAAAGTCTCTCTCAGGACACCAAATCTCCGCCATTCCCTGCCTCTGACATAAGACAGCCTCATCGAGATTGAAGCGCTACACTTACTGCTAAGCTAGGGGTAACAGCAAGCAGTAAATCTGGCGGTCATGAATAGCAATATCCTGTCTGACAAAACTCCAAAAAAATTTACAATCAGCACTAATTTGAAGGTTTATTGTTGGTTAGCATGGACCACTGATGGCCCATTTACACGGTGCGCCCAGTTAGCGCTTTCTGGAACAGATTATCCCAAAGCAAGAATATGAAAAATCACTGAGCAGGCTTTGATCTCACACCCATCTTTCTCACTTCCAAAAGAGCCATGAGCTCCACTAAAGTTGCTGTGTTTAGCTTGTTGACACCTAGGGCCGCAGAATAGAAAAGAGCATCTCACCGGCCCAGTGGGGATCAGATAAGCAAGGATTCATCTGACTGTCAGAAAAAAACCAGGTGCCCCAATTAAACAGTTGAGGCCAGCCAAGAAAAGAGTGTAGCTTCAAATCTGAATGCCAAACCTAGAAATGATAGTTATGCTCCAAAGACATCTAGGAGATAAATCGACAATCTAGAAATATTCCATGGGAATCCCAACAGCAAAGACAGACAACGATTGTTGGTCCAGATTCACGCAGCAGCCAAAGTCAACAACTGCGTAAGCTCCTTTAAAAAGTGTTTACTCGCCAGATAACGAGTAGCACAAGAACCCAAAGCGTTCCAGGCGGTAAGGAGGATAAAACCACATGAACATTACATTGCAACCAATCCGAATATTCGAAACAGATGTTTTTGCTTTTTATTCTCCCACCTTCTGGTACACCACTAAGCTGCTTTGAAGCGAGTTGACAAGTGGGCAAGTTTGATAATGCCGGAGGGATGGGCTTACGGCTGGCAAGGGCTCAGCCCTATTCCGGAACAGGAACAGCGCCCCCCCCACCCTGAGGAACTGCTGCAGGTGTTTTATCGAGCGTTCGTCAATCCGAACCGCGCGCAGGGTAACCACATCTGCGGTTTCCCGGAAATCTGACTGTGCCACCAACTCCTCATAACGGCAGCTTAAAACCTCAGTGTCGCTAAGGTTGAGCCGACGTACCACTTCCCGAAGAAAAGCCCCTTTCTTGACCTTTGACTCAATCATACGCAAGCCTACTCCGGAAGCAGCCAACTTCATCGGTATCGCAGGTGACCCACCGCCGGACCCTATGTCAACAATCGACAGTCCCCCCTGTTTCTTCGGGAGATAACTAACTGCTATCAATGGCTCAACTACCAGTCTCTCAAGCCCTTTATCATCCCAACTCAATCCCGTTAGATTAATCCGGTGGTTCCAGTGGAAAAGCATTTCGACATATTCCGCAAGCCGATCGATAACCTCCGGCTCAATTACAACTCCAGACCCCAATGCAAGGCCTGCCATTCGGTCGACCAGACCTATGCTCAACCTAGCCTCCTAGGACATTACGATTACCTAAGACCCCTTTTTCCCCCCCTCCCCACCGTCTCACATAGGCTCCTAGTACCGCGACTGCTGCAGGGGTCACACCAGGAACCCGCCCCGCCTGACCAAGGGTTTCTGGCTCAACCTCACTCAATCTCACGACAATTTCTCGCGACAGCCCAGGAACCTTCTCGTAGGGAAACCCATCCGGAATTCGACGGCGTTCGTCTTGAAGGCTGCGAGAAACTGCCGCCTTTTGCCGTCGTAGGTAACCTTCGTATTTGACGAGGGTCTCAACACTGGACAGCTCCACAGATGCACTGTCATCTGCTGTCTCTACTTCCACCAGTCCACGTTGAACCAAACCCTCCAACGTTTCTCCAGGACGCCGCAGTACCTTTTTCGCTTCAACCGCATGTCCCTTCTCGGGCACCGTTGCGTTTTTGAGCCGAACCACATTTCGCTCGAATCGCCCTCGGCGTGCCTCAAACCGTTCCCAACGGTCATCGGACACTAAACCAATCTCTCGCCCTCGAGCCGTCAATCGGAGATCGGCGTTGTCAATTCGAAGTAAGAGTCGATGTTCAGCTCTCGAGGTAAACATTCGGTATGGTTCCAGACATCCTTGGGTTGTCAGATCATCAACCAGTACTCCTAGGTAGGCTTCACTCCTACCTATTACCCACTGCTCCAACCCCAGAGCCCTGCGACCAGCGTTAATTCCTGCGACTAAACCTTGGGCTGCCGCCTCCTCATATCCTGAGGTCCCATTAATTTGACCAGCTAGGAAGAGCCCAGGGACCTTGTGAGCCTCCAAAGTCTGGCCCAACTCTGTCGGCTGAATGAAGTCATACTCTACCGCATAGCCAGGCCGCAACATGACCGCATCTTCCAGCCCAGGGAAGGCCCCAATGATTTCCTGTTGTATCTCACGCGGCAAGCTCATCGAGCATCCGCTAACATAAATTTCTCGGGCATCTAGCCCCTCCGGTTCCAAGAACAGATGGTGGCGTTCCCGATCGGGAAAACGCATCACCTTGTCTTCGAGCGATGGGCAATACCTCGGGCCAATTCCCTTGATTTGTCCGTTATAAAGAGGTGACTGTTTCTTATTGGCCCGCACTAATTTATGCACATCGTCAGTCGTGTGAAGGTGGTGGCAGCAAATTTGATGTCTCTCGATTGCACCAGTCAAGAACGAAAAAGGTACTGGAGGACAGTCGCCTAATTCCTCCTCAAACTTGCCAAAATCTATACTGCCCCGATCGAGACGTGGCGGTGTCCCCGTTTTTAAGCGACCCCAGACCAGTCCCAAATTCTTGAGTGATTCCCCAAGCTGATGTGATGCTTGCTCACCCGCCCGGCCGCCCTTAATTTGCTCTGTCCCTATATGCATCAATCCGTTCAGAAACGTTCCGGCCGTTACCACCAGGGTCCGGCAGCTAAACCGAGAACCAGTCTCAAGTTCTACGCCTGACACCCGACCTCTGTCCATAACGATTGAGCCAGCTCTGCCAATGATCCAATTTATGTTAGGTTCTGCCTCTAGCTTTATCCTCATCCACTGACGATACCGTTGTTTGTCTGCCTGGGCTCGCGGTGACCAGACTGCCGGGCCCCGACTGCGATTCAACAATTTAAACTGAATAGCTGTTGCATCAATCGCCTCGCCCATCACCCCGCCGAGTGCGTCGATTTCACGAACTAAATGACCCTTGGCTGTTCCGCCAACGGCCGGATTGCACGGCATCTGAGCTACCGTTTCAGCCGACAAGGTACAGAGACCGACCGTGCATCCTAGACGGGCCGCAGCGTGGGCAGCTTCTACGCCAGCATGACCGGCTCCGACAACAATTACATCGTAGTCTGTGGGCATCTTTATGATTAATCCTGCTCAATGCCTAATAGATTCAACTGCTTTTGCCTTCAACGTTACTGAGCTGTTCCTGCCGTCGACCCCAGTAGTTACTTTCCGATACAAAACCTCTCAAAAATATGCTGCAGCACATCGTCTGAAGTTCGCTTTCCAGTTAACTCCTCCAACGCGGTCCTTGCACGATCAAGATCGGCCAGAATAAATTCTTCACCGGCCGCTTCGTTCGCAGCACTTTTCGCACTCTCAAGAGCTGTAGCTGCTCGCTCAAGCAGGTTAATGTGACGAATATTTGCAATCCTAGGCGTGTCTCGGAGTAAATCGATCCCGACTAGGATTTCCCGCAGCGTCTCACGGAGCACACAGACCCCATCACCAGTTAAAGCTGAAAGAGAAACTACCCGGTCTCCGCCCACCAACGAGTCGGACGACCAGCTTCTGGAGCAGTCTGCCTTATTCAGCACCATCACACGTGGCATCTTGGCCGTTTCTTCCAAGACGGCCCAATCCTCTGGGCCAAGCACTCGTGATTGGTCGAGAACCACAACCACAGCAGCAGCAACCCCAATTGCCTGACGGGCACGAGAAACCCCCTCAGCCTCAACACTACCCTCGGCGGTTCGGATCCCCGCTGTGTCAACAAGGGTAACTGCAAGGCCGTCTAGGTCAATCACCTCGGTGATGAGGTCACGAGTTGTCCCAGCCTCCGATGTCACGATGGCGCGGTCAGAACCCACCAAATAGTTAAACAGAGTTGATTTACCCACATTGGGTTTGCCAAGGATGACAATTTGGCACCCCTCGCGGATCAACCGCCCACTCGCGGCACCCGATAAGAGTTCCCGAACTTGTTTTAGTAACTCCTCTACAGACTGAACCACCTCTCTGGTCTTAATGAAGTGGTAGCCTTCATCGGGGAAATCGAGCGACGCTTCCAATCTCGCAATCAAGTCAAAAAGTCTTACGTCCAAACTAGCAATCAACCCCGTCATCGTACCCTCGAGCTGATCGAAGGCCATACGGGCTTGTAATGGGGTCACGGCGTTGACAAGATCGCCGACAGCCTCAGCCTGTACTAGGTCAAGACGGCCATTCATGAACGCCCGCAGAGTAAATTCCCCAGGTTCGGCCAAGCGAGCACCCTGCAAGAGAGCCAGGCCAACAATTCGTTCCAATAAAACTGGACTCCCATGGGCACTAAGCTCCACAACATCCTCTCCCGTATAGGATCTCGGCCTAGGAAAGAATGTTGCGATAACCTGGTCAATCCCAGACGGTTCCTGAGCCTGAATGTGGTCGATGATCTTAGCCAGAGTCGCGTAGCGAGGCTTTAGTTGTGCCGAGTGGTCAAGAAGGCCTTTAGCCAAGGCAAGAGCCTCAGGACCACTAATACGCACGATCCCCAAGCTGCCCTTGCCCTGTGGTGTGGCAACCGCAACAATTGTGTCGTCTGGCCTAAACACCTCTTATGGTCCTAGGCGGATATCGCGTGGTCTCTGACCAGCGCCACACCCAACCCTTGATTTGACAACAGTTGCTCACATGCCGCCATGAGGAAGCAACAGTAAAGGAGAACCGAGCCCAAACCTCGCCCCGATAATCCCTCAGCCTAAACCTGCAGAAGTCACTGGGTTGAAATCAAGACAGTTTTTAGGAACGCATCACCAATGCTTTCCGAAGACACAGTCGGATCCTCAGCAATGGCCAAATGCACAATCCGACGAGCGTAGGGATTCAGGGGCCCTAGTTCTTGCGTCTCTCCTGTTGCCCGAGCCCGTTCAGCAAGCAGCACAGCGGTTTGTCGCAACTCTTCATCCTTACTCTTGCGGTAGTCGAGACAGTCAACCACAATGTGGCCCTTGGTATGCTCACTGCGGAAGGCAGCATTCACTAAATGTTGCAAAGCATCCAAACCAGCGCCCTTTCGCCGCAAGAGCGCCTGACCTCCGTCCCCATCAACGGTTATGCGCGTTCCGTCTTCAATTGGCTCACTCGCCACCACCAACGATAGGCCCAAGGCTTTAGTGACTGCTTCCACAAACGCCACCATACGGTCCTCAAGACGCGCTGTCACACGACACCTCCTATCTGGCCTTCCCTTTTGATCGCCCAGATTTCTTCCCTCGTCGACCTGATTTCTGCGGTGGACCAAAATCACGCGTTCTTTGGCCTTCGCCTCCGTCAGCTTGTTTAGCGGGAACTGGATCAGCTGAAGAAACAGTGCTCTCTGCCACCTGACGTTCCGCTGGGGGACGAACCTGGCGAATTCGAGGTGGCCCGGCGATCCGGTTAGTGAGCAACTGCTGACCGATACCGATCACATTACTCGTCAGCCAGTAAATAACCAGTCCGCTCGGCGCCCATAGAAACATGAACGTAAACATGACCGGCATTAGCATCATGATCTTTTGTTGCATTGGGTCAGCACCAGAGGGCTGCAACCGCTGCTGAAAGACCATGGAGGCTCCCATAATCACGGGTGTTACAAAAAACGGATCTTTAACTGACAGATCTGAAATCCAGAACAAAAAGGGTTCGCCGCGCAATTCTACCGCCATCGAAAGAAGTCGATAGAATGCAAAGAGGATTGGCATTGTTAGTAGCATTGGCAGGCATCCACTTGCAGGATTGGCACCGTGCCGCCGATACAGTTCCATTACCTCTTGATTCATCTTCTGCTTGGCTGGATCAGTTGTTTTGAGATGAGCATATCTAGCCTGAATGGCTTTCATCTCGGGTTGTAGCTCCTGCATCTTGCGCATCGACACGACGCTCTTGTGCCGTAGAGGGAAGATGAGGATGTTTATGAACACAGTAAGCAGGATAATCGACCATCCGTAGTTCCCTACAAAACCGTGAATACCCTTAAGTGTCTGGTGCAAAGGAACAACGATCACTCCCAAAATGCTGCCAAAATCAACCGCTCGAGAAAGGTTTCTCTCTGGATCGACGCTGTTCAAAAGGTCGAAATCCTTAGGACCAAGAAAAAAAGGTAATTCCTCTACGCCAGTCTCAAATATCAGATCGAACTGGACGAGATTATGCGGGTCTGCAGACACCGCTCTGTAATTGACAGAGCCCTGTTGTCGGCCCGGCAAAACGGCTGCCAGAAAATAATGATTATCAACGCCGACGAAGTCGAACTGGCCTTCATATCTCTGGCCTTCGACAATATCCTCCGGTGCAATTCGGCCTAGTTCAGCCTCTTGCAAGAGTCCATCTTCGAACGCTCGTCCATAGTAGACAGCACCGGGCAACTGCTGGAAGACCATCCGTGAGGTGTCCGGCCTGGCACCACCCAAGGCTGGCCCCCAAGCGATAGCCAGCGACTGCGATCCAGCTGCTGTTGTGACCGACGCATCGACCGACACGACATAGCCTCTGGGTCCAGCAGGTTGGAAAGTGTATGCTTTTCGGACACGTAAGCCTGAGCTATCTTCGTAATCAAAGACCAGCACACCCGGCTCAGAGGTTAAGGTCATGTTTTCAACAGACGGACGAAAAAGAGCAGAATCAAGGTAAGACGTTAGCTCGGGATCTTCTCGCACAACTAGCGAAAACGGATTAGGTTGCCCAAGAACCCCAGCCAGAGGCACAAGCTCTACAAAGGCCCCAGCGTCATCAACATATTCTTTTAACTGCCAACTCAAGAGGCTAGCCCCTCGGTTACTGAAGACCGCCCGGATGAGCTCGGTCTCGATGACAACCTCTCTGAGCTGGGTATCAGAAACCACGGGTTCAACTATCCCTCTATTGGACGGGGTTACAACCTGGGGCAGCTGGCCCACTGTGGCAGCCGCAGGTTCTAAAACACCTGATTGTGTGGGGGTCAAGTTTTCAGACTCAGCGGTTGTCCCGACCTCACTTTCCGACACCTGCCGATCGGTTGGTACGGGTGGAGGACCGATCCACTGCTGATAGAGAATCAACACCAGAAAGGACAACACGACTGCAAGAAGAACTCGACGTTCCATAGCAGATTAACAGCTCCGAGGCCGCGTCCCGTGATTGGTCGGATGTCCAGGAACACTACGGCTCTGTGGAACTGGATCGTAGCCACCTGCTACAAAAGGATGACAGCGACTTAAACGGCACAGCGAAAGCCTCAGTCCGTATATACCTCCGTGCTGGCGTACTGACTCTTCGGCATAGTGGGAGCATGAAGGAACAAAACGGCAGGAACCTCCCAACAACGGTCCCAGCAGAAGTCTATAAGCTCTTAGCAAAAAGACACTCAGCATCACAACAGACTTATCAAAACCCAGAAGCAACTGAACAAGAAAGCACCTCACAGCGTCACCGAGAACCTCTCGACTGAAATTGCCGACGAAGTGTACGCCGATAGTCAGCCTGAAGAGACCCAAAAGAAGCATCGAGAAAATTGCGTAACGGTAGCACAACTAGATCTAGACAAACTTCCGGCTTATTTTGTCGAAAAATCTCCCTCACGCGGCGCTTGATTCGATTGCGATACACCGCATTTCCCAAGCGTCGAGGGGCAACAATACCCAACCGGCTCACAGAAAACTCGCTTCGTCGGCTAACGATCGTTAGGAAACGCCCCCGAGCTTTAATGCCCTGAGCTTGCATCGCCAGAAATTCCGCACGATGACGAATCCGTTCATCACGGGTGAGCTTGGCAAGCATGGGTGAGTGATACTCTTTCGGGATCTTTGCTCGATAAACCTCTACCAAGAACACAAATAGCTTGGTCCCAACAGACACAGTTTCTTGATAGGCAAGTGGGCTGGTTGAAAAACTGTGAGACGGGGACAGTTATCCAGACACGGTGAGGCGATGTCGACCCTTAGCCCGTCTACGGCTGAGGACTCTACGGCCTGCAGGTGAACTCATACGTTCACGAAAACCATGTTTTTTACTTCGCTTTCGCCGATTTGGTTGAAAAGTTCGCTTCATAAGGTCGTCTTTTATCTATAAGTGGTAACGGCAACCTCACATCATAACTGGGTTAATTCTATCCTGTCAACGGTTTCAATCATCTAGATAACCCCCAATTTACCTGTATGGCGACGCTGTCCCAGGTGGAGACACCTCGTGATTGCAGTGTCAGCTTCTGCTATGTTAGAGTGCCTCTCCAACACCCCAGCGATAAGGCTTAACTAAACGAGGGAAAGTTTCCACAACTGTGGAAAAATATGTGGAAATTCTACAAGTTTTCTGATCTGCACATATCTTCACACCATTAAAACAAATTTTTTATGTTTTTATTTTGTTATTGTTTATTTATTTATTTTCATGTTTTTTTATAAACATCAAAAAAACAACCGAAAGTTCAAAGTTAAGTGACATCGATGTCCGGGAACATTTGGTCCCAAGTACTTGCCCGTATTGAAAGCAAGGTAAATAAACACAGCTTTCACACGTGGTTTAAACCTACCAGTTTCATTAACGACGAAGATGAAACTGTCACGGTTGGAGTCCCGAACGATCTATTCAGAGACTGGCTGACAAAACATTACTCGGGTGTCATCAAGGAAGCGATTGAAGAGCTCCAACGTTCTGGGACAGAGGTTTCTTTCATCACCAAAAGCACAAAGTCAAGCTCGCCTACTTCGGATTCAACATCTTTACCACCCCTCTCCACTAATCAAGAGCGTTCAGCAGCTAAACTCAACCAGCGTTATACCTTTTCAAACTTTGTCGTTGGTCCGTCGAACCAATTTGCTCACGCAGCCGCCAGGGCTGTAGCCGAAGCTCCCTCACGCTCATACAACCCTTTGTTTATCTACGGAGGGGTAGGCCTTGGCAAAACCCATCTTATGCATGCCATTGGCCAGTATCTCGAAACACATACCCCTTTACTGGGTTTGACATATATTTCTTCCGAACGATTTATGAACGAAATGATCAATGCTGTGCGTTACGACAGAATTTTGGAGTTTCGCGAGCGCTACCGTAGTATCGATATACTTCTCGTTGACGACATTCAGTTCCTTGCTGGCAAGGAGGGAACCCAAACAGAGTTCTTCCACACCTTCAACTCTCTCTATGATGCTCAAAAACAAATAGTAATTAGCGGCGATTGTCCACCACATGAAATTCCTTCCCTAGAAGAACGATTGCGTTCTCGTTTCGAATGGGGACTTATAGCCGACATTCAACCTCCTGATCTAGAGACTAAAGTTGCAATCTTAAAGAAAAAGGCCGAAGTAGAAAGTGTCCCATTACCGGACACTGTCGCGTTGTATATTGCTGGAAAGATTAAATCGAATGTTCGGGAACTAGAAGGGTCTTTGATTCGTTTAATAGCCTACGCGTCATTAACAGGAAGGCAGATATCACTACCCTTAGCTCAAGATGTCCTCAAGAACATTCTGGACCGTGATGACCCCAAAATCACGATAGAAATAATTCAAAAATTCGTAGTAAACCATTATTCCCTCACTATGAGCGATCTCAAGTCCCGTAATAACTCGAAGGCTGTTGCGCTCCCGAGACAAATAGGTATGTATCTTTCAAAATCCCTAACCAATGCCTCACTACCCCAAATAGGTAAAAGTTTTGGTGGAAAACACCATTCGACAGTTATTTATTCGATCCGAAAAATCGACACAAAGCGAAAACAGGACGCCTCCTTCAACAACTTGATCAACAAATTCTTAAAGTCATTTACTTAATAAATCTAAAAATTTCATTTTTTTTAAAATACTACCAAGCACCCCAGTGGTTCCCATTTTCCACAGCCTTAAATAAACATGTTTGTTTAAAAACTGTTAAGTTTTATTCATGAAAAATCAAGGTATTAAAACTTGGGTTTTTTCCATAAATTTAAAATCTTTAAATAATTGAAAATAAATCAATTAAACCGTTTTTGTGGTTTTAAACACACCTATGTATTCTGATATAATTAACTGCTTTTGTACTATTGTTGTGTTGCTCCTACAACAACTGCATTGTTTGAGGTTTAGCTCTAGATGAAATTTAGTGTTTTAAAGTCAGATCTCCTCCGAGAGCTTCAACTTTTCCAAGGTGTTGTCGAGCGAAAAAATACCATCCCGATTTTGGCAAACCTGTTGATCGAGGCTGAGGATGGTGTTGATACAGTTAGACTAGCGGCTACGGACCTAGAAGTTGCTCTACTCAGCCGATGCGATGCAAAGGTTAACCAAGGGGGGGCAGTTACACTTCCCGCTAAGAAACTAAACGATATTGTTCGGGCATTGCCTGAAACGCAAATTGAATTTAGCCAACCAACTGATGGAACAGTCAACGTTGTAGCTGATCGTTTTAGCTCTCGGATACAGGCGCTCCCTAGAGAAGATTTTCCATCACTACCTGAAGGTACTGGTGAGTCGGTGACTCGTCTTTCATCAGAAGCACTTGGGGAGATGGTTAGTAAAACTCAGTTCGCTATAACCGGCGAGGATACACGCTATTTTCTAAATGGAGCGTTGTTTTTGATATCAGATTCACAGATGACTTTAGTTGCAACAGATGGTCACCGCTTGGCCTTGGTGACGTCTGGTCGCGGCAATGGGGATGAGCTTGAGGAAGGAGCTGAGGGCCATGACGAAGCTCGAGTAATTCTTCCGAAGAAAACACTATGGGAATTGGCTCGACTTGTGGATCCCAGGAATGGCCTTCTCGGGGATGAAAAAACTGATGTTCTCTACGAACAAGGAGAAAACCACCTTTTCTTCGATGTTAATGGAAGACAACTTGTGTCCAGGATGGTGGATGCTCAATTCCCAGCCCACGAGCGCGTTATTCCTCAAGGCAATAACAAGCGGGTAGAGTTTGAACGCGACCGTCTTGCGAAGGCGATTAAACGCGTAGCTTTGCTATCAACTGAACGTTCAAGAGCAGTTAAATTTAAAATTGACGCGAATAAGGTAGAGGTTTCTTCTAGTAGCCCTGAAGTGGGGGAGGCATCAGAGGAACTCTCAGTAGACTACAAAGGAGCAGAGGTAGCTATTTGTTTTAATGCTCAGTATGTGCTTGATTTTCTTAATGTGGTTGACTCTGAGAGTGTTTTGCTCGAGTTTAAAGATGAATTAAGCCAAGCTGTGTTGTCGCCAGTTTCAGACGATAGTTATGATTACAATTACACCTACGTGATCATGCCAATGCGGGTTTAGCAACCCAACCAGGACAAAAATCTGGAAGTCTAATGGCGGTCTATGTGGAGGAAGACCGCCTGGTCGAGGCAATAAGTTGATCTGATAGACATCAGATGACGCCGCTGGAAAAAGTTAAAAAGGGGGGAATATTGCAGCCGGTGCCAGATGAAGGTAAGAGTGTCGAAGCGACGGAGCCACCGGCTATTACGTCTGACGATTTGGCAGACTACGGCGCGGATAAGATTAAGGTGCTCGAAGGGTTGGAAGCGGTCCGAAAAAGACCGGCTATGTATATAGGGTCAACCGGACCTGCTGGGCTCCATCACCTAGTTTACGAAGTGGTGGATAACTCAATTGATGAGGCACTAGCCGGCTTCTGTGACGCTATCAAGGTAACGGTACATATCGATAACACTGTTACGGTTATAGATAATGGTCGGGGTATACCAACTGACCAACATGCAAGCGGACGGCCAGCAGTTGAAGTTGTTCTAACTGTGCTACACGCCGGCGGAAAATTCGATAACGATAGCTATAAAGTGTCTGGTGGTTTACACGGTGTTGGGGTGTCGGTTGTTAATGCCTTATCCCAAACTGTTTCACTTGAGATATGCCGAGACGGTCATGTGTATCAGCAAAGTTACACTAGGGGTATACCCGATGCAGATCTAGAGATTGCCGGAACAACAAAACGCCGTGGTACGAAATTAACCTTTAAACCAGATCCAAAAATTTTCGACACCATTGAATACAGTTTTGATGTGTTGGCGCACCGGTTGCGAGAGCTGGCCTTTTTGAATGCTGGGGTCCGGATAACACTGGACGATGAAAGGGACGGTAAGCACAGAGAATTCTGTTATGAAGGGGGTATTAATTCGTTTGTTCAATACCTTAACAAGAACCGGGTGGCCGTTAACATTGAGCCGATTTACATGCATGGTAGTCGGGAAGGAATAGATGCCGAGATATCACTGCAATGGAATGATAGTTATACCGAGACGCTTCACGCGTTCGCCAACAACATCAACACCCAAGAGGGTGGAACTCACGTCTCTGGCCTTCGTGCAGCCCTGACACGCACGGTAAACGGATATGCGTCTAGTAAGAATCTTGCCAAAGACCTGAAAGAGAGTATCGGTGGAGACGATGTCCGTGAAGGTTTAACAGCGGTTGTTAGTGTCAAAATTCCAAACCCACAGTTCGAAGGGCAGACCAAAACAAAACTAGGTAACACAGAAGTCAAAGGGATTGTTGAAACGATCATTAATGACAAGCTCAGTGCCTATCTTGAGGAAAACCCTGCGGTAGCTAAGCGAATTGTTAACAAAACAATCGATGCAGCACGGGCGCGCGAGGCAGCACGAAGAGCTCGTGATCTTGTGCGACGGAAGGGCGCTCTTGATAACAGTAGTCTCCCCGGGAAGCTGGCGGATTGTCAGGAGAGAGATCCAGAGCGCTGTGAACTTTATATCGTGGAGGGTGAATCTGCCGGAGGGTCTGCAAAGCAGGGACGAGACCGACGTTTTCAGGCAATTTTGCCGATCAAGGGCAAGATCTTGAATGTTGAGAAAGCTCGCTTCGACAAAATGCTTGGAAGTGATGAAATCAGGACAATGATCGCGGCATTAGGATGCGGGATCGGTAAGGATGATTTTGACGCCAAGAAGCTAAGATATCACCGCGTCATCATAATGACCGACGCCGATGTTGACGGCTCTCATATAAGGACTTTGCTGCTAACTTTCTTTTATAGGCAGATGCCTGAGCTGATAAAAGAAGGACACATTCACATTGCCCAGCCACCGCTCTACAGGGTAAAACGAGGCCGTAGTGAAACTTATGTGAAGGATGACGGTTCCCTTGAGTCGTGGCTGTTTAAGCGCGCTGCCGAAACACGGAGACTTAAGCTGCCAACACACGAATTGACTGGGGATGGCTTAGAAGAATTGCTCCATAAATTGGTTGCCTACCAGCGCTATCGGCGAATTGTCGAACGACGAGGTCCGGCTAGCGATATTTTGCATACCCTGTTAACCAATCAGGCAAGTGACAAGGCATTCTTTGCAGACAGACAGCGACTCGAGAAGCTTGCCCAGGAATTGACGACAACGCTCCGTACTGTTGGTGTTCAGATCGATGAAGAACATAACGCTTATGGCCTATCGGTAGATGATCGCCGGGGTGGTTTCGCCCGCCGACAAACTTTTGGCATCGAATTTATTGAATCGGCAGAATATCGTGCCTTACTAAATAGCTACAGGGATGTTTCGGATGTTACCGGGCCCATGACTGTGAAAACAGTTTCGCAGAACGAGGAAACAGAAGGAGAGACCACTGAGAAATCAGCCAATGGCAAGCGAGGAGATGTCCAAATAACTAGTATTGATGAGCTTGTTGATCATTTCCTTGCAACTGGTAGGCGTGGAGTAGCGATTAATCGCTACAAGGGCCTTGGTGAGATGAACCCCGAACAGCTATGGGCCACCACTATGAACCCCGACAATAGGACGCTTCTAGAGGTCAGTGCAGAGGATGATACGGAGGCCCACCTAATGTTCTCGACGCTGATGGGGGACCAAGTTGAACCACGTCGTCTGTTTATTGAAGATCACGCACTTGATGTTAAGAACCTTGACGTGTAGAGGGACCTAGAGGAAGTTCGGGAGACTCCCCAATAGACTTAAGGCAGACCACGATGGCTTTCCTTTAAAGACGGTTTAATGCCAGATCAGCCCATTATTAAGACTCCTGTTGAAGACGAAATGCGTCGGTCCTATATGGACTACGCGATGAGTGTGATCATTGGCCGTGCGCTGCCCGACGTGAGGGATGGGCTGAAGCCAGCACACCGCCGTGTAGTGTATGGCATGAGGTTAATGGGGTTGACCTCCAGCCGCGCGTATCGCAAGTGCGCCAAGATCGTCGGTGAAGTGATGGGCAACTTTCACCCCCATGGCGATGCATCGATCTATGACACCTTGGTTCGATTAGCACAGGGATTCAACATGCGGTATCCGCTGGTCGATGGCCAGGGGAATTTCGGTTCTGTTGATGGTGACCGCCCGGCAGCCATGAGATACACCGAGGCCAGGCTCCAACCGCTGTCAGATGATTTGATGGCAGATTTAGATAAAGAGACAGTCGATTTCACTCCAAACTATGATGAAACAACCGAAGAGCCATCGGTTCTGCCAACTCCGTTTCCTAATCTTCTTGTAAATGGATCGGCCGGTATTGCGGTGGGAATGGCAACCAACATTCCCCCTCACAATCTGAGGGAAATCATCGATGGCATTATTTGGCTTATTGAGAACCGAGAAGAAGGCGAGGAAGACAAACGCCGTGGCCTGAGAGCACGAGTCACGGGACCTGATTTTCCGACCGGGGGATTCATCGTCGGACGTGCCGGTATCGATGCTGCCTATCATACCGGTCGAGGATCTTTGACTGTCAGGGGTAGGACCACTGTCGAAGACATTGGAAAGAGTGATCGGCAGGCAATCATCATCACAGAGATACCCTATCAACTAAACAAGACTCGCTTGATTGAGAAGATCGCGGAGTTGGTTCGCGAGAAATCACTGGAAGGGATCAGTGATCTCCGGGATGAATCAGATCGACAAGGCATGCGGGTTGTCGTTGAGCTAAAACGTGGGGAAGTTCCAGAAGTTGTCCTCAATAATCTTTATAAACAGACCCCCCTGCAAACAACTTTTGGGGTGATCATGCTCGCGATTGCTGGGGGACGGCCTCGCGTGCTGAGTTTGCTCGATACGGTCGAACGCTTTATCGCGTTCCGCCATGAGGTGGTCCGAAGGAGGACTGAGTTCGAGCTTCGCAAAGCAGAGGCCCGCGCCCATATTCTTGAAGGGCTGAAGGTTGCCCTTGACCACCTCGATGCTGTGATTCAGCTAATCCGTTCTGCTTCTAACCCGGCGCAAGCCCGTCAAGATTTGATTGATCGTTTTCAGCTTAGTGTTACGCAGGCGCAAGCGATTTTGGACATGCAATTGCAACGGCTTACTGGGCTTGAGCGACAAAAGGTCATCGAAGAGCTAGCGGAATTATTGATTTTGATCGATCGTCTCCGCGGAATTCTAGATAGTGAAACATTGCTCATGGACATCGTCGTTGATGAGCTACGTGAGACACGAGAGATATACGGTGATGACCGGCGAACCGAGATTATAGACGACCTAGGTGAGTTGCGCATTGAAGACTTAATTGCCGAGGAAGACATGGCGATTACCGTCAGCAACACAGGTTATGTGAAACGGACGGCCATAACCGAATACCGCAGTCAGCGCCGTGGGGGTAAGGGGCGAATCGGCATGCGGACGAGGGATGAGGACTTTCTGGTTCATCTATTTGTCGCCTCAACTCACGCTTACATCCTTATCCTTTCCGACAAAGGTCGCGTCTATTGGTTGAAGGTGCATACCATCCCAGACGTTGGACCCAGTGGGCGGGGTAAAGCGATTGCAAATCTGGTGTCCATGGAGAAAGGTGAGAAGATTGCGTCGCTTCTAGCTGTCCGTGAATGGCCAACTGAGGAGGGACAGCGGTATATCGTTACTGCTACTAGGAAAGGCACTATCAAGAAAACAGACCTAACGGCTTTTCGCAATCCGCGGCAAGGTGGAATTATCGCCGTTGGGGTGGCAGACGATGATGCTGTTATAACCGCCGAAATCACGGATGGCCAAGGACAAGTACTACTGGCCACTAGGCTGGGAATGGCTATTCGTTTTGGAGCAGATGCAGTACGTGCTATGGGTCGCAGCGCACGGGGTGTGCGTGGAGTTAGATTGCGTGAAGACGACGAAGTTGTGTCGATGGCGATTGTCCGTCCAGGTGGGACTATACTGACGGTTACAGAGAACGGCTATGGCAAACGGACAGAGGTTGATGAATACCGCGTGCAATCAAGGGGCGGAGTCGGTATCATTAACATCCAGACAAGCGCTCGAAATGGGCGGGTCGCTGGCGTGTCATATGTGGAGAACGAGGATGAGCTCATGCTCATCACACAGGAAGCAAAGGTTCTTCGTATGGAAACCCGCAACATACGTCCAATTGGACGAGCCACACAAGGAGTGCGGTTGATCGAAATTGACGACCAAGATTTGGTCGTGTCCCTGGCGCGTCTGCCTGAGGTTGGCGAAGGAGATCCCGGGGAGGGTTCTGGAGCTGGACCAGTTGGTCCGGGTTCAGTAGATGAGGAGACGGCAAGCTGAGAGGGGAAATCCCCGATGCTGTCGATAGCTGAAGGAGGCAAAGATGTCCCGATCAAAGACGAGCTTATCGGTGCTCGCGCTGTTCGTGGCGCCGCTTCTGGCGCTGGTTGTTTCAGCCTGTGGCGGTGGCGGCGACGAGCAAGCTCTGATCCGTGCATATTTTCAGGCGGCTCGTTTTAATGACCGCCAGTCACTGGCTAACATAGCTATGTACGCTTGGGACACCGGTGAGCGGGGAAGCGTATCGAGTCCTGTTGTGGAAAGTGTTGGTGAAGAGCAACGCCGACCGCTTCTGATGAGGGATTTGAGCGAGACCCTCTCTGAGGCGATCCAGGCCGACGAGGAGTTCACCGCCGAGAAGGTGGCTTACCAGGACGAGAATATGGAGGCTATTCAGCGAGTGCTTGATGCTGAAGCGGAAGATGAAGATGTGCGTCGTGCCGATCGCGAGGTTCAGGAAGCTTGGACCGATTGGCGGGATCGCACCATGGAACATACAGGAGCAGTGTCTGAAGCCAGAAACGCCCTCGGGGCCGAGCAGGGCGAGGCAGAGTTGAGTATGTTTGACCCCAACAACCCCATAGATGTGAGTCAGTACAACGGAGAGCTGATCACCAAGGAGGTTGTGGTTATCGCAGATGTCGAGCTTGACGGAACTGAGAGTGAACAAACGCTGACTGTGACATTACAGCAAGCTATCCTGACAGGCGATGATGGCATGCCAATGGAAGGTCGCTGGGTTATTAGAAGTATTAGCTAAACAATCAATTTCGTTATAGGTAGAACGGCTCGCTGCTGGTGGAACCCACTGGAGCGAGCCGTTGTTGTTGTGGGCTAATTGTTTCTGTTTGAGGCCGACACAAGGGAGTTGTTATTTGGGGTTTGACCGGAGTGTTGGTTGTTAGTCCGTGGCAGATTTTTCGCTAGGTGAGAGTGAGTTTGGCAAATTTTGCCCGGATGGTCTTTTGCCCCACGTTCTTAAAGCGAACGGTTAGTTTCATGTCGCCGGTCAGCGGTTCTACAGAGAGGACAGTCCCGACGCCGAAAGTCGGATGCTTTACTTGAGTTCCTGGACTAATGCTGATGACCGACTGGTCTTCATCTTCGTATGAGTAACCATGGTCAGCTTGGACTTCATGGGTTGTTGCTGGGCCACGGTGTCTGCCTCTTGATGGTCGTTTTGATGCCATCGGCAGGGTAGGGGTTGGCAGTACAGGTTCGATGATATCTAGTAGTTTGGGTGGAATCTCGCTGAGGAATCGAGAAGGGTCCGAGGATTGATATTCCCCAAAAACCCGACGTCTAGCAGCGCTGGTCAGCACAAGGCGCGTTTGGGCTCGGGTCATCCCAACATAGCAGAGCCGGCGTTCTTCTTCGAGCTCTCCATCATCATTTTGTGATCGAACATGAGGGAAGAGCCCCTCTTCCATTCCGACCATAAAAACCACCGGAAATTCAAGCCCTTTGGCTGCGTGGAGAGTCATCAACCAGACTTTGGCATCGCGGTTTCCGTGCTCCTGATCGGTTTCCGAAAGTAATGCTAATCGATCCACGAAACCGCTCAGTGAAGGTTCAGTTTCTCGTATTTCATAGTCTCTGGCGGCAGAAACAAGCTCCATCAGGTTAGCTAGGCGACTTTCTGCCTCCTCAGTATTTTGTTCTCGGAGTGCTTGGATGTAGCCAGACTGATCGAGCAATTTCCCAATTACGTCGGATATTGGTTCATGGTTCGCTATCCCACTTACGGTGTCGACTAAGTTCCGAAAATTTCGGAGTGCTGTAACAGCCCGCTGGGAAAGCAATTTCTCGTCTATGACTCGGTTCAGCCTCTTCCATAGGGAGGTGGCCGAGGCAGCTTCTGGAGGGGCGTGACTGAAAAGCGGACCCATGTTCGACGGCCCTGGACTGAGTTGCTCTAGTGATACCATTATGCCTTTACCAATTCCCCTAGCGGGCACGTTGAGGATCCGGAGCAGGCTTACATCATCGTGTGGGTTCAACAAAAGTCGTAGATAAGCCAGCGCATCTTTAATTTCTTTGCGTTCGTAGAATCGGACGCTGCCTATGATTTTGTAGCTGAGTCTGTGTCGAATTAGTGCGTCTTCGAGGGCTCGAGACTGGGCGTTCGTTCGGTAGAGCACTCCAATAAGGCCTTCGTCGTGGACAAGTTCCTCACAGATCCTTGCTATAACGAAATCTGCTTCCTCGAGCTCATCTCCACCACGGAAACACCGGATAAGCTGGCCTCCGGCCCTCTCGGTCCAAAGGCGTTTTTCTTGGCGGTTCCTATTTTTTTGGATAACGGCTGAAGCTGCGTCGAGAATGACCTGTGTTGACCGGTAGTTCTGCTCGAGACGAACTACAGTGGCTTCAGGAAAGTCCTGTTCGAACTCCATGATATTGCGCAGGTCGGCTCCACGCCATCTATAAATCGACTGGTCGGGATCTCCAACAACACACAGGTTACGGTGGTGATTAGCTAACAGTTGGATGAGGCGATACTGCGGCTGATTCGTGTCCTGGTACTCGTCTACCATGATGAAGCGGAATTGTCTGGCATAACGAAGCCTGACGGATTCAACCGTTTCTAGAAGCTCAACTGTGCGAAGAAGGAGGTCATCAAAATCAAGCGCATTAGCAGTGTGGAGTGCTGTTTTGTAGCGCTCGTAGAGCGTACTCGTGAGTCGGCCTTTAGCTCCCCACTCCTCATCCAGTGTTTTGGGATCCAGTGACTGGTTCTTTGCTTGGCTTATCAGCGACAGTGCTTGGCGGGAGGACAGTAATTTGTCGTCGATGTCGAGTTCCCGTAGGGCCCTGCGCACCACAGCCAGCTGGTCAGAAGAGTCGTAGATCACAAAATCACGCGCTAGGCCCATTAGTGGGCCTTCACGGCGAAGCAGTTTGGCGCAAAAAGAGTGAAATGTGGAAATCCAAAGATAGCAACGATCATCGGCGAGTAGCCCTACTACCCGATCGCGCATCTCTTGGGCTGCTTTGTTGGTGAAAGTGACGGCCAGTAGTTGTTCGGGGTCAGCGTGACCTTCCGCGATCAGGTAAGCCATCCGGTAGGAGATTACTCGGGTTTTTCCGGAACCTGCCCCCGCTAGGATAAGCAAGGGCCCACTGGTTTGTTCGACTGCCCGTCGCTGTTGGGAATTGAGTTTCGTCAGGAAATCCATACTCAGGATCGAAGTCTAATTGGTCTCTTGTTTAATGTGCCGGAGAGTCTAACAAATAGTCCAGGCAGAGTAGATGTGCCAGATACTAGATAACCGAACGTTCTGGAAAACAACATCGTGTCTTGGTGTTGGCCCTGACGGAGGCAAGGTGATGTTCCGATTCTCTCCCTTCTGTCAAAACTTGCCTAACGAGGGCACATTCCTATGTGATAGTGGGTTACAAACTGAACCAGGGAAGGTTGTTCCTTGTTATTCAACCGTCACGCTCTTAGCAAGATTCCTGGGCTGATCCACGTCGCAGCCTCGGTGGACAGCGATGTGGTAAGCCAATAGTTGGAGTGGTAGGGTCATCACTATGGGGGTCAATAAAGGAGAGGAAGAGGGAACGGTGATCAATGCGTCTCGTTCTGGGTCCAATGAGGACTTAATATCTTCTCTGGCAATATCGGCTACGGCAATAACGGTGCCCCCGCGGGCCTTTACCTGCTGTAGATTCGACGCTACTTTGTCAAACACGTGCCCGTCTGGGAGGAGAGCTACCACCGGCATTCGTTCATCAATTAGTGCGATTGGGCCATGTTTCATTTCACCCGCTGGGTAACCTTCAGCATGGATATAGGATATTTCCTTTAATTTTAGGGCACCTTCAAGTGCGATCGGATAGGTAATTCCTCGTCCTAAGTAGAGAAAGTTCTGCTGTTTATAGAAACGCCTCGCGATTATCTGAATTGCTTCGTCGCACTTGAGTGTTTGTTCCAGCAATCTCGGTAATTGGTTTAAGTTTTCAAGATGTGTTCGTGCGATATTAAGACCGAATGTATTTCGAAGCTGTCCCAAATAGGCACCCAATAGGTGAAGTGCAACCAATTGTGTCGTAAACGCTTTGGTAGAGGCTACGCCAATTTCTGGTCCGGCGTGCGTGTAGACGGTTCCATCAGCTTGACGTGTGGCCATGCTTCCCACGACATTACAGATGGCGATGCTCAGTGCTCCTTTGTTCCTCGCTTCGTGGAGCGCAGCGAGCGTGTCTGCGGTTTCGCCGGATTGGGTGATGATAACCGCTAGAGTGGTCGGGGTAACGATTGGATTGCGGTATCTGTATTCTGAACCGTAGTCAACCTCAACCGGCAGCAACGCAAGGCGTTCAATAAGGAACTTACCGACCAGGGCGGCGTGCCAAGATGTTCCACAGGCTAGGATGACGACTCGGTCGATGGCACGTAACTTGCTATCTGGAATTTCCAGTTCACCCAGAAAGACTTGGCTTGACTCTAGTGAGGTACGGCCAAGCACAGTTTCTTGGACGGCCCAGGGTTGTTCGAAGATTTCCTTCAACATGAAGTGTCGATAGCCGGCTTTTTCTGCCATCACGGGGTCCCAACTAATGCGTTGGATGGTGGACTCAATTGGGTTACCCGCGAAGTCTGAGTACACTACCGAACCACGTGTAATGACCGCCATTTCTTGGTCTCCCAGGAAGACCACGTCACGGGTGTGTTGTAAGACAGCGGGTATATCAGAGGCCACGAGGAATTCCTGCTGGCCATGCCCAACGAGCAGGGGAGGACCATTCCGCGCAGCCACTAGTTTGTAGGGGTCGTCAGAGGCTAGGAGTACAACAGCAAAGAGGCCTCGAAGCCCTTTGAGGGCTCGACGTACGGCTTGTTCGAGTCCATCCCCTTGCGATTCCCGTTCGACGAGATGTGCGATGACCTCTGAGTCAGTTTCGGTTTCGAACCGATGACCCTGAGCTTCGAGCTCGCGCCGAAGCTCAAGATAGTTTTCGATGATGCCGTTGTGTACGACGACAATCTGTCCAGTGCAGTCTCGATGGGGGTGAGCATTTTCTTCGGTCGGGCGACCGTGGGTGGCCCAGCGAGTGTGACCGAGGCCATAGTCTCCCTCCACGGGATTGTCGTTGATAGTTTCAAGGAGGCGAGCTAACCTGCCGGCACTGCGCCGGAGTTCCACAGTGTCCCCACGAACTAGCGCCACACCGGCCGAGTCATAACCCCGGTACTCAAGTCTCTGTAACCCGTCGATCAGGATAGGCAGAGCCGGTTTTTCTCCGATGTAACCGATGATGCCACACATGGTTCATTGACAGTGGTAAGGGGGTTGTTGGTCCTGCATAGGTAATTGGAATTTGAATGCAGAGCGCTACCCGCGCTTACCTTTTCTCTGGATTGCCCATCCTTCTTTGTTAACCTGCCGGCCTCGCGCTACAGCTAGAGAACCCGAAGGGACATCTCCCGAGATACAAGACCCAGCCGCGATATAAGCATCGTCACCAAGGGTTACTGGCGCAATCAGTTCAGTCCCGCTACCGATGAATACTCGGTCACCGATGGCAGTAGGGTGCTTTTCACTGCCGTCGTAATTGCAGGTAATGGTGCCTGCTCCAATATTAACGTCCTTTCCGATCGTTGAGTCACCTAGGTAGGTAAGGTGGTTGACTTTTGAACCCATTCCGAGTGACGACTTTTTGATTTCTACAAAATTGCCGACCCGTGCTGCCTCTCCGATCCGAGATTCTGGCCGCAAGTGAGCGAATGGTCCAATGCGAGCGCCCTGTTCGATTGTGGCGCTCTGAATAACGCAGTGATTGTTGATGAGGACGTCGTCGCTAATGCAAGAATCCACGATTCGGACGCCTGTTTGCACTTCACACCTGGCACCGATCTTTGTTTGTCCTTCAAGGACGACTCCGGGGTGAATAACGGTGTCAGCCCCTACCGATACATCCACATCGATGTAAGTGGTCGCGGGATCTTCAATGGTGACACCAGCGGCCATTAACTCTTCGTTCTTTGTCTGCCTTACCATTCGCTTGACCTCTGCCAATTCTGTTTGGCTGTTAATCCCCATGATGTTATCCGAGCATTCCACATGGGTGGTTTCGACAGGCAGGTGGCGTCGTCGATAAATTGACACGAGGCCTGGAAGATAGATTTCACCATTGGGCCCTCCTGCAGGAATCTCCCGTAGGGTTTTGAAGAGAGGAGCAAGGTCAAGAGCATAAATACCACAATTGATTTCTTTGATCTTTCGCTGCTGCTCAGTAGCATCTCGCTCTTCAACGACGCGGCTAAGGTTCCCATTTTGTCGAATAATACGACCGTAACCATAGGGCCTGCTCACTGTGGCTGTTAGGACGGAAATGGCGGCTTTGCATTTCTCATGCCTTGTCACCAGACGTTGCAGCGTTTCTGCCTTTACCAAAGGTACATCGCCAGACAATACCACCAAGGTTCCCCGGTGTCCCCGTAAGAGCGCCTCAGCTTGGAGCAAGGCATGGCCTGTGCCAAGTTGCTCCAGTTGAAACACGAAAGCAACGGTTGATCGTGCAGAAAGAGTGGCTTTGACTTGTTCAGCACGATGGCCTACGACCACACTAACAGTCAGGGGTGTCAGGAGGTCAGCCGATCTCAGCACATGCTCAAGAAGGGTAAGGCCGCCGAGTTTGTGCAGTACCTTCGGCCGGCTGGACCGCATACGCGAACCTTGGCCGGCTGCAAGGATCAAAACATGGCAGGACACAGACTTCAGTGTAAACGATTCGGTGTAATTGAGTGTTACAACCGCAGGTGGCTATGGGCTGTTGAGTGCCTCGACAAATGCTTCCGTCTCTCTGATGCTGTCGAAATCTGCCTCTTCTCTTGCCTGAATCCGGTTCTCAGGGTTGAGTGTTATGGCCTTAGTAAGGTGGTTGACAGCAGAATCAGTATCTTGATTAAGAGTGTGAGCAAGTGCCAGCATGTAGTGCAGCCGGTCATCTGATGGGTGAGATGAGATCGCTTTCTCCAAAAGTAATATGGCTTCTGCCGAATCACGCCGGTTCAAGGCGATGGTGGCTGCAAAGATTCTCTCGTTGATTGTTCTCGGTAATTTCTTCTTTGGGCTCGATTCCCGTGCGCAGATGTTCAGGTACAGATTGGCTCGTTCGTGAAGCTCTCGTTCGTCGGGAAATTTCATTACTTGGCGAAATGCGGTAGCTGCTCGACTAAAATGCCGCCGCTGAAGAGCTTGTAGGCCCTTCTCATAGAGCTTAACGGCCTTTAGGTAATTAGTCCTCTGTTTAGTGACAGGAGTTGAGGAAGTCCTTGCCTTTTGGGACCGCCGAGCAGGTTTGGCGGCGGCGG
>DEAE01000011.1 GCA_002347025.1 Acidobacteria bacterium UBA2990
GGCGACCACTACCGATCCCGAGGACCATTTACTGTGCCTCGAACCCCCCAAGGTCACCCAGTGATCATTCAGGCAGGCCAAAGTGGCCGAGGAGTCGAGTTTGCGTCTCGATGGGGTGAGTTGCTGTTCATGTCAAACCCGAGCCTTTCGAGGGCGAAAGACAACTACGCCACCGTCAAGTCAACGGTTGAAGCGATCGGTAGAGATCCAGATCAAGTAAAAATAGCGAACCTCACGTTTCCAGTCGTGGGACGGACCATGGCCGAAGCCGAAGATAGGCGAGCCGCGTATGACCTGCTCCCTAACCTGATCGACGACCTCTCTTTACTGTCAGAGGGATTGAATTTCGACTTTTCGGAGAAAGAACTGAACGAGCCGCTTTCAGCTGAAGACGTTGCAGCAATGACCGGTATTCAAGGTATACGCAACCAAGTGATCGAAGTAACTGGCAATCAAACCCCCAGCGTGAAGGACTTTGTCGAGGTCTCGGGGCGAGGCCGATTGGCTCATCCGGTGGTGGGCGGACCAACTGAGTTAGCTGACTATTTCGAGGAGTGGTTCACAGCTCCGGCATGTGACGGCTTCGTCATAGCGGGGACGCATATGCCCGGAGCTTTTGAGGACTTCGTAGATTTGGTGGTGCCAGAGTTGCAACGTCGTGGCCTGTTTCGAACAGAGTATTCAGGTAACACCCTGCGAGATAACTTAGGGCTAACGCAACCGATGCCGGGAGCATGGCGCCGCTAGCCAATCAGGCTTCACTGAAGGCTTTCACGATGTCGTTGCCGTGCGCAGCCCACACACCATCAAGTTGCGTAACTTGACTCAATGCGCGACCGAGAGAACGAATGCGAAATGGTTGCCCTGTTAACCAGGGTCGTAATGTCAGCATCATGTGACGTGCTGAAGTTTGCCCGTCCACATGAAGTCTGGTGGCTGCTGCAACAATCATGCCCTCCCAACTAGCGAGACTGGCTCGGCGATGCCAAAGTGCAAACTCGTCGTCCACTTCTAGAAAAAGAGGAAGTGATACCAGATCGCCAACTGGGGTTGTCATCTTGTATGGCTGTTCATCGTTGGGCCAATCACACACATAGTTGACTCCTGCTGCAGCCAACAATTCCGGGGTACGAGACGATTCGACCCCTTCAGGTGAGAACCAGCCCGAAGGTCGATTCCCCGAAAGCTTTTCCAAGGTGTCTAAACAATCAGTGATGATCTCAGCCTCGTCGTCTTCGCTGAGTTTGGACGTAATTAGTTGGCTCGCTGCCACTCCATGCCCAACCAGTTCGCAACCACGTTGCATCAGATGATCAATGAGCCACGGATAATGAACTGCGGTGAGTTTGTCGACGGCCACCGTGACCGGAATCCCGTGACGTTCTAGCGTGTCCAAGAGGCGGAAAACACCGACTCGGTGGCCGTATTCGCGGTGAGTTAATTGCACATAATCGGGTGCCGGTAATTTGATTAACCCCCCGCTCGAGTTCCGCAAACTGTACGCGTCTGGAGGCGGGTCCCATTCGTAGTGCTCGAGCAGAACTAGGGCCCCCATCGCCAGAGATTTTCCGGATGGCCAAGTAAGTGCAGGTCTAGTCGGCAACGGCGAGTACGGGTAATGAGAATGATCCATTCCCACGGAGCGTTCAGCTGGCATCGTGTACCCCGCTGATCGCTTCTGCATGTTCAACGAATTCTTGATAATGGTGCTCGATGAAATGTTCTGCTATTTCTGACGCCGTGGTCTGCCAAATAGCGTCGTGACCTAGTAGATAATCCAAGATTTCTTCTAAGCCTTGAATTCGATGAGGCATTCCCATCAGATAAGGATGAAGAGCGAGAGCCATCACGCGCCCAGAAGTTTCGCCCTCTTCGTAGAGGGTGTCGAATTGGGCTTTGACCATTTCAACGAACTCTGCTGTGTCGTGATGGTGAAGGAAGACCGGAACATCATTCAGTTCAATACTGTAAGGAACTGAAACGAGCGGGCCGTTGTCAACGTTTATCGGTATTGGCTGATCGTCGTGAAGCCAATCGGCATGATAAATAAGCCCGGCCTCCGCCATCAGGTCAGGAGTACGAACTGTGTTCGATACCGCCGGGCCGAGCATGCCCTTCAGTTCTTGTCCTGTGTGTCTGCGTAGCGTGTCGACACAATCAACATAGAATTCGCGTTCCTCTTCCTCAGTCAGAGAAGATAGATATCGCGTGTTGTAGATGCCATGGCTCATGATTTCCCAGCCACGGTCAGTCATGGCCTTGCCGATGTCTGGGTAGTGCTCGAATACAGCCAAATTTGTGGAAGCGGTGCAACGCACTCCGTACTCGTCAAGGACATCCAACATCCGCCAGAAACCAACCCGATTCCCGTAGTCACGATGGGAGTAGCCCTGGACCTCGGGATGAGGTGATCGAGGCCAAGGGTTTCGACGAGGATCCCGCGGAGGAAGGTATTCGTAGTGCTCAATATTGGGCGCGATCCACAACGCTATTTTGGCTTCATCGGGCCACGATATTTTCGGACGATCCGCCATTGGCAAATAGTCAACGCGATGTGGAGGTAAGGCCATACCAGAACCGTAGTCAGAACCACTGCTGTAGGGGGACTATCGTCACAAGTGGCGAGCTGGAGTCGCAGAGGGGGTACGCGTGCTTAGTGATTACAGGGTTCTAGA
>DEAE01000025.1:0-5839 GCA_002347025.1 Acidobacteria bacterium UBA2990
GTCCCAGACCGGGGCTGCGCAAATGAGGCAGTTGCGCACACCACGCCCAAAACCGCGCAGCACATGGAACAAACGAGATCTTTGCGGACACTCATAGAACGCCAGCTAAAAGTAATCTAACCTTTACGGCCTATTTCAAACTTAGGACGGTCGAACTCCCACTATGCGTTTACCGGATACTCCATATATCGGCAAGGACCGGTCGCCTCATCACCTTCGAGCAGATCCGCCAACCTCAAGACGCCGGTCTATCAACTAATTCGGCTGACAATTTCCTCAGCCATCGCCGAACCGCTCATCGCCGTTACCGATTGATCCGTCACGAGGTCGCTTGTCCGACATCCCTCCGACAAGGCGCTACTAATTGCCTGCTCGACTGCGTCAGCCTCCTTTACAGCCTGCAGTCCATGCCGAAGCAACATCGCTACTGAAGCGATAGCACCAATTGGATTGGCGATATTCTGTCCGGCAATACTGGGGGCTGAACCATGTACCGGCTCAAACAACCCAGCTCGACCACCAATACTTGCCGACGGCAGTAGTCCCAACGAGCCGACTACCGCGCCAGCTTCATCCGACAGAATATCTCCGAACAAATTACCAGATAAAACCACATCAAACTGCTTTGGACTGCTCGCAAGTAGCAGCGAGCAGGAGTCGACGTATTGATGTTCCAGAGTCACATTGGCATATCGCTCACCCACAGTGGTAACAACCTCTCGCCACAGCCTCGAAGTCTCCAGCACATTCGCTTTATCGACAGACGTCACCAGTCCACGTCGGTCCCCGGCACTCTGGAAAGCGACCTCAGCCACCCGTTCGATCTCTGATCTGGTGTAGCGCATCGTATTAAACGCCGACTGTCCATCATTGCCACGTGGTTCACCATAGTAGATACCGCCGATCAGCTCACGCACGATCAACATATCTACCCCAGCCACACGTTCCGGTTTGAATGCACCGCCGTTCTCAAGGCCGGGCCAAACCCGCGCTGGCCGAAGATTCGCGAACACGCCAAGCGCCTGTCTCAACTGAAGCAGCGCAGTCTCCGGACGCCCTTCACTTGAACCAGTATCAAAAGCTGGGTCTCCGACCGCACCAAGCAAGACGGCATCAGCCGCCAAACAAGCTTCTCTGGTCTCGTTTGGCAACGGAGGGTGTCCGGCCCGAAGGGCCATACCACCAATAAGATGAGAGGCAATCGTAAAGTCATGGCCAAATCGGGTAGCGACAGATCTTAAAACACGCTCTGCCGCGCTGATCACTTCTGGACCAATTCCGTCACCCGGTAGTAGTGCGATTGTGGCGTTCATGTAATAGATCTCTAAAACATCCTAGTCCATCGGCACAGAAACCGATGCCAAGATACGCGCGGGGTTAACTGTAGTGTGGTATCTCAGACCTAGGCAGCACCTGCTGATTGTTCGTCGCGAATTTCTCTAATGAAAGATTTCAAATCCGCATCTTCGATCGTCTTTTGACGATCGGCAAGCTCAATCATCGCACGATAGGCTTGGTCGAGTTCGAACCGGCTCAGCTCAACCCCAATCTCCTGGTAGCGCTTCTTGAGAGCATGACGGCCCGAATGCTTCCCAAGCACAAGGTGCGAAATCGCACCGACATCTTGAGGGCGCATAATCTCGTAGGTTCGCCGATCCTTGATAACCCCGTCCTGGTGAATACCAGCCTCATGGGCAAAGGCATTACGTCCTACGATCGCTTTATTGGCCTGAACCGCTTCACCAGTTAACTCAGACAATAGTTGACTGGTGGGAAACAACTCAGTCGTATCGATCCCTGTTGAATAGCACATCCGGTCATGGCGAACCTTAGTCACCATGACGATTTCCTCTAACGAAGCGTTACCCGCTCGCTCACCCACACCGTTAACCGTGCATTCGACTTGCAGACATCCTCCCCGCACAGCCGCTAGGGAATTGGCAACAGCCAGACCAAGGTCATCGTGACAGTGGGTACTGAAAACGGCCTTGTCCGAATTGGGCACTCTACCGATGACATCGGTAAAGAATTGCTCAATCTCATCAGAGGTGCAGTAACCGACAGTGTCGGGCAGGTTGATCGTTGTTGCTCCATTTTTAATGGCCGTTTCCACCACTCGACATAAGAAATCTAAGTCACTACGGGTAGCATCCTCCGCTGAAAACTCAACATCATCCGTAAAACTGCGCGCCAGCGTCACATTCTCGACCACGCTCTCCAAGCAACGCTCTCGAGAAATTCGCAACTTTTCCTCAAGATGAAGATCTGAAGTGGCAATAAATGTATGAATTCGCGAACGTTCAGCAGATTTGAGTGACTCGGAAGCGCACTCGATGTCGGCCGGGTTACATCTCGCCAAGCCAGCAATCACTGGTCCTTTAATCTCTGAGGCAATCAGGCGAACCGCTTCCGCATCATCGGTCGAAGCTATTGGAAAGCCGGCCTCGAGCACATCGACCCCTAACACTTGGAGCTGGCGCGCCAAGCGGACTTTCTCAGCTGTGTTCATCGAGAAGCCTGGCGCCTGTTCACCGTCTCTCAAAGTCGTGTCGAAAATGATCAGCCTTTCGTCCGCCACAATATCTCTCCTTATCACCTTACGAGGTAACTCTCACGGGCAACCGATGAAGCCCCCTCTAGTTCACGACTACTTGAAGATTAAGTCAAGATTATAATTTTTACGTTATTATTAACAAAATTTATAAGGATTTTTTTTAATGGAATTACATGAACTACGCGCCTTCCAAACCGTGGCCACTGAACGCAGCTTTTCCAGGGCAGCCGTGCGTTTACACCGCACCCAACCGGCTATCAGTCAAGCAGTGCGCCGCCTAGAGGAAGAGCTGGGCGAACGATTATTCGACCGATCGTCAAAGGGTGGACAGTTGACTGAAGCCGGCAAAATTATGCTTGACTACGCCGAGCGGCTCTCGCGATTGAAGGATGAGGCCGAAAGTGCTGTACGCGAACTCCAGGAACTCCGCCGCGGCAGTGTGGCCATCGGTGTGAATGAAGCGGCAGTTCATGTGCTGCTACCCATCGTCACACAGTTTCGACAAGCACATCCGCGGGCTCACGTTGAAATGCGCCGGGTGCATTCGCGACAGATTCCGGAAGAAGTGCTAAACCGCAGCCTCGATTTCGGTCTGGTCACTTACCGCCCTGGTGAACGCGGTCTCCTCTCGGTTACCCTGGGGATCGACGAATTAGTGATGCTGACCCACCCAAAACATCCGTTGGCCCAGCGACGCGAGATCACCATGGAAGAGTTCGGTCGGCAAACCATCATCGCTCATAATGATCCCTCGCCACGACGAGAGCTAGTACTGCGGCGGTTCGAACAAAAACACGCCCCAATCAACATTCAGATGGCTCTGCCGAGCCTCGACGGCATCAAACGAGCTGTCGAGATGAATCTAGGAGTTGCTTTGCTGCCAAGACGCTGCGCACTATCAGAGATTGCGGGTAGGCAACTCGCTGCGGTCCGGGTACCACAATTACGCGCACCCCGAGACCTGCGACTTATCTACCGGAAAACCGGCGAGTCCTCCCACGCTGCCGAGGCATTCCTGGCAGCTACAAAAGAGCACATCGCAGACCAGCAGTCATAACGGGTGGCCCGTTAAGCCGGTAGCTCTGAAAAAAAGGCAAGGTCTAGAAACCTCGGATATACGGCACACGCGAAGCCACCCCGCGAACAACATCAAAGTCGTCCAGTAATAATCCAGTAGCATCCCAAGTTCCTGAGAGAAAAGCATCTCGGACCGGCGCCTCAACATCGACCGACACTGTAGAGTCCCCCGCGTCGATCGAACGGTGATTAAGCGATAACGCCAGCCTTGACGTAGGTGCAGTTTCTACCAAATCCATTAACCGGTCGATAACCTCATTCGACGTAGTCACACAGACCAAACCAATGGCAAGCGCATTGCCCTTGAAGATTTCCGAAAAAGACTCACCAACACAAGCGGCAATCCCCCAACGTTTCAACGCTTGGGGCGCATGCTCTCTGGAAGATCCAGAACCAAAATTCTCATTCACCAGTAAGAGGCGCGCTCCAGCATATGCAGGATTTGAAAATGGGTGGCCGGAAAAGGCGATCCTGTCGTCTTCGAAGACGTGCTCACCCAGCCCGTCGAACGTAATCGCTTTGAGGAATCGTGCCGGGATTATTCGATCAGTATCGATATTATCTCCACGAACGGGGATAGCAGTACCTTCAACACGATCGATCTTTCGATTGGACACTATTGGTCTCTCTTCAATTTAACCGACGACAACTCTGCCTTCCCCAGCCTACCCATCAGAAATAAGCTCAAGCAAAATGTCCACGCACGTCGGTCACTTCTCCTGCAACTGCCGCCGCGGCTACCATTGCAGGGCTCATCAGTAACGTCCGCCCGGTTGGGCTACCCTGACGGCCTTTGAAGTTGCGGTTGGACGAAGATGCGCAAACCTGACTTCCTTCTAGTCGATCGGGGTTCATAGCTAGACACATCGAGCAACCGGCATTCCGCCACTCAAATCCAGCATCACGAAATACTTGATCTAGGCCTTCTTCTTCAGCTGCAAACTGGACCGACCGGGATCCAGGCACCACTAGCGCTGTTACATGAGGGGCCACACTGCGGCCCTTTGCGATCCGCCCTGCTTCACGAAGATCAGACAGCCTCGAATTGGTGCAGGATCCAACAAACGCCACATCGATCTTAGTACCCGTGATCCGTTCACCGCCGGTCAGTCCCATGAACGCCAATGCTTCGGAAACCCCTCCGTTCTGAGCTCCACCACCAATCGACGGAATGCACTCACTCACAGCAACTGACTGACCCGGATTGATACCCCATGTGACCCGCGGTTCAATCGCTGCCGCATCAATCTCAACCACATCGTCATAATCTGCATCGGTATCCGAAGCGATCGAGCGCCACCAAGACACTGCCCTATCAAATGCATCACCAGCTGGAGCAAACTGGCGACCCTTTAGATACTCAAATGTAGTCTGATCGGGATTTACGTAGCCAACTCTGGCGCCTCCTTCAATTGACATATTGCAGATGGTCAACCGTTCATCGATACTCATTCGCTCAACCGCAGTGCCGCCATACTCATAGGCGTATCCGACTCCACCATTCACACCAAGCCGATGGATAATCTCAAGCACCACATCTTTTGCGAAAACCCCACGCCCCAGCTCACCATTCACTGCGATGCGACGCACTTTCAAAGGGTCGATAGCAAGCGATTGCGAAGCTAGCACGTCCCGGACCTGGGAGGTTCCAACGCCTAGCGCCACAGCCCCCAAGGCACCATGAGTGGACGTATGACTATCACCGCATGCCACCGTCATTCCAGGCTGGGTCAGTCCAAGTTCTGGGCCGATGACGTGCACGATCCCCTGTCTATCGCTGTCAAGGTTCCAGAATGGAATGTCAAACTCGGCGCAGTTCTTCTCAAGGGCGGAGAGCATCGCTTCAGCCAGTGGATCCTGAAATGGCCGGCTTGTGTCACCTGTGGGTATGATGTGGTCCGTTGTCCCAAAAGTTCGGTCCGGAAAAGCCACGCCGATACCGCGTGAGCGCAGCATATCGAACGCTTGCGGTGTCGTAACTTCATGAATCAGGTGCAGCCCGATGAAAAGTTGTGCTTGTCCGGTCGACAGCTGGCGAACTGTGTGGAGGTCCCAAACTTTCTTGAGGAGTGTCTTTCCCATGTAGTCACTAAAGAAATAAGGCGGCCTTCGGTTAACAAACCGCGCCACAAGTCTGTGAAGGGTTTTATGGATCCACTAGATCGGCGGCTCTACAGCCCCGATGGGCTCAACCTCCTCAGCGGGCTC
>DEAE01000025.1:6166-8446 GCA_002347025.1 Acidobacteria bacterium UBA2990
AACCTCCTCAGCGGGCTCAACCTCTTCGATGGGCTCAACCTCTTCAGCGGGCTCACCGAACTGCGTTAGCCCTACTGGCGCTTCTGCTCCAGTCAACCCTCCTAATCCCGCAGGTAAGGGAGGAGCAGCGTCGGCACTTGAGCCATCCTCCTCTTCAATTTCTTTGAGGATGTCCTCCCGGCTCTTGTGAACCCTATTGTAGCTTCCTGCTGACACAACGTAATACCACTGCTCAAAGCGGACTGCGAGCTCAGCTGCTCGCGTTCGCCCGTCTTCCACCCGCCGCTCCCACTGCGAGTAGAGATCCGCTTGCAGCTTGTTTTCCCTGTCGCCTTCAGTCCACTGCGATTCCGCTTTACTTTCAAAATCTCGGTTTGACGGTTGCATCGGTTCTGGCAGCGCATCCTCATCAAACTCGGCCGTAATGAGAACATACCGGTTCTCACCATCGCCAGCTTCTTCATCATCACTTGTCTCGTCACCGATCGCGACAGCATTACCGCTGCCAAACAGGATTTCACCAAAGCGAAGCGTATATAGCACTCCCTGGTCGGTACGCACCAATAGCTCACCTTCGTTCGACAGCATTTCACCAGTCTGAGTCGGGTAGAACCCACGCGATTGCATGGTCTGCAGGTCGGCATTCGTGATCGTCCTGTCTTCAAATGCCTGCCTCAAATTGCCGGTGAGGCCCTCTGGTTTAGGGCGGACCCCGACGATCTCAAGCCCAATGAGCCCCCCAACCAAGAGATTCATTTGGACATAATCGACCTCCATCCCAGCTGGCACATCATTAGCTGTCCAAACTCTATCTTCAACCCAGTCAACAATGAACTCGCCACCGTTCCGTACAACACCGGTGCGTTCGTCCACTTCATACTCATTCAACTCGATATGCTTAACGTCGTCCCGTTCCACACCCAGCAAGTTGGTTTCAATCCAGTCGTTAAAGCTTGTCGAAATACCTATGTCGGTTCTAGCAGCGTAAACCCTATTCTGGTCCGGCACCCGCACGAAATTTAAGCCGGGGCGACCTTCAACCGAATCACCTATTATCAAATCGGCTAGCACCTCTTCACTGGGTCCCTTGAAGGTCACTCGCCTCCCACGACCACGAAGCGTGCTGACACTCTCGTCAAGAGGGTCGATGACCCCGAACGCCTCGTGATCAGTGACGTTGTCCGAGCGGAAGTCATCCTTGGTCACCGCAATGATTCCAGCAGCAGTGTTGGCCAGCCGCTCACTGCCATCGGCCGGATACTCATGGTGCGACGGGATTGTCCACAGTCCGTTTCGATTTGCCACCTGGAAGATGGCTGCTGCCGCTGTGTCCTCGTCAAACTCCACTACCTCAAGTGAAGTGGCAGTCTCTGGATCCGTAAACTCCGGGAAAAATGTCTCCCCGACATCAAAAAAAGCATCAGGCACCGCACGACTTGGCGCACTTCCCAACGCAACCACCACGAGCAAGGCCGCCACACCGACCATCACTGTTGTCTTTGTCAATTCACCCATAGCTACACCTAGTACCCTAACAGGCTCTCTATTCTTTCAAGCGCCGAGCCGCAACGGCACCCTCTCGCTCCCTCTGCTGGCGACGCACAAATATCGCCACACCCAGCACAAACACCGGAACCGGTGGCAACAAGATCGCAAACATCTTGATTGTGCTTTGGATGCGTCTGGTTTGAGTTTCCATTCGCTCCAAGCTAGCACGGATCTTTGTCTGCTTCTCTGTTTCGATGTTGGTTGACAGCACATTCAACCGACGATTTTCGACCTCCTCAAGGTTCCTAGCCATGATTTGCTTAGCCTGAGCGTCAATGTCAGTTCGCTCCTGCACCTCAGCTACCCGAGCATTCAAGCGATCCTGTGCTTCGGCCAGTGCTTGCTCAGCTTCCTCTTCTGCCTGCTGCTCATCGAGAGTCCGCTGTTCAACAAACTCGGCAGTTTGAGCCTCTACTCGTTCAAGCGTGCGATGACGCGCCCGACGGCTACGAAGGGCAATGAAGGAATCATCCTCAAGGAGTGAGTCCATCGCGTTAAGGAAAAAACTGACGTTATCGAAATTTAGATTACCCGGCGCGATTTCACGAATCTGGAAAAATTGCTCGCTAATGAAATCAAGGTCAGACACGACTACCACGTTAAGAGGACCCTCAGTCACCCATGGCGAAGCGGGCTCCTCGTCAACTCCAGAACCAGAGCTAGGCAGGCCATCTACAACTGCAGCTTCGTCAACCGGCTCCGCCTGTCCCGGGGACTCCTCCGGCGCTACCA
>DEAE01000032.1 GCA_002347025.1 Acidobacteria bacterium UBA2990
CGCGTGCGCTGGGCGGAGCGTCGAGCGGACCTCTGCCCTAAGGGCGTCCATGCCCTTCGGCATACGTTCTGCTCGCATTTGGCGATGCGTGGAGCGCCTGCGAAGGCGATTCAGGAACTGGCGGGGCATAAGAGCCTGGCGACCACCCAACGCTACATGCACCTCAGTCCACGGGCTATCGAGAGTGCGATTCGCCTGCTCGACCAGCCGGTTCCGGCGTGGGGGAGTGGAGAGCTGACGGAAACGAAGCAGGGGTCCACGTAAGAACGCCTGCTTTTATTGGGAAAAAATGGTGGAGGCGGCGGGAGTCGAACCCGCGTCCGAAGATAAGTCCCCGCTGGACTCTACATGCGTGTCCACGCCTGTCATTTCACCACTCATGTGAGAGCGTGGCTAAAACCACAAGTGGCTGAGCATCGAAAGATCTCACCACAGTCAGTCGACGCATCTGGCTGTGGCCAGCCTGCTAAATGACGTTCCGTCTCATCCCGCAGGCGAGGATAAGGGGAACGTCGTCGCCTAATTAGGCGGCGAGTGGTAGCTGCGTATCTGCAGTTATGGTTTTTTCCATCGGATTTACGAGTCGATGGTGCTCGGCATGCATCCAGTGTTCGCCTATCTCCGTCGAATCCGGATCGCCCCCCCTATTGATACTTGGTTCTGGAATCGTCTCTCGGCCCTCTTACTTCAAGAGGCCTATGTGATTCCCACGGTGTATTAACGCATTGTAGCCTGAGAATTTCCAGTGGCAACTCTTGATGTCTAGGATGGGGGTTGATGTTGATAGCTCGGATATTGAGCCTGACCGATCCCAAATCCAGAAGCCCGACTATAATCTGAGCTTAGCATGACCTCCGAAGATGTGTTTCAGGAGCTTGGTGATGAACTTGCGCAGCGCATTCGTGCGCAGGCCGAACCAGCAGTACGCCGATTCATCAATGAACTGTTAACTGAAGCAGTTAAAGAGCGGATGGACTTATCGAATTTCGACGGGATAGCCCAAGAAGGTCAGGGTGTTGGGATCAAGCACAGTATGGCCACACTTCTCGATAATGTGAGATCGGTTGCTCGAGCTGGTAGCCTGAGTGCAGTACTTGACATTCTCACAGAAGGAGCTGGAGCCTTGGCGTCTCGTGCGGCTGTCTTTACCCTAGACGGCGAGAGGCTTCTGGGCTGGCGTGTCAGCGGGTTCGAACCTGAGTTTCCTCCAGCACGGCACCTAGATTACTCCTTGGATGAGGTTGGATTTGTGGGACAGGCGGTGAAGGCTGGTGAGCATCGTGAATTGGTATGCGATTCTGTTGAAGGTCAGGGAGATGTTGAACTCGGTTTCACAGTTTTGCCTACAGGTAGGAAAGCCCTGGCTGTCCCAGTGCGGGTCGGTGGGGAGGTGGTAGCCGTCGTGTATGGTGATGACGCCGGGCAAGGTCTTAACTGTGACTGGTCGGCCGCGTTGGAGATTCTTGCCCATTATGCAGGCTACCGTCTTGAGGTGGTGACGTCAGCTCGTGTTGTTCAGTTGGTTGATACAGAGACTGCCTTGGTTGGTTCAACAGTCTAGGTGTTCAGGCCTTGCTTGGCGAGACGAGTCGTCCTTTGAACCGTTATCGAATAATCGATATTTGCAAGCTTGAGAGCCCGCTGAAGGTTGGGTGTGGTGTTAATTGGCGTCTGCGGGGATCCGTAGACTTTGCCCAATCCTGATCATTGTGCTGTTTCCCATGCCGTTGGCGGACTGGATGGCTCGGATGCTAGTTCGGTGGCGTTCGGCGATTCGGCCGAGAGAATCGCCGTTGGCGACCCGATAGGTCTGGAAAGTTGGTCGTGGTGCCTGAGGTCGGACTCGAAGTGTCAAGCCCGGTGGCAGGTGTTGCTCCCATAATCTATTGTCGCGAATGATTCGCCACGGGGTCGAATTCATACTGTCTGCGATCTGCTTTAAATTGTCACTCGTCTGAACTTGGTATTCGTTGAATTTCCCTGTCCATTCCATAGGGATGGAGAGTAGCTGTCCGGCAGGCAGAGCCTGTAGGCGCCAGAGGCCGTTCGCTTCTCTCAGGGTGTCAAGCTCAACCTCAAGTACAAATGCGAGTCGCAGGTAATTATCGCCATGCCGGGATCTGTACTGGAGTTGTCCGCTTCGATTCTCGGTGAACAAATCAGTTCTGGGTGCTGGCGGATATGCAATGAGTTGGCCGACGCGAAGGGCTCGGGTTGCAAGAAATGGGTTGTGTAAGCGTAGTTGCAGAATAGGGATGTTTAACCGCTGGGACAATGACCACCAGCTGTCCTCGGGTTGAACACGTTCAAGCCGAAGGTCAAGTGCGTGATGTCTGAGGGAAGTTTCATAGAGTTTTAGGACGTTTCGGTACGCACTGATTTGGATTACATACTGGAGCGTTTCAAGATACATAGGCCTTTTGCGTGACACACGCCCAGGCCCAGTGTTGTAGGCTGCGAGCGCGTAGTCCTCTCGCCCAAAGCGCTTCACCTGTTGGGATAAGTATTTGATACCAGCTTCAATGTTGGTGTCTACATGGAGAGACTTGAATGTGGCAGGCATCACTTGAAAGTAGCCGTTGGCGCCATCGACCGATACGACGGAGCCGTTACCGCCAGATTCGTGGAGGACGACCGACCGAGCCAGATTAAGATCGAGACCGTAACGGGTGGTGTACTTCTGTAGCTCCCCTTCGATCTGTATCACCTTCCGATACATGCCTAGGAGAGATGGAGAGAACTCTGTCAATGGCAGTAATTGGGTTGCACCAGATGAGATCTGCTGACTCGCTGCCACGGGTAGTGACAAGCCAACGGTTCCTGAGAGAAGGATGACAAGCGGTAACCAGGGTAGCTGCATGACCTTGCTCCTTTTGATCACTCTGAATGTCTTCTACTCACAAGACTCGCCACATTGTATTTGATAAACTCAATGTTTTCAATTGTTTATGTTGGTTTTTCTGAGTCAGGTCAACGCGCTCGCTGATGATTCTTTCGGTCAAGAAACCGTATAATCACTCGACATGATTGACGGTATTGGTTCTCAAAAAGCACGTTTGTTCAGCGAGTCGGTGATTCGGGAGATGACACGCTTGGCCCAGAAACACAATGCCATCAATCTCTCTCAAGGTTTTCCCGATTTTCCTGCTCCGGATATGGTCAAGGCCGCGGCTTGTGATGCGGTGAACGCCGACATCAATCAATACGCCGTTACTTGGGGGGCGAAAGCACTCCGTGAGGCTGTGGCTCGGGAGTTCACCAGCAGGCATGGTGTCCCCGTGGATCCAGAGACGCAGGTTACCGTGTGTTGCGGGGCTACAGAAGCGATGGTTGCCACGTTCTTGGCGACTATCGACCCAGGGGATGAGGTGGTCGTATTTGAGCCGTTTTACGAAAACTATGGTCCGGATGCGATCTTGGCGGGTGCGGTTCCGCGTTATGTAACGCTTCACGAGCCAGACTGGAGATTCGATCCAGATGTGCTGGCAGAGGCGTTTAATGAACGAACCCGCGCCATTGTTATCAATAGTCCGAATAACCCGACAGGGAAGGTGTTTAGCCGAGATGAGCTGGCCACGATCGCGGCACTTTGTCAGAAGTGGAACGTGCTGGCGATTACTGATGAAATCTACGAGCATATCCTCTACGACGGAATTGGACATGTCCCGATGGCGTCGATTGAGGGGATGGCCGATCGGACCGTGACCATCAATAGTTTGTCAAAAACCTATAGTGTGACGGGCTGGCGGGTGGGATGGACGGTGGCTTCTCATCAGCTTACGGGGGCGATTCGTAAGGTACATGACTTTCTGACGGTAGGTGCTGCTGCACCGCTACAAGAGGCTGGAGTGGTGGCCCTATCGTTTCCGGATAGTTACTACGCTGAATTAGCCCTTGGTTATCAAGAGCGGCGGGATATGTTGTTTGCTCTGCTTGAGTCGAGCGGGTTTGTGCCCTTCAAGCCCGAGGGGGCTTATTACATCATGGCGGATATAGGCCGTTTTGGATTCACCGATGATGTTGAGTTCGCCCGTTATCTTGTTGCTGAAATCGGCGTGGCGGTTGTGCCGGGAAGCAGTTTTTATAAAGACCCAAGGCCGGGCCGAACCAAGGTCAGGTTCGCCTTTTGTAAGCGCCAGGAGACACTGCAGGCTGCTGGTCGTCGGCTAACTGCTTTGGAGGTGTCTGGTGTCAGAGGCAACTCAGTCGTGCCACGATGATGCCTGATGGGTTTCGAGAAGAGTGATGGTTGCAGTTGATCAAGAGACGTGGTTCTACGATTCAAAATCGTAGCAGCGCCCCTAAGTACATTCCCTCCAACCTGAGGTCAGCTAAATCTTCGCTTGTAATGAGGTTCAGATCAAGAGAGCGGTATCCAAGCTGTAGGCCGAATGCTTCGATGAAGTTGATAGTGGCATAAAGGTCAATGTCGATGTAGCGCCCACTGTAATTGTCAACTAGACCATTAGGAAGTCGAAAGGCGGTAGTTTCTGCCGCGAGACTCAGGGTCTGGAGAGGATATACCCGAATCACTGCGCCTAGCGCTGGGACGGGGCCCTTAGCTCGGATGAATTCATAGTTACCTGGTGAGCTCAGTCCTGTGTGCAGTTCGGTGTGTTTTGTCTCAAGAATGAGGCCGAAATAGCCGTGACGACGATGGATAACATCATATTCGTAACCAAATCTCCAAGTCGTCCAGGTCATCCTTGAACTGACGGGGAGCCCGGCTTCGTAGGCGATGCCTCGGAAAATTAGTCGGCGTTTGGAGGTGGTTTCTGTTGCGTAGTTGACCGGGAGGTAGTCAATTCGGAAGCGATGTTTTCGAGCCACCCTCAGCCTTAGCCGCAGGTCGTTGAACCGGTCTGGGGTCATTCCGAGGTCGCTGGTCAAATTGATACGAGTACCAGCGATTCCGAATGCATTGCTAGAGACATTCATGGCTGGAGTTGGGGACCATGTACCGGCCATGAGTTCAATGTGGTAATTTTCGCCGATGGGTAGCGCGGCTACTGCAGGTTGGAGTTGCGCTTTTGCGGGGGGGGCAAAGGTTAGCGCGGTGGCTAATAGGAATGTTGTTCTGATGAGATGGTGCGGTGGGAATGCAGGCATTGCACTATTCAGGGTCGTTGGACGCTGGACGGAGCATAGGGGAGTGTTCTGACCGCATCGCTGGACGGTGCGGCTAGCAAGGCTTAGGTTTGAAGGAATTTGGGGTGCCGCACCTGTGGGTGGTGTGCGCCGCCAGATATTTGAATATCTTGAGGCGCACACGTCACCGGTGAACCGTTTACCTGCTGTTAGTCGATCCCTTCAGCTTGTTTCATGAGGTTGCCGTGTGTTTCGGCCACCTCGAGCCCTCCTTCACCTTCTTGCCAACCGGTACGGCCATCCCCATTAGCGTCTTGGCCAGAGAGAAGCTGCTGAGCGATGGTATTGAGGTCAGTGACTAGCGATGAGGCGTCGGCAGCTGAACTTGCCATAGCAATTTTCTGAGCGAGCGCTACGATTTGATCGGCACGAGCTACGGTGTTTTGAGCTGATGTGGCGACATGAGTGGCATGGGTCTGCACTGCCCCTGAAGCCCCATCGGCATTTGAAGCGGCGGTAATGTGTTGCGCTGCGCCCGCTGCTGCCTTCTTGACTCCGTATCCAAGGCCTGGCCCGTTCTCAATGGCTTCTGGATCGACGGCGTGGAGAACGTGGGCGGAATGGCGCTTCATGGCGTCGAGGTCGTTTAGGTCTCTGGAGGCGAGAGAGGCATGTTGTGCCGCTATTCGAGCCTCCGCTATGGCCGCAGGTAGGAAACCCTGTCCCTCTGGTGTGTCACGCCAGCCATCCATGACATGGCCAATATGGTTGTGTCCGGCACCCTGCTGTGCCAACAGAGCGCTGCTCGAGAACACCACAGCAAGCCCCAAAGTTACCGAGAGACCTATATAAGTTGCTCGTTTCATGGATTCCCTCCTGACATTGAATAAACTGTTTGAAGTAGTTACATGTCCAGCGAATTACCTCTTGCGAGTCCTTTTACTTATTGTATCTATCCGAATGGACACCGACCCAGGTTGCCTCGCGTGATGGCTTCTGTCCGGCGGATTGCTGGTTATTGAACCGACCAAGTGTCCCTGTCTCAGATCCGCACTTTCACACTGTGTTTATACCCCGCTCTTGGCTTAGCTACAAGTGAAGGATGTAGATACACTCGGATGCCTTGCTTTATTGCCGTGATAGCGAAGATGGGTATCTCCTTCCAGGACATTGTTTAAACGGCCTATTTGTTGAAATGCTGATAACCAGCTGGAAGGTCTTGGTTTCCGGAGGGAGTGTGCAACACAAGGCTTGGTGGTTCAGTTAATTCTCCGATTCGAGTGAGAGGTACTCCATCAGTGAGTCGACTTATAGCGAACAGTCGGCGCCGGTGGCTTCTCGGTACGGCTATCAAAAGCTCGTAGTCATCGCCACCGGTAAGGGCCGCTAAAAGTGGGTCGAGACCACGCTTTGAAAACCAATGTTTGGTTTGTGGGTCTAGTGGGAGCGATGGTCCGTCGATGATGGTACCGGTGCCTGAGGCCGAGGTGATTTGCCTGAGTCCGTCTGCGAGTCCGTCACTTAGGTCAACTCCAGCCCGAGCCACTTTATTGCGTCCGAGCAGCATCCCAATTCTTACTCGTGGCTCAGGTCTTCGGTAGCGATCCACACAATGTCGCATGTCAAGATGCTCGCCGATTAGGGTTGTTGGCTGGTGTTGCAGATAGTCAAGGCCGGCAGCGGCTGCACCAAGGTCGCCAGTGACCCAAAGTTCATCGCCAGGTCGGCCTCCAGCGCGAGAGATTATGCGGCGTCGGCGAACTGAACCGAGGGCGGTCATACCGATGACAAGTGGCCCATGGGTGCTAGTGATGTTGCCACCGGCTAAAACGATGTTATGTTGATCTGCTAACGCAAGGATGCCTCCGAGTATAGCGTCCAGATCATTAGCCAATAAGGTCGGTGGAAGTATTAGAGACAAGACCGTTACCCGGGGAGTGGCTCCCATGGCAGCCAGGTCACTTAGATTGACCGCTAGACTCTTGTGACCGATATCCTGTGAGGGCACGAATGATTTGTCAAAATGGGTTCCCTCGACGAGAGTGTCGGTAGTAATGACGTCGACCGTGCCACGAGCCGGCTCGAACACTGCCCCATCATCACCGATACTGGTCAGGATCCAGCTTGGGGCAGGTGGGACTCGACTGCGGATCCGGCTGATAAGGGTAGCCTCACCTAGGTCTCCTACTGTCACCCGAGAAGGTAGCGGGGATGGAACGTTAGCGTGCGTAATCCACCGCCCGTGTTTCACGAATTACAGTGACTTTGATTTGGCCAGGGTACTGGAGCTCGTGCTCAACCCTTTTTGCGATGTCCTTGGAGAGCCATACCGCTTCTTCGTCGCTTACCTGTTCGCTCTCAACCATGATTCGCACTTCCCGTCCAGCCTGAAGAGCAAAGGCCTTCGAGACTCCCTCGAATGAGTCAGCAATGCCTTCGAGTTGTTCTAAGCGCTTGATGTAAGATTCGAGGATATCCCGTCTTGCGCCTGGCCGAGCGGCCGAAATTGCATCGGCTGCTTGAACAAGCATAGATTCAAGCGACGGCCAGTCGATGTCCATATGATGGGCCGCCATTGCGTCTATTACTGCCTCGCTCTCTCCGTGGCTTCTGAGAAAATCGATGCCTAGCGTCAGGTGAGTGCCCTGCAGGTCGCGGTCGATCGCCTTGCCTATATCATGCAGAAATGCACCACGAATTGTCGTATGGGCGTCAAGACCGACCTCTCGAGCCATGATGCCCGCAAGATATGCAACCTCCTTTGAGTGGCTCAAAACGTTTTGACCGTAGCTGGTTCGGAATTTCAGACGTCCCATCAGCTTGTGGATCTCTGGGTCCATATCAAAGAGCCCTAGTTCAAATGCGGCTGTCTCTCCTTCCTTCAGTACGTAATCGCCAAGTTCGCCTTTGACTCGTTCGACCACCTCTTCAATCCGAGCTGGGTGAATGCGGCCATCGGAAATGAGTTTCTCGATGGCTTGTTTTGCGATTTCTCTACGAAATGGGTCGAAGCTTGAGAGGATGATTGCGCCAGGAGTATCGTCGACGATCAGCTCGACTCCTGTGGCTTGTTCAAGAGCTCTGATATTGCGGCCTTCTCGGCCAATGATCCGTCCTTTCAGATCGTCGCTCGGTAGGTCAACAACAGACACGGTTGTTTCGAGGGCATGCTCGGGAGCACTGCGCTGAATGGCCTGAGTGACGATCTGTTTAGCCTTTTCAGCAGCAGATTCCCTCGCTTCCGCTTCGAGCCGCTTGACTAGGTGTGCGGCTTCTCGCCGTGCGTTTTGCTCGACTTGCTTTATGACAAGCTCTTTAGCTGCATCGGCCGTCAGTCCTGATACCCGTTCTAACGCCTGTTTGTGTTCCTGGGCCAACTCGCTGCAGCGCTGTTGATCCGACAACAGTTTTTTCTGACTTTCCTGAAAAACTTCTTCGCGCTCACGCAGAGCGTCTTCCTGTCTACTGACTTTCTTGGTTCGGTCTATTAGCTCTTGTGTCTTGTTGGTGTGCTCTTGTTCGAGGGTTGCCATTTCCTCGCGTCGTCTCTGTACCTCTCGTTCACTTTCCTGAACCAGGGTATGGGCTTGCTCTTTAGCAGCTAACGCAAGCTCCTTCTGGTGCGTTTCTGCTTCTCGCCTAGCGTTTCGAATTAGCTGGTCTGCTTCAATTTGTGCCCGATCGATGGTGCTGGCCGCGAGGCGTTGTCGTGTGACCAACCAGACGACAGACATCGTGACCGCGGCAAGCAATGCGGCGATGCCTGTTGTCGTGAACAAGTCCATGCGCGTTCCTTTTGGAACCCGCGGCTGGTTGGCCCGGGCTCGGCAGACGACGCCAGACAACTGGGCTGGCTGAGGGGCAGTTTCTCGAACGGAGGCACCCTGGAAGCTCGAGTTGTTTTAGGGCTCGTGCTGCCCAACTGCGTGCCAAGGGAGTGACGGTAAAAAGCCCCGCATTGCCGTGTGGGGAGGTCGAATGAACCTGTGCAAAACAGGTGGAGCCGCTCTTGAATGCTGCAGTCTCGCTTTAGGCTACCTCGCGCGGAGGCGTGCTCACCACGGGACGTCGCGGCTCTCTTAGGTATAGCGTTGGCTCAAACAAGCCTCCAGAACCATCACGAACAGTGCAGGGACCCCAACAAACCACCTGGCTCCAACGAACAGCCTCACCGTGGTGGCGTATGACTACCTGTCTGAACCGTTCTCTGCCCAATCTTAGAACGAACCCACTGTCTGAACCGTTCTCCGCCCAATCTTAGAACGAACCCAGGGAAGCCGCAAGTTGTCATGCAGAGCGATTCGAACGACTAGCCCATTGATGAGCTGCTTGATAGGCCGTATTAGGGACGAAGCTCTTCAGGTTATTTCACCTGGCTGCTCGTCATTGCCTGGAGCAAGAGACGCAGTTTCCAGGGCTTGGTCAACCATGCGCTCGATGGTTTCAATTTGCTCGGTTAGGTCCTTGACGGACAGGTCCTTAGCTGTTTGGGAATGGCTGTTTCGAGCTTGGAAATACTGGTCGGCTATGATGAGGGCTGCAAGTACTCCGACGCCAACCGTGTCAGTGCCGCTAGCATTTTCAGTAGCTGAGCGAAAAGTCTCATCGACGTAGGTGGCGAGTTGCTGGATGTCTTCTGGTGCTAGCTTGGTGGTGATCGGATACTTCCGTCCCATCACTTCTACCGTCACCTTTTGCAGCGAGTTATCAGCCACGTAAACCCCTCCCGAGAGGGCGCGTGTCGGTAGGCCACATCAGCCCCATTCTATCGCTTTTGTCGATCGTTCTACTGGTGGTTGGTTTCAGAGACTTAACCCTTCGAGTTGCTCCAGCATTTCAGTAACCCGTGTACGAATCTGGTCACGTTCCTCCAAGAGGCCCTTAGCATTCTCAGCTTCGTCGTTGGTGCTCGCTAATTGGGTCCGAAGGGAGTCCGCCTCGCTGTTCAGGGTGTCTAGGGATCGAGAAAGTTGAGTATTGTCCTCTACAGTACGCTCAAGTTCAGAGCGAGCTTGGTCAAGATCCGAGCGGGTCTGTTCGAGGACTGAAATTAGTGACCGAACTTTGTCCGCTAGTTGATCAATCGGTTCCAAGTCGGTCGATGATGTCGATTTCACCATATGGCAACTCCTCGTATTCTTGAATTACCTCTGTTTCGCCCGGTGGATTTCAGCGAGTGCGCGAAGAACGGCATCAATGGATGATTGAACCTCGGCATCTGTTAGCGTTCGATCCGGAGCTCTGAATGTCAAACGATACGAGAGGCTTACCGCACCAGTGGCAATTTCCTCTCCTTGGTACAGGTCAATCTCTTTGACCTCTACCAAAGTTGATCCGGCCGACGCCAGAATCGTGCCACGAACGTCTGCGGCAGGCAAGGAGTTGTCAACCTCGACCGACAGGTCGCGGGTCATCGAAGGATACCGGGGTACCGGATTTGCTTGGAGACGGTCGAATTTATCCACGCTTAGTGGACGCAGATCAAGTTCGGCTACGAACACTGGGTCTGAACCGGTTAATCCGCGTCTGGTAGCGAACTCAGGGCACAGCTGCCCAATTTCACCAATGGGTGTTCGGTTTTCATGGGTGGCGAGTAAGCTGATGGAGGCTGTTTGACCTGGAACCAAGTGCCCGACCCTGGTTTGTTCAAGGGCTATCTGTACACCGAATCCCTCGCATAACCGAGTGACTACGCCGACGATATCAAAGAAATCGGACTTCCGATCAGGACTGCTCCAGTGTTTTGAGGTGGCACTTCCGGTCATGGCTATTGCCAGAGCCTGGGATTCGCCGTCGTTTCGTCGAAAACGGCTGCCGATCTCAAAGAGCCGTATGTCTTGGCGTTCGCGGCGCCGGTTGTGAATGAGAGAGTCGAGTAGGCCAGGGATCAGTGATGGGCGTAAGACTGAAGCTTTCTCAGAGAGTGGGTTTTGGAGGGCAACGATGTTTTCGCTGTCCTCAGATACACTTTGGGCTGAAGCGCGCTCAATAAAAGCGTAGGTGATTGCCTCTGAAAAACCACAACCGGTTAGCAGCCTACGTAATAGTCCATCACGAGCTCGCCATGGAGCTGGAAGTGAAGGTGGTCGTGTCAGTGCTGGGAAGGTCGTTGGCAGCCGGTCATAGCCGTGGTGGCGTGCGATTTCCTCGATGAGGTCTTCTTCACGTTTCACGTCGACCCTGAAAGACGGTACCTGAACTTGCCAGGCTGTGGTGTCGCTGTCTGGTTCGAGTCTGACCTTAAACCCGAGGCGATTCAAGGTTGGGGCTATAAAGGTTTCATCGATCTGTTGGCCCAAGAGGTAGCCGATCCTGTTATGGCGTAACCGGACGACTATTGGAGTTGGTGGGGATGGAAAGTGATCGACTATAGGTCCTTGTGGGGTACCGGCTTTAGTGGTGATGAGAAGTTCAAGAGCCCGGTTCATGGCAGTAGGCGGTGCTGCGACATCCGCACCACGCTCAAAGCGATATGAAGCATCTGTGGTCAGGCCGAGACTTTTGCCGGTACGCCTGATATTAGTTGGGTTGAAGTAGGCTGCTTCTAACATGACTGTTTGGGTTGTTTCGGTTACTTCAGAGTCGGCGCCACCCATGATACCCGCTACCGCGCAAGCCTGCTCAGGGTCGGCGATGGTGAGCATCTCCGGTTGGAGGCGCCGTTCGACGCCGTCAATAGTTTTGATTGTTCCTCCAATATTTCCTGAACACACCCGAATTTCAGGCTTGGAGAGCTTGTCAAAGTCGAATGCGTGCATCGGGTGCCCGGTTTCGAGCATGACGTAGTTTGTAATGTCTACCACATTGTTGACAGGGCGGATATCTGAAGCTTCGAGCCGTCTGGCGATCCAGGGTGGCGAGGGACCGATGGATACACTCGCTACTGCTCCCACGTAACGTGGACAGAGATGTGGGTCATCGACGGTTACAGTAAGTAGGGGAGTGGAGTCCGTGTCTGGAAGCGGGAAGATGGAAGGTGGCCGTAAGTCTGTTTTATATAGGGTGCTAACCTCTCGGGCAATACCGATTACCGACAGACAGTCTGGCCGATTTGTGGTGATTTCTAGATCGAGTACAGCGTCTAGCGAACCGTCTTCATTGGGCGGTTGCGGTTCGACAGCTCCAACTTCGAATCCGCGAAGGGTTAGAGCTTCAGCCAGCTCTTCGATGCTGACTGGTACCTCGACAAGCTCCCGTAGCCACGATACCAGTACTCTCAATGGGGAAATTGCTCCAGTAGCCGTAGGTCGTTGTCGTAAAAAAGCCGGATGTCTTCTACTCGATACTTCAGGAGAGCGACTCGGTCGATTCCTATGCCGAACGCCCATCCCGTGTAAAGCTCAGGGTCGTAGCCGACCGCTTCAAACACTGCGGGATGGACCATGCCGCAGCCAAGGATCTCCAGCCAACCTGTTGTTTTGCAGACTGAGCACCCATTTCCAGAACAGAATACACAGCTAATAAAAACCTCTGCACTGGGCTCTGTGTATGGGAAAAAGCTGGGACGGAATGTAACTTTCGTTTCCGTGTCGAAGAAAGCTTGCAGGAATTCGACCAATGTGCCTTTTAGGTCGGCCATTGTGATCCCCTGATCAACCACCAGGCCTTCGACCTGCATAAACATTGGCGAATGGGTAAGGTCGGGTGTGTCCCGTCGGTAGACGAGGCCAGGGGCTATTATCCGAACTGGTGGGGTGTGGGTTTCCATGTAGCGAATTTGCATTCCAGAAGTATGAGTTCGCAATAGGGTAGCAGGAAGCGCAGGGTCGCCAGTGCCCGGGATGGATTGGTCAAGGTAGAAGGTGTCCTGCATGTCGCGTGCAGGGTGGTCAGCCGGCATGTTGAGCGCTTCAAAATTATGGTAGTCGTCTTCGACTTGAGGCCCCTGAAGGGTCTCGAACCCCATCGTTTCGAAAATCGTCTCGATCTGTTCTCGAATGATTGTTAGTGGATGTCGTCGTCCAAATGCTAGTTCGCGGCCTGGTAGGGTCACATCTAGGCTGTCGGTAGACTTCATCGAGGTGCGTAATGCCGTGCCTTTCTTAGACAAGGCCTGTTCGATGTCCCGTTTCAGGGCATTCGCGCTTTTGCCAAGTGCTGGCTTGGTTTCTGCGGGGGCATTAGCCAGTGATCGCATCAGCGTGGCGACAGTTCCCTGCTTGCGGCCAAGGTAACGGTCCCGCACATGCTGCAAATCTTGCTCTGTCGCAATCGCCTGAAGATCGGTCTCGAATGCTGCTCTAATGGCGGTTATGTCAGTTGTGGCGTTCATTGTTGGACAGCTATGTTCACTTATTCGTCTCGCTCTTAGAGGATGTGCGACACAAGAGTCAGTCGAATTGTGCTGTTATGCACGCCGATAGGTGCCTATGCTGCGTTTTGCGTGCTCTTCACTTGACCCACTAGATGGGCGAATGCGGTCGGTTCGGTCGCCGCTAGGTCAGCTAGGTTCTTCCGGTCTAGTGTTATTCCTGATGCTGTTAGACCGTGCATAAACTGGCTGTAGCTGAGCCCGTGTTGTCGAACGCCCGCATTGATTCGTTGGATCCACAGGCGTCGGAAATCTCGCTTCTTTAGTCGGCGGCCGACATAGGCATACTCTGCAGACTTATCAGCAGCCTCTTTGGCGGCTCGATAAAGCTTGCTCTTGGTGCCGTAGAAACCCTTGGTTCTCGCTAAAAGCCGTTTGCGTTTGGCTCGTCGAATTGATCCACGTTTTACTCGAGGCATTTGCTACTCTCTTTCCCGTGGCTGTTGAATTTGTGCCACTAGGTTGTATCTACCAACGCTATCAGTTTGGTAACAAGCTCGACACACGCCGAGTATCACTGGGTGAGATCAGGGCTGCTTGCCGTAGGTTCCGTTTTCGCTTGGTGGTCTTGCTGGTTAGAATATGTTGCTTCAGTGATTTTCTCCGTACGATTTTTCCACTGGCGGTCATCTTGAACCGCTTGGCTGCGCCACGGTGTGTTTTAAGCTTGGGCATTCCGAACAATCTCCAGATGTTTAGCACTCGGCAGCTGATGTCGATTCGAACCGCTCGTGTGTGGAAGTTACTGCCTACTGTCCTGCCTGGCCCTTTTTAGCGCCGCTGACACCAGACAGGATGATGTGCATTTGGTTGCCTTGCATGCTTGGTGCTGCTTCAGCCATGGCCACACCGTCAAGATCGTCGACAAGCCGATCTAGAATTCGTCGACCGAAGTCGGGATGGGCCATTTCACGGCCTCTAAAGAACACGGTCGCTTTAACTTTATTGCCTTCGGCCATGATGCGTTGGATGTTCTTTTTCTTAAAGTTGTAATCATGTTCGTCGACCTTTGGCCGGAATTTGATTTCCTTCAACTCGATCGATTTTTGGTTCTTACGTGCTTCGCGAGTTCTTTTCTGCTCTTGATAGTGGTAGCGCCCGTAATCCATGATGCGGCACACAGGGGGTGACGCTGTTGGAGAGATCTCGACCAGGTCAAGGCCTCTCTCTCTGGCGATTGTGATTGCCTGCTGGGGCGTCATGATTCCGAGCTGTGCACCTTCGTCATCGATAACTCGAATTTCACGCACCCGAATTCGCTCATTGGTACGAGTGCGAGCTTCACGTCGTTGGTTGCGGACTAAAGGAATAATGTCCCCCTTGTGAATAAGTCGAGCAATTAAAGTCTTCTATTGACCTCGTCCAAGGCATCTTCGATGAACTCATCGAGTGATGATGCTCCCCGGTCTCCATCCGTGCGGTGGCGGACAGCCACTGCTTCGTCGGCAGCTTCGCGGTCTCCGGTAACCAGCATGTACGGAACCTTGCGCAACTGCGCTGAACGAATCTTATACCCCATTTTCTCTTGGCGGGCATCTACCTCTACCCGCAGACCAGCATCTTGAAGCCTTGTGGCAACCGATTTGGCATATTCGCCATGACGATCAGCAATCGGAACGACTATCGCTTGGATCGGTGCGAGCCAGAGAGGGAATGCGCCTGCATAGTGCTCGATTAGAAGGGCGATGAAACGCTCAAAACTGCCAAATATAGCTCGATGGATCACAACAGGGCGATGTTCTGCGTTGTCTTCACCGATGTACTTGAGTTGGAAGCGTTCCGGCAGTTGATAGTCAAGCTGAATAGTTGCACACTGCCAGTTTCGGCCAATTGCGTCTACAACGTGGAAATCGATCTTTGGTCCGTAGAAATTTCCTTCTCCTTCAGCGATTCGGTACTCTTGGTCTGCACCATCGAGGGCCTGCTTTAGCTGGGCTTCAGCTTGATCCCATGTGTCGGCGTTCCCCAAGAACGTTTCCGGGCGGGTGGACAGCTCGACTGAGAACTGAAGTTGGAAGTCGCTATAAACTTTCTGTACTAGTTTTAGCAGGAGTTCTACCTCGTCGGCGATTTGTTCTCGGGTGACAAAGCAGTGCGCATCGTCTTGGCAAAATTGCCTGGCCCGTGTTAATCCAGCAAGTACGCCAGACGCCTCGTTTCGATGAAGAACGCTCTGATCGTGATAACGAATTGGTAAATCGCGATAACTGCGTACTTCACTGGCAAAAACCAACATGTGGCCGGGGCAGTTCATGGGCTTTAGGCTGTAGGCTTCACCCTCAGACTCCACCAACAACATGTTTTCGTTGTAGTGCTCCCAGTGTCCTGATGTTTCCCAGAGCTGCTTGTTGTAGACAAGTGGGGTGCGTAATTCCACGTAACCTTCAGGGAATAAAAGGGCCCTCATGTAGTCGGCCAATTGGTTCCATAGGGTTGTACCGGCAGCGAGCCAGAAGGTTGCTCCGGGAGCCCAGGGGTGGAAAGTGAATAGGGAGAGTTCACGACCGAGTTTTCGGTGGTCTCGCTTCTTGGCCTCTTCCAGCCGAGTGAGGTAGACCTTGAGATCCTTCTCAGTGAAGAATGCAGTTCCGTAGATCCGTTGCATTGGTTGGTTGTTGGCATCGCCTTTCCAGTAGGCGTTGGAACTGTTCAACACTCGGAATGCTTTCAGCGCGCCGCTTGTAGGGACATGAGGCCCAGTGCAAAAATCCATGAAGACATCATCGATGGTGTAGCACGAGACCTCAGGCCCGCCCTTTTCTTCTACTAGTTCCACTTTTAGAGGTTCGCCCCTATCAGCGAAGTACTTTTTAGCCTCCGATTTGTTCATTATCTTGCGTTCGTAGGCTAGGTTGCGAGAGGCCAGCTCACGCATTTTAGTTTCAATGGCTTCCAGGTCTTCCGGTACGAACGGACGGTTTACTACAAAGTCATAGAAAAAGCCGTCCTCCGTCGGCGGTCCAATGCCGCACTGAGCCTCAGGGAACAGGCTGGTTACTGCTGCAGCTAGGAGGTGGGCGGTACTGTGCCGGTAGAGACGAAGTGCCTCAGGACCGTCCTTGGCCGTGAGGAAGCGTACAGACGTATTTGATTTGAGTCGGTGGGATAGGTCCACGATGCAGTCGCCGACTGTGGCTGCCAAGGCAGCTTTCGCCAGTCGAGGGGAAATGCTCTCGGCAACGGCACCCACGGGTGTGTCGGTGGGGACACTTCGTGTGGAACCGTCTGGGAGGGTCACGGTGACCTGACTCATTGTAGTCACGTTGAGAATTTAATGACGTATGGTAGGCACGGGCGGACTCGAACCGCCGACCTCCTGCGTGTCAAGCAGGCGCTCTAACCAGACTGAGCTACGCGCCTACGCCGAAGCAAACGCGAATCAGCCAGTTTAGCAAGGTCACCAAAATTCAGTCAATATCCATAGCTCGATTATATCAAGAGACACGATTGGAAATTTTCAGGAAGGGCTTAAGGTGTAGTGCTAACGGTCAAGAATTTTCCTTAATGGGTTGAGTGAAGATTGGTGCTCTCCGCAATAGCTGCATTAGCCAGATTACAGTTGGGTGGTCATCTGAAGGACCCGTTCGAGAGCCCGGTCCAGCAACGGGTCTTCCATTGGCACGACAGGGGTTTGGGTTAGCTCGATGGTCGGTTCTTGAACAGCTATTGCTGGTTCAATGCCAGTTCTGTGGATTGAGGTTCCGGAGGCTGTCAAGTAATGACTAGAAGACAACAGGAGCCCTCCACCATCTGGCAAGTTGACCAGTGTTTGTTCTGCTGCTCGGCCGGCTGTGCGAGTTCCCACCGATTCGGCTGTGGTGGTGTCGGTCAATACTGCGGCGAAGAGTTCGGCCGCCCCGGCCGTCCCTGGGTTGGTTATCAGCACTATCGGCCAACTTATTGATGACTTAGGTCCCATACGGATGACGGGCTCTTGGGAGTCTGATGATTCCCGGATGAGTAGTGTGTCAGCGGGGGTGAAAAGCTCAGCGGCAGCCATTCCAGCTTTGAAGGTGCCGCTTGCGGTATTACGAAGATCGATGAGTAGATTCTGCGCGCCCTGACCCGCAAGCTGTTCAGTGGCAGATGCTATCGACTCCGTGGCTGTGTCATCGAATTCCGCGATTCGTAGGTAGCCGACACCCGGGCCGACGAATCGACTGCTTATAGATCTTGATTTGGTGTTGTTTCGGGTCAATTCCAAACTGATAGGTTCAGCTGCGTTGTTACGGATGACGCTGATGGACGAGGTTGAACCAGCGGGTCCGTTCAAGAGTTCATATGCTCGCACGGTGGACATTGTGCGGGTAGGTTGACCGTCAATCTCACGAAGGAAGTCACCAGGCTTGAGGCCGGAAACATCCGCTGGAGACCCATCCCTGGGAGCTACCACTTGGATGTAATAGCGTCGTGTCAGCACTAGACCGATGTTATCGGTATGTATCCCGGTACCCTCGTCGAACAGTTCAACCTCGCGCGGCGTCAAATATGAGCTCTCGGGATCCAGCGCTTCAGCTAGTCCCCAGAGCGCGCCTTCCATGATTCGCTCAGGTTCCACCTGCTCTACATAGTTGTCTGTGACTAGCGAAACGACTTCTTCGAAGATTGCTAGGTAGCGGTAGGTGTCTTCGTTGGCCGAAGCCCTTCCGAGTAATCCACCGACCAAAGTGAATGCCAGAATAGGGGCCGTTACAGCAAGAATAGCAAAGCGTGTTCGGTTGGTCATAAAGCCTAATATCCTTAAGCTTTCGGTTGCTCGGTGATGGCCTAGGAGGTCACGGTAGCGACATCATTCCGAGGAAACGGTTACAACAGGCTAGTGGCTGCCTGCTAGGCATTCATTCTATAGGATTCTCTGCAGGTCGTCGAACCTAACGGGTAATTACTGGGGCATTGGAAGGTTATCCGTTTGCCTCCACGGTGCTCTACCGGATGGGCTGTGTTTGGGACGGGGGGTTGATAGTCCATCTGGTTGTCGTACAGTCCCTCCTTTGTTAGGTTGGCAAGGCTAGTTGCTAAGGGGTTGGCTATTTTCCACATACTGTTACTCTATCGAGATGAGAATTGCTGGCTTTGATCTCGGTCGGCGGCGCATCGGGGTCGCCGTTAGTGACCCATCCGGCACTTTGGCAACCCCTTGGGGCTTTGTCGACGGGCGAGGGTCCGATAAAGAGGTGGCAGAGCGGCTATTTGTGCTCCTGAGAGCTCTTGGAAGGGAAGAGAGTGGCCTCGTTGGTATTGTTCTTGGACTACCTTGGCACTTGGATGGCCGGTCCCACAAGGACGGGCTTCGGGTGAAGATTCTTGCTGAAGACCTTGAACGGCGGACTGGCTTACCGGTCAGCCTGCAAGATGAACGGTTGACGAGCGTTGAAGCCGAGCAAAGACTCGCAGAGCGCGTCGGCGACTGGCGGAAGCGGAAAGACCGGCTTGATGCCGCTGCTGCTGCGATCATTCTCCAGGACTACCTGGATTCTGGCGTTCAACGGGGCAGTTGTGTGAAAGCTGGATTTGGGAAAGCTTGAGAGGTTTTTTTAGATCTCATGCGAAGACTTGTCAGTGTTATAGGGATATTGCTGTTGTTGTTCGTAGGAGTAGGTCTCTATCTGGGTAAGCGTTTCTACGAAAGCGCTGAAGAACCGTACCGTGGCTACACTGCATCGGATGTTTTTGTAGAAATCCATCGGGGGACGTCAAGTCGCGAGATAGGGCGCCAGTTGGTGTCAGCAGGTGTCATCCGTGATGAGTGGGTGTTCAGGCTTGCTCTGTGGCGCAGTGGACTCGGTGAAGTCCTACAGGCCGGCGAGTATCGGTTCTTTGAGGCTGCTTCTGCGAGTTCCGTCGTAGACACCTTGGCCAACGGGCGGGTGCACTTACGAGCAATTACTTTCCCCGAGGGACTGACTATTAGCGAGATGGCCCAGCTGTTTCAGGAATCTGGCTTTGGTTCTGCCGACTCGTTTCTCAACGCCAGTCAACGAGTTGAGCTTGTCGCTTCGTGGGATCCAGAGGCGCCGAGTCTCGAAGGGTATTTGTTTCCCGAAACTTATTCCTTACCAAGGGGGGCAATCGCTGAGGATCTGGTTGCGGCGATGGTAGCTCAGTTTGGTCGGGTATTTGATGATGGATTGCGGCAACGTTCGATTGAGCGAGGTTTGAGTGTTCGCGAGGTGGTGACGTTGGCATCACTAATCCAGAAGGAGACCGGATTGGATCGCGAGCGTCCTGTTGTGTCTGCGGTTTATCTCAATCGTTTGGGGCGTGGGATGTTGCTGCAGTGTGACCCAACGGTCATTTATGGGTTACGACTCGCTGGTCTATATGACGGAAATCTTACAAGGGCTAATCTTCGTTTTGATTCTCCATACAATACTTACGTTTATCCCGGTTTGCCGCCTGGTCCCATCGCGGCTCCAGGAGCCGCTGATCTGATTGCTGCGGTCGAGCCGGCTGATGTCAGTTATCTCTACTTTGTGAGTCGTAACGATGGGTCGCATGTTTTTGCCGATACGCTACGCGAGCATAATCGGAACGTTCGAGACTATCAGGTGGACTACTTTCGGCGCAGGCGAGGAGCTGGGAACTAAGCCTAAGTGGGGTGGGGGCATCACGGTGGACGTTTTTCCCAGGAGTAGTTAAGTCTTGTGTGGCTCTGGGAATATTGAATTCGTCTACCGGCCTCCCCAATCTTTCCAGCCATTGACCTCGGTGTAGAAGAGCGCTGTTGTGTCGTGGTCTGCGGTGATGTTTGCCCGTAGCACTTCCCCCAACGGTCCTGGCAGCCGGCTGGTTTGTGACAACGCTACTGCGAGTGTGAAGACGGCGAGTATGTAAATCGCCAGTCGCCAGCGAACTCGCGAGCCTGTCTCGGTGGTTTGTCGATCTGTTTGGACGGCCCTTGGACCGGGCACCTCAGAGTACCTTGTCAAAGAGGATTCCTCCAAATGCAACGTAGGCTGCAGCAAGAGTTAGTACGACGTTAAACGTTTGGCCGACGAGGTAGAGCTGGATGGGGCGACCTCCCTGAACTTGGCTCGCGAGCGCTCGAAAGTTTGATTCCAATCCTATGCTGACGAATGCCAGACAGAAAAGCCAGCCGCGAAAATCTGAGGTGAGATCGACAATAGCGGTGACAGTCTCGTCACCAAGCGTAGGTGCTAGGACAAAAGAGAACAAGAGAGATGCACCGACAAAGCCGAGGATAAACTTTGGGAACCTAGTCCATATTTCAGTCATGGCAGGTCTCTTGCCATTTGTAGAATCTTCGATATTGGTTACCCAATAGACTGCTACGAGGAATGCTATGACCCCGATCAGGATGTTTTGGATCATCTTGACGATGGCTGCTACTTGGCCAGCCTCTTCGCCCAACATTGCGCCAGCGGCGACCACAGCGCCGGTTGCGTCGACGGTGCCGCCGATCCAGGCCGCACCGACGATTGGGTCCATTCCAATCGCACGGATTCCGATTGGCATCAGAATCATCATGATTACAGTGAAGATCAGGGTCATTCCCGCCGCGAGGGTCAGTTCATCCTTCTTAGCGCGAGCGGCAGCGGCTGTGGCGATCGCAGCTGAAACGCCACACACTGAGGTCGCTGCAGCAATAACGATTACCAACGAGGGACTGCTGACTTTCAACACTCGAGTGCCAAGGAAACACATGAAGAGAATCACGACTGGTGTAACCAGCCAGGCTACGAACAGTCCAGCTGGACCTAGGCTCAGCACCCGATTGAAAAGGATTTCAGCACCTAGAAGAACCAATCCGGTTTTAATGTACAACTCGCTCCGAAGAGCAGGCTTGAGCCAGTTGGGAGTCCCGGAGGTATTTGAGATGAGTAGGCCTATAAGTAGCGCCCAAAAAGCATACCCTACTCCAGCTGCCCGGATACCGGTCTGATTGGCCAGAAAGTAGGACAGAACGGCCAGGAGGAATAAGAAAAAAAATCCAGCTTGGTGTTGAATGAATGAACCGCCCATCGCTCTCGCGGCCAACGCTGTAACTAGAGCGAGACCCAAGCCCAGTATCAGCAATGAAAGCCCTTGACCCTCGAAGGCGTCCGTTGGATTGGTTGTCCATCGGGCCACGCCGGCGACGGCGGTGATCAGGCCGAATGAGGCGGCTGCGATGAGCAGACCACCAAGCCAGACGGCCCACCAATCTTCTGACGTGAGCAGGGTCGGACGGCTGGTGGCTGGGGCGATATCGTGATCCATATCTGAACTTATTACTATAATGGCGGCTGAATTAGCCAGTCCACAAGAAAGGTACAGATGATGAGTTCGAGTGTTCGCGCCTGGAGGACTGCTTTAACTGGATTCCTGATCGGATGCGCGGCTCATGTGGCAGTTGAGGCGCAGTCTGAAACGTTGGTGTCTGAGGGATTGCAGGCCCCGGTGGAGGTTATCACAGACCGTTGGGGTATCAACCATATCTATGCCGAGCATGAGGCGGACCTATTTTTTGCTCAGGGGTATGCCGCGGCCAGAGATCGCTTGTTTCAGTTCGAAATCTGGAGACGGCAGGCTACTGGCACCGTGGCTGAGCTCCTTGGCCGACGCGAGCTCAAGCGTGATATCGGTGCGCGGCTGCATCAATTTCGTGGTGATTTGATAACTGAAATGAACCATTACCATGACCGAGGAGCAGAGATTATCCCAGCTTTTGTGGCTGGCATTAATGCTTACATCGATCAGACGGCTAGGGATCCTGACCTGCTTCCTATTGAATTTGAGCTGTTGGGAATTGAGCCGAAACATTGGACCCCTGAGGTCGTTCTTTCTCGTCACCAAGGGTTGGTCGGTAACGTGGTTTCTGAGATCGACAATGCCCGCGCTGTGGCCCTTTTGGGTGCCGAGGCTGTTAAGGAGCTGAACTATTACTATGGCGATCCGGATTTAACGATTGACCCGGCTGTAGATGTGTCATTGCTATCTGATGACATTCTTGATCTTTACCGGTCCCATCGCCGTCGGGTTCAGTTTCAGCCGGAAGATGTAGCTTTAGCCTACCGTGGCGACGAGGAGACATTCGAACGTCTTGCGAGTGCTCTCCCAAGTGAGATTGATCTCGACCAACAGGATTACGAAGCTATCGGAAGTAACAATTGGGTGGTGGCTGGCAGCCGCACATTGACCGGATTTCCGCTGATGGTCAATGACCCACATCGGGCGCAAGGAGCACCGTCGCTGCGTTACTGGGTGCACCTGGTTGGGCCCGGTTGGAACGTGATTGGTGGTGGGGAACCGGTGCTTCCTGGAGTTTCGATTGGTCACAACGAGTATGGAGCTTGGGGACTGACGGTCTTCGGACAAGACAACGAGGATCTCTACGTTTACGACACCAATCCAAGTGACACAGACCAGTACCGATACATGGGTCGTTGGGAGGAGATGACCATCATCGCCGATCGAGTGCCAGTCAAGGGTGAGCCAGCTGTTGACGTTGAACTGAAATACACGCGGCATGGTCCAGTGCTCTTCGAGGACCCTGTGAATCACAAGGCTTATGCGTTGCGTGCTGCTTGGCTTGACTATGGCTCGGCTCCTTACTTGGCTAGCTTACGGATGGATCAAGCCCGGACATGGGAGGAATTCCGGGAGGCGTGTCACTACAGTCGTATTCCCTCGGAAAACATGATTTGGGCAGATCGTGACAAGAACATTGGTTATCAGGCAGTGGGGGTCTCGCCGATTCGTCCAAATCACAGCGGACTGCTGCCGGTCCCTGGAGATGGGCGCTACGAGTGGGATGGTTATCTGCCGATCAAGGCGTTGCCGAATGTCCACAACCCGCAGAAAGGTTTTTTCGGGACGGCGAATAACTACACTGTTCCAGACGGCTATCCCCACTGGGAGGCTCTCCATTACACCTGGGGTGACCAGATGAGGGCTGCCCGTGTGGAGGAGATGCTCGACTCGGGGCGGCATCTGACGGTGGCCGACATGATGCGATTCCAGCATGATGAACTGACTGTAGCCGGTCGTAACATCGTGTCACTTCTTAGAGAGGTGGATATTGATGATTCTGATGTTGCCTACCTGCGGGACCGCTTGCTTGACTGGAATTATGTCTTAGACAAGGAGTCGGTTGAAGCCGCTATTTACGTGTCCTTCGAGCGGCGTCTGCGAAGCAACGTTCGGGAGTTGGTGATTCCTGAAGAAGCACGATCACTTTTTGGTGGTGTCAATACAAAGCGACTTATCGATTGGCTGGTTGCGCCAGATGGCCGATTTGGGGATACGCCGGTGGCTGGGCGCGATGCGGTTCTGGCAAAGAGTCTGGCCCAAGCCTTGTCTGCCTTGAAAGACAAGCTTGGATCGGACATGGCGTCATGGCAATATGGGCAGCGCGATTTCAAACATGCCCTCATCAGGCACCCAATGACCGCGGCCGTTAATGCTGAATTGCGACGTCGACTCGATGTCGGGCCGCTGCCTCGAGGGGGCTATGGAGGCACGGTTCATAACACAGGAAACTCCGATAATCAGACATCAGGGGCTTCGTTTATGATCGTGGCTGACACCTCAGATTGGGACAATTCAGTCGGTTTGAACGCGCCTGGCCAATCGGGTGATCCTGATAGTCCTCACTATCGTGACCTTTTTGAATTGTGGGGGAAGGGCCAGTATTTCCCGATTTTTTTCAGTAGATCGAAGGTGGAGTCTGTGACCGAAAGCACCACCACGTTACGGCCTATTGCGCTGCCAACTGCCGGTGACGGTGGTGGCTAAAGTTGGCTTGTGGAACTTAGCAGGTGATGGGAAGGCCTTGCGCCGAGCTTTGCTATCTATTTATTCATGGAGGCAAGAACGATGAGGATGTTCAGACTATTAGCCGTTGTGGGAGTGTTGGCCATTTCGACACTGCTGGGAGCGCCCCGACATGTTCAGGCACAACTTGACGAGACGGCGGCTTGGGCGTCGCATCTCTCGAACACCTACCGAGTCCTGCCGAATGTGACCTACCACATCGCGAACAACCGAGAAAACAAGATTGATTTATATCTGCCCCGTGATGCCGATGGGCCAACTCCCGTGCTGATGTATATCCATGGTGGAGGATGGCGAGCTGGTTCAAAAGAGGGCAATATCTTGCGGTTGCTGCCGTGGTTGGAAAAGGGTTGGGCGGTGGTGAATGTGCAATATCGACTGGCTAACGTGTCACTTGCTCCGGCTGCTGTTGAGGATTGTCTCTGTGCCTTGCGCTGGGTGATTCGCAATGCTGAAGACTACAACATCGATCAATCTCGGATTGTGGTGACGGGTAACTCCGCTGGAGGACATCTGGCGCTCACGACTGGCATGATTCCGGCGTCGGCTGGGTTGGACCGTGAGTGCCCAGGGCCGGAAGATCTGTCAGTGGCTGCCGTGATTAACTGGTACGGTATTACTGATGTCGGTGATCTGCTCCATGGCCCCAATATGAAAACTTACGCTGTTACTTGGATGGGAAGTATGACCGACCGGTTTGAGATTGCCGAACGTGTATCGCCACTGACCTACGTGCGTGCCGGATTGCCTCCGATTCTAACGATTCATGGGGACGCTGACCCTGTGGTGCCTCACCAGCATGCGACGAGGTTGCATGGGGCGTTGGCCGGTGTCGGTGTTTCCAGTGAATTGCATGTTGTGCCTGGCGGGGGACACGGAGGGTTTAATCGTGATGAAACGGTGTCTATTTTCGAGACGATCGATCGGTTTCTTGAGAAGCACGGTCTGGGGACTGGTATTTCGGCTACGACGAACGGAGGTGGGCAGTAGCTGGAAAAATAGTCAGCGGTAGGCAATGGCTCTGACTGAATCACGAAAGTTGTGGAGGAGCTTGTGAATCGCTCGATCATTGGCGCGCGAGGGTGGAGGCGGTGGACGACACTGTTTGTATGGCCGGCCTCTGTAGTTGGATTTCTGGTCGCAGTTGCTCCAATTACCGCTCAGGATCTCCCAAGAGCAGTCGACGAATTCTGGGCTGCAGAGTCGATTGCGGAGGTTGAGGAAGCGATTTCTACTGTACTAGCTCTCAAGCCAGGCATTGAATCATTGTGGCCGCTTGTCCGGGCCGGAATCTCATATGACGGGGATGTCCCTCTCGGACGACAGTTGGTGACTAGGTCTAATGCCGACGGTGTCGAATATCGTTACCTTGTTTACATCCCGGACGATTACGATCCCGGTCGGCGTTATCCATTGCGGGTCTACCTCCATGGTGGAGTGAGTCGACCCCGGCGTGATGAAGCGGATTGGTGGCGTAACCAAGATCGCTACACGAGGTCCGATAGCATCGTGGTGTTCCCGGAAGCGTGGGGAGATGCCATGTGGTGGCAGGCGAATCAGATAGAGAACCTCGCAGGTGTGCTCAACGACCTTAAACGGGATTACAACATTAACGAGAACCTGGTGCATCTACTTGGGGTTTCAGATGGCGCAACAGGGGTTTTTTACCACGCTTTCAAGGCCCCAACCCCGTGGGCCGGTTTTCTCTCGTTTAACGGACACCCTGTGGTCCTGGCGAACCCTGCCACTGGTGCTGATGGACAGATGTATGTGACGAACCTTCGGAATAAGCCGTTTTTTGTGATTAACGGCGGCCAGGATCGGCTTTATCCTGTCAATTCGGTGGTCCCATTCTTCCAATTATTTGTCGATGCTGGGGTCTATCTTGATTTTCAGCCGAAGCCTGAGTCGGGGCATAACATGGAGTGGTGGGATGAAGAGAGTGCAAATATCGATGCGTTCGTAGTGGGGCAGGGGCGTCAACCGTTACCGGACCGGGTCGTTTGGGAAACGGAATCGACCGAACGGTTCAACCGAGCGCACTGGGTGGTGATTACTGAGCTGGGGGATGTTTCGGGTCAGAACAGCTTCGATGATTTTAACGAGATCACACCGCCTGGAGCTCGTGTTCCCCTTGGGTTTAATAGGCTAGGGCAACTCGATAGTGGTGCGGGTATCTTGCTTATCGATATCATGGTTGGGTCGATCGCCGAGTCCGCAGGGGTGAGTGCTGGTGATGTGCTGGTAGGGGTTAATAATATTCCAGTGGCGACGGTGGATGACCTGAGAGCGGCAATCCAGACTCCGCGCGAAACTCCAGGATTGTCGATACGGATTGAGCGAGATGGACAGCCGCTGTCGTTTGTCTTAACGCCGCCGGACAGGAGTACTATGCCTCCGTCGCGGCAAGCTTTTCCCAGAGCTCTCATGTCTGGTCGCGTGCAATTGCTGCGAAATGGTAATGAAATAAGAGTGGCAACTCGTGGAGTGCAGGCATACAAACTTTTGCTTTCGCCAGAGCAGTTTGACTTTACGGCTCCGATTAAGGTTATTACCAATGACGTGGAATCCTTCGAGGGAATCGTGGAACCGAACCCTCGGATTTTGCTGGATTGGGCTGCGCGCGACCGCGACCGTACCATGCTGTTCGGCGCTGAACTAGAAGTTAGGGTTGGGGTTCAAAACTAGGGACTCCTCTGAAGTGTTCGAACATTACAGTTCTGAGCCTCGTTTTGAGGCTCTAGCTAAAACCATAGTTTCAGACTGCCCTCAAGATGTAGGCAACCGATGTCAATTGGAGTCATGTCGTTGTCCGGTTCACAAGTTGACTAAAGCCCAAAACCGGCTGATGAGGGCCTTCCTCTGTGGTAAAAGGAGCGGGGCACTCAGTCATCAGGCTAAGCAAATTTTGAGTGGTGGTGGACTTGTTCAGGAAAGGGTCCCCGTAGCCTCTTGATCCTGCTAGGGATAGTGATATCAAGGCTGTTACAAGACAGCTGGCTTGGGGTGTAGGCTGGCAGATGTGATGTCGTCTCTGACGAAGCTGTACGTTGCAGCGAACGCCGTTGATGCACATATATTGAAACAGCTTCTAGAGCAGGAGGGAATTGCTGCCGTTGTAAGGGGCGATAACTTCGTTCCCCTGCAAGGGGGCAACTTGTTTAAGATGGAGACTCGCCCATCAGTCTGGGTGTTTGACGACGGGCGTTTGCATCGAGCGAGAGAGTTAGCGGGTGAATACGGTCGAGGTTCTCCACAGTCTGACTGCATGACTACTGGTTGGCTGTGTCGGTGCGGGGAGGCCATAGAAGAACAGTTTACGGAGTGTTGGAACTGTGGCAGTTCCAAACCCAGTGGGCTGGCGAGGTGAGACTTCTTGCCTGAGGTCAACTTTGAAGGGGAGTGCATTCGGTGGGCTTCTTGGTGGCAGGTGCTTTATTAAGGGTTGTTGATTGCGCTGATCAAGGTGGCAAACAGGGTTTGGTTGCGGGTATGGTTGTTCTCAGAATAAGATGGCCCTTCGGCCACGGGTTTCGCTAGGCTTGTGACGCTGAGCGATGATGAAAGGGGCAGTAGTCCATGGGTTTTTGTGAGCATTGTGAAGGTCAGCGGTTCGATCGGGCGCAGGTGCTTCGACAACTCAGGCAGACACGTGCGTGGTTGAGAGATGAAGCTAACTCTAGCAGTGTGGACGAGGCGTTGCTCCTTGCGATACAAGCGGTTCGCTCGCTTGAGATTCCTCACCTCGAATCGATCGATGAACTGATGGGTGACATGAGCGAAGATCAGGTAATTCATTGATGTGAACGATGGTTCACTCTGGGTCATACCAGAGTCTGTTTTTTTGTGCTCCTTGGCCAATGCTGCTGTAGAGTCACCTAGTGGCTGCAACATCAATTGTTGAAGTTAGATGGTTGGCTTGCCAGTTCGTCTCTGTCTAGACAAGCTATAGAGATTTAATATTTTCGAGCTGGTTGATGGCTTAGGCGATCAGGTCGTATGGTGAATCAAAATCGCTCTCTCTCTCCGCTGGACGATTTCTTACGTGTGTCTATTCACCAACTTCGCACACGCGTTCGGCGGATTGAGGTATGCCTTGATCAGCTGACGGACGATCAAGTCTGGGCCCGTCGTCATGAGGTAGAGAACGCCGTTGGCAACCTCGTAATCCATCTATGTGGCAACATCCGACAGTGGATTGTAGGCGGAATTGGTGGACAGTCTGTAAATCGCGATCGAGATGCCGAGTTTGCTCAGCGGGAACCGTTGTCGGCCTTTGAACTGACCAGTCGACTTCGTTCTGTGGCAAGAGAAGCCGAAGTGGTTTTGGAGCGCCTGACCGTCGCCGATTTGCCGAAATTACGACGAATCCAAGGCTACGAGGTGACGGTGCTTCATGCGGTCTACCACGTTGTCGAGCATTTAGCTGAACACTGTGGTCAGGTGATCTGGGCAACCAAAGGCTTGACCGGCCGAGACCTTGGGTTTTACCGCTACCTGGAGGATGGTCGCCAAGAGCCAGGCCAGTTGCCTTAGGCTTGCTATGATCGGAACCTGCCAGTCGCAGGGGCGAGCAAACAAGTTTCTGGGTGTGTCGGCTGGCATACAGACCGGTTCAAGAACAAGAAAGGAGCACCTCATGACTAAAAGTTGGGTCTATCCAATGGTGGTTTTGTCCGCTTGGCTGTCGGTATCTGTAGTTCTTGAAGCTCAGGGTGATGAGGATATTTTCCCTTTTCCAGTCAGTGTATTCGAGCTAGACAACGGTTTGACGGTAGTCGGCGTGGATTACGACAGTCCTGGCATTGTTGCTTATTACACGGTTGTGCGTACTGGGTCTCGCAATGAAGTGGAACCAGGATTCTCCGGCTACGCCCATTTTTTTGAGCACATGATGTTTCGCGGGACCGAGACTTACTCGACCGAAGCCTATAACGAGGAGATTAAACGATTAGGTGCGGACTCTAATGCTTTTACGACCGACGATTGGACCGCCTATCACACGGTAGCTAGTGCGGATGCCCTTGAGACCATCATGGAACTGGAGTCCGATCGGTTCTTGAATCTGAGTTACTCGGTTGATGATTATCGTACGGAAGCGGGCGCTATCTTAGGGGAATATAACCTCAATTTTTCGAATCCTGTTTCACTGCTCCGAGAGAAGGTGCGCGAACTGGCCTTTGTGTCGCACCCTTACGGCCATACGACTATCGGTCTTCTCGAAGACATTCAGGCAATGCCTGCACATTACGATTACAGTCTCGAGTTTTACAGTAGATATTACCGACCTGACAATTGTTTTGTCATTGTCGTAGGGGATTTTGATCCGACGGAACTTCAGCAATTGGCGGTTAGTTACTATGGCGCCTGGGAGCCTGGCGACTACGAGCCGAATATACCGGTTGAACCAAGGCAGACTGATGAGCGGGTGGCTAGGATAAGTTGGCCCAACTCAACACTTCCGCTTCTCATGCTAGCTTTCCATGTGCCGGCGTTTTCAGACCAAGCTATCGATATGCCAGCTCTCGACGTATTGTCGCAGTTGCTTTTCTCACAGAATGCGCCACTTTACCAGCAGTTGTATTTGCGTGATCAAACCGTTGATGTGTTATCCGGTGGTGCTGTGGATCATCGTGACCCGCCTTTATTTGAGATCATTGCCCGCGTTACAAAGCCTGCACAGGTCGCTCTTGTGCAGGATGCCATTCTGACTGAGATTGAGCGATTCAAGACTGAACCTGTCGATGAAGAGGTGTTGGCTGATACAAAGTCTGCCATGCGGTACTCTTTTGCTCGTGGGCTCGACAGTCCAGGGCCAATTGCGGAAACACTGGCTCACTATCTGCAATTGACTGGCGATATTGAGACAGTGAATCGGATTTATAGACTCTACGATCTGGTGACTGCCGATGATATCCGTCGTGTTGTTAATACCTATTTTTCGGCCGCCAATCGTACAGTTGTTCTGCTGACAGAGGTGGACCGGTAATGAGTAGACGAGTGATTCTGGTCTGTGCGGCTGTTGCTTTGGTATGGGGGTGTGTCGGGGATGTCGGTCAGGACACAGCAACCCTCGGCTTGGCGGTTCCAGATTCCCCTTTGGTGACCTTGCGGGTCATGGTTGGGACTGGGTCTGTGGATGACCCCGTTGGAAAAAACGGTCTTAATGCCCTGACTGCCTTGATGATTGGGCGTGGCGGCACAAATTCGCTCAGCTATGAAGAGCTTACCAAAATCCTTTATCCCTGGGCAGCCTCTATCAATGTCCAGCATGATAAGGAGGTGACGACGATCATCGGAGAGGTTCATCGTGATCATCTTGAACCGTTCTACAAGATTTATAGAGACTTAATTGTCGCTCCCAGGTTTGACTTCGAGGACTTTCAAAGGAATAGAGAGTTCTTATCCAATGGGATTGTTTCTACTTTGCGCGGTAATAACGATGAGGAGCTTGGCAAGCAAGCCCTGAATGCATTCCTTTACGATGGGCATCCCTATGAAGCGACTGAAATGGGGACTGAGCGTGGGCTAGCTTCCATCTCACTCGAAGATGTACGTGATTTTCATGTTCAGCAATACACTCGAAACAATCTACGTATCGGAGTTGCTGGAGGGTATCCTGACGGATTTCTCACTCAAATTAACAATGATTTGGTCGGTGCGTTGCCCCTCGCTATCGACACGTCCGGCAGCAGCGAGCTCCCTGAACCTAGAATTCTCGATGGTCTTGAATTAATACTCGTCGAGAAAGAAGCTATCGCGACGGCAATTTCCATCGGCTTTCCGATCGAGATTAACCGCGCAGATGACGATTTCTATGCCTTAATGATTGCCAACTCTTACTTGGGCGAGCATCGGACTTTCAATGGGCGATTGATGATTCAGATGAGAGGACGGCGCGGTCTCAACTATGGAGACTATTCCTACATCGAGAACTTTATTCAGGATGGTGGCACAACGTTTCCCTTGCCAAACATTCCCCGGCGACAGCAGTTGTTTAGTATCTGGATCCGTCCAGTCCCCCATCACAACGCAGCTTTTGCTTTGCGGCAAGCGGTGTTTGAGCTGAGCCAATTGGTTGAGTCGGGATTGAACGAGCAAGACTTTGAGGCTACTAGGGACTACCTGATCAACTACTCGAAGCTTTACGTCCAGACGACTAGCCGGCGTCTCGGCTATGCGCTCGACTCTGTTTTTTATGGGACGGAGTTTTTTATTGATGAGATTCTGACTCGATTGTCTAGGTTGACGGTAGATGATGTGAATGCTGCTATTCGACGGTATTTACAGGCTGAAAATCTTGCGGTGGCTATTGTGACTAGCGACGCGGAGGCATTATGGAACGAGCTAAGTTCTGGTGAACCGCCGAGTGTCAGCTACAACACCGAAGTAGGGGATCAACTATTAGCCGACGATCAGGCAATTAAGGCCCATCCGCTTGCTTTCAATCCAGACCGGATGAGAGTGGTGACGGTTGATGAAATGTTTGTGGACCTAGAAGGTCCTTAAGACAGGGGTCACCAATCTTGTGTTCGAATCCAATTTCTAAAGAGGTACCGGCTCGTTGGATACACCTTGGTCTGTGTTGGACTTCTTAGGTATGGTGATTCCTTCGTTGAGCGAACCTTGACGGTAGCCACGTGGGTCGAAGGTGACCGATTTGAATCCGGCGTCTCGAAAACTGAGTAGAATTTGTTGCCGGATGTCTGGGCGTAGAAGCCTATCGATTTCTTTAGTTTCGACCTCTATTTGGGCTACCTCATGTTGGAAGCGAACACGGCATACTGGGAAGCCTAAGTTGCGCAGGGTCTGTTCGCAGCGGGCAACACGTTTGAGTCGATCTGGTGTGATTGTGATGCCATAGGGAAAACGGCTTGAGAGGCACGCTAATGCCGGTTTGTCCCAAATAGGGAGGCCTAATTGGCGCGCTGCTTGGCGGATGTCGGCCTTTCCGAAACCCAGTTCTTCTAGTGGTGATCGAACACCTTGTTCTTGGGCAGCTCGTCGACCTGGACGGTGGTCACCTCTGTCGTCGGCGTTGAAGCCGTCAACTACATGTGCTGTCCCGAGGCGCTTCGCTTCGGCAATAGCCACCCCGTAGACCTCCGTTTTGCAGAAATAACACCGATTGGTTGGATTGGCCGAATATCTGGCGTCGTCCAATTCAGTGGTCTCGATGATTCTGTGGGTGGCGCCAAGTTGTCTTGCTAGTTGCACCGCGGAAGTATGCTCCTCTGGTGCCAGACTGGGAGAGACAGCGGTGAGTGCAACGGCTCGGTCGCCAAGCTGCTGCACTGACTCAGCCAGCAGGTAGCCGGAGTCTACCCCCCCAGAGAAGCACACTACCACCCGTTTGAGACCAGTAAGCAGATCGCGCAGGGCGCAAATTTTAGCGTCGGTGCTGGTGACGTTCAAAGTCGGCATAGAATAGGGCAAGAGATGGCTCAGGCTACAATCTTGCCGATGATCAGTATAGTCCCCCTCTTGACGGCTGGCGACGTATCATTCCAGAACATTCATTTTGACTGACTCCATCTCGACGCTACCGTTGTTGCTGGGCACTGCAGGTACGCTGGCGACACTCCATACACTCATCGGTGTTGATCATTCGATCCCGTTTATTGCTTTGAGTCGAGCTCGGGGCTGGTCCCTGCGTAGGACGCTCTGGGTAACAGCGGGATGTGGTCTCGTGCATGTTGCATCGTCTGTGCTGATTGGGCTTGTCGGGGTGGTTCTTGGGTTAGCGCTCGATAGGCTGTCTTGGCTGGAGTCAGCACGTGGTAACGTAGCCGCAACGTTACTGATCGGGTTTGGATTGGGCTATGCTGTGTGGGCTACTTGGAACCATCTCCGTGGGCGCAGCCACAATCACATGCATGTTCATGCAGATGGGACTGCACACAGCCATTCCCATCAACATCGTGGTGAGCATCTGCACCCTCACGATTTTAAGCGCGGTGTCACTCCGTTAGCGCTTTTTGTGATATTTGCGTTCGGTCCGTGTGAGGCCTTGATTCCGCTGATGATGGTGCCGGCCTTGACTCAGGCTTGGTTCCAACTGGTCAGTGTTATTTGTGTTTTCGGGGTCTTGACCATAGGGACTATGCTGGTGACGGTGGCATTAGGAGTCCTGGGATTGAGTCGAGTCGATGTGGGAAGGGGTGAGCAGTACCTAGATGTAATGGCGGGCCTGGCTGTGGCCGCCAGTGGAGTGGCTGTCTTGGTTCTTGGTCTATGATTTGTTCGCTTGGCCAAGATGAGGAAGAATTGGCCAGCTAGGTACACTTTATCAGACTAGACCCAATGGTATCAGGCCGACTCTGGTGAGGGTCGGAGTCTCTGTTGTCGGCTATAATGCTACCGTCTAATAGGCTTAATATGCCACGCGGTTGTAATCGAAGTTTTCAGTTCAGGCACTTTTCTGCTCAGGCTCAGTCTGGTGCTGAGGGCAATTCACCAAGTCGGTACACCTTGGAAGGCTTCGTTGCTCAGGTGTCGCGTGGTCAAGGAATCGATCTGGCCGAATTGGAGCCACTCACTTTTATCAGGATTCAGACACTCAATACGGTCTATGAAGTCGTAGCGCTTGAGCCACAGGGCATGGCTATGCTGGTCAGAGGTGGTAGGCTATTTCCGGATTTGACCGAGGTAGGCTTCAGCGGTTCGAGCCTGGGAGGTAGCTGCTTGAAACCGGCTTGGATAGGTATTGGCTTAAATATGGAATTTCGTTGCGATCGTGGCACAGTGGTGACTTCTGGAGTTCGTTCAATACAGCTTCTTGATGGGGTGAGTCTTCTTGGTCCGCTCTAGACCGTAGCCCGGGTCCAGTCTCCGGTGAGATCTGGGTGTCTCTTCATAATCTTTAGTCGATAGTATCAATCGGTGATTGTTTATTTCGCGCTGATCGGATTAGCCCTCGCAGTCTTGGCTAAAGGCGGCGATTTGTTTGTTGATTCAAGTTTAGTCATTGGTCGCGTGCTGCGTGTGCCAAGGTTCGTTATTGGCGGGACGCTCGTGAGCTTGGCTACTACGATGCCTGAGCTGGTGGTTTCCACAGTGGCTAGTGCTGTTGGAGATTCCGGAATTGCTTTGGGAAATGCGGTCGGTTCTTGTATCTGCAATGTTGGCCTGATAGTTGGTATGGTTGCCTTCTTGAACCCGGTGCATGTTGAAAGGCGAAGCCTTATAAAACGTGCAGCCTGGATGGTAGCAGCTGGTGTCCTAGTTGTAATTTTCACGTGGGACCGGACACTCGAACGCCCCTTGGCTGCAGTTCTTCTCGGATTAGCTTTCGCATATCTCATCTGGGATTTTCTGGCAATTAGACGACAGCGCGATGACGCCCCTGCGTTAGAGGGGCCCATTGAATTGAAACGGGCTATTGTGTTGTTTGGCTTAGGTTTGGTTTTGATTGTCGGAGGAAGCTGGTTGTTGGTCAAATATGGGCAGTTGCTTGCACTGTCGCTTGGACTCCCCTCGGTGATTATAGGCTTGTCGATCGTAGCGATTGGAACATCGCTCCCCGAGCTTGTCACTGGAGTTGCGGCAGCCCGTAAAGGGGTGCCAGACCTATCGCTCGGAAATATCCTAGGGGCCAATGTGCTTAACCTTTTTCTCATTGTGGGCTGGGCTGGATCGGTTTCACCCTTAACTCTCACTCGCTTTACGCAGGTCTACTCCTACGGGTGGCTCGGAATTTTCTTTGCCGCCTTCATCGGCTTGGCTTTCCGGACGGGTAGTTTTTATAGGGGTGGAGGAGTCTTGCTGCTCTTCCTCTATGTCTTATACGTTACGGGGATGGCATTTTTTCCGGTGTTTGTTTCTGATTTCTGAATTGATTCGCGCTCTAGGTTGGGACTTGAGAACGTGTTCATAGCGGGCTGTCTACCCCTTGCAACGCGGTTTCAGGTCTGTGGACGCTATTGCCCTTCGGACGGTTGATGAGCTTGGTGTTGCTGTGAGGTAGCGTCTACTTTGGGCACCGAAGCGGCAGAACCCAGTTCACGCTGACATGGTCGCTGGATCAGTTACGCACTTGACAATTTTTTTCACTACAGTATCGATCTCGTCCTCGGTTGTGTTCCGCCCAAGGCTGAACCGGACGGCACCCAACCCCTGGTCTGGGGGTAGACCCATGGCAGTTAGAACGGGCGATGCTGATGGGAGCCCTGCGTGGCAGGCCGATCCAGTAGATGCCGCTACGCTGGGTAATTGCGAAAGAAGTTTGTCTGCGATTAAGCCTTGGAAAGAAATGTTTAGAGTGTTGGGTAGACGTTCGGTCGGGTGTCCGTTTAGCTGCACACGGCCACCAAGATGATATTTCAGTCTCTGCCATAATCGGTCCCTAAGCTCCAACATGTGTCCGAAGCAGGGCTCAGTCACAGCTAGGTGACAGGCGGCCCCAAGGCCGACAGCGAGTAGTGCACTTTCCGTTCCGGCTCGTTGCCCCCTTTCATGGTTGCCGCCGTGAATAAGTGAGGTCAGGGTAACACCGCGCCGCACGAATAGGGCGCCTATGCCTTTTGGTGCGTAAAGTTTGTGGCCAGCGAGACTAAGCAGGTCGACGCCAAGGCCATCAACGGTGCTTTGAATTTTTCCAACTGATTGGGCTGCATCTGTGTGGCAGAGAACGCCGTGTTCCCTCGCGATTCCGGCGATGGCGGCAATTGGTTGAATAGTGCCCACTTCGTTGTTTGCATGCATCACGCTGATCAAAGCAGTGTCTGATCTGATCGCACGGCGGACATCGTCTGGATCGACAAGCCCATAGCTGTCCACGGGAATCTTGGTGATTGTTGCTCCTAGGGTTGCCATCATCCGGCAGGGCTCAGTGACTGCTGGATGTTCTGCGGTAGATATGATGATGTGCGGAGGGGCAGCCGAACCCAAAAAGACACCCTTGATCGCTTGGTTGTTAGCTTCGCTGCCGCCACTTGTAAGGACAATCTCCTCTGTGTTGCATTCAAGCAAGGAAGCTATCTGACCGCGGGCTGTTTCGATACTGTCACGGGCCGGTCGTCCTGCCCAATGGCTGCTGGATGGGTTTCCGAAATGTTGGTTCAGGAATGGTTGCATGGCGGCGGCAACCGATGGTGCGATTGGCGTGCTGGCGTTATAGTCGAGGTAAATAGGTGGCTCATGTTCCACAGTTGTGATCCCCAAGGATTGCGGATGTCATCGATATGTGAAAACAACCCTTTCGTAATCGTTCGTAGCGACTCATGCGGCAGTGCTTTCCGTAGTTATTGTAGTGCCTGCAGTCTGTGAGGGAGTAGAGTGATCCTGCCTGTCGGAAGGTATAATTTGCAACGCTGATGAGCAATTTGTCCACATTCCTCTTTGATTTAGATGGCACCCTGATCGACTCGACAGAATTGATCATGTCATCCTTTCGATACACGATGAACGTGCATCTTGGGATGGTCCCCTCTGAGGAAGAATGGCGGGCTGGGTTTGGTACTCCATTGCGTCCGCAGTTAGCGCGATATGCCCGAAGCGAGAAGGAACTTGTGGATATGACCGCTACCTATCGTGCTCATAACCATGAACACCATGATCGGTTGGTCAAACCCTATTCTGGCATTCGAGAAGTGATCGCTGAATTGAAAGTTCGGGGTTCTCGAATGTGCATTGTGACTAGCAAGAACAAAGTGGGTGCCGAACGTGGTTTGCGGCATTGTGCGCTCGATGGTTTCTTTGAGGCATTGGTGACTGCGGATGACGTGACTGAGCATAAGCCGTCTCCAATCCCAGTGACTGAAGGACTATCTAGACTGAATGCTGATGCAGGACAGGCTGTGTTTGTTGGTGATTCACCTCATGATTGTCAGGCTGGGCGGTTGGCTCACGTGCTTACCGCAGGGGCTTTGTGGGGACCGTTTACCAGAGAGAAATTCAAGCCCTACTCTCCTGACTATTGGCTAGAGCACCCTCATGAAATTCTTCGACTCGAATGAGTTGTTCAGGAATTATGAAGATACCAGAAGGCTATCAGCTATTCGAGTATGTCGATCCATTTGAGGATTTGGTGGGGCCACTCTGCTTCAAAGAGACCGGCACTGGTGACTTGATTTTCGCATTTGAAGCAGGCCCGCGGCATGCGAACACGTCTGGGAAGATCCATGGTGGCATGTTGATGACCTTTGCGGACTTTGCGTTGTGCCTAACGGCTATCCATGGTCTTCCGGGTGAACGCTGTGTCACCGTGTCGCTCAATTGCGAATTCACAGCGCCTGGTGAGGTTGGGGATTTCATCCAATCGACAGCTAAGGTGGTTCGTCGAACCCGGTCGCTAGCGTTTGTCCGTGGAGAAATCATGGCGGAGAAGAGAATATTGTTGAACTACAGTGCTATTGTGAAACGGTTGCCGCGGACGAATGCTCAACGGCGAGATAAGCTGTCTTGATGTTGGTCCAGTCAGGTGTCGTTTATTCTTCTGTGGTCTGCTAGATATAATCAGGAATCTGCCGTGAAGGTTGAATGTCTTTGAAGGAGGAACCGTAGATGCGTGCCAGCCATACGTTCTGGATAATTGTCCCAGGTTTGTTGCTTGTTGCTGCTAGCGCGCTTGCTCAGAATGGCGCCGTTGACGGTGAGTGGAAAAGTTTTGCTGGCGATCTTGGGAGTACGAAGTATTCGGCACTGGACCAAGTCAATGCCAATAATGTCGGTAGTTTGGAGATCGCTTGGCGGCGCCCTCTGGTGGACCCCGCCTACACAGCGATGGATCCTGACCTGAGATTCTCTAATCAATCGAGTGCGGCGCCACTCGTTATTGGTGGAATCGGTTACGTTCCTAACACGATCGGCCTTGTGGAGGCATTTGATGTGGCCACGGGTGAAACAGTGTGGACCCAGTCCCCATTCGGAGGTGACGAAGATTTGCGCGGGGCTGGTACCCGCGGGGTGGCTTACTGGACACAGGGGAACGAAGCTCGCATTCTGTCGCAACGAGGCGAGTATTTGTATGCTTTGGATCCCATGACCGGCGAGTTATTCGAAAACTTTGGGGACGACGGACGGGTGCATCTGACTATCGGTCTATCAGAGGGGGCACGGTATCGCTGGGGTGGTGCTCCGACGGTGGTGCAGGACGTGGTTGTGCTGGGGCAATCCATGTCAGATACCTTCCAGACGAAGGAAGCAATTCGCGGCGACGTGAGAGCGTTTGACGTGCGGACTGGTGAACTACGTTGGGTGTTTCACACGATTCCCCAAGCAGGAGAGTTTGGTACCGATACTTGGGAAGACGATTCTTGGGAGTACTCCGGACACGCTCCCGTTTGGTCGTTGTTTAGTGCGGATGAAGAGCTAGGCTACATCTATATGCCTGTGACCTCTCCGACCAACGATATGTACGGTGGGCATCGTGGTGGGGATAACTTATATGGGCAGAGTCTCGTTTGTGTTGATGCTGCTTCTGGTGAGCGCGTTTGGCACTTTCAAACTGTTCACCATGGGCTCTGGGATTATGACCTCCCTGCAGCGCCGATTCTGATGGACATCACGGTTGATGGCCGTGAAATCAAGGCTGTAGCTCAACTTACGAAGCAGGCGTTCGTGTTTGTATTCGATCGAGAAACGGGACAGCCGATTTGGCCCATTGAGGAGCGCCCGGTACCTCAGTCTGGTGTTCCTGGGGAGCTAACCTCGCTGACGCAGCCTTTTCCGACAAAGCCACCAGCGTTTGACCGACAAGGTGCGACTATCGACAACTTGATCGACTTCACGCCTGAGCTACGAGCTGAGGCGGTAGCGATTACCGAACGTTATGTGATTGGTCCCATGTTCACCCCTCCATCTGTTCGCGGGGACGGTCCGAATGACAGGCAGGGGACAATTCAACTGCCTGGGTCGCAGGGCGGAGCCGATGTCCAGGGCGGCGCCTTTGATCCCGAAACGGGGATGTTATACATCCCGTCGATTACATCGCCGTTTGTTGCGGATGTTCTTGAGGGAAATCCGGATCGCACGAATCTGGCCTATGTGAAAGGTAGCCGCCAATGGATAGGGGGGCCCCGCGGACTGCCCCTGTTTAAACCGCCTTATGGTCGCATTACGGCTATCGATATGAATAGAGGTGAGATCGTTTGGATGACCCCTAACGGTGATGGTCCGCGCAATCACCCGGCCATCCGTCATCTTAACCTCGGTCCACTTGGCGGGCCGGGTCGCCCTGGCCCTCTTTTGACTAAGACCCTATTGTTTCTAGGAGAAGGTTCGACCAATCTACCTGGTGGCGCCAGGGTGCCAGAAGGGATGCCTCCTGAGATCGTTACCAATTATGGGGGGCGGATGTTTCGAGCGTACGATAAGTCTACCGGTGACATAGTCTGGGAAACGGAATTACCTGCTGGAACACTGGCACCACCGGTTACCTATGAAGCAGATGGTAAGCAGTATCTCTTGGTCTCTTCAGGTGATGTTAATACTTCTGGAGAAATTTTGGCGTTTGCTCTTCCGTAAGTATTTTGCATATTGGATGATGTGTTGTCGATCTGACAGTTGAGTCGTTTCTAGGTAACATCGGACGTTTCGCGCTTGCAATCGTGCTGGTGTTCGCTTGCTCGGAGGGTCGAGTGCTCTAGGTGCTGTCGTGTGACCATCTGTGTGCACTGTATGCAGTTCATCGAGTTGGGTTCATTCCTTCTTTCGCGGCACGTGGAGTAAGAGTGTGCCAGCGGGTTCACTCCCGCATCATGTCTAGTTCACTTCGACAGAAACTCCGCACGTGGGGACCACTGCTTATAGCGGTCGCTGCGGTTGTTTGGCAGTTGCGTGCCTTTTTGGTCATTCACACGTTGCCTGCGCGTGGTGATCCGACACTTTCATTTCAGGGTAGTGACCTGACTCCAAATGGTGCCCCTTGGCTTCGTGTAGCGATAAACGCGGTCTGGCACGAGGGGCAACTGGCTTTCTGGAATCCATTTACCAATGCTGGAGCACCGCAGTTTGAAGCACCAGAAGCCAGTGCATTGAGTTTGGCGACATTCCTAGGTGGCTTTGTTCCCGTTGAAGCAGCAGTGAAGTGGGGGGCAGTCGCTCATGTAGTTGTCGGAATGCTTGGCGTTTTTGCCATGGCTCGGCGGTTGCATATTGCTGCAATGTTTGCTGCCGTTGGCGCATTTGCGTTTGGTATTGGGACATATCTTCTTGATCATTTTCGGGCGGGTCATCTGAGCTATGTCGAACCCATGTGTTTAGCACCATGGGCGATGTTTTTCTTGTGGGCTGCTGTGAGTAGCCGATCCCTTTGGTGGAGATATGCCGTCGGGGTAGGTGTCGTGACTGGACTGCAGGTGCTTGAAGGAGGGTCAAGCGTCGTCCTGTACACAGTGTTCGTGTTTTTCCTACTTATTTTTACTTCGATCGGTCTAGGGTTTTTACCTAGGATACTGAACATCGGTCGTGTGGGCTTGGTATCCGCGGTGTGCTTTGTTATGACTGCTGCACCAAAGATGTTGCCGATGCTTGCTTACCTCGAACTTACCGGACGGGGTGGGGGGCTGTCACTAGAACAATCTTCGGTTGGCATCAGTGAAGTGGCCCATCCGTTGCCGTCAGTGATGGCGGTAGCTGTGATGTGTGTGGGTCTGGGTTGGTTTCTGGTGAAGGGGCCAAGCCGTGCCGGGTTGTGGCTTGCGTTATCGGTGCTGTTGGGCATTGGAGCGGCAACGATGTCACCGATCTACGAATTTCTTTGGTTGTACATTCCAGGATTTCGGTATCAGAGAATACCTGAGCGCGCCTTGGTGATGGTCGCGCTCTCTGGGCCGCTGCTACTTGCGTCCGGGATGGAAGGCATATGGCAGCTATTACGTGCGAGGGCATGGGGCGTTGGCCTGTTTGCCATATTGTTTATCGCGTTTGTTAACGAGGCATGGTCCATAGCTCCGGATACCCCACCCATGGCTGACCCTCGTGTCGAGCGTGAGGCAAACCACGCAATGCGCTGGTTGGCTGATCATGCGTCGGGTAGCCGCGTTCACATTTGGGAGTCTCCAGATCGGCATTGGGGAGCGGACAATATCACTGTTCCGCTGGGGCTTGAGGCCATCACAAGCTACACGCCTAGTGAGCATCGTGACTATTTGCCAGGTGATTTTGATCAGGCAGGTCATCGAACGTTTTTGGGAGAGAGCTATTTACATCCTGCCAGACTCTGGGGATTGCTGAACGTCCGTTACGTGTTGTCAACAGCTATCAGATCTGTTCCTGGATTGGGGCTTGAACTTGAAGTCGAACGATGTCCGGTTGAGGTGTGTCAGCCTGGCAAGTCTTCGGGGCCGTATATCTATGAGAATGAGTACTGGCTGCCGAGGGGCTGGGTCGCTTCACGAGCCATAGGATTCGTAGGGCCTGAGCGGCCCGTGTTTGAAGCAGTCCTTGATGTATTGCGCATGCCTCAATTTGATCCTGTTACTACTGTGCTGTTGCATCTCACACCTAACGACATCGTTCCTCCTGTCGACGGACTCTTCGCGGTTGGCGATGAGGTTCGTAATGTAGTGTCCTGGGGTAGTCCTGAAGCAAAACAGTTGTTGTTGCGTCTCTTGGAGCAGGAGCCTTTGGATTTGCAACCGGCGACCTTTTCGCGACATGACAACAACCACCTTGAGTTCGGAGCCACTGCTAACGGTTGGCTGGTTGCATCTGAGAAGCTGGCGTTGTATCCGGGCTGGTCTGGGAATGTTGGAGGGGTTCCGGTAGATATCGTTAGGGCTAATGGCGTGCTTGGGGCTATAAGGGTTGGCGATGGTGATGTTGTTAGATTTTCTTATGAGCCCAGATATTTCCGGATTGGTGTAGGTTTGTTGGTGGTGATGGTTCTGTCTGTTACGGCGGTTGAGTTTTACTACCGGTTTAGCCGAGGCGATCGTAGGCTTGCTAGTTCCTTATCGGTGCATGACAGAACTTCTGGAGGATTCGAAAAGGTCCATCCTACGAGAGAGGAGACGGGCTAATGACCTCTGGGTCGGAGACTAAGCCGTTACGCTCTCAAGGTCGCCCATTGATTCGTGTGGAGTCTGACGCTTCCTGGCGGTCGGTTCGTTCTGCCCACAGATTCACTGCGCTGGCGTTGGGGATATTTTATTTGGCGGTCATGAATGGTCATATGTCCAGTATGGATGGACTCTATATGGTTCGCCAAGCCTACGCCTTTGTGTTTGACCATTCTATTCAGTTCCAGTTCCCGGTATGGACCTGGAGGCCCGAGCCGACGTGGAACAGTATGTATGGGATCGGGTTGTCTTTATTGTATGTACCTGGTGTGTTCGCGTCGAAGGCTTTGTGGCCTTGGGTGCCGATTTCTGTAGAGGCTCCGACGGATGTCTATGAGTTTTATTTGCGCGAGTTGTATCAGGACCCTCTTTATGCGGTTGGTGTGTGCTGGGTTCATGCGTTGGTGGTAGCGACTGCTGCTTATCTGGTAGCTCGCCTGATCACCGAGTTCGGATGCAGTGGAAGGGCTGCTCTGTGGGGTATGGGTTTCTATGGCCTCGGGTCGTCTGCGCTCGTGTATTCTCGAGGTGATTTTGCACAGCCTTTGGAGGGCCTCTGCTGGATCGCGACGTTACTGTTCGCTGTTCGCTTTCGGGCTAAGGGAGAATGGCCTTCATTGGTCGCTTGTGCGGTGGCAGCTTCTTATGCAATCCTGACGAGGCCATTTGAAGGCTTGCTGCTTCTTCCGATCGCCATGGTGTTTTTGTGGCCGAATGGATTCTCTTTTCAACGGATCCAGGAACTATTAAAACCGTTGTTTGTGTTGGGTGGTGGTGCAATGGTTGGCGCTGTGGTAACGCTGCTCGTCAACTACCTGCGCTTCGGCGAGTTCCTGCGTTTTGGTTACGACGCGGACAACACATGGGTGGCTCCCAGTTTCGAAAGATGGGCCGGAGCCCTCGTCAGCCCAGGGCGAGGTCTCATCTGGGAGTTTCCAGCGGTGGTGCTGGTTCCACTTGGCCTAGTTGTCCTGGCAAGCCGTGGTCGGACACGCGAAGCGGTTGCAATTCTGGTCCTCTCGGTAACCCTTCTCGCTAGTACCGTTGCCTGGTATATGTGGTGGGGAGGTTGGTGCTGGGGACTCCGACTCTTTGGACCGGCAATTCCACTACTTGCGGTGGTGGCTGGTTGTGGAGTCGAGCGTCTATCAGAAAAGACTAGTGGTTGGGTGCCAGCACTCCTTCTTGCCCTTGGCCTGCTTTGGGCGGTTCCAGGAGTTGTTACCGACATACTTGGAGGCTTCGGCAACCTTGGAGATGGCAACGTTTGGCAGCTTGCGGCGTATCCTCTATATGGTGCTTGGCAATTCTTGGAGCGTGTCTTCGCTGAGTCGTTTCAGGACGCTGGTGCCGTGGATATCCTTTGGTTTCGGATGGTTCACAGGACCGGCTGGATGTCATTGCTTATCCCGGTCGCGTTGCTAGCTATCTCAAGCATGCTCCTCAAACGGAGCTTTAATCTCCTAAGGACAAACTAAAGGTAGAGTTGCTGATTCGTTTGGACCGAGACAGCCTTTAGTCTACGGCTAACGCATCGATGCCATCGCTAGGCTGAGGAGTCATGAGGGCTTGGGTTCCTGGGAAAGGAGCCTGGGGATTAGGAGCAGGGCGATGCTTGCTACCCAGCCCAAGAGACTCAAGTTCAACAGGATGCGGCTTCGAAAGATCACAAATTGATCGCCAATCCACAAATGAACCTGCGGCGGGTCCTCAAGGGAAAATGTTCCTCGATTGATGTAAGCGGTATCTTCTACAAGGGGGTGCAATACAATGCGCTGCAAATTCGCAGCCTCCGAGTCTAGGAGGAAATAACTTGCCGTGTTCGGTTCTCGTATTTCGTGTAAAAGGAGAGCCAGCTCCCGTTCGGTGTTATTTCGCTGTTCATCGGCCGTGTCTGGAAACCAACGTACATTGATTGTCGGGACCGTCCTGCCGGTCGTGAACCAGAGCAGGCTCAGCGTAATGAGCCAGATCGAGCAGGTTGTCATGACCGCAAAGGCCAGCTTTCTTACTAATGGGTTAGAAACAAAATTTGTTGGCATGAAAAACCTGTATTGATGAACTAGGGTGCTTATCTTACAAACCTCGAGTGCCGGATGGGTCTATCTTAATAGTTTATTGGGTCGAACGGTTGGCAAGTGCTTTACGGTGTACTTTATGCGAGGGCCTTTGATTATTTCTTGGCGAATTCGTGGCTGTCCTGTGTCGACTGGGGGGCAGTTGTAGGGCACTAGAAATTCCCGTTTAACGGCATCCGACACCTTGTTGGTCCGTTCTACGATCGAGCAATGCCTCATTGTACTGATCAGCAGAAAAGACCATGAGTAGAGGTACTTGCAGGTCCTGATCTACATTTTCCCCAAGATGGCCAGCGTAGCTTACGTAGACCGGTTTGGTACTGTTGAATAGTGTTCTTTCGACTGCATCAAAAAGACTTTGGCGATTCTGCATTACATACCATTGGAAGTTCTCTTCGTCTGGGTTGGTGGTGTCAACTTGCAAATGCCCCCACTCCTGAAGCCGTGAAAGATTGTTAGCTGATAGACGGGAAAACGCAACAGCAGAGCCTGGGGTCGTGTTGGTGTTGAGCCAGGAAAGCGCATCGTTGTCGAGGGCGTCCCACCAATACGTTGGTTCCATTCCGAGTTGGCTGGCTCCTCTTACCCCGCCCACCAGAAGGTTGTAGTGAGACAGGTTTTGTGGGTAGTAGCGGGCTAGGTTGACGCCAGCACCGATAAGTGCTGCCCATATGATGCAATGGGCGATTCGCTTGCGCCACAGGGTTAGGGGAATGACCATGTCCCAGGTCCGCTGTGCTCCGATGCCGGCAAGTAGACACCACAGACCAAAGGAAGGAAGGAACAAGCGGATGCCGTCGTGCGGTGGAGCGCCTGGTAGGGCTCTGAGAATCATCAGCGTAGCCCAGTGCAGCAGTAGTGCAGTGGATACCGCCTGAGTGGACCGAGCCGCTTCAGAAGTCACCTTCGAGATGCAAGCAGTGCGGAGACAGTAGAAGAAGCCGATAAAACCCAGCACCAATGTTGGGAGTGGCGTGGTTATTAGCAACCAGGTTAGGGTGTTGTGCCACGGGAGTGTGCTCAGTAGGTCATAGCATTGGCCTAAAAAGAAGGTCGGAATATTGTTGTTTGAAGCGGTACGAGTGAGGTTGAGTTGGAAGTGGGTTACTAGGCCATCGATCGGAGAGTGCCACATCGGTGGGTTTACTAGACAGAAGGTGAGTAGCCCGACAGCTACCGTCATTGCGATCCACCGCCATTTAACTGGGTTCTGCTTTAAAATATGAAACAGAACAAGAGGAACCCAGGAGAGCCAACCTGTGAACTTGGTAGCACTCGTAAGGCCAGCGATGATACCGATAACAATCGAGGCCCGGTTGCTGCTACTTAAGGACGAGCCTACAGCCCAAAGTATGAGCCACCAGGCCGTTAACTGGCCATCCAGAGTCGCAAAATGTGCGTGAGAGAAGATTCTCTGGAAGGTCACTAATGCGACAGGGCCGACGATCGCTGCAAGAGAGCCGTAATCTTTCTTCAGGCGGATTGCGACGAAACCACAGGCAAGGCTAAAGATAGTAATGGGTCCTATGCGAGCTGCTATTAGAGGACTTAGGAGATCTGAGAAAGCGGCTCTGCTTAGAATGATGGGAATCGAAAACCATGCCGGGTGTCCCTCACTATAAATGGTGAACAGCCATTGACGCCTGATGGTAGCTTCCGAGAAAGATTCGATAGTGTCCCTAAGACTCGACGAGTTCGCGACTCGTTGAAACCATTGGCTGACCTCTTCGGCGCGATAGAGATACTCGGCTTCGTCCCAGACGAGTGGAATGCCTGGAGTGGTGGCAACTAGGAACAACCAGACTCCCAAAGTAGTGGTCACTGCAAATCGCCAACTCCAGGTAGTTGGAGCCACACCGATCCTTTGCGATTCGCTTATGGCTTGCGAGCTTTGTGTGGACACGTTGGCACTTTGCGGAAGAGACAGTTCGAGAAACTATTTAGTTTAGGGAACCCGTGAGCTTGCCGAAATGACCGTTTGAAGATCTCGTAGGATAGACTGTTTCAGTCGAGTGGGTGAGGCCTCATTTCATGTTTGATAAATGCAATGCAACCAAATATATACCAATATATTTAATATTTACATAGATCTACGCATCAGGCTATGGCCACAGGATTGAAGAGAGTGCATCTCTCCTAGAATCTTACTCATTTTTACCACGCACAGCGGTTTCGTTCGAGGCGGGTTGGTGGTTTCGCTTCCACCAAATTATGCCGATCAGACTCCAAGCTGTGACAAGCGGCGCAAGGCTTGGGAGGCCTGATAGGCCCATCTGTTCCCCGATATTCCAAGCATGAGAGGTTTGGTTTCGTTCGTCGCGAGGTAGGTATTCAAGATATGACTGCCAATTCATCGAAAGATTGCCTTGTATGAAATTGGGCCAAAACAACTCTGAGACAGGGCGTAGGTAAGTGTCTGGCGGCTGTGCCGTGACTGAGACAGCCATAAATGCGGTGGTGGTTCCGCATAGAGCAGCGACGAGAAATCCGGCCCGGACCATCGAACACGCTCTGGACCAGATCGGTGCGAGCGCTATGCACAAAAATGGTAGAGCTGGTGCCATGTGTCTCGGGCCATATGACCAACCACCGTCCCAGTAGTAATAGGACGCGTTGAAAATCAGGTAGAAGATTATTATTGATGCGCCAGTCAGACCTGCCAATCTCGATCTTCGGTCTCGCACGAGTAGTAGAAATCCGACCGGGGCAGCCATGAGCAATGGGGTTAGATAAAAGAGGCCCCGAAATGGTCCGAACAGTATCTGCCTCATTACACGGTAGTCAGGTCGACCAATCCCGAAAAATCCCTGAGACATTCCTTCAAACCCTGACACGCTGGAGTAGCCGATCTGTAATGGCGAGCCGAATGCACTGTCGTTGTACCATGCGAGGACACCCGCACATATCGAAGCCCAGATAGCAATGCCGCTAGCCACCCGAAAAACCCTTAGTCTTCCCCCCTCGGATGCGTGCCAGAGAGCTAGCAGGGTGGTCAGTGCTACTGGCACAACGGTTGGGTACTCTGTCACCGTTGCCCATCCTCCACCGAGCCCAACTGCCGTGGCGAGTAACCAGTCTCGTTGAGCACTTGACGGATCGGCTAGTGCAAGGGACGCAGCAAATGCTCCTGTCAGGCATGTAGTTGTGAGTGCATGCCCATAAAACAGGGTCGAGTAGCACCAAGCCGGTGTCCCAAGACCAAAGACCAAAGCTGCCATGGCCGCAGCGTGAAGTGTAGCGCCGAGCCTCGTGGCAGCGTGGAGAATGATAAGCGCGGTGATTATGGTCGGTAGGCCAGCAGCATAGACCGTGGCGAGGTATGAGAGCCAGGCAATCCCTGCAGGCGACTGCGGGTCTGTGACGAATGGTTGAGACAGCGCGACTAGTGGCGCAGCGAACAGAGCCAAGCCAGGGGCTTTGTCCGAATAGATGTGGTCCTCGCTCTGAGCAAGGTCGCCGGTGATTAATTGACCCTCGAATAGGGCAGTGTCATCTATCCGGAGGGTGCCTTGCTCCACGATTGCACGAACCAACGCGAAGCGACTGTTTGGGTTCCACCCACCTGCTTGGTAGAAGTAGGTATAAGCGGCGAAGAGTATCAAGGCGATCGCCCAGGCCGCCCGACGATGTCGGGCGCTTGGATCCTGTTTCCCTCCTGGCGATGGCGGGCAGGGTCGTTGGTGGCGCGACAAGCACTTCTTGATGCCCGATGTGGAACGAGCAAACATGGTGTCTGCTTAAACGATATGAAGATGAATCTCCGGTTTAGCCAGAACTGGCTGGAGTGACACCTCTGCTGTCAGTTTCAGCCAATAGCTAATCACCGAAATTCTAGAAACCGCGCTTCCGGCCTCTCAGACCCCGACGACTCCCTTTTGGTTTTGCCGGCTTCCTCCCGAAATCCATCGAGGGTGCGTCGCCGCCATCCATGAACCCGCCATTTGGCCTTCCAATGCCTCCCATGGGTGGACGAGGTGCACGGTCACGGGCTTCGCTAACTCGTAGGTTTCTACCATTAAGCTCGGTTCCATCCAGTTTCTCGATGGCCTGGGAGACCGCTGAGGAATCTTGGAACTCAATGAACGCAAACCCGCGTGGCTTGTTAGTCGCACGATCAAGGGGAAGAAACACCTCCGTGACTTGGCCCGCCTGTGCAAATAGTGTTTCGAGGTCTGTCTGTGATGTTTCGTAACTGAGGTTACCGACGAAGATTCTTGAAGAAATGGTGTGCCTCCCTTTTTACAGCAGCCGCGCGTTCACTAGTGCGGTGATGGCACTAACAGCAACTGCGACAGAATTTGCTCCCTGCGTTTCGTTCGAATGCTAAGACTTCTGCATCTAGCTGGTGATGCCCTTGCCGTCTTGGGCTAGACTGAGCGAATACAGACAGCCAAAACGGGAGCCGGTTGTATCTCTACATTAGAAGAACGCACGGATTGACTCAGCATACTCCGTCGTTCAGAGAAACGCAAAATTTACGGGTCTGCGCCTCTGGTTGCGGGTAGGCGATTTAGCAGGAGAACGTCCTTCTTTGTCTGGTCTCCAGAGGAAGAAGTTATTTATCTTCTACTACGAAAAAGAGCGATGCCCTTCTTAGGTATTTCCAGTGATGAGCGCCATCTGTGTGCGATCCATTTACAGGTGGTGAGGCTGTAGAAACACACGTGTGTGGGGTCACGACTATAACGGGAGTTGATGAAAGAATCGCGATCCTCTACCCAGCGTGTCATTACTGCAAGGTAGCCTTTCGAGGCAAGCACTGAGAAGAGCTGTTTGAACTCCAAATTGGGCGTGTGTAGGTGCTCGATGACTTCGCTGGCCGTAATAAAATCGTAGCGGCGGTTCCAAACCTCCGGGTCCTGAGCGTAGAACGGATCATACAGGTGGACCGTCAATCCTGCTTCAACGAGCATAGGCCCGAGTGTTGGTCCTGGGCCTGAGCCGAAGTCTAGCCCGATTGAACCTTTGGGGACGCGGTCGAGCAAGGGATTGGCTAAACGGGACAAAAAATGTCGATAGCGTAGGTCTGATGGATCGTTTTGGTGTTGGTCGTACCGTGCTTTCTCATCTGGGCCGCTGAGTCGACTTTCTTGGGGGACAAAGACAAGTAAGCAGATTCGGCATCGCCAGTATGGTCTCCACCGGTCTTGGCAATAGAAATCTGGGTTGGGGGTTCTGCAAAGCGGGCATGGTTCTGGGGACGAAACCTGGCGAATTTGTTGGGTGGGTGTTTGCGAGTTTGACGCTTGGCCGAAGGAGCTTTTCTGGCCTGGATGACAAGATGGGAAGGTGAGGGGTGGAAGCATCTTGTTGAGGATCCTACTTTAAGAATTTTGTCGGTCAGAGGGCCAGCTTCGGACGTCAGTGTCCAGTCTCCCGTTAGGGGTGTATGTGGGGGTTGCGGTCGTATACTGAGGAGATGGAGCCTCCCAATACAAGTGATTCTACAAGACTTCGGCTCGTGACCTACAACATTCAGCGGGGGATTCACTATTCGCTGCTGCGAAGCCATTTCGCCCAATCGGAGTCTCTTCGCTCGGCAGATATTGTTGCGGTTCAAGAAGCGTTGGTTCCCGCAAGTGGCGGAAACACCTTGGCTAGGTTGGCCTACGACTTGGAGGGTGACTATCGGTGGACCTATCGGACTGTGATGACCTATCCCAACAAGGAGTATGGAAATGGGTTCCTGTTTCGGTCGTCAGTGACACCCGTGGGAGCTCAGACCGTTGCATTGCCTGTGGTCGACCATCTGGGGTGGGTTGCTCGCCTAAAAACCGAGGGCGGTAAACCGGATTCGAAATCAGCGTTTGCACAGGCATTTCGTGTAGGTGGCCGTCTTGTCCGAATCATCAATCTTCATCTCGATTTTTCTGGTGGGGTCAGTCATCGTGTCCGCCAGTTATCTCATCTGCTTGGTTCGCTCGAGGCAGCCACCGATAAGAGTGCCTTGGTTGTTGATGTGCTTTGCGGTGATTTCAACACTTGTGGCTACCATCAGTCGGCTCAGTCCCATCGCGATACGCAGAAGGTCCTTGATGTTGCCAGACGAGCCGGTTTCACAGAATGTTCGGCCAGTGTGCCATGGACGAGCGATCTCTTTTCCAGCATTGACGATGCTGACCCTGCCTATTGGTTCCTGCGGGTAGGTCAATTGTTTCGGTTGCACTATAGACAGAAGCTTGACCACTTCTTGGTCAGAGGGTTGGCAAGAGCGACTCCGGCTGTGGTGGTCGCCATTCCACACTGTGCCCAACTGCCAGGGTCTGACCATCTCCCATTGGCTCTGGAACTGATACTGTAGATAGCGGTGTTGTTAACATGTTCCTATTTGGCCTACTTGGGAGCCCAAAACCTGTGAAACTGCGAAACATCGCCATGCTCATGGCATTGATTGGGGCTGTTGGGTGTGGTCTAGGGCAATCGCCAGGTAGGCCGGTTTTTTCTGTGGTCGAAGCAACGGTCGTTGATATTCATCAAGCGATGGAAACTGGGCAGTTGACCGCCAGGCAACTGGTTGAGTCCTATCTTGCTCGGATTGAGGCTTACGACAAAATAGGACCTGCCTTGAATACTGTCGTGACGCTGAATCCGAGGGTTCTACAGCGAGCCGATGAATTGGACATAGCCTTTGCCCAGCGAGGATTGACTGGCCCGCTTCATGGAATTCCAGTTATCGTCAAGGATAATTACGATGTGGAGGGTTTACCGACGTCTGCAGGCTCGCTAGCTCTCGCGGAGTCGATGCCGCCTGATGATGCATTTCAAGTGAGTCGGTTGCGGGAGGCGGGAGCCCTGGTCCTGGCAAAGGCGAATATGGCGGAGTTTGCCTTTTCGCCGTACGAAACTGTCGGTTCAAGGTTGGCTGGCTATACCCGTAACCCGTATGCACTTGACCGTGTGACAGCTGGCTCGAGTGGCGGTACTGCTGCGGCGGTGGCGGCCAGCTTTGCTACCATTGGTCTCGGGACCGACACTGGGAATTCGATACGGGGGCCAGCCGCTCACCAAGCATTAGTTGGCATTAGGTCGACAATGGGACTGACGAGTCGAGACGGTATCGTGCCGTTGAATCTTTCCAGAGATATTGGAGGGCCGATGGCTCGGACGGTAGCCGATGCCGTCACGCTCTTTGATGTGATTGCTGGTGCCGACCAAGCGGATCCCGTGACAATGGCTACTAGTGGTCAACCGCGCACAGCATTGGTTGAGGCGCTCGACATAGGGGTGATCCAGGAAGCTCGGATCGGTGTGCTTCGAGAAATGGTAGATGAGACGGCCGACCGAGCGGTGATAGCTCGTTTTGATGAGGCAATTGTTGAGTTACGTGGCTTGGGGGCAGTTGTGGTGGATCCAGTTGTCCTGCCGAGAACTAAGCCAACAGTGGGGACTTCCATTCAAGATCGGTGTCGTCGGTTTCACTTTGATCTGAATGCGTATCTTGCCAGTCTTGGACCGGCTGCTCCTTACAAGACACTTGACGCGATTGCAGCTTCTGGGCTATTTCATCCAAGTGTCCGTCAACGACTTGTTGGGAGCTTGGAAGTCACGGAGCCCCCAGAGACTCAACCTGGCTGCGGGGCTCAAACCGCCAGGGATGAGGGTCTACGTAGGGATGTGCGTGAGCTGCTGCAAGAGCAGGACCTCGATGCTCTGATATACCCGACTTGGAACAATCCACCTCGTTTAATAGGGGATCTCAATACGCCGCATGGAAACAACAGCCAAGTGTTGGCACCACCAACAGGGTTTCCGGCAATTACGGTGCCAATGGGTTATGTCCATGGCCTGTTGCCCGTTGGCCTTCAGCTGCTGGGTGATGCTTGGAGCGAGCCAATTTTGGTCGGTATCGCCTATGCATACGAACACAAAACTAAGCATAGGGTGGCCCCTCAGTCGACCCCGGTGCTCGAGTGATTTAGGGAGACTCTGAATATCCGGACCGGTCATTACCGGTAAGACTGGGTGGGGTTTCGGTTCTTGTTGATACTGCAGGGTTTACCAGTCGTTTGTTGGCTGAAGGGCAAGATAAAATGATTACCTTACTTAACCAGACTTCCAAGTTTCTTAGAATTGCGCTCTCTAGGGGCAAGGTGCTTCGCTTGGGGCCAAGGAAGGAAGGCCAAGTCTCATCCAATGATGCAGGACTCGACTCTATTAAGCGTCTCGTGGATGACGGTTCCATCAAGATCATGGGCGCAGGTGCTCAGGCCGGCTCATCTGCTGCGGCGAATCCGGCTCTCAGAACCAACGTTCAGGGGCATCATACGCGTGTTGGTGGCGGGCGACGTGGTGATCGGTAGCACTATTCACAAAGCTATAGTTTTGAAAATTGGTGCTACAGAAGTGTGCTAGGAAGTGTTTGCTCACATTTTGAGAGTTCGCGGGTGAGTGTTTGGGTAATACGATGTTGGTGTGCCTGCGTGTGCCAAGTAATGACAGGCCCGTTAAGCGGTAGCCAGTTGTGTTGAGATTTTCAGAGTTGGTCAGATCGTATATCAGAAAGGTTTAGCTGATGGCCCAGAGATTTCGATGCCTGCAATTCTTAATTATAGGTGTCATGTTCGGCTTAGTGCCGGTGCTGACTGTTGCTCAAGACCAGGGTGCCTGGCAGACGTACGGTACTGAGAACGGAGAGTGGCGCAGTTATGCGGGCAACATTGCAGGGCAGAAGTATTCACCTCTTGAGCAAATCGATGCCGACAACTTTGGCGACCTCGAGATAGCGTGGCGTTGGCAGTCGGTTGACGCCTTAGTCAGTCGTACTATGCCCGATGGCAGCGAGTGGTGGGCGCCCCTGGAAACTATTGTCGAGTCGCTTGAGGCTGACACGCCAAATCTCTACCGTCGGGGACACCCTCCTCGCCCGGGAGGGCTTCAAGCCACCCCTCTTATGATCGGCGGAGTACTCTATTTCAACACGGCGCTGTCTCAGGGAGTTGCAATTGATGCGACTACTGGTGAGACCTTGTGGGTCTTCAATCCCAAGAGCTACGAGGAAGGGACTACACCCATGAGTGGAACCTTCAAGCAGCGAGGCGTGGCTTACTGGACCGACGGTGAGGATGACGAACGGATTTTTTGGGGCACTGGAAATGGCTACTTGGTGTGCGTGAAGGCCCAGACTGGTCAACCCTGTTCGGATTTTGGAGTTGAAGGTAGGGGCATGGTCGATGCGATGGAGGGACTCCCGCGTGCTGAGCGAGAGGGCCGAGACTATTTGAATGCCCTACTGTATGGTATCCACTCGCCGCCGATTGTGGTGCGTGACAAGGTCATTCATGGGTCACAGGTTGCAGACCGTCGGATAACCAAGGAGGCTGTGCCTGGATGGGTGCGTTCGTGGGATGTCAAAACCGGAGCTCACTCTTGGGATTTTCATACCGTACCGAACAGTGCTGATGAGTTTGGGGCTGATACCTGGTTGAACGATTCGTGGCGGTACTCGGGTAATGCCAATGTCTGGTCCATGTTGTCGGGTGACAATGAGCTTGGCTATGTCTACTTACCCACTGGTACGGCCACTAACGATTACTACGGCGCTGATCGACCCGGGGACAACCTGTTTTCGGAGTCGATTGTTGCGGTGGATGTCGAGACGGGACAGAGGGTTTGGCATTTTCAGGCTGTTCACCATGGTCTGTGGGATTACGATTTTCCCACTCACCCGAATCTGGCGGATATCATCGTCGACGGTCGGAGCATCAAGGCCTTGATTCAGGTTAGTAAGCAGGGGTTTGTCTATACATTTGACAGGGTGACTGGCGAGCCTGTTTGGCCGATTGAGGAGCGGCCTGTGGGTACGGACACAAACATGCCCAATGAGTATGTGTCAGCGACCCAGCCGTTCCCTACGAAGCCGGCGGCTTTCGAATACCAGGGCGTGACGGTAAATGATCTGGTCGATTTTACCCCTGAGATTCGGCAGATGGCCCTTGAAGCGGTGCGGCCGTATCGTCTTGGCCCACTGTTTACGCCGATCTCGAGGCCTGTCGATGGTGGCTGGCAGGGCACGTTGATGCGGCCTCCAGATGCTGGGGCGGCCACTTGGGCTGGGGCTGCGGTTGATCCAGAAACCGGTATGCTTTACGTGCCTTCACGGAACAATGCGGTGGTGATTTCCATGTATCAGCCAGAGCCAGCCCTTGGGGCTACGGTGGCCTACACCCATGGCGCTCCCGAAACAGATAGGTTGGCTGGGCGTGGTTTGGGCCCCTCGAGGAGTGGTGCACTGATGCCGCGTGGACTGCCACTGCTTAAGCCGCCCTATTCTCGGATGACGGCGATTGATATGAACACTGGCGAGCATGTTTGGATGGTGCCCCTTGGGGATGGTGACCGCTACCGTAATCACCCTATGCTTCGCGATCTGGACCTTCCTCCATTGGGGGGGGATGGTTGGGCTGGACCGGTCCTCACCAAGTCTTTGGTGATTAGTGCTTTGACGGCTGGTGGTAGCGATAACGGACCTCGTCTGGTGGCTCGTTCGAAAAAGACCGGCGAGGAACTGGGGTCGATAGATTTGCCGACGGGTGCCTTAGGGACACCCATGACCTATATGGTTGATGGGCATCAGTACATAGCGTTAGCTGTTGGAGGGCGACCTCCTGAGATGGTTGCCTATAGGCTGCCAGAGTAGCTGAGCCTTTGAGGGTGAAGGTCCAGTGCCCTATCGGAGGGGCTATTCGGTGCCGAGAGTAACTCCAAGAGTTCTTAGTTGATGGAGAACAAGCCTAATGAATCACGGAGTGCCCGAGGAAATTATTCTCCAGGGTGGAAAGGGGGAGGGATGACGAGACTTCGTAGTTGGATGATTATGGGTTTACTGACCGTGATATCGGGTTGTGGGGAGTCGGAACCGCAGTTTGTGGGGACTGCTCATGTGCTCAGGGTCTTGGATCGGATTGAGGCACAGCAGACCGATGCTGCTGAGAGGCTTGCTGCGATCGAAGCCACTGTAGGTGAAAACCCTCCGATGGTCAGTGCTGAAGATTCTGAGTCTGGATCAGTGGCTGAACAAGCGCGTCCTATTGCGGTCGAGACTACGGTAGCCTTCACTGAAGGTCCCACTGTAGCAGAGGATGGCTCAGTGTATTTCACAGACCTCGGGAACAACAGGATAATGAGGTGGTCGACTGATGGTCAGCTCTCCACCTACCGTCAACCGAGCAACCGTGCGAATGGCTTGATCTTCGATACTGAATGGCGCCTGCTAGCTTGCGAGGGGGGTGACGGAGACACGGGTCTGCCACGCATCACGCGCACTGATATGAACACGGGGGAGATCGAGGTGTTGGCCGATTCATACGAAGGCTTGGAGCTACACCAACCCAACGATCTTACTTTTGATGGTCAAGGTCGCATCTATTTCACGGACCGTCCTGGGCCGAACCCCAGACCTGAACAAACCGGAGTGCATGGAGTTTATCGCATTGATCCGGACGGAACGGTTGCTCGCATCCTGACTGAACCTGAAGTCATGCGGCCTAATGGAATCGTCATCTCTCCTGATGACAGCACGCTCTATGTGATCGAGACTGAGCAGAGTGAGGGCGGTCCCAGGTTGATTCTGGCTTATGACCTCAGCGCTGAGGGTAGTGTGAGCAATATGCGGGTCTTTCACGATTTCTATCCTGGGCGGAGTGGGGATGGAATGACGATCGACAGTGCCGGAAATTTGTACGTGGCGGCTGGGTTGAACCGAACTCGAGGGACGAGTGAGACACTCGACACAGTGGCTGGCATCCATGTGTTTTCGCCGGCAGGCGAGTTGCTTGAACATATTCCTATTCCAGAGGATTCGATCACGAACGCAGCGTTCGGCGGCCCAGATCTTCGGACGCTGTATGTTACTGCCGGGAAGACTCTTTTTAGTGTCGGTGTGGACACAGAGGGGACCAGGCGGTGACCTCCTGTCGCCAGATTGCCGTAGGCATTGGCCTTGTGTTGTTAGGGCCTACTGTTCTGACGCAAGCAACAACTTGTATTGCCTCGGCGACAGAGCCGTCTGCAGCAGGGTCTCCGGTCTCGGCAGCGCGAGCTCTCGTGTCGGCTGACTTAGCTGAACGGGGATACCCAGGTGTTTCGGTTGCGGTGTCGGTCCACGGGGAGACGGTCTGGTCGGAGGGGTTCGGCTACGCAAATCTGGAACACCGTGTCCCGATGTGGCCTTCGACGAAGTTCAGGGTCGGCAGCATTTCGAAACCGATGACTGCGGCAGCTGTGGCTATGCTCGTGGAAGACGGTCGACTGGATTTGGATCTGCCAGTTCAATATTATGTGCCGTCATTTCCGGTGAAGGAATACCCCATTACTACTAGGCATCTCGGTGGTCATCTTTCCGGTATCCGGCATTACCGCGGGAATGAAAACTTTATCAGAGATCCATATGCTTCGGTGCACGATGCTCTGTCGATTTTCAAGGATGACCAGCTGTTGCACGAACCTGGTACGGCGTACTCCTACACGAGTTTTGGTTTCAATTTGATCAGTGCGGTCATAGAGGGTGCTGCTGGTCAGCCCTTCCTCGACTACCTGAATGATGCAGTGCTTGACCCGATCGGCATGCGTGACACTACTGCTGACTTCATCACTAAGATCATTCCGCAAAGGACGAGCTACTACATGCGGGATGATGCTGGCAATGTGGTGAATGCGCCGTTCGTGAATAATAGCTACAAATGGGCTGGTGGAGGTCTACTGTCGACAACCGAGGATGTGCTGCGTTTCGCTAATGCGCATCTATCAGATAACTTCTTGTCCGATGCGGCTCTGGATCTATTGTTTACCGAACAGAAGACGGTCGAGGGGAAGGGGGTTGGCTACGGATTTGGGTGGTCGATTCAGTCCGATGACGATGGCCGACTGCTTCTTGGGCATTCAGGTGGGTCAGTGGGCGGAACGTCCCTCATGCTAATTCAGCCTGATACTCGGGTTGTGATTGTCGGTCTGATCAATATGACTGGAGCCAAGAACCGCGTACTCAGAGAGGTTTTGCAGATTTTTGTAGAGGCCGTAGAAGCTTCGGACAGGTGGTAATGGCGTCCCCGGCAGATATAAGGTCCCAGGATTCGAGTCTTAAGGGGGCGGAAGCCGTGACTAGACCTCGCTACCAATTTTGGTGTTGGGAGTCGATAGACCGGCACCAAGGGACAGTCTACCTACGCCGGCTTAGGGTTGTGTCATGCCCATGGTTTGGTATCTATATTCACTGGTTTTACGCTAGTGATGACGATTCTCTGCACGATCACCCGTGGTCATTCCTGACTTTCCTCCTTAGAGGTGGCTACTGGGAGCACACGCCTGGTCCGAAAGGCTCGGTACTTAAACGGTGGCATGCTCCCTGGACGGTTCGTTGGTGTCCAGCTCATTGGCTCCATCGGGTAGAGATTGATCCCAACCACCGGCCGGTGACACTTGTGTTCAGAGGTGGGCAGATTCGACGATGGGGCTTCCAAACCCATACCGGATGGGTGCCTTGGCCTGAGTACAAAGGACGCCGTTAGAGGGATGTCTGTTCGTTAGGAATTGCAGGTGAGGCTTGTCTGATTATCTTTAACGTCAGTGAGCGTGTTTGGATTACAAGCCTGGTGGGTGTGAGTGGCGCCGGTGCTAAACCTTAGGGAGTGGGGTGGCTGGACCGGAGCAGAGCGGTGAATGGAATAAATCATGGGGGTGAGCATATGACTGGCTGGTGGAGCAGATTGGGAGTGCTGACGATAGGACTGCTCATGTCGGGAACCGGCATTGGACTGGGGCAGACCCTTGTGCCAGAAGGGTGGACCCCCCCTCGCACTGCTGATGGTCGTCCTGATCTGCAGGGGACCTGGGCCAATAATAGAGCGACACCACTGGAGCGTCCAGAACAGTTGGGAAATAAAGCTACTCTGACGGACGAAGAGTTAGCGGAGTTGACTGGACTCATTGCAACCTTTCGGAATTCGGAACAGGCGGGTGACCTGCTCGGTGACCGCTTGATTCAGCAGGCTCTTGGTAATGCCGAGTTCCAGGACTTCGACAATGTGACTGGGAATTACAATGCCTTCTGGCTTGTGGATAGGGAGCTCGACAATCGAACGTCGCTCATTATCTTGCCTGAGAATGGTCGGCGACCGCCACTAAGTGAGGCGGCAAGGATGCGTGCTAAAGAGGCTGCCACGTCACGGGGAGGGCCATCCGATGGCCCAGAGGATCGGACACTGGGTGACCGATGCTTGCACTTTGCTATGCCCAATATGGGGTCTGGTTACAACAGTTACTTTCAACTATTCCAGACTCCCGATCAGGTGACGATTATTCAGGAGATGGGACACTCCGTTCGGACCATTCCGCTTGATGGACGGCCTCACCTTGACGATCGTGTTGCGCAATGGGCCGGGAACGCGCGTGGGCGTTGGGACGGAGATACTTTGGTGGTTGAGACGAGGAATTTTGATGCCCGAAGTCGCTATAGTGGAGCTTCCGGGAGCCTTGTGCTTGTGGAGCGGTTTAGTCGTGTTGCTCCAACTGTGCTCAGACAGGAGATAACGCTCACTGATCAAGATACTTGGACTTCACCGTGGACGGTGGAATTGCTTCTAGATCAGAGCACGGAGACTATCTTCGAGTACGCCTGTCATGAGGGCAACTACGCCATGCCTGGCATACTGGGTGGAGCGCGTGTGGAAGAACGGTCGACTACTGTTGTTCGATAGAAGACGGAAAATGGTCAATTCATTCTAGTGGGTTGAGCCAGTGAGGAGCAGGCAGTTGAGCTGTTAGGGCTGTGGAGTTCAAGCGTCACCAGAATGCTTCATTCTGGTGACTGTGAGCCAGCCCTGGCAGTCTCCGAGTTGCGGTGCCATTTACCCCTATACCCTAAAGCCTTGAATATGCGGAGCTTATCCCATGGATGGTCAGCAGTCGGCTTCTCCAGTCGCAGGGTATGGACTTTAGGGCTGGTTTCAGGCTCAAGTTTGGGTCATGGCTTGATCCGGAGCCGGTCTTCGGAGCGTGCCCCACTGAGTACGTTAGCGATGCTGTAATTGCCTTCGTGACAGGCGTACTCATACAACGGACCTTGGGTGACACCCCGGGCTGCCTGATTTGTAGTCAGCGGGATGCGGACGCTCCATGGTCTGGTGAATTTGGCTGGGTCCGTCAATGTGAATTCATATTCTAGTGTGTCGGTATTGATCCTAGTGAAACGTTCGACCAGTTCCATCGTTTGAGTTGGCATGCGCCACGTGGAAGCCCAACGGTCGTTGGTTTTATCGACAAAGTGTTTCGATTCGACGACCAAGGTGTTGCCTTCCCACCAGCCTTGGATATCACCGTTCCATTGGTGGATGCCGCTTCTGGGCTTGGGTACTAGCGGAATGATGCGTCGGTCACGGAACATCTCATGCAAGATGACTACATGATCCGGTGTCTGCAAAATCTGATGGTTGGGGTTGTAGCCCAACCAGAACATGGGTACTCCGTCAGTGAGGCACCGTTCTCCAGTATCTACGTCCACCCAAGAGTTGCGGGCGCCACTTACACGATAGGCAATCTGTAGGCGTTCACGCTCCAACATTTCGTTGGTATAGGGAACGCGGCCTTCAGGAGGGTCTACGATCAATGCTGTGCGCCGGTCTGGTACGACTCTTGTGCCAGGGTCAAACCAGGCTTGGTTGTAAGTGCCAGGATCGCCTGGCCGGGGATCACGCTCGACGAAGCGATTATGGTCAGCGCGCTGTTCTAGTGTTGCAGCCTCTTCTTCAGTCAGAAATGTTTGCCCAGTTAGATGTGCCGGTCGCTCGAGCGGCGTGATGGTCGACCCAGTCCATGTGCCTTGAAGGTTGGGGTGGCCCCAAGGTGTTTGAGGAGGAACTTGTGCCGTGCCGGGTAGTGGCAACAAGCTGGCAAGGGTTATGGCTGCCACGAAGGCTCCCGTTCTGTTTGGCATCTGAGATATTCCTCCATTTACGTTACGGGTTTGCTCCGGTTGAGGCGCGAGTTGTTAGCCCTGCAGATGCTCTGCGACCAGGCCGCTAATAAGTGTAGTTTAGGGCAATGTGCTCTTGTGTTTCACTACTTTGTCTGTGACTACTAAACTTATCTATGCTCCGGGAAGAGGGTTCAGTGGAGTGTTTCGGGGTTTCAGGTTGTTACGAGATACGGGGCCAAAGGATAGGTGGTACCGATTCCGAGCGAGAGTTGGACACAAAGGCCGTAAGGAAGCGGCCTATTATGTCATCGCCTCTTAAAGAGAGTCTCTCGAGTCGCGCTTTTTCGCAACACTAGGTCGGTTACTTCTAACTTGTTGCACAATAGGTGAATGTCTCGTGTTGCTAGTACCTTCCGTTTTGTGGGTGTTGCAGGATATATCTGATGTCGTAGGGAATCCTCTGTGTCTAGGACGAAGCGTGTGTAATGAGCGACATTGGTTGGGACAGTGGAGAATAACCCATAAAGCATTCCGTTAGAACGGAGCAATTCGCTTAACTTCGTAGCGATGAGTCGACTGGTTGATGGATCTAGATAGTCGAAGAGATCCCAGCATAAGATCCCATCGCAAGAATTTGGTTGTTGCGGAAAGCGCGAGATCAGTCGTTCTGCAAGACTGGTCGTTAAGGTTATTTCTTGGTTGCGAGCATAAGTTTCTATGTCGGCAAATAAATCTTGTATGTAAAATTTACATGACAGGCGTTCGTTGAATAGACTGATGTTCGATCCAATTACAGGTCCAAGATCGATCAAGACGGGCTGGTGCGGTCTATTGCTTACGGCAGATAAAAACTTTGGGATGATGCTAGATCGAGCTATAGGCACACTCAGGTTAGGGGCCTGAGGCGTTTCTGCATTAACAGTTTTACTCGTGTTCCTCTTGAACATCCTCGTTACACTACTAACTGTGATTCTATAAGTGGGCTCTTGTTCGAGTTACAGTCCTATCAATTCTAGCACTGGGAGTTTGGATCACTTTGAGCCGGTGTGGTGGTATTCCACTTGGTTGAGGGGATGTCAGGAGTGAATCGATCCTAATTTTTCATGGAAGGAACGATGTGGTGCCTGGGGCTGTACCGGCAATAAATGCTTCCTGTATCGCATCATTTGCTAATGGGTCAGTCACTTGACCTGTCATTGGGTCAATGGAGGCGAATACGATGTTTTCTGGTGAGGGGAAATCTTGGGATTCTTGACGGGATCCTATATGAGCACGCATCAGATCTATCCAAATGGGAAGAGCTACTCTGGCTCCTTCTTCCCCGTCACCGAGTGTTACTTTCTCATCATAGCCCACCCAGACGCCAACTGTGATCTCTGGATCGAATCCAACAAACCAAGCGTCGGTATAGTCATCCATTGTACCGGTCTTGCCACCGAGGGGCCAGCCCAGTCTGCTGGCTCGAATACCGGTACCGCGTTTCACAACACCTTGCATTAAGCTGACCATAATGTAAGCCGTATCTGGGCGAATCGCGTTGCTGGGGACAGGGTAATTTTCTTCAAGGGCGTTACCCTCTCGGTCTAGGATGCGGTCGATTTGATACGGGGCCATGAGGATGCCTCGATTCGGGAACACCGCATATGCACTGGTTACCTCCTGCAGGGTCGCTTCTGCTGAGCCGAGTGCGACCGAGAGGAAGGGGGGAATTTCCGAGCTGAATCCTAGACGACGTGCGAAGTCGACCACCGTGTTAGGGCCCACCTCGTTCATCATCCAGACGGCTGGAACATTGCGTGATTTCTCTAAAGCTCGTCTAAGCGTGATTGGGCCTTCGTAGGTGTGGTCATAGTTGGTTGGTTCGTACCGGTCTTGTTCAGGGCCAACATCGTAACTAATAGGCTCATCACGTACGATTGAGGCTGCTGTATATCCTTGATCGACTGCAGCCGCGTACAGAACCCCCTTAAATAGTGAGCCGAGTTGCCGCTTGGCTTGCGTTGCGCGATTAAATTTGCTTCTGTCGAAACTGTAGCCGCCAACCATTGCGAGGATTCGGCCCGTCCGGTTTTCAATAGCCACCAGTGCGGCTTCAGCCAACGGTTCCTGCTCTAGGTCGGCCTCAGCAGTCGGATTCTCTAATGTAACCCCGTTAGCGTCGATGGTTTCGAGTTTGGTGATCTTTATTTCGATAAGGTCGCCAATCTTGACTAGCTGGTTGGCCGCTACGTTGCCGATGCCTCGAAAACCTTCAGTCAATCCTGACTGTAGGACGCGCAAACCCTTAGGTTTAACCCTGGCTGTGTGCTCTCCGAATCGGACTTGCATCGCCTCTTCGTCGACCTGGATCACGACCGCCGGCACGATATCACCAGTCTCCATGGCGAAAACCCACCTGCTGTGACCGAAGGTATCTAGAATGTCTGTAGTGTCACGAGTATCATCGCTGGCAGCTGCTTCGGTGAGTATGTTTCGTGTGGGAGTGCGGAATCCTCGCCGTTTGTCGTGAACCCTTAAACCGTTTTCAATAGCCTGGGTGGCGACTTCCTGTAGTTGGGCATCTAGAGTGGTGTGGACTGTTAGTCCTTCTTCATAGAGCCGAGCTACCCCGTACTCGTGCTCAAGGTGTTGCCGTATTTCTTCGATAAAGTAAGGGGCGACGGTGTTGCTGCGTTCCTTGCGCTCGGCCAAGATAATCGGTTCTTCCTTGGTGGTATCCGCTTCATCTTGGGTGAGATAACCTTCATCGGCCATTCTTTGCAAGGTGTAATTTCGCCGGCTGCGCGCTAGATCCATGTCAACGAGAGGGCTCTGTCTGGCGGGTAGTTGGATAATACCGGCAATGGTGGCGGCTTCGCCAAGGTTGAGGTCTTTAACCGATTTTCCGAAATATAGTCGCGACGCGGCCTCGACTCCATAGGCGCTGTGGACCGCCGTGCCGAGCCATATCTGGTTTGCGTAGAGTGTCAGAATCTCCCGTTTTGTGTAACGCTTTTCGATGTGCAGGGTGTAATACATCTCACGTAGTTTCCGCTGCCACGTCTTCTGCAGACCGAGACTTTCCCCGCGAAGTTTAACGTTCCGTGCCAACTGCATGGTTATAGTGCTGGCTCCAGCTGCCGTCAGGTCTCCTTCTCGAATGTTCGATAAGACCGTCATAGCTATCCGAGGAATATTGAATCCGATATGTGTGAAGAAACCTCCGTCTTCCGCTGAGATAATGGCGTTGCGGAGTACTTCAGGAATGTCATCATAGGTGAGAATTACACGTCTCTCCGTGGCATACTCGCCGATAAGCTCGCCTCCTCGCGCGTGGATACGCGTGATTGTGCCTGGGGCATAGTCGTCTAAATCGGAGATAATCGATAAGTCTGGTGAGTAGGCGAAAAACACCCCAGCGCTGAGTCCTAACACCAAGGAGAATGCGATCCCACTCATTAGCCTCTTTGAGCGGATGAGTCCATGTCTGGAGTTTGCTGGCGTGTTTGGTGGCATCAACTTCTAATTTTACACTGTCTCAACTCTCGTTTCTTGTCTAGAAACCTCTTGCATTGCAGGAAATTATGGAAACAGGATGTTCATCCTAGGGAATTGCGTTCGGGTTAGGTCTAGCGATGAAACCGCAAAGGTGATCCTCGAGACTTCTAGTACGGCCGAAACTATACCCGGCGAAGTACCAAAATTACGCCGGCAATCACAAACAGTGAAGCCATGAAGAATTTCGAATTGAGCGGCTCAGTTCCTGTCAATGCAGATACTCCTGTGGCGATGATCGGTTGGAAAAAAATGAAAAAGCCCACTATTGAGGATTCCATATGGCGCAGAGTGAATGCGGTGAGGGAATAGGTTGCCACCGTCGCTCCAATAATGGTGTAAGCCATGGCAGCCCAGACCCAGCCAGGCAAAGTAAGCCAGTCGACCAGTGGGATTCTCCATCCCACAAGAAGCAAAGTGCCTATAGTCCCAAAACCAAAGAGGACTGCTGTCGCTGAGTATGGATGAATCCGCTGGTAAAGCGGTCTAGACATAACCAGGAAGCAACCAAAAGACAGAGCGTTGACGAGAGTGAAAAGGTTCCCGGTTTGCCACTCTGGCTTGAGTGGGCCAGTCAGCATAAAGCCAAGTCCAATGGCTGCTAAGATGATGCCGCAGCCGCGAACCAGACTTGGTCTCTCGAATCGAAACAGCCAAGCGCAGACTAATGTGGTTACTGGGATGGTGAGGTTGATGAGGGATGAGTATCCCGGGGTCGTTAAACTGAGCCCGAACACGAAGCTAATCTGATTCACGACTACCCCAAGAGTGGCCAAAGCCGCCAATGTCTTTAGGTCACGGAAGGTATTTGGAAAGGGAAGCCGTAGAAGATACGCCGAACTTAGGAGAATAAAAGTTGCACAGATTGCACGCACAGCAGCCCAGGCACCAGGGTCTAGGCCAGCGTCGAACGCAGGTTTGATAATAGGGTAGTGCAGCCCGAACAGGATCTGTACGCCCAATAGCGCAACTATGGATAGATTACGTCGAGGTACAAGATCGAACCGTTTGACTCTCATTCGAATGGCTGATTGTCTGGAAGGGGGTAATGTGTCTCAAGAGGGTGGCCAACTGGTTGCTGGTAGCATATCTGAATAGAAGGAAATGGAGCGAGGCTGGTTAAATAGCTTGAAAAATGAACAAATTGTTGAAGGTGTGACTCTGCGCGCTGAGTCTATGTTATTCAACCGACCGTATGTCTAGGTTGACCGGGCTCTTATTGGATCGATCATTCTTTCTGGTTTAAGACTGACGTAGGCAGGAAGCGCAATTCAGCAAGTCGAAGTCTCTTATGTTTAACTACTTGTAATTTAGTCCTTTAGTCTTGATCTAGAAATAGCTGGGTTATACCTCTTCGATCCAAGGGAGCTATGCCGTGTGCTTGGCTCAATGAGAAATGTCTACTCATGTCAAATATTTTGAACGTGTATTCTTAAGTTCACTGATCCTAGGGCTTGTGGTTACGTTTCTAACATTTTCTACTCGGGCTGGTATTGCAGGTAATGACATTCTCCTTGCGGCCCTTGTCGTTGTCGAGTGTCCTCTCGTGCTGTTAATCTCTAGAAAAACAAATAATACTGCTAGGTGGTTCTTGGTCGCTCTCGTGCTGACTGGGGCGCCATTTTATCTATCTAGTCTAATTGTTAATTTTGCGACTGTTTTGATCGGTGTGTTGTCGTCCATGCAGGTGATAGCGCAATATGTTGGCCTCTATTTTCTATTTAGTGGTGAGCTCAACAAGTAGTGGGCAGATGAACGGGCTGGGTGGTGTGATTGGGGCGAAGCTGTTCATGGAAGCAACGAATGGCATGTCGTGTTCAGGTGGCAGGGTTCGTCGCAAAGACGGTCAGTTCTGTGGTGAAACCCCTGTCGTGCATTTCGAGAACGGATTTAACCATGTTGGCAATGTCCTCGGGTTGCAGCTTTGAGGGATGGTCTGTTTGAGGGAAGCCGGCAGCCTCGGCAAAGGGGGTGATCACTTCACTGGGGTTGATCTGGATGACTCGCACGTTGTGTTTCCTCAATTCGGAGCGCCAGCATTCCGTCAGGGCCCTGAGTGCGAACTTACTTGCCATATATGCTGTGCCGTTAGCAGCACCATGGAGAGAAGCGGTTGAGGCGATGTTCACGATATGGCCACCTTTGCGTGCTACAAAATGCTTGGCAGCTTCTCGTCCCATTAGCATCGCACCTGTCACATTCGTAGCAAAGACCCGCTCGAAGCTTGCCAGGTCCATCTCAACCAACGGTTTAAAGACACCGATGCCAGCATTGTTAACCAGAATGTCGAAGTGGCCGAACTTTTCCAGCACTGTCCGATAGGTTCGCCCGACGTCTTGCTCGTTGGAGACGTCAGCTCTTACCGCTTGAGCCCCAATGTCAGCCGCTGCTGCTTCCAACTTGGCTGGGTCGCGTCCTGTAATCGTCACGTGCGACCCTGACAAAATCAGTGATTCAGCGATGGCTCTGCCGATTCCCGAGCTCCCGCCGGTTACTATGGCAACCTTATTCGTGAGATTCATTTGGGTTTCAGTGTAGCGCAACCGTGTCATTACGACCATGGTACTCGGAGTGCGAGTCAGGCGACCCATGGCTCCACAAACATGAAAATCAGCTCTAGATGTTTGAGCTAGAAGCTCTGGTTAACACGGAACACCTGGTCGAGTAGTTGCATGGCAGGGCTACGCCGTGCTCGGAGGCACTGAAGGTCGAACTAGGGTACGGTGGAAAAAGTGTATCTCTTTATAAACTGGTTCTTGGACAACAGGTTATAGAAGGCGGCTCCTTAACCCTTATACGTCCTGGTGCAATTGAGAATATGCGGATTCTACAGGAAGGCCACAGAGGCGTGCCGACTCGGCCAGTGACCCAAGGGTCAGGCGTGCCACACCGCGGTAGTAGTCCGTTTCGGCGTGGGTGTCGACGAGTGCTAGACACCTCGGTGCCCACTGCAGTAGATGATCTTTCAGAATGGTTCGCTGGGCATCTAAGCAGCGAACGATGTCTGTGCGTCCTGTTCGTTCGTCAGCGCAGCCTGCGAGGTCAGACACCTGGGCGAGAAATGCCAGTTCGAGTGCCAAGTGATCGTCTGGTTCTCGATGAATGGCAGGTGCCTGCCAACCAAATTCTCGATAGAGCTGTCTGACCTTGAGGGTGGAATCCTGAAATGTCAGTTTCGTCTTGCTTAGATGAACCGACTCCCAAGGAGGTGCAAGCATTTCACCAGGTCCGACAAAGAGCCGATTAAAGTCCCACTCAAGTTCCTTGAGTCGGCTAGGGTCCCATTGTGCGCAATAGGTAGCCAGCGCGCTCAGTCCTGCCTTCACTGGTTCGGCCTTCGACCGGAAGGGCCAACTGTCAAAAAGTCCTTCCTCACGTAACGCTGAAAGCCAGCTTGCATCGGGTGTCTTATAGAAACATTGAGCAAGAAAACGGTAGGCTAATGCCTGTCTTGGCTGACACTGCTGCCATTCCCTTTGATCAAAAACATCCTTGCAAGGCGTGAGTGTCAAATCCCAACCCTGACCCGCGTGGCGTAGAAAAGAAAGCGTCCACATACCTCTGCGACCAGCACGATACAAAACGATGCATACGCTAGTTTTGGGGCAAGTCGAGAACTAGAGGGTATCCTGTGGCTTGCTAGCATGACGGCCAAAGTTGCCGTTGCTACAAAGAGTAGCCCGAACCGTAACCCAAGCAACCAGTCGTAGTCGTACGTCAACTTATAAAGACTGGATGCTGCGGCGGGGGATGGATCTCTTGCTAGGTCTGCCACCTGGACCGGTAGGATTAGCAGTTCAGTGAGAACAGCTACCAGTCCAACCAGTGAGAGCCCCTGCAGAATCCCCAAAGGGGCGTAGCCGTCTGGAGATCGTGAGTGTCGGCTTGGGGTCGTCGGTGTCCAGCCTTCTGAGACGAGTATGACCATAACACCCAGAACACCCAGACGCAGCGCCGATGCCACGAAAGCAGTCGGGGTAGCGACAGTGTTCCAGCTCGGTTGAGATGGCAACAGATATATCTGGATTTGGCAGTAGAGAAACGCCACCGCTGTGACTCCAGTTAACCAGGTCATCCACTTCGTGTTGGGCGAGGTATTTTTGGAACGCCACTGTATGGTCGTCAGCGCGCTCAGAAACACCGCGAACAGGCCGCCAGACACTATCTCGCGGCTTAACCACGACGAGTTAAGATTCACAAGCGCACGCAGCGCCTCTAGTGGAGCCGAGAGATGGAAAAGCGCCACGCCCAAACCGAGGATCAGTGAGGCGAGTACCGCAATTAGCCGGACCGTCATTCTTTTCCCTGGGACGTCCCCCTTCGGCGTACATAACCAAATTTGCACAACCTGGAGTGTCAGAAACGCGCCAACGGCCATCTGTGTCAGCAGCGTGAAAAAAACGAGGGACCAGTCACGCAGTTGCATTGCAGAAGGGTTCAGGAATGAACTGGCCTCAGCGGTATGAAGCGGATCGCCGGTTTAGTGATCTCAGCCTCAGGCAAAGGGCCGAACTGAGCCGTGACGCCATCTCGCGCGGCGATGTCTTCCAGCTGCCCCCACTGAAGCGCCTTGGTCGGGCAAGCTTCGGCACAGGCGGGCCCTCCGGTACCAGCATCGATGCGGTGGGAGCAGAAATTGCACTTCTCCATCTTGCCGGTCTCATCGCTAAACTGCGGGGCATCATAGGGACACGCCCAAGCGCACAGGCGGGCACCAATGCACTTGCTCTGATCGACCACCACGATGCCGTCTGGTCGTTTCTCGATGGCACCAGAGGGACAGGCTTCAGCACACACCGGCACCTCGCAGTGATTGCATGACATCGATACGTGATACATGAAGGGTCCGCCTTCATCCCCTTGAACTGTCCGGACCTTGCGCCACCGTGGCCCCATCTCGACCCCATTTTCGACTTTGCAAGCAATCTCACAGGTGCGACACCCCGTACAGCGATTCGCGTCAAAAAAGAAGGCGTGCTGTTTCGTTGTCATACGGCATCTCCAGATTCAACCTGCACCATGGACGAGTTTAGCGTGTGCCCTAGCGAAATCGGTTCGTATTTATCAGGGCTCAGGATGCTCGCGGTCTGCTTTTCGTCGACACCACCCCAGCCTGTCGTCAGACTGACCACTCCAGTCATGATTCCGCTTGTGACTTCAGCCATGGCCTCTATCGCACCACGATCGTTGAAGACACGGATTCGCGCGCCATGGTCAATACCTCGGACTCTCGCGTCGTCCGGATGGATCTGCAATACTTGACGAGCCCAAATTTCCGTCAGAAAGTCGTGATGGTGGAAACTTGAATTCACATGATTGTGATTCTTGCGATTGATCAGCTGGAGCGGGTAGCGCTGTGCTAGTGATTCGTCGACCCACGGCGCCTCAACGGGGTGCAAATACTCGAGCAAAGGAGCGAAGCCTTTTTCCTGGAGGTACAGCGAGAAAAGTTCAATCCGACCAGACGGAGTGGCAAACGTTTTGTCTTCGAACGGAATCCAAGGGTCAGGCATCGGATTGACGGGACCGACCTCGAGCTGTTCAAGACTGACTCCTGTCGGTTCAAGGACGCGACGGAAAAGATCATCATCAGGCTGGTCGAAGTCATCTCCAAAACCAAGTCGCTTTGCCAACTCAGTCATGATCCAGCGATCAGACCTGGCCTCAAACAGCGGCTCGATGGCCTGCTCCATAAGTTGGATGTATCGACTGCGGCTGCCGGCAAGTAAGTTCCTGGTTTCAAATAGCGTAGTCACCGGTAACACAATATCGGCGTAACGCGCTGTCGTCGTCATAAAAATATCTTGCACAACGAACAGGTCGACATTGTCGAGTCCGGCGATGATTTTCTTGGTGTTCGGGTACTGGGTGAGCAGCCCGGTTCCAGCTACATGAATAGCCTTGATGGGATGCGGCTTTCGTTCCACCAGGTACTCGCCGAGCTTGGTGCAGGGAATACCCGGAATAGAGGGATTCTGTTGGAGCGGAACCGGGTAATCGATTGTTCCACCTTGCCCCAGATAGCCACCGGTATCGTTGACACCTCCGCCAAGCACCCCCACATTACCGGTGAGCGCTGCAAGGTAAAGGTGCCCGATGACTGTCAGTGTTCCATGGTCGGTGCGTTGTGCGCCGGCCATGTTCTGAATGATCGCCGCGGGTTTGGCTCCTGCAAACTCCCTTGCCACAGACGCAATCGCCTCAGTCGGTGCTCCGGTGATGTCGTGCACGACCTCAGGAGTGTAACGCCTGGCGATTGCCCGCAACCACTCAAGGACCGGCTGATAGCGGACACCGTCGATCTCGTAACTGCCACCTAGAGCGGCGCGAGCCCCAGGAGTATCAGCTGGAACTGGAGCAGAGGTCAGTTCATCCCAGACCACGAAACGGCCAGAACTATTGTCAGGAAGAGTCAGAAGGTGAAGGTCACGCAAATCGACAGGCAGCGCTTCGCCGCCGACCGGCCACCCCAGAGACGATCCTTGAAGGTCATAGCCAGACTCGCCATACCGCACTAGAAACGGTGCATTGGTGAAGCTGCGTACGTAATCATGGTCAAAGAGACCTTCGTCGAGGAGCACGTGAATCATGCCCAACGCTAGAGCTGCATCTGTACCGGGTTTAATCTGAATCCACCGATCGGATAAGGCGGCCGTCTCGCTCAGCCTGGGGTCAATCGTTACCAGACGGGCGCCGTGTTGCTCCCTCGCGTCAAAGAGATTCTTCATGTAACCCTGGTTGGTTACCGCCGGATTGTTGCCCCATGCCAAGAAGTAACGACTGTGGATCCACTCATCCCGAAATTCTGACCGGCCACCGCCGAAGGTCGCCGCAAATCCTTCGGACACGGATGCGCAGCAGAGCTGAGAGATAATCGGAGTCGCCCCGCCAAATCTGTTCCAGAATGCCGAATAGAGTCCCCGTATCCCTGTCGACAATGTTGACCAATTGCCGGTTGCTCCGAAAGCCAGAAATGCCTGATTTCCATGGTCATCGAGGATCCGCCGATAGCGGGTGGCGATCGTGTTGAGGGCATCCTCCCAGCTGATCCGCTCCCACCGATCCTCGCCCCGTTTTCCCGCACGGCGCATCGGGTATTTCAGTCGATGAGGGCTGTAGAGTTGCCGGATACGGGAGATCCCACGAGCGCAGGCCAACACATTGAAGTCTGGGTCGCCGGTTACCTTGACCAATCGACCACCATCGACATGAGCCAGTAGGGCACAATGAAGACATTCCGGTGTGTTCGCGGTACGGAAGATGTGCTGTCCCGCGCTTGCCAGTCGAGGCTCTTCGACGTCCCGATACTTTGGCAGAAGCAATCCTCCGCCCAATGCGGTTGCTCCTCCCAGTAGCGCGCTCCACTTCAAGAAATTGCGCCGCGATGGAGCGAAGTTTTCGTCTGTAACAGCGATATCACTTCGTGGCGGCATCGATATTTTCCTTGTGGCTCAGCTGATTGACGCCGATCCTTATCTTCGAACTGTCTCGACGTCACACCGCTCGAAGGAACTCCTATTTAGCACTCAATTAAGCAAGAGGTAGATCGTTGTGCCCGAATAGGGTACATAACGTGCTAAACGAACAATTGTTGCTACCGACTGATGCATAATGCCCGTCTGCTGATACGAAGGTCAAGAGGCCGTTTATGCGTCCCACTACAGGTGGGTGCTATCCATCGCGTGACGCATCTACCGAACTTGGCCGAATATACAGTTCGGTAGTGTATTGATTGAGGTAAGCCTAACCAGGAGATATTCAAAGAATAAGTCGAATGGAGTTAGTCTCGCTGACCTTGGCCTATGGTTACACAGTGACTTAATCAGTTCAGCTGGAGCAGCTGTGTCCACTACACAACTTTGCATCAGAGCTGCGCTACAGTAGCCGACGCTGCAGACATAACGGACCGATCTGTTGAGTCAATTTTGTTGATCAAGCAATCTTCATCGCCCGGGGTCTGGTTCATATTGTGGCAAGTTTGCACATCGCAGCCCAGAAAAACGAGAGTGCTCTTCATGAGGGTCAGTACGGCTCTTCAAAGAGAGACTCTGAAGTAGGATTTGGTGCGGAAGGGGGGACTTGAACCCCCATGAGACTAAGTCTCACAGGCTCCTGAGGCCTGCGCGTCTGCCAATTCCGCCACTTCCGCGATGAATCAGGTTATCAATCCTTAGAGTGTAGGATTTCAGTATAACCAAGACGAGCATGTCGATGCCAGCTCACTCTGTAGCATATACTCGACGAGAGCGTCTGTGGAAGGGGGCGTTTGGTTAATTCTAGTATGTGGCGGCCTGGTTCGTGAAGGAGGCTAACGTGAGTGTCCAGCGCACTTTCAAATTCATTATCGCTTTCCTATTGCTGGCAACTTTCATATCGGTTGCTGGCTTAGCCACGATGTATTTTGCAATGTCTCGCTCACCGTCGGTCGAGGTGAACTCGGTGCTTGTGTTGCAAGTGCCAGGGGCACTCCCTGAACGTAATTTGAATCTCTTTTTAGCCCCGTTGGTGGGAGATGGTCCAACGGTTGAATCACTTGTCGAGAGCTTGCGGAAAGCTAAGGTTGACACGCGTGTTCGTGGCGTAATCTTAAAACCATTGGGACCACAGTTGCTTTGGGGCAAGGTGCAGGAGATTCGTGACGCAGTGCTCGATTTTCGCGAGTCAGGAAAGCCGCTTGTGGCGTTTCTTGAGTTCGGTGGAACCCAGGAATACTATCTGGCGTCGGCGGCTGAGAAGATTTATTTGATGCCAAGTAGCCCGCTAGATCTGGTCGGTGTGGCGAATTACGAGGTTTTCGTCCGTGGCGCGCTTGATAAAGTCGGTGCTTATCCAGACATGCTCCATGCAGGTGACTATAAGACTGCAGCCAATGTCTATACCGAGACTGGCATGACTCCGTTCCATCGTGAGATGGCAGAGGACCTCAATAGAGATCTTTATGAGCAACTGGTCGGCGGCATCGCTGAAGGTCGGAATTTGGAGCCCAGAGTGGTGCGCCAGCTTATTGATGAAGGACCGTTCTTGCCAGACGATGCGCTTGTAGCTGGATTGGTCGACGGACTCCTTTACGCTGACGAGCTCAATCAGCAGGAGCCTTTCCAGGGGTTTGACTGGAAAGAGATCCAGGATGACGCTTACCGCCAGGTCAGTGCGGGCTCTGTTGGATCAAATGGAGACCGGCGACTCGCCATTATCTATGCGGTTGGGGCAATCGCTTCTGGTAGAGGTGGGGTTGATTTCACGGGCGGGGAAGTCCTTGGGGCTGAGAGTCTGGCGATGTCGATACGTAGCGCTCGGGATGATGATTCGATCAGAGCCATCGTCCTGCGTATTGATAGTCCGGGAGGATCGGCAATAGCCTCTGATGCCATTTGGCGGGAGGTTGTGTTGGCCAAAGAGAAGAAACCTGTGGTGGCATCTCTGTCGGATTTAGGGGCTTCTGGAGGGTACTACATAGCTATGGCAGCTGACTCAATTGTGGCCCAGCCGGCTACGTTGACCGGTTCGATTGGCGTGGTGGCCGGTAAGATTTCGACCGGCGGTACATATGAGGCACTTGGAGTTACGGTTGAACCGGTAAGCCAGGGACGGTTTGCTGAGCTTTACTCGCCTGTTACTCGATTTTCTGACGAGGAGCGGGCAAAGATGCAAGAACACATTGATGCTGTTTACGAGTTGTTTCTAGAAAAGGCTGCTGACGGACGTGGCAGTACTAGGGACTCAATACATGAAGTTGCTCAGGGTCGGGTCTGGACTGGGCGCCAGGCGAAAGCCTTGGGCTTGATTGACGAACTTGGTGGATTGAGCGCGGCGGTCGCGTTGGCCAAAGAGCAAGCTGGTCTTGAGGTAGAAGATGAGGTGGACTTGGTGATTTATCCCAGGCCGAGGAATTTCATCGACCTTGTGAGTGAAAGTTTCGTGGGCAGGCAAGGGGTAACTGGTTTTAGTGGTGGGAGAACGTTTTCGAATAATTTACGGGTTCTCAGGCGAATGGCAGTGCCGCTGGAGCTGTTCCGGCGAGGTGAACCACTTGCTCTGATGCCGGCTGTGCTTGCTCCCTAACTTACTGATTCAAGTGGCTCAGCGGTTGTTTCTTTAGGCTACTGCCTGGGCGAGAGCAGCCAGATCGATGTTGATAGTGATTCTTGACTTGGCGTTCTCCATGTAGGCTGCATAGAATTGGCTTTGTCTATCCAGAAGAATCTCACGCCGCAACTGTTCACGATTGGCACGGAAGTCAGCCTGATCGGCTTCAGAGCGTTCATGCACATGGACGATCACGGCGGAATTCCCAGTCAATACTGGTTCACTGGTTTCACCGGTATCAAGGGAAAAAGCTAGTTCTTCAATTTCAACATTCAAGCCAACACCAGGAATCGACGTACCCCTGGTTATTAAGTCGCTGTTGTTGACTTCTAGGGCCCCGGCTTCGGCTGTTTCGACAAAGTCATCAACGCTCTGAAGTCGAGAGGAAGCGGCTGCAGCCTCCTCCTGTGCTGCGACAAATGCCTTGCGGCGAATGACGTCGTCTCGAACGCGGTCCTCAACCTCCTCAAGTGGTGGGACGTAAGGGGGCTCAATTCCAGTGACTGTCACGAACGCCGGACCACTCGGCGTTTGGATAGGGCCAGCAACCTGACCTTCACTAAGTTCAAATGCCTGGGTTGTTACCTCGGTAGAGAAGCCAAGCCCGAGAATAGGTTCACCGAGTGCAGCAAAGCCACTTTCTTGTACTTCAAGGCCTCGACGTGCAGCGGCGGCATCAAGATCGGCAGCTTCATTGATCTCTGCAGCCATCGCTGTAGCTAGTGCACTGGCTCTTGCCTCAGCGTTTTCTTGGCTCAATAAGTCACTGATGCTCTCGCGAACCTCATCGAGCTGTTGTGTGGTGCCGCCGATCTTCTCGGTCGCCTTGATAATGTGGATCCCAAACATGCTTGTGACTGGGTCACTGATCTCGTCTTGGGCTAATGCGAAGGCTGCTCCCTCGAATTCAGGCACCATTTGACCAGGCGTTATTTGGCCGAGGTCTCCGCCAGCGTCTTTTGTCGCATCGTCTTCTGAGTACCGCCGTGCCAGGTCTGAAAAATCAGCGCCGTCTCTGGCCTCATTAACTATCGTTTGAGCCTGCTCTTGCACATCAGCTTCCTCCTTACCTGCGGTACGGAGAAGGATGTGGCTGGCACGCAATGTGACCGGATCGGAGTAACGGTCCTGGTTGTTGTCGTAATAGGCCTGTATGTTGACGTCACTTGGGGTGAATGACTCTTTCAATTCTGGGATGTTGATCAATGCAAATCGTAACCGTCGCTTCTCAGGGACGAGGTAATCAGTCGAGTTTTGTTCAAAGAGGGAAGCGACGTCATCTTCAGTAGCCTCTAGTCCTTCACGAAAGTCGTCGGCCCTGAATGTTATGGTGCTCAGACGTACCTGCTCGTTCCGACGAGTGTGTTCCTGTTCCAATTCTTTGTCCGTGACCGTTATCCAGCTCGTCAATGCCGATTCCAGTCTTTGCAGCATAAGTGAACGCCGTACGGTGTCCTCGAACTCGCCTGCGGTCATAGGCGGTCTTTGCATGCGCAGCATCTGGATATAAGCGTCCTCACCGATGAACTGTCCGTTCTGCTGGAAAGCAGGGATCGATACTATGGTTTCACGGATTTCAGCATCGCTGATGGTTACACCAAGGCGGGTAGCTTCTTGTAGTGCAGCATATTCGTCGATCATCTGCTGCAAGAGCTGCCGGTCAATCCCCATGGATTGCAGGATCTCAGCTGTGATCTGGCCTCCAGATTGAGCTTGATAGTTCTGTAATTGTTGCCGATACAGAGTCTGAAATTCACCGATGGTAATGTTTTGGTCGCCTACCTCGGCCAGAACATCGTCCAGGCCTCCTACGACCGTTGGTACGGGTTGGACGAGGGCCGGGACATAGAGAAAGACGAAGGCTAGTACGACTAGCCCGAGGCTCCACTTCAACCAGCCTTTATGCCGGCGCATGCGATCGAGCATCGTCATCGTTTCGTCTACTCCATTTGGGGGTTGAGTTAACCGGTCGTCCGGCCACCGTGCGGTACGACCTTTGCTCAGTGGAGCAAGGGTCTCATATGTGGGTCGATCCTCTTGCTCATCTTTAGGTTATTCTATGCTGTAGGGCCGCCTGCTAGCAAGGCGTTTGCTTATTGTTGCTAAGCCCAAGCGCCCTTCGGAAGGGCCGCATTTAGAGGGGGAGTCAGGGCAAGCGATTTCTCCCAATGGGTTATAATTCTGGTATCAGTAACGACTTAGCCTGACTCTTGGGTCTTTTGGGCTGCTTTGTGGTTTCTTCTTCAATGTGGCTGCCGTTGAGCCTTGAGACGTGATGTCGCTAACTCCGCTCCAACCGGGTGAAGACCGGGTATGGTTTCCAGCAGCGGTCGAAAAATATCGGTAGTTTAGGTTTAGGACGAGGAGCAGTGCTCCATTACCGTATCCGCATTGTGAGTGCGGTGTCCAAGCCGAGAATGGTTGATAAATGATCGACGCCGGGGATGTTGTCCAGAGTTTGGGGTTCCTCGCTTCTTGTTCGGCATATAGATTTCTACGTTTCAGGCAGAGGGTTTTCGGCGGGTGTGGCTCTTGAGTAAGCCTGGGTATCCTCCTAGGAAGAGGGGGCTGCGCGGGAGGTGAGATGTGAATATGTGGTTCCCTCTAAACTAGGTGCGGAGCGTTAGTATTCAGTTGTCCTCTTGGAGTGCGAATAATGAGGGCTCTCGATTGCCACCAGTTCAGTAATCTGGTACATGATGAGGCCGCCGGATTATTGATACTGCCGAGCTCATGGCTGTTTTCTGTTGAAGAGGTAGAAGTTGGTTCTAGTTGGCGTGAGGTCGGGCGTGCATGTGGTGATGCTGGTTTCGACTGGCTAGGGAGGGTGGTTTCTGTTGAGTCTCGGTTCGCTGTTCGCATTATTTTCAAGTGATCTGGCTATTGATCTTGGAACGGCCAATACGTGTGTGTACGCTCGGGGCAAGGGCATTGTTATCAATGAACCGTCTATCGTTGCGATCAACCAAGTGACCGGTAAGCCTGAGGCTGTTGGTCGCCAAGCAAAAGAGATGCTGGGCCGGACCCCTGGCAATATCGTTGCTATTAAGCCAATGAAGGATGGAGTGATTGCTGACTTTGAGATTACGGAGAAGATGCTCAATTACTTCATCAAGAAGGCGCATAATCGGAACCTGTTACTTCGGCCCCGGATCGTTATCGGGGTGCCGTCTGAAATTACACAGGTTGAGAAGCGTGCTGTGAAGGATAGCGCTAACGGGGCTGGGGCTAGCGAGGTGCACCTTGTCGAAGAAGCGATGGCTGCAGCCATAGGTGCCAACATGCCAATTAGTGAGCCTGGTGGCAATATGATCGTGGACATCGGCGGGGGCACTACTGACATAGCGATTATTTCACTGAACGGAATTGTCTACAGTAAAGCTGTCCGTGTGGCCGGCAATGAGATGGATGAAGCGATCATTCAGTTCATTAAGAAGAATTACAATTTGCTGATTGGCGAGCGCACTGCCGAGGGCATCAAAATGAAGGTGGGTTCGGCCTATGCTTTGGAAGGTCGGATAACGATGGAGATCAAGGGGCGTCATCTCATCGAGGGTGTGCCCAAGACAATCACGATAAATGATGAAGAAATCCGCGAGGCGCTGGCCGACACGGTGAACGTGATCGTTGACGCGGTTCGAGTTGCACTGGAACGAACTCCCCCTGAATTGTCAGCCGATATAGTAGACCGCGGAATTGTGCTGACCGGTGGCGGGGCGCTATTGAAGAATTTGGATAAGCGTTTACGTGACGAGACCGGCCTGCCCGTTGCGATGGCTGAAGACCCTTTGTCCTCAGTTGTGCTAGGGGTGGGTAACATGCTGTCTGAGTTCGATTTACTTCGGAAGATCTCTCTTGAATGACATGAGGCGTCACACGGGTGCACTGCTCTTAGCCGTGGTATGTGGTCATGTCGTCTTGCTCTCAGTGCAAATTAACACTGATTCGGGTGTCCCCATCGCTGAGGGTGTCACATTTGGTTTGTTCTCCACGGTTCAGAGGCTTACAACTACTGCTGTGGGTTCGGTGGCAGGGCTCTGGGATGGTTACGTAGGTCTGCGGTCGGTTCAGGTCGAGAACGACGGGCTGCGACGGGATGTGGCAGAGTTGCAGTTCCGTTTGCAGAAGGAACGAGCTTCGGCGCAAAGCGCTAGAAGTCTAGAAGCTCTGCTTGGTCTACGACGAGCCATTGAGGAATCAACGGTCAGCGCGCGGGTCATTGCGGGTGATGCCGTGCCATATTTCAGGACAGTGACGATTGATCGTGGGCAGGGTAGTGGCGTTCGACGGGATCTAGCCGTGATATCTCCGGATGGAGTGGTTGGCCGGGTGGTCGGTAACCCAGGTCAGCGGGCAGCCAAGGTTCAGTTGTTGGTAGACCGGAATGCTGCTGCCGGTGCGCTGATTGAGAGGACACGGGTTGCTGGTCTGGTCGTTGGTGATCCCGGTGATGGCGTGCTTGGGATGGCGTACGTGTCAGAATTCGAGGATGTTCGAGTCGGAGACGTTGTTGTCACTTCAGGAATAGACGGGATCTATCCTAAGGGCTTACCTATTGGTGACGTTGTACGGGTGAGTAGCGGGCAGGGCCTCTATCGAACGATTGAGATAACTCCAAGGGTGCAATTTAACGACCTTGAATATGTTCTAGTCATTGTGCCGGAGCAGGAGGTGGTTGTGCCAGCGGGTGGTGGATGAGTGTTGCTTGGGTTTGGCTAGGTCTTGGTATAGCGCTTGTAATCCAGACGACGTTGGTGGCGATTTTTGCAGGGAATGGGGCACCGGTTGACTTGGTGCTGGTGGTGGTTATCGCGGTCGCGTTGTCAAAGGGGCCGGTGGTCGGCTTGTGGACTGGAACGTCTGGTGGGTTGCTTCAAGATTTGTTGTCGGGTGGTTTGGTCGGAGTGGGAGGGCTGGCGAAGACGCTAGTAGGGTATTTTGCCGGGCAGTTCGGGACGCACTTTATGGTCGCGCGTCCCTGGGACCAGTTGTTGGTATTTTTTTTGGGGTCAGTAGTTCACTCAGGAATTTACATAGGGGTGGATAGCTTGTTGTCTGATGCCGGCTATTTGAGTTCTTACAGGTCTGTGGTGATTCAGGCAATTGTCAATTCTTTAACTGGCATTGGTGTCGGGTTCGGAGTGCGGATCACGCCTTGGCTAATAGCTCGTCGGCGTCTTCGACGTAGGTTAAATAAGGTCGAGACCTTTGAATAGAACCAGAGAATGAGGAAGCTCAGCAACATTGACACTAGTAGTGACTCAGGCGGTAAGCGAGGTCGGTCTGTGCTCGCTCTCACCGTGTTGAGGTCTACTGTTGTACTGGCGTTTATGGCACTTGTTGTTGCTTTTTGGTTATTGCAGGTTGCGCAGCACGACAGGTATCTACAACTAGCCGAAAACAACCACCAAAGAACCGTTGCATTGACCGCGCCGCGTGGAACTGTCTTCGACAGAGATGGCCGTGTGTTGGTCCAGAATCGCAGTTCTCTGAATATTTCGATTGCCCGCGAGCAGGTTGATGATCTTGATACTACCTTAAGGCAACTGGCCGAGGTTGCTGGTGTGACGTTGTCGGGATTGCAATCAATTGTGGAGAGGCACAGATTAGCTCCTGCTTATCGTCCTCTTGTGTTGATTCAGGATGCTTCTCTGGCACAGGTAGCTGCCGTGTCAGCTCGATCTGTCGAATTGCCAGGGTTGTTTGTGCAGGAGCTACCGATTCGGTTTTATCCAGGCAATGAAGTTGCGGCACATTTGTTTGGCTACGTTGGTGAGGTTAGCGACGACCAATTAGAGCTTCCTGAGTTTAACGGGTTACGCAGTGGCGTGGCGGTAGGTAAGGCAGGGATTGAGCGAGCCTACAACCGGCTGTTGATGGGAGAAGACGGAACCCGTCGTGTTGTGGTTGATAGCATCGGGAGAGAGATCGAGACCATCGGTGAGCGGCCTCCTATGGAGGGACGGCAAATAAAACTTACTCTCGACTATGACCTTCAACAGGCTGCTGAAGCTGCATTTGAGGCGGCTGGTTTCAATGGTGCGGCTGTGGTACTTGATCCACTTTCCGGGGAAATTCTGACGTTGGTCAGTCGACCAAGCTATGATCCAAATCTGTTCGCGCTTGGAATTGATGGTGATGCATGGACCGAGTTAAATAGTGACAGGCACCGTCCATTGAATAATAGGGCTATCAGGGGCCGCTATTCACCTGGTTCGACGTTCAAGATTGTTATGGCAATTGCAGCGCTTGAGGAGGGCGTTGTGACGCCGGATTTTGAGGTGCCCTGTCATGGCGGGGGCACATTCTATGGGCGTCATTATCGCTGCCATGCGACCCATGGCACAGTTGGCATGCGTGAAGCGCTTGAGCAGTCGTGTAACACTTATTTCTATTCGCTCGGGGAGAAGCTTAAAATCGACCAGATTCATAAGTGGGCTACGGCCCTGGGATTAGGGGGAGTCACTGGAGTGGATTTGCCCTATGAGGTGGGGAGTCTTGTTCCGTCTACAACTTGGAAGAGCGAGCGGTGGGGGGAGCCATGGTACCCAGGCGAAACAATTTCCGTAGCGATTGGACAAGGACCCGTGTCTGTGACACCTATCTCTTTGGCTGTAATGATGGCTGCGGTTGCGAATGGTGGGACGCGTGTAACACCCTATTTGTTGGAAGCTGTAGACGAAGGTGAGGGATTTTTGCCAGTTCCTCGGCCTGTGCCGAAGTCGCGAGTAAAGCTGGATCCAGTGACTTTAGAGACAGTGACCGAAGGACTTTGGTATGTTGTTAACCGGGCAGGAACCGGGCGGCGGGCTCGTTTGGTTGGTCGAGACGTAATAGGAAAGACCGGGACCGCTCAGGTTATTTCGCTACAAGGTCGCCTGGCCGCCGTTGACAGTAGTCGTGATTTACGCGATCACGGCTGGTTCGTGTTCGCAGTGCCGGCCGGGAAACCTGAGTTGGCCGGTGTGGTGTTCGGTGAGCATAACGAGCACGGTTATTTGTCGGCACCGATAGCTAGACATATTATGGAGACGTATTTTGCAAAGAAGGATGGGCGCCCTCTTCCCGTCCCCGGGTTACCGGAAGAACGCAGCTCGAATCGGCTGTTTGAGACTGCGAACCAATAAGCCTAAGTTCATGATGGTTCGATGCTAGAGCAGCGCCTCTATAGGCACATCGATTGGCCATTGCTGTTAGCATTGCTGATCCTGTGTGTTATCGGCCTTACTATGATCTACAGTACTACCTACGATCCCCTGGAGGTTGGGGTCAGCCCATTGGTGTTTACGCAGGCTTGTGCGTTGTTAATCGGCATGCTTGGTTTGGGTGCGGTGATTTGGGTCGACTATCGCTGGGTTGCAGATTCGGTACCGACGATCTTTGTTGGGTTGGTCGCAGCGGTTGGTTATGCACTGTGGTTTGGCACGAGCGGCGGCGGTGCGAATCGATGGATTAATTTGGGAATATTCAACTTGCAGCCGTCAGAATTTGCTCGAACGGTAGTGGCCTTGGCGCTCGCGGCGTTGTTCTCGCAGTGGCAACGAGGCCCTCAAACGGTAATGGGATGGTTGTGGACGGGATTGATAATTGGGCTCCCTTTCATGCTGATAGCACAGCAGCCTGATCTTGGAACAGCGGTGACTCTCCTACCTGTTGCATTCGCCATTTTGGTGTTCGCCGGATTGCCTTTGCGCTACGTCAGCATCTTAGTTGCTGTGGGTATCATGATTACGCCGGTGGCTTGGACTTACGGACTGGAGGATTACCAACGTCAGCGGATTGCTAGCTTTTTGAACCCTGAACAGGACGCTCGTGGTGCTGGGTATCAGCAGATTCAGGCACGGATTACGGTCGGATCTGGAGGGGCCTTGGGGAAGGGGTTTCTTGAAGGGACTCAGAGCCGTTACAACTTTTTGCCTGTTGCCCACAATGATTTCATTTTTTCAGTGCTAGCTGAGGAGCTGGGTTTTCTTGGAGTAGTTGTAACTTTGAGTCTGTATTTGTTCGTTATTTTGAGGGGGCTCGACGCAGCAAGACTAGCGAAAGACCGTTTGGGTCGTTATCTGGTTGTTGGAATAATGGCTGGATTTTCGTTTCAGGTGATCTACAACGTTGCGATGTCAGCGGGACTGGCACCGGTTAAAGGTCTGACATTGCCGCTGTTGAGTTATGGCGGGTCATCTGCTATCGCGACGCTCGTGGCATTTGGTCTTGTGCTTAACGTAAGAATGCGTAGATTTACGAACTAGGGTCGGTTTGCTTCATGCGCTCGCTCTGCGTTGTTGTGGTGCAGCGTATAACCGTAAGGAGAAGCAGATCGGTAAGGATTCACATGCCGGCCGGAATGGTGCAGTTTTCACCCATGGGTCGGAACGGCAGAGGTCGAGGTGACCGATGAGTATGGCTTATCCTCTTCATGTGTTTTTCGCACTGACGCACTTGTGGGATGTGCGCTACATGGAGGTACAGGTCAACTCTACAAGCGGCGCCAAATATCGACCGCCTGGCCGTAGTTGGAGTGATATTGATGAACAAGGAGATGATCATCTCCGCCAGTGGCCACGAAACGATGGTTGCTATTCTCGAGGATGATGCTGTTGTCGAGATTTTTGTCGAACGTGATAAGTCCCGCGGAGTAGCTGGGAATATCTACAAGGGGCGGGTGTCGAAGGTGCTGCCGGGTATGCAGGCTGCCTTTGTAGATTTGGGCCTTGAGCGAGACGGCTTTCTGTATGTTTCTGATGTCATTGACCCTGTAGGGACAATGGATGGTTTTGATTCCAGTGATCCAGATGTCGATGATGAGGTTGCTGTTAGCGAAACTGCTGATACTGCCAATGTAGGGAGTAGTGATGGTGGTCGGAGCCGAGGGCGTGGACGAGGACGTGAACGCAATGGTCCTGAGCAGCAAATCGACAAGCTCTTGACTGCGGGTCAAGAAATCGTGGTTCAGGTTGTTAAGGAACCACTCGGAACAAAGGGAGCTCGCATTACATCCCATGCATCAATTCCTGGGCGTTTCTTGGTTTTTATGCCGACGGTAGAACATATCGGAGTGTCTAGAAAGATCGTCTCTCGGGAGCAAAGGAGTAGGCTTCGTCGAATTGTCCGAGAGTTTCGCGATGAGCACGAGATGCCGGGTGGAGTGATCATCCGTACTGCTGCCGCAGACCGTCCAGAGGACGATATTGTCAGCGACCTGACGTATTTCCATGAGTTGTGGACCGAAACTCTAAAGAAGAGTGAAACAGAACCAGCCCCTGCCGTAATCCATAGGGAAGAAAGCCTTGTTGCCAAGTTGCTGCGGGACTTGCTGACTGAAGATTTTTCGTCCATTCGAATCGATCATCGGGGAGAGTATCGTAAAGCGGTCAAGTTGGTGCAGCGAATCATGCCGGACCTTGTGGCTCGTATACACCACTATGACAAGGCATTTCCTATTTTCGAGGAATATGGAGTTCAGTCTGAAATAGACAAAGCCCTGCGGAGTAAGGTTTGGTTGAAATCTGGCGGTTATCTTGTCATCAACCAGACTGAGGCACTGGTCGCGATTGATGTCAATACTGGGCGTTATGTCGGAAAGCGAACCGGACGCCTTGAAGATACTATCGTAAAGACTAATCTCGAAGCAGCTAAGGAGATCGTGAGACAGATTCGGCTTCGTGATCTTGGGGGAATTATCGTTCTTGACTTCATTGACATGGAGGAGCGTAAGAATCGCCAGAAGGTTTACCAAGCTTTCGAGCAGGAGATTCGCAGAGATCGGTCGCCTTCGAAAGCTGTGCAGGTTTCAGAGTTTGGATTGATTATCACAACTCGGAAGCGTGTTAAGCAAAGCCTTGAGCGGCAATTGACAGACCCGTGCCCCTATTGTTCTGGAAGCGCGGTAGTTAAGTCCACCTCAACCATTTGTTCCGAGATCTTGTCAGAACTCCAGAAAGTCAGTGGCGATTTCAATGGACACGAAGTGCAGCTTCGGGTGAATCCAGATGTTGCTCGCGCGTTAAAGTCTGAAGAACGTGGCATCCTTAGAGAAATAGAAAGAACACTCCACCGGTCTGTTACATTGCGACCTGATGCATTCCTTCATCATGAGCAGTTTGATCTGATGGCGATGTGAAGCTCACCTCGGATTACTCTGAGCTTTCGTGTAAGACTTTCCCATGGAACGAGGCCAAAGGTCAGCCTTTGCCAGAGGCTAGAGCCAGGTTTAGGGTGGCGTTAGTTGATTCAGCTAATTACCAGATGGATAAAGTAGTGTGTTTCGTTCTGATTGATCCAAACACGTAGGTAATCATTTTCCCGAAGCATCTCGACTCGTGATGTTCCGCTGGATGGTGGAGTCGATTTTGCGACCTCGTCAATTTCCTCTCGTGGGACGATTGTGACAACCTCACGGCCACGGAGTTCGGCTCCTTGCCTGAATTCGGCCCAGCGTTCGAGTTCGGCTAGCTGACCCGGAACCTCAGGGTTGGCTGAGGAAGCGGTGACCTTGACCTCATAACTGCCAGATGGCAAGGTTTGGCCGTCTGCCATGACTTGTCTCGGTAATTGAATCGACCCTAAACTGACCTCGCCGGCTGGAACTACAGCACCGGCCGGTGTCGTTTGAGGGGCCTCTGTAGCTAGTAGTGCTGAATCAATTGCTAAGAGACTCAAAGCGCCTGCAACCACCATTAGGGTACAGAAGTATCGAAGCATGTTTCCTCCCTTGTCGGGTGTTGCGGACTGCTGGGATCAGCCGAGCCCGAGTAGGCATATGATAGCAGAGAATGATTGGGTTTCGAGAGGCAGGCGTGCTAACCCGGGAATGGTGATAGTTCGGAATGAGTCAGGCAGGAAATCCTCCGTTTGATTCTGAGGCCGTCTCGATGAGCCTTTGTCTCGGAGTTGAACGTAGCGTATCTAGTCAGAGAGGTTTCGCAATTGACGACGACGGTCTCCAGCGTAGCAAAGAAAAGTGATGAATTTTACGACGGCCTACTGAGACTCCCTCGTTTCGGAGAAGCTGCTGTTTCAGGGCTAAGTTGTGATAGCCCCCCAGGCGACCACCAGCACTAACTACCCGGTGGCAGGGTATGGTCGGTGAACTGCATTTCCTCATGATTGTGCCTACAGACCTCCAGGCTTTCGGTCGACCCGCTAGAGAGGCTATGTCTCCATAGGTAGCCACCCGTCCAGGTGGGATCAGTCGGACCATTGCGAGGACCCGAGTGGCAAAAGGGCCGAGCGAAGGAGCTTGTGCTTGGTCCATCAGTCATCCTAACGGTCTATCCGCTTTGCCAAAGGTCCATCTTGTGATGAAACAGGACCACTTTGCGGATGAGGGTCACTCAAGGGGGGTTGTTTTCCAGACCTCATGAATAACCCCGGCTTGGATCAGTTTTGTGGCAAACACGATCTGACCGGTATGGGCTGTGAAATGGAGTAGTTGATTCAAGATAAGCTCGCCGAAGGTCATTTCGTTGCCGGTGATATCTGTAGTTTCATCCATTCGAACAGCGTCGAATGCGGCGAGCACACGGTCGGCTTCCACCATGGTCGAATCGAAATGTGCCTGTAATTCCTCTTTTGCGACCGGTCCTTGTTCAGCAAACTCTGCGTCACGGTTACGTTGGTAACCATTGTTGCCGACCCCATGGCCGATATAGAAGCGAGTTGACCCACAGAGGTGCATTACGAGGTTGCCGATGGCGTTTGATTCTTCGTTTGCTCGCCACCAAAGTTGGCCGTCGTTTAGAGCGTCAAGGCAAGTCCTAACCTGTCCTGCTTGGTGAGTAACTAGACGGGCTCTCGCGATATTGAGTAGGGTTCTGTTCTTAGTTTCGGTCATTGGTTTGTGTGATGCATGCGCAAGATAGTCTCACAAGAGATAACTGGTCCTGTTCATGACTGCAGTGCCAGTGCTAGGTGCAGCCTAGAATTATGGTCGACGTAGAACCGGTAAATAGCATACCGCGGCTACAGCGACGTCGTATATCGCAGAAGCTGTGGCGTGCCAGGTTGGCAACACATTACCTGGTAGGATTTGGGACCCATGAAGCAGGTCGATGCCCGCGTGAGCTATAAAGGCTGCTGCTAGCAGAGTGAGTGCGTTGCTGGGATCTTGAGTGACTGCAATTGAGCCGATGACTAGAAACCCAACGGCTAGTGCTACATCTAGTCCACTTCCGGTGCTCGATTCCTGGACGAGGGCTGAACCGATATATATGCCAGCCGTGAGGGTGAGCACTAGTGCTGCGAACTGAGCAAGTCGCAATTCTGCTACTAGGCTGGCCGCGCTGTTTGTATCTGCCTTGAGAGCGGTTCGCGAAAGCCGGACCATCACTATTGCAATAGCTACAAAGGCCACAGCCATTGCTCGGGCTCCGTCAGTCACTTGAACTCCTCAAAGGTCATTACAGCTGAAGTCGTGATTGGGAGGCAGAATAATTACTAAAGCATCCAGTGTCGAACTTTCGACGGTTAGCCAGTATAACCGAAGCCTCTTCTATGTCCTTTCATCGGCAGGCTTGTTTGCATAGGCCTCCACCTAGCATCATAGCTCTAATTGAGCCGTCTTCCGATGGCTTCTGCAAGCCCTTCGCGCTAGACCGCTTCCTCCGGTATCGCGATCAAAGTTGGCCTGGATTGATTGTTATAGAGGAGAACTGCAGTTCTCCGGTTTTGTTCGCATATGATCAAGGCTCTATGTTTCACTTTAGTCCTCCCATTCAGCTTCCTAGATCCACCGGTTCCCGTGTAGGGTTGGTAGCAGTTGCAGTGATGCTCGGTTGCGGCGCGCTTTGGCTTCGGGATGTTGTAGACCCACGCTGGCGTGCGGCAGCTGGGATTGTTGCATTTGTTGCTATTGCGACGTCCTGTTCAGAAAAGATCAGTGCAGTAAATTGGCGCCTCGTTATTCATGGGTTCATGCTTCAGGTTGGGCTGGCCATTTTGATCCTAAAGGTAGAGGTGGCAGGTGTCCGACCGGGGTATGAAATTTTTGCGGCTGTGGCTGCTGTAGTGACCCAGTTTCTGGCATTCACCAATGAAGGCTCACGGTTTGTATTCGGGGTGTTGGCAGATCCTGCGCAGATGGCTGAACTGTTTCCCAATGGATTCATTTTGGCCTTTGCCTCATTGCCAGTTTTAATCTTTATGTCGTCGGTGTTTATGGTGCTCTATCACCTTGGTCTATTGCAGGTAGTAGTGAAACTGATGGCGAGAGTAATGGCACGGATTATGGGGACGAGTGGTGCAGAGAGTCTGGCTGCGGCTGCTAATGTGTTTCTTGGTGTTACCGAAGCACCGCTGGTGATTCGCCCGTATATTGTGAAGATGACTCGGTCTGAACTTTTGGCGCTGATGGTAGGAGGTCTTGCGACTATTGCCGGTACGGTAATGGCGGTCTATATCAGCTTGGGGGCAGACCCGGTAAGTATGTTAGCCACTAGCGTGATGGCTGCCCCATGTGGACTCTATCTCTCGAAAATTTTACTGCCGGAATCGAATACTCCGATTACTGCTGATACTGCAGGGGTGGTGGTGGCGCGAGAGCATGTGAATGTCATCGATGCTCTGGCTGCTGGTGCCTCAGCGGGCACCAAATTGGCAATCAATGTAGCGGCCATGTTGATCGCATTTCTTGCATTCATTGCCATGCTAGATTACGGACTTGGACTAATTAACTCGCAAATGTCACTCGCTGCTATCTTCGGTTGGTGCTTCGCCCCGGTAGCGGCGCTTCTTGGAGTGTCGTCAGCTGATCTTATTGCGGTGGCTGACCTGCTAGGTACTAAACTGGCCACTAATGAGTTCGTTGCATTCATCAAACTGAACGAAGAATATCTTGGTGTGGTAACTCTTCACACACATATGGTGGTGACGTTCGCTCTCACAGGATTTGCAAATCTTGGCTCTGTGGCCATTCTGTTGGGCGGTATCGGTGGGCTGGCCCCGTCGAGGCGGCAAGATTTAGCGAGGTTGGGCCCGGTGGCGCTTCTCGGGGGGTTCTTAGCTACCTTGATTAACGCTTCGATAGCTTCAATTTTGCTTTGACATCTCATTGCTACCGGTCGAGCCGAGCCTCTGTTGGAGGAAAGTAAGGCAGTGTATCGATGTTGACTAACAGGAGGAGTTGGTTGATAGAGAATGTTGGTCCCGAACAGCCTCGGGATCGTTATGATATGGAATCTTGATCGCAGAAGGGTCACTATACCTTTTATGTTGCCAACAATTGCTTGGGAGGATGGCGTAATCGTAATGGTAGATCAGCGGAAATTGCCTGCCCGCGAGGTCTATGTTCGCTGCAGAACTGCCCGTGAGGTGGGCAAAGCGATAACGAAAATGGTCATCCGAGGTGCACCAGCCATTGGGGTGGCCGCAGCGATGGGGTTAGCTCTCGAATTACGGCGTAGCCGGGCCTCAGGCACCAACCAATTAGCAACAGAGTTTTATCGGGCCTGCGACCTGTTGGCAGCGACTCGACCCACAGCAGTGAATCTATTTTGGGCGATTGGACGAATGAAACGAGTGTTCGCTGAAGCACTGCGAGCTGGTGGGTCTACTGATGAACTCAAGGTGTTGATTGAAGCTGAAGCGAATCAGGTCCACGACGCGGACGTGGCCAGCTGTCGTGCGCTAGGGCGTCACGGAGCGGAATTGTTTCCGGTGGACGCCCGCGTGCTGACCCATTGTAACGCGGGGGCGTTGGCCACTGGTGGCTACGGGTCAGCCCTCGGTGTGATTCGGGCAGCTGTAGAGGCTGGGAAACGAGTTGCTGTGTATGCAGATGAAACGCGTCCGTTCCTTCAGGGTGCTCGTCTCACTGCCTGGGAGTTGGTGCGCGATGATATCGACACCACGGTTATCACCGACGGTATGGTTGGTTCACTTATGCTTGCGGGCAAAGTCAATGTTGTGGTTGTTGGGGCCGACCGAATTGCAGCGAACGGAGATGTTGCTAACAAGATTGGTACCTACACCGTTGCGGTGATGGCGAAGGAGCACAGTATTCCCTTCTATGTGGCCGCACCGGTGTCGACAATCGATTTGGATACGACGGATGGTTCTGGCATTCCGATTGAGGAACGTGATGCCCGGGAAGTTAGTCACCTGGGAGCCTCGCAGCTTACGCCAGAAGGGGCTGCTATCTGGAACCCGGCTTTTGATGTCACTCCTGCCAGTTTGATCGACGGTATTGTTACCGAACATGGTGTCTGTCGCCCTCCCTTTACTGAAAGTCTATTGAAGGCTCTGGCTCGTGCGGAGTGTCCTTAAGACGAATGCATGCTGACTAACTTGGTAGTAGTGCGACCATTGTGATATCCCGATGTCTAAGACAAATATTCTCGCTATTGAGACTTCATGCGACGAGACTGCGGCAGCAGTCGCTGTTGAGAGAGGCTCTGATCGGATCTCGTGGGAGATTCTTTCAAGCGTTATTGCTTCCCAGGTGGAGATTCATCGCGAATGGGGGGGTGTGGTACCTGAATTAGCTTCCCGCCAGCACCTTCGCGATATCTGTGGGGTAGTCGAACGCGCTCTGCAAGAAAGCAGTACCGAATTAGGCCAGCTTGATGCTGTCGCCGTAACTCAAGGGCCTGGCTTGGTGGGCTCATTGTTGGTGGGTGTGTCCTTCGCTAAGGCACTGGCCGGCGCTCTTGCTAGACCGCTGGTGCCAGTGCATCATTTGGTCGGACACATTGAATCCCTCTTTCTTTGTCACCCGGATCTGCCTTTGCCGGCAGTGGTATTAGTAGTGTCTGGTGGTCACACGAGTCTCTACTATCTACCCCAGGCAGGAACATATCGCTTGGTAGGTCGGACTAGGGACGATGCGGCTGGAGAGGCCTTTGACAAGGTAGCCAAACTGCTTGGCCTGCCCTATCCTGGCGGGCCGGTTATTGACCGAATCTCGAAGGAAGGAGACGAGCAGGCTATCAAGTTTCCAGTGGCGCGAATCACTCATGCTGATCGGTCAGCTGCTCCGCCGACTGTTCTCCCTCCGGGTTTGTCTAGTAACCATGCTGGGCGTATGGATTTTAGTTTTAGTGGTTTGAAGACGGCAGTGGCCCGCTATTTGTACCGCCGAAACAATGGTGATTCAAATTCCATTTCTCAGAATGAGTTAGCCGACATCTGTGCTAGCTTTCAGCGAGCTGTGGTTGATGCATTACTCGACAGGGCTTTTGAGACTTCTCGGAGGTTCAATGCTTGCAGTCTGGGAATTGCAGGTGGAGTTTCGGCAAATAGTCGATTGCGAGAGTTAGCTATTGACCGTGGTCGCCAAGAGGGCCTTCCGGTTGTCCTTCCAACCCTTCATCTTTCAACCGACAACGCGGCTATGATCGCAGCCGCTGGTCTGAGACGGTTGCGGGCTGGGGTGACGGCTGGATTGGATCTGAATGCGGAGGCAAGCTTAGCTTTGTAGGGATGCGGACTATCTGCAGAGGGAACCCGCAGGGGCTTACTTGATGGATCTAATGGTTTTCATTCTGGATTACTGAAATCCATGGTAATGAGGGAATACCCGGGCCAGCCACTGTTCGGAGTGGGAGGGGTGGTTGTTGTCGACGGCCATGTGGTTCTCATTAAGCGAAAGCGACCCCCTCTGGCGGGTAGTTGGAGTCTCCCGGGCGGGGTTGTAGAGTTGGGAGAGTCACTACGCGATGGACTGAGGCGCGAATTGCGTGAGGAAATTGGCATAGAGGTTCAGGTGGGACCACTTCTTGAACTGTTCGACCGAATTACCCGTGACGGCGATGGGAGGGTACGGTATCACTACATACTTGCCGACTATCTTTGCCGCCCTGTGGCTGGTGCACTTCACCACGGTTCTGATGCCGAGGCGGCCATCCTTGCCGATCCGACCAATCTTTCTCGGTATAACCTGAGTGCGGACACTAGAGCGGTGATCGCTAGCGGGTTGGCTCTTTGTTAACATCACAGTGGGAGCTCCCCCCCAGGAGCTATCTTTTCTTGGTCAGGATCGAAACCGCAAATGCAGCTTGTAGTTGCCGCCGCCGGGTTCCCTGCTCTGCGTTCGCGGAGGGCAGGTATACTTGTGCCATTAGTCTGTAGAAAACTAGCGGTTGTATCACTGATTCATGTCTGAGCGATAAGACTGTTTGGCCGCCTTGTTAGTAGCCGTTTTGTAATCTGTTCATGCCTTGGTACCGACGAAGTCACTGGCGTATCCTCATCGCTCTCGGGTTTGGTCTCTGTTACGGTGTTGTTGCCGCCTATGCTGGATGGCAAGACTTCACTGCGGCTTGGATTGCGCCCTTCGGAACAATTTTCTTTCGGTTGTTGCTGTTGGTAGCTGTTCCATTGGTGTTAGCGTCGCTTGTTTCCGGTATCGCTTCGCTTTCCGATCTCAATGAGTTATCTCGCATTGGTGGTAAGACGATCGCGATCTACCTCGCGACGACCTTAGTGGCCTTGCTTATCGGGCTAACCCTTGTAAATGTGCTTAATCCTGGGAGCTATGTTCCAGGCTCTGTGCGTTTAGGCCTACAACAGACATATGCATCTGATGTTACGGAACGGGAGCAGCTAGCCGTTGAAGCTACAGAGCGTGGACCGTTGCAACCGTTGGTCGATATGGTGCCAGAGAATATGTTCTTTGCAGCCTCTGACAATAGGCGCATGTTGAATGTTGTATTTATTGCCCTACTGCTTGGGGTTGCTCTGATCTTGGTGCCGAATGCCAAGGCTGCTCCCTTATTAGCCTTATTTGAGAGTCTCGATGCGGTCATCATAAAAATTGTCGAACTTGTGATTCTTGCGGCGCCAATTGGTGTGTTTGGATTGATAGCCGACACTGTCACGAGGGTCGCTGGCGACAGTCCGGCTGATGTTCCCCAGCTTCTTGGTGCACTTGGGTTTTATAGTCTGACAGTCTTGGTCGGTCTTGCTATTCAAATTTTCTTTACTTATGCCTTGTTAGTCAGACTTTTGACTCCTCTCAGATTGCGTTCTTTTTTCGCGGGTGTTGCGCAGGCCCAACTAGTCGCTTTTTCGACCTCCTCGAGTGCGGCTACTCTTCCGGTTTCTATGAAGAGCGCCAAGAACCATTTGGGAATTTCAGATGAGGTTTCGTCATTCGTGTTGCCGCTCGGAGCAACAATCAATATGGATGGCACAGGGCTGTATCAGGCTATTGCGGCAGTCTTTATTGCTCAAACGCTGGGGATTCCGCTGGATCTGTTTGATCAATTGACGATTGTGTTGTTAGCTCTACTGGCCTCGATTGGAACTGCGGCAGTGCCTAGTGCTGGGGTTGTCATGCTGGTCGTCATTCTCGAGACGATTGGTATACCAGCGACTGGAATTGCGCTGATTCTCGGAGTGGATCGTTTTCTCGATATGTCCCGTACGGCCGCTAACGTGACCGGTGACATTACGGTAGCCGCTGTTGTTGCGGCTATGGAGGGACAGCTTGACACGGCGGTGGCTTCAGGTGGAGAACAAGCATGACACCAACTCGCGAAGGGGCGTGGGAGTTGTTAGTCAAGTATACAAAGAACCCTCGGTTGCTCCAGCACGGACTGGCGGTTGAGGCTTCGGTGAGAGGTTATGCCCGTATATTTAGTGAGGACGAGGAGCTGTGGGGTATCGTTGCATTGTTGCATGACTTCGACTACGACCAATGGCCAAGTGTTGAGGACCACCCTTATCGAGGGTGTGAGATTCTAAGTGAGCAAGGTTATCCAGAATTGGTGACGCGGGCGATCCTTTCCCACGCTGACTATACGGGTGTGTCACGACAATCGCGCCTCGAACATACACTATTCGCTTGCGACGAGATGGCAGGGTTTGTGACCGCAGCGGCGCTGGTTCGACCGTCAAGGAGTGTATTGGACCTGGAGGCGAGATCGGTTAGAAAGAGGATGAAGGATAAAGCATTCGCACGAGCTGTCTCTCGCGATGATCTCCGCTTAGGTGCTGACGAACTCGACTTGTCACTAGACGAGCATATAACCAATGTAATCGGGTTTATGCGCTTGAGTGCCGAGACACTTGGTCTTAAAGGATCTCTCTGACGCTCAGGTATCACATGCAGTGTTTCAGAAGTAACGGCTGCTTGGCCGTTGGTTCTCCGGGGAGTTCTGCGAATAAACCACTGGAATGGTGTTCGTAGGGCCGATTTCGCTGTTTGTTATGATCGATAAACGTTTGTTCCACCGCTGTGGTACTAATTTTGAGTTAGGTCTTTAGACTTAATGGTGTGAGAGGGAGAATTACGGTGGACGACAGGAGTATTCAGTTTGTTGGTGTTGTTGGGTGTGGGTTGATGGGCTCTGGTATCGCTCAGATTTGTGCCCAAGCTGGCTATCGAACGATTGTTCGGGAAGTCGGTCAAACCGAGCTAAAGATTGGGTTGAGCCGTGTCGAGGAGTCTCTCGAAAATGGTGTGGCTCGTGGCAAGGTGACCCCGGAAGCACGTGATGCGACCATGGATCGTCTCGAGGGGACCACAAGTTTTGAAAGACTGTCTCAGAGCGACTTGGTTATCGAAGCGATTGTAGAGGATCTTGATGCTAAAAAAGCAGCCTTTGCTGCCGTTGAAAGGGTGGTCGGCTCGGAGACGGTATTTTGTTCGAATACCTCGTCTGTATGTATTACAGAATTAGCTGCTTCAACTGGGCGACCGGACAAATTCATAGGGCTCCATTTCTTTAACCCGGTGCCGATCATGGGGGTCGTCGAGGTGATCCGCGGGTTGTCCACTGTGGAGACCACCTATCAGCAGGTACTTGAGTTTGCGAGCTCGCTTGGGAAGCAGGTGGTGACCGCGCCGGATCAACCAGGATTTATCGTGAACCGCTTGCTTGTCCCGTATTTACTGAGCGCCATACGGGCTTATGAAGGTGGGTGCGGTACGTTGGAGGACTTCGACAAGGCAATGACCCTCGGGTGTGGGCATCCGATGGGACCGTTTGCCTTGGCAGATTTTGTTGGTCTCGACACGGTTTACCACATCGCAAACATTATGTATGGTGAATTCAGAGATCCGGCATATGCGTCACCTCCATTGTTGAAACGTCTTGTTTTGGCTGGTCGGTTAGGACGTAAGAGTGGGTATGGATTTTTTAGGTATTAATGAAGAGGTTCCCTTGAATTCCAGACGCGTTAGTGAGGTGGTTCGGTCGTTGGTGTCTGCGCTGGGTGAGGACCCGTTGCGGGAAGGATTGAACAAGACCCCAGACCGTGTAGCGAAGTCACTGGAGTTCCTGACGAGTGGTTACAGACAGGATATCGATGAGGTGATTAACGATGCTCTTTTTACAGTCGATTACAGCGAGATGGTGATCGTCAAGAATATAGACTTTTACAGCTTGTGTGAGCACCACTTGTTGCCGTTCTTTGGTCGGTGCCACATCGCGTACATCCCGAGTGGGAAAGTGGTCGGGTTAAGCAAATTACCTCGTATTGTTGAGGTGTTTAGTCGACGTTTGCAGGTTCAGGAGCGATTAACAGGTCAGATAGCCGATACCCTTGAGGCTAAGTTGGAACCCTTGGGGGTTGCGGTTGTGGTCGAAGCATCACACCTTTGCATGATGATGCGTGGCGTAGAGAAGCAGAATTCATCAGCGCTCACGAGCGCGATGCACGGTGTATTTCGAACTGATGCTCGGACAAGAATGGAGTTTCTTAGTTTGCTTCGGCAAGGAGATGGTTCCACAATTTCCAGCAGCGCTGCTGGACATCCCGTTGATGACGACCACGTTTGAGCGGAGCTGTTGTTGGAGCACTAGATGATGCGGGGAAGTGAGTACGGGAGGCACTGTGAGACCATTGCCCGTTGGGTTAGACCGATTTGGGTTGGCCTAATATTCATTTGACCGCCATGTGTTCGCAAAAGGCGTTGAGCACGAGGTAGGTAGCCACCGAAGCAGATTCGACGAGTATCTGTGGAGTAGAACAGGAGTGGTATCAGTATTGAAAGGACGCTTCTGCTTGATCGGCCGAAGGCTGGTGCCCTCAGCAGTTTGGGTTGGGCTGATTTTATTGAATGTGGTCGTGGTCACGCCACAGTCAGGGCGCACCGAACCAGGAGAGGTGGATTGTCCATCTTTACTTGGCATCGGGCTTGTTACTGGTCATAGCTATTGTGATGTGCTCATAGGCACGGAGGCTGCTGAGGGTATTATTGTGGCTGTGCCTCCCCATGCGGGACCAGCCATAGTGACCTTTACCTTACATGGTCGGCATACTTATTCTGAGGAGGCAACAACTCGCGGTCGAGGATACGCAAGGTACCTGGCGATCACTGCGGTTGTTGCAGGTGATGAAGTATTGGCTCGACCGGTCTTACTTGCAGAGTTTCATGATGCCGAAGACTTAGTTGACAGGGTGGGTGGCGGAGCTGGTCCAGCCGGTCTAAAGGCCGTAGCGCCTGTTGGCGGAGAGGATATCCGTGTGACTGTGCCGCCCGGTGTAAACGAGGTTGCTATCGTCGGGCTGCAACTGGAGGTCGAGAGGGTTGATGGTCGTGAGGTTTTTGTGACGCCTGGTCGTTCCATTGCTGTCATTGGGGATGTACAGGTGGAGTACCGGTCCCGTTAAAGCATCAAGGTGCATCGAGGTTCTTTAGATTCAGTGATGAGCAAAAAAAAGATTAATTCAGACAGAGTAAGGGATGTCATAGTTATTGGGGCTGGGCCTGCAGGTCTTGCGGCTGCCATCGCTGCCCGAAAGGCGTCGCTGGATTGCGAAACCATAGAGCGTCGGACTCTCGTCAATTCGATACTTAATTTTCCAACCAATATGGTGTTTTTTACCACCCCTGAACTTTTGGAGTTGGGGGAACTGCCTTTTGTGACTCCCTACGCCAAGCCGACTCGAGATGAAGCTCTTCGATATTATCGGAGGGTCGTTGACACCTATGACCTTACCGTGAAACTGGGCTACGAGGTCGTTGCAGTTCGGCCTCATAATGGCCACGATGGGGAGAGTCTACTAGCTGTTGATATCTCACATCCTAAACATGGGCAGGGTAGCCTGATGTCTAAAACGGTTGTGGTAGCAGTAGGTGCCTATGAGTGTCCCAATTTGCTTAATGTGCCTGGGGAAAGCTTGCCTCATGTTTCACACTACTATACCGAAGCACATCCATATTATCGCAAGCAGGTCATGGTCGTTGGCGGCAAGAATTCTGCAGCTGAGGCGGCGCTTGAACTCTATCGTGCTGGTGCCCATGTCACCTTGGTGCATCGTTGGAGCGAATTGGGCACCGGTATTAAATATTGGGTTAGGCCAGATATTGAAAATCGAATTCAAGAAGGTTCAATCGCTGCACATTTTGAAAGCCGTGTGGTGGAGATCAACACTTCGGATGTTGTCATCGAAAAACTTGGCAAACGGTACACACTGTCTACTGAGGCAGTCTTCCTTTTGACCGGCTACCACCCAGATACTGCAATGCTGGAACGATTTGGTGTTGAAGTGGATGCCGAGACTATGGTGCCCTCGCATAATCCAGAGACTTATGAAACCAATGTTCCGAATGTGTTTCTAGCTGGGCAGGTTCTCTCAGGGATCCACAGCGGTCAAATTTTTATCGAAAATGGCCGGTTTCACGGTTCGATGGTGATTCAGGAGGTCGCCAGGCGTCTTACTTGAGACCAGAGTAGGCTACCTACTCTAGGCTAGTGTCGGCGTGGCCTAGAACGGTTGTGACTGGGGTGGTCTGGGTTTCCGGTCTAGTTGGGGTTCAGGCCTCCCAGGGGCAGGGTGATGAATTCACGCATCTCTATCAAATCGATGAGTCCTTGGGCACGGCTGGTCAAATCGTCAAACTCGAGAAGTGCCTGCTTCTCAGCAGGGTCGAGCTCGAGGTACTGAGCTAGGGTGTTAATTAGGTCCTCGTCGCCCATGCCGTTTGGTACCACTAATTCTCCGGTGACGGTTTCGATTCGTCCAGCCAGTAAGGCTTCGAGTTTGGTGCGTATAGGATTTAGGTTTCGATTCGGCGCCTCCGGGGAGGGGGAGGGCAGCAAGGGCGTGATTTGGGCTCTTCGATAGGGGCGATCATATCGTTCTTGAACGATACGAAACCGGTGGAGTCCTCGCAGGATGATGTTGGACCGGCCGTCTCCCAACTGTTCGGCGTGACTGATTAACCCTGCGCAACCAATCGGATGTACCGGCGGCGGCTCTTCGATGTCATCTCGGTTTCCTCGTAGCAAGACCATTCCGATGATTCGGTCACTCCGAAGTGCCTCGGCTAGCATCTGCCGATATCGAGGTTCAAAGATATGAAGAGGTAGAAATACCGATGGAAAAAGAACTACATCAGGTAGCGGAAAGATGGGAATAGTCGCTGGTAGCATGTTGGCAGCTTGGGATTTAAAGAAACGCAGTTGCGAAGTAATAACTTGGCTGTCCCTGTGTCGTTGGTTTTCTTACTTCAGTGTAACGTGCAATTTGTAGTGTTCTGAAGATCCTTCGTAATGGAACGGTGTGTCCAGTGTAGTGAAGTGTGTCTTTCCGAGATAGACAATGGCAACCAGATTGATGAAATTGAACAGAAATTTAACTGGCAATAAACGATGATCGTAGCAGGTTCAGGAAACAATAGACCTGTTTTAATTCTTCATTATCGTGGCCCCGATGGTGGGTATTATTCTTGCTGACTGCATGATAAGACGTGGACTTGGGGATTCGATCTTCAGCTGTGTTTTGGTGGCTGTGTAAATCATCATAGATAGCGTCAAGACAGAAGGATGTTTCAATAATGCCGAACTGGACAAGTCTGTCGATGTTCAAGGTAGGAATTGAGACCATTAGAGTTGCTACGCTAGGACCTGTCACATGATCCAGATGGTGAAAGTTGATTTCTTGGGTTCTAGATCTAAGCAAATCTAATTAGGTGTGGCCTTGGGAGAATGGAGATGTTTGGTCGCTTTAATTGGGTTTGTTGCAAAAGTTTGGCAGGTTGCGTGGGACTGGTCGGTTAACGATCAGCGTGGCTCACAATCCTACTGGTTCGGTGACGGGAGTTAGGATGGCGAAGACAACTCAGCTTGTGGTTATTGGTGGCGGACCTGGTGGTTACACTGCAGCTTTCTTGGCTGCCGACTTGGGTATGGAAGTCACTTTAATTGATGAAGCACCTAATCCTGGCGGAGTCTGTCTTTATAGAGGCTGCGTGCCGTCGAAGGCCCTGCTGCATGTCGCTAAGGTGGTGACTGATGCCCGAGAATCTCGAACCTGGGGTGTCGACTTTGGTGAACCGACGATTGACGTTGAGAGAATGCGTGGCTGGAAGAATGAAGTTATTACTAGGCTTACAGGAGGGTTGGGTCAGCTGAGAGCGAGGCGCGAAGTAACCTATATTTCAGGTCGCGCCGAGTTGCTCGGGCCTAAGAGTGTTCGAGTGAGTTCTCTAGACGGTGCAAGTACAGAAGTCGCTTTTGAACATGCGATCCTGGCAACGGGGTCTCGACCGTCCCTGCCGCTGCGGTTTCAGGTAGAGTCCGACCGGATCTGGGACTCAACAAGAGCGCTCGATGTGCCATCTTTGCCTAGGTCGCTCCTTGTGGTTGGGGGGGGCTATATTGGACTTGAGCTGGGATCCGTTTATGCGACCATGGGATCGGACGTTACTCTTGTAGAAATGGCAGATGGATTATTGCCAGGTGCCGATCGAGATTTGACGACGGTGGTGCAACGCAGACTTTCAGAGATTTGTAGAGAGGTCTTGCTTGAAACTAAGGTGATCTCCCTTGCGGAAGATGGTGACGGTGTAAAGGTCACACTCGAAGGTGACAGTGTTGGCGAATGCGACCGTTATTTTGATCGAGTATTGGTTGCGGTGGGTAGGGTGCCTAACTCTGATATTCCTGGATTGGATCGGACAGGGGTTCGGCTTGATGGGAGCGGGTTTGTGATTGTTGATGGGCACAGATGCACAGACGAACCAACGATCTTTGCTATTGGTGACCTTGTAGGAGAACCGATGCTTGCGCATAAGGCGAGTCATGAAGCCAGAGTTGCGGTCAACAGGCTCGCCGGTCAGTCAGCGATGGTTAGGCCAGCAGTGATCCCGGCTGTGGTTTTCACCGAACCGGAGGTGGCATGGTGTGGTCTGACTGAAGGGCAGGCTAGGATTAATTCACGGTCGGTCCAGATTTGTCGATATCCATGGGTGGCATCTGGCCGAGCGGCGACTCTTGGCCAATCGGTCGGTGTGACAAAATTGATTGTGGATGCTGAATCCGAACTTGTTTTGGGAGTAGGCATTGTTGGTACAGGAGCTGGCGAGTTGATTGCAGAAGCAGTTCTGGCCATTGAGATGGAAGCTACCGTGTCAGACTTGAGGATGTGTGTTCATCCGCACCCTACGCTTTCGGAAACGTTGATGGAGGCGGCTGACGTGTTTTTCGGACAGAGCACTCACCTCTATCGTCCCAAACGGTGATGTTGATTCGACGGGCCCCTGTATGCCCAGCCTAGTCCTGAGACCAGAGGGAGCCACATGGGAGTGCTGGTCGGCTTTTGCGGTAACCCCAATTGAGCCAGGCCAGATGGTTATTTTCTAGGGGGGCCTTCTAGGACCCGCTTGGCTTGACGAAATACATCGGTGAGCATTTCCTGGGTCAGGCGCCCTGTGTTTCTATTTTGGAGGCTCGGGTGGTACGAAGAGATTAGCAGTGGGCCGGCTTTCGGCTGATAAAGCAGGCCATGTTTAAATTTTGGTCGTGGTTTCACCGACTGAACTCGGTCTTTCAGCCAGTTCCAGTAGGCATTGAAGGCAACACGACCGAGTGCCACGACGACCCGGACTCGTGAGAGTGCGGCCATCTCGTCCCGCAGGTGTATATAACAGTTGGTAATTTCGCTGGAGGAGGGTTGGTTGTCTGGTGGTGCGCACCGCACCACAGACGTGATAAAGGCATCGGATAGTACGAGTCCGTCCTGACGATGCTTTGACGTCGACAGGTTGGCAAATCCTGTGGAATATAAAGCTGCCATCAGAGTGTCTCCCGAAGTATCCCCAGTGAACGTCCGTCCGGTTCGGTTGGCGCCGTGAGCTGCTGGTGCCAAGCCGATCAGCACAAGCCTAGCTTGTTGGTCCCCGAACCCAGGGACGGGTTTCCCCCAGTAAGAGTCGTCTCTAAAGGCTCGACGCTTTTCTTGGGCTATGCGTGCGCAGTAAGCGCGAAGTCGTGGACAAGCTTGACAATTAACGATGCGCTGTCTGATTTGTGGCAGAGCCATGTGATTCAGGAGTCATGGGAGTCTTGTCTTTCGGTAACTGAAGTCGCAGTCGCGAAGGCATTCGATTGCTCGTGGGCGTGGTAGGAACTACGAACTAGCGGCCCAGATTCGACATGGCCGAAACCCATTTCTAGAGCAATGGACTTGAGGGCCTCAAATTCGTTGGGATGGTAGTAGCGGGAAACTTGCAAATGTGCCATAGACGGGCGGAGATACTGTCCGACAGTTAGGATGTCGCATTCCACACGGCGCAAGTCCTGTAGAGCATCGAGCAGTTCGTCCCAAGATTCGCCAAGTCCGACCATTAGTCCGGATTTTGTAGTGAGCTTGGGTTTATGTTGGCTGGCGTGCTCGAGAACTTTGAGTGCGCGGACGTAATTCCCACCTGGACGAGTGTAGGGGTACAGTCGGGAAACCGTCTCTAGATTGTGGTTTAAGACATCTGGCTGGGCTTCGAGGACGATGTTGAGCGATTCTGATTTGCCAGCAAAATCTGGTATCAGTGTTTCAATTTGGCAATGTGGAGACAAGCTTCGTGTGGCGGTGATAGTTTTGGCGAATTCTCTGGCTCCTCCATCTGCCAAGTCATCACGATTCACCGATGTGACCACGACATAGTCGAGTTCCAGGGCCCGAACTGCTTCAGCGACACGACCCGGTTCAGCAAGGTCAATCGGGTTTGGGCGACCATGCTCAACGTTACAGTAGGTGCAGGCTTGAGTACAAAATCCGCCGAGAATCATAAAAGTGGCGGTTCCGTGATGCCAACAATCTCCGATGTTGGGGCAGTTGGCTTCTTCGCAGACCGTGTGGAGCGACTGCTCGCGGACCAGGCGTTTGAGACGAAGGTATTTAGGGCTACCCGGAGCTCTCACTTTCAACCATTTCGGTTTTTGGCCCTCCGTGCTTCGCTCCGAACGGATAGGGCGCCCTCTGAACAACTTAGTTTGACCTCGTACGTGGGAGGGATCGCTCCTTGTATCCATTTGGCGATGTTATCCCCTTGTTGGGCGGCAGTGCAATGTGAGTAGACCGAGCTTGAGTCGGCATGGTCCCCTCAGGGAAGGTGTTGCCTCAGTCTTGTGACAGGTGCGCCCAAAGGTCATCTAGTGTTGGGTGGTTTTACTCAGGATAGGATGTTTCTATAAAGTGAGTCCTCATGTATGGGGTCGACTGTTTCTGAGGTGATGCTTGGAAAATGGCTTTGCTTCTCTGTGATATGTGTAGGAGAACAATTTGGGCCAGATCTAGGTTGTAGCTGATTCCAGCATGGATATCTCTTGAATTGGTGGTGCAATGGTCGAGGTTGTTAGTGGCGGCGCAAGATGATTGCACGAGTCGCACGGCTTCTAAGGCTGTCTGAATTAATTGTTTGTTGTGTGTGAGTCTGATTGAGGGTGAGGAATATTTGTGATTTGGCAGAGGTCTTGTTGCGATTGCTATTTGCGAGGAGAGTCAGTTGGATCCTGAGTCTACAAAGGTACGGACTTTTACCTTGACCGAAGCTCAAGGGCTATTGGGGAAGGTTCGAGCACTTACGGAGGAGGCAGTGAAGCGAACGGATAAGCTTTCTGTCGATATGCAGGGTCTGTCGCAGACTGACCCTGCCCACGTCTCTGCGGCCAAAGAGTTTGACGAGGTCATAATGGCTTGGACTGACAAGCTACGGGCGATGGGCCTAGAGGTCAAAGGGCTTTGGTTGGTTGATTTTGATAACGGTGAAGGTTATTACTGCTGGAAGTATCCCGAATCAACGATTCTGCACTACCACAGCTACGACGAAGGATTTGCTGGACGAATCAAGATTACCTAACTCTGGTTGCTTGTGTGAATGGTGTTCAAATACTTGCCGATACACTGAGGTCAGCAGACTGGAGGGGCATCTATTTTCGCCAGGCAAGCGTCAGTACCCTTGAATGCAATTGGCCCGGCGCGGTATTCTTTTGTAGGATGAGGCTGTGGAGTGACCTACGTGGCATTTGTAGGACACCCTAGGAGTCTTAGCCAAACTGGCCCGTGGGGCTACCTAGGTCTCTGGACCTTAGCTGGGCTGGCGGTAGGAGAACAAGACGGAGGAAATTGATGGCGTACAGTATTTGTGAACCATGCGTTGGGACCAAGGATACTGCGTGTGTTGACGTGTGTCCGGTGGATTGTATTCACCCTCGCCAAGACGAGGACGAATTTGAAGCTGAGACCATGCTTTATATACACCCCGATGAGTGTATCGATTGCGGAGCTTGTGTTCCGGCTTGTCCCGTCGAGGCGATCTTCGCCAACGACGAGGTGCCTGATGAATGGCAGAGCTTTGTCGAAACAAATGCCGTTTGGTATGAAGGCAAATAGGAAAGTGGATGTCCTATGGGCTTAATTGACCATCGCTTCGAAGATAATTTTATTACGACTAATTTGGACAAGGTGCTTAATTGGGCTAGGCAATCGTCGCTTTGGCCGATGGGGTTTGGTCTTGCCTGTTGCGCCATTGAAATGATGGCAACATCGGCGTCTCGCTTCGATATAGCTCGGTTCGGCGCGGAGGTCTTCCGGGCCTCTCCTCGTCAGGCAGATCTGATGATTGTTGCTGGTACTGTCACTAAAAAAATGGCTCCCGTGCTTAGGCGTTTGTACGACCAAATGCCTGAGCCGAAGTGGGTCATTTCAATGGGGAGCTGCTCGAATGCTGGTGGCCCGTTTCCAACATATTCGGTGTTGCAGGGGGTAGACAAAGTTGTTCCGGTGGATGTCTATGTTTCTGGCTGTCCACCGCGTCCGGAAGCGCTGCTCTATGGACTTTTGCGACTGCAGGATAAAATTCGACGTGAAAATACTGTCTTGCGCAAGGAAAGAGTTGTGATGGCTGGGCAGGTGGAGCCGATTCTCGTTGAGGACCGAGGGTAGTAGTGTGCAGCAATTGCTTAAATTAATCCGAACGGTATTTCTCATTGATTTGGTCAAGGGACTGTTAGTTACCCTTAGGTATACTCCTCAGCCAGCCTTCACGTTCCAGTACCCCGCCGAACGTCGTCCGGTGGCTCCACGTTTTAGAGGTGTGCTCAGATTGCAGGTGGAGCCAGAAACGGGTGCCCAAACATGCATCGTCTGTGACCAATGCGCCAAGGCCTGTCCGGACGAGTTGATTTACCTGGGTGGCCACCGAGAGCCCGGCCACAAGATCAAGGTTCTGGACTTCTTTGATTTCAATTTATCTCGTTGCAGTTTCTGCGGTTTGTGCGCAGAAGTGTGCCCGACCAAGCCAGTCAAGGCTCTAATTATGAGTGAAGACTATGAGCTTGGTAGTTACGATCGGCAGAAGCAGATTCTTCGAGTAGACGAAATGTACGACGGTGTTGCAATTGAGCAGTACACGAGCTAGCTTCAAAGACACGCAACCGTGTTGAGGCCAGCAGCATTAGCCGATTCATTTGTCTGTGAGATGAGGAACTTGGCCTGGGCAGGTGCCGCGGTGGAGGTGAGATGAAGATCCCGGCACGTTGTTTGCTCTTGGTGTGTGGTGGTGCCCTCGCCCTGCAAGCTATCATCGGAGCCCAGTCGATCCCGGTGACTGTGCGCGGAGAAACCCAAATTCAGCTTGGGAATATCCTTCTAGAGGACCAGAGATATTGGGAAGCGATTCGGGTATTTGAGGAAACAAGGCAGTTTGTCACTGGGCAACAATTGGTGCGTGCTTCGGCCGGCGTGCTTGAGGCACTTCTGTCCGTTGCTCAGTTTACACGTGCCCAGGTAGAAGCCGAGCGTCTGAGGGTTCTGGCTCCAGAACAGCCTGACATTCTTGCGCTGGTCGGCGATGCGCTCTGGGCAGGTGGCCTATTTGATGAGGCCGAAGGTGTCTACAGAGATGTTCTGGCTCTGGAGCCGAGCTCGGGACAGGGAAGACATGGCCTCGCCAAGAGCCTTGCGACTAGGCAGGAGTATGACGAGGCGCTGAATTGGCTTGGGGCTGCTTTCGAAGGGTCGCCCAGCGAGCCGATATTTCACCATACTTTAGGACACATCTACGAGCGCACTCACCGATTTAGTGAGGCTGCCGATGCCTACCAACGTTACCTGGATCTACTGCCCCCGTTGACGAGGAATGAGAAGGTAGACTGGGCAAGGGCGCAGGTCCAATTCCTTCGCTCATTTGGTGAACGACCGGCGGTTCAGCTTGCGAGTCCGAACCAGCTGCATACCATTCCCTTCAGGCTAGTCCGTGACAAAGTGGTAGTACGGGGCAGGATTAACGGCATGGACGCCGTAGATTTTGTGGTGGACACAGGGGCCGAACAGACCGTGCTTTCTCAGCCAGTGGCCCGGCAGTTTGGAGTGCAGGCAATAGCAACGACATTGACCGCTGGTGTAGGTGAGATTGGGCTACGGCGTTTGCAATCTGGGCGACTTGAGTCACTTGAGTTCGGGTCGTTGGGAATATCGAATCTGCCTGCCTTGATTAAGAGTCCTCCTCTCGGAGGGCTACCAACGCTCGAAGCGGAAGGCTTTTCGCCGCTTGCTCTTGGGTTGTCGATGATTGTTGATTATGGCCGTAGAGAACTCACTATCGGTAAGGAGCTTCCAGAGGAGCCATATGATATCGGCATGCCACTAAGGCAGCATCGTCTTACCGTTATACGAGGTACCGTCGGTGATGAAATCCCTCGAAGTTTCGTTGTTGATACCGGCGGGGAGGTCATCTCCATTAGTCTAGGTACGGCCCTGTTGTTGCCACCATTGACGGTACGCCGTGTGCCCGTCAATGTTTACGGTACATCTGGTTGGGATGAACAGGCATATCTACGTCCAGGCACAAACCTAGCCTTTCAGCAATTACTTTACCCAAACTACTCTGTTGTGGTTCTGAACTTACATCGGCCCAGTGCTTTGCTCGGTTTTCATATCGGAGGCATTATTGGGCATGAGTTCCTCAGCGATTACAGGGTTACCCTCGACCTCAACCGCAGCATGATGAAGCTCCTCCGTTTGTAGCGCCAAATCTAAATACCAAGACTCTTGCTGGGTATTGTTTAGGGATAGCTGCCAGTATGAATAGCAAAATCGGCTCTGCTTCGTGGATTAGCCAATCAGCTTTTTCCTGCTGGTGTCGGAAGCGAGAATTTGTTATTTCGGCTTCTTAAATGCGAACCGTACAGTTTGAGTGGGAAACCTCAGGAAGCAGATTGATTAGCCAGCTCAGACTAAAAGTCGTAACCCATCCAGAAGTCGAATCGCGCTCTGCGAAAAGCTGAACTCCCTCCTCTTGAGGCGAAGATGATGTTTTCCCAGTCCTCATTAAAGAGGGTTCTCCACGACCAGTCAAAATGAATGGGAATACCAATTACAGATGTCGATAGTCCAAGGCCGTAGGATGCTCGACCATCTACAAGACGAAAACCGGACACTGTCATTGGAGAGCCGAAGACTGAAGTATATTGGTTGGTCGCCGGATCGAAACCATACCCAATTGTTGGTGTATATGTTACAGCCTCGCGAGAGAACATGGTGAACGGCCTACCATTCAACCCTGCCCCGCCGACATCAAAGAAAAATGTTCCACGAACCCCCCCCAACACTCCGATGGGTGTGAGCATTGCCTCGATCAATGGAAACCGCAATTCCGCATTGAAGAAGGTGGCATTATGGCCAATGAACTCCAAATATTCGTAGCCACGCATCTCAGAATTTCCGCCGAAATAAATGAAGTCTGGGAAGTCTCCGAAGCTTTTGAAAGCACGGCCACGGAGGGCCAATAACCCGTTTTCTCCGATTCGCAGGTAGTAACGAGCATCTGCATCCAGAGTCTGTTTCCCCAGGATAGAAGTACCCAGTGTCGGAGCATACTGATATCCAAATCGCATGGTGTTTCCGGCGACCGGACCGAATTCTCGGAACACCGTTGTCTCTTGGATATAGGAAATTCCGAACGGCATGGCGGATCCAGAACGAAACAGTTGAGCACCGTACTGTTGCTGCTGGTACATGTCTGACTGGACTTGGAGTGCAGAGTTGTTGAACTGCTCGTTGAATGAGTACAGTCCTCCGGAGAATTCAATACGCCGAAAACGGTCAAATGGGTAGATAGCGAACGCAGTCCCTCCACGCACCGTTGATGTAGCTAAGGCGTCGTCTCGATCCAAGAACATTAGGGATGGAGCATACATTCCCATGGCGCCGTAGAAGAATGATTCTTGGGAAAATCCCTGCAGAGCGAATTGCAGTCGGCCACTGAGGTTGAGATACGAGCCTGAGAAGGTCCGAAATTGTTGGATTGAGTATGCTTGCAAAACGAAGCTCTGATCGCCAAGCACGTCGGTGAACGAGATGGCGGTGCCCCCGAGTACGTCGCCTCCGGTTGTTACGGCAGCATTGATGGGCGGGGCTCCATCCATAAACATTTTCTCGAATCGCCCCTTGCGGCGACTGTTGGCGGTAACCAGATTATGGGTTAGGGGTGCCTGGAAATCGATATTTGAGCTAGGTATCCCGAAATCTGTACTGGCTGCTGTGTAGAGCGGTTCGTCTAATCCTATTGTGTGTATGCCGTATTCCCCTTTGAAGTAGGTTACGAACGCGACCTGTGGGTTGTCTTCATCCGGCAGGACAATCGCTGAGACGTTGCCAGTTGTAGTATCAGTGAACTGACGTAGTTCGCCGTTGTTTAGGTTCAGCGTCCAGATGTTGTAAATGTCGGCGTTCGCTGCTACATCTGGGTCGATCGGGATTAGTGGATCCGTAGCAGTGGAGGAGAAGACCAGGGTGTTTTCGTCGATGAACTGCGCACCAGCTTCGTTAAAGGTGCCGAAGGTTAGCTGGGTTTTCTCCAGAGTTACTAGGTCTAACTTGAAGAGCTTGTTGTAGCCACTTATTCTGGTGACATAGACCAGATAGGATCCGTCAGGTGAGAACGCTGGTGCGTAATCAGCGAAGTCATCTTCAGTCAAGTTTGTTAGTTCTTGAGTTCCCAAATCCAATAGATAGATGTCACCGATTGCGTTCTGCAGAGCTGAAAACACCACCTTCTGCCCATCTGGAGAAAAATCAGGGGACTCTGGTGCATCGACAGCGGGGAGGTCGATCAGTTCCTCGACTTTACGTGTAATGACATTCTGCACCAATAGCGAGCGGTATTTCCCCTTGCGCACAAAGTAAGCCAGGCGGTCGTCGTCCTCTGACCATGACATCCACGGAACACTGTTCCAACGTGCTCCCGGGATTGCGATCGATTCGAAACCTAGGTCTTGGTTGAAGCCATCCGTGAGGTTCTTGACAACCGAGCCGTCTTCACCAGAGAGCAGCACGACGTCCATCTCGCGATCTTTCCGATTTTGGGCGAAGGCTGCTATCAGTTGGCCGGAAGGGGAGGGTTCGATTGAGACAACAGCCATATAGCGGGTTTCGAACGGGTCCGGCGCGAGATCGCGACCGTAGTCTTCGGGTCTTTCTTTATCTCGAAATGCCTGAAATCGTCGACGAATGTAAGATTCGAACTCGCTGTCGAACTCGTCGGCTGGGATGTTGAAGGCTTCTTGGTATATGTCGACGCCGGTGCCGACAGAGCTTTGGCGAAGAGCGAAAAGGAATTCTCGGACACCTTCTTTCCCCCATCGCTCTTCGATGAATTCGAACGCTGCGTGTCCTAGGTTGTAGACGACACGGAGATTGGTAAACCCTCCATAGTCCATGAATTCACTCATGTTAGGCAGGATGTCTGCCAGGGCAGTGTCACGGACTGCCATGAGGTCGAGCGGACGCCAGACCCCAGCCATATAGTCGGCGAGTCCCTCGTCGACCCATAGTGGGATAGTTCGGCGGATCATCGATCGCGGAATGATGTCGAAGGCGAACTGGTGGGTTAGCTCGTGGGTGATTAGTCGATACAGCAGGTCCGGTGGTTCGTCGATTGGTAAGGCAATCCGCTGGCGAAATGGTTCAGCGAATGCTCCGACTCCGTCAGACACTGCGCCGGGAATGATGTTTTGCTGCTCAAATTCACTGTGGGTTTTGAAAACTACCAAGGGCACTAGGTTCGCCAGATCGTGCGTCAAGTCAGCGCTGACTTGCGAGTAGGCACTTTCAGCGTAGCTCGCGATTCTCCCAAGATGCTCTTCCAGTTCGGGATAGTAGAAGATTTCGAAATGCTCAGTCTCATACATGTGCCACTGGAAGTCATCGTATTTGACAAGATTCTTGCCAAAGTAAGGGTTAAAATTAGTTGCGGGCTGGGCGAACAAATTGGTTGTCGTGTGCAGGGCCAAAAAGCCAATGATCACGATACGGCGCAGGTCGCCTAGTGCCGAGAGCCCTCGGTTTAAGCCATCCATGATTCACCTCACAAGCGCCAGCGGCATCTCTACCACGGCTAGCAGAGGACAAATTTCATCTTACTGTAGCGATGAGTGAGGTGCAATGTCGCTGGTGCCGACTCTGGTCTCCGCACGTAATACCGGCGTTAGTTTTGCTGACCGAACTCTTTAGGCAGAAGGAGAGAAAGCCGTCATTGTTTTGTTAGGGTCAGTTCGATTTCACTGAAGGCTGCCTTCCGAACGAGTGTCGGGCTTGCCAAGTCGGTAATGGCGTGGACAAGGACGCAGTGATGTGCAAGGCTAGTGGGGTGACCGTGATGTTAGGCGAGTAGGCCTTAGGCGTTAGTGGGATGAGGGGAGAGAATCATCATGAAGGTACGCTGGATGATTGCGGGTGCAGCGGCTGTTCTTTTTGCGTTGTCAACCCTGCCGCTTGGTCTGCATCCATCTCATTCACACATGTCGGCTGTTGCATATGAGGGCGGTCTGGCGACGATTGCTGCTTGCGATGCAGAAGCGAAGCCTGCGGATTATGGGTTCACCCTAGAGGAGCACAATGGAAATGCCTTGGACTTTGAGACCCTGAGGGGCAAGGTTGTTCTCCTAAATTTCTGGGCTACCTGGTGCGGGCCCTGTAAGATTGAGGTGCCTTGGTTCGTTGAATTTACTGACCAATACAAGGACGATGGTTTGGTGGTTGTTGGGATGTCTGTCGACGATCCAGCCGAGAAAATTGAGTCGTTTGTTGACGACTACAATGTGAACTACCCTATGGTAATCGGCTTAGGCCGTGAAGATTTTCAGGAAGCCTATGGGCCCATCTGGGGTGTGCCTATGACCTTTTTTATCAATCGAGAAGGAAAGGTTTGCAGAACCCACCTCGGAATAGCGACACGAGATGAGTTTGAAAAAGATATAAAAGACTTGCTCTAGATAAGACTGTATTGAGATTAATGAGCCACTAGTTGTCCCAGCATTCTTCTGGAGAGGCTTGATCCGATGTTGAAAGGTTTCGTCAATGCGAAGCTCTCTTGCGGATGTCGACTGTCGTTTCGCGAGGGTGTTGAAGGCAGCCCTGTTACGGTGACGATCGAGTACAAATCCCCCACCTGTGTTCTCTCTTTGCATGTCCAGGGGCTGCCGGTATATGACTACCGGGAAGCGCTGAGGCCCTCCACCCGAACCGCTGCTATCGCAGGAGAAGGCTACGAGGAAGAAGGCTAGCTGAGCGACTTTGTGACTGGCAAGTCTTTGCAAAGCCTTCAGACTTTTATCGAGTACCTGGTCTTGGACTCCGTTCGGTCTCGTTGAGATTCCGCCTGTGGAAATTGTCGGAGATGTTAAGTTAAGTGCTATTTGGTTCCGTTAATAGAGGTGAGCTTGGGATAAGCAATTGGCAGTTTGTAGATTTTCCGGAACATTGCTTCTTGTTTGCTTCAGCCGAGGGTTCTTACTATGAGCAAGATCTCGTCAGAATTTGAAGTGACTTGTCCATGTTGTGGTGCAGTGCAAACCATCGATTCCAGTTTAAAGCGAGTGATCGCATATTGCGAACCCGAGAACGAGGAGAAACCAGAGCTTGATCACGCTCAGCAGATTTTGGCCAAGGACGCGGCTCGCCGTGAGGCCTTGTTTCGGCAGTCTGTAAGTGACGAAAAGACTCGTGGTGATGCGTTGTCCAAACGTTTCGAGGAGGCACTTAAGCAGGCACAGCAGGAACCTGTATCTAGGCCTCAGCGAGAATTTGATCTGGATTGACCTGGTGCTGACTTGTAAAGACGGGTTGAATTGTTGAGCTGCGCTGATCCCTTTGCCGTTGTCTTACGGAAGCTGATTGCCCGCTGATGCTTTCACACGCGTCTGGTGCTTCCGCGGCCGACTGGGCGTGCGAATTCAATAGGCAACTCGCTCCAGTAATTTTGGTCTGAGAAGAACATCGGTTTCTTGCCAGGGAATCGTGCTGAGAAAGATTTATAGCGTGTTCGCCAGCGGCTGATTTTATGGTCTGAAGTTCGAATAGTGTGATGAGGATATTCCAGAAGCATCCGCTCTACCTTCCAGACGTTCCGGTTCGAAAATCTCCAATCGTAGCGACCCAAATCGCGTAGATCTACTACGGCGTAGCCAGTGATTCTTCCAGTTAGATCCACATAGGGCTCGACATAACTCAGTGCCAGCGCACGGGGTGTGCGGAACCGCGGTTTGCGGCCGTGTAGGCCAGGGTCCCTTGAGCGTGCCACTGAACCCCATAGCCCAGCATGTCGATGGACGAAAATTACATGGTCAAGTTGGTCGATCGATTCGAAGCTCATCACCGTCGGCGGATAGCCATGTTGCTCAAGGATTACAGCTGCGGTTAGGACTGCCTCTAGGCAGTGAGCCGTCTGATGTTTTATGACCCCACGAAAACTACGCAGGGTTAACCCATTTGAGCTTGAGTTGGTGTTGTAGGGTAGAGCATTGAGGAAGCGTTGCACTGCTCTTGGAGTTCTGAAATCAGAGATGATTCGGCGCTCCCGCTGAGTAAATGCGGTCTGACCAGGAGCAATTGAACCCGCGGTTTGTCTGCTGTTGTCGTTACGCAACATTTCCGCTTTCGCGAAGGTCTCTTTTCCGTTGCTCGGATCAATCCAACCTGAAAAATATTCAACCTTCTTAATCTTATGCTTTCTTGGAGCTAGCTTCACCGAAAAGGAACTAGTCCATTGGGTCTAGAATGCTAGGTGCTCTTGTGCAACTCCTATGATGCGCTGTTCGGCCCAGTAGCCGTCGAAACCGCTTGCAGGGCGCGAGTAGAATCCACAATGTCCACCATAGCGAGTGATCTGGACTGTTACATGTCGGTTTGAGATCACTCTGGGGTCGTCGAATTGTTCTGGAGGAACGAATGGGTCGTCCTGAGCACTTATAACCAATGTAGGAGTCCGCACCTGCGAAATGGTTTGCAGACTGCTTGCACGGTGGTAGTAGTCATCAGCATCACGGAAGCCATGATGAGGTGCCGTGAAGTGTTCGTCAAAATCACGCACTGTTCTTACGCCGCTTAACTGGCGAAGATTGAAGCGCCCGGGCCAAAAATGAGCTTTCCGTCGCATTCGGCGCTTTAAGTTTCTAACGAAATTCCATTCGTAGAGTCGGTTCGCTCTTCGTTCTAGTGCCTCGACACATAGGCCTAGATCCATTGTAGGGGATACGGCCACGAAGGCTTGGACCTGTGGAGGGACCTTGCGGCCATAGTCACCGGCTAGTCGCAATCCGACATTTCCTCCTAGGGAGTATCCGGCGACTACGATGGCAGGGAGTCGGTCCAATTCGATGAGTTCTTTGATGACGGCCCGTGGGTCGTCTGACAGCCCAGAGTGGTACAGGCCAGCTGACAATGACTCTGTTCCGCCGCAGTTGCGCTGATTTAACATGACCGCATTCATACCTGCTGCATAAGCTTTGTCGGCGAGGCCTCTCATGTAGTGGGCCTGACTGGAGCCCTCGAGGCCGTGAAGGCCTATGACCGTCGCGTGGCGCCGCGGCTCGAGTTGCCAATAACAGTGTGCAAGCACACGGGCATCAGGAGCGACGTCGAAATATCTGGCAATGGGCCTCGGGAGATTCGGGAGATTTCGCACGTTTCCCCAGGTGAACAGGGTCATTCTGTGTCCACCTTGAAGGCGAGGGTGAGGAGTGTAGTGAGGAAAGAGTGCAGTCATCAAGACACAAAATAGAGCGACCACAGCCGGTTCCATGACTGTCTAGTAGCCCGCTTGCACTGAGTAGGGCGAATCTTACTGCAAGAGGGGGTTGGTGCGAGCAGCGACTTGAGATGGGCGCCTCTGATTGAGTTCGTAAATTTTAAAAATACCAGCTCGATAAACGATTGGGAGGTCAAATGGTCGATTATCGATGAGATAGTGTAGGTCGTACTTGTCGGCCAGCAGGTGGGCTCGCTCCACGGTGAGCGCATCGAATTGCCCCAAGTCCTGTATCCGTTCAAGGACCCTTCGCGCTACCACACGCGAGTATATTGCCATGGCCGGATCTTTAACCTCTTCCAGGTACACATCTCGTTGCCCACTGACCCTGACGCTTGTTCCATGGCGCCATGCATGTGCCGGGTCGACTAGCAGGTGGGTCTCCGGATCGGTTCTTGTTACCCAGGTCATTGCTTGAATCCAGTCGCTATCAGCTGGTCTTAATGCAATTACTGGTCGATTCGGATGCTCCACAAATGAAACATAGCCTCCACGGATGATCGTTGTGACAGCTACGGCTGTTACCACCACATGTCTTGCAACAGTGGGTGACCACGACAAACGTCTCCAGATATTGCTTTCGGTTAGCAGCCATGCAAGGGAGGCAATAGCTATGAAATCAAGGATCCAAAAGATACGGCTGATTTGTAGCTGTACAGCCAATGCCAAGCGTAGGTTGACTAAGGGGAGAGACAAGATGAAGAGCGTCAGTAAAGCGGCGCATCCGCAAATAATCCCTGTTTCTCGGCGGGATGTCATTCCTGCGCGATAGCGGTATAGGTAGACTGCTCCGATCACGGTAGCGGTTCCAAGGTTAGCTAACCAGGCCGTCCAGGTCCAGTTGGAAGGGAAAAGATACGATTTGTGCGCAAGTACCGAGATCCAGGCATCGTCCATGACGACAAAACGGTTTCCAACCATGGCTTGGGAAAGCCATAGCAAGACTGGCGTGCCGATTAGTATCCCTAGCAACATTCCACGAGAGGAAGGTGGCTCCGCGACAACTACAGCTACGCTAAGGGCTATCAAGAACCACAGTCCCGTAGTGGGGTGGAGCATGATGGCAATAATGGTTATTAAGAGGGCAGGCCATGAACGCCCACGCATGAATAGGGCTAGGGCGGATATACCGACTGCGAAGGCGAGCATCCTAGGATGTAAATAACCTTCTAGGGTATTGACCGCTGTAAGTGAGATCCGATGGCGTAGGGTGATAGCTAGAGTTAGTGTGGCTGCGGTGTACCAAGAGCCGTACAGTTGCCAGCCTAGTGTGGCGGTCGCTATGCCAAGAATTAGCAGTCCAAGGACAAAGAGTCCAAAAAAGGTGAAAGGCAGTGACCAGCCGGTGAACTTGGTAATCCAGCCGATAGCATTATCAAAGAAGAAGAAAAGGTCTTGGGCTTCCAGCACCGCCGTGTCTCGAAGGAAGAGAGTCGGGTCAAGTTGCCGTAGTACGGCCGGAAGGTAAAATGACTGATCCTGAACGCCGTAGCGGTAGCCCCCGACGTTTAGGATTGCCAGAAGGCTGAAGCCTATGGCCGCTGCTACGCTGAACAGTACTCGCCGTGTCATCTAACGATATATCGACAACAACTGGCGGAACGATGAGCCCTAATTTGCTTGCTTGAGACAAAGAATTGAGAAGCCCTGTGCAATTTTGGGTAGATTGGGGCCTTTGGGAAACATCTAGCCGATCCAGACCGCAAGCTTCGGGATTTGGTCACGATGATGGATTGCCTATGTCGAATCGTAGAGGATCCGAGAAGCTAGTGCGTGGGACTGGTTTCGAAAGTCCTGCCTATCAATTAGAGGTCGAACCGTAGATTGGCGGCAGGTGAATGTCCTGCATTAGCAGATAGGTACTGAGCTGACCGCGGTGATGGATGAGATGACTTAACACAAGCAGGTGGATAGCTGAGATGCGGGGTAGTGAGAAAGCTTTACGTCCGCGTTGTAGAAGTGTCCAGTCGGCGATCAATTCGTCATCGGTTTTTCCAGCCAGTTGAACTCGGCCACAAGAAGCATTGATGTGAAACGAATCTTGCAATGTGGCAATAGAATCTGGAGGCAATACCTCAGACTGTTTGCCAAGGTCTGCACTGTCCTGAGTCATAATATTTTCGGTCCATCCAGCTATTTCGATGGCGTGGGCTATTAGTTGTGAGAGGCTGCGTTGTTTCGCAGTCGGTCGCCAGCTCAGGTCTGCTGAATGTGCGACGGTGATAAGGGAATCGGTGATTGCTATTTCACGGTCATACTCAGGGAGAAGAATCTCAATAAGAGGCATCAAATTAGTAATAGCAGCAAATCATGCATTGTATACCTAGCAGAGACTTGCTGGACTGTCTGGTTCCTAGCAAGACTCGATCGGGGAAGAGCCCGACGCGGATGGTCTGTCGTTCGCACTCGGTTCACAACGAAAGAATTTGTAACAATGCTTCAATGAGCTTGTGGGGTTTGCAGAATCGGCTATTTTGACGATTGTGCCGGGATCCCAAATTTGATGTGAATGCGGCGGTTGCGATGTTTCTGGATGTGCTTGAGACCAACTCGTCATGAAGCGGAAGTTAGTTGGATTTTGCTGATCCGGCTTTCCGAGTTTGAGCAGTGCTGCCTTGGTGGGTACAAGTGATGAAAACCTCTTGTTGCTGCGGGAATATCCGTGTGCTGTTGCTCTGATGTAACAAGTATGATCATGCGATGTTAACAGCTGTCCTTTTGTACCTGTCGGCTCTTGTCCTGGTGGGTACGTTTCGAAGCCAGAAAATCAAGACGGGTGATGATTTTCTAGTGGCGGGCCGAACATTGCCTGCCCGAGTTTTGGTGTTTACCCTCCTCGCTACCTGGGTAGGCTCAGGAAGCCTCTTTGGAGGGGCAGGGTTAGGTTATCGAGTTGGGTTTCCTGCATTGTGGCAGTCGGCTGGGGCGTGGGTCGGGATAGCGTTAGCCTACTTTATTGCACCTCGAGTTCGTCGAATCGCCCAGTATACGGTCCCTGATATTCTTGAGCTGCGTTATGGTCCAGGAGCCCGTTTGTTGGGCACGCTCACAACAGTGTTGGCTTACGCCACTATAGCTGCCTATCAGTTTCGCGGAGGTGGTCGATTGTTGGCCTTGATCGCTCCGATTGATCCAGATACCGGTGCCCTTATCACGATGGTGTTTTGTGTCACGTTTACCTCGCTGGCTGGGATGCTTTCCATTGCTTACCTTGACGTCGGAAATGGGATACTGATGACTTTTGGCGTCGTGATGGCCGTCTTGTTCATGATCGGCGAGTCTGGAGGACTAGCGATGTCGCTAGCTTCGCTTCCAGTTGACCATGTCTCAGTCTTTGGCTCGCTCGGGCCAAGGGCTTCCCTTGCCTTGTTTTTCCCTACCATGTTCCTGTTGCTAGGTGAGGCGAACATGTATCAAAAGTTCTTTTCGGCCCGTGATGAGAAAGCAGCTCGTTTGGCGGTTGTCTGGTGGATTGTTGGGACGATTGTGGTTGAGACATTAATCGACTCCACTGGGATTTTGGCGACTTCACTGGAACCTGGTCTCACTGAAGTGGAGTCGGAGGAGGTCGTTATCAGGGTTGCCACTGATGTGCTGCCAGAGTTCATGGGAATCATACTGGTTTGTGGAGCTGCCGCGATCATTGTTTCAACTGCGAACAGCTTTCTGCTGACACCGTCTACGAACCTTATTCGTGATGTGTACCAACGCTTTTTTAACCCAGGCGCTACAGACCGGCAGGTGATTCTCTATACGAGGGCTATTGTTGTTGTCTTGGGCGTACTTGGTTACGTAGTCGGAGGTTTCTTTCCGACCATCCTAGCAATGGCTCTATGGGCGTATACCATGTATGGAGCCGGCATCACCCCAGCTCTGCTTGGAGCTCTACTCTGGCGTCGCGCCACTGCGCTTGGCGGTATTTCGTCGATTCTTGTTGGGATGCTTACGACACTTGTCTGGGAGATAATTGGTTTGGTTCGGAGTGTTGATGGTTTGCCGGTATACCTATTTGGTCTTGAAACCGCCTATCCAGCGTTAGTGCTGTCAATTGGGACTCTGGTTTTCGTCAGCCTTGCGACTCCCCGGCAGAGTGACGAAGTGGTGTCGGCAGTGTGCATGAGGCAAGTTTGACGTTTGTGTCCCAGGGCAATGGCCCGACCCGCGTTAGTCTCGTAGCTACTTATGAGCTTGGGCGCCAGCCCTTCGGGATAGCTTCGCCTGCCGCGTGGCTCAAGGAGGCTGGGGTGGAGGTTATAACCAATGACCTGTCTCGCCAGGAGCTTCGCCCAGAAGTTCTCAACAGTGACCTCATCGCTTTTCATCTTCCGATGCACACAGCAACAAGGTTGGCTTTGCCGGTCATTCGGCGTGTACGTGCGCTTGCGCCAAGAGCTCGGCTTTGCGCATATGGGCTTTACGCTGGACTCAATGCTGCGGTTCTAAGAGATTTAGGAGTTGAGTATGTTCTTGGTGGTGAATTTGAGGGTGAGCTGGTCAAGCTTGCTTGTGGCCATGGTGGTAGAAAGACTGCTTCGAGTGCGGAAGGGATTCAGCCACGATTGAGGTTTCGGGTACCTGATCGAACAGGCCTTCCAGGACTTGAGAAATATGCATCCCTGCAAATGCCATGTGGGGACCGGAGGGTGGTTGGCTATACAGAGGCTAGTCGGGGCTGTAAGCATCGTTGCCGGCACTGTCCAATTGTGCCTATTTACGATGGGCAGTTTCGAGTGGTGCCTCGTGAAGTTGTAATCGCAGATATACGATCTCAGGTTGAAGCAGGTGCGCAACACATTACATTTGGGGATCCGGACTTTTTTAATGGCATTGGCCATGCGATTAATCTTGTCAGAGAGGTCAACGAAGAATTTCCTGAACTCACCTACGACGTGACAATCAAGGTTGAACACCTCAGACGTTACGAAGACAAGTTGAACATACTCAGGGATACGGGCTGTGTATTTGTGGTAAGCGCAGTTGAATCGATCGATGATGACGTTTTAATGAAGCTAGAGAAGGGACACACCGAGGCTGACTTTGAACAGGTTGTCTCGCTGTGTCGGGAAATTGGCCTAACTCTATCTCCAACATTCATTCCGTTTACACCATGGACGACATTGCGAGATTATTTCGAATTGTTGCAGACGATAGATCGATTGGAACTTGTCGAGCAGGTCTCTCCTGTACAACTCACACTGCGGCTCTTGATACCAGAGCGCTCCCAATTACTCGATTTGATCGCGAATGATTTTGGGGCATGGCTTAGCCCTTTCGATCGTGAGCGACTCGTCTACCCTTGGCGGCATCTCGATGCACGAGTGGATCGTTTGCAAGAAGGGGTTACGGAACTGGTTGGGAAACAATTGAACATAGCCCGGACTCAGATGTTCGAACAAATTTGGAAGCTTGCTGCCTGTGAGCTAGGGGAGTTTGGCCAGCCTAGGACTCCAGTGACACCTAGCCGAGCTACGGTAGCTTATCTCAACGAACCTTGGTATTGCTGAGCGGAACCTAATGCAGAGCAGGTGGCTCTGTTGTGAGTTTTGAATCAGTAGCTTGTTGGGGGGGGCTTTCTTCGAATGCAGATGCCTCCGTTCAGTGTGTCCGCTGGTAAAGTTGTCAATGGGACGATTACTGATCATTTCCACCACGACCGGCTACCAGACGCGCTCGTTCTGTGAAGCGGCTCGAAGATTGTCGGTCGAATTGGTTTTTGCAACTGACCGCTGTCACCGTCTAGAGGACCCTTGGAGGGATGGGGCAATTCCTGTCAGGTTTTACGATGAAGAAGCGTTTGTGGAGGCCATATGGGAGGAGAATAGCCGCCTGAGATTCGACGGGTTGTTGGCGTTGGGCGATCGTTCTGCGGTACTCGGAGCGTTGGCCTCGCAAGTGATTGGTTTACCTGGGCATCCTCTGTCGGCAACACGAGCTAGCGGCAACAAACTCGAGAGTAGGAGACGTTTCGCTGAGGCTGGGCTTCTTTATCCGAATTTTCGAGAGATATCTCTGGGCAACGTGGCCGACCTGGAGGTTGGCGAAGATGAGTTTCCCTGTGTACTTAAGCCGGTGGCGCTGTCTGGGAGTCGTGGTGTCATCCGAGTGGACAGCCCTAAGGAACTGCTGGAAGCCACAGAGCGTGTATGCCGTCTGCTGGCTCGTCCTGATATTCTGGAAAGGCGGCATAGGGATGACGACAAGTTGGTTTTGGAGTCATTCATTCCGGGTCGAGAGTATGCTGTCGAAGGGATACTGGAACATGGAAAGTTGCATGTGCTCGCTGTATTTGATAAACCCGACCCACTGGACGGCCCGTATTTCGAAGAATCCATTTATGTTACGCCATCGGTAGCTCCGGGCAAGACGCAGCAGGATATCGTAGACGCAGTCTGCGGGGCTGTGCGGGCCCTCGGGCTTTACCACGGGCCCGTTCACGCCGAGTGCCGGGTGAATGATCAGGGGGTGTTTGTTCTTGAAGCTGCGTCTCGGCCCATTGGAGGGCTGTGCGCGCGAACGCTTCGTTTTAGGTCTCAGGGCGAATTGATTTCGTTTGAGGAATTGCTACTGCGGCATGCTTTGGGACACTCGGTAGTTGGCTGCTGTCGTGAGCACGCCTCGTCCGCGGTCATGATGATACCGATTCCACGCTCTGGGATATATCGGCGAACTGAAGACGTGGAGATGGCCCTGGCAGTACCGAGTGTGGTCGATGTGGTGATAACAGCTAAAGCTGACCAGCGCCTTGAATCGCTACCAGAAGGATCGAGTTACTTAGGATTTATCTTTGCCAGGGCTCACAAGGCTTCTCAGGCCGTGGCTGCCGTGCGAGAAGCACACGAAAGCCTTAGGATAGTAGTCGATCCGGTCGTCCGTATGGCCTGAGAACGATTCTTATGTCATTTCTGTTGTTCGGGAACAAAGTCCGGTGGCAAGGCTGAGCCTTCGCCGAAGAAGAAGTCCTCCATCTGTTTTGCGACCAGATCTTGAGCTTCTTTCTGCCACGGCATGAGGCGATACTCGTTGAGGATCATCTTCATGCGCTCCTCCCAGAGTTTCCATGCTTCGGCTGAGACGTTTTCGTAGATACGCTGGCCCAGGTCCCCAGGCCAAGGAGGTTCATCGAGTCCGGGGAGCTCTTTCTGAAACTTGACGCAAGTGACTGTTTTCGGTTTGGAGTCGTGGGAGGGGGAATCTGTCATGTTCTGGTACCGGCTCTGAAAAGGACCCTAGGGATCGTAACATGGATGAGGATGCTGAGCTGAACAGTGGCTACAATATTGCAGAAATGAGATGCAGGCTTGGTCCGCCGCTTTCATATCGTGGGTACTGTGGGTTTGTCTGTTGTGCTAAACGCTGGTTGCCTCTCAAGCGACACCCTACAACTTCCGATACAAGAACCAAGAAAATCGAATGGTCGAATTATCTAGGGACTTGGTGAAGGTTCTGGGCCAGCGAACGCCTGCACTACGTCTAACAACGCCCCAGTATTTTAGCCAGAGGCTGGTGGCTGTTCTTGTGTAAAGCTTACGGTAACCACTCTTGCCACCTGAACCCGTGTGTCGTTGAAGGTGGCACCACCGCCGATATCAGTTACCTCGTCTGAAACCAGTGCGTTGGCTGTTGAGCCGTTGAGGGTGCTCATGCGCCAGAGTCCTTTTGGGAGACCGACTGTTCCTCGTTGCATGTCGGAGTTGAGCGAGACTAGGCAGTGGACTTCGCCGAGAGCGTTAAAGATACGTACCGAGTCTCCTGTAGAAAGGCCTCGATGTTCGGCGTCCTCTGGGTGCATATGCAGACGTGCAACACGAGAACGTAGCTCCCCTAGCGTGGAACAGATGGTCTTTTCGGTAGCTGGAGAAATTAATGTCAGCGGATGATCGTTATTTTCTGGTTCAGGTTGATAGCGATAAAGCCCCACTGAGCTCTTTTGCTCCAGATCTTCTGGGAAGAGACAGGCTTTGCGCTCTGGAGTGCGGGGGAACACGTCGCGGAACTGGACAGGCCTCCCGTCAGCGATGCCGGCAGCAAAACCAGTGTCCATGAGTTCCTGTCTGGCTTCATCGGGAAGGGCGTTGGTCAATTGGAGCAGGGCCTGGACATCGCTGGTGTCATCGCTCTGAATCTCCAGATCAAGTTTGGTTGCTAAGGCTTCGAATACTTCAACGTTTGGCCTGGCTTCTCCAACTGTTTCGATGACAGGGCGAGCCAGTTGGAGGTTCGTGAGCCCGTAGCTTTGCACAACGTCATAGGACTCTAGGAAAGTCGTTGCTGGCAGTACTATGTCTGCCAATCGAGCAGTATCAGTCATCACTTGGTCAAACACGACTGTGAAGAGGTCTTCTCTGGCTAGTCCTTTAAGGACCAGGTTTTGGTTGGGCATTGTGGCCACTGGATTACAGTTGTAGACGAACAGCATTTGAATGGGAGGGTCTTGGTATTCGAGTAAGGCTCTGCCGAGTTTGTTCATGTTGACTAGGCGGGTGTTTGGTTCGGGAATGCCGATCCAGGATTCGGTCGAGAGAGACCAGGCGCCAGTGTTGCTCATGGAGTAGCCTCCGCCTCTGACGCCAAACTTCCCGGCCACTGCTGGGAGCGCTAATACGGCGAATGCTGCACTCTCGCCGTTACGGTTACGCTCAAGACCCCAGCCGCATCGAATTACGGCTGGTGAAAGGTCTGCGTACATTTCAGCAAAATTTTCCAGTAATTCTGGGTCGAGCTGCGCGACGGTTGCCGCGTGGTCAATAGTCCACTCTTGAGCTCGTTCGCGGAGTCGATCCGCGCCATGAGTGTGGGTGTTCAAAAATTGTTCGTCGGCCAAGCCGTGCTCAAACAGGTAACGATGTACCGACAGCGCTACAGCAACGTCTGTTCCTGGTCGCAGTGGCAGGTGGAGGTCAGCTCGACGTGCCAGATTGGTTCTGCGGGGGTCGATGACAACGAGCGCAGCCCCTGATTCTTGGGCTGCCTTTATGTGAGGTAGTAAGTGTATACCCGAACTTGAAGGATTGGCACCCCAAACGACTATTAGCTTGGCCTGACGATAGTCTTCGTATGTTACACTCGGCATTTGGCCATAGAGGGCCTGACTGGCAGTCGTGGTAGGGATGGAACACACGTTTCTGGCTAGGCGAGCTGTGCCAAACTGTCTGAATAGCCTGGCGTCGGCGGTGTCTTGGCTTAAAAGCCCGTTCGAGCCACCGTAAGAAAAAGGAAGAATTGCCTCGCCTCCCCACTCACGCCGAATATCCTGCATGCGCTTAGCGATAGTCCCGAGGGCTTTGTCCCACGTGGCAGTTTCCCAGTGGCCACTGTCCCGTGGGCCGGTTCTGACCAGTGGTTGGGTGACACGTGCATCTCCATAGACACGTTCGTCGAATCGACGAACCTTCCCGCAAATATAACCGTTGGTAGCTGGGTTATTGTCTGAGGCACCAATGGAGATGATCTTCCCGGTTTCGACAGTGATCTCCAAACTGCAGGTGTCAGGACAGTCAAGTGGGCATACAGTGTCCACCGTTGACCGACCCCACTTCAGGCTATCGTCCGTTTCTGACATCGCTTCAGTCTACACCTGCTTCTGCGCTGGTTTAGTTCTACTTGTAGCTCGAGAAGCTACACAGATGATGTAATACGAGTTGGTCTACCTTATTGCGGATGAGGTCTAGAGGTAGGTCGTGTGGTTGGGTTCTAGTTTTCAAACTGGATGGGTAGAGGTTGCCGAAGGATATGATTCCGAGAGGATGTGCCACCAGACAGGACTGGATTGCGGGTTTCGTACAGCTCGCTATCTTGATAGTTGCACTTTGCTTGGCGACGATGCCACTGCCGAGTGAGCTAATTGAGAAATCTTATTCACAAGGGTTTTATCCGGTGGTGCGACGAGTTGTTACGGGGTGGTCGAGTCAGATAAATCTGGTGTTGTTCGACTGGCTGTTGGTAGGTGGAGTGGGAGGAACTGTGGGTTGGTGGGCGTTGAGTCTCGTTCGGGCCGTGAGATTGAAACGCCTGCGCATGTTCATGCGGCCAGCATGGCGAACCTTAGTTATCATGGCAGTTGTTTATATTGTGTTTTTAACCACTTGGGGATTGAATTACCGGCGGCAGTCGCTGGGAACTCGTCTCGGTTATCTCGAGAATCGCGTTACCGTTGCACAGTTAGAAAAATTGGCAACGGTAGCTGTCGGTCGTGTCAACGGACTTCACGACGCTACCGAGGGAGAAAGTTGGCCTCAACTCAGCGATTTGCCTGACAGGCTTGGTGCTGCCTTTGTACGAATCCAGCGAAGTCTCGGCGTGCTAGAGCCAACGGATGGACTCATGCCGAGGCGTTCGATCTTGACGCCATATTTTCGTCGTGCTGGCATCGACGGCATGGTTGATCCGTTCTTCTTGCAGGTCTTGGTAAATGACACAGTGCTGCCGTTCGAACGGCCTTTTGTAGCAGCGCATGAGTGGGCCCATGTTGCTGGGTATGCTCACGAAGCTGAAGCAAATTTTGTCGCTTGGCTAAGCTGTCTCGAGGGGGATACTGCGATGCAATATAGCGGTTGGTTCTATCTTGTGGGACGTTTACTGCGCGTGTTGCCCGGATCGTCTCAGGCAGTCTTCGCCAGTCGGCTTGGACCAGGTCCAAGAGCTGATTACGCATCCATTCGCGAAAGGTTCAATCGTACTGTGCCGATTGTGCAGCGTAATGCTAGCCGGATCAATGACAGGTATCTGCGAGCTAATCAGGTGGCAAGTGGAGTAGCGAGTTATGGGGAGGTCATTCAGTTAGTGGTTGGGACGGATGTCGGGCGTCAGCGATGGCTCTCTTTAGAATAACCACTGAGTCTCGTTCCATGGCGAACGGATGGAAAGTATTGATCTGTTTATTTGTTTTAGGTTGTTGCCGGTATGGAGTGAAGTATCAAAGACGGAGTATGATCTAACTGACATGTTCAAGTTGATTCCTACTGTACGTGGGGGGGCCGTGAATTCCCCTTTGGTTTATTCGGGATATACCACCCTGGACGAGGCCCGAGACGCTACCAAGGCGTTGATCCACGAGAACGCGCGTGTTACACGCGTGATGATCGTCAATGCCGGAGACGGTTCGAAGTTTGTCGAGTGGATCGAACGGAGCTAGGCCTTCTGTCTCGAGCAACTAGCGGCCTGGTCTTGATACAGGTGCTTGACAGTCTACAGATTAAGAGCTCAGCCTTGGCTCGGCTTCCCGGCTTCCCGGCTTCCCGGCTTGTGGCTTTGTTCTCCTTGCCAGGCGGTTCGAACCTTCCTAGATTTCAAGCCCTCAAACTAAGATTCTTTAGGATTTGAGAAGCGGCATCAGGCTTGTTCAGGGAGTAGATGTGCAGCCCAGGAGCCCCTCCTGCTATTAGGGCTTCGCTTTGACGACTGGCGAACTCGATACCAAACTCAGAGACTGCTGTTGTATCGTCACCCAATTTTTCGAGCTTTGTTAGCAGGCTTGCTGGAAGTGTGGCTCCACAAAGGGCAGTGAACCGCTTGATCTGTTTCGTGCTTTGAATTGGTAAGAGGCCAGGTGTGATAGGGACTTCTACCCCGAGTGTGTTTACTAGGTAGTCACGGAAGATGAAGTAGTCATCGTTATTGAAAAACAACTGTGTCAGCACGAAGTCAGCGCCGGCTTCGATTTTTACTTTCAGTCGTTGCCAGTCAACATGTTTCCCTTGGTCGCAAGCGACGTGACTCTCAGGGAAACCAGCGGTCCCGATCGAAAAACCACCCAACTGCTTGATGAAAGACACTAGCTGGAAGGCGTACTCGAAACTCTTGCTTGTATCTGCCGAGATACTGCTGTCCTGAGGTGGGTCACCTCTGAGGGCAAGGATGTTTCGGATGCCCCGTTGTCGTGCCTCAAATAGGTAGTGCTTGATCTGTGCAAGTGAGGAGCTTATGCAGGTCAAGTGTGCCATAGTCGTCGTCTGATGTTCTTGCTGGATTCTGTCGACGACCTCAAGTGTCTTGTCTCGGGTGCTGCCCCCTGCGCCGTAGGTTACCGAGTAGAAGTCCGGGGCTAGTCTTTGAAGGGCTGGTAGCGTGTGGTCGAACAACCGAGTGTCACCGCTTGGGGTCTTGGGAGGGAAAAACTCGATTGAGACAACCGGTTGACCGGTTCGGAGCCGCTCTTTATAGATATCTCCAATCAGTCGGATCGACTTCTTGCCGGTCTTGGTCGTTCCTATTTGCCTGGGTGGGGGCTGGTCGGCGGTGAATGGCATACGGATTTCCGAGAGCAGTCTGATTCTTGTTTTCCGTAGGGCGTCTCAGACGCATGGTGGCCACAGGCTCTCCTTCCGAGGTTAGCATTCGTCTTTACAGCCTGGCAAGGTGTAGATGGTTGCGTTGCGGCTCATATGAGTCTATAACAGCGGGCATCAGACATTGAGCTGTACCAGAGAAGCTACTGGCAGAATTCTCGGAGGATGGCACCAACTGATAGCTCGATATAAACTGCACACCACTAGGAGATGAACCATTATGAGCACACCCGAGAAGCCGCCGTCAGGGTTTACACCGTTTGTACCTGAAAAGACCACGCTGCCGGAGTTGACGTTCCGAGCTGTTGGGCTTGGTGTGCTGATGGCGATCGTCTTGGGAGCAGCGAATGCTTATTTGGGAATGCGTGCCGGGTTAACTGTCGCTGCAACGTTTCCGGCAGCGGTGGTAGCGATGGCTGCCCTGCGGGCCTTCGGTGGGTCGGTTCTCGAGGAAAATATTTCTCGAACGACAGCCTCTGTTGGAGAGGCGCTAGTGGCTGGGGCGATTTTCACGATTCCGGCATTCGTAATTAGCGGCGTGTGGGACGAGCTACGCTATTGGGAAAGCACAGCCATCATGCTGGTTGGTGGTTTACTTGGCGTGCTATTTATCATCATTTTGCGACGGACGATGGTGGTCGAGGCTGAACTGCCATTTCCAGAAAGTGTTGCAGCGGCCGAGTTGGTGAAGGCTGGACAAGGGGGACAGACAGGAGCGAAATATGTTTTCCAGGCAATGGGTATTGCCGGTGTCTGGGAGCTAATCAAGAACTCGAATGGGATTCAGCTTGTTTCAAGTTCCGCGACAACTTTTGTCAATCTCGGGCGGTCGACTATTGAGATGCTCGGTCAGCAGGTGGTGTATTACGGTGGGTTCATCTTGCAGTCACCGGCAGCCTCTCCAGCGTTAGTTGGGGTCGGTTTTATCGTTGGACCTGCAATTTCATCTACCCTGTTTGCGGGTGCAGTCTTGGGTTGGCTTCTGCTTGTGCCTTTAGGGCTATTTCTGAACCCAGAGCTGGCGGCCGAGGCGGTGGACACCACGGCTCTCATCGATTTGAGCACTGAGGTTTGGCTGAAGCAGATACGGCCATTAGCTGTCGGAACCATGATTGTTGCGGCTTTCTACACGCTGTTCAAACTCCGAAACTCGCTTGTTGCAGGCATAGGTCGTGCGCTCAGTGACATCAAGAGCGCTCAAGTTGGGGGTGGTGTTGCAACCCGGCACAACCTTGACCTCGATTTTATGAAGGTTGGACTTGGAATTGCCGGGCTGTCAGTCCCCCTCTTGGGTCTTTACTGGTTCTTTAGCCAAAGCTTCCCTGGAGCGGTTCTGCTAACTGTTGTCATGGTGATTCTCGGATTTCTCTTTGCGGCCGTGGCCGGCTATCTTGTCGGATTACTGGGTAGCTCCAATAACCCAATAAGTGGACTCACATTGAGTACTTTGCTCATCTCTGCGCTCTTGATGGTTGGGATTGGGGTGACCGGACCGTCTGGCATCTTGGGTGTTTTGGGTGTCGCCGGTGTGGTGTGTTGCGCTGCCGGTATAGCTGGAGACATGCTTCAAGACCTGAAGGTTGGGCATATCCTTGGCGGTACTCCTTGGAAGATGGAGGTCGGTGAAATTATCGGTGTGGTTGTGGCCGCCCTTGTTCTAATTTGGCCGATGATTGCCATGGACCGAGTGTATGAAATAGGAAGTGCCGAGCTACCGGCCCCTCAGGCTGGCCTGATGGCACTAATGGCTCAGGGGATCGTTGGTGGAGAAATGGCTTGGCCGCTTGTTGTTACTGGGATGTTCTTGGCACTGGGCCTTATCCTTATCAACTCACCGTCGCCGATGCTGATCGCTGTCGGTATGTATTTGCCTTTCGGATCCACTTCGGCGATCTTTGTCGGTGGCCTGATGGCTTGGATGCTCTCACGGGCCCTTGTGAAAAAAGGGGTTACGTCTCAGGCCGTCACTCGAGCGACCAACACTGGTGTACTGCTCTCGTCAGGTTTCATTGCCGGCGAAGCGTTGATGGCTGTGTTTCTGGCGTTTGTTGTGCTAGGTGGGAGTGCCTTTGGAATGACTCGGGTGTTACCTTCCATTTCAGAGAGCACGCTGCTGGGAGCTTTAGTATTTATCCTGCTTTACCATCTGCTGGTCAAGGTGCCGCTTCGGGTAAGCGAGGACGATGGCAGTTCACCCACTTCAAGTGCCTGAGTTAGCAGCCGATTTTTCGGCTGTTTGTCCGAGCCGTTTGCTTGAGTGGTACGAAGAAGAGGAGTGCTGCGTTCTGCTTAGGCCCCGCCTGCGTTCTAGTCGAATAGCTCGTTGGGTTACTAGTTTAGGTGGCGATCCTTTCTACCGAATTCGACTTGATGAGGTTGGTACTGTTGTCTGGAAAGCGTGCGACGGGAGGACGTCGCTTGCTGAGATCTGCAAAAAGCTTCGTGAGCGGTTTGGCCGGGAGGCTGAGCCTGTTGAAGAAAGGCTAGCTGAATTCGTCAGAAATATGCTGAAGGGGCGGATACTCAAGATTTGATCGTGATTCTTAGAGGCATGCGCGCATAGACAGGTGACTGGAGTGCGGAATTAGTCTTTAGAAACTCAGCTTGGCAGTGATGGCAAGAGAGTTTACTTTACTTCACGACGGGACTTTGTTGCGGAAATCGGTCGACTTGAGCAAGAGGTTGCGTGAAGTCTGGCCTAGGTCACGCTGTGTCATTCCGGTCCATTCAAATGTTTCCGATATCTGTTTGTGATTGGGTGTCGTCGGTCTCTTCCGAATGCTAGAGGAGAGATGCGGATGCCTGGTGGAGCCTGTCTGCGTTTGTACTCAGCCCGATCGACCATATTGATCACTTTGTCCACTAGTGCCGGGTCGTGACCGCCTGTTCGGACAATGTCTACAGGGGTGCTGTTGGTCTCGATGTAGGCTTCTAGGATGGCGTCTAGGGTGCTGTATGGTGGTAGGTTGTCTGTGTCGAATTGGTGCTCGCGCAGCTCAGCCGTTGGGGGCTTGTCGATAATCTGAACAGGAATAACCTCTCGGTCCTGGTTGCGCCAGTTCGATAAACGATAGACCCAGCTTTTGAGCACATCTTTTAACAAAGCGAACCCGCCGGCCATGTCGCCATATAGCGTGGCATAACCCACGCTGATTTCGCTCTTGTTACCGGTGGTCAGCACGAGCCAATCAAACTTGTTGGAAAGAGCCATCAATAGATTGCCGCGGATGCGAGCTTGGATGTTTTCTTCAGCGACACCAGGGGCTGTGTTATCAAACAGTTCAGAAAGTGCAACTTCGTAGGTATGTGCTAGGTCTTCGATGGGGATTTCAATGAGCTCGACCTTTAGTCGGTTCACTAGCTCTGCTGCGTCATCTTTGCTCGTTTTTGAAGTGAACTTTGAGGGCATTGAGACCGCGGTTACGTTTTCTGGTCCAAGTGCGTCGACCGCAATTGTTAGTGTTAGGGCTGAGTCAATGCCACCAGAAAGCCCCAATACAGCGTGATTAAACTCATTTTTCAAAAAGTAGTCGGCTGTTCCGAGAGTTAAAGCCCGGTACGCCTCAGCTTCTGGCGCTAGAAGAGCGTGCCTCCGTGGTTGTATCTCTGAACGATGAAAGCTTTGGTTTCTGCGGACGGGTATCGATAGCCGTCGGCTAGCAGTCTTTTCCCAAGATTGTCGCCATCTCGGGGCGTGAAGACTCCGTCGAGTAGCTTCTACTGGGTCTATATCTACAAGTAAGAGGTCTTCTTCGAATTGTAGGCCTCTCGCTACCACTTGTCCGTTCGGATTGATGACGAGGCTATGGCCGTCAAAGACCAGCTCGTCCTGACCACCAACAGCATTGCAGAATGCCACAAAACAGCCGTAGTCGGTTGCCCGCTGAGACAACATGCGTTCGCGGTCCATACCCTTACCCCGGTGATAGGGGGAGCCGGACAGGTTAACTATTAGGGCGGCTGAGCCGTCGACGGCTGCCCATTGAGCTGGGCCCCCAGGGCGCCAGAGGTCTTCACATATAGTGACGCCGACATAGGTTCCGTCTAAATCAAGCACAAGCGCGTCGTCCCCAGGTGCGAAGTAGCGCTGTTCGTCAAATACCGCATAGTTTGGAAGAAAGTATTTCTTGTATGTCGCAGCGACTTTCCCGTCAGCCAAGACAAAGGCGGCGTTATAGAGGTCTTTGGTTAACAGAGGGAGTCCCACGATCGCCACCGTGTTAGTGACTGAATTTGCGAGGTCGCGCACGCCAGTCTCAGCCTCTTTGGCAAACACTGGATTCAGTAATAGGTCTTCTGGGGGATACCCGGTGGCAGAGAGCTCTGGGAAGATGACTAAATCTGCGCCCTCTTCGGTTGATCGAACAATTAAGGTCCTTATCCTCTCAAGGTTCCTGTCTAGGTGTCCCACAGGCAGATTGCACTGACATAGGGCTACCCGGAGGGTGGTGGAGCCTGGAAACTGTGAAACCTTGTTTGTGGCCATCTTTAGTCTAATTGCAACCTTATCACCTTGCTATCAGGTTAAGGGTAGTTGCTTGAGTGCGGTGGTGTGGAACCGTTGGAGTGAAACCTGTTTGTGCAGCGATGGGAAATCCTTCCACTGGATGCAGCTACTTCGGTTCAGGGTGGTTGGTGCGGTCTGAGCTATGTGCCGGTTGACCCAAATCCTCCTTGTCCGCGCGGGGTTTCCGAAAGGGTGACCGTTTCGGCCACCTCAACTACCAGGGTTGGCTTGACGACCAGCTGCGCAATTTTCATGCCACGCCGCACGGAGAATTCAGTGCGGCCGTGGTTTATGAGGATGATACCCACTTCACCTCGGTACCCTTCATCGATGGTTCCAGGACTATTCAGGACGGTGACGTTGTGCTTTAGTGCGAGTCCGCTCCGTGGTCGAATTTGGGCCTCTGTGCCGGAGGGTAATTCGATGGCTAGGCCCGTTGAGATGAGTTTTGCGCAACCAGAGGGAATGTCGATATTGACTGAGGAGTAAAGATCGAGCCCGGCGTCGGTAGGGTGTGCTTGGGTCGGGAGTTTACTGAAGATGGGGTCCAGTCTCTGGACTTTAAGTTGCATGATGTAGAGGTCTAATATCTGAGTCGAGTCAAATCTCTAGGCTGCCTGTCCTGGAACTCCTCGAGTATAGGCTACTGGCTAGGTGATGAGATCACGGTTAATGCTCAGACGGGTCAATGGGACTCGGTGTGGTTGCAACCAGTGGTAGGGGGCCATAGTCCACACCATTTTGTTGCAGGATATAGGCAACTATATCCACGAGAGTTGAATCGTCCGGCTTGGCTCCAACTGGTGGCATTGCGACCTTGATGTAACCGAACAGGGCGCGCACAGGTTGTCCGCGCCACATGCTTATGAAATTAGAGCCAGCCAGTTCTGGCGCGTCTAGTCCACCAGATAGGTCAGGTTGGTGGCATGAAGAGCACACGTCTCGATATACCGCTTGGCCTCTAATGGCCTGGTCGATCTGATAACTTGCCCGATTCCGGATGTGATTTCTAGGCTGTCGACTGGGCGATTCGTTAACTTCTTCATGGTGGCAGATGCTTGATGCCGCAATGGGATCGGTCTGGAGGGGCTGGAGATCTTGGCAGACCAGCCTATCGCTCTGAGCTTGTGGAACTTCATACAGAAGCCCTACCAGCAAAGAGAGCGTGAGGGAGCCTAGTGTCTGGCCGAGGGAGGGCACTCTGAACATGAGCTTGTTCTCACTCTCCGGCTTCCGTGGTGCCAGCCCGAGTCTTGGTGAAGCTTGGTTGGCCGCTTTCCCCGAGAATCTCATCGGTGTGCTGCCCGAGTGTAGGAGGTGGTTTGTCGAGAACTGCTGGTGTCCGAGATAGTTTGATCGGATTGCCTAGGGCACGTATCACGCCCAATTCAGGGTGAGTCAATTCGATGACCATCTTGCGAGCAATTAGCTGCGGCTCTGCGAGTGCCTCTGCTAGGGTTCTGACCTGGCCACAGGGGACTGAATGCTTGTGAAGTTGTTTGATCAGTGTGTCTCGCGTGAAGGCGGCTAGACACGCGGCAAGTAATTTTTTGAGTTCGTTACGGTGTTTCATTCGATCAGTATTGGTAATGAAGCGCGGGTCGGTGTCGAGAGCCGGGTGCCCGATAGCTTTGCAAAATTGGTGCCATAGTCGCTGATTCCCTACGGCGATCATCACTAGACCGTCAGTAACGGCCACTGTTTCGTAGGGCGTCAAGGAATGGTGGTCGTTTCCCTCTCGCCCCAATTCTTCGCCGGTGGCGAAGAGGACGTTGGCCGGCAGCGAGAGTGTGGCGGTCATCGCATCAAGGAGCGCAATGTCGACATGTTGGCCAAGTCCTGTTTCATCACGATCTCTGAGGGCTAGCAGGATCCCGTTCATGGCGTACAGACCGGCAAGGTAGTCTGTTATTGCAACGCCGGTTCGCATGGGAGGGCCGTTACGGGCGCCTGTTACGTGCATCAATCCTGACTCAGCCTGAATCACCGCGTCGTAGCCAGGAAGGTTGCGTTTTGGCCCATCGTGGCCGTATCCAGTGACCGAGCAGTAGATCAGTTGTGGATAGGTCATGCTGATTGTGTCGTAGTCAAACCCAAGCTTCTTCAAGCTTCCAGGACGAAAGTTTTCTATAAGGATATCGGTGTCAGTGAGTAGGTTGCGAAGCGCGTCGGCGCCCGCTTGTGTCTTCAGATCCAAGGCGACGCTCTTCTTGCTGCGGTTCATTCCGAGGAAGAAGGTGCTGATGCCTTGCTGAAACGGAGCCCAGGCTCTGGTGTCGTCCCCGTGGGAGGGTTCTTCGATCTTTATGACCTCAGCGCCCATGTCGCCAAGCAACATGGCGCAGTAGGGGCCAGCCAAGACTCGAGTGAGGTCTATCACACGTAATCCCTGAAGTGGAGGCATCTTGGCGCAGGATTATATCGTTGTTGGCTGCTGGTTGTAGCCTCTGATAAGCGGACCCTGAGCGATGTCTAATTACCAAGAGGACTTACGAAAAAAGTGATTGCTTTGCTTCGTTACTTCTGAACCTGGGCTTGGTTGCCCTAGACTCCACCGAACCAATGAAATCCCCAGTCTGAATTGATGCCTCCGGTGCCACGTCCAAAGGAGGCCATTGAGTCGACGACTTGAATAGACTTGAGAAATTTGAGGTTTTTATAACCACATTGGCGTTCTACTCGTAGGCGGAGAGGCGCACCATTGCCGATCGGGAGAGCCTGCCCGTTGAGGTTGTAGGCCAGAATAGTTTGGGGATGCATGACCTCGAAAAGGTCGATACCCTCATACCAGCCGTCCACGGTGTCCAGCATGACATAGCGTGCTGTCGGCTTGATACCACCGGCAGCATTCAGCACCTGTACCAGCGGGACACCAGTCCATTGACCGATGGCCGACCACCCCTGTTCACACACGTGAGCGGTGATTTGGGTCCGAGCTGGCATTTGTTTGAGTTGTTCCAGTGTAAAGTCAGTGGGACGCCTGACCAGGCCCTTCACCGGGAGACTCCATCCCCTGAATCCTCTGCTGCGTAGCTGCTGGTATTCCTCGTCCTGCGGATCGGTCTGCCCCCAGGTCGGAAACTCTGGAGCGATGTCACTTAACTCATATTCCCGGGCGAGTGGCTGGTCAGACAGGAGGAAGCGATTGGCGCTCATGGTCAGGACGTCGGCTACGCCGATCAGTCCGGTCCTGATAGTTGGTGGAATGAAGGTGTCCCGCGAGCAGCCAGAGCTGAACAACCCAACGAGGGCTGGTATGCTGGATAACATATTCCGACGGGAGATCTGATGCTGTTGGATAAATTGGATCGGATTCGAGAATGATGCCTTCATTAATTCTCCTCTGGTTTCTCAGGCCCCTGCAATTGGCCTGAGAATAGCCGTTTCCAGCCAGAGTGATGACTCTGGAATGAATCAGGTGTCTGCAGAGCTCATTTCGCCATCACGCCTAATGTCACTAGTGGAGCTTGAGATAAGCAGGTGTCCAGTGAACATTGAACGGATCCTGTTGGTAGCCCCTGCGCGTATGACCTCGAGTATGTGTAGGATGACGAAAACTATGAATAAAACGGTTCCAACAGAATGTAGTGTTCGTGCCGACTGTCGTCCACCGAAGATGTCAAGTAGCCAAGGCCAAGCAGCTGTGAAGCCAGGAGACTGTGCCAATCCGGTGAGCACCATGAGAGGCACAAACACGAATATTAGCATTAGGTAAGAAATTTTTTGGAGAGTACCGTACTCGGTGGTCGTGGTCTGGCGAGGTAAGGTCCACCGAACTTGTTGACGAAGGTCCCGGTGCAAATTATCGAGCCTCAGTTCATCACGGTTTAGCCACAGCTGCTGCTGTAGATGTCCTGTCCTGAGGTTCCAACCAACGTAGATTAATCCGTTGATGAGAAAGACCCAGGCAAACGTGAAGTGGTAGTTCCGTCCCCACATCCGGTTTCCCAGGGAGCCAGCCTCATCCCAAGAGAGCCCCCAGTCTTCGAGTTTGAAAATTGCAGGATAGCCTCGATAACCAGTGTGGCCCCAATAGAGCTCAGGAAAGTCAAGAAAGATGTGGAGACCGCTGACCAACAAATAGGTTCCGGCAATTACATTAACCCAGTGGGAGATGCGCACATTGAGCGGGTGGCTGGTGCGCCACTGCCGGCGGCCGAAGCTAGATTTTAGTGTCATCGGCGACTACACAGATTAAACCATTTTAGAGGGTTCTAAATAACGATTTTAGAAACTGAGTGAGCGGAGGCATGCCAATTCTTCGTTGATGCGCTACCATCAGAGGTTGCCGCCGTTCCAGCTAAGATATCGTTTTTCGGCGACAGCAAGGAGTCACATGCCGCCTACCAAGATTATTTGGACAAAGATTGACGAGGCTCCAGCTCTTGCTACCTACTCGTTGCTTCCGATTGTGCAGGCTTATGCCCGAGGTAGTGGGATTGAATTTGAGACTCGTGATATTTCGTTGGCCGGACGAATTATCGCAAATTTTCCAGACCGGCTGAGCGAACAGCAACGCATTCCAGACGACCTGACGTGGCTGGGCGAGTTAGCGAAAACCCCGGTGGCAAATATCGTAAAACTGCCAAATATTAGTGCATCAATTCCTCAACTCCAGGCTGCGCTCAAGGAACTGCGCAGCCACGGCTACGACATGCCGGATTATCCGGAGGATCCACAGACAGAGGCTGATCTGGAAGTGCGCGCTCGCTTCGCTAAGGTGCTTGGTTCTGCAGTAAATCCGGTTCTGCGCGAGGGAAATTCCGACCGACGCGCGACTGGGTCAGTTAAGCGGTTTGCACGGGCGAATCCCCACAAGATGATGAAGCCTTGGCCAGATGCTGGCTCAAAGACTCGTGTAGCACACATGGAGGAGAAGGACTTTTTCGGTAGTGAAACTTCGGAGACCGTGCGGGAGTCTGAGGATGTGCGGATTGAGTTTGTCAGTCCCGGTGGGACGGTTTCTGTTCTTAAGGCGACCGTTGCATTGACGGCAGGTGAAGTCATCGATACCGCCGTGATGAATGTTACTGCGCTGCGTGCATTCTTTTCTCGAACCATCGAGGAAGCCACTCGTCACAAGGCACTCTTGTCGTTGCATCTAAAGGCGACGATGATGAAGGTTTCTGACCCCATCATGTTCGGTCACTGTGTTGCGGTCTATTACGAGCATGCTCTCGAAGAGCATGCCGAGATACTTGATCAAATTGGGGCTGACGTGAACAACGGAGTGGCTGATATTTTTGAGAAGCTTGACAAGTTAGACTCTGCGAAGAGCAGCAAAGTGAAAGCCTCCTTTGAAGCGGTGTACGACGATCGTCCGCCACTAGCAATGGTCGACTCGGCTAAAGGAATTAGCAATCTGCATGTGCCGAATAATGTCATTATCGATGCTTCGATGCCCAATGTGGTTCGAGATGGTGGCAAGATGTGGAACCGTCAGGGTAAGTTGCAAGACACTATCGCCATGATTCCCGATCGTTGCTATGCGGCGATGTATCAAACAGTGATCGAGGATTGTCAACAGTACGGTCAGTTTGATCCGTCTACGATGGGGAGCGTGTCCAATGTGGGGTTGATGGCGAGAAAAGCCGAAGAATACGGGTCCCATGACAAGACGTTTATAGCCCCAGGTCCAGGCGTTATCCGTGTTGTTGGGGCTGGTGGCTCGACACGGCTGGAGCAAGTAGTGGAGGCAGGCGATATTTTTCGGATGTGTCAAACAAAGGATGAGCCCATTCGCGATTGGGTCAGGCTTGCGGTAGATCGTGCTAGGACATCCGACACACCAGCCGTGTTTTGGCTTGATGAGCAACGGGCTCATGATGCGGAGATCATCACGAAGGTGAAGTTATACCTGTCTGAACATGATACGAGTGATCTGGACGTTCAAATCTTGAAGCCGATTGACGCGATGCGCTTTGCATTGGAACGGATCAGGCGTGGTGAAGACACAATTGCTGTCACTGGGAACGTGCTGCGAGACTACCTTACTGACCTGTTCCCGATTTTGGAATTGGGTACTAGCGCACGGATGTTGTCGATCGTTCCGCTTCTCAGTGGTGGGGGGCTTTTTGAAACTGGTGCTGGCGGCTCGGCCCCTAAGCATGTAGAGCAAATGCTTAAGGAGGGGCACCTTAGGTGGGATTCCCTCGGTGAGTATTGTGCTCTCGTGCCAGCGTTGGAGCTGGCCGCTACTAAGACAAGCAACCAAAGGGCATCGGTGCTCGCGAAAACGCTGGAGCGGGCAATCGGACTCTATTTGGCAGAGGACCGTATTCCGTCTCGACATGTGAACAAGATGGATAATCGAGGCAGTACCTTCTACCTGGCCCTTTATTGGGCGAAAGAGCTGGCGAAACAAAATGAGGATACAGAACTTCAGTCGCGCTTCTTGGTTGTAGCGGAAAAGCTCGAAAAAAACAAGGCGGTTATAGAGAGGGAATTACTTGAGGCACAGGGGCAACCAGTGGACATTGGTGGGTATTACCATCCCGATGACACCTTGGCAGAGCGGGCGATGCGGCCGAGCATGACTTTCAACGCAATCATCGATACGGCGTAAGCGGTGCGTGCTGGTTCAATTGGTTAAGTCCTTCTCCAGACGAAGGGTATTCGATGTTTCCGGGCGCGCCGGATACCCCAGAATTTAGTTCCGGTGCTCTACGCCCCGAAGTCTGAGACGGCTCGATATGGACGATGACCGGCTGTTCCAGTGTAAACCAGCGCACTCATGAACGGTTTTAGGTCGACCCTAGAAAATTGCGATCGCATTGACCGGTGAGCCAGTTCCGTTCTGAACCGCGAGCGGTCCAGCAACCAACATGAACTCCCAGCGGTTGAGGTCTGCCGCGGTCTCAGCTAAAGCTTCAAGGTCTTGATTGTCGAACAGGTCTACGCCCATCGCCACGATCGTTAGAGTATGGACTGGTAGGCGAACCCCTTCGACCTGCGATGGCACCACATCTGCGGCGGCATCACTGCCAAGAAATGACACGTCTCGCGATTTTACCCAGGGCATGGTGGAAGCGTGGAGACCAGCGGCCAGTTCGGATATGACCCAGGGGCCGTGTTCTGCCCTCCGTGCCCAGCGTCCAGTACGGATGAATATAGCGTCTCCTGGACGTACTGTAAGACCTGCCATTTCTTCCCAGGCTTCGAGGTCTTCCATGTAGATCGGAGTGCCGGGTTCGAGATAGGGCACGCCCTTGAGTCGAGGAATGTCGAACAGGATCCCTCGGGTGACAATTCCTCCTTGAAGGTTGGCGATGGATGCGTTTGAACACCCGTCTTCGGTAATCGTGTCCTGTGACACCCCGTTGTACATTTGGCCCTTGTACATGATGTGGCAGAGTGAGTCGATGTGACTGTGGGAGTAACCATGGTAGCTAACGGAATAATTGTCGCTTACCGCGCCCATGAAGGGTGGTTCGACAGTTGAGTCAGGCACGTTCAGCATGCTACGTCTGAAAGGGAGTGGGACGTCATCCGCTTGTTCGACTAGTAGTTGATGTTCGAGGGACACGGTAATGCCTTCGGTAACCAACGAGGTGGCTTCGAGTCTCTTCGTCGGTGAGATAAGGTTCGCGGCACCCAGTTGATCATTTGGTCCCCAACGCCCCCAGTTCGACAATTCGTTCATGAGTCGCTCGATATCTTCCTGGGAAAGATCCCTTGACTCGGCTGCAACAGGGGGTGGCTCATAGCTAGGCAGAGTCTGAGCTGTTTCGTGCAGGGGCTCTCCGTTCTGGTTTGATGTTGCTGTGCAGTTGATGAACGTAACAGTCAGTAGGGGGGGCAGCATGAGCCATCGTTTCATCGTGTACCTCCATTAGTTCGCCATTAGCTAACGCTTGCCTTGCATTATCGGTCTAAGTAGGCTTTTTCGAAACCATCTGACAATTTAAAGGACGGGTTCGGGCTGTCTGTTCTGAGCATCGGCCTTGTGACTCTCGACACAAGCTTCCTCTCAAAAAAAGCCTAAAAAGGGACTCCAAGTCTGACGTAGATTGTGGTCCGACCTTTAGCGGTGAGAGGAAATGCGAGGCCAGTGCGCACGACCGTTGGACTTATCCAAAGTGGTAGGCTGCTTATCAGTAATTCGCCGCCGATGGATGTGACACGGCCTTGGGGATTTTTCGTTATTTCAGGGTTCCAGGCATTGCCCGCGTCGGCAAACAAACTGCCGCTGACCCAGTCGGCATAAACAGGTGCTGCACCCAATCCCTTGTTGAGACGAGCCACGGGGAACCTGTACTCGAATGATATTGCCCAGGCGGTTGATCCAGTGCGTATGCCCCAGGGATAGCCGCGGATGGGAAATTGGATGCCGGGTTCACCAAACAGTTGCAAACCTGAGAACTGTTCGGCTTGCCCTGCCGTGCCCCCGAGGGCATAGAAGTCTCGGTCAGCTCTGGGCCCCCAGGCTAGTCCGCCGCTGGCGCGTATTGCAAGGACGTGATTGGAGAAACCTTTGAGAGGCAGTGCTCTAAAGAGTTTGATCTGTCCAGTGGCATCGGTCCAGGAGCCATTCCTGCGTGGTGCGTCTGAGAGAGAGGAGGCTACCCTTGGGTCCCACCTTCGCCGAATCTTGGTGGACCCAGTGATGCCGTCCTCAGGACTTATAGAAAATGGGCGTATTCTGGTGTTGTTGTAGACGATGCTTGCGGATACCTGGGGTGAACCCACGGTGGCAGTGAATCCGTCCTCTGGATTCTGTGTGCTGTCCCATAAGGTTTGGTGTTCCCAGACGTAGGATGCGCCAATTGACGCATTGAACTGGGTGCGAACTTTCCGTCGAACCAGCGAAATATCCATACCAAGCTCCCGCTCTCGTTTTAGGAGGAAGAGATTCTGGTCAGCAGGAGTCTGACTTTTTTTCAAGGTTGGTTTAACTAAAAAACTGGCCGACGATCGGTTTTGGTTTGCTGACACGCTGATAGCGGGGTTGCCGAGTCCGAAAAACGTGTAAGCCAGACCGCCGGTGAACCGCTCCCCTTGAGGTTCGAAACTGACTAAACCCGTGACAGCGTGGCGGCCTACGGTATCGGTTGCTGCAGTTTGAACGCCTAAGCTTGAGCCGATGATTCTGTGCCCACCCCGGACTTCCCCTTCAGAGAAGACAGGAGTCCAGAACCTGGGCCAAAGTGATGGGAAGGGGTCATAAGAGCGTTCTGTTAGCTTTAGCTGACCTGAATAATTCCGCGTAGATGCTCGCCGGTCATCGTTGAATCGGTCATCGATGGGACCCGGGTTAAACCATGTGGCCGGGTTGTAGGGAATACGCTCGATGTGCCATCCGTCGGCGTGGTAGGCGCTGAAGTAGATCCACGTTCCTGTTGGGTCCACCACAGGATAGGAGGCGCCGGTGGCCAGGTTGGTGACTTGACGCACGAGGCCGAGCTTTCCTGTGGTTAGGATGTCTGCGGCAAATATATTGGGGATGCCGCTTCTGTCGGATGCCCAGAGCAGGTGGCGGCCATCGGGGCTCCAGGTAGGTGTTAGGTCTATGGCTCGGTCTACAGTGATTTGTTCGTGGATGTGGCCATGCTCATCCAAGAGGACCAGGTCGTAGGATGCTCCGGTCGTCCACCGTGACACGGCAATCCAGCGTCCGTCTGGCGACCAGGCTGGGGAGGTCCAATGAATGTCGTCGGTAGGCTCGACCATAGGGTCCAACGCGCCTGTCACCAGGTCGACCACAACCAACCAGGTTCGGCCTTTGTCTTGTTGGACGGCTACAACCTTGTTGCCATCCGGTGAGACCGACGGAAAATCCAGTCTCTGGCCATCGGTGACCTGGTAGGACTTTCCATCTGTGGGATTGACTAGGTAAAGGTCTTTGTAACTTCGATAAGGACCATCGAACTCGAGCTGAGAAAACACCAAACTTCCATCCGGAGTCCAGTCGAGTAGAGCTAGGCCGTTTGTTCGTACTAGATTTTGGCCGGTCGCATCGCTCAGTTCTGTTAAGTGAATCTGTGTATCCGAGAGTCCGTCTGATTTGGCAAAGGCTAGCATGAGACCGTCTGGGGCGAGTTTTGGGGAGAGCGCGAAGCGTCCAGCACTGTCGATTGTTTCACCTCGAGTGATGGGGGCTTGTTTGGAGAGATCATCGAGAAGGCTCTTGTAGCGGATAGCTAGAGTCCTGACCCAGCCAGCGTAGGCCTCCGTAAAGCTAATCCCGAATGCTTGCCGGCTTGCCGCGTCTATTCGGTATGGTATAAGTTGACGGTCCACGGCCTTAGCGAACGCAGAGATGCCTTCCAGGCCGTAGCTTTCTGCCAGATACGCAAAAAACATCGAACCGTAGATATATGGCCTGTTTCCGGCGGGCCAGACCTGGCTTTCTCCGGACATCTCTTGCAGACTTTCAAATCGGTCTTCCAACACAGCTGTTCGTAGCACCATGTCTTGAAATGTTCCTTTAGTCCTGCCGGCTTCAGTAAGGAAGGACTCGTAGTATGTGGCTAACCCCTCGACAACCCATCTAGGCAGCGAGCTGTTGGGGAAGATGGGCCATCCGACGGATGGCCTTCCGAAAATGGTCTTGGTCATGCGACCGAGGAGACCCCTTCGATCTAGGTGAAAGACGTGTGCTAATTCGTGGGTGACGATCAACTCCAGCCAGTCGTTGAAGTAGGTGAGTTCGAACCCCTCTATTGGTGGAGGGGCCAGAATGGTGATTCTGTTCCATGGGCTGACCGTAGCGAAGCCGTTGGCAATATCGGTGTGGTCACTGACCACGATGTCGATGGTGGACCGTGGCGCTGGGCCGAAGTGCTTTTCTAGACCACGATAGGCTCGCTCGGCGTGGTTGGCGACCCTGGAGGCCAAGGCTTTTAGATTTGACGGGTAGGCTACGCGGAAATGATCTGTATCGAGGACCCGCCAATTCTCATCAGGTGCCTGGGTATATGCCGGAGCTGCAAGGACCATTCCTTCGATGATGCAAACCACTACCGTGGCGGCGTAAGTGGAAAGGTATCGTCGTGACATTGCGAATTAGAAAACTATCAGGTCAAATTACCGAACCCTGGTGAAAAGGCAAAATGTCCTGATATTGCAGAGGTCATATGGGCGTCTGTTTACGATACCCTGATGGCTGAATGGTAGTCGAGCCTGCGTATAATGGCGGCGATTCAAGTAACGGTGGGGTGAGGATGTTGATGAAGGACGCTTTCATTTATGACGGAGTTAGAACACCGTTCGGTCGCCATGCTGGGGCTCTGGCCGCAGTCCGACCAGACGACCTCTTGGCTGGAGCCATTGCCTCACTAATGAAGCGGACCTCGTTTCGCGGCGAGGATGTCGAAGATGTCGTTATTGGGTGCACGAATCAAGCTGGTGAGGATTGCCGGAATGTCGCTCGGCGGGCTGGGTTGCTGGCTGGGCTTCCAGTTGAAGTTGCTGGAATGACCGTCAATCGATTGTGCTCGAGCGGTCTGGCGGCAGTGCTCGATGCTTCCCGGTCCATCGCCTGTGAACAGGGGGACTTATTTGTTGCTGGGGGAGTGGAGCACATGAGCCGCGCTCCGTTTGTAATGGCTAAGTCGGAACGAGCGTATGGGAGACAGTTGACCACCTTCGATACAGCGCTTGGGTCACGATTTCCCAATCCGCGTGTGACCGCCCAATATGGTGACCACGCGATGCCTGGCACGGCAGACAATGTTGCCGCAGACCTTGGTATCACGCGGGAGGAGAGTGATGGGTTTGCTTTAGCTTCTCAACATCGCTTTGCGACCGCTAAAGCGGCGCGGTTCTATGACGGAGAGTTGGACCCAGTCACGGTACCTGGATCAAAGAGAGGTAGTTCGACAATCGTTGCCGACGACGAACATCCGCGTCCAAGCACATCCGCTGAGAAGCTTGCAGCTCTGCCACCTTTGTTTGATGGGGGAGTGGTCACAGCAGGTAATGCGTCTGGGATTAATGACGGAGCGGTTGCGATGCTTGTTGGGAGTCGCGCTGCGGGAGAACGTGTGGGAGTCGCCCCATTGGCTCGAATGGTCTCAGCTGCGGTTGCTGGTGTCGAGCCGAGAATCATGGGTCTTGGGCCTGTTCCCGCCTCCAAGAAGGCCCTGGCACGAGCCCGCCTCTCGCTGGCTGACATGGACGTGATCGAGATCAACGAAGCATTTGCTGCCCAGGTTCTTGGTTGCCTAAAACTGATGGGGCTTGAAGCCGGAGATAGCCGGGTGAACCCTAATGGTGGAGCAATTGCGGTTGGTCATCCCCTGGGGGCATCCGGGGCTCGGTTGGCGCTGACTGCTACGCGGCAGTTGCAACGTTGTGGTGGCAGGTATGCGTTGGTGACGCTCTGTATCGGGGTTGGTCAGGGCCTTGCTGCTGTGCTGGAGCGCGTATCCTGACTTATCCGAGGTGCCACTATGGTTGGTGAGTCTGGAAACGTTTCATCTGGTGCTTCAGTCAGGTTCTCCCGGCTGTTGGTTTTAATCGCAATTTATGGCTTCGTCGCACATGTTGTGCCATCACCAGATGGGGTGTCAGGTGAGGACTGGCGACGAGTCGGAGTTTTCTTTGCCACTATTGGTGGCTTGATGCTACAACCAATGCCAGGGTCCCAGGTCGTATTGGTGGGTATCGTGGGGATGCTCGTAGCTGGCGGCCTCCCAATCGATAGGGCACTGAGCGGCTATTCGGCATCGTCGGTTTGGATGGTGCTGATCGCGATGCTCATGTCGCGAGCCCTCCGCGATTCTGGGCTTGCCCGTCGTGTCGCCCTCTGGTTCATTCGCGCGATTGGCCGGACCTCGTTAGGCCTTGGCTACGCCTTGCATCTTACAGATCTCACATTAGCGACGGGGGTGCCCTCGATCACTGCCCGCTCCGCTAGCATTGTGTTCCCAATTGCTCGCAGTGTCAGTGGTCTTTATAAATCCCACCCTGGAGCTTCTTCAGCGCTTCTGGGAACTTTCTTGATGACCTGCATGTATCAGGGGAGTGTCATCTCGTCGGCGATGTTTTTCTACAGCAGTGCGGCCAATCTCCTGCTTGGGGACTTGGCTGCCGAATATGCTGGGGTGACCATCACTTGGACCAGTTGGTTTGTGGCTGGAATAGTGCCAGGGATTGTTGCCAGTGTCGCAGTGCCCTACCTCGTGTATCGCTTGACGTCGCCCGAACTTAAACAAACGCCAGCGGCCGCCGAATTTGCAGCCGAGCGCTTGGCTGAGCTTGGACCGATCAGGGGGCGGGAAGCGATTGTCGGTGGTGTATTCATCGGACTCATTGTGTTTTGGGTTGCATCTTCCTACGTGCCCTGGCTGTCTCCAACCCTTGTAGCGTTTCTAGGTATTACGGCGCTCTTTTTGACCCAAGCCTTGACCTGGAACAATGCGCTCGATGAACGATCAGCTTGGGATGTGTTTATCTGGTATGGCGGATTGTTGATGATGGGAGGTGTGCTAAACGAGACCGGGGTTACAGCACTCTTCGCGGAGTGGATTGGTTCTTGGTTTCTTGGTGCTTCTTGGGTGGTGGTGTTTCTATGGGCCCTGTTGATATATTTCTACGCCCATTATTTCTTTGCTAGTACCACCGTACATGCTTTGGCGCTTTACCCACCGTTTCTGGCGCTGCTGGTTAATTTGGGTGCACCAGCACCACTGGTTGTTTATAGCTTTGTCTTTATCAACAATTTAGCGGCGGGGCTGACACATTACGGGACTACGACTTCACCTGTGATTTTCATCGAAGGTTACGTGTCTTTAAAGGAATGGTGGCGGGTCGGTTTCTATGCCTCGGCACTGAACTTGGTGATTTGGTTGCCTGTAGGTATGTTGTGGTGGAAGGTGCTCGGGTTGTGGTGAATTGTGGCGGAGATGCCGTGGCGGCTAGGGTGTGGTGTACCACTGGTGCGCCACGCCGTGCCAGATAGGTGAGTAGGTGAACAGGGTGAGATGGCGAAAGGCTGTTGGATGGACCACTGCGGGGGTTTTGTTCTTGGCGCTGACAGGTTGTGGCACTTCGCCTGTCGTGGATTCAGTGGATCTGTTGATCACTGGTGGCCGAGTCATGGATCCAGAGACTGGCCTTGACGCAGTCAGGAATGTGGCAGTGCGGGAAGGAATCATTGTTTCTATTGACGAACGACTACCTGAGTCCTTGGAGACGCTTGATGCTTCAGGCTTGGTAGTGGCACCTGGATTCATCGATTTGCATGCCCACGGTCAGGATGCCGAGAGCCGTCGGTATAAGGCGCGTGACGGCGTCACCAGTTCGATGGAGTTGGAGATTGGTGTTCATCCGATCGATGCTTGGTATGCCGCACAGGATGGGCAGTCTTTAATTCATTATGGTGCTTCCGTGAGCCATCAGGGGGCCCGGCGGGAAGCCTTTGGCACGATTGTTGCGCAGAGTGCCGGTGGACCTACGTTTACCCTTGGCCGTGGTGGTAGCTCAGATGCTTACCTCTATGAAGAAGCGTCTGAGGAAGAACTTCGCCATCTTACATTGTTGCTGGAGTCTGGGCTTGATCAAGGCGGGCTAGGAATCGGCTTTGGTATCAGCTACACGCCAGGAGCGAGTCACGAGGAGCTCTGGCACCTGTTTGCTGCTGCTGCTGATCGCCAGGCGCCAGTGTTCATTCACCTCCGTTCGGCTGCCGCATTTACCTCAGGCGGTTCCATCGCTCCGTTTCAGGAGGTGCTCGCAAATGCTGTTTCAACCGGTGTTTCGCTTCATATCGTGCACATGAACAGTAGTGCAGGCGAGTCTGCGCCTTCGATTCTTGAATTGATTCGTGGAGCCCGGGCCAACGGTGTTGATGTAACCACAGAGGCGTATCCCTATACTGCCAGTGCGAGTCGTATCGAGTCGGCGCTGTTTGACGGGTGGGTCGGCCGTTCAGAGGCTGACTATGAACGTCTTCAATGGGTAGCGACCGGAGAGAGGTTGGTCGAATCCACCTTTGCGCGTTATCGGGAGCAGGGTGGATGGGTGATTACTCATGGCCGGTCTGAAGCGACCAATGAGTGGATCGTGAGCCAGCCAGATGTCATAGTGGCAAGTGATGGCATCCCGTTTAGTGAGGGCCGGTCTCATCCGCGTGGGGCAGGGACTTTCGCTCGTGTTCTTGGTTTCTACGTGAGGGAGCGCGGCGTCCTGTCATTGATGGATGGGCTGCGTAAGATGACACTACTTCCGGCCAAACGGCTTGAAGCAGTGGCTCCACAAATGACTTCCAAGGGACGGGTGCAGATTGGAGCCGACGCCGATCTGACGTTGTTTAACCCAGATCAAGTCATTGACCTGGCTACCTATGATGCTCCGGACCGTTACTCTGAGGGAATCCAGCATGTTCTCGTGTCCGGTACGTTTGTGGTGCGCGATGGGGAATTAGTTGAAAACGTTGCCCCCGGGCGGGCGATCATAGCTCTGTCACCGTAGTTTTGATTGGATCCCCGGTGGGATGGCATCGATATTGGTCTGTGGCCTGCACCGGTTGACTGGAGCATGTGCTCATTTGGCTGGGTTTTGAGTATGTGAACAGCGTTGGTGAAGCCACACAAAACACTCGTTTCATTGTGTCTTAATGAGGGAGCGGGAAAACCTAGACGGGCGTCTGCCCGTCTGGGTTAATCCCCAACCTGGGATTTAGATTTACGTCGAGTAACGCCATCTAGTGTGCCAGTGAGTCTGGCCGGATCTGAAACTTGACCAGAGTGCCTCGAGTTCCCTTTCCACCTTCGGTGTGCCAGATTGCGTTGGTTCCGTAATCAGCCCAGACCGCGCGTCCTTTCCAGCCTGTATTCGGGTCATCGATGCGTCCGTCCATGCCGCGTGAATAAAATCCCATTGGGTAGGGTACGCGAAGGACAACAAATTCTTTCTGGTCCGGTAGGAATGCCAGCAGAGAATCTGAGGTGCTGCCCGTAGCGATCGGAACGTTTCGACCTAGCCCTAGGGTGTCATGCTGATCAACCCAATTGTAGTAATGGAAGTCGGCACTTCCATGGTCGGTAACGCCCTTCATCTGTGGTCCTGGAGTGGCATGAAGGGTCCATCCTTGGGGGCAATGCTGACCGGTCGCTGTCGGCCCGTTTAGCACTGTGCACTGGCTGCGGTCGAAGCTTGCTAGGTGCCCGCTGCCTGAGAGCGCCGTCCAGATAATGCCGTTGGTCGTGATGTCAATGCCTCGGGGAGAGTAACCCTGAATGTGAGCCTCTGGGTTATTGAACGGGGGCTGGTAGTACTCGGCGATACAGGTTTCTGGCGGGTTCTCTCCGATCGAGAGCCGCACGATTTGTCCAGGGACCCCACCGGAGGCAGCCCAGACTACGTTATCGGCCGTTGGGTCCGGTACAATCCCGTACCAGCCGGCTCCAAGTTCTTTATCTTTCGTCGGATCGAGCGCATCGCCGCGGCCTATCCATTCTGTGATTTGGCCGTCACCGTTAGTATCCACGATGATTGGGCACCAGCCTTGGGCCGCCTGTGGGTCCCCGGTGTCTTGGTAGACCTCAACATCGAGCCAGCCGATCACTGGACCAACGGAGCTGAGATAGAGTCTCTCGCTGTCTTCAAACCCAAACTGGAGATGGTGGGTGTTGAAGCAGGTGTCGATCAATTCAACCTCTTCGGTACTGGGGTCGTAATAAGCGATATGCCGTGCGGCTCGGGTTAATGGGTAATGCTGGGCAAAACGGTTTGTTGAGCCCGCTTGACACCATGCCGGGTTTCCTGGGCCACGAATTTGGTGGGTCATCCAGATTCGCCCTTGTCCATCCATCATCGGGTTATGCGGGTTGCCGGGGTTATCCCAAATAAGTTCGTCACCCCAGTAGAGCGAGGGCTCTGGCATTTCCTGCGCGATGTAGGACCTGAAGTCTCCCGTTCCAGGAATATCACGGACTGGGATATGGACGTCTTTGGCTTCGTTGGTAACCGGGTCGACCCAGACTAGGCTGTCGCTAGCAAACTCCACTCCATAGATAGGTCCACCAGCATTCACGTGAGGATTCCGTTTGTCGGTGGCTATTTCGTCGTGAATGTAGCTGGTCTCGCCACCCCATTCCCATTGAGTCAGCACGACGTTACGCTCAAGGCCTTTGGGGCGGGGTGGGGCGGAGGGCACCTCGCCAGCCATGATCCGATCGGTCCAATTGGCATACATGGCGACTGCTCGATCTTCACCGAGCCGGCGAAGCCCGCCACTCATCATCGCTCCTCGCTGGCCGACTCGGACTCGATGTGACCAGGCGGCTTCGGTTGAGTCGAACTCGGATGGGTTGAGTAGTTCTCGGGTTGCTTGGTTTCCGAGTTGGTGGCAGAGCTGGCAACCCTGTTTCAACCCATCGATCCATGCGGCTTGGTTTCGCATGGTTGGCGAGATTCCATTGCCGTTTTCCCCGGTGCCAGGAAATTCGGTAGCTGGGGGCACTTCGACCAGCGAATACCAGTAGTTGGCCGGGTAGATCTGAGCGGCCTCCTCTGGGGTCGTGGCCTCTATTGCTCGCAGGTCGAGCGACGCCCCGGGTGAGGCTGTGACTTGAGTGGAGTCCTTTAGGCCATATCCGCGTACCCAGACTTGGTAGGGGGCGTCTGGAAGGTCAGGCAACACATATTGCCCTTTATCGTTGGTCACGACGATCTTCCGAAAGCCAGTGTCGAACTTGTCTGTCTCGGCGATAACCCAGACGCCAGCTTCAGGGCCATTTTCGCTATAAACGACTCCGCCGATATCGTCGTCGTCGATGTTGAGCGAGACTTGGGCTGTTAGCTTAGGGTTAGTGTAGGTCAGTGTGGTTGCTATTACGACGGTTCCGGCTATGACGCCAAATGCTTGCAGACACCTTTGCATGATTACCTCTGTGGTTGCACAGTTGCTCAGTCAACCGGATGCTATTCGTAACCCGTGGGATGATTGTCACTGAGGTTGTAGCATGTTCGTGGTCAAGACGCCAGACTAGGACGCCGTTTCCAGAAATTGGTGACCTGTTCGAACGCGTGCGCGAGCTGCATCACCCCTAAGTCGTCGTAGGGACGGCCCACGATCTGTAAGCCGACAGGCAGGCCATCACTGGTAAATCCGGCCGGCACCGAAATCGCAGGAAGTCCGGTTACGCTGATCTGATAGCAGGATTTCATCCAGTCCAGGTATGTTGGCAAGGTTTCTCCGTTGATCTGGGTCACATAGGGCTGCGACACATCAAAAGGTACTACTTGGGCCACTGGTAACAGCAGAAATTCGTACTGAGTCTGAAATTGACGTACCCGGTGGTAGAGGGCTGCTCGTTTCTGTTCGGCTCTGGCGATCTGCTGGCCGCTAAGCGACCGCCCAGCTTCAATGTTCCAGACGACGGTGTCCTTTAATAGGTCGCGGTGACGATCTAGGATGGTTCCGAAGGCAAGGTCGAAGTACCAAGCTCGCCAGGTTGTGAAGATATCGTCGGCATCAGCCAAGTCCGGGCTGGTGTCCTCGACGATGCACCCGAGTGACTCGAAGGTCGTCCGCTGGAGATTAAGGACGGCGTTCACAGCGGTTTCCACAGGCAATCCGCCAAGGTTAGTGGTCCAGGCGATGCGCACACCGGTGAAGTCTCGCTCGAGTGCGGCACTGACTGGCTGGGAAGGGAGCCCGACAGACAGTGGTGCTCGTGGGTCTGGCCCTGCTATGGCATCGAACAGTAGCGCGAGGTCTGCGACTGTGCGGGCCATGGGGCCGTGTACATTAAAAGGGAACCAGGGTGCTGGGCTCGGCCAACGAGGGACCCGGCCCGGTGAGGGACGAAATCCGACAACGTTACAAAAACTGGCCGGGTTCCGTAGTGAGCCGCCGAGGTCACTGCCGTCGGCCAGGGGCACCATGCCTGTGGCGAGGGCTGCGGCTGCTCCACCACTACTTCCACCGGAGGTCCGATCTAGGGCGTAGGGGTTGCAGGTTGAGCCAAAGATTTCGTTAAAGGTCTGGGACCCAGCTCCAAACTCAGGTGTGTTGGTTTTACCAACGGTGATGGCACCGGCTTGCTGTTGTCGTACCACGATTAGCGTCGTCTCATCTGGAATATTGTCTCGAAAGGCCAGAGAGCCGAAGGTGGTGCGAATGCCAGTCGTGAGGAACAAGTCCTTGTGTGCGACTGGAAGACCGTGCAGAGCACCGATAGCATCGTTTCTGGCAAGAGCCGTGTCGGCAGTATCAGCAGCCGCAAGTGCTTTGTCCGGATGGAGCGTGACGATAGCGTTGACTAAGGGGTTGACCTGTTCGATCCGTTCGAGATGTGCGCTCACAACTTCGCGCACAGACACTTTGCGCTGCTTGATCAAATTCACGAGCTGCAGGGCTGTGTGCCCACAGAGATCACTTGCTTGGTCTGACATGGCTACAACGCTTCCTTGAGTGCCTGGCAGCAGAAGGTTGGGTGTTCTCACTGCTACAACTATCGGTTAGGAAGCTCCGATTGCAATGAGTTCTCGTGCTGTCCTGACATACCACACACCATCCACCAGCGCTGGCGAAGCTAGAGTACGGGCTCCGATGTCGTTGGTGTGCAGGAGTTCGAAAGTCGGTCCGGTGCGCAGGACAAACGTTTGGCCTTCATCGTTGGTCACGAACAATTTGCCGTCGACGATGATCGGAGAGGCTGAGATACCTTCACGTCGCGGACGACCGAGGCGTTCTTGCCACACCGTTTCCCCTGTTCTGGCATTTAGACATGTGATGATGCTGGACATGTCGTTGACCTGATAGAGATAGTCGCCGTAGATTATAGGTGAGGGCACAAAAGGGGATCCGCGTGTGGTTTTCCATTCCAAATGGGTGTCGGTGACATCGCCTCGGCCGCCCGGTCTGATGGCAAGGGTTGGGCCAGCTCGCCCTGATGCGCAGAACACCAACCCATGTCCGACGACAGGCGTCGGGATGACTTCACGGAGCATGCCATCGCACCGCCACAATTCGTTTCCAGTTGACGGGTCATAGGACTGGACTAAACGCTGACTGCTGACGATCAACTCGTCGTGGTCGCCGACCGTGATGGCGATGGGTGTACCCCAGCCAACACTTGCCCCTCGTTCGGTGCGCCAGCGTGTCTGCCCGGTTTTGGTGTCAAGGGCCGTTACGAACGCACCGTCGTTTTGGTCCTGGTAGATGATAATGCTGTCTCGGTAAAGCAACGGCGAGCCCGCTGGACCGTGATAGTTGTCAATGCGGCCGAGGCCACGATGCCAGAGGAGATTGCCGTTGAAATCGACCGCGATCATCCCGCGACTGCCGAACGAAGCGTACACACGGGTCCCGTCTGTCGCTACCGTCGCCGAAGCAGGACTGTTCTTGCTATGAACGTACTCGGCCTCTCCCGCTGGAACCTCAACTTCCCACAGAAGCTGTCCGTCTGATCGGTTGAAGCTGAGAACCGATACCTGTCGACCTCGGTTGCGTGAGGTGGTCAAAAAAATCTTATTCCCCCAGATGATGGGTGAAGAATGGCCGCGACCAGGTACTGTGGTCTTCCAAAGGATATTGGTCGTAGCCGACCAGGTATCGGGATAGCCCGTGTCAGTGACGATGCCTTGTCCGGATGGGCCACGCCAGCGTGGCCAATAACGTTCACTCTCGCCATCTGGGCGGACCATCTGGACGCCGACGTGATCCTGGCCGGAGACTGGCGACCGAATGCCTAGCAGGCACAGTGCTAGGGCAACCCCTGCGACGAATTGGTTCTGCCGAATAGGCGTAATATTTAGCATCGTCTTGTCACTCGGGTCAAGGCTGTGTGGGCGGTGTCTCACCCTCTCTAGTTGTGTGTTTCGATCATACTGTGAAGCCGTGGCGCCAGACTGTTGCCTTGAGGGGTTCTGTCCATTTCTAGAGACTATTGGTGTGCCAGGGCTGACGCGGCGTTCGGTAACAAATGGTTTCCGGTGGTCGTTTGGTGACCTTGGACTCCGGTTAATGGCTCATAGCGTATAGGAGAACGTTAATTCCCAATCCGTAGCCATCTGGCGAGAATTGTCTGAAGTATCTTGGGTCCTCTCCCTCGCGTTCCCAGGCATCTGCGACGTCAGTGTTGTGCGACATCAGTACGAGAATCCGACCGCGTTCGTCGGTGATTGCTCGTAGGTGTGCCTCCTCGCTGTCTCGTCCACGCTCTGAGGTGGTCCCGCCGCTGCGCCACCAGAACTGGATGGCCGTGATCTGCGGGACCTTTTCTACAAATGAGTGTGTACGAAAGATAGGGTGATCAAGCGGAAGGTCGTGAATAGGGTATTCACTAGGAGGCAAGACTCTGCTGATCTCCGACCTCCAGTGCTGCCAGGCTGCTGTGCCCCAGAAATCATCAACCCAAAGGAACCCGCCTTTAAGTAGGTAATTCCGTAGCTGGGTTGTTTCGTTGGGGGTCAAGCCAATGGTGCCCACGTCGGCGGCCATGATGAAAGGACAGTTAAACAATTCACGATCGCTCAATTCGACAACCCAATGGTTGGGCTCGCCTCGTCGGTCGGTGCTAACTTCAGCAGTGGTCAGATCAGAAAAGCGGAACATTAGGTTGATCCCTGCATAGGGATAATCGGTTGACCAACCCATTCCCAGGGCTTCGTAGCGAACACTGCGATACATAAGCTTGCAAAAGGCGAAATCTCTGTCTGGCATCGAACTCGGTGGGTAACGTGGCGGCATATTACCTTCACCGAAAAATCGTTGTGCGGCTGAGCTGGTAGCTAGAGTCACGAGCAAGCTGAGAACTAGGAAGACCTGTATGCCTTTCTCGGAGAGAAGGCGAGATGTGAACCTCAAAGGGGCATGGTCGTTGATGCTCGCGCTTTTAAAGAAAACTGTGCGCATATGTGCTAACTTCCATGTTGGTATCACCTATGCCAACATTCAGTGTTAACGCTCGACTCCAGTCAGACAGGCGAACATTCAGAACGGTGTCGGTAATCCACTTCCTAATGCCAGGTGCTCGGGCACGTTCCCATTGCCGGCGGCGAAAAACCTGGCGACGGTGCGTGGGGAGTTGCCAGGCCATGTCGCGTTTGGTTTCAGTCCCAGACCTTGAGTCGAAGTGGGCAAACATCTCGTACTAATTTGGGCGACCGTAAACTAACGGTCTGGATCGTAGCACGCCCCTGTCGCGCGCGGTTGCAAGATTTAGTCTGTGTGTGACTCGACTAGTTAGCCGAATTGATTCGATCGACTTGGTCGAGTTGCTACGATCGACTTGGTCGAGTTGCTACGATCGGATAGATAATGTTTCGTAGGACTGTCTGGGGGCAAGGCCTTATGAGTGTGTTCTCTGGCGCTTCATTGCATGGTTGTGTGGAGGGGCTGTCTGGTCGAAGACCGGACAGGGTCTTGAGAGTTTTCGACTTTGGGAGGTTGTGTGAATGGTAGGCGAGCCGCTGCCTGTTTAGATGGTATTGCGAGGGTCGTCAGACTAGGCTGGCCAGATCGGGGAGTAACTTTAGGGGGGGAGATGGCAGTTCGCTCATCGATATCGGAGACACGGGGACACGCACTAAGTAGTTGGCGGACCGCTTTGCATTGGATCTGCGTTGGGCTGGTTATCTTGTTGGTGGCTAAGGCATCTCCAATAGCCCAGGGCTGGCCTCAATTTCTGGGTCCTTCGCGTGACGGAAGCTACTCTGGGACACCACTTGCCACAAGTTGGGTTGGAGGTAGCCCCCCCCTATTGTGGTCTCGCACGGTTGGTGCTGGGTTCGCCGGACCGGCAGTCGTCGGTGACCGCGTGCTCTTGTTCCACCGTGTCGGGGGGCATGAAGTGCTTGAGGCCTTGGCCGCTGAGACAGGTGAGGTTCTATGGCGGTATGAGTACCTGACGTCTTATCGGGATGACTTTGGCTTCGATGAAGGGCCCCGATCGGTGCCGGTGATAGCGGATGGGCGAGTCTTTACGTTTGGTGCACAGGGACAACTACACGCGGTCGATTTGGAAACAGGCCTGGGCATCTGGAATCACGATACTCATGACCGCTATCAAGTCCGGAAAGGATTTTTTGGAGCAGCTGGAGCCCCTCTTGTCGAACATGGCCGTGTTATTGCGAACGTGGGTGGGAGGAGAGGTGGGATTGTTGCGTTTGATGCAACCACAGGTGAGGAACTGTGGATTGCGACAACCGATGAGGCCAGCTATTCCTCGCCGGTTGGGGCCACTTTTGGTGGCCGGCGACACGCTCTCGTGTTTACCAGGACCGGACTCGTTGGTTTGGACTCCGCCTCTGGAGAGGTGATATTTCAGAAGCGCTGGCGGTCGCGTCTTGGAGCGTCGGTCAATGCAGCAACTCCTCTGGTGGCTGGGGATCAGGTATTTATTTCTTCCAGCTACGGGACAGGGGCTGCTTTGCTTCGGGTGGATGGGAGGCGGCTTGTCGAGGTGTGGACTGGTGATGACAGTATGACCAACCACTATGCGACAGCAGTGATCCACGATGGTGTCTTGTACGGCTACCATGGCCGTCAGGAGTACAGTCCAAGCCTGCGGGCTGTTGATTTTGACACAGGGTCGGTTCGCTGGAGCGAGGACCGGTTTGGGGCTGGGACGATCACTCTGGCTGGTGACCGGTTGGTGATACTTCGCGAGACTGGGGAGTTGGTCATCGCTGAAGCTTCATCAGAAGGATTCGCTCCTCTTGCGCAGGTGGGCATTCTGTCTGGTGTTGTGCGAGCGTATCCAGCTTTGGCTGACGGCCGGTTGTACGCTCGGAGCACTGACAGATTGGTGGCGATTGATCTCAGGTAGGCTGTCGGTGCTTTTCACCGGGAGCGCGAGATGACATTTTCCACGGAGACGTAGAATGAATCCGATGAGGCGAACCGGATACTTGAGCAGCTTGGTGTTTGGACTGGTTGTGGGAGGCTGGGGAGAGGCTTCAGTGCAGCCCGTTCCTTTGGGGCTGGTTGAGCTACGCGTTGAGGTTGAGCTGTCGTGTCCTTCATGTGCTCAGGGGCTCGAGCGTAGGTTGGGTCGACTCAACCATGTTGCGCGGGTCGAAATTCAGGGTGACGAGGGGTGTTTGGTGTTGGTGCCAGAGCTCGGTGAGAATCTAGACCTTGGAGAGGTTCGAGATGTGATACGCAATGCCGGTTTTCAGCCTGGTGCAACTTGGGTGGCCGTGGTTGGACGGGTTGCGCATGTCGCTGGAGCCCGTGTCTTGACTCTGTCCGGTGACGACATCATGTTGCTCGCAGCTGGCGTTCAAAGTGACAAGCTAGTTGCTGCGGCCCGAGACCGAGTCGTGAGAGTGACGGGGCAGGTGTTAGAGCCTGAAGGAGGAAACGTGGACGTCTTGCACGTGGAGGTTTTCGAACTGTTGTAATGCCTGGCCCATTGGGTGCTGGAGCTAGCGTGGATGAGAGCCTAGTTGGGCACCGTGAGTTGCTAGCCAGGTCTCGATTGCTTTGTTGACTTCTCCTGGTGCTTCCTGTTGTGCCCAGTGCGAGACGTTTGGAAGGTAGCACGTAGTTAATTGTGGAACCAATTGGTGGGTCCCGAATGTTAAATCTACGCCGAGCGCTGTATCCTGTTCGCCCCAAATTAGGAGTGTCGGTATCTCTATCAAGTTGTTCAGCGTGGCACGTGCGTTCCAGAGAAATGTGACATTAGCTCGGTAGTAATTAACCATGGCTCTCAGGGCTCCAGGAATGAGAGCTTGTTGCCGGTACACGTCGAGTACATCCTTTGAAAAACAGGTCTTGTCGGCGGCCATATCGACGAAGGCACTGCCGATGGCGCGCGCGGACTGTCGGCCGAGCCAGTATTCCGGTAGCTTGGGTATCTGAAAGGCCAACATATACCAGGAACGCCTGATTTGTGGCCACGAAAAGATCCGAGAAGCGAAGATCGCTGGATGTGGAGCGTTGATAATTACTAAACCTGAAAGGTGGACACGTTGTTTAAGTGCGGTCATCCAGGCGATTTCCCCACCCCAATCATGACCTACCAGTAGCACGCTGGTGGTTCCAGCGGCATCGATTAGCCCTTCAACGTCCTCAACCAGTCGCTCGATGTGATACTTGGAAATTTCGACCGGCCGGCTCGATTGGCCATAGCCACGGAGGTTCGGCGCCCAGGCTCGGTAGCCTAGGCTAGCCAGAAATGGTAGTTGATGACGCCAGGAGAAGGAGTTTTCTGGAAAGCCGTGTAGACACAGTGCTAGCTGCTGACCATCGCCACACTCAGTGACCTCAAACCGGAGACCACCGGCTTTGATGAAGCGTGTTGTGGTTGGGACGTGTACCAATGGAGACCTAAAAAGGACTCAACGATGTTCTGAAGGCATCCGGATAGGGACTGGGTTGGCAGCCCTCTTCGCCAAGGTCGGCGGAGGGGGCTGCCGCTCTCTTGTCGGTCAGGTTAGGGCACCCGGTAGGCTAGCAAGGTTGCAGACTGCCCGCCTCCGCTAGTCGCAAGCACGATGAACTGTTGGCCGTTCACCTCGTAGGTCATGGGGGACCCGGTCTGGGGGGCCGTCATGTAGACAGCACCCACTTCGTCTCCGGTTGCCTTGTCGTAGGCTCGCAACATTGCCCCTGTCTCACCGGTTTCCGTGGTGTAGCTACCAGACTCGCCGGCGATGACAAGATTTTTGGTCACGAGGATGCCAACTCGTCCAGGCCAGCCAGTTCGGCCGATATCGGCGCCTTCGAGAAGTGGATGGTTTTGGATGTTGTCTGGAGCTTCACCATGAGGAATCTGCCATGCGATTTCGCCCGTGTTCATGTTGATACCAGTGATGCGTCCCCAAGGTGGTTTGATCATTGGGAACCCGTCGATACTTGTCGAAGCGTCTCGGAAGCTTATTCCCTCTGGACGGCCTCGAATGAAGTCCATGTCAGACCGTTCTGGATCGTTGACTAATCCGAGGGCACCGATTTGGGTTTTCGTATATACATAGAAGAAGCCCGTTTCAGGATCGGCAGATGCACCAGGCCAATTGACCCCGCCGGTGGAGTTGGGCAATTGCAGGGTGCCCAGCATGCCTTCGCGGGCGACGGTGGGTGGGTCGTATAGCCACCCGATCGTATGGTTGTCATAGATGGCTTGGGCCCGCCTCAACAGTTCAGGGGTGTAGTCCACCAACAGTTCTTCTCTGAGATCGATTTCATCGACTGCAGGCGGTTTGGTTGGGATAGGTTGTGTCGGGGCATACCACTCGCCAGGAACGTTACCTTGCTGGACAGGCACTTCTGGGATTGGCCAAACCGGCTCACCTGTTTGGCGGTCGAGTACAAACATGTATGTTTGCTTTGTTGGCTGGATCAAGGCCTTGATGTCTCGGCCATCAACAGTGATGTCCAGCAACACCGGTCCGGCTGGTAAGTCCCAGTCCCAAATGTCATGGTGCACTGTTTGGTAGTGCCAGACACGCTCGCCGGTGTCTAAATCAACAGCAACCACACTCCCGGAATAGAGGTTGTCCCCGGGGCGGTGTCCGCCGTAGTAGTCACCGGTTGGAGCTTCCACGGGGAAGTAAGCCATGTTTAGTTCTGGGTCGATAGTCATCTGTGCCCAGACGCCGGTGTTGCCTGTGTAACGCCAGGAGTCGTTCATCCACGTGTCATTCCCAAATTCGTCTCCATTCGGGATCGTGTGGAAAATCCACTTTCGTTCACCAGTCCTGACGTCGAAACCGCGGACATAGCCTTTAACATTCGTTCGGGACCGTGGCGCACCACCCGGTAGATGGGCGGCTCCCACGATGATGGTACTGCCGGCGACGACAGGTGCTGCGTGAAGTCCAATCTCGGAAGTCGGTTCAAGGTCTTGGTCGATGTTCTGTTTGAGATCGATGATGCCGCCTTCACCAAAAGTTTGAATGCGCGTACCCGTGCGGGCGTGCAATGCGACCATCTGGTAACCTGGAGTCACATACAGGATGACCCCATCCTGTCCGTCGTCCCAGTAGGTCAGTCCTCGGCCAGACAAACGCCGCGGCGCGGTATCCCCACGTTCGCCTTCGTCAAGGCGGTGCATCCAGAGTAACTCGCCCGTTTCCGGATCGAGAGCTACTACAGAACGTCTCGATCCGGCTGTTACATAGAGAATGCCGTTTACCATCAATGGAGTGGATTGATAATTGGTCTCTGGTCTGGGTCCAAGGTTGTCGGTGTTGAACCTCCAGGCGAGCTCCAGGTCATTGAAATTGTCGGCTGTGATCTGATCGAGTGGTGAATAGCGGTCATGCGAGAGGTTCCCCCCATAGGAAGGCCATTCTCCATTGGCCGTCGAAGGCTCTTGTGCTGTGAGGGAGGCGGTGCTGTTTAGTAGTACGATTGAGAATAAGGTGAAGGTCGATAAAAGTCTCATCAAATAGGTCCTCAGCAAGTCAATGCGGTCGGCTAGCTGTTGGTAACGATAGTTAGATCTGCATCATAGCGAAAATTGAGCCGATTCGGGAGAACCTCTTCGGTGTTGGTGCGAGCTGGGCTTTCAATTTTGGTCTTTGCCGCTATAGTGGTGCGGGCTGTCATTCAGATTAATCGGAGACACTCTCCCGATGCAGGAAGGTTGAGCAATCGACGATCTAAGGCATTTAGTGGGGTAGTCCATCGGTGGCTAGACTCTATGCGATAAGTGATCTACATCTAGGATATCGTGCCAACCGTGAGGCACTCGTTACCTGACGAGCACGGCCGGACGACTGGTTGATCCTGGCTGGTGATGTTGGCGAGACTTTGGGCCACCTCGAGCTCGGATTGCGGGGGGCAGCTGAACGGTTCGCCAAAGTCTTTTGGGTGCCAGGGAACCACGAACTGTGGTGCCATCGGCCGGATGAGCTCCGTGGGGTGGCGAAATAGGAGGCTGCGGTCGATCTGTGTCGTCGTTTTGGGGTGTTGACATCAGAGGATCCATACGTGATCTGGCCACATAGACCTCGCTGTGTCATAGCTCCGTTGTTTGTGCTTTATGACTATAGTTTTCGTCCTGCAACGGTACCGGGCGTCACAAGCTATTACATGGGCGGCTGCCGAGGTAATACGCAGTGCCGACGAGCGGTTCTTGGTGTCAGACCCATACCCGACCCGCATCGCTTGGTGTGAAGCGCGGATAGTCGAGACCGAACCGCGCCTTGAGGAAGCATCAGCAAGGTGTCCGACGGTTTTGATCAATCATTTTCCTTTGAGGTTTGATCTTGTGCGCTTGTCACGGATTCCTCGATTTTCACTTTGGTGTGGGACCAGAAGTAGGGGGGAATGGGCAACGCGGTTTCGTGCCAAGGTGGTCGTCTCGGGTCATCTCCACATTCGTACCACCGATTGGATCGATGGAGTCAGGTTTGAGGAAGTATCGCTCGGTTACCCGAAGCATTGGCGTAGGGAGCGTGGCATAGACGGTCTGCGCGAAGTTTTGCCAGGTCCTCGAATCATGAACCGATCAGAGGCGTCCATCCTGCACAGGTGAAGTTGTTCTAGCTTGCCATGACGACTGCAGATATAGGTCCGAGACTGAACTTGCCGAACCGCCATGCCCATCTTTGGTGGGTGCGACCGGATGTGTTTACCGAACCCGAAGAACTTACTCGCTACCGCGAACTTCTGCCTGAGGAGGAGCGGGCAAAGATAGATCGATATCGCTTTTCGCGTGATCGTCACTCTGGTTTAATCACCCGGGTGTTAGCCAGGGTCACCCTGTCTCGTTACTGTGACGTAGCTCCGAACCGGTGGTGTTTTCGAGCGAATGCCCATGGACGGCCTGAAATTGCTGGGCCGACGTCGTCGTTGCGTTTCAATTTGTCTCACACCGCTGGACTCATTGTGTGTTTGGTGAGTCGTAGCCGCGCTGTGGGGGTGGACGTGGAGAACCTGAATCGACATCATCGTTGGTTAGATCTGGCTGAACGGTTTTTCGCACCGGCCGAGTCGGCTGAACTCAAAGCGGTGGCCGGACCAGACCGTCCGGCCCGATTTCTTGAGTATTGGACCCTGAAAGAGGCATACATCAAAGCACGGGGGCTTGGTCTTGCAATTCCGTTGAACGGGTTTTGGTTTGACGTTTCAGGCGTCCATCAAGGGGGTCTTCGTGTTCGTTTCAGCGAGACCGTTGATGATGATCCATCGCGGTGGGCGTTCACTTTGGAGCGTTTTGGTGGCAATTACCTCATCGCCACAGCTGTGGGGCACCGCCCCAATGAGACGGTTCGAGTCAGTTCCTACGAGGCTATCGGCCCCCTGGTCTCATGAGCTGTCAAGCAGCGTGACGACGTCTACGCTTGACCGCTGATTTGTGAACGATTCTCATGGCTTGCTGGGTAACGCGAACACGAAAATGTTGTTGCCGGCACTGGGACGGACCTCCGGAGTCAAACGAGTGAACATTGAGGCGGTGCTGGCGGTCCCGGTACTGACCGCCACATATTGACGACCGTCTGCTGAGTAGCTGATTGGAAAGCCCGTTACTGCCGACCCGAGGTTGATCTCCCAGAGGATCTCACCCGTTTCTTGGTCAAGAGCTTTGAAGCGGCCATTTACATCTCCTCCGAAAACAAGGCCGCCTCCTGTCGTGACCAGTGACATGGTTGCTGTCCGCTGTTCGTGGAGCCAGGTGGTTTCCCCGGTTTCGGCAGAGATCGCGTGAATTGTGCCCACTTGATCGGTACCTGGTGCGATTTGATTGCGTACTGCAAGCGCGTAGTGGGAACTGCCCGCTTCGGTCGTAGCTAGCATGCGGGCGCAAGCATTGCGCAGAGGAAAGTACATCACGTTCGTTAGCGGACTGTAGGCCCCCGCTTCCCAGTCCTTGCCGCCGTTCCAGGTCGGGCACGCCAGTACCTCTTGACCGAGGGCACTGAAGACCACTTCTGCATTTTCAGTTACTGCTCCCGTGGCACCATCGATGTGGCTGATGACATTTTGGGTGACCGTTGGAGTGGCCCACAAAAATTCACCAGTTTCGCGGTCTAGGGTGTAAACAACGCCAGTTTTTCCTGGAATTCCCGTGATCACCTTCCTCATCATGCCTGGTTCAAGCCTTGGGTTGATCCAGCTCACAGCATCTGAGCCTGGGGTGACAGCAGTATCGACGAGCAGGCGTTCAAATGGGTGGTCGAGGTCCCAGCTATCGTTGAGATGTTGGTAGTACCAGACGATCTCGCCGGTGTCTCCATCCAGTGCTAACGTAGAGTTGTGGTAGAGGTGGGTCCTGTCGGCGCCGCCCAGCATGAACTTTGGCGCCGGCGAGGTGACCGACGTACCGACGTAAACGAGATTCAGGACGGGGTCATAGCTCGGCACCATCCAAGACCCAACGTGGGCCCTGTCTTCGTAAGGTACGTCTCCCCAGGTGTCGTTCCCGGGTTCGCCAGGACCCGGTATCAACCGTCGTCGCCAGAGTTCATCACCGGTTGTGGCATCGTGGGCGGTGATGACACAAGCGTCCGGCCCTCGAAGGGGTCGGCAACTTCGCCCAGAGATGACTTTACCATTAGCAACGATAGGTCCTGACGAATGCCGGGCTGGATTCTCGGTGTAGTCAAAAATTTGTGTCTCCCAGGCCAGCCGACCGGTAGTTGCATCGAGGGCGAAGATGTAGTCGTCATTGCTAGTGTCGATGACAAATTGACCGTATATCGCGATATTCCGATTGACGCTGATCAAGCCTCCGAGGTAGTCACCGACGTCGTCAGGAATTGGCCGACGGTACTCCCAGAAAAGGTCGCCGGTGACCGCATCGATTGCCTGGATCGTGTCGTTAGGGTTCGGCATATACATCACACCGTCGTAGACAAGGGGAGTGCCTTGTTGGCTGCCTGTATTTAGACCCCTTGACCATGCCAACTGTAGGTCATCCACGTTGTTGCGATCGATCTCGTCTAGCGGGCTATAGCCCCAGCTGTCAAGCGTGCGACGCCACATGAGCCAGTCGGAGGGAGCCGGGTTTTGGAGCATGACGTCTGTCACAGGGGTAAAGCTTGGAGAAGCGGATGTTTGGGCCCAAGCAGGAATCGCCGTAGCGCCAATCACGAGCGTTGCAGCGCCGACTAACCGGGTAAATGTTCGCAGCATGTCAATTTTCCAGGATTTCTGAGTCACACGGTGTTAATAGTGCATCAATAACCAGGTTTGTGCGTTCGTGTGGTTTACCACGCAACCGCGGTTTACGGGGAGACTAATTTGAATTTTTGGATACGCCTGCCCTCTTGTTCGGCCACGTAGACATTGCCAGTCGAATCGACACCGATTCCGTGCGGTAGGGTAAATTGGCCCCGATAGCGTCCGGGGCCGTCACCGAAGCTCGTGATTAGTGCTCCGGTGTGGCGGTCTAAAACTTCAACTCGCACATTGTTCTGATTAACTACGAACAGGTGACGCTGTTCTGGATCCGAGGAGAAAGCCAGTACTACCGCTGTGCCTCGCCCTCCGCTGTTCCGGCCTTGAGGAGAGGTCACTGGTGTCCAGGAAACGTCTATATTACGAATGAACCGTCCCATCAAGTCGAAGACCTGTATCCGGTCTGCCGCGCGGTCGCAGACATAGACCATGCCATCGTCCGATACACGAAGGCAGTGGGGCAGCGCGACGAGACCTTGTTCTTCTTGGGTCCGGCGAAGCGTCCATTGCCGGAGGAATCGGCCATCTTGGTCAATCACTGCGATCCGTTGGTTGCCGCCAGGCAACTCGCCATCCGCAACATAGATATCGCCGGTGTTGGAGTCTATATCTACGCTGGCTGGAAGAAAAAATTGGGCGCTGTCTGAATTGAGCGGTTGACCATTTCGGGTGCCATCTGATGAGTCAAAGCGTCCTGATTCGCCGAGTTGAAGCAGTAGTTCACCGGTTTCGGTAGCATACTTCTGGACAACTCCGGTTCCAGCAGCCACGATCCAGAGGTTTTGGCGGTCATCCGCATGGCAATCGTGCAGTCGGGAACCCAGTTGGTCGGGGTTTCCCCAAGAGCCGACAACCTTACCGTCAGGATCGAATTCGATGATCGGTGGAGCTAGGTTGGAGGCATCCAAATCGTCGGCTACGACGTTCTGTCGATTCAGGACAAATACGTGGTCTCTATCATCTACACACATTCCACCTAGACCACCGGTGAGCCATCGATTGGGAAGCGGTAACTGTGGCCAATCAGGGTCGAGTTCGTAGTGTGCAGTAGGCTGAGCGGTGGCAGTTGAGACATTCAGGCCAAATAGGATCAGCCAAACGCAGCAAATAGAGACTCCAATATAACGACCAGGCTTGTTCATTCGTATGCTCATCTAGTCACCACACAAGTAGGCGAGCTTGCGTCTCAGTCATACCGAGTTTGCTCGCTTTGGGAATGTTCTTTTCCTCAATGCCTCTTGAACCCGCAAGGCTTTACCCAAACACAGTCACGGTAGTTTGTCCTACCTGGACCGGACTGTCTAGTTGAACCAGGTATGATTAAGCTCCCTCTGCCACTTGAGAGTTGAGTGCCAGGTACAGTGTATTCGAGATACAGGCCTTTTCTGAGATTCTGCTTCGGTCAGCCGTCAATTCGATTTGGGTGGCCAGGGAATCAAATTTGGCGTTTGCGCCTTGTAGTTTTGATAGTTGACGAGGTGTCCCCATCTCTCGTCTGCCCTAGCCTGAAGCATTGGGATGCCGCTGACCCGTGTGAGTAGGATGAAAACAAAAACTGGGGAAACGAGGGTGGCCAGCTGCCAGCCGGTAAGTTCAGGTGCCGCCAGTAGTGCGATGCCGACCCACAACAGGATTTCACCAAAGTAGTTCGGATGTCTGGACCAAGCCCAAAGCCCTTGAGTGATGAACATGTTCCGGTTCCTCGGATCTCTTCGGAATGCTCGTTTCTGGTTGTCGGCTATGACCTCAAAGCTAAAGCCCACCATCCAAAGACCCATACCGCACCACCCTACCCAACCCATCGGATTGTCATGAGTTCCGGTAATCGCTGCTAGCGCGCAGGAGATAGTTACAAACACCCACATTCCTTGAAGGGTCCAAGTCATCAGGAAAAGAGAAAATGATGGTTTCAATGAGGTGAACCGGCGGTCTTCTCGGTCTTTGTGAACACGTTGTGCCAAAAACCAACCCAGACGTACCGCCCAGATGCTGACTAGGACGGCCAATAGTACATCCCGTAAACCCAGGCTGCTTTGGAACGTTAGACCTAGGACGATTAGGGAGAGGAAGGTCAGGCTGCCGGTGAGGTCGAAATAACGTTCGGTTTGGTTCAGGTACGCGGGCACGAACATGAACCAGTTCAGACTGAATGCTTGCAATCCCGCTAGGTAGAAGATGGGTGTTTCGGTCAGCGCGGAACCGTCTTGACTACCGGCCCAGGCAATGGCACTGGAGACCGAGAGGCTGGTGCCGATGCCTGCTATTGCTGTAAGGGAAGGATTGCTCATGGTCGAACAGATTGGCTTGCTATGGTGCAGCGCGGAAGACCTGTTGCAGTGCTGGTGATGTTAGAGGCCATCTACCCTACAGGTTCACCTTGGGCTTGTGAGTGGCCGCCAATGGCCGCTCCTCAGTTAGTGTCAATCTTTCAATTGCACAATCGCTTGACCCGGTGCAATTATTTCGTCATTGGCATTCTTGAGATAGAGTTCGATAGTTACGGTTTGGTCACATTCATTCACTTTGACCACCTTGCCTCCAGCTCGCAGTGTCTCGCCTAGGTAGGCTGCTCTACGATTCGAATATTCGAATTGCAACAACCTCCCGTCGTTCCCGAGCCATTCGGTGGCCACCTGTGAGAGCCAATCTCCCTGCAGCGGTCCGTCTACAACTATTCCACGATGTTGCTCGACCTGGGTGGTATAGGTCTGGTCGAAATGAATTCGATGGGAATTCCAGATGGCAGCATTGTAGAGGAACAGTGAAACCGTTGAAGGCTTGTGGGTTCGTTCGCCTAGGGTAGTGCCAATAGTGACGTTACTCAGCGTAGGCATATTAATTACCTGAAGATTCTGGTTCGCGTCTCATCCATGACTGGCTCTCCACCGTCAGTTTCGACTTGGATTGTGTAGACAACGAAGATAAGCGGACCCGTGGAACCGCTTTTTTCATAAATATTTGTGAGGGTCCTGGTGAGAATCAGAACATCGCCAGGACGAATAGCTTGGTGATAGGTATTCTCGATTCCACCGGCCATAACCCGCTTTAGCGGCAGATCAGGCAATAGCGGATCGCCCGGGAGTCCGTCAGGGCACAAGGCTTTGAGAGGGACGAGCCCTTGGTGGGCGTTAAAAAGGAACATGGGTGGGGCTTCGTCACCATCCTGATATTTTTTGAGACGTTGTTGTGTAGCGATCGCGTATTTGACAATGTCCCGCCTGGTGACTTCTAGGCGTTGAGGCGTGTCCGAGCGTCCTACCCACTGTTGAATTTCCGGTGTAAGTAATTCGCTCATCAGTTCGGAGGTTTGTTTCTGACTCAATTAATGGTGTCGGTCGTTTGCCTTGCTGGAGAACATGCCTATCGACGAATTCTATGTGTGCAGCTTGGTGTGTCAGTTTTCACTGGCGTTGGTCCAGATTGGTTCCAATGCCTAAAGTCTGATCTTGAGTTCCGTCATTTTCGTGCCTATGAGGCGGGTTGTTCAGTTTGGGGATTCCGCCCCATTTCGTAGAACTCCCTATTGGGCTTTAGCGAGGCCATATTCGCTAGCCGATTACTCATGGCAAAAAAGGCTGCAATGGCACCGATATCCCAGATGTCATCCTCGGTGAACCCATGTTTGTGCAGGCCTTGGAAGTCTTCTTCACTGGTAGACGAGGAATTGGTACAGACTTTCACGGCAAAGTCGATCATGGCTCTCTGTCGAGCATCCAGATCAGCCCCTTGATAGTTTATGGCGATCTGGTCGGCGATTAAAGGGTTCTTGGTGCGGATTCGCAGGATGGCACCATGAGCTATGACGCAATAATGGCAATTGTTGATGCTCGATGTTGCGACAACGATCATTTCTCGCTCAGCTTTCGTCAGTCCATTGACCTTGTCCATCAAAGCGTCGTGGTACCCGAAGAAGGCGCGAAATTCATTTGGTCGGTGCGCGAGAGCCAAAAAAATGTTCGGTATGAATCCAACCTTCTGATGGACGAATTCGATACGGCTGCGAATGTCCTCTGGCAGTTCCTCGAGGGCTGGTATGGCGAAGCGACTGATGTCGAGTTCGGGCAAGATGCTTCCTCACACTCTCATTGTTGGGCAGTCAGTTTGGGCCTAGGAGGTGCTATCGGTTGATACCGATAGCACCTCTCTCAGGGAGGCCCCCTATGGATGCCGGTGGAACGGCAGGGATTGATCAATGTTGCAGCAGTGACACCGAATAGTTGTTGGTCAAGGAGTTGGCAACAACCCCGAACGCTCGATCCACTCGCCGAGACGCATGACCTGGTGGATGTCTAATGTGTTCTGAATATCGACTAGGGGATCAGAATTCAGAACGACTAAATCGGCCGCCTTCCCAGCTTCAACTGTCCCGAAGTCAGCTTCACCCACGGGGGGCATTTGTCCGGCTCCCGTGGCTGTCGCCGCGATGATTGCCTGCATAGGTGTCAAGCCTGAATCGACATATAACGCCATCTCATGGTGCATCCCCCAACCGAACGGTACGTTGGGTGTTCCAGCATCATTGCCGAGTGCGACTTTGATGCCGGCGTCATGAATAGTCTTGACAAAATCTTGGAGTTGCCTAAATGCAGCTTTTCTCTCTTCGAATTCAGGAGCTTCGACTACGGTCGCCCTGTTTGCCGGATCGTCCAATCTGGCCAAGGCGTCCGGATTGAACGCTGCTCGCAAGTCCGGGTCATCCAGTAGGCCCGGTTGCTCAGCGAAGTGCCAGCGGTTTTGAACAATTGATAACGTCGGCGTGAAAGACACTCCATTCTCAAGGCACATTTCGAGGAATTCCTGTGAAGGCTCCGGGTTTTCTACTGGGACGCCTGCTCCAGGGCCAAAGGTTAAAACGGTGCTATGGAGGAAGTCTCTGAGGCCGGCCTCGACCAACTGCCGGCCATCAGCTTCGTCATCAATGTGAGCTACAGGGATCGCTCCATTCAGGATCGCTTCGTCTACGATTGCTGCCCGTATCTCTGGCGTAATCTTTAAACCTGGTTCTGCTACCTCGTTAACCCACATCTTGATGAAATGTACGCCGAGGTCGACTTGGTCTCTGACCAGCGCTCTAGCTTCTTCTTCGGTTGTTGGAGCATTTCGGCCGGAAGCATTGAATCCGTTGGGGTGCGAAAACCCGAGACCAGCGGTGTAAGTGCGCGGGGCCCCTGGTCGCCCGGCGTTGGCTTCAAGTAGAAAGGCAACAGATTCTGGCGAATCACTTCCTATGCTCCGTGCAGTGGTAACCCCATAGTAGAGCTGTGTTCTGAACTGGCTTTCGATTTCTTCTGGGCTTCCTCGATAATGAACGTGTAGGTTCACTAGGCCAGGGATTATTGTCTTGCCTGTCAGATCAACAATTTCTGCTCCAGTCGGAATAGCAATAGCATCCCTAGTGCCGGCACTCTCGATTCGGCCGTTACGAATTACTACGACCGAGTCCGAAATTGGGTCCGAGCCAGTGCCGTCAATCAGCTGTGCCCCGACGACCGCCAAACCACCTGGTTCAACGACCGGTGTGGTGCTGCCTCCACAGCTGGTAAGGAGCAATGCTAGGCCAAGTGCTAGTGTATGAAGTCGTTTCATGATGGACCTCTCAATGGTTCTAGAAACGTTGAGGAACCAGTGGTGTTGCTTTCGGAATCCTGATAGAGATTTGCGTTTGCATCTTGGCTATCTTACGACTCCGCGGCCGCAGGTGCCGGGTTGATGGTTTCGGTTCGGTGCAAGCAAATTGGTCAATAGATGGTTCCTGAGAAGGGAGGCCCTTCCAAGCAGAGCTAAACTCCGAGGGACTTTGAGTCCCAACCTTCATGGGTTCAGGCACCCTTCGATTCTCGCGTATACTCTTCCAACGACATGAGATTGTAGCGTAGTTGACTTGTGTAAATGAAAGCTCTTGTTTGCTTAAAGTGGCACAAGATCACTGACGCCACCTACTGCACAGACTCACTGGTTTGTTGACGCGATCTCTATATTGGAGGTGTAGGATGAACGGCAAGCTGAAGGTGACAGGGGTCGTCACGGGAGTGGCGCTCTTTATCGGCGTTACAGGTTGGATATCTACAGCACCGTACCTCTCCAATGAAGGACTCGGCCGGACACCAGGTGTCATCATTGGCGGCACTTTGACTGAGCCCCCGGGTGACTTTACGCCACTTAATGGTCGTCACGAAGGCCCCCTGATGATGAAGCAGGCAGGGTTTCCGCCGCTGGTCATTTACCTGTCTTGGGTTGGTACACCCGATGGCGTAATCACTGCCACTCGACCGGATGGTGGGTATTGGGCACAACGCGTGCGAGACCGCGGAGGTGACGGCCTGCTGCGTATCGGCGATGAGACCTATGAAATGACGGCCATCGAGATTTTCGGTGAAGAACGCATCTCCATGATGAGGCAGTGGGCAGGGGGGAGGTCGATTGACGAGTCACCCTACGAAGGAGCAGAACCGCTCCGAGACTGGGAGGTCTTCTTCTGGAGGCCTCGTTAACTCGATCTTGCTTGGGCACAGCGTATTACGCTTAAGCCTCACCTCGAGAGGTTGGACAAACGGTGAGAGAATCGGTGTCGGCGTGGACGCCGCTGTCTTTCGGTCCTTGCCATCGTCGGCCATGCTTACTCGAAGAAGAACTCGTGGTTTCGGGCGTCAACGCAGGCCAAGGTGGATCCGTCGGGTTACATGATCGGCATGCTGGGCACTGTCTCGTGCCGTCGGTGTTTTGCTCAGGTTCTCGGACAACTAGGCCAAAAGGCCGATTCCCGATGGTCCCAGAGACAAAGTAGAGACCGAACCCGGTCAGATATTCAACACAACCGTCGTCCCAGTGGACGTCCAGACAACGCGCTGACGGCTAGTGGTTGTCAGCTTAGTTACTATCCATCAATACATCCCAGTGTTGCCTGGCTCGGTCGAGAATGGAGCTCAGGTCTGAGTCGAGCAGGTAACGCTGGGTGATGAGTTCACGCCCGGCAGCTTCCACCTGTGCGAGGAAATCGTTACGCGAAGCATAGCGTTCCTCAATTGATCGCCGTGGATCATTTGTCTGCTCCCGCTGCGCCTGAGTGGTAGGAAAGGGGATGTACGATCCCGCCAAAGCTACCAGCGAATTGGGGTCGCCGTTGTCGGCATTTGCGAAGTTCCATCCCGTGTAGGTGGCAAGCGGAACGGCGACCTCTGGGTGTCGAATGCCGGCCACTTCGTTACCGTCAACGTCGACTTGGGGAATGAACATTGGAAGTTCAGCGCCACTTTCATCGGTGCCATTCAACCATGGGTTCGCCACTCGTGTGCCACCTGTACGGTCGGCTGGAGAGCGGACGTTGGGTATGGCGGGAAAGTGGATGGCAGCTGGGGCGACTAGGTTCTGATCGGCAAACGTGGGATGCCGGCTAGGCGGTGGTGCTGTTCCATCGACAACCCATTCCCTGAGCGAGGTCAGTAGCGCGCGCATGTTCCACCAATAGTCAGTGGGGTTCCCCATCTCCTGTCTGTTTCCTGCGGGTGGCGGAGGGAATGCACCGGGACTGTGCTGGGTACCAGCGAGAAAATAGAAGCGCACGTTGTCTTGGAGAGCGAGATCTTGGCTCCCATCCGGCGTCGAATGCACCAGTGTTGCCACCCGGCCGCCCCCCCAGTATTCCACTCCGGAGTTTGTATAGAAAATAAGCGGTTGGTTTTGGCGGCTGCGGTCGTTTCCGAGCGTTCCGTCGATGGCACCCGTCACAGGGTCACGTAGGGCGGCATCGGCAAACGGAAACGACGTGGCGTCAAACATGCCCAACGAAATCGGTTCTGCCCCGGGCTGATTGAGATCCAGTCGGGAAGCTCCCGCAATATGAGGAATCACTCCGTCAAACACTTGGCGTCCCGAGGTGTCCGTATTAAACCCGAGGTAAAGAAAGGTTCGGAGGAAGCGCCCGCTCTGTGATGATCCGAACGAAAGGGTGTGCTGGGCGCTTACTGTGGCTTCAGAGTCGTACTTGATCCACGACGTAATATCACGCACCGCGGCAAATCCAAGTCCTCCTACAGGAAAACCATCGACAGAGGGTACCTGGAATCGCATCGGTCGGCCTTCCGGAACATCGAATTCCCAGCCAACCCACACCACCGTATAGCCCTCATTCATCAGGAAGCCGTCACCGTAAGGTCCACTGGACCCTCGGTTGAAACCGAGTGCGGTGAGACGGCCCCGGTTCGCGATGTCGACCAGCGCCACGTTGTTCCCGAGGCGCCGGTCAGTCGGTGCGAGAATTCTGAGGTCAGCTGTTGCTTCAACCAGGCCATCTTCGTTTTGGGGGGCACGGTCGAGGTTCGCAATTACTTGATTCTCCGGACGATTGGGATTGAAGTGGAACGTGACCCTGCCTACGAGTTCTTCGTAAGAGCCAACATTGCCAAAGACCCGGCCATTTTCGAGAAGATTACGCTCGAGAATCTCGACCGACTGCACATCGGCACTGACTGTGGCTACGTACAAGGCCGCGGTCAGGAGCGTTACAACGAGTTGTCGAATTGTAGAAGTCATTAGGGATGGTCCCTTTCCGTCCTGTCTATTGGGTTGAAGCTCCACCAGCTAGTTTACACCGGCTGCCAGGCCAGTGCGCTGTAGCTGTAGCCCACTGGGAATTCCCCTAGCCAGCAGTTGGATCGGAGCCTTCAGCGGTAGTAATTGGCCGCGCTACACCACTTCTGTCAAACCGCCAGAACACGAACAGTGTCTTGGTGCCTTAGACGCCGCCGCGACGGCTAGCGGGCGGGGTTATGCTGTTGCGCGTCGCGTCCGGAATCGTAGACTGTCTCCACCCGATACGTAGGTCACCGATACTGTCCGCATCGCTCTGATCGAGTGCCGTGTATTTGGTGCTGGCTCTATCGCCCGCGTAGGCGTGCCACTCCCCAGCTTGCCCCACCTTGGCAACTGTTGACGAAATTAACAAAAGAACAACGGAGACAATGCGGTCGAAAAGCGGCATGCGAGTTCCTTCAGGTTCGCTGTACGAGGCGTCGATTCTACCGCGGGTGGACGGTTTTATACTCACGGACTCCCATAGGAACCCGTGAAGGAGGTAGTCTAATTGCCGTGGCGCTACTGATGAGAGGATTCAAACGATGAGAATTAGACTTGACCTTTTCGGTGTACGCACTTGGGCGTCATGCCTCGGCATGACGGCGCTGGCGATGGTATTGACGATTCATCCGGCGTCCGCACAACGCCTGACTGGAACCGAGAACGGCGAGTGGCGTTACCTTGGCGGTGACGTCGGACATACCCGATCCTCCCCCCTCGACCAAATCAACGGCGGCAATTTCTCGGATCTTGAAGTGGCCTGGATCTGGCGTGGCGATAACTTTGGACCTAACATCGACTACTTCAACCGGTCCACGCCAATTTACGTCAATGGCGTCCTATACACCGTAGCCACACCACGGCGGCAGGTGATAGCAATTGATCCGGCCACAGGCGAAACGCTCTGGACCTTTCGCGAACCGCAGACAATCAGGCACCTGCGCTCACCTAGGCAGGCCTACGGTAAGGGTGTCGCCTATGCCGAGGTGGACGGTCGTGGGGTGATCTACGTTACGAGTCCTGCCTTCTTTCTCTGGGCACTCGACGCCGAAACGGGACGACCGCTTGAGAACTGGGGGACTCCGGTGCCGTTGGAGGGCTTTCCCAGCTCGGGCGGGCTCGATCTCATACCACCTCTAGTGTCAGATTGGGGACGCTGGCAGGACCGGAGCGCGAGCTATGATGCCAACTACGGGATCCCAAGGGAACTTGGTATGGTGACGGCCTCTGCGCCGCCCATTGTAGTGAACGGGGTGGTCGTCGTGCTTGTCGGTCATCAACCAAGTTACGGTCAGACCCGGATCGAAAATGTCCCTGGTGACATCATGGGGTTCGACGCTGCTACGGGAGCGTTTCTTTGGAAGTTCCACACCATACCTCGCCCCGGTGAGTTCGGCCACGAGACTTGGCACAACGATGCCTGGCAGTGGTCCGGGGATATGTCATCGTGGGCACCCGCGTCTGCCGATCCGGAGCTAGGGCTCGTGTATATCGTGACGAACGCTTCAACGATTCAGGCCTACGCTGGCCATCGACCGGGCGACAATCTCTTTGGAGGTTGTGTCCTGGCGTTGGACGTTCGCACTGGTGAGCGCCGGTGGCACTTCCAGATTCACCGCAGTGATCAATGGAACTACGACCTTCCGACCGCACCTATTTTGATGGACCTGACGGTCGATGGAGAAGAGATCCCAGCACTGATCCAGAACACGAAACAGGGGTTGATCTTTGCCTTCAACCGAGAAACCGGCGAACCCATATGGCCTATTGAGGAGCGTGGTGTTATCCAGACCGAGGTCCCCGGTAACTACACCGCAGCAATGCAGTCATATCCGACCAAGCCCGAACCGGTGGATCCCATCGTTTGGGACGGGTTGACCGATGAGTTCGTTATCGACTACACCCCCGAGCTTAAGCAGCAAGCACTCGAGATCCTGGGGCACTACCGTATCGCCGGCCTCTACGTCCCGGCGCTGCCGGAAAACCATAACAACACCTTTTACAACAACGTCGGTTGCCTTGGGGGCGGCAACGTCATTCCCCACCCTCCGGTAGCCGACCCGAGCACCGGATTGTTTTTCGCCTCGCACCGGCGAAGTTGCGGAGCTCCCTCGTTCATGCGAGCCACGGGGGGCGTGGACGAAGACAATCCTAATTACGCTGCGCCTGGCGCCGGAGGTGCGACCCCCAACAGTACGCCGACCACCGGCACGACCGTGTCGGCGTGGCTACCGGGTGGCTTCCGGCGTCCAACCGACGATCAGGAGCCGTTCGTTTCAGTCACTGGCCTACCCACTATCGATGGCCTTCGACTTTACAAGCCCATGGACAACCAGCTCTCCGCTTTCCAGATGAATAGCGGCGAGCGGTCCTGGTCATTGCCTGTGGGAGAAACCGCTCAGGTTATCAGAGAGAACCCTCGCCTCGCGGGCGTGGAAATTCCGAATGCTGGCGGTGCGGGTTGGTCGATTCAGATGGTAACGGGCGATCTCCTCGTGCAAACTCGTGCGCTCAGCGAGGGGACTCGTCAAATCGTCCCAGACGCCCCGCTTGAGCTCCATGGACGAGACAAATTGACCGGCGAGATTCTTGGGACTGTCGAGCTTCCGGCACCAGGTCAGTATGGGATGATGACCTATATGCATCAAAGGAAGCAGTACATCGTGGTCCAGATCGGTAGCATCCAAACAGGGTTTCCCGGATCACTTGTGGCCCTAACGCTGCCATAAATTGGTCCAGTTAACCGTTGGACGGGGAAACTAGAGTTACGCGTAATCTGCCGTTGTTTGTTTCAGTCTGCCCCCCCAAGGGTCAGGCCGATCAGTCGAATACAGACGTCGGACTCGCCGAGACCATCAGCCAACATGTTGACATGATGCCATCGGTACAAACCATAAGGCAGGCAAGTGGGGGGACATGTGACGGCAGTTCCGTGCTACGATGGAAGGGAATCGCGAGCAGGCTTTCCCATCCAGAAGCCCCGCTCAGAGCAGCGGGTATCATCCGGGCATCCCCCGATTTTCCCTCCTCACAGATTCTTCTAACGATCGCCAGGGAAGGTGGTCGATCCTTACCAAATTGCGAGCCACGTTGGGTGAACGTGGCGTCAGGAGCACGACGACAGATGATGTTCGACGAACTGGGCTTGCGCCCGGAACTTATCCGCGCGGTGAGCGACGCGGGCTATTCGACACCAACTCCTATCCAGGCCCGCGCGATTCCGGTCGCCCTCGACAGGAAGGACCTCATTGCCTGTGCCCAAACCGGGACGGGGAAGACAGCTGCTTTCCTGTTGCCGGTCCTACAGCGCCTTGCCGCTGGCGAGCGTTCGCGCCACCCGCGGGCACTTATCGTGAGTCCAACCCGTGAGCTGGCGGCGCAGATCGGAGAGATGGCTCTGTTGTACGGTGGGCATCTACGAGTCCGGAGCACCGTTATCTTTGGCGGCGTGGGTATGGAACCACAGACCCGCCGGCTCCGTCGAGGTCTTGACTTGCTGATAGCGACTCCTGGCCGGTTACTCGACCACCTCGGACGTAAACAGGTCTACCTAGGGAACGTCGAGGTTGTGGTCCTCGACGAAGCGGATCGGATGCTCGATATGGGCTTTCTGCCGGATATACGTCGAGTGCTCGCTGTGCTACCAGTCACCCGACAGAACCTCTTCTTCTCGGCCACTATGCCTGGCGAGATCGAAGAGCTTATCCGACGCACTGCCAACGATCCGACGACTGTAGAGGTAACCCCCCGTGCGACCCCGGTTAGTGCCATCCAGCAGGTGGTTCATCCGGTGGCGATGACTCGCAAGAAGGACTTGCTTGCGTCGCTGCTCAAGCGGTCAGACGTGGGCCAGGCTCTGGTGTTTACCCGCACCAAGGCGAGAGCCAACCAACTCGTGCGTCGTCTCGAACACTCGGGACGTCGCGTGGCTGCGATTCACGGAAACAAGAGTCAGAGTGCCAGGACGCGTGCGCTGGACGGTTTCCGCAGCGGGCGGATAGATACGCTCATTGCGACCGACATCGCGGCCCGCGGTATCGATGTCGACGGCATTAGTCACGTGGTGAACTTTGATTTGCCCAATGTTCCAGAGGACTACGTGCATCGGATCGGGCGGACCGCCAGAGCGGGTTCGAGTGGCAGCGCGATTTCACTGGCGGCTCCCGAAGAGCGTGCCCAGCTGGCTGCCATCGAGCGTTTGGTGGGGAAAGCGATTCCGAGCCAGACGCTCGCCGGATTCGAGGTCGGCCCTAGCGTGGCTGGTGAGTCTGGGAAACCGGCACGACGCCGGCAGGGGGCCCAACGTCGATATCCGGGGATGGGCTCGGCGAGACCGGTGGCCGCCGATGGAGCCGTCAAGCGGCGCCCCAGGCGGCGTCGACGGCAACCGGCGGCCTGACCGTTCAAGCTGCTGGTTGTGCCTTGCAGTCTCACCACGGCGTGATCTCCTGGGCCGGGCTGACGAAGTTGACGGGGCTCACCCTCGAGGACAAACCACTGAATTTCTTATCGGTTCGCTGGTGCGACAACTGGAAGCCGGCGAAGAGGCCCCGACCACTGGCCGAAAGCCGGACCCTCTTGACTCGTTTAGGTGGGGGCGAACGACCAGCGCTCACTGGACGGCTTCGAAGTTCAAACGAAGATGGCATAATTGGGGGGCGCTCATATCCAGAGGCGACGAGTCAGCCTGCCTCGATGCCTGTTCCGGATATTAACGCCTCTACGATCGGGTAGGTATTTCTCATTCACGCCGGAGGACAACATGAAGTTCCTAATCACGTATTCTAGTACCCCCAGCGTCAGGGAAGAAGGCTACAAAGCCTTCGCTCAAATGTCTGACGCGGACGATGCTGCTGATCACCCGGGCGTGACCATCATCGGTCGATGGCACAATGTTGGCCAGGGCTCTGGCCTCGCAATTTGCGAAAGTAGTGATGCGGCAGCGGTGCACGCGTGGGCATTCAACTGGAACAAACTCCTGGACGTTGATGTCGTCCCAGTGCTCGACGATGACGAGTGCAGAGCTCTGGTCAGGGCAAAACTAGGGCTCTAGTAAAACGCCTATCTATAAATTCGACTGACCGCGGTAAATGTGACAGTGGAGGGGGACCAGGTGAGGCTCCGCTTTTCCCCCCAACGCTACCTCGCTGCGGACACCACCAAGCGGTTTGGTTGAGGCCGCCTGCGCCGAACTGGAAGAGAGCGAGAAACGCTTGCGGCATGGCTTTCACTTGATTGTCGCCGCTCGGCGTGCTCCACGCGAGATAGGGAAGGCCGTTTTTCAGCGCCAATGCTGGATTAGTCGTGTGGCGCCTCCGGTTTTCCCCAATCAGCACGTTGACGTCATCCGTGTCGAGATTGAAGTATGGCATCCGGTTATTGAGCACGAAGCCAAGTCCCTCGACGACCATGCCGCTTCCGAATCCGCCATTGATGCTGCGGGTCAGTAACACGAGGTTGTCAAATCGATCTGCGATCGAGAACGATGAGGTCTCGAAGTTCCACAGGTTTCTTGGTTTAATACTGGTGTGCACCTGCGTGATCTTCCGACACCGTCGGTCCTTGTCGACCGAACCCGTCTGTTTAGCAACATCAATAGAATGCAGGCGGCCGCCTCGGCCGCGGGCTTCCGCCTGCGGCCTCATGCCAAGACGCACAAAAGCCCCAGGATCGCCCGGTGGCAGCTGGACGCTGGTGCGGTTGGTATAACAGTCGCGAAGGTGGCGGAGGCGGAGGTCTTCGCTGAAGCCGGAGTTGACGATATCCGCCTCGCGTATCCGGTGCCAACCGCTACCGCCTCGAGGGTCGTTGACCTGATGGAGCGGGTGCGTCTCTCACTGTGCGTCGATCACCTTGGTGTCGCCATGCGCTGGTCGGAAGTGATGGTGAACGCCGCGCGCAACCTCGACGTCCTTATCAAGGTCGACGTCGGTTACCACCGCTGCGGCATCGACCCCGGTCGGTCAGACGCGGTCGAGTTTGTCTCGAGAGTGGCAGCTCTCCCCGGCCTTCGGTTCCTTGGAGTGCTGAGTCACGCGGGTCAGAGTTATATGGCGAGCTCTGACGAGGACTTGATCCGAATCGCGCGCGAGGAGGCGGCAACCCTGCGGGCGCTGGTGTCCGCGGTCCGCACCAGCGGCGTGCCGGTGAAGGAGGTTAGTGTGGGGAGCACCCCGACGGCTAGCTGTTCGTTTCTAGAGGCGGGGTTGACCGAGGCCCGTCCAGGCAACTACGTGTTCTTCGATCTGACTCAGGTCAACCTCGGGTCGGCAAGTCTGCTGGATTGCGCCCTGACCGTGCTCGCGACCGTGGTCAGCACGCCTTCTGCCGACCGTCTGGTTTTGGATGCCGGAAGTAAGACACTGAGTTCCGATGATGCCAGAGGACCAGGAGTTCGGCGCGGATTTGGCACCGTCTGCCCGGACGTCTCTCGTCAGGTGTCCGACGACGCGCTCGTGATCGAAAGGCTCTCCGAAGAGCATGCGGTGGTGAGCAGGCTTCCTGGCGCGACTGCGCTCGAACCAGGCGACCGCGTACGCATCGTCCCGAATCACGCATGTGTCGTGGCCAACCTGACAGACACCCTTCGGTTGGTTGAGGGCGATGCCGTCATCGAAGACATCCCAGTTGCGGCACGGGGAAAGAATAGCTAGAGGTCTTCGCCGGTCGCGTCGGACTTCACCAATGTGCGGGAACTCTCGACCAGTCATTGAAGTCCTTCCCCCACTACCAAGAAAATCTAAGCGCAGACGTCCTGCGCTATCCCTGCGGGTAGGAGGTTCAATGTGTCTAGCGCGGGTGCGCGGCCTCCCACTCGCGGACCGTGTGCAGCGCCTCTCTCGACTGAAGCGTCAAATGGAAAATCCTCCAGGTCATGGGCACAAGGCATAAGTATGGGCTGTGCCATTGTTCGCATTGCCTAGAACAGGTACCCGAGGCCCGTATAGAGTGTTCGACCATCGATGAGGCGAAATGTTCGTTGACCACGGCTGTAGCCCACTCGGTCTTCGAGAGTATCGGTGAGGTTGAGGGCGTGGAACCAGAGATCGACGGCGCCGAAGTCGTGAGTTAACCGAATATTGAAACGCTCGCCGCGCCTGAACTTGCCGAGGCGGTCTGCCGTATTGTCGTCATTCGTGTAATAACCGCTGTATCCGTCGAGTTCGAATTCGAGGGATGTGCGGTCAATCGGAAAAATCGCCGCGCGCATGTTGTAGTGGTGATTTGGCGATCGACTCAACTGGTTCCCGCTCAGGTCTTTCCCCGTGCGAGTGTTGAAGAAGGTGTTGAAGACATTGTGGGCGTAGGTATGGGTGAATCCCAATGAGAGGTGTTGATTGACCGGTAATTCCAGAACAGATTCCAGGCCACGCACCTGGACTTCGCCGGCGTTCGTGAGAAATAAGGTCTCGCGTCCGGAGGCAGTAATCAATTCTTCAGCGACCAGGTAGTTGTCGATGTTGGTATCGTAAAACGAGACGTCATAACGGGCACGAGTTTCCGCCACATTGCCTCGGATACCCAGGTCGAAGCTTCGACCTTCTTCGGGTCTCAGGTCCGGATTGGCAAATCTGTCGAGATAGAGGTCGCCGATGTCCGGTGTCAGGAACCCTTCGGAATAACCACCCCAAATCTGGAAATTTTCCGTGAGCTGATAGGTCAGCCCAGCCTTCGGGTTGGCCTGATTGAAGCTGGTTCCTACATTGCCCGGGTCGAGGCGGTTCACCGCCGCGAGATTGACGTATTCTGCACGCATCCCCACGGTGATAGACAGATTGTCCGTTGGAGACATCGCATATTGGCCAAAGAGTGACGTGATGGAGACGGTGCCTAAAGACGAGGCGATGATCCCGGTGCGCTGCCGTGAGGTGTCGAGACCAAAGCCGGTGAAGTCGGTGTCCCCATCGAATCTCTCGACCCCAAAGACGAGACGCGAACCGGTCGTCCCTAGGTCGTGCCCGTACATGACTTTCACGGTTTGGTCGGACAGGACGGTCGTGTTCGGACCTGCAAAGCGTGCAACGCCATCCGAGTCTTCGCCACGTCGGACAAACGACATCTCCAGTGTGCCGGTCGTG
>DEAE01000005.1:0-69738 GCA_002347025.1 Acidobacteria bacterium UBA2990
AGCTTCTAGCGTTTCGCGTTTGTGTTTTAACCTAGATTTGTTCCTAATCAGTGCGAGACGGCCGTCAGCTTGGGGGCCCAATGGGCCTCCGGACAACAGCAACGACAGCTCGTCCTAACGCTCAAGAACACGGCCTGAACTTATACCAGTACTTTCTCTAGTCAGTCAAGGTTCCGTCCACCGTCAAGAAACCTTACCCAGTTTTGGGGGAGAAATTTTCCGGGCAGGGCTAGGTTCATCTGGCTGGTTGGACATTTAGACTTCCACTCCTAAGATTCCTTTGAAGCCGAAGCCGAAGGCCATTGACAGTAGAAGAAAGCCGATAAGCCAGTCGATGCTTAGGCCGAAAAGACTGAGTTCACGCGGAGGGTAAGCAACTTCGATCATCTCCACATTTGAGTCGGTCGCTATTGGAGGTTCGCCCGGGTACAGTAGCGTGTCTATTGCGCCACGCCCGGATCGCCGTTGGACTATCGGTTGCCACCCACTCCCACCGACCAGTTGCTTGTCGACGCTGTGGTTGCCTACTGTCAGGTGCAGTAAATGAATTCCTGGTTGGTCTACCCGTACACGCCAAGCGATCTCGCGGGATGAATGAATTTTCACCGGAGGAGTTTCTACAGTGACTCCTATAGGTGCCTCGAGCAAGATCGGGTTTTCTAGTGTGGCTTCGCCCCGCACGAGGGCAGTGACGACGATCGCCTCACCTATGAGAGGAGCCTGGACAGCAAAGCGCAAATTCAGCTGGGCCATGATTAAGACGACCGGCAACATCATGATGAGCATGGGGATAAGTGCCAGTTTCATGAACCGAAATGTGTCGCCGAAGATTCGTTGTTGGAGGCGGAGGACCACGCCGATGTCGTGCTGAAACAACCGAACGCCAATAAGATTGCCGCGGATGCGGTCTCGGACTGTCCGAATGTGAACCTGGTTTGAAGTTTTACCAAAGAGCCAAACCAAAAAAATGCCCGATGCAAACGAGATCGCCGTCAGGGCCCACATCGGTTCCAGGCTCAGAAATGGCAAGCAGACGATGTCAAAGACGGAGGTCAAAGCATTGTTGATATTGTTGAGGAAGCTAACCATAGTCTTTACTGCCGCAGTTCATTTTTCGACGGTTTACGAAATGTACCCGAGCCCCTTTAGGCGCTTCTTGATTTCCTCTTCTGAGTCGGCACCCTCCAATTGAGCGATTTCTTTCTCGAGCGCATGATTGATAAATTCTTCGACCGTTGAGTAGCCAGCTATTTCGGCGTATTGACTTGCTTTCTGAAGTAGTGCTTTGTCAATCTTGACCTTGGATCCAAACATACCTTGCTCCTTGGCGTTCTTGCCGATGGATTTGGATTTTATCCGTCAGACAAACCTGGGCGTTTGTACTCTGGGTGGTAGGATCGGCTGCTGATTCCCCCAACCTGTTTCTTCAACGGGCTGTAATTGCATCCTCCCCCTTCATGTCAGGTAGCGATGGGACATTGAACTCGTCGAGCACTGAAACAGTGAGGTCTGCCAGCGCCGGTTGGTCTCGAGTAATCCGCTGGTTGGTTAGCAATATCCCAGGGACTAGGCGGTAATCGTTCTGGTGGTCTCCGCTCCAGGAATCGTCGTTGTCGACTATGACCTCTGGCGGGAATTCTCCAAGTGGATTTTCCCAAGAGCTGCGGTAGCCTCGGCTGTATCCGACGATTAGGTCTGGCCCGAGTGTTAAATGGGGACCAGCGAATTCTGTTCCGGTTCGGTGAACCAGACTGATTGGCCTGTTTCCGTTGCGCTCGTCGGTCATCGCAAGGAGCGCACCTTGGAGTTCGTCGAGAAGGCGGTCGTACTCGGCGCCAGGTTCAACGATGCCGTCTCGCTCTCGGCCGCGTAGATTTATATAGAGCCCGCCAAGGCCGAACGCATAAGCGCGGGTGTTCGTCCAATCGACGTTTGCAAACAGAGGGAGCTGGCCTTGTTGCGAAGGCTCCTTTAACGTGACATACCCTTGTTCAAGCAGCCAGGTGTTCAGGTTGATACCCCAGTAGAACGGGGCGAATCCATGGTCCGACATAACGATAAGTGTCGTGTTTTTGTCGACTACCTCCATAACTCGTCCGAGGGCCTCGTCCATTTCGGTATAAAGGGTCCTGATTCCATCCGCCAATAATTCGTCTTCAATGTGGAGTGGGTGGTTGGGATCGCTGAAGTGGTAGAGCATATGCGACCCTTGATCGACACTAGAAAAATAGAAAAAAAGTAACCCATCGTCAAAGGTATCGAGAAAGTGGTCTAAGGCTCGCCGGCGTTCCTCAAAGACGAACTGCGACTGTTCCCAGAATTCACGTCCGTCGAAAACCCCTTCCGAGAATGCTTTGGTGTCTTCGGGCAGTTCCTGTGTATAGAACGGTCCTAGGGAGTCGTGAAGTTCTTCAGCCCAACTCTCTGGGTTCGATAGCGGCATTGCGGGGTTTTCGGGGTGAATTTGCAGTGGCGTGACGTACAGCTTGAAGTCGGGACGTATCTCCTGAAGGTAGAAACGGCCCATTGCCGTTATGCTGGTTACGTAGGGGATTGCTTCGAATTCGACCCTGACCCAGTTGCTCCAATCACCTTCACTTAAAACGATTTCGGTGTCTTGGATCACGATTCTTGCAACCGGTTCGTCCTCGTCAATGTTGACCTTGAAATCGACAGAGAGATCCGGAGTTTCGTATTCGACCGGACTTCCAGTTGCGACGGCAGTCGAGCCTGTTTGGATTCGTCTAAAGCTATTGGGGGGACCCAATAGTTGTGCCTCGACGCGCTGATTGACCACCTCCACGAGCTCTACGCGGCCGGTCATTTCACTGAGATTTTCAGGAGGGTAGTCGGTGAAAAAGGAATAGGTGCCATGACCGCCCAGAATGTCCGGTGTCCCCATGCCGGCAAATGAACGGCCACCGGTGTCAACTGGCGGAAAGTTGACCGGCATGCGAAAAATCGTGGTGTCGATTCCGGCGTCATCGAGCAGCTCCCACAGAGCTGTGCCATTTCGATACAACTCGACATCTCCCCCAGAGAGGGGCAACACCCACGAGCCGATATTGATTGTACGTCCCTCTGGGCCGATAACGTAGAACGGTTCTACGGGTTGCATTGTGTTGGGATCTCGGTGCAGAAAATCGAAGACTCCGTGGCCGCCCGGGTCTAGTCCAGTGATGAAGGTCGACCAGGCCACCGGACTGAGGGGAGGCATTGTGGTTTCGAGAGTCGAGAATCCTCCTTCCGCAGCTAGTCTATCGAAGTTGGGTAGGAGTCCTTCGGCCATAAAAGTCTCAAGCATCGCGTGATCCATGCCGTCGATACCAAGGACAATCACTCGTTTCCCGGTGTCGCTGCTACAGCCGGCTAGCCAGAGGGATGCGACGACATACCACACCGCTAGTCTGGTGCAAGGTCGAGTCTGCGGACTCATGGCGATACCCTTTGGCTGGATTCAGGGCCTGCTGTAGGGCCTGTCTGTGTGTTCGGGATTAGGGATTTCCCGTCACAGTATGGAGGAACTTCGATTCCGAATAGATCGAGCACGGTGGGGCCAATGTCCATGATATTCGGAGATTCAGTTGCAATTGTCCGGTTTGAGAAAAGCATGCCAGGCACATCCGGAGGATTGAAATTGTGGTCTCCACTCCAGTAACGAGTGTTGTCTTCAATAACCGTTTCCCCAATCCCGCCAGTCACACAGGCCCAACCGACCCGGTGTCCAGGGCGGAAACCTACGATGAGGTCTGGGGCATCGGCCACATAGGGTCCCGAGTAGACCTGAGTAGCATCGTAGACCTCCCGCACTGGCTTGACTTCCTCAACTTCGTCAACGAGGTTGCAGAGACCAGTGCAGATCGCCTGTTTGATCGCTTGAGCTTCATCGCCGGGCTCTACGATTCCCTGTGCTTCGCGTCCACGCAAGTTTAAGTAGATTCCACCAAAGCCGACCGCGTATGCCTGTGTGTGTGACCAATCGACGTCACCAAACATGTCGGCACCAGTTGGTTGGTTGCCGTTTACTGAAAGAAATCCTTGCTGATAGAGCCAAGTATTGAGGTTGACGCCACGCCTGAAGGGTTTGAAGCCGTGGTCGGACATGACAAAGAGGGCCGTATCTTCACCGGTGGCCTCCATGGTGCGACCGACTAGTTTGTCCATTTCGATATAGAGATTCCTGATGACGTCCTTGTGCTTTCCTGTGCGTCCGCGGTTGGCTGGGTGTTGATCGTCGAGATGACGAAAAAACATGTGCTGTAGGCGGTCGGTGATGTCAAATACACACACTACGGCTCCACGTGAGGTCTTATCGAGGGCATCGAAGAACATCTTCTCACGCTCTTCGTGAATCAAATATGTTTGCTTGAGGAATGCATCTTCATCGATCACCTCTTCATTGAGGGCTGAGGTGTCCTCGGCAAGCCCTAGGGTGGAGTAACGCCCCTGGGTCTTGGCTAGATACACCGCGTAGGTGAACGGATGGGAAATTGGTAGTGCTGGTTGATCTGGATCAATGTTGATTGGTGTCATGTAGAGCTTGAGGTGAGGTTCGGTTTCCAGCAGATAGAATCGGACAATCCCCGTGACGGTCAAGGCAAGGCCTGGTTTGAAGTCGAGGGTTATCCACGGTGTGTATTCACGCACTTTTAGCCGGTGTGTCACCCCACTAATGTCAAGTTCCGCTTCACTCTCGTCAATGGCTTTGACCTTGAAGGGGAGGCTGAGTTCGCCTCCATCTTCACGTAGGCTGTTTTCTGGGCCTTTGAACGCCCCATGGGCGATTCCATTGGTCCAATCTATTGAAACCCTGACACCGCTGGTTAGTGAGAGTTGTTCATTAGGGTCACTACTGAAGTAATAGTAGGTGCCTTGGCTACCATTGAGGTCTGGTACGCTCATCGCTGAAAGTAAGGTGCCATTAAATTTTTCAGCTGGAAACGTGATTGGCACCCGCAAGATCGTACTAACGATGCCGTGGTCACCAAGAGTCTTCCAGAAGGGTTGACTGCGCCGGCCAGCTTCAATGAGTGGTTTGCCTAGTGGGATGCGAAGTGGGCCCAATGGCAACGACCGTTTAGGTGGGGACACTCGTGCGGAACACAGTTCTGGTAGGTGAGACTTTCGGTTGGGGACGAGGAAATCGAAGATTCGGTGCTTGCCGGGGTTACAACCGGTCTGGAACGAGGTCCAGGCAACTGGTGACTCTGCGAGCAGGGTCGTCTGGAGGCGGTGGAAGCTGCCTTGGGCTTGTAGCTTGGAAAAATTTGGCAGGAGACCTTCTCTCATCAACTGCTCTGTCAATTCAGGGTCCTGTCCATCTAGTCCCAGAACGACTACCCGTTTAACTCTGCTGGCCGCTAGGGCCCGGCTCCCGCGTACTTTTTGGAACAGCAGCCGGATTGGCCAAGTGAGCAATGTGACCACGGCTAGGACCATTGTCAGCAAGAGAATGAACAGCGAAGAGACGAACGCGAAGCCGGCACCAGGGCCGACATACGCTACCGCTGATATCGGAATGGAGAGTAGGCCAAGGACTAGCAAACCGATGGTCAGGAGCGGCCGAGGACGGGAAATAGCGTACATAGTTTGTTCCTAGAGTGTGGAGCGGTTTCTATAGAGTTGGTCGTCTACCACGTTGGCCATTTTTTGGACATCAAGGTGCCCGCCTAGAAATCGGTTGATTTCGACAGCGATTTCCATCGGATGCTGCACTGCTGTACGGTGTTCGACATAGAGCACTTCGCAATTTGTTCTGTTTATGAGTTCACGTTCTGTTTTTATGAGATGCGCGGAGAATAGCCGGGCCATTTCGCCGTCAGTGGCGTCGCCGGGAGCTTCCCCTCGTCGCTGGAGCATCTTGCGCTGGGAAGACAGAATCTCTTGGAGGTCTCTGCGGACGAATACGATCTTGTAGTGGTACTCTGATGGCAGGTGTTGAAGCAAAAAGGAGATTACCTTGACACACTTACCGCGAGCTAGGTCTAGCCAGGACGTGTCCCCGCCCTTGTCGAGCTCCTTAACTCTTTCAAGCTCATGGTAGCCCTTAGGGTTGTCGTCGTCCGCTTCGCGGATACCGTCAACCACGGTCTCAAGACCGCCTGCTTCGATCATGCCCATAAGCATCGAAGTGCCGGACCTCGGGAGTCCAGATACGATGGTTATCGATTGCTCAATTTTGGGCGACCTGGTTCCGAATAGACGCCTTAGAAGTCCCATTAGCGAGCTATTTGAATTGATGGTTCGGTGGACGTCAAGGTTGTTTAGTGGATAGTTGATTTGCGATGGGCCGGGCAGGGGCACTAAACTGCGCTCGCGATGGTCACAATCGAAGGGGTCAATGATGTAGTCCTCCGAGCCGGAGAAGTGGTGCTGCGCCATTATTTAGCCCGCGACACATGGGTCAAGGAGAAGGCTGACGGTTCCCCTGTGACAGGGGTCGACCTGGCTGCTGAGTCGATCATCCACGAAGGGTTGCTTCGGCTAGACAATACGATTCCGTATGTTTCCGAGGAGCGGGAGCTGCCTGCCTACGAAGTGCGGCGGCAGTGGACTCGTTACTGGCTTGTAGACCCATTGGATGGGACTAAGGAATTCATCAACCGTACCGGTGAGTTCACTGTCAATATTGCTCTGATCGAGAATGGTCAGCCGGTGCTGGGAGTGGTGGGAGCTCCAGCCCTAGGGGTGCTATATTACGCGATGTGCGGCAAGGGCTCATGGAGGCGAAAGGGGGATGAGGATCCAGAGCGGCTTTGCTCGACGTTGTCTGACTCGTCTCAGCCACTCCGTGTTGTCGAAAGCCGGTCACACCCGAGCCAGGCCCTCGAAGCGTTTCTCGAACAGTACACTGTTGCCGAACGAATCAAAAGTGGTAGTTCTCTAAAATTTTGTTTGGTTGCGGAGGGTCGAGCGGACATCTATCCACGGCTCGGTCCGACTATGGAATGGGACGTGGCTGCTGGTGACTGCGTCTATCGCAATTCGGGACAGCCAGAGCCTCATCCGAGGATACTGGTTTACAACAAGTCGTCACTTAAGAACGGGAGCTTTGTTGTTGGGCTCAAGCCGGGATCTTATTCTTTGCCTGCTGACAAGAGGTGCTAGTTTGGTCTTTGTTGATGGCCACTTACAGGAAGGTTAAGCTGACAGCGCGATGGTAGTGTTCTGTGCGTTCCTCGCTCGACCCGAAACATAGCTGATGCCATTTTCCGAACATTATCATCGGGCGATTGCTTCGTTTGACGCTGCTAACGCTGCCGATCCAAACCGCGAGGCTGTTGATGGTGTCCGGCTACCGAAAGAGCTTGTTTACGCTCGCCGCATGACGGCTTGCCTTGAGCGGTTTTGCCCTGAGGCGCCAGAGCCTGTCTGGCTCGCTGCCCGCAGTCAGCATATTCGCCGTTGGACTGTTTCACGCAAGGACTATTCGGTGGGTCGAGAGGGGTATCGGCGTTGGCGTACCGATTTAGCTCGTTTTCATGCCTCAACGGCAGCTGGTATTTTGAGAGAGGTTGGTTACGGTGAGGAGATGGTTGCCCGGGTCGAATCACTAATCAGGAAAGAACGATTGAAGTTGTCGTCAGAGACACAGCTGCTTGAAGATGTTATCTGTCTGGTGTTCCTTGAGTACTACCTAGAGGATTTTGCACCGAAGCACGACGACACCAAGCTTCTTGGAGTTCTTCGTAAGACCTGGGGGAAAATGTCCGAATCAGGTCAAAGAGCGGCTTTGCGGCTCCCTCTTCCCGTGACCGTTCGTTCTCTCGTGGAGCGTGCTCTTGCTAATATGGACCCTCACGGCCTTTAAGTGTCAGAAAGGTTCTGGTCACCAATGACGCCATGCCTTTATTCGAGGCTGGGGGTTTTGGCGGTCTGGTATGAAATAGGCGAGTGCTTTAGCTGGCGAGTGTGGTGTAGAGCGTCGCTGGATCTCTTTGCTGCAGTGTAGTCCAGATCGTGCCGATCGCTTCCCGAGCTTTTATCCTAGAGGCTACTGATATCGGCTGGTTATGTTTGTCGCGGCGACATAGTCTGCCTCTTTGTTTCGTGTCGTTAACTTCGATATCAAGCGAGATTGACTCGTATTGGAATAAGTCCGGTCGTCCAAGGGCAACAACCGGAAGAACGTCGTGCAGAAACCAACCGTTAAACCCCAACGTTTCCAAATGGAACTGACAATAGCGGCTGGTTATGTCCCGTATGAGACGCGCTTTTTGAACCTGAGGCGCTAATTGACCTTCGAGAGAAGAAGCAAGCATCCAAACCTGCTCTGTGACGTTCAATGGAAAGAGTGTTATCGGGAGATGGCTGGAAAGCACTACTGAGAAGGCTTCTGGGTCGGTGTAGGCATTGAATTCGGCATAGGGGGTAATATTACCTGGCCGATCCACAGCGCCGCCCATTATAAATAGGCGGCCGATTCGCCCCATGATCTCTGGGGCCTGTTGAATCGCTTGGGCGATGTTGGTCAGCGGCCCCGTCGCTAGGATTGAGAGGGCGTCAGTGAAACGGCTGGCAATGTCTAGCAGGTATTCTACAGCTCCTGTTTTCATCACTGGGTTTGAGCGGGTTGCCCAGTATCGATGCGAGACACCGCCCAGGCCATCAGACCCATGAATTTGAGGGATCAAACTAGGTGAAACTCCTCTTAGGGTGCGTTCTGTGCCGGTATGTACCGGAATCGGCTTGACCAAGCTGAATTGCCTGAGTAGGAACAATGTGTTCAGGGCCGCTTGCTGACTTGAAGTGTTGCCGGCAACCGTTGTGACTCCTATTAGTCTGTCCGAATAGTTGTGTAGCGCTGCAATGATAGCAATAGCATCATCGACTCCAGTATCGACGTCCATGATCACGTAGCGCTGCATGGCTGGTTTGGTGATGGGCCTGTCTTAGAGTCAACCTTCGTTGTCGATAGGAGAACGAGTCGGAAGGTGAGTCTAGGGACCCATGGCTTTCTTTGATGGCGCTTGGTCACTGTTAGTTCAGCCACAACTTCGCTCAATCCGGTGGTTCGCGTGACTAGAGTTCGGATTCTGGTCTGGCTGAGCGTCTCCACCAGGCGGCCACAAGGCTCCCAATTAAGGAGTGAGCGACAGTGGCGATAGCGCTGGGAATGGCGACCAGCGGGTTGGTGAAGTTGCCACGTGCCAGAATGACTCCTAGGCCTGAGTTCTGCATGCCGACTTCGATGGCTACCGTGCGCGCTCCTATTTCTCGCCCGAGCACTACTTTGCCAGTGAGATACCCAAATAGAAAACCGCAACCGTGGAGACTGAACACTGCTAGGAGAAGCTTTGGGCCGGCGTCCAGTATCTGTTCCCGTCCGCTGGCGACGACTGAGGCGACGATAAGTGTGATAGTCATCACTGCTACCAGTGGCGCGATGGGTAGGAGTCCAGCGACAGTGCGGGGAAAGCGCCATTTGAGCAGAGCTCCGAGGACCACTGGAAGGATGACGACCTGCAAGGTGTCCAAGAAGAGGTCAGTGGCGGACACCGTAAGGCGGTCTCCGACCAGCAGTGTTGTCAGGGTCGGGGTCATCAGCGCTGCGAGCAACGTCGACAGCGCTGTCATTGTGACTGAGAGTGCCACGTCCGCTTTGGCAAGGTAGGAGATGACATTTGAAGCGGTTCCCCCTGGACAGCAGGCGACCAGGATGAGGCCGACAGCGAATGGTGTTGGTAGATCAAATAGGTGCCCGAAGGCCCACCCGAGTGCCGGCATTATTGTGTATTGCAAGGCAACTCCAGGTAGGACTTGGTTACGCTTGTGCCCGATTCGGCGAAAGTCTTCAAAACCGAGCGTCATGCCCATGCTGAGCATGATGACGCTGAGCCCGATAGTGATCAGGGAACCGCTGAACCAGGTAAAGAGCGAGGGATGTACCAGGGCGATGGCGCAGCAGATCAGCACCCAAATTGGAAACGCCGATGTTAGTAGCGGGAGCAGAGCCAAAACCGGTTGCATTGTATACGGAGGGGTAGCGAAGAGTGGCCGGAGGACGCAACTTATTCTATGAAAGATTCTGGCATCGATCGGGTTCTGGCTGGTTTTACCTCCCGAATACTCTGCGGGTGGGAGATGGACTGACCCCGGGTTGGTGCCGGTCCGATTTCAAGCGATAGAGTCGAACTCGTAAAAAGTGGGTTGAGGTGATGAGGTCACACTCGCAGGTGGTCGCCCTGCCAGTCGTTTACCAGTTCCTTTATTGGCGTTGCAGCTGTGATGTTGTCTTCCAGTACTTTTCGGGCCAATGCCGGGAGTTCGGCATCACTGGCGAACCTCAAACCGACCATCTGGGTCGGAGTGAAGTCGTTGACACGTTCCTGTAGGTCTCCTGGAAGTAGCTCGCGCATGCGTAGCCGCATTTCGAGTCGGATTACCCGGTCTTGAACTTTTAGGGCAAAAAGCCTTGCGAAGATAAACAGGATAATTAGAGCGATAGCCACCAGTAATCTTATGGTGGATTCGAAGGAAAATTCGTTGAATAGACCAAAGGTCGCCCATGCAAGATTGAGCAGAAAGATGGGGCCTGCGACAAACTGATACGATGGCACAAAACGAGTATGGTTTTCGAAATTCTGCTGTTGGTCGGCCATAGCGTTTTCCTCAGAAATGTTGGTTAGTCGATCACTATAAGAGTAATGCACTATCTGGAGCCCAATCATGGTCTCTTTGGGCCATGGTCTGGCCAGGCGGATCGGAGAAAGGAGATTCAATGAGTGAGTTGGCAGCGAAGCAATGCGTGCCTTGTCGGGGGGGCGTGCCGCCGTTGCAGGGCGATGAACTGGTGACCTTTCAGGAGCAGCTCGGGGGCGGGTGGCACGTCATTCAGGAGCACCACCTAGAGAGGGAATACCGTTTTGAGGATTTTAGGCAGGCTCTGGATTTCACCGTGCGGGTTGGAGAGATGGCTGAAGTTCAGGGTCATCACCCGGACCTCTTCTTGGCGTGGGGATTGGTAAAGGTGACCGTTTGGACCCATAAGATTGACGGGTTGACTGAAAGTGACTTTGTGTTCGCGGCAAAGGTGGATCAACTTGTGTCTGGCTAAGGTCTCGGTGCTGCGGGTTTCTGCAGGAGGCCTTGCTTCTGCCTAACCTAGTGAATCATTCTCGCACCAAGCGACCGAGTCGCCGGTCTGGATGGAACCGTCATCGAGTACTTCAGCGAACACACCTCCACGCCACTGAGAGGCTAGCGCGTCGCGCAGGCCGGGTTCGGCCTGATCCATCAGGTTACAGGGACGCGTCTCGCCTCGCACGCGGAGTCGGCAGTTGCCCACACGGATGATTTTGTCCCGGGTTTGAGCTAGATCAATGCCGCTGACTAATAGGTTTGCTCGCCTGGTAGAGGGGTCGACTGGTGTCGCCAGGGCTTCGACGACTTGGTCCCACTCTCGTGTAGCCATGATTGTTACCTGACGCCAACCTCCTTGGTTTGCGTTGCCAATGATACCGGTCCCTTGGCGGAGTTCGGCTGTTTTGACTGGGTCCATCGGACCCCCGTGAAATCGCTTTATCCAGATCCGTTCGAGCTGGGCCATAAGTTTTCCCCGATTGCATGATGTGAGTCTTGGTCCGCCACCCGGCGAGCACTCTACTTAGTTTACGACGACGTTCGGAAGTGTCCAGCCTAGTGTAAAATCAAAGGTTCATGGGTAGAGAAAGCGTGACAAATCTAGATTCCGACCCCGCCACGGCGGGGAGTACGCTTGATAACTGGGTCCGAGAGATTATCGAGTGGCATTTTAATCCCGAGACCGGTTGCCTTTTTTGGCTCGACTGGGCTCAGGAGGCCGGCTGGGATCCGCGTCAGGAGATTCAGACCTTCGCCGATCTCAACAAGTTTCCTCATTTTGAGGATGAGAAGCTGCGAGGCGGCCCGTTGCGCCGCTGGGTACCGAAGGCTTTGGCCGATCAGCCAACCTTTGTTTTTGAAACTGGTGGCACAACTGGTATTCCCAAGAGTCGGGTTGCCCAGAAAGACTTCCGGGTGGATTACGAGTTGTTCTCAGAGACCCTGCCTGATGCACATTTTCCTAGAGGTAGCAATTGGCTGATGCTTGGCCCCAGTGGTCCCCGTCGGCTCCGGCTTGCGGTTGAGCATTTGGCCCAGCACCGGGGGGGAATCTGCTTCTGTGTAGACCTTGATCCCCGTTGGGTGGTCAAGCTCATCAAAAAGGGGTGGATGGAACATCTCAAAGCATATCAAGATCATGTGATTGATCAGGCGGTCACAGTGCTTTCGGCTGGACATGACATTAAGTGCATGTTTGCCACACCGAAGTTGCTGGAGGCGCTGGCAAACCGGCTTGAGGCGGATGGGTCGAGTCTACGAGATACTGGCATAACGGGTATCTTCGCAGGAGGAACTGAGTTCACCCCTCAATGGAATAGGTTTGCACATGAAGAGTTGCTTGATGGTATCTACATGACTCCGACCTATGGCAATACCTTGATGGGGTTGGCAGCTAGTCCGCCAAGTGGCCCCGATGAAGGCTACAAAATCACCTACTATGCACCGCAGCCACGGGCCGTTCTGCAGGTGGTAGATCCTGACGATGCCGATCGGGTGGTCGGCTACGGTGAGACAGGTCGCGTAATGTTGACTACACTCACCAAGGAGTTCTTCGTGCCGCGTTTCCAAGAACGCGACGAAGGCGAGCGTGAACCCCCGTGCGGTCAGTATCCATGGGATGGTGTCAGCGGGGTACGGCCATTTAGTCGACTTGCATCCGGCACTACTGTGGGCGTCTACTAACGGGTTGGTTTGAGTGTTTGGCAGAGGTTCCGATTTGGGGTATATGGCCTCTGATGTGCTGTTTCGGTGGGTTTTATTTTGGTGATAACCGTTGGTGTTCAGTTAGGGTGAGATGTGATTCATTTTCCGATACTTCGTTGGGGACAGCCATATAAGAGCCTTGAGGTCACCGAGGTCGATCATTTCTTGACCGGTGAAGCGGTGGCCGAGGTTAGTCAGGCGAATCCGGGTATTGTTGCTAGAGACCTGCGTAAAGGCGCGGCACGTGCTCGTGACGTTCTTCGTGAAATCCCGTGTGCGGAGTTGCTTGCAATGGTCAAGAAGGGAGGCGAACTCTTTAAGTCGGCTGAGTTGCCTCTAGGGGACGGCAGTCAGACACCAGATGACTTCGTCCGGCAGCAATCGGCTACCACAGGGCTGCCGGAGCACATGTGCCGGATGAATATGGGGAAGCTCGAATATGTGCTCAGCCATCTCGACGAAGTATTAACTTCACTCACTCGCAAGCTCGACTACCAAATTCTTACCCGTGGTTACGGAGAAGAAGATGGCGTGATGCGCAGCTACCAGGCTACTACCCCGGTGCTGGGCATGGTGCTGCCCTCAAATTCACCTGGAGTGCACAGTCTCTGGCTACCAATTCTGCCGTTGCAGATCGGGTTGGTGCTCAAGCCAGGACCTCAGGAGCCTTGGACTCCATGGCGAATGGCTCAGGCCTTTTTCGAAGCAGGCGTGCCTAAAGAGGCGATTGCTCTGTATCCTGGTCTGGGTGAGGTTGGAGCGGCTGTCCTAAACAGCTGTTCCCGAAGCCTCATCTTTGGAGGAACCGCGACAGTTGAGCAGTATGCTGCGAACCCTGGGGTTCAGGTGCACGGCCCTGGATTTAGCAAAATCCTCATTGGGGAGGACAAGGTCGACGATTGGGAAGACTATCTCGATCTGATGGTTGAAAGTGTGGCGATCAACAGTGGTCGCGGTTGTATCAACTGCTCGGGTATTTGGGCTCCTCGTCACACCCGTGAAATTGCTGAAGCTCTTGCTGAGAAATTGGCATCAATTGTGCCTTTACCTCCGGATGATCCAGAGGCTGCACTTGCGGCATTCACAGTTCCTGGACAGGCTGCTGCTATCTCGGCTGATATCGACAATGCGTTGAAGGAAGATGGTGTGGAGGATGTTTCAGCCAAGCATCAAGAGGGTAGTCGGCTGGTGTCTCGAGAGCGCTGTGACTACATTCATCCCACTGTCGTTCACTGCGCTTCGCCCGAAGCGGCAATGGCGAAGAAGGAGTATATGTATCCTTTCGTGACTGTTGTTGAGTGTCCGCAGGACAAGATGATTGGTTTGATAGGCACGACCTTGGTCGCAACCGGCTTGACAGAGGACCCGGTGTTCACACAGGTGCTGCTCGATGCTCGGAATATAGACCGGCTGAATATTGGACCAGTGCCGACCACTAAGCTCAACTGGCTTCAGCCGCACGAGGGAAACATCGTGGATTTTCTCTTCCGGCCACGTGCTTTTCAACAAGCCTCGTAGCGCCGGTTCAGGCCTGTTTGGTGTGGTCAGGTTTCGGTGTGCGGTACCCGACCTTTGTGTGACGTTCAGGTATTGCCCTGCCATTGAGAGTTTGTGCCAAATATCGCACCGTTACCGGAAGTGACAGGTGTTACCAGTGCTAGAAATTACTGGCGTTTCAAAGTCATATCCGACCCCGCGCGGGTCGCTCGACATCCTTACGGACGCATCGCTGACCTTCAAGTCCGGTGACTCTGTTTCGATCGTCGGACCATCTGGAAGTGGGAAAAGCACATTACTCTACATTCTCGGTGCACTTGAGCCGCCGAGTACTGGTACGGTGACGCTGGATGGGGTGAACCCGTTTAGGTTGTCGCCAGTTGAATTGGCTGTGTTCCGGAATCGGCGGATTGGGTTTGTGTTCCAGGATCACCTGCTTTTACCTCAATGCAGTGTGCTTGAGAATGTTTTGATCCCGACGCTGGTTGGATTCGATGTTGACGGGGCGAAGGATAGGGCGCGTGAACTGCTCGGGCGCGTCGGTCTGGGTGATCGGTTGGACCATCGGCCGGCCGAGTTATCCGGTGGTGAGCGCCAGCGAGTGGCCCTTGCCCGTGCGCTCATCTGTCAGCCGCCGCTCTTGCTATGTGACGAGCCTACTGGCAATCTCGATCGCGCAGCCGGTGATGTGGTCGCAACGATGCTCTTCGATTTACATCAACGGCAGCAGACCATACTCGTAGTCGTTACCCATAATGTGGAGTTGGCGGGAAAATGCTCGATTAGCTATGAACTGGTGGGCCAGCGAATCAAGCGCAGGAACCTATGACCATTCGAATTTTGCTGCGACGAAGCCTTGCTCATTTTTGGCGAACTAACCTCGCCGTCATTGTCGGTGTCTCGGTTGCTGTATCGGTTCTTGCTGGTGCATTTCTTGTCGGTGCTTCAGTGCGGGGGAGTTTGCGGGATATCGCGTTGCAGCGCCTTGGGCAAGTAGATCATGTGATTACCGCAGGACTGTTCTTTCGTGAGGCGCTGGCCGGGGATTTGTTGGCCTCAGAACAGCTTGATGGTGTTGTCTCTACGGCTGTACCAATGATCGCGCTTGAGGGATTTGCGACACATCAGGAGAGCGGCAGTCGTGCTGGCAGCATTCAGGTCTACGGTGTTGACGAACGGTTTTGGGAGCTGCATGGTTTTGATGGATCCGAGCTCGCTCCGGCACCGGGCACGGTGCTAGTGAGCGGTGGTCTCGCGCGTGAGCTCGGAGCTGTGACCGATGACACACTGCTCGTGCGTGTCCAGAAACCGTCCGCGATTCCGGTGGGATCTCTGCACGGACGTCGAGATGACTTGGGTCGGACGATGCGCCTTCGCATACGAGAGGTGCTGACTCCTTCGACACTCGGTGAATTCTCTTTCAGGCCGCAGCAGGGTTTTTCGAGGGCTGTGTTTATTAATCTTGGTCGAATGCAACGTGACCTAGAGCTCAAACTCCAAGCCAACACCATTCTGCTCGGTAGTGGCATTGTCGGTTCGGTGGAATCAGCAACGGGTGTGGCGGCCATCGAGATGGCTCTGCGCGAGCGGACGGGGTTGGAGGATTTCTCGCTGCGTGTGCGTGAACTGGAAGAGTCTGGCGTTTTGGTCGTGGAGTCTGCGGCGGGATTGCTCAGTGATGACGTTGTTGAAGCTGCAGTGTCGGCAGCGGTCGAAAACCAGATGGTTGAGCAGTCGATCTTGACCTACCTGGCGAATGAGATCAGGTTTGGCGACAAGGTTACTCCCTATTCTCTGGTGACAGCGCTTGATCTTAAGGTGCTCGGACCGGAAGTGTCTGTTCCTGCGGGGAGGGCTGCTGAACCTCCGTCAATCGTGCTGAACACATGGGCCGCTGATGATTTGGGTGCTACACCAGGGGATGTTGTGAGTCTGCAATATTATTTGTGGGAGGAAGCTGGTGCATTGCTGACTCAGGAAGCTGAGTTCAGGGTGGCGGCGGTCATCCCATTGGAAGGTCTGGCGGTCGACCAGGACCTGGCTCCAGACTACCCAGGCATCACCGAAGCGACTGACGTGTCGGATTGGGATCCCCCATTTCCGATCGACCTTGATCTAGTGAGGCAGAAGGACGAGGAATATTGGGACGAATACAGAACAGCAGCAAAAGGTTTTATAGCACTGGGAGATGGGCAGGACCTTTGGCGCTCTCGCTGGGGACAGGTAACCTCCCTGCGAGTCGGCTCGTCAGGCTCTATTTCCGCAGAGGGAGCTAATCGGTACCGGGCTGCATTCCGGTCGGCACTCGACCCACTGGCTGCCGGCTTCGTAGTCTACCCTGCTCGAGAACTTGCGCTTGAAGCTGCTGATGGGGTGACCAATTTCGGTGAATATTTCACCTATTTTAGCTTTTTTCTGGTGGTGTCTGCCTTGTTGTTGGCGAGTTTGTTCTTTCGCTTGGGTGTGGAACAACGCCTAAAGGAAATTGGAACGCTTGCAGCGTTAGGCTTCGATGAGGCTAGGGTCCGCCGTTTGTTCTGGTCTGAGGCGGTAGTGTTGTCTTTCGTTGGTGGTCTTCTTGGGATGGTCGGTGCCGTCGTCTATGCCGAAATCATCATGTGGGGGCTACGTACTTGGTGGGTAGATGCGGTTGGGACAACCTTGCTGACCTTGCATGTGTCGTTGTTGTCGCTGGTGGCGGGGCTTATCGGTGGCATGCTAGCCGCAGTGTTCTCAATTGCTTGGTCTCTGCGCGTTGTTGTGGAGACGACACCACGCGCTCTCATTAGTGGGTCGTTGCCAAGACTTTCGAGCCGAGACAGATTCACGGGTCGTGTCTCTGGTCTGGCTCGACTGGCGCCTGTTGTACTTGGGCTGCTCGGTTCTTTAGTGTTGTTCGTGACGGTACTTGGTGCAATTGGCGATACGGCTGGCTTTTTCGGCGCTGGGCTATTACTGCTCGGTTCGTTACTAACGCTGTCATGGGGGCTTCTCGAACGGGAGGATTCGCCGAAGGAAGCGGTGCCGTCGACTTGGTCTGTTTCGCGCGTAGGACTTCGCAATGCGACCGCGAGGCCAGGTCGCTCTGTGCTTTGTATAACTCTAATTGCCTTTGCGGCTTTTATCATCGTGGCAGTGGATGCCTTTCATTTGGAGGGAGATGGTTCTACTGGCCGGGCATCAGGCACAGGTGGTTTTCTGTTACTTGCTGAATCTCTCCTGCCGATTGTGCATGATATGTCCTCAGAGGATGGCAGGACCGAACTGGGAATTAGTTCTTTCGACGATGAGGCGTTTGAGGGAATCTCGTACGCAAGATTCCGCGTGAGACCTGGTGAGGACGCGAGCTGTCTGAATCTCTACCAACCTAAGAACCCTCGTGTAATAGCTCCAGAGTTGGCCTTCATGTCGGAAGACCGGTTCCGGTTTAGTGCGACCTTGGCCGAGACTGATGCAGAGGCCGCCAACCCTTGGTTGCTGCTGAACCGTGATTTTGAGGATGGGGCGGTTCCGGCCATCGCGGACGCAACGTCACTTGCCTATGCACTACATTTGGCCGTTGGCGATGACTTTATCCTTAATCGAGATAGCGAAAACCCGATTCGACTTAGGATTGTGGCAGCGCTGTCTGACAGTATCTTCCAGCGAGAATTGATTATCGGTGAGCAGTGGTTTGACCGGTTATTCTCGCAGTATGAAGGCTACCGGTTCTTCTTGGTTGATGCCCCACCAGACCGGACGGTTGAAGTGGCAGCTACACTGGAAGATCGCCTGTCTGGCTATGGATTTGATGTGACATCGGCAGAAGAGCGACTTGCTGCCTTCCATCGAGTGAACAATACCTATCTGGCTACTTTCCAAACGCTTGGGGCCCTTGGCTTACTATTGGGTACCCTTGGACTTGGAGCTGTGTTACTCCGCAATGTCATGGAGCGAAGACGTGAACTAGCGCTGTTTCGTGCGGTTGGGTATGACACGGGTCATGTGTCCCTGATGGTATTGGTTGAGAACGGGTTGCTATTGTTCGGTGGACTTGGCATCGGGACGGTCTGTGCGCTGGTGGCAATTGCCCCGGCTTGGATTGAGCGAGGTGGTCAGTTTCCTGTTCTGTCGCTTGCCGGCCTCTTGTTGGCAGTGGCGGGGGCTGGCCTAGTGTCGTCCCTGGTGGCTACCGTAATAGCCGTTCGTACCCCACTGTTGCCGGCACTCAGGTCCGAGTGAAGCGGGACCACATTACCTGCCGGATCTCCGGTAATGCCGATATGTCTCGCTCGATGGTCGGCCTGTTATGGGGATTGACCACTCTGAAGATTCATGCTGGAACTGAGCAAAAAGTCTGATGGCGGGTAGTTTGCACGACTGGCTTCGTCTGTGTTTGATATTGGGGCATGTGAGTTCTGGGGAAATTCCCTAGCTTGGGAGAAGTTGTATGCGATACCAGCGATTTCTTTTTGTAATCAGTCTCTTGATGGTTTTTGAAGTGTTGCCCGGGCAAGCCCAGACCCGGTTGCTTCGTTTTCCGGATGTTCATGGGAACCGGGTTGTATTCGTTTATGCAGGTGATCTTTGGATGGCGTCGACTGCGGGTGGAATTGCCACGCGTTTGACGGCGCATCCGGGTTTAGAGGTGTTCCCCAAGTTTTCTCCTGATGGTCAATGGGTTGCTTTCACGGGGCAGTATGATGGCGATGAGCAAGTGTATGTCGTCCCGGCAGCGGGTGGTGTGCCGCGCCAGTTAACCTGGTACCCGGCGCGGGGTCCGTTGGCCCCTCGGTGGGGTTACGATAACCAAGTTTACGATTGGGATCCCAGTGGCGGGGCCGTGCTGTTCCGGTCTTTGCGTTACAGCACGGATCTTTCCGATAGCCGGCTCTTCCTGGTATCGATCGAGGGTGGTCTTCCCACGCCGTTGCCTATGCCTGAGTCCGGGGCTGGCGACCTTTCACCAGATGGTAGCCGTGTGGTCTATTCTCCACTCTTCCGAGACTTTCGCACTTGGAAGCGCTATGAAGGTGGTTGGGCACAGGAACTTTATGTGTTTGATCGTGAGACGCACAGTGTCGAGCAAATCACAGACCATCCGAGGGCTGACCGTGACCCCATGTGGATCGGAAACACGATTTACTTTACGTCTGATCGAGACGGCACACTGAATCTCTATGGCTTCGATCTAGCAACACGCGAGACGACTCAGTTGACAACCAGCACCCAGTGGGATGTGCGCTGGCCTGGCGACGACGGGTTGAACCAGATCGTCTACGAACTGAATGGGGAATTACAGCTTTTAACGGTCGATGCAAGGGATTCACGTCCCATTGTGATTACAGTCCCGAACGACGGAGTCGCTATGCGACCGTCACGAGTATCAGCGGAGAGTCATGTCGAGGACGTTGAGCTTAGCCCAAAAGGTGAACGGGCGCTGTTTGTAGCGAGAGGCGACATCTTCACTGTTCCGATAGAGAACGGGCCAACGAGGAATTTGACCAGAAGTTCCAACGCCCACGAGAAATGGGCTCGCTGGTCTCCTGACGGTAGTCGAATTGCCTTTGTTTCGGATGGAGACGGCGAGGATGAGATTTATGTGATGTCTCAGGATGGAATTGGAGCACCGGAGCAGCTAACCGATGGCGGGAATGCAATGCGCTATGCTCCATTGTGGTCGCCAAGTGGAGAGGAAATCGCCTTCAGTGATAAAGATGGCAGGATTTATGTACTGGATGTAACTTCAAGGGCTATAACGCTGGTTGCCGATGAGGCGAATGGGCAGGTGCTCGATTACACGTGGTCGCCGAATGGTGGATATTTAGCGTTTTCTTTGGGCGTGGAGACTGGCTTTAGCTCGATTCATGTCTGGCGACGCTCTGATGCATCGCTACTTCAAATCACCAGCGATCTCTTTCATGAATGGAATCCGGTCTGGGACCCAGAGGGCAACTATTTGTATTACCTGTCGGACAGGTCTTTCGTTCCTCAGCTTGGATCATTTGAGTGGAACTATCTGGTCGATCGGGAAACTGGGATCTACGCTCTCGCCTTGAGGGAAGATGTGCCGCACCCGCTTCCGCCGGAGAGTGATGAAGTGGTGGTTACTGGCAGATCCAATGACGATGATGCAGAGAGTGATGCCGGTGTTTCGGAGGAACAGAGTGAGACTGAGCCGATCGGAATCGACTTTGAAGGTCTTGGAGGACGCGTGGTACGTCTTCCTGTTGATTTTGACAATTATGTGGGATTGACTGCTGGTGACGACAGAGTTTTCTTTATTCGGACCGGTGCCCAGTTCTATGGACGCGCCGGTGATGTGCCGACTGAGTTGCGAACCTTTTCGTTTGATGAGCGAGACACGAACACATTGACAGAGGTTACCAGCGGCTACGCAGTGTCGCATGATATGGAGAAAATTTTAGTGGCAACTAGCGGAGGTTTTGACCTGTATAACGCATCAGGGCAGGGTGATCCGAAGAGGATATCGACAGCTGGTCTCATGGTGGACCGAGTGCCAGCGCAGGAGTGGGGGCAGATTTTCGACGAGGTCTGGCGGCGGTTTAGAGATTTCTTTTACGTGGACAATATGCATGGTTACGATTGGGCGGCGTTACGGGAGCAGTATCAGCCGTGGCTCGAGCATGTCGCACACCGATCGGATTTGAATTATGTCCTCGGCGAGATGGTGGCTGAGTTGAGTGTCGGGCATGCGTATGTCGCTGGAGGCGACTGGGAAAGTCCTGCGCGCCCTGATGTGGGCTTACCTGGAGCGGTGTTCGAGCTTGATCGAACGAGGGACCGCTATCAGTTGGTGAAGGTCTTCAGTGGGCATAATGAGGAGCCTCGTTACAGAGCGCCTTTGACAGAGGTCGGAGTCAATGCTCGAGCGGGTGATTATGTTATGGCCATCGATGGAGAAGAACTGACTGGTGGGGACAATCCCTATCGATTATTACGATACAAATCTGATCGCCCTGTGCGGCTTACCTTGAACCAAAACCCTACCTTCGATGACGCCAGAGACGTGACTATTGAGCCGATTGCCAGCGAGACCAGTCTGCGCTATCTCGACGAGGTGACTTCGAATAGGTTAAAGGTAGACGAGGCTACAGATGGACGGGTTGGCTATCTACATATTCCCGACATGGGAGCCACCGGCATTCAAGAATTTATTAAATATTTTTATGGCCAAATTCGCAAAGATGGCTTGATCATTGACGTTCGTGGCAATGGAGGCGGCAATGTGTCGGCAATGCTTATTGAGCGGTTAAGTCGCGATCTGTTGGGTACTCGGTTCTCACGGACGGAAGACACTGTAGGCACTTACCCCACTACCGTGTTTGCGGGACACCTCGTATGTCTTTTGGATGAGGATTCAGCTTCTGATGGTGATATTTTTCCGTATCGTTTTAGAGAAGCTGGCTTAGGGCCGCTTATTGGTAAACGTTCTTGGGGCGGTGTGGTCGGTATTACGAACCGCGGTCCACTTATTGATGGTGGCTCCGTGAATGTGCCTGAGTTTGGGACCAATGATCGGAATGGAAACTGGGTGATCGAGGGCTACGGTGTTGAGCCTGACATCGAGGTTGAGAACGATCCTAGATCGGTGATCGCAGGTGGTGATCCACAGCTTGAACGGGCTATTGAAGAAATTACGCGGTTGATCCGGGAAGACCCCCGCTCGCTACCTATCCGTCCTGCCTCCCCTCCCGTCAAGACGCCGTGACGCCGCCGCTTGCGATGACACTCACCCCTCCTCTTGCCAGGAGAGTACCGACACGACATGAGTCCCATGGTGTGGTTCGTGTTGACCAGTATCATTGGCTTCGTGACCGAGACGACCCGGCGGTCATCGCCTACCTTGAATCAGAAAACCAGTATACGCAGTCGGTGATGGACCAGACTGGAGATCTGCAGGAGACGTTATTTAACGAGATCAAGGATAGGTTCAAACAGACGGATATGTCTGTACCCTACCCAGACGGTAACTATAGCTACTACGTACGCTACAAGGATGAACAGGAGTATCCAATCTACTGTCGCCGCCAAATTGGCGGGTCGTCTCGCGATCGATCTAGTCTGGTGAATGTTCCAGAGCCAGGACCAGGCCTTGCAACAGGGGTGTCTGGCGCGCTTGAGCAAGTCATTCTAGACGTCAATGAATTGGCCAAAGGGCAAAATTATTGCCAGGTTTCAGGGCGTGAGGTTAGTCCAGACGGAAGTCTACTCGCCTTTGCAGTCGATTTTGAAGGCCGACGTATCTATAAGGTGCGAATCAAGGACCTGGCTAGTGAGGAGATGCTCGATGACGAACTGGAAGGGGTGACGAATAATCTGGTTTGGGCGAATGATGGCTACACCCTCTTCTATACCAGTTTGGACCCGGTAACACTCCGCTGGCATCAAGTCTATCGTCATGTTCTCGGTACTAGACAAGAGGAGGACGTGCTCGTCTACGAAGAAAAAGATGAGACGTTTAACTGCGAGGTTGGCAAAAGTCGTTCGAAAAGATATTTGTTACTGGCGTCCTACCAAACTGTGTCCACAGAGTACAGGTATCTGGATGCAGACGATCCTGAGGGGCCGTTCACGTTGTTCTGGGGACGCGAGCGCGATCATGAGTATCAGATCGATCACTACCGAGACCGGTTTTACATCAGAACTAATTATCAGGCCACTAATTTTCGATTAATGGAAGCGACTGTCTGGCAAACGGACCGGCAGCACTGGTCTGAGGTAGTTCCTCACCAGTCTGATGTTTTGCTTGGAGCATTTGAGTTGTTTCGTGATCATTTGGTGGTTCAGGAGCGCCGAGAAGGACTAGTTCATTTGCATGTACGTCCATGGGCTTTGCCTGAGAATGGGCATCATGTGGCCTTCGACGAAGCGGTCTATGATGCGTATTTGTCGATCAACCGTAATCCTGACAGCCAGGTATTACGTTTTGGGTATGAATCGCTGACTAGGCCAGCGTCTGTTTATGACTACAACATGGTGAATCGGACGCGTGTTTTGTTGAAACAGGATGAGGTTCTCGGCGGCTTTGATCCTTTACGTTACAGGTCTGAGCGGTTGTTGGCGAGAGCACCGGACGGTGAGTTGATTCCCATTTCTTTAGTCGCTCGTCTTGGGACTCCACGAGATGGCACGAGTCCATTGTTACTCTACGGTTACGGTGCCTATGGCATCTCAATGGATGCGTCATTTAGCTCGGCTCGACTAAGCCTGCTTGATCGCGGCTTTGTGTTTGCTATTGCGCATGTTCGGGGTGGACAAGAACTCGGTCGCCGCTGGTATGACGATGGTCGGCTTTCCCGGAAACGGAATACCTTTACTGATTTTATTGCTTGTGCTGAATATCTGACAGATCAGCAAGTGACCAATTCTGATCGCCTATTCGCTATGGGGGGCAGTGCCGGAGGTCTGCTAGTTGGAGCGGTCATTAACATGCGCCCAGAATTGTTTGCTGGAGCCGTTGCTCAGGTTCCGTTCGTCGATGTGTTGACTACCATGCTTGACGACACGGTGCCGCTGACGGCGGGTGAGTATGATGAGTGGGGAAACCCCCATGGACGTCTGGCCTTTGAAGATATCCGTTCTTATTCTCCTTATGACAACGTCGAAGCCAAGCCCTATCCGAGCCTTCTCGTGTTGGCCGGGCTCCATGATTCTCAGGTCCAGTATTGGGAGCCGGCAAAGTGGGTTGCGAAACTTCGAGCCTGCAAGACGGACAACCGTCCACTGTTACTTAAGACCAACATGGATGCTGGCCATGGCGGGGTTTCTGGCAGGTATCGGCGCTACAGGGACACGGCGCTAGAGTACGCGTTCCTTCTGAACCAAGCCGGCCTTGACTAAGGTTCGCCAGGGTGTGTGTTTTTTCCTGTTGGCTATATGTAGACTACTCTTGCCTCCTCAGGTCGAAGGCAACGATTTCTTTCCGGTCTCTGACGAAAAGTATGCCGTCAACAAGAGTCGGAGGAGTCCAGGAGTTTGCGCTCATTACTGATTGTCGTGCATGTATTTGTAGGCCTTGATTAGAAATCGAAGCGATCGCAACATCTCCATCCTCATCAACGATTACCAATTTTTCGTCTGCGTAGAGCATGTGTGCTCTAGCGAATGCGCGATCTCGCCACTGCTCCTGCCCCGTTTCAGCGTCTAGTGCTGTCAAAAAGGCTGGTCCGAAATCGCCACTGCTGCCTAGAATCGTCGTTCCAAGTCGAAGAGCATTACTGAAATGCACGCGCATGCGATTGGTGGACCATTGTTCGTCTGGAGTGGTGCGACCGTCAATCTGGCTCAAATGTACCATTTGACTACCGCCGTTGTAGGCTGACGAAGCAAACAGCCGGTTGTCCTCTCCCCAGACCGGCATGCTGATGTTGAGACCGAGTTCATTCTCGTGAGGGTGCCTCCAAAGGTGGCGGCCGCTCGCTGGATCGAGACCGACCAATGCCTGCTGGCCAACAACCACTATTTGATCTTGTCCGTCGACGTTAATGAGAAGGGGGGAACCAGGAGCAACGGAAAATGCCGAACTCCTCCAGAGGACTGAGCCAGTATCTTGTTCAAAGGCGACGACGCCCTGGGCACTTCCACCAAGCGGCAGAATAACGGTTCCGCCAAAAGCGAGTGGGCTTGATGCAAAGGCGTTGTACTCTGACAGATTGAATTGTTCAACGAGGTCTAGCGACCAGAGAAGGTTGCCGGTTTGTTTGTCGAGTGCGTCAAAGCGGCCCTCGATGCCTACAGCAAAGACCGAGTCATTGACGACCAACGGAGTTGAATATGGTCCTGGGCCGGCGGCGTTCAACCAGATGTCGACATAGCCATTGTGTTCTAGTGGTGCTGTAGAAGCGTGGTGCCACAGCGTATTGCCTGTGCCGGCATTGAGGGCCACTACAATTTCTGTGTCCCCATCTCGATACATCGTGAAGAGCATCCCACCGTCGACCACGATAGAGGAATAGCCTTCACCGAGCAACCGGCTCCAGAGTCGTCTCGGACCATCAGTGGGCCAGTCCTTCGCTAGTGGAACGGATTCAATGTGAAAGTTTCGATTGGGTCCACCCAGCTGATTCCATTCTCCGGGCTCTTGGGCATGGATGACGATGGACCAGATGAGACAAGCGATGATGTTGAGTGTGAATGAATAATGTTTGGTCATGATATGAAGTGGCTCTCTGCTATGGTACTTGAGTAGTGGTGTCGTCTAGTTGATTTTTGGTTGATCAATATCCGGGAATGGAGTCCTTGGATGGAACGACAAAATAGCGGAGCGTTGGCGCTGACGGTTGTAGCAGGGTTCGTGGGTCTGGCAACTCCAGTACTTGGGCAAACACAACAAAGTCTCTTTGAGACGTCGACGTCGCTACGAACACCTTGGGGAGACCCGAATTTACAGGGGGTGTGGGACTATTGGACGTTCACTCCGTTGGAACGACCAGACCGTTTTTCGGATCTGGACCAGTTGACTAGTGAGGAAGCTGCCGAAGTCGCGCAGCGTAGCAATGCCGAAGCGTTGGCGCGAGACGAGCCGCCTCCGCCTGGTCAGGTCGGTGCTTATAGTCAGGCAGTTTGGACAGACCGTGTACGAGCTACCGCGCTCACTCAGCCTTCATTGCTCATTGATCCTCCTAATGGCAAACTCCCAGCTCTGACGGCAGACGCTGAGCGGCTGGCTAGGTCCCACAGAGAAAGGGGTGGATATCCGGTTCGGCTCCGGGTAGGTGGGTTGAACGAGGATGGGCCGGAGGCCAGAGGTGTGGCAGAGCGGTGTCTGCTAGGGTTTAGCACAGGACCACCTATGTTACCTGCTGGCTATAACAACAACGTGCAGATTTTTCAGACACCAGATTACGTAGTATTACTACACGAGATGGTGCACGACGTCAGGGTGGTTCCGTTGGACGGACGTTACTCACTGCCAACGCATGTTCGCCAATGGCTGGGAAGCCCGCGTGGGCATTGGGAAGGGGATACTTTGGTTGTTGAGACTACGAATTTTACAGATCGGACTGGTAGTTTCAGCACATCCTTTGAATCTTGGGGGTCTGGCGAGAACCTGCGGCTTATCGAGCGTTTCACACGAGTGAATGAGGATACCCTAGTCTACGAGTTCACCGTCGATGATCCGGACATTTGGGTGACGGCTTTTACAGGCCGGTTTCCAATGAACCGCGGAGTTGCTCCTCTTTACGAGTATGCTTGTCATGAGGGGAACTATGGCATGTTCAATATGCTGAGTGGTGCCCGAGCAAAGGAGCGTGCCGCGGTAGATCAGCCTTAGTCATAACTGTTTTGTGGTGGCTGGGAATGGCGTCTCATGCTGTTTGGGAGGGCCTGCTTGCAGTCCGGAAGCGTTATCAAACTCAGTTGCATATCTAAAATGTTTTCAAGAAGAGGGCTGACCATGATGCAGCGGCAGGTATGGAATAGTAGTCAATATGTTCTGGCTAGTACTCGCTTCAGTGCATGGCCTGCCTTGGTAGCATTTATCGTGATGGCGTTTCCGGCCCAGGCTCCTGCAGGGGAGAACTGGCCACACTGGCGTGGTCCGGCAGGGAATGGAGTCGCTACGGAAACAAATCTGCCTACGACCTGGGGAGTTGACACCAATGTGTCATGGAAGGTGGAGATGCCTGCTTGGACCGGATCGACGCCGATTATTTGGCGTGACCATGTGTTTCTGAATGTTGCTGATGGAACCAACATCAGTTTGTGGTGTCTCGACCGTGCCAACGGCGCTGTTCGTTGGACTAGACAGTTGAGTGATGGCGACAGACGCGCTCGCAAACAGAACATGTCTTCACCATCGCCTGTAACAAACGGTGAGCACGTTTATGTCATGACTGGTACAGGCGTACTGACTGCGTTCGACTTTGAGGGACGGCAGCTATGGATGCGGGATATACAGGCATCCTATGGGGCATTCGGATTGAACTGGGGCTATGCTTCGTCGCCCCTCTTGGTTGACGATGGGATCTATGTTCAGGTGGTCCACGGTATGCGGACTGATGACCCGTCATATCTACTCCGGATCGATCAACAGTCTGGTGAGACGGTGTGGCGAGTGGAGCGTCCTTCTGATGCCCGCCGTGAGTCGCCAGATTCATACACCACGCCAGCACTGCTTTCGTATGAAGCAACTCGTGAACTAATTATCACAGGTGGTGATGTGGTTACCGGGCATTCACTGGATACCGGTGAAGAACTTTGGCGGGCAGACGGTTTAAACCCTGATGACAATGGGGCTTATCGCATCATAGCGTCTCCGGTTGTGTATGGTGGGATGATATACGCACCCACTCGGGTTCGTCCTCTGTTGGCGCTTAGGGCTGGGGGCCGTGGCGATATTACGACCTCGCATTTAGTCTGGAAGACCGACTATGGACCAGATGTTCCAACACCAGTCACCGATGGTACTTTTTTTTATGTGGTCAACGATCAAGGCATAGTGTGGGTGTTCGATGCGCAGACTGGCGAAGAGATTTATGGTAGACAAAGGCTTCGACCAGGAACCTACAGTGCCTCACCAATACTTGCTGATGGAAAGATCTACATTACCAACGAAGCTGGCTTGACTAGCGTTTTTAGAGCAGGACCCCAGTTCGAACTGCTTGCTGAAAATGACCTTGAGGACTATGTTCTCAGCTCAATCGCGGTTTCCCAAGGTCAGCTGTTTCTGCGGACTACAACCTATCTCTACGCGATTGGGGAGCATAATCCCACAGCTAATTGATAGTCGAGGAGGAATATTCAGACGTTCTTCGCTGTAGCATCAGGTAGCAGCTTGTAGCAAGACCAGCGGACCCGAAGATCATGCACATGACGAGAATTTGGTACCGCACGGCGATGAGCGGTGTGACTCCAGACAGTATCTGGCCCGTCATCATTCCGGGCAGGGAGACCAGTCCGACAGCGAGTAGTGAGTTCGTCATCGGAATCAGTGCTGTATTCATTGCAGCGCTTCGGGCTTGCTGGTAGCTTGATCCACGGTGCCGTTCAGTCGAGAACCGTTCGGCAGCTAGGCTGACGGTGTTCATAGAGTTGGCGAATATGATCCCGGCCAGAGGGATGACCACGCCGATTTCATGCCAGCGCTCTAAGTCGAGTATCCCTTGTGTTGCTATACCAAGTACGGTTAATGCACCAAGGCTGATTGAAATCAGCGCCTTCGGATAGTGGTTTGTTCGGTCCTTGCCTAAAGGGCGCAGGGCGATCCATCCTGCTATGGCCAACATCATGCCTAAGAATGTGAGAGTAACTAGCGCTTGTTCGGAACCGAAAATAAAGGTGAGAAAGTAACCTACTACTAAGAGTTGACTAACCATGCGGAGTATCGCTACTAGCGCGGTGCGGAGGCCAAGCGACCAAGTATGAATAATCAAAAGTACCGCGGCAACTGGAATGAAAGCTAGAGCGAGGCGAGCAATCGGAATAATGTCTACGCTATCGGTCATGGTTTAGAGGGGGTGAAAGGTTCAACCACCGGCTACCGCTTTTGTTGGTGGGTCAGCCTGCTCTATATTAAGTGAGGAATTGGCTGTCGATGTAGCCTTGAACTAGGAATAGTCGCCTGGTAAGGCCGATTCGCCGATACGCAGGGTGCCCTTATCTGCTTGAGATAGGAGGTCACGAGCGGTTTCGGCAAGTGTAGTTGGAACTATTACTTCAGCGGCACCGATGCCGTCGATGGTGATGCCGTGAGTAACACGAAGCGTCTCGCCGCGGAGCCTACAAGGGATACCGTGCGCTTCAAGGAACGCTTTGACTTGGGCTTCTACAAATTGGCCCTGGACAGTCGAGATGACCACGTAATTGCTATCGGTATTCATGCTCTTATCTCCATTGTGATGTCAAAGTAGAACCTTTGCGAGGTGCATAGGCACTGCCGATAAACCGGCATTAAGAGAAAGTATCCGCAGTCAGACTGGTACTTAGAATTACGAGTAATACGCATACCTCACCTTGGTCGCATCGCACGAGTAGTTGTGTCTGTCTGCGTGGGTTTGTAGATACTTGCTTTGGTCACAAACCGCCCAGACAGGGGGCGCCCATAATGATTGGAAGGCGCCCACTGTAAGGGGTGTACTTCGGCCTCTTGTAACCTTTTGTGCTAGCTCGGTCTTTTGTTCGTACACTGGGACGACGGTTATCGGTTTTGGTACACTCAACCCGTCATGGTTTCTAGGTCGTAAACAAGGTTGTCAACTGAGTTTCCGTCTTACCGCAAAGGTGAGTAATCAGTTGCTTCCATGAAGACACTCTCGACCTGGACACGTCCTACTCCTGAAGCCTGAGCTACCCCTGGCCATTCGGCATCTTCACGAAATCCTCCCCAATTTTCTTGGGCTGCTTCGCGGCTGTCATGCGCGATGATGTAAACGAGTGTATTGGGAGTATCCTGGGGGACCCAGTAGCCGATGTTTTCCATGTTATGACGATCGAAGATCCTCATCGTGTGATCCCGGAACCGGGCATTGAGGTTGGGGAGCTTTCCGTCCGCTGTGGTGTAGGTTCTGAGTTCGAAGACTTTGTTACCTTGGGCTTGAACATCGTTTGGCCCAAAGAAGGTCCCAGTGCTGAAACCGGCCAGAAAGATTAGGATGGCAAATAGGGCGAAATAATTTGTGCGGCTAGTCATGATGTCTCCTTGGTTATGTTGAGGCAGTTCAGTGCCCGTCTGAAGACTGATGAGACGGGACGACCATCAAGTAATTTCGCTGCCCGGCGTGCAGTCGTCCACCTCCGCTGTCGTATGTGTTGCTCGTCCCACTGATGGTCTACGCTGTCGACTTCCAGCAGAAAAGCAGCGACGGTGAGTTTACGGCTCTGTTTGACGATGTCATAGTAACCGACAGGGTTGTCAAATACACGCCCATGAATACCAGCTTCCTCTTGGGCTTCGCGTATAGCGGTTGCCGAGGCGGTGTCACCAGGGTCAATGAAGCCCTTTGGGATGGTCCAGCGACCAGAGTTCACTGTCGTGATGAGACAAATTTCGATCTTGTCTTTCCGATGCCTGAAGGGAATTGCTGCGGCCTGTTCCACAGAGCGTGATCCGATCAATTCCATGCTTTTTTGAGTCGAGGGACATCTCCATCTTGAGATCGCGTGTCGCCAATAGAAGACCTAAACGGCCCCAGAGTGTTTAGGAGACAACACTCACATGAGAGTAGTTCAGGCTAGCCGGTTGGACTCTTGAGGTGCTGATGCCCTTGGCATCAGGCCCACTACGCCACCCAGAGAGTCTGCCTGGCATTTCTTTGCCGCTAGCACCCAACCAGAATTGATCGGCGTGCGATGTGAAGACCACATCTTCAACGTATGCCGAACTCGGTCAAGGCTTGTGTACGTTGAAGATTGCCATCTCGCCCTCGTCATCGAATGACACTACTGGGAACTCCTGAGGGTTGGGTCCTTCCATCCCAGGGGAACCTTGAGGCATACCAGGCACTGAAATACCAGCTACTTCAGGTCGCTCGTCCAACAACCGACGGATGTCCTCAGCTGGGACGTGTCCTTCGATCACATAGCCGTCGACAAGGCCTGTGTGGCAGGAAAACAGGCGGTTTGGTACCCCGTTCTCTGTCTTGATTTGTGTCACGTCATGTACGTCAGTTGTTTCCACGGTGAAGCCTGCGTCTTTGAGATGTGAGACCCATCCCATGCAACATCCTCAAGTCGGTGATTTATAAACCTGGACTACCGGCTGTTGGGTCTTTACGGTTGTCAGTGATCCGACTCCGACTAGGATTGCAAAACAGAGAGAAAGCAACGTACGCATACAAGTCTCCTTCACGAGACGAAAAAGTACCGTGTAAAATTCGACCCAGCCTACAGGCTACTCTCTGGCAGGCTGATTAGCAAGCCATCTTAGAGCAGGTAGTCCATCGATGCTTTGGCTGTTGTTTGTGTGTTGGTACAAACGTAACCCTGCGTCGCCTTTCTTATAGCTCCAAGCAGGTAGCTGGGGTCGGTGTTTCACAAACTGGTACTCGGGTATTCCGAATCCACAAGAGTCCGACATACGCTGGACATCGATGCAAATAATAGCCCGTCCTTCAGGACCGACTGGGAAGTGCTGGCGTAAATCTGTCCAAGTCCTGTCTGGTGGCTCTACTGCGTGTCCCAGTCCGTGTAGGCGGACGATTCTTGGCGAACCCTCGAAAGCACAGAACATTATGATAATGCGGCCGTTTTCTCGGAGGTGGGCGACGGTTTCCGCACCGCTACCAACATGATCAAGATAGGCAACTTGGCTGGAGCCCAGCACTCGGAATGTGTCGAGTCCTTTGGGTGAAAGATTTAAATGTCCCGAGTTTCCCAATGGTGCCGTCGCCACAAAAAAGAGGTGTTGCTTCTCGATAAAATTTCGTAGAAAACCGTCAAGTGTCTGGTATTGCTTGCCCATCCTTAGTCCTTTAGTTGGTGGGTGGTTCTTTTGTGTCGAATGTCCGTTGAATGGCTTCTCTTGTCACGTCGATGAGCTCTTTGAGACGCTTTTCATCGTATGCCGTAGTGTCAATCGGTTTACCCAGTATTACGTCGACTGTGCCAGGCCGTGGAGCAAGTGTGGTTTTGGGGAGCAACGAAAACGTGCCCTTGATTGTTACAGGAACGATAGGGACCTTTGCTCTTAGTGCGATCTTGAATACACCTGGCTTGAAGGGCTGGAGTCGACCGTCAGCAGTGCGGGTGCCCTCAGGGAAGACGGCAAGTGACTGACCCTTGCGGACACCTTCTATGACTCGGCGCATGCTGACCGCGGTTTTTCTGGCGTTACCACGGTCGATGGGGAAGTGACCTGCGGTCCAAAGATGCCAGCCCATAAATGGCACGAAGAATAGACTACGCTTGGCCATGATGCGGAATGGGAGGGGAAGATACGCGAAGAGGGCAGGTGTGTCGATGAGGCTAGAGTGATTCGCCATATATACGTAGGGTCGATCTGGTTTTACGTGTTCGACTCCATGAACTTTGATTCTCGCGAAGATTGACCAGGCAACGAGTCTGCACCACCAGCGAGCGCACGAAAACTGAAGGTTGCCACTTGGATCGAAAGGCCATATGAGTAGCGAGAGACTGCCCATAACTACCGTGTAGGTATACCAAAGTAGATTGGCAAACGGAGCCCAGATATAGACGAGCAACCTTCTTACGAATGTTAGGTTGCGTGACTGTGTCGGCCGCAATGGGAGCCCTGGCATCGTTACTGGTACTTTCGCCAGTCAAGCTCGTTCGGCCAGGGTAGGTGGAATCGGTGATTAGGAAGCGGCTGTTCAGGCTTTATCATATCGCTGTGCCTGTCTGTGCAGACTGGCCGGTTGTTAGGAAAGACTGAAGTATGGGTTGCGCAGGTATCTAGGTTTTTGTCTCGTGAGATGCAGTTGGAGGCTGGCTGACCGCAGCAGGGATGATTGTAAAGGTCTCGTCCGAAAAACATTAGTATGTCGTTAAGGCGGTAGTGGATCTGGGACATGTCTGCCTCTTTCCTGCAGGGATTCTACTTTACGAACGATGTTGCACCAGTGAGGCCACTGCCAGGACATGTGCCGCCATCTAATTTGCTATCGATGAAATGGGTAGTTGTGAACGCCAGCTTCACCGCGGCAAAGACGCTCGGATGTAAAGCAGATCAATCAGCGCTTGGGCGCGTTCGAGTGGACCCGGTTGCTCCAGAAGGCCGAGTCGGTTGAATGGGGCGATGTCTATGAGTTGCGCAATGCCATTGACGAGTTCTTCGTCGCCTAAGCCGTCTGGTATCTGTAAGCCGGGGATTGCAATAGGAATCAGTGCGGCCAGTTCCTCACGAAGGTCACTTAGTTCGGTTATGTCTGAGCGGTTTAGCTGTTCAGGAATGGCTTCTATGTGAGCTGTCCGATAGGCACGGCTGTAGTCTTCGCTAGTAATTCGAAATTTTGTCAGTCCACCCAACACAATGTTGAAACGACCGTCAGGTAGTTCTTCAGCTTCAGTAATGACACCGACGCAGCCGATTGGAAAGACCGGTGGAGTTCCTTGATAATCGGTCTCATAGCCAGGTTCCAGCATCACCATTCCGATTAGCCTGTTTCCCTCGAGAGCATCAGCGACCATCTCACGATAACGTTGTTCAAAGATATGGAGCGGTCGGCTAGACCGGGGAAACAACATTACATCCGACAGCGGAAAGATTGGAATGGTTGTTGGTAGGGCGGTCGGTGCGTATCCTCTGGTTGTTGCGGGTTGAGCCAAGGCCGGTGGTAGAGAAATCAGAAGACTTATCAATCCGATGAGGCAGAGGTGGGTCACCAGACCCCAGTGCTTCAGGTTTTTCGTTGGACGATTCTGAATCTGCCAGCTGGACGAGGGCATTAAATCATCTCGGTGTGGAGAACGGGAGCCTTTGTACCAGTAGTCTCGCTGCCACAAAGTGGCTGCAGAGACTCACTTCTCAGGGTGGAAGGCTATCATGGACTGGCTTTTACTGAGGCCTTTATATGAGAAGTTGTCCAAGGTTCCTTGGCCTGTAAAGCATTCGGTTGAGCTGGACTGCTTGCCTTTGAGGCTGGTCGAGATTAGCAATTGTCCGTGAAATCTACATACCTGTCGACCACTGTAGTGGGTTGCTCAGCTTTTTAACATTGCTTCGACAGATTCCACCACCAGGGTCACAGCGGTATCAATTTCTTCAGTAGAGGTGAACCGGCCCAATGAAAATCGTACACTTCCACGGATGCTCGCATCGTCGCAGCCCATCGCTCCAAGGACGTAGCTCGGTTGAAGTAAGGCGCTTGTACAAGCAGAACTGGAAGAGACGGCCAGGCCGGGCATTCGGGCCATTAGCTTTGCTCCATCCACGCCGTTGAAACTCAGATTCGAAGTGGTATTGAGCCGATCTGAATGGTGACCGTTGACCTTAGCATGTAGTTTGGTGCAAAGGCTCTTTTCTAAGTGATCTCTGAGCCTTCTGATGCCAGCAACCTTAGGCAGCGTTGCAGCTATTCCCATACCTACGATCCCTGGCACGTTGAGAGTTCCAGATCGTAGCCCTCGTTCATGCCCTCCTCCGTGTATTAATGCTTCACACCGAACTCTTGGGTCTCGGCGTCGGACATAAAGAATACCAACACCTTTGGGGCCGTGAATCTTGTGAGCACTCGCGCTCAGCAGATCGATGTGCATACTGCTTACGTCGATTGGTTCCTTTCCGTAGGACTGCGTGGCGTCGGTGTGAAAGAGGATGCCGTGTTCTCGGCACAGCGCACCGATCTTAGAAATGGGATGAAGGACCCCTGTCTCATTGTTGGCATGCATGGCTGAGACCATTAGTGTCTGATCAGTGATTGCTGCTTTGAGATGAGCGAGATCAAGGCGGCCTCCGGAATCGACTCCAAGGTAGGTTACGCGAAATCCTTTCTTCTCAAGGTAATCGCAGGTATCTAGCACTGCCCGATGTTCGGTTGAGACGGTAATAATGTGTTGTTTTCTGTAGGCCGCCGAGTGCGTAACGCCTAGTAAGGCCAGGTTGTTCGACTCGGTGGCACCACTAGTCCAGACGATTTCGCGCGGATCGGCTCTAATCACTGAGGCGACTTGCTGTCTTGCGGTTTCGACGGCCGTTGCAGCGGCGCATCCTAGCGCATGGTGTCGGCTTGCGGCGTTCCCAAAATTTTCTGTTAGGAACGGTATCATTGCCTTGAGCACCTCAGGCGCCAGCGGGGTTGTTGCGTTGTGGTCCAGATAGATCATTTGTTGAGGGCCGCTACAGTGAAAATCAAAGGGTATAGTTTTTCTGAATACCAGAGTTTCGCGAAATATAGGCCAATCGGTGAAGCTTCAAAATGAGTCTGTTCCGCAAGCCAACGAGTTCCTCGTGGGTCACCTAGCACAGCGACAGCTAAGGCGGTTTCCTCGATTGTTCCGAAGCTTCCATTCGGTTGTTGGACGGAGGCTAGGTACTGTTCGGCTCGAAGTCTTGTGTTGCGGGGTATTAAGTTCCCACATTCAAGGACTCGTGCGGTTCCATAGATCGGGTTGGTTTGGTCTTGTGTCGACGGATTGCCGAACCACAAGGGAATCCAGGATCCGTCATTCTGTTGGCTTTGGACAAGGTAGCTCACGGCGCGTTCCATTGCTGCGTCAATTCGTGGCTCGGTGGACCGCCATTTGTTCCAGGCTCTCAGGGCGTGGGCCGTGAGATCTGGACTGCTCTGGTCGAATGGTAACTTGCCCCAGCCTCGGCAGAAGGTGGGAATTCCGCCGTCACTGTTCTGTAGTTTGATGAGCCATCTAGCACCTGCAGTTGCGGCAACTCGAATTTCAGCATCGTTGCCGAGTGTGGCTAGCGCTAGTAGCGCCCCAGCTGTGTCGTCTCCATCCGGCACGCCGCCGGAGAGGTCTGTCCATGCCCAGCCACCTGGAGGTGATTGCGTATAGGGATGGATCTCCTTGTACTGTTGATCTAGTAGCCAGCTCCGTAGATATGTCCGCTCCGTAGCCGTGAAGGCGTCTACACCGAGTGCGTTGATTGATAGAGTGGTCAGCCAAGTGGCGAGATTGGTGTCGATTGGCCAACTGCCGTCGTCTCGTATTGATGAGGCTAGGAATCTAGCCCCTCGCTGAGTCACGGAGTGCCCCACTAGGCCGCTTGATGCCAAGCTCATTGTTACGAAGCTTGTCAGAGGAGTCGCTTCCAGGAAGCCACCAGATGCTGGCTGAATTGATTCCAAGACACGGAGGGTTTTGGTTCGTACTATTTGACGGATAGTGTGAGCGACCTTGTGCTCTGTCGGATAATGGTAGTGTTGTGCATAACCAATTGCGATGAGAGCCGGAAGGGCATAACTGACCACAGGCAATCCAATCCATTTGAACAACGAATGGGGAATGGCTGCGAGTTCAAAGGGTAGAACCGGAATGTGGTCCCAACCAAAACGCCCAGCTAAGGAGCAATGAGTGAGGATAGGAACAGCGAAGGTTTTATCTTCACCATAGGTACCACTGATTGCTCTAGTGATCGATTCTGCTGTGAGAGGGGCGCCGATGTTTTCTCTGAGCCATGTTTCGGCGGCAGCAGCGCCTGGTGCATTGTTGGCACTGAGGGTCGCCCATGCCAGGGTGGTGGTGCTGATGTTACTCGGGCATCTTGGTGCGTCACCGAACCCTCCGTCTACGTTTTGATTATTGGTAAGCCAGCGTAGGCCTTTAGTTACCAACGTGTCGTAGCCACCAACTATCGTTAATGCCGTAACAGCGGTTGCAGTTGACAGTGGACTTGACGACAATTCGCCTTCCCAGTGTCCAGCCGCGGTACGTGCGGCTAACAGCCGATCACGAAAGGCTGAGATGCCCCATGGCAAGGAGGGCATAGTAGGTGTATTCGCAGTCAGGTTCATCGTCGGCCCAGTTGCCACAAAATGCTCGTCCTGTCCATAGCGTATCGAGAAAATCGAGAGTTTGTTCTCTTAGATGTTTTATAGATACGTGTTGGCCCGATAGTGCATGCAGTGCTGTAGCGGTCGACAGTAAGTCTGGCATTGGGGCATCCTTAGTCGCTGAGAAACCTCCCTCAGGATGGGCCCGTTCGAGTAGCCACTGCACAGTGCCAGGTGGGACCGGCTTCTGCATCTGGCGTAGTAGGGTCATGGCAGCTGCCGTGGTAGGGGTAGTTCTGGTTGGAAAACTGTCTTTTACTGAGATTGGTTGAGGTAGTTGTCCTTGGTCTTGAAGGGCACCCCACGCCAGAAAGCTGTGATACACATTTTGCTGGTCCCACAATGCGGTGATACGAGGTGCAAGGTTGGGTGCCTCTTGTTTCAAAGTCGCCCAGCAGCGGGCGAGACAACATAGATGTACGAGATCCAGTGCCTTGCCATCATCGAAAGTCTCCAAAAATGTAGAGACATTGTCGGGAGGGTCAGCCTGGAGAGCTACTAAACCCTCAAGCGCAAAAACGGTATAGTAAAGGTCACTCTGCCCAGCACGGTTCGCAGCGCCACCATCTTCGTTGAACTGAGACAGAAGAAATTCGGCAACTGGCTCAGACGCGTCCTGCAGCAGACTCGGTGCCAGTCGCGCGACTTGCAGCATTTCGAGCCTCAAACTCACTGCAATATCCCTCGATAAGTTTCTCCCCGAAAATCTTACCCACGATGCGTCGCATCAGTCCCTTGAGTGTTGGACTGGATAAGAAACGCAGGGATCGGATTGCATCTTCTCTATAAGCTTCTAACAGGTCTTCAGCTTTACTGAGTGCGCCGCACTCAGTGACGATCTTATGCACGTCTTCTGGGAACTCTGGTGCACCAGAGTGTATGACCGATGCGATTCGGTCGCGGTTCGAGCCTTCGGCGCGTTTGTGTGCGATTGCAAGAATTAGGGACAGGCGCACCTGCTCGAGGTCGTTCGAGTCGGCTTCTCCCTTAAAGTCTTCGATGTCGTCGTTTATCTGGTAGGCGATGCCGAGTGACTCACTGTATTTCTTGAGAACCTCGTGGGTCTCTCGGTCTGCTTGGCCGAGGATGGCACCTATTCGCAGAGCCACTTCGAAGGCTGCAGCAGTTTTCTGACGAAATATTTCGAGAACCTGCATTGAGGGCAGTGGTTGAGGGTCGCACGCCCAAAGTAATTCGCGACCTTGTCCTCGACTCAGTGTGACGTGGCCCTGAGCTGCAATGCCCGTCAGCTCAGGGTTATTCAGTTCTCCGAGTAGGCGGTAGCCTTCCCCTACTAGGAAATCGCCGATGTTGAGGGCTACAGGCAGACCTACTTCCTCATGGAGGGCAGGGCTGTTATAACGTGTCTCGTCACCATCCTCGATGTCGTCATGGATCAACGAGGCCTTGTGAAAGCACTCGATGGCAACAGCTGCCTTCTTCAAAGCAAAGGTCAACCTCGGCTCGGTATCTTGGCTGTCACTCTGTAGGGCCATGTATGTACAAGCGGCTAGGTAGGGACGCCAGCGCTTTCCACCTTTTTTCAGGTACGCTCGTGCGATGATGGCCGTTTGGTCGTCAGATTCGGTTGGCCCCATGATGTCGTCGAGGGAGGGTTTGTCGAACCAACCTCGGACTGTCGTCTTCAGACTGTCGAGGTCGAGCCGGTAAGTCTTGTCGTCTGAGGTCAGGTGAAGTAAATCCCATACCCAGTCCAGGTCAACGGTTGTGTTAATACAGTCGTCCTGCAGTAGTGGAATAGCAACACCTGGGATAGCCGCGGCTTCCATATGTGGGAAGCATTTCTCGAGAACGTTGATGCAGCTGACGCCGACGATCGCCTCGATCTTGCCCGTTTCAATCATTGAGCGCACGATAGCTGAGCCTTCGGCTACCAACACAGCGTAACCAAGACGCTCAGCCTCGACCGTCAAGTCCTGGATGGAGCAAAGGCCACATTCTTTACACAGCAAGCCGAATTCATCGAATGGGGCTGGGCACTTCCCTTCTACTCTGAGGCACTTCGGGATGAGCAACAAGCGCCGGTCATATGGGATCTGCGCCAGTGAGTCTCGCCACGCAGCGTTGCTGACCAGAATCGATGCGTAGTCGGCGTAAACTATGTCGAGGCCGGCTTCTTTCAGGACGGCACCGGTGTGCTCAGACAACTCGTCCATTGTGAGTGGTGGCACTGCACCGACTCTCTTGACGTAGTCTTCCGTGCGTTTCTTCAGATTTAGCCGAACTTGCTTATCGTCTGGGATGTTTGACTGCGCAGGTCGGTAGGTCTGTCGCGGTACCTGTGCCGGTAATTGCAACGGAATGGTGGGTGTTTCGATATTGTCAGACGTATCCGGGGCCATAATGTCGACTGCCTTTTAGGTGTAGGCGCCAAAACCGAAGAACCAATGTTTCTTTGCAAAACGGTAGACCCAGTTTTCCTCAGGAATTTCGTGCCCTGGGTTGTATTGGCTCGGTCTTGACCTGAGTGTCTCGAGTTCAGTCGTTGCTGTTTGGCGTATTGTTGTGTCCCTTGCGCCATGCCGGGTCACAATTTCTTTAACGAGGTCTGGGCGTTCTAGCACGACGCAACCACGTGTTGCCTTCGCCGCTGTTTGGCGAAAATCAGTCAAGAGTGATGATTCGGTCAGTGTTTTGAATACATCACCATCGTTGTCTTGAATCTTCTCGTTGGCAAACTGAATAATCGGGCAGGGTTCTACGTCTCCAAATGGACCGATATGATGACTAATTCCGGTGGCTGCAGGGCAAAGTGCTTGCCCTTTGTCGTCCCAATAAGCGTCGATCAACCCAATTGCCTTCTGGTTTCGCATGTCCATCACAAAGCGGCGTACCCGCAACACTTGTTCTGGTTCCAAGGCTAGCTGCGGGTTCGGTACCGGTCCTACAACCCTGTAAGTGTGAAACCAGCAATAGTGAACTCCCATAGCGATTAACTTGTCAATCCATGTTTCTTGAACCAAGTCGTCTATGTTCGTCTGACAAACGCTGGTTGCGACTCCGGTGATTAGGCCGTGACGCACGCTGGCTTTTATGCCTTCGAGGGTGTGGTTCAACACGCCGCTTCGGCCGCGTCGTGTGTCGCTGACCGACGGGGTGCCCTCGACGCTGATGAGCGGGGTTGCGTTGCCTACTTCCTTTAGTTGGCGAGCTACCTCGTCGGTGATGTGATGGCCGTTGGTGAATATTTGGAAATAGCAGTCTGGATGTGCTCTCAAGACCCGAATGAGGTCGGGGTGCATGAAGGGCTCTCCACCCAAGATGCCGAAGAAGCTGTTGCCATGCTGCTTCGCGCTGTTGATCAGCTTGTTCATATCGTCAAAGCTGATCATTTCTTGTGGCTTGTCGACATCGACCCAGCAACCCTGACACCTGAGGTTGCAGCTATTTGTGATGGATATATAAATGAAAGGAGGGAAGGTGATGCCTTGCTTCAGTCGCTTCTTAAAGCGTTGGACAGAACGAACCCCTTTGTAACCGAAGTTGTAGGCGAATTTCCAGAGCACTCGTTTGTCCGCAGAGCGGACTGTGCGGTAACCCAATCCAGCGGTTGCTTTTAACATATCCTAGATGCCCCACTCTGTATCTGATGGCACCGGCCTTGAGTCGTTGACCGTTTGGGAACGAGCTTGTCGTTTCTCTAATTTTGCTTTGGCTCGAGCTGCACGTTCTTCAATATCTTCGGCCGTTGGTAGCGTCATGAGGACTTCGTCTGGGATGTCGAGGTCTTTCTTGAGTTTGCCGAGGCAGCGTTTTCGCTCAAGAAGCGCCTTAGACTCATCTCGCTCAGTTGAAAATCGTTTTCTTGCTTCACGTTGACGATTTCGGAGTGATCCGTATAGATCGCCACCAAGAAGTGTTGAGATATCAACCTTCATTGCCTCTCGCTGAACATCTTGTTCTCGAACCACATCACCGTTAATGGGCCCCTTACCGTACTTTGGGAACAGGATGGCGACTTCGGGACATACTCGTGAGCATGCGGGGCAATCAGTCTTGCAGTTGTCCTGATTTTGCACCGTAATTTGTTGCTGCTTATCAACGCCGTAGACGTCAAAGAGACAGAATGTCAGGCACTGCATGCAGTTTGTGCAGCGATCAAAATCAATGACCGGAAACCAAGGCTTCCAGGCTTCGAGCTTTCTAGCACCGGTTAACTCGCGTACTTCTCGGGCTGCTTCAAGGAGGTTTCCGTCGTCTAGGTTGTGAAAGTGTACGTGTTGGTCATCGCTTACAGAAGGCTTCCCGTTGAGCCGGCCCAGTACCAAAATAGGAGCGTCATCAGCCGGTGCCACCTCTTGGCCGCTTACAGGTCTGGTTACCTCAAAGCCGTTGTCAAGCAGGGTGGACAGCGTCTCGAACCGCTCCTCGTCTTCAAGCGTAGAGCTACCAGTTCCCTCGTAAAGTACCACACGCAGATTTCGCCCTTCAGTATGGTTCACGGTAGTAATTTCCTGACGATATCATCTGCTGAGTCTTCCCGCATATTTAATACTTCGACTCTGTCCTCTGGTAGTGGATTTCCAGCGGCGTGGAAGAGCCATCGTACCGCTCTGGGATAACAGGCTACTATTTTAGTGCAACCTCCTTCAGAGATCTTTTTCAGCGCTGGGTCCTTGCGTGCTGACATGTCGCATAGATCGGCCACCGCGTCGAAAGCTTGACCGGAATCACTCAGCCGGCGAAGCACATCTCTCTTGACATCGAGTGGAACTACCTTTGCGTAGGTGCAGTTGCAATAGAGAGTTTTCATTAGGCCATCCGGTGGGTTGGGGTTGGTCGTCCAGGGCGCAGCTGCTCTAGGTGTTCTATTGTGGCACGAACTTGCCCAAGAGACGCTAAAGCTTGCCGAGTTGCCGACTCAAGCTGTGCGGGATCCGCTTCAGCACGTAGGTTAATGACCAATTCTCCTTTGCCGATTTGCTCTAACAATGATTCTCTCAGATCCGGTTCGCGCTCATTTCCTACCAAACTAATTACTGATAGCATCCCGCTATCATCTTGGGAATCCAGGGTCATTTTCAGATGAGCTATATCGCCTCTTGCTTGAATAATCCCCTCCCTTATCTTCTCAGATAACTCGACCAGAATTTGATTTCCATCAAATAGTGAGGTTGACTCGAGTCGTACAGTGCAGTTCAGCCAGCCGAGCAAGGCCTCGCCTGCAGCATAGACATCGTAGTCGATCTCCAACGCTGTTGACTCTTGGCATTCGGCCGATAGCATTGCTTCAAACCAAGATTTAGTTCCAGTGCCGTCTTGCGCCGAACAGATGAATGTTCGTGAGTCTGGAAATGATTCGTTGAGGGCCGAGTCTAACCGCTTGATGAAATCCGGATCATATGAGTCGCACTTGTTAACGACTATAAAGTCAGCCTCTTGCAATTGCTTTTTGTAGACGTAGACTACCTTTTCAGAGAAAGTCCGACCTTCGGTCAGGTTTAGGATGCGGGCAGCTCTGGAGGGATCAATCATCACGCTGAGGGGTGCGACGGTGAAGCGACTGCCGTAGATGCGACGCAACGGATAGGAGACTGTGGCGATCAGATCGGTGCAACTGCCCACTGGTTCGGCCAAGAACAGGTCAGGCCGTTCCGCCTGTGTGAGGTTTTCGGCGGCTTCGAGTAAAGAGTTGAAGCGACAGCAAAAACAACCGCCGGTGATTTCTTCAACCGGAAAACCCTTGGACCGCAACAAGGTGGTATCGACTAGTCCACTGCTCTGATCATTGCAAATCAATCCGACACGTTGACCTTGGTCAGTTAGCTGTTGGGCCAGCCTGGCCAGGGCGGTGGTCTTGCCTGCACCAAGGAAACCCCCGATCATAATGTAGTGGGCTAATTTACTCATGACGTCTTCCAAGCATCTTGTCGATTGTCGTGTCCAGCAGTGAAGCGTAGTTGTGGACATCGAGGCAATCGTCGCCGGGGTTGCCTCGAATCTTGAACAACCAGCCTTTATCGTAAGGGTCGCTTGTTAAAAGTTGAATCTGTTTGTCGAGGGCCGGGTTGAACTCGTCAAATCGGCCTGAAAGCGGAGAGAATATGTCCGTGACCGCTTTAAAGCCTTCTATCCATCCGATAACTTGGCCTGTTTCAACATCTGTTCCAGTTTCGGTCTCGAACCCCAGTTCGACAATGTCTCCAAGCATCCTCACAGCGAATTTCGTGAAGCCAATCTTCCATACCTCTCCACCTTGATCCTCCAGCCAGCTGTGGCCAGCTGTATATAGGCGGTTCTCTAGAAGACGGGTGGAAAACCGCGAACGTTTATAGGGAATCTCAGCGACTGTCATTTCTAGTGTTGCGAGCGACGCCTAACTGAATCTAGCTCCTGATAAGGGGGCGCTTAAGCTTGCTAGGGTGCCATGCCGACAATCGCATGGTATCAAGTTTGGGAGATGGGCACAGATTGGATGCAGGCAGAACATCAGGCGTTGTGATGCACAGCGGGTGTTTCTTGAGGAACCCGATTCAGTGCGGCTATTCCAGCAAATAGAAGAACTCCAGCAGCATCAAGAACCGGCACGGATATTCCAACTACGGACAGGGTCGGGCCCGGGGCGAGTAGGAGTGCAGCAGTCACAAACATAGCTAGCCGAAGAGGTAGTGGAAGGACACTGCGTAGGTGTCCGGTGATTCCCGAAGCGAAGCAGAGGACACCGAGTGCCCCGATGGCGACCGGTGTAAACATAGCCAAGGGGCTGGCTGTTGCACCGGTCTCGGTTAGCATGAGCAACTCGGGTCGGTAGACGAAAATGTAAGGGAGAGTAAAACCGACTAGTGCGAAACGGAATGCGGCGAAGCTTGTCTTCATGATGTTGGTGCCAGCGATCGAGGCGGCGGCGTAACCGGCGAGAGCGACAGGGGGTGTCACCATGGACATCATGCCGAAGTAAAAGATGAAGAGATGCGCAGCTAGGGGTACCACGCCTAGGTTTCCAAGCACGGGTCCGATTAATGTCGCGAGTAAAAGGTAACAAACGGCTGATGGCAGCCCCATGCCAAGAATGATCGACGACACCATAATCAGAACTAGAGCCAAGAAGAGGCTCTGTTCTGCGAGCGGAAGGATTGTTGCAGGTAAGCGAGTGCCAATGCCGGTCAGCGTTACGATTCCAATAATAATTCCAACTGAGGCTGAGGCGGCGACAAGTGAGACGACATCGCGAGATGACTTCACGAAAGCTTCGATAATGGCATTACCGGACAGCCTGGTCTCCGGTTGAAAAGCTCCAACGATAACGATTGCCAACAGCGCCATGCTGACTGCCCGAAAGGGAGTGTAGCCGAGAATCAATAGCGAAATTAAGGTACCGAGTGCCGTTACAAAGACTAGTCCTTCCATCCGTGACTTAACCAAGGGTGTCTTTTGTTCGGGTGGCTCATTTGACTTGTTTGAGCTGTCCATCGTACTGCGCGCATGGAAGTGGGTGATCAGGAACAGCGAAAGGTAATAAAGAATAGCTGGAATTAATGCTGCTCTGATGATCTGGAGATAGGTCACAGGTGGATCCACTATTTCCAGCATCATGTAGGCCCCGGCCCCCATGACCGGTGGCATCAGCGCGCCGCCAGAACTGGCGGCAGCTTGGATGCCGGCTGCGGTGGTCGCCTTGAAGCCGGCGCTTCGCATCATAGGGATGGTGAAGGTCCCTGTCGTTGCGGTATTGGCTACCGCACTGCCCGATAGTGAACCCATGAGCCCGCTACTCAGCACTGCAACCTTAGCCGGCCCGCCTGGGCTGGCGCCAAAAACAGACTGGGCAAAGTCGATAATGAAGCGAGTTGCACCCGTGGCGGCAAGAAAGGCACCAAAAATCACGAAGAGGAACACGTAGGTGAACATCACGCTTAGTGCAACGCCAAAAGTACCCTGTGCCTGAAGGAAGGCTTGCGCTACGATCCGCTCGATGGAGTATCCCCGATGCGGAAAAAACCAGTCTGGCATGCTAGGGCCAATGTAGGCGTATAGCAAGAAGAGACCGGAGAGTAATGGGAGAGCGAGGCCCAGCGAACGACGAGCAGCTTCTATAACCAGCAACAACCCGAGAACGCCTACTGCGATGTCTGTCGTGGTTTCGAATCCGGCTCGATTACCCAGCGATGAGCCATCTAACCAGAGGGTTTCGAAGAACGTTTCGTTTTGGACGATGATCCAGCCGCAGCAAGTGGTGGCCAACGCAGCTAGTGTGATGTCGGTGCTCCTGGCAACAGGGTGGTTCTTGAGGCTTGGGTGAACCGGTATGTTTAAGAAGCAAATGACCAGTCCTAGCATTGCGAAGACTGCTAGTTGTGGCTGTGGGGATAGGATGGGGTAATTGACTTGGACCAGCGTGAAAACACACAGTCCAACTGATAGCCAACGGGTTACAACCTGCCGGTCACAGACCGCAGCAAGGCCGGGTTTAGTCACTAGGGCCAGATTCCGATCTCTTGGTAGAAGCGAATGGCTCCAGGGTGAAATTCGGTGCCGGTATCGCGCACGACGTTATTCGGGTTGATGGCGCGGCCGGCTGCATGTTTCTCGATGACACTCTCACGTTGCTCGTAGAGAGTTTTTGTGACGTTGTAGACAAGGCTCTCATCAGTATTGGCCGATGCAATTAAATGCATAGAACCTACATCTAAACCCTCGAAGGCTTCGGTTTGGCCGCGATAAGTGTCTGCTGGAATCGTGGCAGGTCTGAAGAAGAGATAGTTCTCAATGAGCTGTTGTTTTGCCTCTTCTTGGAAAGGAATAAAGTGGATGTCCTGTGATGCTGAGGCTTGGGTGATGGAGGCGGTCGGCACCGCCCCTCCGACAAACGCAGCAGCAGCTGACCCGTCGGCGATCAAGTCGACTGCGCCAGATTGGGTGGCATTAAGGGGGGTGAAGTCGTCATAGGTGATGTCGTGGGCTCCGAGCAACGGTCCGACGAAATATTCGAAGCCGGCACCTGCTGGTCCGACACTTACCCGGTTGCCCCGGAGGTCGGCAATGGTCTCAATATCTGAACTGCTTGGAGTGATGAAGAGAGCCACATTCGGAGCCAGTGTCATGACTGTGCGCATCGGGTAGGCTTTGTCCCAGCCCTCCGCACCCCTAACGGCAAAGTATGTGATGGCTGCGTTCGACATTGCGAAGTCGAGTTCGCCAGTGTCGAGCCGTCTGATGTTTTCTTGTGACCCGCTGGTGGCCTCGGCGGTTGTGCTCCAGCCGAACTCAGTGCCGAACTCGTTGAGAACTTCGGCAAGGGCACTGCCAACAACAAAAAATGCGCCTCCCGGGGGCGCGGTGCCAACGCTCAAGAAAACTCTCGATGGACTTGCGGTGGTTCCGGGCTCGCTGTTGCTTCCACCGCATGATGCGGCGAGTGCGACTAACACTAACACTACGAGAGATTTTTTTCGCCCCATTCCTTTGTTCACCTCAAAATCTGGAGAATTGGTTGGCCGTGATCCGAGTCCACCTGCTCAATTTGGGCAGAAAAGGAAAGGGACCCCACGGTTTCACCGGCTCTTGATCCTACACTAATTGGCTCATTTGCATTTCCGAGCGACGGCAATGCGAGGATCCCAACGTTGGCATGTAGACATACTGATATGCCAGATTGGCTGTGCATGATTCCTAAAGATGGGGAGGCGCCTCGATTACGAAACGACGTGCCTTCATCTCGAACCTGGGTAGCGTTCCTGGCTCAACGACGGTTAGTGAAATTGAGATGCCCATCGCCTCACGGAGGACTTGGGCGATTCTTAGTCTGAGCCTGTCTGGATTTTGAATATTGGGGACAAACTCGAGTGCGATTGTGAGATCCAGAAGTGCATCGCGGTTCGAAACTGTTGAACGGTACTCCAACACTTCCGGAAAACCACGTAATACTGACTCAACCGCAGTTGGATATACATTGACACCTCTGACACAGACCATGTCGTCTGTACGCGACAGGATGCCGCCTTCGATACGGGCCAGGGTTCGGCCACATTTGCAAGGCTCAGGTGTAATTCGGACGATGTCGCGGGTGCGATATCGGAACACCGGGCTGGCTGCACGACCCAGATTGGTTATAACCAGCTCACCGGTCTCGCCTGCGGATACCGGGTCTGTCGAGTTTGGGTCAATTACTTCGCAAACGAAATCTCGTTCGTTGAGATGTAGTGTACCGGGCACCTCACGGCACTCGAAACTTACTGGTCCGGTTTCGGTCAACCCATGGTGATCGATAACTCTGGCATCCCAGCCTTCCTGAATTTGGTCCCGAGTGGCTGGAATGCTTCCTCCCGGCTCCCCAGCGACGATGACTGTGTTAACGGTAGTCTTAGCAAGGTCAGGGAGTCCGGCCTGTTGTGCCACCTCGATTAATCTTAGAGCGTAGGTTGGTGTGCAACAGATCACCGTGGGCCGAACGGTGTGAATGAGATTGAGGCGAGTTTCGCTTGACATCCCACCACCGGAGACACAAAGGGCTCCGATCTGGGTTCCAGCATCGAAAGCTGACCAGAAGCCCAGAAATGGTCCGAAGCCGAAAGGAAAAAATATGGTGTCCGTCGCGGTGACGTGCGCGGCGCGGTAGACCGCCTTCCAGCAGTCGATCACCCATTGCCAACTCTCGTTGGTATCCAGCCAGCGGAGTGGATGTCCCGTAGTGGATGAGGTTTGGTGGTAGCGCGTATAGCGGTCTAGTGGATAGGTATATGCGGTTCCCCAGGGAGGATTCTGTAGCTGGTCGGCAGCTAGCTCTTGCTTGGTCGTTAGGGGTAGCGCCGCCAAGATGTCAGCTGGAGCCAGCGCGTTTGTGTTTATTCCTGCTCCATCGAATTTGTGCGTGTAGAAGGAGTTTGCGCCGTAAATTTCTGCCAGTAGGGTCGCTAAGCGGCCCTGCTGCCATGACACGATTTGAACGCGGGATTCACTCTCTCCGTGGCCTGGTGCAGAGGTCATGCCTTTGTTCCTTCGGTTGTTGCCACTTCAAAGCAATCGGCGATTTCAGAAGGAATAGAGATGCCTCGCATTGGTTTTCCTGGGCAGCTGCTTACGCAGGCTACTGAGAGTGTTCCACGGGCAGCCGTCTGGCCATTTTTCACGATAGTAGCGCTGTAGGATAGGCTCTTGGTTGATTTCCTAGTTATTTGAAGGTGTACCTCAAATTCATCTGGGAATCTTAGTGGCTTGAAAAACTCAAAGCCTGCAGCTACCCTTGGAAAGCCGACTTGTGCGTCCTGGTGGGCTATGTTTAAACCGGCTGCCCGCCACATAGCATGTTCGGCTTCTTCCATATAACGGAAGAACACACTGAAGTGGACTATACCTGCAGCATCGGTTTCGTAGAATTGAACGCGTCGGGTAAGACAGAACTCGCTGATCACGGTTTGTTTTAGGAGGAACCCTTCCACAATGGGTGATAAGGTGTTCTCTCGCTGCAGTTAGTTAAAAGATGACTGCATCCTCAGTTGGTTGGTTTTCCTGTCTTGTCACTATTGCCCCATTGGATCAGGAACAGGGCTGACCCGGCTCCGGTAGCCAGCTAGGGCCGCAAACAACTGTTGCAGGTCCTTATAGACGTTTCCGACCAAGGCATCCACAAGCTGGGGCTGTAATTCAGGGTATTTGCCGATGAACTCCCCGAAGTTAAACGTCCGGTCGTAGAAGGAAAGAACGAGATGGCGAAAGCTGTCAAGGCCATGCCGAATGTCCCTCTCGTAAGTCTCAAACATGTTAGCCGAGAGATCGCCTGTATCAAGTGAGGCATGAATTGCATCGGCTGCTAGTTCCCCGCTCTTTAAGGCGAGAAAGACGCCAGATGAAAATACCGGATCGAGAAACGAAAAGGCATCTCCGACTAAGCAGAATCCGTTGCCTGCAGCTCGTGTGCCTCGGTAGCTGAATTCGCCCGTTACACGCGTGGGCCCCAGGTAAGTGCCTGGCGCTAGATGTTCTCGGATCCACTGGCACCCCTCCACTTCCCTACAGAAGATAGCTTCAGGGTCCCGAGTGTCTCGGTAGAGATAATCAGCCTCGGCCACGACTCCGACACTGACTGTGTCATTGACCAGCGGAATGTACCAAAACCATCCCTTGTCTGGGATGTAAGCGACCGTGGTCGCTCCTGCGTCGAGTCCTGGGTCTCTGATAGCACCTTTAAAATAAGTGAAAATTGCGATCTTGTTCAGCTCTGGGTCTCTGCGTTTCCAACCAAGCTTGCTAGCCAACAGAGTGTCTCGGCCAGAGGCGTCAACGACCACGCTGGATCGAAAGGTCTCACTGCCCCCTCCGGCGATGTGGGCTCGCACGCCAACGACTTGGCTGCCTTCGGTCAGGACGTCGCGTACCACAACCCCTTGCCGAATATCGGCGCCGGTTGCCCCGGCGTTTTCCAGCATCATCTTGTCAAAGTCACTGCGAAGAATCTGCCAAGTGGTGGCGCAGTCGTGCTTGATAGTTTCGAAAAAATAAAACGGGTGCGAGATTTTTCCGCTGGTGGATACAAATTGTACACTTTGCTTCAGTGGGCTTCCGGATCGTTTAAGCCACTCGAGGACGCCTAGCCTTTCAAACGTGAACCAGGTATAAGGCATCAGCGATTCTCCGACGTGATACCTCGGAAATGTTTCACGTTCTAAGAGTATTACTCGACGTCCGTGCTGTGCCAATACCGTTGCGGTGGTGGCGCCGGCTGGTCCGCCACCGATCACGATTACGTCGTAGTTCGAGGAACTGGCCATGATCTCAAACTTTCTTATGCAAGGCCGCCATGCTTTGTCAGGGTGGGGATGGATGTTCTGGTTTAGGTAAGTTTGGACCCTAGGAGGTTGTCGGTGTTTTGTTCCATGTTACATTAGCCAAGTGTGGTATTTAGTGGATCTTTGTCTCTAGTTCAAGTTGCCTATGTGTACCTGAGATTGAGGTGCTCTGGCAAAAAGAACCGAGGTAGCAAGCTGTCGACTCGGAGCAGCCCTTCTCGAGTAAGTTCAATCTGATCGGCGTCGGCCGCCCTCAAATATCCATCATTAGTCAGCGAATTCAGTGCTCCGGCAAACCGGGCTACTACATCCACTTTATATTTGGACCTGAAATAGGCTGGACGGATAGTCCCGAGTTTGAGCTGCAAAACAAACTCTCTAATAAGACGTTCTTGGTCTGTTGGCCGAAATGCACGATTCAGCGGGATCTCTCCGCGCTGGACGGAGGCAGCGTAGCTCCCCCAATTATCCAGATTTTGCATGTGAATCCCATTGATGTGACCAAATGAGGCTACCCCCAAGGCTGCAAGGTCGGCACCTTGCCAGAGCTGATCCCGGTAAATGAACTGTGTCTTTTTTGGGTCTTTGACTGCGGTGTAGGCGCTACCTACGGAGTATCCTGCTTCTTCGAGTGCGTCGAACGCCTCTTGCACCCAGCGCCTTTTGGTTGACCAGTCCGCAACCGACTCGTGAAATTGCCCGGCCCCTTCTAATAAATCGTTGCTAATGGTGGTGTTGTAGGGAAGTTCCATTTGGTAAATGGTCACGCTATCTGGACTAAGTCCGATTGTTTGTTCAACAGCAGCGTGCCATTTTTTGTCGCTGTCACCAAGCATCCCTGCTATTAGGTCGATGTTTACCTGCGGGAAGTCCAGAGATCGAGCGAATTGGTAAGCTCGGAATACTTCGGCTGATCGGTGGGCACGGCCGTTGAGTTCCAGAATGTCATCATCGAAGTGCTCGATGCCAAGACTGAGTCTGGTGATACCCATGTCCCGAATGGCCCTTAACTTCGGTTCAGTCAGAGTGCCTGGCTCACATTCAAATGTGATTTCTTCAGCGTCAGTCCAAGGGGCTACTTTGGATAAGCGCTCAACAAGGCTGCGGAGTTGTCTGACCGAGAGAAATGAAGGGGTGCCGCCGCCGAAATAGATAAATCGCAACGGCCTGCCTGCGACTGCGGGCTGTGTGCTATAGAGTTCCCACTCCCTTCCCAGCATGTCGAGGTATTCCGAAACTTCGTCAGCGTTTTTGCCCGTGTAGACACGGTAATAGCAGAAATGACACCGCTTCCGGCAAAACGGGATGTGTAAGTACAAGCCAAGCGGGACATCTGCTGGCCTATGCATCAGCGCTGGTAACGCATCGCTTTTAACTGCATCCTGTGTCCAGAGCGAAAATGGGGGATAGTTGGCCACGAAGTAGCTGCCAACCTCGGTGTGCTCAGCGCCTGGCAATTGGTTCGTTTCAACCATCAATTAAACTATACATTAAGGAAACCATCGAATCTGCAGTTCCGATGCTCCCTGAATGCTTGGCCTCCATTTGTCGTTTTCCGAACTCAGAGTTACAGGTGATCGCTTCTAGTGCTGAGTTTGCTGTCCGCTGTGATAACCCTGTGATTGGGTGTCGATTTAGCCGAAGCAGTACAAGATGCCATCTTCAGAGCCAATAACAAGTCTAGATTCGGCAATCGCTGGAGATGCTACTAGCGGAGCTGCGGTGTCGAATTCCCACAGTTTCTCCCCAGTATCCAGGTCTAGCACATAAAGACGTCCGTCACTTGAACCGGCGTAGATGCGGTTGCCACTTGCGGCAGGTGAGGAGTCGACACGGGCCTGTGTTGTGAAAGTCCATAGGGCTTCTCCCGTGTGTTCATCTATAGCGTGCACCATTTTGTCCCGCCCGCCAATCACAACCGTATCTTGGGTTGCCAAAGCTGAGGAATAGAAGGGAAAGTGGCGCCGTGGATGCTCATACTGCCAGAGCAGCTCGTGTGTTTTGAGGTCGATCCCAACCACCTCGTTGTCGAAGGTGCCGAAGAAGACTTTGCCGTCCGTAATAACAGGCGATGCGGCTGTGTACGCGCCAGCCGAAAGGCTTACCACTTCTTGGCCATCGCTTACGCGCACGCCGTGAAACAGTTCGTCGCAACCGCCAAAATAGGCGATTCCATCCCAGACTGCCGGGGTGGCGTGGACATAGTTGAGGGTTTCATATTTCCATATCAACTCACCATCGGTGATGCCGAGGGCGTAGAGATAGCCGTCATAGGAACCAATGAGCACCCGGTCGCCTATGATTACTGGAGATGATTTAATCTCTCCCATGGTCTCGAATGTCCACCGGGCGATACCTGTTTCCGTGTCGACCGCATGAAAGGTGCCTCCGAGGTCGCCGATGAAAACGAGGTCGCCCGTGACTGCCGGTGATGACTCACCTATACCCATGTCGCCAGTTTGGTATGTCCAGCGCTCCGCTCCTGTGTCGAGGTCTAAGGAGATCAAGGTGCCAGCCCAAGTTCCCACGTAGACTGCTCCTCCGGAAATCGCTGCTGATGAATCAATGGCTTCGTCGGCTTCGTAAGTCCATTGCAGTGTGAGGTCGGCCGGTAGGGTTGATCCGGAGACTCCGGATAGCGACGGATTTCCACGAAACTGAGGCCAGGCGTCAGCGGGGGTTGTTGATTCAGAGGCTGATCCGCTTCCTTGGGTACTGGCCAGTGTTTGTGCAAGCAAAACCAGGAATGGCAATATTCGAACCGTCTTCAGAAGGCACATCGATAGATCTCCAGTGCGTCAATGGTTGTGAGCGGTTTTGGGTTAAAGGTTCCTGTCCACTGTTGCTCGGCCTCGCGGGCCAGTTCAGGAAGAGCGTCTAGTTCGACTCCTTCGGTTTGTAACTGCTGCGGCAAACCAGCGTGGTCGGCAAGTGCTCGAAGTTGGCCTGCTAGGCGCTCACTTGGGTCCCCGCTTTCATGGGAGCTGTCGAGTAGTTGCCTATATAGAGGCCCAACTACAGTTCCATTCCAGCGTACAACGTGTGGAAGTAAGATCGCTAGTGCTACACCATGTGTCAACTGATAACGAGCTGTTAATGGATTGGCGCAGGCGTGGGCTGCTCCCAACATCGATTGTTCAATTGCTAATCCAGCATAAAATGCTCCTAGCTGCATTCCCGCCCTGGCTTCAATGTCGTTAGGGTGGTCCAAGACCGCTGGGTAATTTGTTTTCAAGAGGCGCCAAGCTTCACGGGTGAAGCAGTCAGATAAGGCCGTTCGACGGGTTGTTACGGCCGTCTCCACTGCGTGGGCGATCGCATCGAATCCTGCAGCAGCTGTGACTGACACTGGTTGTGAGGTCGTGAGCTCTGGATCGAGAATTGCGAATCTGAAGGCTATTTTGGGGTCACCACAGGCCATCTTCATGTGAGTCGAAGCGTCTGCAATAACAGCATAGCTTTGAGCTTCGCTGCCTGTACCTGCGGTGGTCGGGATGCCGACCATGGGCAGTAGGGGCTGCGTTGCTTTCCCGTAGCCGCGGTAGTCCTCCAACTGACCACCGTTGGTCAAAAGTAGATTGATACCTTTAGCGCAGTCCATCGAGCTTCCACCACCAAGTCCGATAATGCCGTTTATATTGCTTGAGGCTGCCACATTACATCCCGCCGCTATCATCTTTGTGTCTGGATTAACACTGAATTCATTGAAAAGCACAGTTTTCATTCCGGCAGCCTTCAGTAAGCTTTCGACTTGAGTCACGTGACCGGCATCAATCAGCCCTTGGTCGGCCACTAGGAGCGGTCGATTGACTCCAAGGTCTATGACGAAATCTGCCAGCCGTTTTACTGTTCCAGAGCCGAAAACTAGGCAGGTTCTGGGTCTGAAGTCGAATGGGGTAGATAGTGGTGTTGAGGAAAGTTTATCTCCTTCGAGGCAATTATGATCGGTGATGTGTCTGGAGGAAGAAGCCATTGAAATGAGGAGGTGAACCTTTACACTTGGCCCAAAAGTAGATAACCAGGACACCTACAGAGGGCGATTGCCTTTTAAGAAGTTAATCCAATATTTCAGTTTTGTAGCAGCCCATCTCAACTATGGTATCAATGGCGCTCTATTTGGTGCCACTAGGATCAGAGGAGTAGTTGAGTCATCGCATGGTGTCTCGAGCATCTTTATGGAGGTAGTCTGGTTCGGGTACTGCTAAATTCTGTGGAACGGAGTGTTACTGGTGTACGAAAACTATTATCGGTTTCGACAACAGCCGTTTGGGCCAACCCCGGACCCGGAATTCCTGTACAGGAGCGAGGTGCATCAGGAGACGATCGAACAGATTGCCAGAGGCATTAAACGTCGTGAAGGCATGATGCTACTAACCGGTGATGTGGGTACAGGTAAGACTACAACGACGCGGGCTTTACTCCAGTTACTTGACGCCGATGTGTTCATCGCATCCATACGGAACCCTTTTGTCGGCGTGCTGGAGCTGCTACGGTCGCTTCTCTTGGATTTCGAGGTTGTTGTTGATGGTCCAGAGCTTCGGGAGGCTGGAACTACTAATCTGATTGAAATCTTGAGTCGATTCCTTGTGTCGCTGGATTCTGTCAAGGGAAGTGCGCTTGTCGTTGTGGATGAGGCGCAAAATTTGTCACCACCGGTCATCGAGCAGCTACGGGTGTTGACAACGTTGGAAACTGACCAGCGCAAATTGTTGCAGATTTTGCTTGTCGGTCAACCAGAGCTTGAGGTGTTATTAGCGGAGCCGAAGATGAGTTCTGTGAACCAACGCATTGCTAGGCGGTGTCGACTGCGTCCATTGTACCGGGATGAATTGGACCAGTATGTCGATTTCCGCCTCAGGACTGCGAAAGGAACTGCTGAGCCCTTGTTCACCTCTAGAGCGCTCGATTTGGTCCATGGCTACAGCAGGGGCGTACCCCGCCGAATCAACCAACTTTGCGATCGGGCTCTTGAGGAGGGCTACCTCTCTTTAACTACAGAGATCACTGAATCCTTAATTCACGAGGCTGCCAATGCACTCGGTTTGTCATGCCGTCGAGAAAATGTGAATGAGGTGACACCTCGAAAGGACTTAGAAGTTCGGCCTGTTCGTCGTTGGAGCCGGATTCTGTTTTGGATTGGTGTGCTGACGGTTCTGTGTCTGGTGATGTTCGGAGTTGGGGTGGCCATGGAGTTCCTCCCGCCTTTGACCTTTAGCTTCCAAATTCTGCCTTGGACAAAGGGGTAGGGCTCCAGGGTGCTACGTAGTGAGGATGGGTAGGTGCCGACTGGGAAACGTCCACTTTCGCCAAATTGGAGAGTCCAGTGGGCGCGTTTGGTTTACGTGGTCTCTATGACAATCTTGCTTCAATCGAAGAGTGATCTGAGGTCTGGATTATATTGGTTTTCAGGCGTGGGTGGGTCGCTTGATTGCAACATGCTGGATTAAGCGGTTCCCTCGTGTTTCGAGAATTTACCGCCAGGTCAGAAGTCTAGCTCTTGCACTTCTTCCGCACGGTCCATGATGAAGCGGAATCGGGCTGACGCATCTCGTCCCATCAAGTCGTTGATTGCCCGGTCCGTTCTGATATTGTCCGCGATCGCAACCTTTAGCAGGCGTCTGGTGGCAGGGTTAAGCGTCGTTTCCCAGAGGACCTTTGGCATCATCTCACCGAGCCCTTTGAAGCGGGTTACCTCTGGCTTGGCGCGAACACCTTGCTGTTTGATATCAGCCATAATCGCTGCAAGCCTTGAGTCGTCCAGTGCCCAATAGACCTGTTTGCCTGCGTCGATCTTGTAGAGAGGAGGTTGGGCCAGGAATACCTTGCCTCCGGAGATCAGTTGAGGAAGATATCGATAGAGGAATGTGAGCAACAGCGTGGCGATGTGATTGCCGTCAGCATCAGCGTCAGCCAGTATGATGACTCGGTCGTATCTTAGGTGCGCTAAATCGAATGTCTTACCGAGTCCACAACCAAGAGCGGTTATTAGGTCTGAGAGTTCTTTGTTCTCGAGGACTTTCGTAAGCGGCGCATTCTCCACGTTTAGCACTTTGCCACGCAACGGCAAGATAGCTTGGTGAGTACGATCACGTCCTTGTTTGGCAGAGCCTCCAGCGGAATCACCTTCGACTATGAATAACTCGCTGCCTTTTGTGCCAGGGGCAGTGCAATCACTGAGCTTTCCAGGGAGATTTAACCGGTTCGATGTAGCACTTTTCCGAGACACGGCTTGCTGTGCGGCTCGACTAGCAGCCCTTGCCCGGGCGGCCAAAATGATCCGTGCCACGATCCCTTCGGCGATGCTTATGTTGTGGTTGAGCCAGTGTTCTAGTGCCGGTCTAATCACGCCATCGACAATTGCTGACAGCTCCGGGTTATTCAACCGGTCCTTGGTTTGGCCTTGAAATTGCGGATCCGGGATAAACACGCTGATTAACCCTATTATCCCCTCACGGATGTCATCACTCGTTAGCGTTACGCCTTTTGGTGTCAGGCCATGGGTGTCGATGAAGTTGCGGATGGCTTTGCCGATGCCAGCCCTGATGCCGCTTTCGTGGGTGCCGCCGGAGAATGTCGGAATTCCGTTCACATAGCTGCGTAGGTATTCCTCGGTAGCTTCGGTCCACTGTAAAACGACATCGATTTTGGCGCTCGATTCGTCATGGGTTCGAGCCACAGCAAACGGTGATTCGTGGACTGGTGTTACATTCTTGTCGCGGAGGATACGGAGAAGGTAATCGAGTAGGCCTTTTTCGTGCTTGAATGCCTGTTTCCGTCCTGTTTTTTCATCTTCGAAGTGGATGGTGACGCCTTTATGAAGGTAGCTAGCGATCTTGAGTCTTTCGGCGATCAGGTCGGCTTCGAAGACTGTCTTGGGAAAGATTGTGGCATCAGGTCTGAAGAATACAGTGGTGCCGCTACCACGGGCAGGGCCAAGTTGCTGTAGAGAGCCAGTCGGTCTGCCTTGCTTGAAGCTTTGCTGCCACCGCCCTCCATCCCTGACGGATGTGGCAACTAGTTCTTTCGTTAATGCGTTAACAACGCTTGCCCCGACTCCGTGCAGGCCACCCGATGTCCGGTAGGTTTGATGTTCGAATTTTCCTCCTGCGTGAAGGGTTGTGAAGATAACTTCCAGTGCGCTTCGTCTACTTTTCTTGTGTGTGTCAACTGGAATGCCACGACCGTCGTCGATGATTGTTATTGATGAACCGTCCTTGTGAATTGTCAGGGTAATGACTGAGGCATATCCGTTCATGGCTTCATCGATGGCGTTGTCGAAGATTTCCCATACCAGGTGATGTAATCCCGCAGGTCCAACACCACCTATATACATACCAGGGCGCCGTCGTACTGGCTCCAAACCTTCGAGCACGGTTATGTCTTTAGCTGTGTAACTTTTCGGCATAGTCGTTATGAATCAGGCCTAATCGCCCAATGAGGGTATAGGCACTGGTGGTTGTATGATTTGCGTAAAACGACCCCGTTTTAGCAAGGCTCGACCTTTGCCCCCTCGTCCAGTGACTCCGTATTTGGCCGTGCTGATAGTTTGACTTGCTCCTCGATTAGTTTCGACCGTTAAAAGGTCTCGGTCGCCAGTGGACGCGATGAAGCCCAACACGCGGTCGGTTTCGGCAGGCAGTTTGATCAGGGTAACTCCTTTGCCGGCACCAGATAGGAAGTTGATATCGCTGGCTGAACAGAGAAGCGCTCTTGCCTGAGCTGTTGCGGCTATTATGGTTTCAGTCCCGGTTGTGAGGGCTACGTCAACTACTTCTGCTCCTGCACTCGGTCTGCCAAACCTACGGCCTGACCGGGTACTAGGTTCCATAAACGGTTCGAGGCTGAAGCGCAGGCTATAGCCGTCGGTTGTTACCGCAATGGCATGGACTGAAGGGATTTCGTCGGGTTTTTCCGCTGGCAGGCCTGGTGTGGCTCTGGAATCGAGGCTAAGCGCTGCGACGATGCGTTCTTTATCCTTTAGCTTAAACAGCCGTTGGATTGGTTCTCCGTGACCCGTCGTTGCTGGGATGTCAGTGATTCGGGCGGTGTAAGCTACGCCGAAATTACTGAAGAACACACTGGTGGCACGGGTGCTGCCGGCCAGTGCAGTCAATAGCGTATCTCCCTCGCGCAATCTTGTAGTACTGATATCGCGGACCTCTTTTTGGCGTTTTATCCAGCCATCGGTCGTGACGAGGATTACTGCGTCCTCAGCCACGATGAAATCATCGTCTGAATATTCTGCCTCTTGCTCGTTGCTTTCGATCAAGGTTCTGCGGGGATTTTTTTTCGGGTCTCCGTAAACTTTCTTGATCTTGCGTATTTCATCTCGGACTAATGTCCATCGCTTAGTTTCGGTGCTAAGAAGCTGGTTGATCTCTTGGGCACGGCCCTGTTTTGTAGCAAGCTCCTCACGGATGACAAGAATTTCAAGCCTTGCCAATCGGTAGATCTTAAGCTCGAGGATTGCATCGGTTTGGTCTATATCGAGGGAGAACTGCTTCATGATCTTGCGGGCTGCGTCGGTTTTTCCCTCTGACCGACGGACGATACCCAGGATTTTATCTAGGGCATCAAATACGCTCTCAAATCCTTCCAGAATATGTATTCGACGTTCCAGGGCATTGAGCTCGTGTTCAAGGCGTCTAGTGACGACATCGAGTCTGAATCGCAGAAAATGCCAGAGCAGCTGGTGTAGGTCTAGACGTTCTGGGCGACCTACTTCAGGTTGTTCGGTGGGAATTAAGCAGGTCAGGTTCACCGGAAAGTTTGTTTGTAGTGGTGTGTGCTTGAACAGATAGGCCATTACCATCTGTTCATCCGCTTCACGCTTGAGTTCGAGGGCAATGCGCACATCGTCGGTTGACACATCCTTGATATCTAGAAGGGGAGGAAGTTTGCGTCCCAAAATCACCTGGGCAACCCGCTCGACCAGCTGGGCTTTATTAACAGTGTAGGGCACGCTTGTTATGTAAATTGTCTTGCCACTCCGGGTGGACGGTCCCGGTTCCCAAGTGGCGCGTAGCCTGATGGTCCCGCTGCCACTGGTGTAGATCTGTTTAAGTTCGTCCGAAGTATTTAGGATCTGCCCGCCAGTTGGAAAATCTGGGCCCTTGAGATAAGTGCAGAGTCGAGCACTACCTAGCTCGGGATTATCGAGAAGCTTTAATAGAGCGGTACAGACTTCACCGGCATGGTGTGGAGGAATATTGGTCGCCATGCCGACGGCGATGCCGGTCGCGCCGTTGATTAGTAGGTTCGGTAAACGGGCAGGGAGCACGACGGGCTCGTTTTTCGTTCCGTCGTAGCTCGGTCTGAACGGGACGGTGCCTTGATGAATTTCGTCGAGCAGTTCCGAGCTGGTCTGAGCGAGACGACACTCCGTGTAGCGCATAGCAGCCGCGCTGTCACCGTCTAGGGAGCCGAAGTTGCCGTGTCCATCGATCAAGGGGTACCGTAGTGCGAACGGCTGTGTCAGACGGACCAAAGTGTCGTAGAGTGCAGTGTCCCCATGGGGATGGTAGCTACCCATGACATCTCCGACCACCTTGGCCGACTTCCGGGGTTTGGCGTCGGCAGTGATACGTTGTTCCCACATGGTATAGAGGATGCGTCGCTGTACAGGTTTCAAGCCGTCTCTGACGTCTGGTAGAGCCCTAGCAGTGATGACGGAAAGAGCGTAATTGAGGTATCGGCTTTGCGCCGCTTCTATAAGCTCCACAGTTGGTATTTGGGGTAGGTTCCCGCTCTCGGCCTCCGGTCTAGCCTCGGTTTCGTCGAAGAGAGGAGTATTGCGGTCGGTGCGTCGCTTGGCCATGGAAATCCGCCAGAATGATCTAGAAGTTTCGACTGTGGTCTAGGTCGTTTTGTGAACGGGCTGAAATAGGAAACATGGTATTCATGGTGGTTATTGGTTAGCCTTTAGCAGGTAAGTGAATTCACCGAGGACCATCGCAGTTGCCCCCCAAACTCGCTCACCTTGCAGCTCGAAGTAGGGAACATTGATCAAGTCTGTATCTCGCCATTGCCACCCTTGTCGTAGTCGTGTCGGATCGCACAGTTCGTGGAGAGGTATTTCGAGGATGTGGGCGACTTCGTCTGTTGAGGCTACTAGGTTGGGTCGACGGTCGGCAATCGACACGACCGGGTGTAACGCAAAGTTGCTGACAGGAATGTAAAGCGCAGACAGTGTCCCGATGGTACGAATAGTGGTGTCTCGAAGCCCGATTTCCTCTTGGGCCTCTCGTAGGGCAGTTTCCTCGACTGTTTCCGTCCCCTCAATAGCCCCTCCAGGCAGCGAGATTTGTCCAGGGTGCTGGTCAAGGCTGCTGGAACGACGAGTCAAAACCATATGAACTTGATGTCCGATGGGGTAGAGGAGCATTAGGGCGGCGGCGGGTCGTGAGTTAGGGGGGACGAGGCCTGCCTGCCATCCTGGGCGCGGCTCTGGAGCAAACATGGCGTGAATGTGCTTGATTGGCGGTTGGCTCTTCAGCGCCGCACATACTCTAGCTTCGATCTGATAAAGTGACGATACTTCAACCACGGTTAGAGCCTCTATCCTACCGCGTCTCACCAAGGTGTTCGAATTTTGCACCAGGGGTCTAACGATAGAGGGTCGGAAGGGGGGGGCTTGCTCAACGGGTTTCCGTGCTTACCCTGGCCTGGGGAGTTCGTTCCGGTCGTTCGCAATTGGGGCACGACACCGGCTGACATTGTTAGATGTTCCCGCTCCAGTTTACGAGAATGATCGCATGTCGGAGACCGCTTCTTCCCCCAAGAAATTCGACCGATCGATCGTCGAAGGACCACTGAATCGGGCAGTGTGGCGGCTCGCTTGGCCGGCCATGGTGCAGAATGTCATGGGTGGTATACAGGGAATCATTGACCAGGCGATGGTGGGAAACCTGGTTGGTTACACCGGTAACGCTGCTATTGGAGTCAGCCTGCAAATCTTTATCCTCGTTATTGTTTTCGTGGCGTCTGTATTCACGGGTATGGGGGTACTGGTAGCGCGATTTGCCGGTGCTGGTGAGCCCGAAAAAGTCAACCGGTCTGTATATCAGGCGTTCCTGTTTACGATGGTGTTGGCCGTGGGAGTGATGGCCCCTGTTGGCTACTGGCTGGCCCCTACCCTGTTGAGCTTGATTAACGCTGCTCCTGAGGTCCAGGTCGAGGCCTTACCCTACCTCAGAATTATGTTTGTGTTTAGTGCCGGCATGTTGATGTTTTACTTGTTCAGTGGTGCGTTACGTGCTGCTGGAGATGCTAAGACGCCGATGCGGCTCGGCATTTTCATGACTACGCTGAATGTTGTCCTTAACATTGTGTTTATTAGGGGCTTGGGCCCGGTCCCGGCCTTTGGCACTCGTGGCGCCGCTATTGGAACAGCGATTGCGACCGGTGTAACCGGGCTGGTATTTGTGTGGATGCTTTTCTCTAACAAACTGGTGGTTCGTTTTTCCTGCTCGATGTCGTTTCGGCCAGAATGGCAAGTCATCAAATCTCTGTTGCGGTTCGGCTTGCCAGCTGGGGTTCAAGGCATAGCAATGAATCTAGGTGGAGTGTTGATGCTGCGGTTTGTCGGCTCGCTGCACTACAGCGCTGAGTCACAGGCGGCTTATTCGGTTGGCTATACGGAGCTGTTCTCTCTGATTACATGGACCTCGATGGGTTTGATGGGGGCTACCGCTGCTGTTGCAGGCCAGAATCTTGGTGCTGGCTATCCGACTCGAAGTGAAAGGTCGACACTGGTTGCCTCGCTCATGGGGTTGGCGGTGGCTGTTGTGGTCGGAGTGTCGTTCTTTCTAATACCCCAAAGCTTACTCTCTATTTTTGGAATGACGAACGGGATTGTCGTAGATATCGGGGTCGAGCTACTGCGGTATCTTGCAGTCTCCGGGTTGTTTATTACAGTAGCGTTGGCCTACACCGGCGGGCTGCAGGGGACAGGCGATACAAAAGGACCATTGTATATATCGATTATCTCTCAGGTGTTGGTGCCTCTCGGGTTGTGCGCTGCGTTCGAGGCGACCGTTGGGCTGGAGCCACACCACATCTGGTCAGCCATTGTAGTCGGGCACGCAACAAGGTGCGGGCTCAGTGTGATGCGGTTCAGGCAGGGCAAGTGGCGTGATATCGAAGTTGACATTGATCCTATACGAGCTTAACAAAGAAGATATGTCAAACAAGCCGGAGCACCACCCGGAGACCTTAACTGCCCAGGCGCTAGGCTGGGTTGACCCTACGACTCGCTCGATCGTGCCTCCGATATATCCGTCTGCTTCTTATGAGCGGGCTCCAGACGGCACTTATCCCGGTGGCCACAGTTACACCAGAGATCAGAATCCAACGTATGACCAGGTTGAGTTGCTATTGAGTCGTCTGGAGGGTGGGGAGGCAGCGCTGCTTTTTAGCTCAGGGATGGCAGCAACGACCACGGTCTTTGAAACACTTGACCACGGGGACCATGTGATCGCGCCTGAAGATATGTACTGGACGACACAACGTTGGTTGGAAGAGTTGGCTAGGCGTGGCCGGATATCACTTGAACTGGTGCCCAATGGGAATATGGAGGCGCTTGAGGGCTTGCTTAGACCCGGTCGAACGAAAATTGTCTGGGTCGAGACTCCTGCGAATCCAACTTGTTCAGTTACCAGTATTTCGGAAACGGCCTCGGCTGCTCACCGGGCCGGAGCCAGACTGGTGGTTGACAGCACGCTGTCTACGCCAGTGTTGTGTCGACCGATTGAACATGGAGCCGATCTAGTGGTTCACTCGGCTACTAAGCAGCTTAATGGACACGCGGATGTATTGGCCGGTGCCTTGATTACGGCTCGTAGGGACAAGATGTGGGAGCGGCTTACCCACGATCGTGGGTATCGAGGTGCTGTGCTGGGACCATTTGAGGCGTGGTTGCTGATGCGGGGCATACGCACTTTGTTTCTCAGAGTGCACCGCTCAGCTGAGACGGCCATGAAGGTTGCGGAATGGCTGAATGCCAACTCTGAAGTGAGAGAAGTGTTTTACCCAGGGCTTCGGTCGCACCCTGGGCATGCTATTGCCGCGAGCCAGATGTCCCATGGATTCGGAATGCTGGTGTCCTTTCGGTTGTGGGGAGGAGCACCGGCCGCCCGTAGGGTTGCTGGTTCGCTTCGTATATTCAAGAATGCGACATCGCTTGGAGGGGTTGAGAGCCTGGTTGAACACCGAGCTCCGGTTGAAGGGCCGACTACCCGCGTGCCCGCTGATTTGCTTCGATTGTCGGTCGGTATCGAGTCGGTCGATGATCTGCTGGCGGATCTTGACCAGGCGATAAGCTGAGGAGAGTTACGACAGAGTATGGGCGTTCTAGACCTGCGAATTAGGTCAGTGACAGAGCAGGATGTTGCTTTGGTGTTGGATTTAATCAAGGAGTTAGCCCGATACGAGTTGATGGCAGATCAGGTGACGGCGACAGAGGAAGAGGTTTACGCTGCACTCTTCGGGCCAACCCCGTCCGTCGAGGTGGCGCTTGCGCTGCTTGGTGAGACACCGGTTGGGTTTGCCCTGTTCTTTCGCAATTTTTCGACCTTTCTGGGAAAGCCTGGGATATATCTCGAAGACCTATTTGTGCGCCCTGAATTCCGCGGGCGTGGTTTTGGCCGACGACTATTGGCCCATTTAGCCCGTCTTGCTCGTGACCGGGGCTGTGGTCGAGTCGAGTGGTCTGTACTCAATTGGAACGAATTAGCTATTCGAGCATATCGGCGGGTGGGTGCGGTTCCGCAAAATGACTGGACAGTCTATCGGCTCACTGGGGATGCATTGAGTCGGTTGGCCGGCGAGGCTGAACCCAATGAATCGAGCTGAATGCCTGTTGGGGAACCTGCGGGTGGGTGGCTTGGCTGAATGTTTCTGAATTATACGAGCCCACACCGGATAGCTGGGGTCATCCAGCGGCTTCGTCGCCTGTTTGGGCGATGATGTTTCGCGCCTCATCCCTGAGCCGTACGACTTCGCTCCAGGTGTTTTCATCAGGGTGCAAGGGTTCGGCAATGGCTACAGTTATGCGGCCTGGACTGAGTAGCAGCGTGCCGGCGGGAAAGATTCGACGGGTGCCGCCGAGTGTGATGGGGACGACCGGACACCCCGATAGGGCTGCTGCTCTAAATGCGCCAAGACGGAACGGTAGTAATCCTGGAGCTCGGACGAAAGTTCCTTCCGGAAACACGAACATAGATTCGCCACTGGCCAGCGCTGTACTTACTTCGTCAGCTCCTTCCATCTGTTCGGACAAGTTGGCTTTCTTGATGCTGACGTAGCCTGCACTAGGGACAACTGTTCCAAGTACAGGATAGTTGATCAGGCGGCCTTTGGCGGCAAATCTGAGATTTAAAGGAAGGGTAGCCAGTATAGCGACGACGTCCAGATAGCTACCATGATTGGCGATGAATATCGCCGGCCCGAGGTTCTGAATGTGTTCGACGCCGGTAACTTTAACTGGACAGCCTGATAGAGCCAGAATGAGTCGTGAGAACCGATTTAACAAGTGCCTGACAGTTCTTGGGTGGCGGCTGATTCTGGCGAGGGCCCAGAGTGGTGGTACTAAAATCGCGACTAGACCGGCTATGTAACTTGTGTAGAAGACTCTGTAAACCGTGTTGAGTGTCTGGGTAAACCATCCGCACAGCGTTTGCCAAGTTAAACTCAGCCACTGGCCTGGCATGGACCCACTACTTCGGTCGAGGTGTCCTGACAGGTAGGCCTCGCGGGTTGCGCCGCGCCGTACCTTACCGCTTGAGGTTTTTAGCACCGAACCAGGGCGGGCTAAGATGACAGCATCTGGCGGGGCACCCACGCTGTCAGCTACTCGTTCGAAGATCTTTCGCCGGAGCAGGTCACGAGCTTTCGTGTCGGTAGTTCTCGTTTCGGCCACGAGGACAAATTTTTCGGTGCCAAGGCTGGCGTCAGTCACTCCAAAGGCTGCAACACAGCCCTTCCGGATGTTCGGGGTCGACGCTACGATTGCCTCAGCTTCATGCGGATAGATGTTTCGGCCTCCTTTGATGATGACATCTTTCCGACGGCCGGTTAGGAACAGCTCATTGCTGGCGAGGTAGCCGAGGTCTCCTGAGTCCAGCCAGCCGTCGTCAGACGTTATGGTTTCGGTGGCTGGTGCATTGCGATAGTATCCGGCCATCATGGATGGGCCTCGGAATTGGACCTTCCCCTCGTAGCGTTCGTCAAGAAGCACGCCGTCCTTGTCGACTATACGGAGCTCGTGGTCTGGCAAGACCGTTCCACAGGAGACAAACGTCAGAGCGTCATTGCCCTCGGTCGGCTGGGCGTGTCCCGTCACGCGGAAGGTGCGTTTGACTCGGTCAATCCTGATTGGATGGCGACGGGGCGTGACTGTGAGGCCTACTGAACACTCAGCTAGTCCGTAAACAGGTCGCATCGCGTCGTTACGGAAGCCGCAGGGTCTAAATTTTTCCTCGAAGCGGCGCAAGGTATCAGGTAGGACGGCCTCTGAGCCATTAAGCATGATGCGAAGTGAGCTAAGGTCTAAGCTATCGATTTCCTCATCTGTTACCTTGTTGACACATAGATCAAAGGCAAAATTCGGTGCTACGGATAGGGTGGCTCGGTGTGCATGGATAGCCCACAACCAGCGAGCAGGCTTTGCTAGGAATGTGAGAGGTGAGAGGATCGTCACCGGTACGCCAGCGTACAACGAGCCAAGCCAAGCGCCGATTAGCCCCATGTCATGATACAGAGGTAGCCAACTGACGGCTACGTCGTCACGGTGAATGTCGAGTCCTGACTGAATCGCTCGAATGTTAGCCAGAAGATTAGCATGCGTCAGTAGTACTCCTTTGGGTTGTCCCGTACTGCCAGAGGTGTATTGGATTAGTGCAGGGTCATTGCTGGTCAGACCTACCGAAGGGGGAGGTGGTGATGTTGTGGGTTCATTGCCATTGGGTAGTAGCTCTTCGAGTGTAGTGACGGTAGACAGGGTCGGCACCTGGCCTCGTAACAACCCGGCCAGTCGCTCAACTTCAGAGAAGGTGATCATCAAGCGGACTCCGGCACTGGACAGGACGCCGGCCTGCCGACGCGTATAGTCTGCAATCCGATCAGGCCGGAATGGGGGGTAGATAGGCACTGGAATGGCACCGGCCAAGAGCGTGCCCAGGAATGCTGGAAAGAACCCTGTTCCAGTAGGGAGCATAATTGCAATGGTGTCCCGTCGACCGATGCCATGGCCGTGGAGAGCCTCGGCTACTGCGATGGCTCTGCGCCATAGGTCGAGATGAGAGATTTGCTGCTCTGTGCCATCTTCTCCTCTGAGGTAGATGTGGGGCCTAAGTGGTGCTGTCTCGGCGTGCCATTGAACCACATCAACCAGGGTCTTAGCGGTTTCCGGCGCGGGGATGCCCGGTCCCTCTGAAGGGAGGACTGAAGGAACAGATTCGGCTTCGGCGGGTTTGGTCGCGATGATTGCTTGAATGAGATCCGCGGGCGTATCAGCGGTGGCTATCGCGTTCTCATTGAGGCCTACACCAATGGCTTGCTCGAGGCGAGTAACTAATTCAACTCTCTCAAGTGAGCCTAGTCCAAGGTCGCGTTCTAGGGAATCCCCTAAGCCAATACCGGCAGATGACGAGCCCGGTCTTAATTCCGTTACCAGTTGTCCGACTAGTTCGAGCACCCGCGGTTCAAGTTCCGCGTGGCTGTCTAGTCTGATGTTGGGACGTGACATAGGAGCGGGACTTTCACCCCACTCCTATCGTATTTTGATCGTGGTGCATGGCGTGTCCCAAGAACCATCATTCTGGATCGACCGGGTGTTGGGTGGATGGAGACCGGTTTTCAACGATGATCCAGTGCAGCATCATAGCCGCGGCGTATTCATCTGGTCGGGCCACAACGCCTTAGTGATACCCAACTGCGGTGCTGGTCGAGTCCCGCATAACGAGAGCGCCACTCTGCTGCTATTGCATGCTGATCGACACTATAACTACCGGTACAGCCGGTACATCACTGTATGCCCCTCGGCGGCCAGTTGAAACGTTCTCTATGTCGTCCACCACATCGGTGCCGTCGGTCACCCGCCCGAAAACAGCATATCCGTACTCCGCCGGGCTAGTGCCGCGGTTGTTGAGAAAACCGTTATCGGGTCCGGTATTGATGAAGAATTGGGAAGTGGCACTATTGACTACGTTCGTTCTCGCCATCGCTAGCGTGTAGCGGTCATTCGTCAACCCATTGGTAGCTTCGTTTTCAATAGGGGCTCGTGTAGGCTTCTGTTCCATGCCAGACGTGAAGCCGCCACCCTGAATCATGAAACCCTTGATAACCCGGTGGAACACCGTCCCGGCGTAATGGCCGCTTTCCACATATTCAAGGAAGTTTGCTACCGATATTGGGGCGTTCTCTTGGTCGAGTTCTACCGTGATGTTGCCCAAACTGGTTTCTATCAGCACACTTGGGTTGTCTTGGGCTGCGGCATTCGAACCAGCTAAGGCGATTGTGCCGGCGACTGTGAGGAAGACGAGAGAGCGAATTGTCATAGCAGAACTCCTTATAATGTCGAGCAGCCGATTCCCGAGAATCATGATCTGGTATCGTTAAGTTACAGCCAGCGCATCAGTGGCTTACATTGGCGTAGGCTTCTAAGCATCAGGGATGCCTACTGCCACGCTAGAACCCGAGTATGCATAATTATGCGATGCCCTGTCCACTGCTAGTTCGATTATGTTTAGCTGTTCGAGGAGAGGAGTTGCAAACGATGGATTTTACGAAGGCGTGACCCTGATGTTGGGGTGGCTCTGGATTCAAGCATCTTAATTTTGTATATGGATAGCGAGCCTATAGTCTCATGAATTTGCTCGACCGACTCCGTGGACAACCCGATTGGCAGCATGCTGACCCTGCGGTGCGGGCTTCAGCTGTGGATGGCCTTGATGATGATGCTCAAGATTTGTTTGAGGCCATTGCCACTGAGGACGCTGATGCTAGTGTGCGGTTGGCAGCTGTTGCTAGGTTGTCAGCTCCGGCAGTGATCCTTCGAGTGGCTGAGAATGATCAAGATGAGCGGGTCCGCAGAGAAGCTGCGCTGATCTTGCGTGAATTGTTTATTGAAGCTACCGATGTCGATGAGGTCGGGGCCGCGTTGTCTGGATTGTCCGATGAGCGCGACTTGACAGATGTTGCACGGGAAGCTCGTTGTGAAGCCATTAGCCGGATGGCGCTTGAGCAACTCAAATCATCGAAAGCGCTAGGTGCTGTGGCCAGACGGTCCTCGCATCGGTCAGTACGTGATGCCGCGTTAGCCAGACTCGACGATAGGGATGAGATTGTGGCGGTGGCGGTCAAGAGCGATCATCGGGATATTGCACTGGCTGCGTTTGACAGGCTGGATCCAGTTTGGCCTCGGGACGAAGTTTTCTTGAAGATGATTGCAGTCCGGTCGAGAACCAAGGCAGTCTCGCGTCGTGCGAAGCTACTGATGGACTCTTTTTCTAGACAGCCGGCTGCACCCACGGCTGACGAAATCGAGAGTCAGCGGGAGAAATTGTGTGAGCGCCTTGAGGCGTTGGCGCAGCAGCCGAATTGGCAGGGTGTGAATGAAGGCTTGGCTAAAGCGGAACGTGAATGGCAAGTACTCGATGATCTGCAACGACCTTTGGGATCGACACCGACTCCACCTGGCCAGGGTAGTAGGCAGGGCGAGCAGCCTCCAGAAAGTTCTGGGGATAAACGCTGGACCCACGCCTTGGAGCTGGTGCATGAGCATCTAGCGCGGCTCGACGTGGCGCGTGAGGAGGTCGACCGTGGGCGCGATGTTCGTAGAGTGAGCGATGAAGCTCGGGCAGCACTGTGCGAGCGTGTGGCGAAATTGTTGGGCAACGGAGCTCAAGAACCCGCGACTCGGATGGCCGCGCTAGTTGCAGCGCAGGCTGAGTGGGATGCATTGACTAACGGATCATCTAGTGACGATACGACAGGCCGTGAAGGAAACTTAGAACTTACCCATCGCTTTGAAGAGTTGGTTGCCTCAGTGAAGAAGCAGGCCGAAATTCAACGGATGGCAATTGAGCAAGCCGGAAGGCTGGGCGAATTGGCTCAGACCCTCGAGGGCCTCAGTGAGTCGAGCGAGACGGAGGCCCTAACCATTCGTTGGAAGCGATCTCACCAGGAATGGATAGATTGTTTGGAATCATTCCCTGCGGCTGAGGTGGGCGACCTTACAGCACGAGTCCAGGCAGCTCAGGCCAAGAGGGATGAGCGTGTAGGCGCGCTACGCGAAGAGCGCCGTCGGCGAGAGCAGGTGAATCTTGCCAAACAGCAGTCTCGATGCAGTGAGATAGAGCACGCCGTAGCTAGTGAAAGTCTTGAGTTGAGGGAAGCAGAACAAAAGTTACGCTTAACCCGGTCACTGTTGGGTAACTTGGGGCAGCTCCCGACACGAGACGATCGGGCCAGTTTGACGGCAAGGTTACAGGCGGCGAAGAGTGCTCTGAATGGTCGATTACGCGAACTCCGAGGTTTGGCTGAGTGGAAACAGTGGGCTAATGTCGGCGTTCAGGCTGCGCTTTGCCAGAGACTTGAAAAGCTAGCCTCTGTCGATGACGACGTAAATCTAGCGAAGCAATTCAAGGTAATTGTTTCGGAGTGGGGACAGGCGAGTGATATACCCCGTGGGGAGGGCGAGGCGCTTTGGCAACGCTTCAAGATGGCGCATGATGCAGTTTATGAGCGAGTTCAAGCCCAGCTATCCAGGGATGAGGTGCAGCGCCGAGAAAACATTACCCAGAAGGCAGCGTTGTGCGAAGAGGCTGAGCGGTTGGTGGAATCCACGGATTGGGTCAAGACAGCACAGCGACTGACAGACCTGCAGGAGCAGTGGAAACAGGTCGGGGCTGGACCTCAGAAGCAGGAGCGTGAGGTATGGAACCGGTTCCGCGCAGCAACCGGGCGTTTTTTCAAACGCCGTCGTGACGACTTGGTCGAGCGGAAGCAGGTTTGGACAAAGAACGCGGCGTTGAAAGAAGAATTGTGTGGAAAGGCTGAGGCTCTTACGGAAGAGATGAATCTGGATGCGGCGAAGGCCACCGTCAGACGTCTCCAGGGAGAATGGAAACAAGTAGGGCCAGTTCGGCGCAGCCGTTCCGACGGGTTGTGGCGAAGATTTCGGGCAGCTTGCGACAACGTCTATACCCGAGCTCAGGAGGCTGTTGACGCACAGTTCACGGCACAGATTTCGGCTCGGGTGTCATTGTGTGAGCGTATTGAACTTTTGACCGGCGGGAAGACTG
>DEAE01000005.1:70064-195898 GCA_002347025.1 Acidobacteria bacterium UBA2990
ACCGGCGGGAAGACTGAGCCAGCTGAGACTGCTGGGGTCGAGGAAACCGGCGGGAAGACTGAGTCGGCTGAGGCCCCATCTGACCTGACCGACACGGTCATGAAGGTTAGGGAGGAATGGCGTCAATTACCGGTGATACCTCAATCCCAGGGACGGAATCTGACGAGGCGATTTGAGACGGCCATAACTCAAGTGGTGGAACGTTATCCGGCGGCCTTCGTGGGAACTAGTCTTGATCCCGAACGAAATCTCCCTGTCCTTGAGCGTTTGTGCCGGCAGGTCGAGGCGTTGCTAGAGCAGGAGGAGGGATCTCAGGTAACAGAGGCGTCGCCTGCAGAAATTTTGGCACGACAGCTTCGCGAAGCGCTAGCCACTAATACCATGGGCGCTCGTGTTGATCCAGAAATCAAGAGGAAGACTGATGTGGACCTAGTGAGGCGGTGCCAGTCCGAGCGTCGAGCATTGGGTTCGATGCCAACTGAGCGGGGACAACGTTTGTCTGAACGCTTTCGTGAAGCCTGTGATCGCTTTTCTCAACGCCAGTCGTCTGCTCCTCCTGCTGAGAGTGGTTCCAAAGCTAGGCCACGGAATCGGCGGAGCCGGTCTAGGCGCGATGCCGGCACTGGTAAGACTCCATAGTTGGCCATCGGACCTACTCTTGGTCCCGGGTTCAGGCGGAGCGTTCATCCGGTGACCTTTCGCAGCACGGAACTGAGCCTGGAAGAGCGCTTTGGTTTGCTCGGTTCTAACTGCGGTTGAAGTCGCTACTGCTAGGTCGAGACTGTATTTGTTGGGTAGTTCCAGTGTGTTCGGATTCGTCTGTTTATTGCCGGGAGGATGTCTTGATTCGACAAGTGGGTAAGTGGGGTCAGAGTGGGATGGAAGTTAGGCAGGTTAATCAATGCCCCATTGCTCGGCTGGTGAGTATATCGGTGACTGTAGGGTTTCTCGGGGCACCCTTTCTTTGCGCGCAGACGGTTTCAGAGCGACCGCAGGAGCTCTCCTCTATCCGCGACAACGTTGAGCGGCTTGCTAGTGACGCGCTTGAGGGCCGGCTGACCGGCACAGACGGGATTCGTCTTGCGGCGGACCACATTATCGGCGAACTCAAGTTGCTCGGCGCTGAGCCTTTGCCAGGTGTTGACAATTACCGCCTGCCGTTTCAGTACACCGGAAGTGCTACAGACGCAGGCACTACTTTACGGCTTGAGGCAGGTCGGGAGCTTTACTGGGAGGACGGTGGTTTGGTGAGTGCGCTTTCGTTCTCCGAATCAGTTGAGGTCACCGGTCCCCTCGTGTTCGCTGGGTATGGACTTGTTGTGCCGGAGACTGACGGTTTCAGTTATGACAGTTATGCCACTATCGATGTAACTGACAAGATTGTTGTAGTGTTGCGTTATTTTCCGGAGGACAGCGAGGGGGACCTTCGGTCTTTATTCTCCCGTTATGCGGGGCTGCGATTTAAGGCTAGCGCAGCCCGTCAGAGAGGTGCGAAGGGACTGCTGGTGGTCACTGGACCACGGTCTCCAAACGCAGGTGAACTAGTCCGGATGACTGCTGACACTGCGGTGGCTGACTCTGGCATTGCGGCAGCGAGTGTGACGGGCGCCGTGGCTGATGCTTTGTTTGACTTGGTACCAGGTAAAACTCTTGGTCAGGCACAGCAAGAACTCGATTCTGGCAACCCACATGTTGCTGGGTTTGATATCCCTGGGGACGCCACCCTGAATGCTAAGGTTTCCCGCGATCGGCGGACCGGTCACAATGTTTTGGCGTATTTGCCTCCTACGACGGGAGCGCGGTTGGACAAACCCTATGTCATGTTGGGAGCTCACTATGATCATCTGGGCCGAGGTGAGAATGGCGATTCTTTGGCCAGGTCAGATGAATCCGGTCACATCCACAACGGTGCTGACGACAACGCTTCTGGAGTGGCTGCTGTGCTTGCGGCGGGTAGGGAACTGGGTACGCAAGTCCGTGCTAGAGGCATCATCCTGGCTTTTTGGTCTGGTGAGGAACTTGGTTTACTGGGCTCGGCCGATTTTGTGGACACCTCGCCCGTTTCCATGACGCAGGTTGCCGCTTATGTGAATTTCGACATGGTTGGTCGTATGCGCGAGAACAAGTTGACGGTGCAGGCGCTCGGTAGCAGCAGTGTCTGGCATGGGCTGGTGGATAGCGTCAACGAGACTTTCCGTTTTGACCTGCAGCGGGTTGATGACCCTTATTTGCCAACAGATGCAATGACTTTCCATTTAGCTGAGGTTCCGAGTCTAGCCCTGTTTACTGGGAGCCACGCAGATTATCACCGCCCCAGCGATGACGCTGATACGATTAATTTTTCAGACTTAGGCCGTATTGCCCAGTATGGTGCGGCTGTAGCAAGTCACCTAGCCAACGAAACAACACCTCCAGATTTCATTGAGATTGAGCGGACCGCGCAGGGCGGCCAAGCAATGATGAGAGTGTCCACCGGGACGATCCCGGATTACAGTTCAGAGGTGGATGGATTGCTGTTGTCAGGGGTCATGGCAGGTGGTCCAGCGGACCAGGCTGGGTTGCAGGAAGGAGACATTATCGTCGAGTTGGCGGGTCAGTCAATTTCCAACATCTACGATTATATGTTTGCGCTTGACCTACTTATGGTCGGGGAACCAGCTTCGGTCGTATTTTTGCGCGATGGCCGTCGACTCGAGAGCGAACTCACTCCACTTGCTAGGCAGTAGCCAGCCGGTGGTGGAAGTGTCTAGGGATTCTGGTAGTGTCGCTGTGTTCTCAGGCTTCTCAGTCGTCTAGCGTGGACAGTACGACAGGTAGGTGGTCTGGGTAGGTGGTGACCTCCAGTTCTTCCCCCACCGAAAAGGTAGACTTTTCCCACAGGGCTTCATACCTGAGTGCCATGCCGTCACCCCGTTTGCTACAGAAATGTAAGTCTATAGCGTCTTGGGACCCAATATTTTGCACGACGTGTATCGTTTTACCTTCGGTTAATTCGGTCAGAGTGGATGGCCCGATCCGGGTGTGACGAAGGACGCGCAAGCGAGTGTCTGCCAGTTGGGCAAAGTCGGTTACCGAGATTTCGCCTTCAATTCGTCGGCACACGGCTGAGTGATCGTGTGAATGAATGTGCGCTGTTTGGCCGGATGTCCAGACGATGCCCACGAGGGATGATCCGTGGCTTGGACTGCGCCACAAGGTTAACCGTCGGTAGTTGATGCCGCCCTGAATAGGGCTCCGCCGAAGTGGTACGAGTTCCCCGATAGCTGGTTGAACCCGTCTGAGAATGCTCCGTGCGGTGGCAGCGGTGACGGGTGCAGTCTGACCCAGCATATCGACCAGGTCGACTGTCTCACGTAGAGTCAGTGGTTCGGTCTCTGTGACTCTTGCTTGGAGGGGAACTGGCTGGGGACTCCAACGACGAAAGGCCATGAAGGTGTGAGAAGCGTAACGCTGCCTCCGAGCAGGGCGTAGCCTATGAAGCCCTTTGAAATTGCAACGAGCAGGCCGAGCGAGAGTCCGGCCGTGGCGAACCATGCCGCCCCACCCGCCAAGGCCACTCGCCATCCTGTATTGATGAGATTGTTCAACTGAATTTGCAGTCCGATAGCGGCGCAGACTGTCATGATCGCCGTGTCTACAAGCACGTCGTTGATTCTAAGAACAGCCTGCCACGCGGTGGCGTCAAGGCTTCCATTACCTGATGCCAGGGTGTCGCCAAGTATTCGAACTGCGAACATGAGGACATGTCCGGCGAGAAAAAGAGGGAGGTGGGCGGCGAAGCGCACTCGCACGTTGCGTTCAGCTGGGGTACGCCGGCGCAAGAGACTGAATCCTATCAGTAATGGACCTAGGAGAAGGATTCGACTGGCTTTGGCCGTTGCAGCGATTAGGCTTTCTTCTTCGCCGAACTGTTTGCCCACAGCTATGCTTGAGGAGAGGTCGTTTACAGCGAGTCCTGACCATAGGCCAGCTGATTCCGTGTTGATCCCGGTGGCTGTGCCAATGGGAACAAATGTTATCAAGGCCGCTAAGCTGAAAAGGAAAACGGTCCCGACAGCTAGTCCTTGGTCGCGCCTCCGTGCATAGATGACTGGAGCTAGGGCGTTGATGGCGGACGCACCACAAACCATAGTGCCGATGGCTATGAGATCGGCAAGTTCTCGACGAAGACCTAGCAGGCCGGCACTGACGTGTGCGGCAAAGAAGGTTACGGGTAATGTGAAGCCCAACACGAGGATGATCTGAACAAAGAACTTGGTACCGATGAGGTCGGTTTGGACCCTCAAACCCATGAGGATGATAGCAATGCGCAAGAGCCATTTCCCCGTGTAGCGGAGGCCACGTTCATAGGGGTCTCCGGCTCGGCCGGCCTCGATGTGTAGCCCGATCATTCGTGACAGGGGCGAATTGAGCACTAAGGTTCCAAGCGTTATGGCGACCACAACTTCCGAAAGCCAAGAAGATTGGTAGAACACACTGTGAACAACACACGGGCGATAAGCGCGAGGCTCAGCGCAAGGACTAGCCCCCTGAAGTCGTGTCGGGCTGGTAGCCAGGAAGGCATGAGTGCGCTCAGTTTCGTGGTCCATATTCACGGCTAAAGCCGTTGCGACTGTTTGTAACGGTGAAGGAGCCGTCTCGTTTGGCAGACACGTGGGTCCAGTAGCTCGAACCAAGATGAATAGTCGAGGTGTCTCCTTCTGGAGCGAAATCCTGAAGGTTGGCTATGAATCGTTCATCCATATTAGCCTCTCCTACTGGTACGGCGTAGTGGTTTTGCCAGATGTCCTCAAGGCTTTGCACGCCAGCTAGGATTTCGAACGTTTGTAGTCCACCACCCTTTCGTGGCCCGTTATTCATCACACCAACCCGCGGCGTGATTGCTTGAACCAATGCTGCTGATCCGGATGTATCTGATCCGTGGTGAGAGATGAGGTAGAGATCAACGAGACCGATCTTGTTATCGGGACACATCAGCGGAAATTCCTTATTCCAGGTCAGGTCACCCATGATGACCGTCCGGAACTGCCCAAATCCGACGAATGCGCTAACTGAACGCTGGTCTTCAGCGTCGCCATAACGACTGAGGATGTTTTCGCCATGAAATTTGAACCCCTCACATGCGGGGTTCATTTGGCCAGCTTGGGGGAGAGGAGATGTCAAGACTTCTCCGTTCGAAGCGATGATCCGTACATCGAGCCCATTGATTGCGACTTGGTCTCCGGGTTTGACTACTCGATGTGTATGACGGTTTCGTAAGCGGACATATCGTTCGAATGCAGTTCTTTGGCGCTCACCTTGGTCGACAGTAATGCCGTGGTCTAGGAAATTAATCACTGGTAATTGCTCGACCAGTTGATGAACACCTCCCATGTGGTCGGTGTGAAAGTGGGTAACTATGAGGTGATCGATCTGGGAAACGTTGGCGGCGGCAGCTGCTGCGGCGATTCGTTTGGCATCTCGGTTGTCGAACCCAGGCCATCCGGTGTCGACTAGCATCGATTCACCAGACGGCGAAACGAAAAGGGTGGCTTCTCCACCTTCGACATCGATCACGTATATATCTAGCGTTTCGCTAGAACGGTCTTGAGCCGCGAGGGACATCAAGAGGGTCAAGACAGATAGCAGCGATATGAAGATGACACGCATGAATCACTTCCTCCCCATTTCTGGCGCGGCTCAGGTGCCGGCAAGATCGGTCTTCTTGAATAACTGGACAGACGCTGAGCCCGGATTAGATCGAAAGGTCCTAGAATCCACCCAATTGCGAATTGTAAGGCCGAGAGGGGGGGGAATTTGGTATATAAACGGCTGAGACTGATTAATGAGTGCGAAAATGGAGATCAGGTCGTCAGACAACATGAGAAGGAGGGGCACTTGTGACTATTCGATCTTTGGTCTCTCGTAAGTTTCTGGTAGGCGCGGTTTTGGTGGGAGGATGTTTACCCGCTACAGCCATTGCCCAGGCAGGGGCCCAAGAGACCTATTCAGCTCCGCGAAATCCGTATGGCCAACCGGACCTTCAAGGGTTCTGGTCAAACCAGTCCTACACCCCGTTGGAACGACCGGACGACGTTACCAAGGCGTTCTATTCTGCTGAAGAGATTGCGGATATCCGGTCGGGTCGTGCTGTGCGTGAATCGGCGCAGACCGAACCCGGTACGATTCCGGACGTGCATTACGATTTTACCCAGTTTGGGTTGGACCGGAGCCAGGCTGTGATGGCTGCCAATGCTCGAACCTCGCTGATCGTGGACCCCCAGAATGGCAAGTTGCCGCCACGGACAGCCGAAGGGCGTCGACGAGCGGAAGTTCGCCAGGCTGAACGAGAAGCACGGGGTGGCGAGTATGATGCCGCCGAGAACCTTCCGCTGGGTGCCCGTTGCCTCATAAGCGGTAGTGCCGGTCCACCGATGATGAACGCTGGCTACAATGCTAATTTGCACATCGTGCAAGGTTCAGATCACGTCATGATTCTCAACGAGATGCAACATGATGCCCGGAGCATTCCGTTGGACGGACGTGGACAACCTTTAGGGAGCACACGGCAGTGGCGAGGAATCTCTCATGGGTATTGGGAGGGAGACACCCTTGTGGTCGAGACCGCGAACTTTAACAACAAAATCGCGTTTCGAGGTTCGAGTCAACAAATGCGTGTAATCGAGCGTTTCACACGGGTGGCGGAAGACTTGATCGAGTATGTCTTTACGGTAGAGGACGAGGCAACTTGGGCGCGGCCTTGGACTGCCGTCATGCCGATGCAGAGGGGTAGAGGCCCTCTCTTTGAACACGCGTGCCATGAGGGCAATTACGGGCTGACCAACATTTTAGCTGGAGCGCGAGCGGAGGAAGCGAGAGCAGCACAGGAAGGCCAGCAGTAGTTTCTTGAGTGGTGTTGGGATTGGATTGTTGCGCTGTTAGCTTGACGAGCTGCGAGGTAAGCTAGGCTGCTTGATGTCTAGGGGGATAGAACCCCCCTAGACACTGTCTTTCTTTAATTCCCTAGTGGCTCTGATTGCGCACCGTCCTTCACAGCCCACAGGCGGTTTCTGGTAAGCAGATACATAACGCCGTTCCGCACAACTGGGGTGCTGTAGACCGAGGCGCCCATGTTGATCTCACCGATTAATTCCATCTCTCTTCCGGCACGGAGCACGGCGATGTCGCCATCTTCATCACCAAGCAGGACCTTTCCATCTACAACGAAGGGCGATCCCCAGACTGCTGCGAAGGCATCGTAGGTCCAGAATTCCTCGCCGGTATCGGGGTCGAGTGCGTGGAGGAATCCAGACAGGCTTGAGATGTAGAGAACGCCGTCAGCTATCGCAGCTGTTGACATGGTACGGTAAAAGTCATCCCCATCTCGGCTCCACAGTTTATGGGTGCTAGTTACGTCGCCGGTGCCGGTGGCATCAATTGCGTAAAAATGGCCAGGAGCCTCCCCGTGTTCTGGGTCTTGGCCAACCCCGACGTAAACCTTGTTGTCGTAGACGACAGGTGTTGCGAGTATATTGTTCCGCGTTCCGCGGCCTCCGAGGATCCACTCCGAGTCAGGGGGGTTGCCGTCAAATTGCCAGATAGTTTCACCTGTGTCCGCATTGAGACTGTAAACAATACCGTTGCCACCTGCGACGATTACTTGTGCCTGACCATCGATTTCTGCGTAGGCAGGGTTGGTCCAGCTGCCATGCAGGACCCCCTCGCCAACCTCAGTGTTCTCCCAAAGCAAAGTGCCAGTGTTCTTGTCGAGTGCAATGATGTGGGGAGAAAACGGGGATGGAATATTGACATGACCCTCGTCAACTCCATTACTTGTCACTGTGTAGAGGGTATCGCCAACAATGAGCGGCGATCCGGTCGCTAGGTTATGGGGAAAAACGTCGAGCTCTCCAATCATGTCATAGGACCAGATAATATCTCCGTTTCCCGGACCTGTGCCGGTTTCCCCCGTAAAGGGACCTGCGTTGCCGTCTCCGAGCCCGTTGGCATCAAGGCATACCACATGAGCCTGATTCGACACGTACCAGACTCGGTCCCCTTCTACGAATGCGGTTGAACAGACCCCTTGGAGTGGCCAGTCGTTAACACGGCCAGCTGAGAGCTTGTCGTGGACCATTTGCCAGGCAAAATCACCGGATGTAGCGTTGAAGGCCATCAGCACGCCCTTGTCACCCTCATAGGCAGGATCGCGCACACCTTCGTTATTAGTTCCAACATAGACTTTGCCGTTGGCAACGGTGGGTCCACCGTAAGCCTGTGAGCCCACGGGCTGGGTCCATAGGATGTTTTCGCCGGTTCGTGGGTCCCATATTTCTGGTATCCCTGTTTCGTCTGACACCATATTTCGGGAGGGTGTGTTCCCAAACATTCCCACTTCGTCTTGGGCGTTAGCCGTGTTAACAGAGCCCACTACAGCCAAGGCAATTACTAATATTGATGTGAAGGTATGTCGTATCATTGGTTTTCCACCACACTGACGTTATCGAAAAAGATGTCGATCGGCGAGTAGCCGATAATTCCTGGACTGCCATTTCGGTTCGGGAGAGGATCCTCCGCGGTTATTGTCCACTCAGCTGGTTCTGTTTCGTCGCTTGCCCACACTTTGCCACGGATCAACCCGTGATCGCCCTCGATATCGACCCGTAGTTTGAGTCGGTACCAAGTGTCTGGGTTCCAGGTAAAGTCTACCTCTTCCTTGATTCTTAGCTCGGCTGCCCACGATTGAAGCTGGACCTTTTGTCGGTTCCCTTGGAGGTCCAAGGTGTAGCCGCTGTTGATTAAACCAATATCTGGTCGCCTTCGTCCTTGTTGGGTCGATAGGACATCCGCTTGCACGGTGTAATCGGACATGCTTGCTGGGCCCATATAGATAGCATGACGGTGAATGCCTGTGCGGGAGGCTCCTTTTCGAAATACCTGGTTCCCACCAACATCGGAGACAGTCAGGCTGCCTCCCCCTCCAATCCATTGAGGTGGGCGACCGCTTTCAAAGTTTTCAGACCAGGGCAGCGGGGAATAGAGCCGGACCTGTGCGGTCGCGGTCAGGCTACCCATTGTTGCCATTACTGTGCCGGCTTGGTTTGTCGCGCGCGCATCAGTGGACAGCGTGCCTTGGGAAGACATGGTTCCTCCGACCAGGTTTTCGAGTGACCAGGACGCGTCCTGGTTCCCTAGGAACTGGCCGTTGGCGTTGAAAGCTCGAACCTGAAAATCAATGGTGTCGCCTGCTGATGCGATTACTTCAGCCGGCACTACCTGGATGAGGGTGGGTGGTCCCGAAGCAGCAGCTTCGTTGCCGAGGTTCGGAGGATCGCCTGCTGTTGCCCTGAATAAAGAGGTCGGGTCGCCGATGGCGTAGATACCCGATTCGGCCGTCATGTAGAGCCGGCCGTAGCCGACGGCAAAGGAACCATAAATCTCGGCGTAGCGGCCGTCTTCTACCTGGAGTTCGTCGTGGTCGAGTTCGGCCGCCCCGGTAGGACCAGGTTCTAGGATTCTGACATTCCCGTTTGTCTCGGTGATGAACAACTTTCCGTCGGCCCAGACGGGTGAAGCCTTACCGACGGTTCCGACGCTCTGTTGCCACTGAGTGGCGCCGGTCTCGGAGTCGAGGGCGAAGAGATTGGCCGAGTTGTCGATCAGGTAGAGAGTATTTTCGTGTATGAGCGGCGATGAGAATCCGACCGCCATTTCATCGGCCCGCCATCGCTCGTGTGTTGTCGTGACATCGCCGGTGCCGGTGGCGTCGATTGCTACGACTCGGCCCATTGTGCCTGCATCTAGATTTTCTTCACTGTGTGCGACATATACCGTGTTGTTAGCTAACACTGGCGAGACGTTGATACCACGTTTGCTGAGGTGAAATTCCCATATTTTTTCACCGGTTCGTGCTTTCAGGGCGTAAATGTGACCATCTGCGTTTCCGTCGATCCAGAGTCTTTGGCCATTCACAATTCCGACGACTCCGACGGATTGGGTATTCATGTCAGCTACAGTGCCACCAGGGGTTGAACTCCATCGAACCTGGCCTGTTTGTTTGTCGAAGGCGAAATATCGGTGGCGCGGCGGGCCTCCTAGGTTGCCCCACCCTGACCCGATCAGGCTCAGTAGAAGTTGATCTTCATCAACGATCGGAGTCGAGGTACGGCCTCCGTAGCCAGAGGCCCGTCCTAGGTCCTCGGCCAGCCGCCAGCTCCAGACAATATTGCCTTCTCGATCGAAGGTGTTCAGATGGCCATCGATGTTCATGGCATAGAGGAAACCTGTGTCTGGGTCCCCAGTCACATTGCCCCAGCCCACCCGATTGAAGGGGACTGTTGTGTTCAGCACATTGAAGTTGTGCTGCCACAGTTGCTCCCCGGTCTCTGCATTCCAGCAGGCCACAACCTCTTGTTCGTCGATTCCGGCACCGGTCCGGCCGTTGGCACAGACTCGACCGTCAAAGACAGCCGGTGTAGAACGTCCAACCCAAGTGTCTGACCATATGAGATTCTCACCGTCTGGTGACCAGCTTGTGACCAGTCTGGTCTCTTCCGAAACTCCTGTTTGCCCCCGACCACGCCAACTTGGCCAATCATTGGCTGAAACTGGAGCAGCGACACCAAACAGAAAGCCTGCAAGAAGCGCCGCGACTCCCCATTGTATTGAGCCGTGTGCAGCCGTTGTCATCAGGTTGTCCCTCACTGAAGTTTGTCTTCCTAGACTCGTTGGTTGAGCCGAACAGGGTTCTAGAACCATCCAATATACTACAGCGAATGATCTAATTTTTCAGATGTCGAACAGACGTTCAAAGGCCCAGTACAATCCGATGCTGGCGATAGTACACGATATGGGGATAACAACCCTTGTTCGGTACCATGGGCGGGGGCGGCACCAACCCGCCACACTTAAGGCTAAACCAATCACGACTAGCTGGCCTAGTTCTATTCCCAGATTGAAGGTGAACAGTCCAAGCCACCATTCGTCGTCTGGGAGTCCTAGTTCGCGAAGGACTCCAGCAAACCCAAGTCCGTGGAGCAGTCCAAACCCGAAGACTAGCATTGCTCTTGATGTTGTCAGGCGACTGGTTAGAACATTTTCGATGGCGACGTAAACGATAGACAAGGCGATTAGTGTCTCGACCAGGTGGGCCGGAAGTGATACGACCCCTAAGACGGAGAGGAACAAGGTTGTCGCGTGAGCTGCGGTGAAGGCGGTGACCTGCCAGACGAGTGGTCGTATCTTGGTGCCCAGCAGAAACAGGCTCAGAACGAACAGGATGTGGTCGAGCCCGCTTGGGATGATGTGGATGAAACCCTGCTGCAGGTAACGCCTGGCTGTTGAAAGTCGACTGGGGTTGGTGATGGGGCCCGTTAGTAGAAATGGTTCGCTACGGGCACCCGGTTCTAGTAGTGTGCGCCTGGTCACATTCCGAATTTCATCTCGGATTGTAAGGTCAACTTCCGAGAATGCTCGCGAGGCAAAAAACTCCAACTCAGTGGCTCCAGATGGCACAGTGCCTGTCAGCCTGGCCGTAAGTCCAAGCACTGTCGGGATGGTCGATTCTGTTGCCGTAGGGGTCCCGTAGTCAGGAAATTCAACCCTAAAATGTACTGGGACACCATCGAACCGTAGCCGTACCCGTCTTTCGAACAGCCGGCGCACTTGGTTAAGACTAGCGTCGAACTCGTCGGATGCGAGGCTGTTTAGCGTGGCTACCAGTGTCGCATCGTCCGTATCCGGTGGTGCCCCGAGTGCCAGAGCGTCAAGGTCGACTATCAGGTCAGCCTGAAAGGTGTTGTCTGAGCGTATGACCACAGTCGTTTCGGTAAAAGTAAGTGGGTGTGTGAATGAGAGGGCTGGTAAGAAGGCCAACCAGAACAGCGAGATCATTAGATGACGGGCCGGTCGCATCTGACTATCCTATGACACCCTTGTCGCGCTACTCTGCCTAGATGAGCGATGAGATCTATGCTGTCACACTACTGGCGATAGCAAAATGGTTTACCGATGCCGGCGTTTTCTGGCTGGTCGGTGTTTGTGTGTTCAGGATTGTTCTTGATCAGCGTGCGTCTAACACAGCTCTACGCCGTGAGAGTGAGTACCAGCTGATACAGCATGGTTTATGGGCGCTGGTTGTTCTTGTTCTTGCAACTTTCGCTCGACTCTATGCCCAGACCTACTCGTCGTTTGGCCTTGATGAACCGGTCACCGCTGAGCTGCTGTGGCTGGTTGCTGATCAGACCCGCTGGGGTGGTCGTTGGACCGTACAGCTAGCGGCTGTTGTGTTTGCTTCGGCAGTCATGGCGTTGGTTGTGAGTAGGTGTCGATGGGGTTGGCGACTGCTGGCCGTTGCAGCGGTTGTGGTGGTAGGAACGATTCCGATGACGGGGCATGCTTACGCTTATATCGGTGGGTTTATTGGGGCAATGAGCTTGCAGGTTGGGCATCTCCTTGCCGCAGGTGTTTGGATCGGTACGCTCTTGCTCCTGGTGTTGATCGGACTGCGTCAGCTGTTTCAGGCACCCGTGGGTCAGGGCAATCTTGGTCTTGGTGTTTTGATGATACGAACTGTGGACCGGTTTTCGCCGGTGGCACTGGTGGCAGCTGTGGTGCTCACGCTGACAGGAGTTTTGACGGCCGTGCTTTATGTCGATGATTTCGAGCAACTTTGGGAAACACCTTACGGTCGCTTGTTACTCGCGAAGATGGGGCTGTTCGGAGTTACTGCCGGGTTGGGGGCCTACAATTGGCGGATGGTCAGACCCAAGTTGGCAGAACCAGGGGGGGCGAAACGCTTGCGTTATTCGGCGACGGCCGAATTGTTGGTTGCTGCTACTGTCTTGGCCCTGACTGCTTGGCTTGTGCATCTACCGATGCCACATGAGTGATATGGATAAATGGATGTTATGGCTGCCGGACTCGTACTAGGTAAGGGCGACCATCTCGAAGGAAGTTGACAACGGTATCGGCGGTTCTTTCGATGCGCTGGAGTTGGATGGTGGCGGCTTCTTTGTTGTCTACGTTGACACCTCCAATTCGGTAGACTACGTCGTCGGGTTGAAGGCCTGCCAGCTGTGCTACCCCAGCATCGATAACCTTGGTGATCAATGCCCCTGGGCGCCGTTGGAGGTGGTCTTTGTCCAGGCGATTGGTTAGAGCCTCTGTGGGTATGGCGTCGCAAATAGTGAAGCCCATTCCGAGATTTATGGTTGCTGTGTCATTGACACAGATATATAGGGGCTCTCGATTTTGAGTGGCGAGTCCAGTGGTCAACACCAAAACGAGACCGAAGATGCTAGGGAGTTTTCGTGCCAGCATGAGGGGCAGTATACGACAACCAGTGCCGAAGGCTCCGTTGAGGTTCGGCCAGGTTGGGGGCCTAGGATGTCATTGTAGAATCCTGAATGCTTTCAAAGCCCTATTGGATTGGATGCCCTATAAGTTATGAGTGACAGGTTGGAGCGTTCGTGCGGCTCTGTATTCCGGCGGTGGCTGGTGACTCTCTTGATTGGTACTAGTGTAGCTATGGCCTTCAGAGTCCCGGTAATGGCCCAGGGTGAAGCCGTTCCCGTAATTCGGTTCGCGCAACTAGCGCTTCATTGTGTGCATCGTGAGTACCCGAACAAGGTGTCTCACGTGCTTGTTGATGACAGTGATGTTCGTCCTCCGCGGGAACTTACCCCTGCCTTTTATGGCTGCTTTGACTGGCATTCATCGGTCCATGCGCACTGGTTGCTGGTCCGCCTGGTTCGGCTTTACCCCGAGGTTAATTTGGCTGGCTTAGCCCGGAGCAAGCTGGATTCCAGTTTAACTGCTGACCACGTCGCTGACGAGGTTGACTATCTACAAGCGCCAGGTCGTGAGGGGTTTGAGCGGCCTTACGGGTTGGCGTGGCTGCTTCAGTTGGCCGCGGAGTTGCGTGAATGGGATGACCCTGATGCGCGGCGTTGGCAAGTAGCTTTAGCGCCATTGGAGCGTGCTGCTGCTTTGCGTATTAAGGATTGGTTGCCTAAGTTGCTTTACCCCGTCAGGAGTGGCGAGCATTCCCAGACCGCGTTCTCCCTCAGTCTGGTTTACGACTGGGCTAAGGTGGCAGCTGATACCCAGATGCTTGAGCTTCTTGCGGACCGGTCTGCAGATCACTACAGCGGCGACAAGAACTGTCCGCTGAATTACGAGCCATCGGGACAGGATTTTCTCTCCCCATGTTTAGCGGAAGCGGATCTGATGCGGCGGATGATTGAGCCAGCGTTGTTTGGTGCTTGGCTTACCCGATTGCTGCCAGGGATATCAGGTGGTGCGGATCAGAGTGGCTGGCTGGAGACAGCCACGGTGAGTGACCCTAGCGATGGGCAGCTCATGCACCTCGGGGGACTAAACCTAAGCCGGGCTTGGATGTTAGAGGGTATCGCAAGCGGTCTACCAGAGCACGATCAGCGGAGATCGACGCTACTGGCCGCCGCACTGGATCACCGTCGTGCTGGTCTTGCCGTCGTGACGGGTGGCCACTATGAGGGTGAACACTGGCTCGGCACGTTTGCGACTTATCTGGTCACGGAGCGCGGGCTCCGATGATTTTCGATTGGATACCCCCTGCTTGGGGAGTCCCTTTTGTCTGCGGCTTCTTTGCCTGTGCCAGCCTAGGGCGGTTTGTCTCGGGCGGCTAAGGTAGCGGTCCTCCGGTTGAGATGCCCCATCAAACAGTTTACCCACGGAAGGGACCTTGGCCATCCCGTTAGGGTTCAGATCCGCCCTCTCACTAAGGAGTCCACCACGCCTGGGTCTGCGAGTGTTGAGGTATCGCCAAGGTCGTTAACGTCGCCTTCAGCAATCTTTCGAAGGATTCGTCGCATGATCTTTCCTGACCGCGTTTTGGGCAGACCTTCAGTGAATTGGATTTTCTCTGGTGTTGCGTGCGGGCCAATATCGGCCCGGACTGCCTTGGTGATCTCGGTCTTCATCTCGTCCGTCGGAGTCTGGCCTGTCTTGAGTGTGACAAAGGCGTAGATCGCGTTGCCTTTGATGTCGTGGGAGTAACCAACGACCGCAGCCTCTGCGACAGAGGGGTATCTGCCGATTGCTCCTTCGATTTCGGCAGTGCCGAGATTGTGTCCCGACACGATGATGACGTCATCGACGCGCCCGGTGATCCAGTAGTAGCCGTCCTTGTCGCGTCTGCAGCCGTCTCCGGAAAAATATTTACCAGGAAAGCGCGCAAAATAGGTATCGAAAAATCGCTGTTTGTCCCCGTACACGCCTCTCATTTGGCCAGGCCAAGGTTCTAATAGACAGAGGTTTCCGCGGATGTCATTGCCTTCGAGGACATTCCCCTCGTCATCGACTAGAGCAGGTTTGATGCCAAAGAGTGGGAATGTTGCAGAGCCCGGTTTGGTTGGGGTAACCCCTGGCAACGGTGAAATGAGGATGCCGCCCGTTTCGGTTTGCCACCAAGTGTCGACGATCGGGCAGCGCTCCTTGCCGATCACCGAGTGGTACCAGGTCCACTCTGGGGACTTGATGGGTTCACCAACAGTGCCAAGTAGCCGCAGGTTGCTCAGGTTATATTTCGCCGGATAGTCGTCGCCCTCTTTCATCAATGCCCGGAGGGCTGTTGGTGCTGTGTAGAGGATATTGACCTTATGTTTTTCGCAGATTTCCCAAAAGCGGCCCCAGTCGGGGTAGTTTGGTACTCCCTCGTACATCATCGTGATCGCGCCGTTAGCCAATGGACCGTAGGTGATGTAGCTATGGCCAGTGACCCACCCGATGTCAGCCGTGCACCAGTAGATGTCGCCAGGCTGATAGTCGAAGACATAGTGAAACGTGGTCGCAACGTAGGTCAGGTAACCACCGGTGGTGTGAAGGACGCCTTTAGGTTTTCCAGTGGAGCCTGATGTGTAAAGAATAAAGAGTGGATCTTCAGCATCCATCGGTTCTGGGGGACACGCAGGGTCTGCAGCTGCTAGGGCATCGTGCCACCAAACGTCTCGGCCAGCGATCATCTCGACCGGTGTGTCAGTGCGCTGGACGACAAGAATTTTCTCGACACTCGGAGTATCCTCGACTGCTTTATCTGCGTTCGCTTTCATCGCGATGTCTTGTTTGGTACCACGCACACCGGTGTTCTGCGTGATTATTGCCCTGCACTGGGAGTCATTGATCCGAGTGACGAGGCTATCAGCAGTGAACGCCCCAAAGACGATTGAATGAACCGCACCTATGCGTGCGCAGGCCAGCATGGCGATGACTAGCTCTGGGATCATCTGCATATAGATGCAGACCCGATCACCCTTGGCGATGCCTAGGGACTTCAGCGCATTTCCAGCTTTCTGAACCTCAGTCTGGAGTTCAGCGTAGCTGTAGGTTTTGCTTTCACTAGGGTTGTTACCTTCCCAGATCAAAGCGGTTGCTTCCCCCCGGCCAGCCTCTACGTGTCGGTCGACGCAGTTGTAGCACGCGTTGAGCTTGCCACCGAGGTACCATCCTATTTCGGCTTTGTGGTAGTCGTACTTTCGAACCGTCTGCCATCGCTCAAGCCACGTAAGTCGCTGTTCAGCTTGCTCGGCCCAGAACCTTTCCGGATCGCTGATTGAGCGGTCGTAAAGAGCTTGGTACTCCTTGAGTGATTTCAAGTGAGCTTTCGCAGAGAATTCAGCCGGAGGATCAAACACGGATGATGCATCGAACGTTCTAGGCTGATCAGCCACAGGGTTCTCCTATTAGTATCTTGTTAGTTTTCAAGCCGGAAGCCGATGGTCTAAGTACTTAACCTGGGGATTAGTTTAGTCAGTGCTTTCCAAGGCAAATCGCCGGTAGATGGCCCGGGCTTCATCAAACTGAGAGAACACATGGTCACGTTCCTTGTTGTTGCGCCAGCCTGGCCAGTTTCCAGCCAAATCCTGCAGTTTGTCGATCCACCGAAGTGCGTAGTTGGCCGCGTCTGCGTTTCGGACCGCTTGGTCGCCCACCTGCAACCAAACAGGGTTCGTGAATCCTTGGGCATAGGCCACATCCAACGGGAACCGATCGGTTGGTTTTCCTTCAGCGCGTAGGTGGCACCATCCACTCTGGTCCACACGCCGGGTCAGCTTGAGCACTGCGGAATATCTGTCTCCGGTCAGAAGTGTTTCATGTACCGTTTCACCATCACAGACAAGCAGTAGCCTTTCAAGTGGCGTTATTGATTGTACCCGGCCGACGAACTCAGCAGAACCGCCATTTGATGGGAAGTTGACCTGCTCGCCAGGTATTCGCCCATTGATAGTTAACTCAACGAGTGGGCCTGAAGACACAAATGCGTGACCCTTTTGTAAGCCAGCAAACCATGCATGCATGTCAAGTCCCTGAGGTCCGGTGTGTACGTAGGTGCGAACTGAACCGACAAGCTTTGATCGATGAAGATTGCTGATCGAATCTTCGCCACCGGTCGCGGTTACTCGGAGTCCGTTGTTCCACACAGCATATAGTGGGTAAAAGCCTGCCCGACTTGCATCAGACCACTCAACTGCATCGGTGGTGCCGAGCGCAGCATCGACGATGAAACCTTTGCCGCCGCCAAGATTGCCTCTGAGTGGGTCAGTATCTCCGCCAAAGGCATGTACATAGCCGACAGTAGCGCCTTGGGCTTTGGCCTTTCGGAACATGTCGGTGTTACTGGGATAGAGACTTTCGATGGCAGTTCCCTCGTAGCCCATTGTGAATGGTGAGATTAGGTGGTCTTGCATGCCGAACATAAAAACGTGACCGTAGAACGGCGGGCGGTATTCTTGCCCCACTACGACCAGCTTGTCTGTTGTCGAGGTTGAGTGTGGGCCACCACCTGGCTCGAAATACTGGTAGTCGAGAATACGATTATCTTTATTGGCGATTTGCTCGAGTACGAGGTCTTGGTCTTCCGCCTCAGACATCATCAAGAGGTTTTCGAGCGTGTTGTGTAGGTTTCCCCCGTAGTTTGAGTGGACGTGCGTGGAGGCGCTATACCAGCCTTTAGCAGCCATGTCAGTCATCGGTTGGAGAGGCACAGTTAGCGATGTAACTGCTCCTTCCTTGATGTCAAAGCTTTCGGTTTCCGGCCAGAACTCGAACCCTTTAACCGCGGTAAACGTACCTGGGCCGACGGGTAGCTCTACGGTGAAGATGCCTGTGCTGTGAAAGACGTGATCACCTCGGCCACTCAGTCTGGCGTAAGCGGTAGGGGGTGCGTAGAACTTCCCGTCTGAAGCCGTCAAATGGATCCGTGCTCCTGCTAAGTTCCCAGAAGTGCCGTCGGACGTCCTGACTGATAGGATTCCCATCGGACGCTTCCATTGTCGGCGGGTGATCGAAATTGGCTGGATCGAGCCACCATGAGTTTCTAGCAAGGCAAGTTGTGGCAGTCCTCCTTTGTTGGTGATGAATGCAATCCATTCGTCGTCAGGTGACCAGCGTGGATGGAACGCATCATGCTGGAAGAAGGTGAGTTTGTAGGGTTCGCCACCAGCGGTGGGCTGGACATATAGATTATTGAACTGGTCGGCTGCCCCGCGGGTTGAGCTATAAACGAACCGCTTCCCATCGCTTGCGATGTCTGGGCGGGTTCGATACAGGGTCTGTTCCTGCAAAACTGTAATAGCTTCCCGAATTCCTCCTTCCACGGAGGGTACGCGCAGTACGTTGCCAGAACCCAAGGGGACACCTCGATTCGACACCAGTAACATTTCGTCGCTCTCGGGAAGCCAGGTAGGTGCAGTGTGCATGTCCCATGGGCCGAAATATAGCCGGTCTGAGCCAAAGTTATTGTCATGAGTGAGAGGCATTTCATCCCCAGCCCACCGGCCTTCAACTAGTGGGCGTACAGACACGTTGAAATAGCCGTTGGGCCGTGTCGAAACATAGGCAAGATGTGTTCCCTCTGGGGAAAACGTTGGATCGGCGTAGACATGGAGGTCGTTGGTGAGTGCTCGAGTATCACCGTTTTCGAGATCAAGTAGTTCAAGCTGTACGCGCTCACCGTCGTAGTCAGCCGTGTAGACCAGCCAGCGTCCATCAGGCGAAAAATCTGGAGAGGAATGGTAGGCGTCCTTGCTGTACGTGAGCTCGTCTGCCCGCCTAGTTGCAAGGTCGACCCGCCAGATGGAACCACTCATTGACACGGCGATTGACTTGCCATCTGGCGCCCAGCTTGGAGCCCACGGTGTAGAGCTTGGAGCTGGCGGGAAATAAAAATTGTGCATGTAATTCCCACCATGTTCGGAGGACGGGTAGCGGTCCGCCTGAGTGAAGACGGCTGGGTTCGTTCCAGTAATGATCAGGATGGTGACGGCAAGTGGTAAGACTGGTCTCATTTGCGCCTCTGGTGGTTCGTGAACGGCTAGGTCTCAGCGAAAATAACCCTAGCTCAATCGCCAAATCAACTGCTGGGTCCTGGCTCAAAAGTCTTGCTCTCCCCGTAGTGACGACGGCAACGTTTACCAGGCAGAACGTAGAGCCTCTCGATCAAGCTCTTGTCCTCCGAGGTATACCGCTGCGATCTGCTTTGTATTGCTGATGCCGTACATGGGATTCGCGTTTAGCACAATAAAGTCAGCTCGCTTCCCAGGGGTGAGCAGGCCGGTGTTGAGATCAAGTACCTCAGCAGGAGCGCTGGTTGCCACGGTTATGGCTTCGGCGGGTGAGAGTCCTGCCTCAACGAGTAACTCGAGCTCTCTGTGCTCCATGAACCCGTGAATGTGATCCTGGACTCCGGTGTCGGCACCAAGAACCAGTCTGGCTCCAGCCGCTGCTAGCTTCTTTAGGCTCTGCTGCATGGCTGCATAGGATTCGGCTGCTGCGCTGGCGGAGCCAGGGTTCCTGTTTTCGAATGATGCCTCTATTCGGGACACCACCTGTGGCGAGACCGACTCCAGTAGCAGTGGGTCGCTGAGCCAGCTTGGCGGGGCAGTGTGCTGTCCACGTTCTGAGATCGACAAATTGGGCATCACGAACACATCGTTCTCGACAATGGCTGCGACGAGTCCGTCATCCATCTCGACATCGCGTGGGAGGTGAGCGAAACCATCTACGCCCGCTTCGACAAGTTCACGGGCGTCTTCCTGATAGAAAATGTGCGCGATCACTTGTAGCTGATGAGTGTGTGCCTCGTCGATGATGGGTTGATAGAGGTCCGCGGCGAGCTTGTCGACTGAGCCTCCCCGGTCGTCGACCCAAATCTTCACAAAATCAGCATTTGTGCTTGCAATTTCGCTAACGAGGCGACGCGCCTCCTCAGCGGTTGACGCACCGAGGGCCGTTTGCCGCATAGTAGGCGCTCCTGGTCCAGCATTGGGCCGGGCGATCCCACGAAATGCTGTGTGGATTCTGGCTCCTCCTAGGGTGCCAGCCTGTTGCTCTGCTTGTATCGTAAAAGCGAGCTCGCCTGGGTCGGTTCCAAGTGAAACGATCGTGCCAACTCCGTAGTAGGCATAGCGATTCAATTGGTCGATGATGTTTTCGCGAGTGTAGTTGGCGTAATCGAAGCTGAGGTCCTGAATAAACCCGAGATGCCCATGTAGGTCGACCATTGTTGGCATGACCGTTTTTCCGGTCAAGTCGACGACCGTGGCACCTTCCGGTACCGTCACGTTAGCTGCTAGTCCGGCGGCCGTGATCTTGCCGTCGTCAACGAGCAGGACGCCACCTCCAAGGGGTGGTCCGCCGTCCCCTGTAATCAGGGTGGCGCCTTCGTAGGCTACGATAGTGCTCGTAGGTGCCTCAGGTTCGGTGCCACCGCAGGCAGCGAGCCAGAAAGTCAGCAAGGTGAAAGTTGCAAGTGGTCGATTGGTCATCGTTGGCCTTCTTGGGTGAATTCTGATGTTGGGTTACGCTTACTAGGAGCCATTGTTTTGTAATTGTGACTGGCTGGGGCTTTTCGGTCAGGAGCAGTCAGGATTTAAATGTTTGATGTATAAGATAGCCCAACTTCCTTTCTTAGCAGTAGTGCCAATGATCTTGGTGTGAGTAACTCTTAATGCTGTAGCGGGCTCTGTCCGATATTCGGAACATAGCGGTTGAGGCTATCCATGCCGTCTCGCCAAAGGCATTGTGCCACACGACGCCGACGTGGGGCGCCAGCTCGCGGCGAGTCTCGTAGCGCAGCCGAAGCCCAGTCGCCACGGTGCTGAAGCCGGCCCCCAGCCCGCGGCCCAAGTCGTCACGGCCGAGGAGATCGAGCTCGACCAGCGGCTGGAGTACCAGCCGGTTGGTCAGGAGCAGCTCGTACTGCGCCTCGGCCCAGCCGGGCAACGTCAGGAGTACGACTAGGGTAAGAAGACGCCTCATACCTCCACCCGGACCTCTCGGAACATCCCGGCCGTCATGTGGAAGAGCAGGTGGCAGTGGAAGGCCCACCGGCCGAGCGCGTCGACGCGCACCCTAAAGCTGCACGCCAGCACGACTGGCACCGTGCTGCGAGACGGAGACGGTTGTTACCAGTCCCAGCGTTTCTCGGCTGCCAGCCAGTACGCCCAGCATTCTTGGCCGACACCTCGGTCAAGAAATTCTTGAGGTAGGGCGGTCATCGAACCCAAGTACTCGACGACCGTCCCATCGGCGGTCCATTCAGATCTGATGCGTCCGTAATACGGTGCGACCGGATCAAACTCGTTTGACTCGACAATTACAGTCTCGATGCGTACCAGCCACGCAGCCTCCCCCCCTTTACCGTTAGGGCCATAAAATCTCAGCTCATTGCCGTCTCTGACGAAATCGGTAACGAACGTGCTGGAGGCGATCTGGTCGGTGAACGAATTGAGGAGGATCTCGTTATTGGGTTGGATTGAGGTACATCCCACGAAGCTATAGGAGGCGACGAATGTGGCGGCCTGAAGCCAATAACGTGTCATCGACATCCTTCAGGATTTGCAGGCAAAGATTTGCGAGGCAACTGCACCCGGAAGCAGCTGCCCTCGCCGGCGACCGATTCGCAGACCAACTCGCCGCCGTTCGCCTCGATGAACGATTTTGCAATGGCCAGCCCAAGACCAACACCAATGTTTCCCGAAGCGTCTGGACCGTAACGATAGAACCGATCGAAGATGCGCTGTTGCAGATCGGGAGGGATGCCCGGTCCCATGTCCCGTACTTCGAGCGACGAGTGGGCACCTACGGTGAACGTCCTGATCCGAATTTGGCTAGCCGAGGGCGAGTACTTGATGGCGTTGTCCACGATGTTGATGAGGGCCTGACGCAACACGACTCCGTCGGCGACGCAGAGAGCTGAATCCACACGCTCAACCGAGAGCGTCTGGTTTTTCTCCTCGGCGAGGACATCTAAATCCGAAACGATACCGTCAGCAAGTTCTCCCAGTTCGACGGTCTCCGCCTTAAGTTTGAGCGAGCCAATGTCAGACCGCGACAGTGTTAACAATCTGTCAACCAAGTCGGTCAGACGATTAACTTCTTCCAGCATGCTGCCGACAATGGTTCGATAGTCGGTGGCGTCTCTGTCTCCTCGAAGACCAACCTCGCCGACGCTGCGCATGACCGTGAGGGGCGTCCGCAGCTCGTGCGACACATCGGATGTGAATTGCCGCGCTTGCTGGAACGATTCCTCAAGTCGGTCTAGGAGCGCGTTGAAGGCGTTCACGAGGCGTCCAATCTCATCACGCGGGTTGTCGAACGGCAGTCGCTCGTCGAGGCGATCGGCCGTGATTGCCTGAGCGTACTTGGTCATTCGTTCAAGCGGAGAGAGCGAACGACGGGCTAGCCAGTAACCGACTAGGCTGGTCACGGTCACGCTCAGCGGTAGACCGATTACCAAAACCAAGAAGAATTCGGCCAACTCCTCGCGCATGAAAAACTCGGACCGACCGATTTGTATGACCACCGGCTGACCAGCGATGTTCGCTTGCCCGCTCAAGACCCGGAACGGGATACCATCGTTGGGCACGATAGCGATGCTTCCATCGGCATTGTTCACGAGCCATTCACTTTCCGGCACTGGCGATCGTATGGCCACGGGCGTGCGGTAGATAGTTTCCCCGTCCGAATTTGAGACGTTGAGCCAAGGGTTGTTTTCAGGCCGTTCATCGTCTTCAAACCAGGTGAATCTGCCATCGGGGTTCTGCTGTGCCATAGTGGCGGCCCATCGAAAATCATTTCGCAGACGGTCGTCCAAACTCTGGGAGGCGTTCCGCACGATCAACGCGGACACTATGGTCGCGTACACCGCGGTGACCACGAGCATGGCTATCAGGTGGGTCACTGTCAGGCGAGCTCGCAAGGTGCGTAGGAAGCGCCACCTTCTCATGGTTTCTCCTCCCGTAAAATGAATCCGACTCCTCGAACCGTGTGGATCAACTTCGTCAAGTTCCCACACTCGATCTTGCGTCTTAGCCTCGAGACGTGCACGTCGATGACGTTATTGAGTGTTACGCTGCGCGCCGTTTCAGGCCAAAGCTCACGGGCGAGGGTCTCTCGCGAGACCACCTGGTGGTCGTGCTGCATCAGGCACACCAGAAACTCGTACTCCTTGGCAGTGAGTTCAATAAATTGTCTGTTCCGCGTGACGTGTCGACTCTGCAGATCGATCTCGATGTCGCCAGCTATGAGTCGTTGCGCGCTCGCTATCGTGCCACGACGTAGCAACACCTCGATTCTCGCAAGCAGTTCAGCGAACGCAAACGGCTTGACTAGATAGTCGTCGGCACCGGCCCTGAGGCCGGTGACCCGGTCGGTCGTCGTATCGCGAGCGGTCAGGATTAGCACGGGTGTCCCGTCGTTGTCGTCACGCAGGGCTTTGAGAATGTCGAGTCCATCTCTGGTCGGTAGGCCGATGTCGAGAAGAACAAGATCGAACTGTTCAGTGTTGAGACGAAAGAAGGCCGCCTCTCCAGTTTCTTCAACCGTGACCCGATAATTTTCGCCTTCGAGGCCTTCTCGTAGGGCGTCGGCCACTTTGCGTTCATCCTCGACGATCAGTAGTCGGTGGCGAATGTTGTGGCTCGGAGTCTCCGAAGGCCTGTCGTTCTGCGTGGCCATAAACTTTCTCAATCTACACAGATGTAAGAATATCCCCGCGCTATGAACCTGAACGTATCATTCAGCATTTCTTAAGGCGTAATCCCGAGGGGAATTAGATAGTCTCAGTCTATTGTCGTGTTGAGCGAAAGATATAGCAGGGAGACCATTGGAATCGAGAAAAAAATGGCTCTCAGGAAAGACTGAGGATAGGCGAGTGTTTAAGTTCATCTCTTTTCGCGAAAAGTTGCTTGATAGCTATGCCATTCGTTTAATCGTTGTTTGGTCAATGCTGTTCGTTACGGCTTTGAACACTAACGGTATCAGGGCTCAGACAACCGGGCAGGTTTCTGGGTTAGTTACCGATGAAACAGGGGGGACCCTGCCCGGAGTAATCGTTGAGCTGGATGGGGCAAGTAGTGCCGTCTCTCAGACTGATCCCTCAGGAGAGTATCGGTTCGACGAGTTTCCCACCGGTCCTGCAACTGTGACCTTTCGGTTGCTGAATTTTTCTACTGTTCGTCGAGATATCGATGTTGGTTCAGACACTCGTGTTGATGTTGTCCTGGTTTTGGGGTTGACCGCTGATATTGTCGTGACGGGGCAACGCACATTTCGGAATCTAGCCCAGCTTGAGAACCCGCGAGAAAATCTGGTTGGGATTGCGACGTCGGCCAGTGTGGGGGCAGTGACGGCCGAGCAGTTGGCATCACGTCCGATTATGCGGCCGGGAGAAGTGCTGGAAACTGTCCCTGGTTTTATTGCCAGCCAGCACAGTGGAGAAGGGAAAGCAAATCAGTATTACCTAAGGGGATTCAATCTAGATCACGGTTCTGACTTTGCGACTACGATTGCGGGAGTGCCACTGAATGAATCTTCCGGAGCCCACGCGCATGGCTATAGCGATGCCAATTTTTTGATTCCTGAACTCGTCAGTGGTGTGCAGTATACGAAAGGTCCCTATTTCGCTGAGCATGGAGATTTTTCGGCAGCGGGATCCGCAAATATCAATTACGCCAACGTCCTCGACCAGCCGTTATTGTCTGTGAGTACTGGCGGCCAAGGTTGGGCTCGGGTTCTTGCTGCTGCCTCGCCCGAGGTCGGGTCTGGCAACTTACTAGTGGGGTTGGAAACATCGAAGAACAACGGACCGTGGGTGTTGCCTGATCAGATGCGCAAGGTGAATGGAGTGATTCGCTACAGCCAGGGCGATCAGCGCAACGGAGTGTCGGTCACCGGGATGGCCTATACCGCAAACTGGAACGCTACCGACCAAATACCCCGAAGGGCCGTGACAGGAGGGATGATCTCCCGATACGGGAATGTAGATCCAACCGATGCTGGACGCACCGGGCGCTATGCATTGTCTGTTGAATCACTTCGGTCTGGTGTAAACCGATCCACCCTGTTGACCGGCTATGTTTTGCATGGGCGCTTGAACCTGTTTCAAAATTTCACTTACTTTCTGGAAAATCCTGTTGATGGGGATCAGGTCGAGCAAGAAGGTCGCCGGATCGTATATGGGGGAAAGGCCGTGCATCGGCGGCTTGGAAACATGGGTCAGTTTCCTGTTGAATCGGCTATAGGTCTGTCATTTCGTCGTGACGCGGTGGGAACGGTCGGTCTCTATAACACCATAGCTCGGTTGCGTAGCAATACGATACGAAATGATACGGTCGGCCAAACTGCTGTCGGTCTATTTGGGCAGAGCGAAATTGAGTGGTCTCGATATTTCCGGACGCAATTAGGAGTGCGGACGGATCTGTATCGCTATGCTGTTACTGCTCAGAGGCAGCTGAATTCAGGTACTGGGAGTAGTGGCATCGTCACTCCGAAGGTGACGGCGGTGTTTGGCCCCTGGCAAGGGACTGAGTTCTACGCGAACTATGGGCGTGGTTACCACAGTAATGATCCGCGAGCCGCAACAACACGTGTGGACCCCATGTCAGGTGATCCAGTGGCTGGAGAAGACCCTCTAGTACCAGCGCGAGGCTATGAATTTGGGGCTCGGACAGTTGCTGTCCCGCGGCTTCAATCGACTCTGGCATGGTGGCACCTGTCGTTTGACTCAGAGCTCGTGTTTGTTGGGGATGCTGGAATCGCTGAAGCGAGTCGTCCAAGTGAGCGCAACGGTGTGGAATGGACGAACTACCTGCGGTTTACGGATTGGTTTGTGGGCGAGCTTGATCTGTCTGTTGCCTCAGCGAGATTTGCTGATCTTGATCCTGCCGGTAACTATATTCCTGGTGCCCTCGACCGTGTGATAGCTGCGGGCGTGACTGTTCCGAGAGCACAGCGTGTCTTCGGCAGCTTACGCCTTCGACATTTTGGGCCTAGACCCTTAGTTGAAGACAACAGTGTCAAGTCCCCGCCAACCACCATCTGGAACGGCGAGTTTGGTGTGAACCTCTCAGACCGTGCCGATATTACCTTTGAGGGGTTCAATCTACTTAATAGCAATGTGTCGGATATCGACTATTTTTATACTTCCCGACTACAGGGTGAGCCTCTCGGTGGCGTGGATGACATCCACTTTCACCCATCTTTGCCGCGGATGGCTCGCGTGATGTTGAATGTTCGGTTTTGAAGGCTTCGCCTGCGCTCGCTGGTCTGTTGCCGAGAGCTTTTCTGCTCGAGCGGATTGGGTAGTCTCGACTTGGGCTAGAGTGAGCCTTTAATTTGAGGCGGAGTCTGCAGGGAAAACCCTTCCTGCCGACTGGATGTATCGGTCGAGAGCAGAGATTTTCCAGTGCCGGACCTGGATGACGTTGCTCGCCAGTGGGTTGCAGCGGCGGCTGTGTCTGAAGTGGCTTATTTAGGGGTTTCCGCTTGGAGGATGAGGGATGGGCCTGCAGAGCGAACGAATGATTCAAGACGAACTGGGGACTCGTAAGCGGGCGAGCCGCTTCTATGAGACCCAGGTCCAAGATCACCTGACACCATCCATGCAGGAGTTCATTCGACGTCAGCAGATGGTGTTCATCGCCACTGCTGATGCATCTGGAGCTTGTGATTGTTCACCGAGGTTCGGTGGTGCAGGTGTGGTGAGCGTTGTTGATCAAGGGACTCTTGCATATCCTGAGTATCGTGGAAATGGGGTGTTTGCGAGCCTTGGAAACATTGTTGAAAATCCACATATTGGTCTGTTATTTATCGATTTTCTGGATAGCACGGTTGGGTTACATGTTAACGGGATAGCCGAACGTCGACCGCCTGTCGCTCGCCCGAATGGCGTTGATGAGATGCCGGCTGCTCGAGGCGTGTCGTCAGCTAGGCTTGTCGAACAATGGGTCTATATCAAGGTGGAGGAGGCCTACATTCAATGCTCCAAGCATGTGCCGCGATTTCAACGGGTTCAGAAGGACATCCGTTGGGGTACCGATGACCCCACGTTAAAGTCATCTAGCTACTTTCATAAGTGATCCTTTTGGTGATGTTTCACTAGCGGATTGGTTGGGCAAAGGTGAGGTGTGAGCACTTTGAGGCCTTAGACCATTTTTAGACTGTAGCTGTGGCGTTGTGAGTCCGATACCACGGGTGATGCTATCAACCCCTGTGATTGATTCTGACGTTCACCCCAGTGTCACACTCTGGTTTGAAACCCTTTCAACTGGGGATACCGCGCGATTATGTATCCGTTCGAGCGAGTTGCCTGAGGTGGACGTAGCCTTCTATTGGAACAATGAACTTTATAGCCATCGTCGATTCGGGACCAAGGAAGAGGCTGAAGCTTGGGGTATCAAGTTTCGTGATGTGCTCAGGCAAGACACCGTTGCAGGGATCCTCTTAGGATACGATCGAGACGTGTTGGAGCGCCTTCAAGAGAACTGTTCCGCAGCCAGTTGAGAGTTGCAAGAGTGCGGTCCAAGGGCAGATAACCCAGCCTTTGGGACATATCTTAGGGATTCCCTCTCCCTATATGACAATAAAATTTACCTATAATTCAGGTAATCCCTGCAGGTTTTTCTATCGAGAAATTTTCGGGCTGTGTAGGGTTTAAAGAAGCCTGGCCAAGACCGGGGAGTGCTCTATCTGCCTGGCCATGGTAGATGAAAACTTGAGGAAAGGAGCTGTGGAGGGAACAGACGGAAACAGTGTGAGGTGGTCTCGTTGCTACGAATGCAGTTAACGTTGGGTGCTAGGATTTGGCGTTTTGATCAAAAGGTGCAGGTGGTCTGGTTTGATGATGTTGCAGTGGCTCAAACGTGAAATAGTCCTTGTGCTTGGGGGATTCACGTGTGTGACGCTAGGAATGACTTACCCTCTCGTCCTTCACTTAGGGGACGCTCTGCCGAATGACCTTGGAGACCCGCTACTGAACGCTTGGATATTGGCTTGGGATGTTGAGCAGTTGCAGGACGGGCTTGGAGGACTCTGGCAGACCCCGATCTTTCACCCATATTCAGATACGTTAGCCTATTCGGAGCATTTACTTGGTATCGCTGTGCTCGTAGCGCCGGTGCACTGGGCTTTCGAAAATTTGGTGCTTACCTACAATGTGGCATTCCTGTTGTCATATGTCTTGTCTGGCTGTGGGATGTATTTGCTGGTGCGGTCGCTCACTGGACATCAATGGGCGGCTGGGCTGGCTGGTTTGGCTTTCGCATTTTGTCCATATCGGGTGGCACAAATTGCTCATCTTCAGGTGCTTATGGGTGGGTGGATGCCAGTGGCACTGTGGGGCCTGCACCGCTATCACGTTGGGGGTGGCCGTGGGGCTTTAGCAGTTTTCGCCGCATCGTTCTTGTTACAGGGTCTGTCGAACGGTTACTACCTGTTCTTTTTTGCCCTACCGGTTGTCATTGTGGGCATCTATAGCTTGTTTGGCGCTCACCGGTCTCGTCGCCGCATGGTCTGGGACTTTGGGGTGACAGCTTTGAGCATGCTAGCGGTTCTGGCGCCGATTGCAAGAATTTACTACCAGGTTCGACTGGAGCAAGGATTTGTTCGGAGCATTGAGGAAGTCGTCTCTTATAGTGCGGATTTAGCTAGTTACTTCCATGTCGATCCCGCGTTGTTTGTTTGGGGAGACTTGTTGCCTCGAGGAGGACCGGAAGGACAGTTGTTCGCGGGAATGACTCTAATGCTTTTGGCGGTTGCGGCGCTCTTGACTATTGCTAGCAAAAACCTAGCTGGTTGTGGGGACAAGCTTCAGGAGCAACGGGCCGGAGTGTCGTTATCAACGTTGGTTTTGATCTACTCTGCCGTTGCTGTTTTGGCTGTGCTGCTGTCTTTGGGCCCAGAACCCAAGGCCTGGGGAAGTCAGTTGCTCCCGTTCGGGCCCTACCAGCTCGCTATGTGGATCGTGCCAGGGCTTGATGGTCTTCGTGTACCTGCCAGAATGGCAATGGTTGTCTATTTGTCGCTGTCGGTTTTGGGTGGTGTCGCTGTGGCTGTCTGGTTTCCGCGGTTCTCCAAGCGGACTAGAACTGTGTTGGGCGTGACAGTTGCCGGGTTGTTACTGGTGGAAGGCTACCGGGGGCCCATCCCGCTCTGGTCGTTGCCTCGGGAGCGGTCGTTCGACACGTTGATTTATGACAGGCTCGCAGATAGTCCACCGGGGGCAGTCCTTGAACTACCTTTGTGGGCCCGTCACCATAATTTGGACACTAACCATACCCTACAGTTTCAATACCGAACGCTGGAACACGGACATCCCATTGTCAACGGCTTCAGCGGCTATCGGGTTCCCTTGGTTGAATTTTTAAGGCACGGTGCTGTGTGGGATGAGCGTTTGACAGGTGATCTGCTGCGGGGGCTTCGCTCCATTGGGGTCAGGTATCTGATTGTTCACGAACAGTCACTCAACGGAGACCGAAATCTGGCCAGGGATATCGTCAATGCAATTCGAGCTCAGGCCGATCAGTTGGAAGATATCGTGACTATTGGCCCTACACATCTGTTTCAGATTCGGGATGTCGACTGGCCTTATGTGCCACCCGATAAGTCCATTTCAAGGTTTGTACCGGTCCCGCTGGACGAAGTTACCGCGACTGCTTCCCATGCAAATCCCTTGTTGGACCTGGCGTTTGATGACAACTTAGAAACTCGTTGGTCTACCGGCCGTCCACAGTCCGGCGATGAATGGCTGACATTACATTTCGACCACCCCAGGTCGATCGCAAAGCTGCGGCTGGAGCTGACGGAGCGTAGCTGGGCAGACTTTCCCAGGGTTTTGCGTATCGAGTCTTCGGTTGATGGGCGTGAGTTCGACCGAATCCTCTACGAGGATGTTGGGCTTACGGGGATGGTTTCGTCTATACCGCAGCATCAGGGATCAGCAGTCCTTGATCTTGTTTTGCCGTCGACTCGGTCCAGGGCCATTCGGCTTAGGCAGCTGGGCTCGTCTGAACCGTGGTACTGGTCAATCGATGAACTGACCCTCTGGGAATCTGGAGAGTAGTCTGGAGTAAATGCGGGAAAAAGCCAGACATCCTGCAGCGGGGCCCTCTTAGGGTTGAACACGTGCGGCGTTGGTCTGTTCCGAAGCTTGAACTACGCCGAGGTCATTGAAATGTAACAGAGTGTTGAACAGCATCGTGAACTCGCCGTGGTTCTGCCAGCGGTAACATGGGTTGGTCGCAAATAACACAATGCGTCCGTCTTCTTGCGGTACGTCAACGATAGCTGGGCGAGTTTCGGTCTGGCTATTACCGCGCATATGTCCGCTTCGTACCGTGCCGGTAAACCGCATCAGGACCCAGTTGTCGCGGTGGCGTTGTGGTATATCGAGAAGGGGCCCATTGGCGTAACGGACGGGGATGGTGTTGTTGTGGTAGCCGTAGAAGATCGGATGCTTCGGGTGCAGGATCTCTGCATCCACAATTGGCCCAGGTGCGTAGAACTCGGAACTTGGCCTCCGAGCGTCGATCTCCCGCGTGAGTCCAAACTCTGGTGGCATGTAACTGGCGGCGGCTAGGGTAACGAGGACGCCACCGGCCTCCACGAACTGCTGTAGGTTGAGGACACCCGCAAGACCCATGCCTCCGGTGATGTCTTCTGACGAACCATAGTCACCCAGAAATTCGAAGCGTTCCGTTTTCGTGTAAGCGAGTGGGCCGCCTTGGGTCGGCACGTCGAACACCAACCCTTTGGCTGTGCGGCCTTGATTGGGAATCAGGATAAGGTCGTACTGGTCCTCGAGGTTACCTTCACTGATGCGTTCCTTAAAGATCAGATCGTAAGAGATTCCAAATTCATCGAACGCGTGGCGGACCCAGCCGACTTCTTGGGTGTCACCCCAAGTGCTAAATATGGCCAAACGGGGAAGGTCGACGACATGGGTAGAAACTTCCGGACGGACTTCGAGCGAGGCAGCGGTCAGGCCAAGCTCTTCGATGGCTTGTTGAAGTTGCTCGACCTCAGTGGCTTGAGTGGGTCTCTGGATGATGAAAGACCCGGCTGGAAATTTAGTGCCGTCCACTTCAAAAGAGATGTTCGCGCTCTCGACGGTGAGATCGCGAAAGCGATATCGGAGGGTTGTCAAGTTGGGCGACCCGTAGTGCGCAACGGCGTAGCCGAAGGAGGCGTCGTCTCCCATAATCTGGCCACTATCAACTGCGGTAGTGATCGTTTCCACCGGAATCTCTAAGACGGTGGGATCGGTGATGGCATGCACATCTGCATGCTGCATGAGGCTTAGTGACCAACCTGTGTCGTCGTACGTCCTAAGGTCATCTCCTGGAAATTCTTGTGTTTCGAACATTATCTTGGCCAGCCGACCGTAAGGCTGATCCCGTTTGACTACATAAGACCCGGTGGGAAATTGGCTGAACTCACTTGTCGCTTCATCGCCAGTTGCTGTTGTTGAAAAAGAAAGCTCATTATCTGCGCGACCCACCTCGATTCCCTGCACTAAGAGCAGGTTGACTAGCCTGGTTACTCGGGTCATGTCCCGTTGTTTGGCGGGAATCACCCAGCCGTGGGGCGGTGTCTCCAGGCCTTCATCGATAGCGTTCCTACTTTTTTGGTAGAAATTTTCCAGAATAACCTTGGGTGTGCTCGACGCAAGTTGCAGAGCACTGATGGCCGCTGTCTGACTGTAGTTGGTGTTGTTGCGCATGGACCACTCGACCTCCTCGTATGGAGGAAGGGGTCGGTACCATTCGCGACTAGTGCGAGCCTGTTGAGATGTGTTGTCCTCGGTCTTGAGATGTCGCCGCATTGTGGTGGCACCGCCATTGCCGAAGGTTTCGTAAAATCGAACGAGCCCGTTGTGGTTGGATGCCATAAACCCTAGATAGCCCGGTGACCACATATCCACGAAACCGTGGGTCCACGCGCCTGGCATTCCATACTTGGTCAGTTGTGCCATCTCGAAATTGGCGAACCATGGCAGTTCACCGTAGATGATAGGGTCTAGATTTGGATTCTGTGGAGCTTGTCCACTGAAGGTGTAGAGGAAGGGTACTGATTCGTGCAAGTCGTGCATGATCGGTGGATGCCAATCGAGATACCAGTCGAGTAACGCTCGCATAGTGAGTTGTGAGTAGTTGATGTCACGGTTGTTGTCGTGGAAGATGTATTTTCCCCAATAAGGGGGACCGCCGATTCGCTCTCGATCGTCGGAGATGTTAATCAAATGCCGGTAATACCAGTCGAGGTAGCGATCGCGGCCATCCGGCTCAGCGGTTGGTGTTATTGTCACGATGAGATTGTCGCGGATCTGTTCAAAGAGCGTGCCTTCTTCAACAGCTAAGCGGTATGCGAGTTCCATCAGCATTTCAGGGGGGCCAGTCTCGCTACTGTGTAGGCCGGCCATAAAGTGATAGATCGGTTTGGCTTGCTGAATGATTCGGTTGGCTTCCAATTCAGGGAGTCCACGCGGGTCAGCTAGCTCTTCGAGAAAGCCACGGTACCGAAAGAGGTTTCGAATAGTGTCTTCAGATGCGATGGCCACAACAACCATTTCTCGGTCTTCATCGGTGCGTCCGATGTTCATGAGTGACACACGAGGCGATGCCTCGGAGAGAGCCCGGTAATAACTCAGGAGTTCCGCGTAGTAGGTCAGTTCGCGAGGAGCTCCTATGTGATGACCGAGAATGTCTTTCGGTGATGGCACACGGTCGGAGATTGGCAGATGATCCACTAGTGGACTGATGAATTCTGGTCTAGTGGTCCAATTACCGACCTGTTCAGCAAAGTCCTGATCTAGATCTTGGGTCGCTTGGCCGAGTAAGGCTGTCGAATCGACTCCGCTGAGCATTGCTACTATCAAACTGATTATTTTGTATCGGCAAGTCCATCCATGCCTGGCAGGCTCTGGTGAAGAGCTCATTTGAGATTCTCCTTGGTCGTGCACTGTCGCTGTGCGTCCTTGAGAATGTCAGAATCTTACATGACCAGCCGCCTGCTGACACTCTCTAGAATGATGAGGTTTATGCCTCTTTGGTGCACATGGTGTCATGGTTCAACGCTTGAGAGTGACGCTGGCCTTCGCAAGAATTAATGGATTGCTTTATCGGGCCGAGGAAATTTTGATGTCATATTTAACGCCTTGGAACAGCTTGAGTTCGTGGAGCTCAGTGGTGAGACATTAGTGACTTATTGCTAGTTGCAACCGCTGGCGATATCGACGCTGTTTCGATGTTGCTACACCGGTAATGTTTTGAGCCGGTCATCACACCAGTAGCAGGCTTCAATATCTGATAGCTACTTCGTTAGGTCGACAAAACGGATTCACAACGTATGATCTGATTTCAGTGAAGCGAATCGATCTTAATAGTGACGTTGGGGAGTCGTTTGGCCCCTATAAGAAAGGCGAAGATGAAGGGCTTCTGCCTTATGTCACATCTGCAAATGTGGCCTGTGGGTTCCACAGTGGAGACCCTTCGGTGATGCGGAAGACTGTTGGCCTAGCAGTGTCTGGTGGCGTTGCACTTGGAGCCCACCCAGGGTTCTCTGATCTAATGGGTTTTGGTCGGAGAGAGCTTGGGATTGGCGTGCGGGAGATTGAGGATATTGTCGTTTACCAGATAGGTGCCCTTGCAGGGGTGGCACTAGCTCAAAATGCTCAATTACAACATGTTAAGCCCCATGGGGCCCTTTACAACATGGCAGCTCGTGATCGAGCAGTGGCTGATGCGGTGGCCCGTGCGATTCTTGCAGTCGATGATTCCCTGATTTTGTTTGGTTTGTCGGGGTCCTTGCTTCTTGATGCTGGTGAGGCGGCTGGGTTACGGACGGCTGCTGAGGTGTTTGCAGACCGAGCCTACCTGTCTGATGGGTCGCTTGTACCGCGTGATCAACCGGATGCCGTTATCGTTGACCCGACTGAGGTCCGAGAGCGGGCATTGCGTTTGGTTGAAGATGGTTCAGTCGTTACTCAGGGCGGAGATGTCCTCGAAGTTCGCCGAGACACGATTTGCATACATGGGGATACACCTGCAGCCGGCGAATTGGCTGCTGGTGTCCGGAGCAGCCTTGAGAATGCTGGAATTCAAGTCATTTCACTCAATACAAGAACCTAGTTCTTGGCACAAGGATTACGCCGTTGTCGAGATGAAGTGATGATCGAAGGTTTAGGGTTGATGGCTTCACTCCGCCATTGGGTTCAATGGACAGTGTATGGTTCGCTCAGTGCGAATTCTGCAATTTCTGCGTCGAACGTTGTGCCGTCACTGGTCGCCATTTGATATGACCCTCGCATCGATCCGAACGGTGTCCGAAGGGGGCAGCCTGAGGTGTATTCAAAAGCCTGTCCTGGTGCTAGAACTGGCTGGTTCCCTACGACGCCAGGTCCCTTTACCTCCTCTACCTCGTTTGACCCGTCGGTGATGATCCAGTGCCGACTGATCAGCTGGACAGGCTCGCTTCCTTCGTTCACGATGCGCACGGTGTAGGTGAAGAACCATTGATTACGCTTGGGCTCAGCGTGGGAGAACTGAGTTTTGACTGCGACTCGGATCCCCTTCGTGACTGTCTCGGAGGTGTGCATACTGCTCTTTCGCATCAGGTCTCCCGCGAATTGGTAGTGCTCTTGTAGCAGATAGAGAGTGGGATGGCGACCCTCCTCACCTGTATATAGTAAACGGTGATGCTTACCGGATGGTCTTGAGATGTTCAATGATTTCGATTGAGACTCTGCTTGGTGGTTATAGGACCGGCTATTTCCCCATGGCAGTCAATGGGGGGGTTCGTTGGTTTTCTCCAGGTCAGCGTGGGGTCATACCTCTGGATCGATTTCATACGACCAGACGCTTGGGGAGAATGTTGCGTCAGGGACGGTTTCGATGCACCGTTAATCAGGCTTTTCATGATGTCGTGTTGGCATGTGCGTCGCGAGCAGATCCTAAGGGCAACTGGATTGACCAAGAAATTGTTGAAAGCTACTGTGCTCTTCATAACGCAGGCTATGCCCACTCGGTTGAGGTTTGGGATAGCAACCAGCTGGTTGGGGGCCTTTATGGAGTTGGTCTACGAGGAGCCTTCTTTGGCGAGTCGATGTTTCACCGTGCTAGGGACGCCTCAAAGGTTGCACTGTGCCATCTGGTGTATCGGTTGCGCGCAAGGGGATATCACCTTCTGGATGTGCAGTGGGTTACCCCACATCTTCAGCAGTTTGGTGCCATTGAAATTTCGAGAGCCAGGTTCTTGGACATACTGGACGACAGCATGAGGCACGATTGTGAGTTCGTTGGGTCCGAATTTCGTCAGGGCGCTGAGTAAGCTGGGCGGTCGAGGGATTCCGCAAGGTTCCAACTCAATTGATGCACCATCTTGACGATGCGTGTCATCTTCTCATAGCGGAGTTTATCGGGTTGATCTCGCTCGGTGTGGTAGTCAGGATGTAACCCAGTGTGAATAAAGAGGGCCGGAACCTTGTTGTAGAGGAACGGCCATTGGTCGCTGCGGCGGAGTAAATTCGAGTCGTTGTTGTCATAACGAAACTTTAATTCTAGTTTGGTAGTTGCGTTGGCCTGTACGGCAGCAAGGCGAAGGTCTGGTGAACGGCTGTAGCCAAGGATGTTAACGGCATTGCGGTTGGCAGCTGCAGTTTGGGGTTCAAGTCCCCGAAAGCGTCGTCCACCGGCATCAGGAATTTCTTCGTCTCGGCCGATCATGTCCATGTTAAGAACGGCGACCGTGTGGGCAAGGGGGTGTAAAGGATTTTGTGCGTATGCCCAGGCCCCAAGAAGCCCCTGCTCCTCTGAATTCCATGCTGCAAATAGAATAGACCTCTCAGGTCGAGAGCCCTCCATCAATGCATGCTTGTAGGCATCAGCAATTTCCAAAAGGCCGGCTATGCCCGATGCATTGTCATCGGCTCCATTAAAAATTCGTTCGCCGATTTTTCCATCGTGGTCATAGTGGGCTGTGATGATGATCCATTCATTCTTACGTTTTGGGTGCGTACCTTCCACGAGTCCGACAACGTTGCGATTCGGTATTCTCTGACGAAACACAGATGTGGTTATTTCGACGCTTAATCGATCCAAAACGATGGCGTCTGCCCCTCCATGACGTTCTGCAGAGGTCGAGAGTGCTTCAAATGAGTGTCCCGCTGCGGCGGAAATACTTTCGGTTAGTTCAGCTGAAATTTGGATCACTGGTATTCGAACGGCTTCAGTCCAGTCAGCTAGCTGGTAACGAACTCGTCTGGTCGTTTGGGGTGGCCAGGCAGATCGCATCGGTCTGCTGGGTCCACGGCGTCCCGGATGGTTGTGCAGGTCTGGTGCCACCATTACTGCCACGGCGCCCCGTGCTTGTGCCGCCAGAATCTTCCGTACGAGTCTAGATTCTTCGGAGGATACGGTTCCGTCGAATGGGCTCTGCGGGGAGAATTCTTCAGGCTCATGAGCCAACATCAGTGCGACAGCGCCTTCGAGGTTGCCCGATTGGTAGTCATCGTGGTTCAGCGTGGCTGCTGAGATGCCGAAGCCGACAAAGACAATCCGACCTACCGCTGTGCTACTAGCGCTTGTAGGGTCTGGGTAAAAGTCTCCACCGAGTGTAGGGTTTAGGCTAGGGACTCCGGATATGTGCAAGGTGTTTCCATTCTGCATCCGTGTTGTGACGAGGTTGAAGCGGTGGTAATAAGTGTCATCATTACCGATGGGCGTGAGGCCAAGCTCACCGAATCGAGAGGCAATGAACTCTGCTGCTTGGTGGTTGCCTGTGGTTTCGGTCAGACGACCTTCTAGGAGGTCGCTGGCCAGAAACTTAACGTCGGCTTCAAGATCATTGGTACGGATCGAGTGATTGCCTGGAGCTGTAGTGGGCTCTTGAGCTTCAATCGCTGGAGTCGGTAAGCATACTAACGCTGTAAACAGCCAACCAAATTTCATAGGTTTGACATTCTAATGCCACTAGGGGTTCACGAGATACGTTGGACCGTGTTATACGATGGCTGGACGATTAACCGGAGAAGCTACATGAGAACGAATACAAGCAGTGCTCGTCCCTTGGGTTGCTGGCTTTGTCTGACCTTTGCGAGCTTGGTGGCCGGTTGTGGGGGGGGGGGCGTGCCGCCTGACGATATTGGATTTGAGGTCATGGAGAGGTCCATCGCAGAGCTAGCTTCGTCGCTTGATGCAGGTGAGGTGACGTCTCGTGAACTCGTTGAGGCCTACCTTGATCGGATCGAAGCCTATGATCAGCGGGGACCGGCTCTGAATGCCATTGTTTATGTAAACCCCAATGCTGCTGACATTGCCGATAAACTCGACGCTGAGCGAGCGGCTGGGCAATTGCGTGGGGTGCTCCATGGCATTCCGGTCGTAGTAAAGGACAACTATGACACTGCGGATATGCCTACGAGTGCTGGCGCTATCGGGTTGGCTACCTCGTTTCCGACGGATGATGCTTTTCAGGTGAGACAATTGCGAGCTGCGGGCGCGATAGTTATCGGAAAGACTAACATGCATGAACTAGCTCGTGGCATTACAACCGTCAGCTCGCTCACTGGACAAACAAGAAATCCATATGACCCTACCCGTAATCCGGGGGGCTCAAGTGGCGGGACCGGTGCAGCGGTAGCAGCCAGTTTTGCTGCTGTCGGAATGGGTAGTGACACCTGCGGTTCGATTAGGATTCCGTCAGCACATCATGCCTTGGTCGGGTTGCGTGGAACCAGAGGGTTAGCCAGTGGTGACGGGATCATCCCCTTGTCTACTACCCAAGATATTGGTGGGCCGCTAGCTCGGTCGGTCCATGATCTGGCTATAGCCCTTGATGCTACGGTTGGCTTTGACCCTGCTGACGAAGTCACCGGGCGGACTGAAGGTCGTCTCCCTTCAAGTTTCACTGATGCGCTTGACGCTGAAGCCCTCCGAGGCGCCAGAGTGGCAGTGCTGGAGGAATTAGTTGGGGACGAGCCAGCTGAACAGCCAGTGCGATCTGTGATTGAGGCGGCTGTTGAGGAGATGACGGCTCAAGGTGCAGAGGTGGTGGAGATAGGCGAGACGGATCTGACGGGTTTGCTTCAAGATGCTTCGGTTATAGGTCTTGAATTCAAATTTGATTTTGATAATTACTTGAGTGAGACGCCAGCTGCATATGTTCGCTCATTGTCAGAGCTGATCGAGTTAGGACTCTATCATCAGGTGGTGGATGCTGGAATCCGAAGGTCGGAACGTGTGGAAAGTCTCGATACCGACGAATACCGCGAGCGACTAGCAAAGCGGGATGTGGTTCAAGCCGCCGTAGAGGCTCTGCTGGATGAGCACGCACTGACGGCTTTGATCTACCCCACGATTCGACAGACTGCCAGGCCCATCGGCGAGGCGCAGCGCGGTAGTAATTGTGCCCTAAGTGCGATTTCGGGCCTCCCAGCGATCACGTTCCCGGCCGGATACGCAGATGACGGTTTACCGGTTGGACTCGAAATGATAGGTCGCGAGTTCGGTGAGTTTGATCTGATTCGGTTAGCTTATGCTTTCGAACGGGCAACCCGCCACCGGCAGTCTCCGTACAGCACCCCGAGCCTCATCACTCCTCCTCGGCCGGTGTCCATCGATATTGAACAGGTTTTTGAGCAAACGGGCCTGAAAGCACAATTCACGTTGGATAGGGAGCGTCGGGAGCTCGCGTTTGCCGTGTCTATTCATGGGGTTCTCGACAACCAGGTGCTTTTTACCCACATTCACCGGATTGTCTCTGGTGGTGCTCATGGGCCAGTCCTACATTTGCTGGGCGGTCGTGGCCAATCTCGAGTTTCTGGCCGGCTGCCCCTTTCAGCCCGTGATTTGAATGATCTGCTGGCCGGAAACCTGTATGTTGATGTTCATACGAACAAGAATCTGTTAGGGCTGGCAGCACCGCTGTCGTGGCCAGTCGAGGATTGAAGGTTCGGCAGGACCGCCTGACCATAAGAACAATGTTTGTTTGACCCTCGTACCGAATGCAGATGTAGTGGTAGGGCTTAGCCCCGTAGTTGGAGATTGGCAGGTTGCTGTCGAAGCAAAAGGTCATCTATGGTTGTAATGACAGTCCTGCCCCAGGACCCACGGGTAGGCCCAGCCACATCCATATAACGAGTAGTACCGACCAGCATGCGAGAAATGCTAGCGTGTAAGGCAGCATGGTGGCTACAACGGTGCCAATGCCAGAGCGATTGTCGTAGCGCTCGAAGAAAGCGACGATAAGGGCGAAGTAGGACATCATTGGCGCGATGATGTTGGATGTGCTGTCGCCAATTCGATAAGCAGTTTGGGTCAATTCCGGAGAATATCCAAGCAACATAAACATGGGGACGAAGATTGGAGCCATGATTGCCCACTTCGCGGAAGCGCTGCCCATAAAGAGATTAATGAATGCAGACAGCAGTACGAAGCTAACCATTAGCGGGATGCCTCCGAGTCCTGAGCTGCGGAGCCCTTCGGCCCCTTTGACTGCCATGATTAGACCGAGATTGGTCCAGTTGAAATAGGCCACAAACTGGGCTGCGAAAAATACCAACACAAGGTATGTCCCAAGGGTGCTGATTGTCTTGCCCATGCCGTTCATGACATCTGTGTCGTTTCGGAACACGCCGACAACTGCGCCATACGTGATTCCTACGACGGTGCCTCCCAGGAAGATGAATGCCACGATACCTGATAGAAACGGCGATCTAAGCAAGCCACCGGTGTCCGGGTTGCGTAGGAACCCCTCTGTGGGCACCGTGCCCCAGAGTAAGAACGCAACGAAGATGGCTACTGCTAGCAGGGTGTAGGCAAGGCCACGTTTCTCGACAGAAGTAAGTTCTTGTAAGACTTCAGGTTGGTCCTCGTTATCACTTCCCTTGTAGGGTCCGAGTCTGGGGATTACGATTCGTTCAGTTACCCAGGTGCCAACGCCTGCTACCATGAATGTGGATGCGGTCATAAAGTAGTAGTTGGCGGCTGCGTTAACCCGGTAACCGTCGTCAACTATCCGAGCTGCCTCCTCAGATAGACCCGCCAGAAGTGGGTCTACTGTGCCTAACAACAGATTAGCGCTGTAACCACCTGAAACCCCTGCGAAGGCGGCTGCTAGGCCAGCGATAGGATGTCGCCCTGCTCCTAAGAAGATGATGCCACCGAGCGGAACCAGCAAGACGTAGCCGATCTCACTGGCAGTGTTCGATAGTACGCCAGCTAACACGATCACAAAGGTGAGCAACCGTTTTGGAGCTGAGAGTACAAGGAGTCGCAGTGCTGCGCCGATGAGGCCACTGCTCTCCATGACGCCGATGCCGAGCATGGCTACTAGAACCGTGCCGAGTGGGGCAAAGCTCGTGAAGTTGGTTACCATCTCAGTCAAGATACGGTGCAGGCCTTGAACTGTAGCTAAGCTCACAGGCTGAATCAGTTCTCCGGTTCCGGGATGGATCACTTCGAGCTCAGCTTTGGCAGCGATAGCTGAAATAACGACAGTGAGACCGGCCAAAATAGCAAATAGTGTGCCTGGGTGAGGGAGGGTATTACCCCCGCGTTCAACGGCGGAAAGGAAGACGGTCAGCGCTCGGCGTAGAACCTCTGTGCGTTGCCTCATGGCGTGCTATCGTATCTTTCGTTGCTTGGGTTTGGCTAGTAATGCTCATGAGACTTAAGCCTTCTCATGGGAGGTTCAGGTTTTTTCTTGGTGGTGATGTCGCTCAAGGTACTGCCCGCTCTTGTACGAGCGAAATGTTCGGTTCATTTGTTTGCTAAGGATTGTCTTGTGGAGAAAATGAATGACGACCTCGATCCGGAGATTTTGGTCAGCCAGCGTCGGGTTGCGGCTGTGGTTGGTGTCACTGAGGCAAAGCGTCACATTTTGCTCTGTTGCGATCAAACCAAACCGAAGTGCTGCGACCGTGAGCGTGGATTGGTTGCTTGGAATTACCTAAAGCGTCGTCTGCGTGAGCTAGGACTTTCCGAGCGAGGAGGGGTACTGCGGACTAAGGCAAACTGTCTTAGGGTCTGCGAGGGGGGACCCGTTGCGGTCGTGTACCCGGAGGGTGTGTGGTACGGAGGTTGCGATCCGAAGGTACTTGAAAAGATTATTAAGGAGCATCTCATTGAGGGACGAATTGTAGAAGAGGCCTACATTTTGACACAGCCATTACAGAAGGCAGGACTACGGTAAGAGTTAAGCAGTGGTTGGCCAAAATCTTCTCGCTTATTCTGTATCAGACTGGTGACCATGGGTTCGATGGCCGTGGCTTGTGGCCATTTAACCGGTCGTGGTGGAAGTAGCGGTATTTGGCCGTGCTATCGCGCTGACTGCTTCCAGATTACTGAAAACGTCTTCTCGGGTTGCTACTAGCAAGTGAGGTGGTCGAATCAGAGTGCCTCTGTGTGGGCACATCACACTTGGAGCCGCCCATGAATTTGTAGGCGAGATAGTGGCCAATCGTGCTGGCCAATCTGGCTGTCTAGAGGGCACATGAGCTATTAGTCTTACAAGTCTGGATTAGCAACCCGGCCACCACCACGTTGGCGCGAATAAGGCTTTCTGAGCGTTTGACAATAACTGGTGGTGGTGGCTAATGTTGACTAGTAAGGTAGGTTTTGTTGGGGTTTAGCTTCAGCCCGTAGGATCGAATTATGAGTATTCAGGGTGTGTTCGCGCCAATTCCCACCTCGTTCACAGATACCGGCGAGCTCGACCTTGCTGGCTGGCGGTCAAACATCACTCGTTGGATGGGCACACGGTTGCACGGTTTGGTGGTGCTTGGTTCTAACGGAGAGGCTCCGTTGATTGATGATGACGAGGCGGAGCGGTTAATTGGAGAGGCGCGGCAACAAATTCAGTCAGATCGGTTACTGATTGCAGGTACTGGACGTCAATCCACACGAGCGACCATTGAGGCATCTAGGCGGGCTGGGCAAGTGGGTGCGGACTTGGTGTTAGTGCGAACGCCATCGTATTTCAAGAGTCAACTAACAACGTCGGCTTTTATTGACCATTACACGGCAGTGGCTGATGCTTCACCGGTTCCAGTGCTGCTCTATAATTTCACCGCGGTGACGGGCGTTAGGCTACCAGTTGAGGCGGTGGCCGAGCTTGCGGGTCACGCTAATATCGTCGGGATCAAAGAGTCTGGCCCTGACCTAAGCTATGTCGGCGATTTGGTAGGGCTTGCCGGCGATGGCTTTTCGGTACTGGTTGGGTCGGCGCCGACTTTTTTGAGTAGCCTTGTGCTTGGTGCAGATGGTGGCATCTTGGCGTTAGCTAGCGTGGCTCCAGATGAATGCCTCCAGATCTACGACTTTGTTCGAGCTGGCAGTTTTGATGAAGCTCTAGCGATGCAGCGTAGCGTGACACCACTGGCCAAGCTTGTGACCTCAATTTATGGGGTCCCTGGATTGAAGGCGGCACTGGCTGAAATTGGTTACATCGGCGGAATCCCTCGGATGCCCTTGCTGCCGCTTGAGGCTGGTCCAGTGGCGCAAATTAGAGAACAGGTGGCACAACTCCAGGCTGTCTCATCGAGCGTTATCTCATAGACATTTCCCTGCAGGTAGGGTTTGTAGGTGCTGTGGTTGATTATAGCCAGTGGTAGGCGAGAGCATGATTCAGGGTGGCCGGGAAATATGCGCGAAGTTGGGTCCTGCTACAGCGGAGGCAAGACAGTCCAATTTCGGGGTCAAGTTGTGTCAGGGGTTGTAACTTACTATTCGTCTGGCGCCTAGAAACCTGGGTCCCCAATAGCTTGAACTGAGGCGTTCAATCCGTACGTGGCCGCGTTCGGAGGGGGCATGGACGAATTCGCCTCCGCCAATTGCCAGCGCGACGTGAGAGGCTCCAGGAGCGACTGTCTCGAAGAACAGCAGGTCCCCAGGTACAATTGAAGACGAGTCAACCGCGATGCCGGCCTGATACTGGTCAGCGGCTACGCGGGGAAGCTCGACTCCGTGCTGCTGGAAGATGTAGTAGGTGAATCCACTACAGTCGAAGCCATCTGGTGTAGTTCCACCGTTGACAAATGGGACACCTTGGTAGGCGAGCCCTGTCGACGTGATGGCATGACGCAAGGCTGACCTTGTTGCGGTTGCTGCTGCAGTAGGGTTAGATGGACTTCGGCTGGGGCGAGGGAATGGCTCTGGAACAGCGCCACTATGCGAGACGCATCCGACTAAAGTAGGTAGCAGGAGGAACCACAGAAGTTTGTTCATCAAACCGATGTATCGGCAGAAGCCTGTTTCTACTTGATGCCATCTTGACAGGGCGTGAGGACCAGGCTTTGGTCAATTTCGATAGCGGTAGATGTAACATAAGACCTTTTTAATCAGTATGTTGTGGGTGGTTTTCTTGACACAAAGAGACGCCCTCGGACACAATGGGGTCAGTTAAGCGCAATATATCAGAGTCTCTATGGAGCCGACCTTATTGCTCAACGCGACCTACGAGCCGTTGAAGGTCGTCGACTGGCGCAAAGCGGTAACACTGTGGTGCCAGGGTAAAGTTGAGGTGATTGATGTTTACGAGCGAGAGGTCTGTTCAGTCTCGTTGGCTTTGAAGCTTCCCTCTGTCATCAGGCTACTGCGATATATCACGATCAAGCGGAACTTCAATTTGGTTCCCTTCTCTCGGGCTAACATTTACGCTAGAGACGATTACACATGTCAGTATTGCGGGTCGGGGTTTTCTCCGGACAAACTGACATTTGACCACATGATTCCAGTTCGCTACGGAGGAAGGAAGGACTGGGAGAATATCGTTACGGCTTGCGTGAGGTGTAATCGTCGTAAAGGTGGGCGAACTCCGGCTGAGGCAGGTATGGCCGTTATTCGTGCGCCGCGACGACCCATTCGGCCTGCAACAGTTCGGATCGCCGTAGGTCTGCGTGACACTCCAGAGAGTTGGAGAGATTACCTTTATTGGAACCTCCAGTTCGATGACAGGTAATTCGGCCTGATCGGTTTGGGTTTTCCCTGCATGTCTCAGCAACTCACTCATCCGCGAATTGTCTCTGTTTGCCCACTGGCAGCTGTTGCTGGCGGGCGGGTTGATATCTTTGGCACCGATGTTGGTTGGGATGGTGACCAAATGCCTGAGGTTCGTATTGGTGGGCAGCGAGCTCTTGTGACCTATGCAGATCGAGATAGAGTTAGCTGTATCGTGCCAGATGTGGTTGGTGGCTCAACCCCAATTCGATTAACTACTGCACCTGGTGAAACGGCATTTGTTGAGGTTGGTGTGCCCATTGCAACGGGAGTGCATCAGGTTGATAGTCCGGTCATTACCGACGATGGGACGCTGTTTCTTACCTATAGTGGCTCCCGTGGAGAAGAGGCTCCTGTGTCAGTGTTTCGGCTAGGTCGGGACGGTTTCACCGAACCTTTTGTCACTGATGTCAAGAACCCTACTTCGCTAGCGATCAGTCCGGATGGTCGACTGCACGTGTCGAGCCGCCTTGATGGTAGCGTGTTTTCAGTGGATGGGGATGGTAAGGCCGAACGGTTGGTTGGCGAACTTGGGGTGGCGTGTGGGCTCGCGTTTGATGAGGCCGGAACTCTTTACGTGGGAGACCGTTCCGGGACGATCTTCAAAGTGTCACCTTCTGGACATGTGTGTGAATTCGCTAGCCTTGAGCCTAGCGTTGCAGCGTTTCATTTAGGGATGTCACCAAAGGGTGAGCTCTTTGCGACTGCTCCTACCTTATCTACCAGGGATGCGGTGTACCGCATTGATAAAAATGGAGAGGTGACAACAGTACTCAGGGGTTTTGGTCGGCCACAGGGCCTAGCATTTGATCTGCAAGGCAGGCTGCATGTTGTTGAGGCACTGGCTGGAGCTAGTGGTGTGTTTCAGCTACAGGCTGATGGTGAATCCACTCGGGTTATTGCGGGTGATGCCCTTGTTGGCGTGGTATTTGATTGCTGCGGCGGAGCGGTGGTAGTGTCTGGAAATACCGCCTACCGATTTGAGCGAATGCCAGATGAGTGCGATGTAGTGTATGGAGAATCTGGAACGCAAAGACCGTGACACGTTCATGGTGCTGGCTAGAATCTCGTATCGTCCTAAATGGGAGTCGGTTTTACAGGCCCTTGGGTCTGTTCTGTATCGTTGGGCATGTCCATGACTCACGATCGGATTGAGGTACGTGGCGCGCGTGTCCATAATTTACGCGGTATTGATGTCAGCTTGCCTCGCGACCGACTGATTGTGGTGACGGGGTTGTCTGGTTCAGGCAAGTCTTCGCTTGCCTTTGACACCATCTACGCCGAAGGGCAACGTCGATACGTAGAGTCCTTGTCGGTATATGCTCGTCAGTTCCTGCAGCAGGTCGAAAAACCGGATGTTGAGCTGATTGACGGTCTGTCTCCAGCTATTTCGATTGATCAGAAGACAACTGGTGCTAATCCCCGTTCAACTGTCGGTACGGTCACTGAGGTTTATGATTACCTGCGGCTGCTATTTGCTCATTTAGGCGTGCCGCACTGCCCGCATTGTGACCGGCCGATCACACACCAGTCTGTCGATAGCATCATTGATATGGTCTTGTTGGACTTGGCCGACGAGCGTATCAACGTTTTGGCACCTGTTATTCGCGGGCGGAAGGGGCAATTCAAAAAAAATCTGACGGCCCTTCGGGCAAAAGGATTCATGAGGGTGCGCATCGACGGTCAAGTTCACTCTTTGGACGATGACCTCAAGCTTGAGCGCCACCGCAATCATGATGTTGAGGTGCTCGTTGATCGAATAGTTATCCGGTCTGGGGTGCAGCGCCGGCTTAGGAATGCGATTGATCTAGCGTTAGACCTAGCCGGTGACACAGTAATAATCAACACTCTCTCCGGCGGAGACCGATTGTTTTCGTGCAAATTGGCTTGTGCTCACTGTGGGACGAGCATGCCTGAGCTTACGCCCCGCGTCTTTTCGTTTAACTCTCCGCAAGGAGCCTGTAGGGAGTGCCAGGGTCTGGGGGTTGTCGATGATTTTGATCCGCTCAAGGTGATACCTGATGGTAGCAAATCCCTTAACGACGGTGCCATTTCGTCTTGGGCGGTAGGTGATAAGAAATCTGTCCGAGAAGCTCTCAACGGGCTAAGTCAGTATTTTGGCGTCGACCTAGATACGCCTTTTGAACTATTGCCTGCCAAGCAACGACGCAGCTTACTCGATGGTTCCACCTTGGGTAAGAAGCGGCCTTTTGGAGACGGGAAGGTCCGGCCACGGGGGAGGGGGCGGTCTATTGAGCCGTTTGGCCGAGACTTTGAGGGAATTTTGCCAAATCTTCGACGGCGCTACAGTAGTGGCAGTTGGGTCCAACAGGAGCGGCTTGAGCCACTAAGGTCTTTGCAAACTTGCCCTTCTTGCCAGGGGCAGCGTTTGCGTCCGGAGAGTCGAAGCGTACGGTTCAAGGATCGAACAATGGCCGATTACGTGGAACTTCCCGTCGGTGAGGCATCCAGCGTATTGGCCGGGATCGTTCTTTCAGAGAGGGAGGCCCTTATTGCTGGTCGGGTGCTGAGTGAGATTTGCGACCGTTTGCGATTTCTCGACGATGTTGGTGTTGGCTACCTCACCCTAGCTCGAAGTACCGCTACTTTATCTGGAGGAGAGGGGCAGCGGATTCGTTTGGCAACGCAAATTGGTTCAGGTTTGACTGGTGTCTTGTATGTGCTCGACGAGCCGTCGATAGGTCTCCACCAACGTGACAACCAGTTGCTGTTGTCGACTTTAGGACGACTGAGGGATCTGGGTAACACAGTGGTTGTCGTTGAACACGACGAGGAGACGATTCGGTCAGCCGACTATGTGGTTGATTTGGGGCCAGGGGCTGGTGCGCATGGTGGAGAGGTGCTATTTCAGGGAACGCCTGCCGAGCTGGCGACTGCGGAGGACGCATCGGTGACTGGTCGCTACTTGAGTGGGAAGCGAAGCATTCCCGTGCCAGCGGATCGACGCCAAGCTGTAAAGGGTGAACTCGTCATACGCGGTGCCCAAGCTAATAATCTTAAGGGTGTTGATATTGCTTTCCCGCTAGGGCTGTTGACTGCAGTCACTGGCGTCAGCGGTTCGGGTAAGTCGACTCTCGTAAACGACATTTTGTATCGTACGCTGGCACGTGATCTTCATCAAGCTTCTGCCCCACCAGGTCGACATCGGTGTATCGATGGAGTTGAGCTTGTAGATAAGGTCATTCAGATAGATCAGTCGGCCATTGGTCGTACTCCTCGGTCGAACCCTGCTACCTATTCTGGGCTTTTTACCCCTATCCGTGAGTTGTTTGCCATGCTTCCTGAGGCGAAGGCTCGCGGGTATAAACCTGGTAGATTTTCGTTCAATGTCAAGGGGGGGCGGTGCGAGTCATGCCAGGGGGCCGGAGTGAATGCGATAGAGATGCATTTTCTCCCAGATGTGTATGTAAGGTGTGAGCAATGCAAGGGTAGTCGTTATAACCGGGAAACCTTGGAGGTGCGTTATCGTGAGGCCTCGATTGCCGATGTGTTGGAATTCACTGTAGACCAGTCGCTGACACTGCTTGAGAATTTTCCGTCTATTGCTACCAAATTGAGGACTTTGAAGGAAGTTGGTCTAGGCTACCTTAGGTTAGGGCAGTCTGCTACGACCTTGTCTGGTGGTGAGGCCCAGCGGGTGAAATTGGCTAAGGAGTTGTCGCGCCGCAGTACTGGTCGAACCGTATATATCTTGGACGAACCCACCACTGGTCTGCACCTCGAAGACACCAGGAAGCTGCTGGATGTACTTCAGCAACTTGTTGACCAAGGAAATACGGTGGTCGTAATTGAGCATCATCTAGACGTGATTAAGAGTGCTGATTATGTGGTGGACCTTGGGCCGACGGGAGGTCATGGAGGGGGAGAATTGGTGGCGGTTGGGACGCCGGAGGAGGTCGCAGCTGTGGAGGCATCGGTAACAGGTGACTGCCTCTCTACGCTGTTAAGAGACGACGAAAATCTGCCCAATTAGCTGACAAAATGCCCTTATATGTGATACAAACACCCCCGTAGAGTGTGGTCTTGATACTCTGGTGTTGTGGAAAAGCCTAGGCTAACTTATGTCTTGGTGTCGTGCGCTAACCAGCTCCCTTCTTTTATCAGGGCATCGGAGTAGGTCTTGTCTCTCCATTGTCAGTCGCTCTCACTAGGCCCAGGAAATAGGCTTTTGTGGCGCGCCGTGCTTTCCGGTTGGCTCGGTGTGTCTGATGAACGGCCGGCGCTTAGTGGCGATAAGCCCTGGAGCTGTCGAGCGGATACTCCAGACAAATTTACTCCGGCGTAACCTCAGTGTCATCCGATATTGTTACTATGAAACTGAACAAACGCTTGCGGAGGGGACCCTGTCTGTGACTGACGTTCAGCACACCATTCGACGTTCTGTATCCTGTTCCGGTATCGGCTTGCATTCGGGTCGGAAGGTTACCTTGTCGTTGAAGCCGACCAGTGCCGGCACTGGAATCCGGTTCCGCCGGGCGGATTTAGGCGGCGTAGAGATTCCCGCCACTGTGGCCAATGTCGATCGACTCCATTATTCAACCGCTTTATCTCGAGACGTGGGTACTGTTGAAACCGTGGAGCACTTGTTGTCGGCACTGGTTACCTTGGGAGTGGACAATGTGATTGTTGAGCTTAATCAGGCCGAGGTTCCAATTATGGATGGGAGCGCGGCTTCGTTTGTCTATCTGGTGCACGAGGCTGGTTTGAAAAGGTTGTCGGAGCCTAGGCGGTATCTCAAAGTGCAAAGGCCTGTATCACTCTCACGCGGCGATAAGCGCATCGCCTTGTACCCATCGGATCATTTTAAGGTTACTTACAGTATCAGCTTTGACCATCCTCTACTTCGGCATATGACTCGCACCCTTAGGGTGACAGAGGCATCGTTTATAGATGAGATAGCCCCAGCTCGGACTTTTGGCTTTTTAAAAGAAGTGGAAATGCTCAGGCGTAAGGGGCTTGCCCTTGGGGGCTCCTTGGATAATGCTGTGGTGCTTGGGGACACGGGTGTTTTGAATAATACCTTGCGCTTTGAAGATGAGTTTGTTCGACACAAGATTCTTGATGCGATCGGAGATCTTGCGTTGGTCGGCTATCCTGTTATCGGGCATTTAGTTGCTCACCGTGGTGGACACGAACTTCATGCAGCCTTTGCACAGAAGCTTCTTGAGGAGTCTGAGGCTTGGCGTGTTGTAGAGGTGTCGTCAACCGAAGCCGAACCCTTGGTTGCCCCAGTTGCCGAGAAGGTGCCTGCTCCCTTGGCAAACTGATGATTAGCGGGTTTACTTGGTTGTGATTCAATTATTTCTTACAGGGCTGTCCTGACAGATTTTGGATTTATCCCCTCTGGGACAGGGGCACTTAAGCCTCTGGCGTCTACCTGTTTTCGTGTAAAAGCGAGTTAAGGCGTAGACTAGGCACCAGAATCTCCAGACTTCTTGGTCAGACTCTGACACGCTAAGAACTGAAAACTGCCTAATCGATTTCCCAGTTGGGCCGGAGATGCGAAAGACTGCTTAACGCGACTTTGCAAGACATCTCTTCTAAATGGGAGGCTTCCTACTCAGAAATACCATGGGAACTCTCAGGCCCCTTGGGTGCCGTACAATGCTAGGTTTATGTGTGGTTTTGCTTCAACGAATTCTCAACTAACTTGTGATGGAGTCTCACTGTCGGCAATTGCGTCGGCAGTCGATACGCCAACGTATGTCTATTCTGCGGCTATCATTCGAAACAGGCTCAAAGCGTTTGGATCGGCTTTTAGTTCGTATCCCCACGCCATCCACTATGCTCTCAAAGCTAATTCCAACTTGGCCGTTGCTCGAGTGGTTCGGTCGGCGGGTGGGCTAGTTGACGCTAATTCCGGCGGTGAGATCGAGCTTGCCTTACGTGCAGGCTTTGACCCATTGGACATAGTGTTTACTGGAGTGGGAAAGACACCTACGGAAATCGATAGAGCAGTTGGCCTTGGCTTGAAAGCGATTAATGCTGAGTCTGAGGGGGAACTTGGCCGAATTGCGGTTAGGGCTAGGCAGTTAGATACTACGGCGCGGGTAGCCCTCAGGGTGAATCCAGATATCGATGCTGTCAGTCATCCGCATATATCGACCGGACTTAAGACGCATAAATTTGGTGTGCCTATATCGGATGCTAGGCAGATTATTCGCGATGCTAGTCTCCATGCCGGGCTATCAGTAGTGGGTCTTCATGTGCATGTTGGCTCACAGATGATGGGTTTGGGGCCACTTCGGCAGGCTGCTAAAGCCGTAGTCGAACTAGTAGCTGAGCTCAGTGATGATGGAGTGGTGGTTGAGCACCTCGATATGGGTGGAGGCTTGGGTATTCCTTACGATGGCGAACAGGTGCCGTCAGTTACAGCATATGCGACTGAGCTTATTAAAATTGTGGAGCGCTCTGGATTGACGCTGATCATAGAGCCTGGTCGTGCGATAGTTGGTCCGGCTGGAGTTTTGTTAGCGTCAGTGGTGGATGTGAAGCCGAAAATTGACGGTGGCTTGTTTGTGGTTCTTGATGCTGGAATGAGTGAGCTGATGCGGCCTGCACTATATGGTGCGCATCATCAAATAATTCCTGTCGAAAAGAGCAACTGCGAGCTGGTGACGTGCGATGTTGTCGGCCCGATCTGTGAATCATCAGATGTGTTCGGCGTCGGGAGGATGCTGCCTAGACCTGAGGTCGGTACGGTCATGGCCGTGTTGGATGCCGGTGCCTACGGCTCAGCGATGTCGTCGAACTACAATCGACACTCTCTGCCAGTAGAAGTCATGGTGGACGGTGGTGATTGGCGTCTCGTAAGGCGACGACAGACTATCGAAGATCAGCTGGCCTGTGAAACTGGGTAGGAGTTTCACTGCTGTTGGCCCAGCTAGCTCGACTGCCTAGGATTTGATTAGCTCGGTGTAAGCGATGTTGAAGAAAGATTCTAAGATACATGTTGATTGCGATTGAAGGACTTGACCAGAGCGGCAAAGCCACCCAGGCAGAGCGGCTTCGCGACCGGCTTAGGAATGAGGGGATACGCGCAAGGCTGGTGTCCTTTCCAGATTATGGTACCGCGATCGGCGAAGAACTAGCACGAGCATTACAAGGTGAACGGGAATACAGTGCTGAAGTGATGCAGCTGCTTTACATCGCCAATCGTTTTGAACGACGGGATGACCTGGAAAGGTGGCTATCTGGCGGCTTGGTCGTAATTTGTGACCGTTACATTGCTTCCAGTGTTGCTTATGGCGAAGCCCAGGGCTTGAACGCAGCCTGGCTCACTCAGACTCAGAGTTTCTTGCCCCAGGCAGACCTCACTATCTGGCTTGATGTTTCGCCAAGACTGGCGGCAGAGAGAAAGGTGGTTGGCCGCGATCGTTACGAGCGGGACCTCGCCTTGCTCGGACGTGTGCGTCAAAGTTATTCGCGTCAGGCGGAGGAGCAAGGTGACTGGGTTCGGGTGGATGGAGAGCGAAGTAAGATTGAAGTTGCTCAAGATATATTTTCTTTGATCGGCGAAAAATATTCGAGCCAGTGACCACCTTTGAATGTGACGCTTTGTGGCCTAAGTTCAACATCGCAAGTTTTAGTTGTCGTCAGGTGAGACCCTAAGGGGCAGGTTGTCAAATTCTGCTACAGGGAATGCGGGAGGAGTTCTCACTGGCTTCGTGATCTGGTCATGGACGACTGGTGCTAGTTCCAAGGGGGATCTTGAAGTTAGCCTGAGGCTCCTTGGCAGGCCATTTAACCAAGCTCTCCAAATGTTGTATTTCGGATTGAGTGTCTCTAGAGAGCTGTCTATTTTCCGTGACAGTGGTGAGAACCTTAGAGTTTTACTCTGACTGCGCTACCCCAGAGGCTTTCGAGTGAGTAAAAGTTTCTGGTTTCTGGGGTGAAGATATGTACGACGAAGTCGAAGTAGTCGATCAATACCCAGTCGGCCACCCGGTAGCCTTCAATATGGACCTCTTGAGTGCCCACCACTTTCAGTCGAGCTTCGATGCCTTCGGCGATGGCCATGACCTGTTTTTGGCTGCGACCAGAGCATATAACGAAAAAGTCGGTGAAGGCACTAGAGTTGCGAAGGTCTAGAACGACAAGGTCATCTGCATTCTTTTCTCGTGCTGCATCGATCACCTCATTTAATGGATATGGAAAAGACACTTCCTGCACGTTCGGCGCTGGTTGCTTGCTAGTCATTGCCTACCATCTGTGTCATAGAGGTGATGACGTTCAATATACCTAACCACGGAGCTGGGCAACAGACCATCAAGGGGCTTTCCGAGCAAAGCCCGCGTGCGAATATCGGTTGAAGAAATAGCAGGAGTGATCGCTTCAATCATGAAGACTACCGGGTGCGTTTTGGTTTTGAGATGAGACAGCTTTGTGTCGATGGAAATTAGTTCTATCCGGTTCTCGATCGCGGGTAGTGCGTTAATGAGAGCGGAGGCTTGATAGCCGGGTCTCGAAACCACGACGAAGTTAGCCGAATCGAGAATGCCCGGGTAGTCATACCATGTTTCAATTTCTAGGAATGCATCAGCTCCGAGGATGAAGAATAATTCACTAGGGCGATATCCCTGCTCTCTCAGTTGGCCCAGTGTTACGGCAGTATAGGATGGCCCAGAGGTTTTCAGTTCAAGGTTACATGGCTGCAAGTGGGGATGGTCGTCGGTTGCTAGCGTCACCATAGCCAGGCGATCATCAGCGCTGGCCAAGGCAGGTGCTGCGCGGTGAGGTGCTAACCGAGAGGGCATCATTAATATTTGATCTAGCTCGAGTAATCGGTGGGCGATAGTGGCGATCGCTAGGTGACCTAGGTGAATTGGATCGAATCGGCCACCGAGAATCCCAGTATGTCTTTTCGCAATCATAGCGGTGTTATGGATGGCTGTGGATGAGAGGGTTGGTTCAAGGGAGTCGCTTCGAATGCAGCCCACACGGCCTCTAGCATGGCATCTATGCCTTGTCCCGTAACTGCTGATACAGGATACACCTTGAGACCGAGTCGCCTGGCATGTTCACGCAGGCGATCGAGGCGATCTGGTTGTTCTAGGGCATCAACCTTGTTCGGTACTACGATTTGATGTTTGTTGGATAGGGAACCGCCCAGTTTCTCATCTGAGCGTGTAGTGCTGAACTGAGTTAGCTCAGCGCATATGGCGTCAAAATCATCATTCGGCTCACGGCCCGTGAGTGATGAGACGTCTACGATGTGAAGGAGGACGCGGGTTCTTTCTAGGTGACGGAGGAAACGGTCGCCTAGGCCTAGTCCCTTGTGAGCTCCAGAGACCAGGCCGGGGATGTCCGCTACTACAAAGCTGCGCTCATCACTTAGGCTGACGACACCCAAATTTGGACTTAATGTTGTGAAAGGATAGTTTGCAATCTTTGGTCGAGCGGCTGAGATCCTGGAAATCAGGGTTGATTTGCCCACATTGGGGAAACCCACCAACCCTACGTCGGCCAGTAACTTTAGCTGGAGTCGTAGAGCTAGGCTTTCGCCAGGCAATCCTAGCTCGGTGCGTCGAGGCGCTTGGTTGGTAGAACTTGCAAAGTGCTGGTTGCCTCTGCCTCCTCTTCCGCCTCTGGCTATAGTTACGCGCTGGCCTGCTTCTCGTAAATCTGCGATGGGTATTGTGGAGCCGTCCCTTGTTTCGAAAGCTTCGGTTCCTACTGGGACTTGGAGAACTAAGTCTGAACCGTTCCGGCCTGTTCTGTTAGAGCCTTCTCCGTGGGCACCTCGCTGGGCGGTGTAGGTAGGGTGGAACCTGTAGCTGACCAGTGTGTTTAAGTGAGGGCTAGCTGCGAGATAGACCGAACCTCCTTGGCCGCCATCGCCTCCATCTGGACCACCTCGGGGAGCCAATTTTTCGCGGTGGAAGCTTAAGCAGCCTCGACCGCCGTCACCAGCCGTCACGTGAATGTCGACTTCGTCGACGAACATACTCGGAAGAGATTGGAATGGACGAACCCGCGCCAACTGGGCTTCAGCGGGTTAGGCCTCTGGTGGAATAACGCTAATGGCTCTACCTCGAGCCCCGTGATCTTCGAATTGTACCCGCCCAGCGGTTTTGGCAAAGAGCGTATCGTCCTTACCGATTCCTACATTGACACCGGGTCTGAATCGCTGCCCACGCTGCCGTACTAGAATTGAACCGCCCGTTACGAGGTTGCCGTCGAAGCGCTTCACGCCGAGGCGCTGCGCGTTACTGTCTCGTCCGTTTCGTGAGCTACCTTGGCCTTTTTTGTGTGCCATAAACGCCTCAATCAGTCGCGATGTTGGTGATTCGTACACGGGTTAAATCTCTTCGGTGGCCACGTGTGCGGCGCATGCCTTTCCGACGCTTGTGTCGAAAGACCCGGATCTTCGGGCCCCGGGCGTGCTCGTCCACGATACCAACCACTCGGGCTCCAGCGACAATAGGGCTTCCCGCGACCACTGAACCGTCGTCTTGGCTGACGAGCAGCACTTGGTCGAATATTATTTCGGCTCCGGTGGCAGCACCCAGACGATCGATGTCTATAAGTTGATCTGGTTCCACCCTGAACTGGTGTCCAGCAGTCTGAATAATAGCGAACACTGCTTAACCTTTCCGAAAATTAACGGAGCCAACGGCCAATGACAAACCCCTTCAGCGTACTCCTCAGAGGGTCACTCTGTAAAGGACTGGAGTCCAGTGCCTGATTTTTGAGACAGGCCGCCCTGTGATTATCCTATCTGAACAGCGTTCGCGAGCCTTGGACACTCTGGGTGCTGAAGGCGTTTAACACTGACGGCAGCATCCGGTCCATCAGTTCAAAATAGGATGACAACGCGGGAGTGTTCTGCGACGCGTCGTAGAGGATCTCTTCCCGGTGTTGTTCGGTGTAGACTGTAATTCCTGTTGCCCCGTCGATGAAGATGAACTTCGGACTCAAGACAAAGCCTTCGCGATCACGATATGTGCGAATGGGAACAGTCCGGCGCCTTCCGAATGAGTCATATACCTCGCGCTCACGGGTAACCATACCTGAGCGACTATGCGGTGAAAAATAGATGGTTCCGGTAAGGATTAACGGGTCTTGGTACTCCTCGCCGAGGTCTCGCCAGTATCCTATGTTCGCGAAGATTGTTTCATAGCTTTCCAAGGTCTCTTCGGTCATTCCATCGATGAGCCCGGTGAGGTCATCGTCGTTGGTTCCATCGGGTGCCCCCCCCCTTTGGGTGGGGTTGTCCTGCAGAGATGCGGAACCACGCTCAGAACTTTCGAATTGGTCGGTGGCGATATCAAGTAACGGTAGGACGTCTGAATCGATCACTTGGAGCTCGGAGTTTCGCCTGAGTTGGCTACGGAGTAGCCGTGCTGTTTCTTGATTGGCGTTGACCTCGTTGGTTCCACCAGACACGAATCCAGCGATTAGGACCCGCTGAAACTTGGAGATGTCTAGTTTTGGTGTCAACGGTGTCTCAATGGCGACGTCGTAGAGTGGAGTGGTGCAGCCGACTAGTAATGCGACGCATCCGGAATTAACGAGAATTTTGGTTAACACGGTCGTAGGCCTCCAGGAAAAGATCGTAGTTCTGCTCAATTCCGAGGTGGTTTGGCTCTAGGTCGAGCGCGTTTTCATAAGCTTCAAGGGCTTCTTCGAGTTGCCCCTCCTGTTCCAGGGCTATTGCGAGGTTATTCCAGGCAGCAGCATAGGTGGGGTCAAGGTCTATAGCCCGATACCATCGGTAGATAGCCTCTTTCCAAAGGCCACGACGAGCTACCTCGATACCGAAGTCGACTTGGTCACGCGCATCAGACCGTTCATCGGCGCGCACTACCCCAGTGCCGACGAATAAAAGAAGCGCTAAGATCCACGATATGGGCTGCAGCATACTCTCCAGCCACTATAGTCATTCGCCCCGTAGAGATGCAACTAGATCTCATGGTTGGTTAGGCTTCGGCGTACGAAGCCGCTTCTTGAGTTCGGCTCCTAGTGAAGATCATCCGATTTGAACCGACCGATGTGCGGATTAGGGCATATTACCAAGAGGACGCTATGCCCTGGGCCGATGGCTCGAGTGGGCTTCCACTTGATGACCGTTAGCGAAGTTGTCCCAAGTGGTTTTCATAGAGACCTGTTGACATCGTAGTCAGGCTCAGCCTTCCCCGCTCAGGCCAAGGCCCGGGGAATTAGCGAGTGGGAGCTGCTGGCTAGGAGGTCTCTTGCCTTATTGGGTCTAGCGCTGGAGCAAAGATTGCCGATAATACTGACGATATCTTGGGAGAGACTCAGTTGTGGGACGAGTAGGCTCGTGGACTACACTGAATCCGGCTAGGCTGTCAGCACTAGCCGAAGGTGGTAGGGTAAGTTGTGAGGCCTGCGCACCTGCAGAGCTGTAGAGTAGGGTAAGGAATATGCCAAAGGCTCTTGTGGTCGTGGAATCGCCGTCCAAGGCGAAGACCATCAACAAATACCTCGGCAAGGACTTCAAGGTAGTGGCTTCCCGTGGTCATGTCCGAGATCTGCCCAAAAGCGATCTTAGTGTTGAAATCAGTGAGGACAAGGCTGTATTTAAGCCGATCTATAAGTCAATTAAAGATAAGCAGAAGGTGATCCAAGAGCTGAAAGCGGCCGCCAAGGGCGTTGACCAACTCTATGTGGCGACAGACCCTGATCGTGAAGGTGAAGCTATTGGATGGCATATAGCGTCCCTGCTCGGTGATACTGTCCAGAAAGTCGGCAGACTTCTGTTCAACGAGATCACGAAGAAGGCAGTGCTCGCCGCATTGGAAGAGGAGCGTGAGATCGACCGGCGGATGGTTGATGCGCAGCAGGCGAGGCGAGTGCTAGACCGGATAGTGGGCTACCAGATAAGCCCCCTCCTGTGGAAGAAAGCCGGACCCAAACTGAGCGCAGGGCGGGTTCAGTCGGTCGCTCTCAAGCTCGTTTGTGACCGAGAGGGTGAAATCGACCGGTTTCAGGCCGAGGAGTACTGGCACATCTTCGGAAGGCTGGCTGGGAACCTCCCCCCGGAATTTTCAGCCAAGGTGAATAAAAAGGGCAAGCACGCCCTCAAGATTGCGAACGAAGGTGAGGCCAAGGCCGTTGTCTCAGACCTTGAGCAGGCCCAGTTTCTTGTGAGCTCTGTGACGACCAAGGAGAGCTCGAAGAAAGCGCCACCTCCGTTCATTACGAGCAAGCTACAGCAGACCGCGCGGTTTCCCGTTAAGAAAACAATGGAAATTGCCCAGAAGCTGTATGAGGGCATCGAACTGCCTGGTGAAGGTATGGTTGGTCTCATCACCTACATGCGAACCGATTCAACACGGGTCTCTGAAGAGGCGATAGCAGATGTCCGCACCCATATCGGTCAGTTGCATGGTGGAGAGTTTCTGCCGGAGAAGCCTTACTATTTCAAGACTAAAGCTGGTGCTCAGGACGCCCACGAGGCTATCCGTCCCACAAGCATGCAGTACACCCCGGAGGTGGTCCGGGCACATTTGACAAAGGACCAGCACTCGCTCTATCGACTGATCTGGAATCGATTTGTGGCCTCGCAGATGGTGCCAGCGCGTTTTGATGATACGTCGCTCGTGGTTGAAGCCGGGGACTATACACTGCAGACAAAGGGGTCCGTGCAGACCTTCGCCGGCTGGCTCGTGCTCTATCAGGCTGAGAGCCCTAGTGGCGTCGCAGGGGAGGTTTCGTCTGAAAGCGAAGGTGCTGCTGAGTCCGGTGAGAGCGGCAGTGATACTGCGCTCCTGCCGAAGTTGGTGGTTGGTGAACCGTTACAGCTTCTGAAGCTTGATTCTCAGCAAAAATTTACCCAGCCTCCAGCTCGATTTAGCGAAGCTACCCTAGTGAAAAAGCTTGAGGACGAGGGTATCGGGCGACCCAGTACCTACGCCCAGATCATCAGCAATCTCCAGACACGAAATTACACCACGAAGGTGGAAAAGCGATTTCAACCTACCCAACTCGGGAGAACTGTCCAGTGGATGGTGGAAGCCTGTTTTCAGGACTTTGTTGCCGTGGATTACACGAGAGGACTGGAAGAACAACTCGACAAGGTTGAGGGAGGCAACGACGATTGGCAGACCATGCTCCAGGGTTTTTACGGGAAATTCAGTCAGGCCCTGGGGGCCGCTGAGGAAAAAATGCCCTTCCTCAAGGCGGGAATTCCGATTGACGAGATTCCATGGCTGACCAACCTGTCGAGAGAGTGTAAGTGTTCGGGTGGACAAGACAAGTGTACTCACGGGGAGGTGTGCGACAAGCCGATCCTCCTCAAGATGGGCAAGTATGGTCCATTTCTAGCGTGCAGTGACTATCCAGCTTGTAAGTATACCGGCGAGGTCGGGGGGCCGGAGCCCGAAGAAACAGAGCCTTGTGAGAAGTGCGGAAAGCCCATGGTGCTCAAGCAAGGTAAATTTGGTCCATTTTGGGCCTGTTCTGGGTACCCAGATTGTAAGAACACCTTTCCAATCAATGGAAAACCAGACCAGATACTTGAGGAAACATGTCCCAAGTGCGACTCTAATCTCGTGTTGAAGCAGGGAAAATTTGGTGAGTTCACATCCTGCAGCAATTATCCCGACTGTAAATACATTAAATTGAAACCGACCGGGGTGTTGTGTCCTAAGGATGGAGGGGATATCGTCGAGCGCAAGTCAAAGAGGGGGAAACCCTTTTACGGTTGTAACAATTATCCTAAGTGTGACTTCGTTCTCTGGAACCGTCCGCTGGCTGAACCATGTCCGTCCTGTGGTGCTCCGTTTGTGGTGGAGAAAATTACCAAGAAGTGGGGGCATCAGGTGCTGTGCAATAGTGAGGATTGTGACTATGAGCGCATAGAGGAGGGGGGGCGGCCTGATAGGTAGAGGTCGCGTGGCAGGTTCGACCTATCCAGTGAGTTCCGGTAGGAGTCTCAAATCTCTTTCATGGAAAAACACCTACGTGGCTTTCTCGAGTATTTACAGCTAAACCGCAATCTGTCGGATCGTACTATCCGTGCCTACCGGAGCGATATAAGTCAATTTTTAAGGTTTCTAGAGTCGTACACTGGGATTGCAATCGCACAGATCAAGCCTCGTGCAATTGATCATTTTGCTGTGCGAGCATTCATGGGTGAGCTCTACGAACGGGGGCTAGCGAGGTCGTCATCAGCTCGTAGACTGGCAGCCATCCGGTCGTTTGGCCGCTATTTGAAGCGTGAGCATCACATCGATAGAGAACCCGGGTCCCTTGTGGCGACCCCCAAGCAGGATCGGAAGATTCCAGCTCGTTTGGATGTACCGGAGGTTGAGCGTTTGCTCGGCGGTCCAGATACAGAAACATCGCTCGGCCGACGGGACCGTGGAATACTTGAACTCCTTTATGCTTCTGGATTGCGGCTAAGTGAGCTGGTTGGCCTAGACTTGCAGGATGTCAATTTAAGTAGCCGGCTTGTTCGTGTGCTGGGTAAAGGTGGCAAGGAACGTATTGTACCCTTTAACAGGAGCACGGCGATCGCCTTGAAGGCCTACATGGGCGATAGAGAAGCGCTAGTTCGTCAGAGAACGGTCGGTCTCTTGGATGATAAAGGAAGGCCAGTAACGCCTTTGTTTCTGAACTATAAGGGCGGGCGCCTTTCAGCAAGAAGTGTTGATCGGCTTGTAAGACGCTATGTGGCGATGACAAGTGCTCGCTACGGTGTAAGTCCGCACGCGTTGCGGCATTCGTTTGCCACCCACCTGTTGGAGAGAGGGGCTGACCTACGTTCTATCCAGGAACTACTTGGCCATGCCCGCGTGAGCACCACCGAGCGCTATACGCACGTGAGTTCAGGTCAGTTAATGTCTCTCTACAAGAAATCCCACCCACGAGCCTAGCAACCTGAGGCTTTGCGGCAATCACGTGATTCGGATGACACCCTTTGCACTGCTGTGAATCTCGAGGCTAGTGTTCCGTATTGTCCTAGATAGCCCAATTTTTGTTAACTCTGGTCAGAGTCTTCGTCGACTTGTTGCAGAGCCTCCCACTGTCCCATGAGGTTTCCCACTTCCCACATCAGATCCTGATGTTGGTCAATGATTGGGCTGGCGGACTCTCTGTCATCGTAAAACCCAGGCGCAGCCATGGTTTCCTCGATCTGTTTGATTTCGTGCTCGCGGTCAGCGATTCGGTGCTCTAGCTCGATAACGCGCTTCTCCCTGGCTGCGCGCTCTCGCTTGAGCCGGCGGTCTTGCTGCGTTTGTTCACGCCGTTTCTGGCGAGATTCACTAGCCTTCGAATGAGAGGATGATGGTGTAGTCGCTTTACGTTCACCTGTTGACCCCCCCGTAGCGTTTGGAGCGCTGTTTTTACTTGATTCGCGCTGTGTTTTGCTCCAACGAAATTCGTTATAGGTTCCGGGATATCTGGTGGTGGTGCCGTGCCCTACTTCTACGATTGTGGTTGCTAGTCGCTCAACGAAATATCGATCGTGCGAGACGAAGACGAGAGAGCCTCCAAAGTCGATCAGGGCATCAAGGAGGACGTTGGTGGAATCGATGTCAAGGTGGTTTGTGGGTTCATCGAGTAGAAGCGTGTTTGCTGGGCGCAGTAGCATCCGAGCTACTGCAAGGCGAGTGCGTTCACCGCCCGATAGGACTCGGACTGGCTTGTAGACATCGTCACCTGAGAACAAGAAGCCGCCGAGGATGTTTCGTACAGCTGGTAACATCGCGGTCGGGGATCCGCTGCCGAGAGTATCGTACACGTTGAGAGTCTGGTCTAGCCGGGTCGCCTCATCTTGGGCGAAGTACTGAGCGACTAGATTGTGTCCTTCGATACGGGCACCTCGGTCAGGAGGTTCCGACCCAGCGAGCATTCGCATTAGCGTGGATTTCCCGGCGCCGTTCGGTCCAACCAGTGCAATCCGGTCACCACGAACAACTTGGAAGTCCACCTTGTCTAAGACTGCGGTCGAGCCGTAGGTCTTCTCTATAGCCTGCAGTTCCAGGGGCACTCGTCCGCTCTTGGGACAGTCTGGAAACGAGAAATGGACACGTTTCCGAATGGGAGGTACCTCAATTGGGACTATTTTTTCAAGCATTTTCACCCGGCTTTGCACCTGGGCGGCTTTGGTGGCTTTGTATCGAAACCGACTGATAAAACTCTGAATTTTGGCGATCTCCTCGTCCTGTCGTTTCTTCTGTTCCTGTAGCGCCGCTAGGCGTGCATCTCGCTCTGCCAGGTAATCTGTGTAGGAACCAACGTAAGGTGTCAGCGTGCGTCGCTCGACTTCGATGATGCGTGTTACAACACGATCCAGAAAATATCGATCGTGCGACACGAGAATTAGCGCGTGGGGATAATCGGCCAGATAATCTTCCAGCCAGTTTCGTGCCTCAAGGTCAAGATGGTTGGTCGGTTCGTCAAGTAGGAGCACATGCGGGCGGCGCAGAATGAGTTTTGCAAGAGCAATGCGCATCTGCCAGCCGCCTGAGAATGTGTCGGTCGATTTCTTAAGGTCGCTGTCGGTGAACCCGAGTCCCTTGAGCACGTTGTTGACTTGCAGGTCGATCGTGTAGCCTCCCCGGTCTCTGAACTGGTGCTGAAGTTCGCTGTATTGCTCAAGGATGGTTTCTTGCTCAGTCTGTGCAAGTTTAGGGTCCGCGAGCTTGTTCTCAAGGTCCTCCATGCTCTGTTGAATGTCGAGCAGTGGTTTGTACGCGGTTTTGACTTCGTTAGCGAGTGAATGTCCGGCATGTTTGATTCCGTCTTGGGGAAGATAGCCCACCGTCAGACCGGTCCGTCTAGTGATGAGGCCTGTATCCGGTTCGTCCAGACCGGCTAACATGCGAAGGAAGGTTGTCTTTCCTGTACCGTTTGGGCCGCACAGTCCTACCCGGTCACCTTCGGCGATCTGCCAAGTGACATTTTCAAACAAGTTGCGTTCGCCGAAACCTTTGGTCAGCGAAGAGAGTTGGAGCATTTGAGGGAAAGGAATTCGAATTGACTTGCTGAGTGCCCCTTTTTGAATGGGGATGCTTTGGAAAAACTAGGACAGCCTAGCTTACGCTGTAGTTTAGTCTGAACTGCTACGTATCCGTAAAGTACTCGATTAATCATCAAGATACACCAGCCTGCATTGGCGCTCGTAATCGAGCGACAAGGTCGTTGTCAAATTCGTCCGGTCTTCCAGTTACATGGGTGCCGGCAGCGTGCTTATCTAGTCCAGTAGGCCTATGGTGGGACTGTGGTGGCTGTTAAGCTATGGCCTGCTATAGATTTGAGACCCTATCCAGCTTGTGATTCTTTCAGGCATCGGTGAGTTTGGTTTTGGGAACAAGGTAGGTTGAGGTGCTTCCGGTTCTTCGGGAACCAGTCTCGCTGTGTCGCCTCGACTCCAGTCCATCTTAATCATTATGGCTATAGTGCGGTGGGACGGCATTTTCTGTGTCATCTTGTTTGAATAGAGGTGCTCTGAAGAACTCTTGCAAACTATTCATTGATTGCGCACGTCTAATAGATATTGAGCGGGAATTGTTCCATGTAATGCGAGGTCAGGTCCGTTGACAAGCAGTGGTTATACTTGGCGTATCATGGGCGAAACTTCAACTGTCTCTGTTCGTATGAAGAGAACTGACGAAGAGCTTGTTGCCCTTGCGACAGCTGGTGATCCCGAGAGCTTCAATCAACTTGTTGGACGTTGGGAACATCGAATCTTTGCTCTCGCCTACCGAGTGATTGGGCGAGAGGAGGATGCTAAGGATGTTTGCCAGGAAACGTTTCTTCGAGCTTTTCGAGGGATTAAGAAATTCGAAGGCAAGGCTAAGTTTTCGTCTTGGCTTTACCGGATCGCTCTAAATCTTTGTCGTGACTGGCTCCGGCGAGACCGAAGATCTGCGGTAATAGTTTCGCTCGAGAATGAAGAACAGGCCGATGCATGCCTGTTTGATGACAAATCAGAAAACGCGGAGCGGCATGTTGTTCGCCGAGACATGCAACGAGTGCTTGGGCAGGCTATGTCGCTACTAACTGAAGATCAGCGAGCGACGATCGTGTTGAAGGAATTCCATGGGTTAACCTTCCAGGCAATTGCCGACCTTCAGGGATGTCCACTGAGCACGGTAAAGACCCGCTTGTATCAGGGTCTGATCATCATGCGTCGTAAACTTGAGAAAGAGGGTGTCGCTAATCCTTTGTTGGGAGTAGGACAACCAAAGGCTGCTGGTGCTAAGTCTGGGACGATGAACAAAAGCCAATGACCGAGACAAGAGATTGTATCGAAAAGGATGATTTGGTGGCCTACCTCTATGGGGAGGTTGATCTCAGAGTGCGTCATCGGGTTGATGCTCACTTACGCGGGTGCGTGAGTTGTGCGGAAGACGTTCGATCGCTAGAAGCTGTCCGCGGGGTTCTTGGTGAGTGGGTGCCACCTGATACTCACCTCGGATTCTCTGTGAGCGAAACAGTGGGTATTGGTGGTGGGGTAAAGAATCTGTTGAACCATGTGTTGCACTCTCCTTCTTGGGGAGTTGCGGCGGTGGTTGCTCTTTGTTTTGTTGCGGCTTTAGCTGTCACAAGACCGGAGATTTACTTTGGATCCGACTGGATGCTGGTGCGCTTTGGAACACCCCAGTCTGGTAGCTCCCATTCTGTAGAGGCTGACCCCTTGCCTTCTCAATTTGACCTCGAGTCTACTCCGGTAGGCGGTGTTACAGAAGCTCGAGAGTGGGTACAACGCGTCCATGAACTGATCGAGGAAAGTGAGGAGCGACAAGCCCGTGCGTTATCAGACCGTGTGCAGGAAGTAGAACAGCGCCTCGAAGAGCATGGGCAAGCAGTTCTGAGGGGGATGGAACGTCGGTTTCGTGAAGTCGATCCAGAAGAGGCGGCGCTTGCTAGGCAGCAGCTGCTTGATTACAGACGAAGCTGGTTACGCCTTGGCGATGCTGGTTCGATTCAAGAGAGATCGGGAGATTTGAATCGTGTGTCAGTTAGAGGTAGATGAAGCTCACTTTGGCCTAGTTCACGCAAGGTCGGTAGGTTTCTAGGCTACAATCAGCGGATGGGTTTCTTGTGTCGGTTCGGTGTATTCGTCATCGCATTGTCTATAGCTGGGTGTGCTGCTCCCCTTGATGTGGAATCAGCCTTGCAGCTGAACCAGGTGTCCAGCGGATGGTTTGACGCGGGTCTAGACCCCCTCGGTAGAAACAAGCTTGTTCCAACGGTCTCTTTTCGGCTTGAAAATTTGAGTGAGAATGAGACCGGGTCCATGCAGCTTCTGGGCAAGTTTCTCCGACAAGATGAGGAAGAGGAGTGGGGTAGCAAGTTTATACGTGTGGCTGGGACTGAAGGTATCGAAGCGGGACAGCGCACCGCCTTGATGCGACTTGAATCCCCACGTGGGTACACCGGTGAGCAGCCACGGGCCGAGATGCTCTCCCATAGTGATTTTGTCGACGTTACCATTGAGTTGTATGTTAAGCATCGTGCCGAGGACTGGACCTACTTGGACTCGGTCGACGTTGATCGGCGACTCCTTACTCAATAGTGCCAGACCCTCTGCGAACGTCTTGGACCGGTGCAAGCCTAGTTCGTCGGCTAGGCCCGTTTGACGGCGCCGCAGTTGTCATTTCCAATGTCATCGGTGGAGGCATTTTTTTCCTGCCGTCCTTGGTGGCTCAATCAATTAACCAGCCTTGGTGGATGTTAGGTGCTTGGGGTGCAGGGGGCCTGCTGGCATTTTCAGGAGCAATGGCTTATGCCGAGCTCGCCGCTTTTCGGCCGCGCTCGGGGGGTGAGTATGTTTACCTCCGTGAAGCTTTTGGTCCAATGGCTGCTTTTCTGACGGGCTGGACTTCCTTCGTCGCAGGGTTTAGTGGAGCCATTGCTGCGAGCGCGGTTGCACTGGCCAGCTATTTGGGTAGCTTCTTGCCCTTTGTCGACGGCTCTCAATCTTTGGTGGCGGTTTCCGAAGGCTTGTTCACCCTAAGTGTGTCGCCGCAAGTGATTCTCGCGCTAATGACCATTTGGGGTTTGACGGCCGTTCATGTTGTGGGCCTGGGAACTGGTCGATTCGTGCAGAATCTGCTCGCAGGAGCAAAGGTCGCATTGTTGGTGGCGTTTGTAGGCATGGGTTTTGCGGTGGGAGAGGGCTCGTGGACCCATTTTGGCGTGGGTGTGGGGCGGGTGTCCGGGTCAGGGTGGGCCCTAGCTCTATTACCGGTCATGTTTGCCTACTCTGGGTGGAACGCGGCGGCTTATTTGGCCGAAGAACTCAAGGACCCGGGTCGAAATGTTCCGCTGGCTTTAGGCTTAGGGACGGCTACGGTGACAGTCATTTACCTAATGCTAAACCTCCTATATATATACGCATTACCGATTTCTGAGCTTGCGGTGGTCAATGAAAATGTCGCTTACGCAGTTAGTGAACGCTTATTCGGTTCAGCGATCGCGTTGCCTATCGCAGGGGCATCGATAATTATGATCGCTGCAAGTATTAGCGCGATGGTGTTTGCTGGGCCACGAGTCTACTTTGCGATGGCCCAGGACGGCCTGTTTTTTGTGCAGGCGTCCAGGATTCACCCTGTGTTTCGCACCCCAGCGACTGCGATAATCGCTCAGAGTCTGTGGGCTAGTATACTTGTGCTCACGGGGACCTTTGAGCAGTTGGTCGCTTTTACGGCCTTCGCAGTTGTGCTCTTTGCTGGTGTTGCTGTGGGAGCACTATTTGTCTTACGTGCTCGGAACCCGACTGCAGAACGTCCGTTCAAGGCCTGGGGTTATCCGTTTGCGCCGTTTTTGTTCATAGTGGTGAGCATGGCGATGGTTGCCAATTCCATCTGGAGGAGTCCCGTTATCTCGGTGGCGGGTTTGGTGGTTATCGCTGCGGGAATACCAATTTATTTTTTCATGCGGCGTGTGAGGTAGCCGTCATGGTGGTGATTCCTTGATGTTCAGCGTGGCATATTATTGGTCGAACCTTGACCTTGGAACTCACACAAGGAGCAGCGGGATTTTCGACCAGTGGACGGTTTCGGCAAATGATTGAAAGTAGGAGTACTACCATATTGGCGGTTCGCCACCGAGGTCAGGCCGTGATGGCTGGCGATGGGCAGGTAACTTTTGGCGATACTGTTGTCAAACAGGGCGCACGCAAAATTCGCCGCCTTTACGACGATCGGATCTTGGCAGGATTTGCGGGTTCGGCTGCTGACTCATTCGCGCTGTTTTCTCGATTCGAGTCGAAGCTTGAGGAATATCGTGGCAATCTTGAGCGTTCTGCGGTTGAGTTGGCCAAGGATTGGCGAACCGATCGCCTGTTGAGGCGCTTGGAGGCTATGCTTGTCGTACTGGATGCCGATTCAATGTTTCTGCTTTCAGGGAACGGCGACCTCATTGAGCCAGATGAAGGCATTGTCGCGATCGGCTCAGGGGGGGCGTACGCCTTGGCTGCAGCCAAGGGATTGGTGCAGCACACTGAATTCGAAGCAGCTGATATCGCGAAACACGCGATGGAGATTGCCGCGTCTATTTGCATTTATACGAACTCCAGTGTCACGATTGAAAAATTGTAGAAGTTTGCTAGTGTTCTTTCTGGTTTTGGCGAGCCAGGTAAGCTGACGTTTGCTTGTTCCTGAATCACAAATGCCGATCTATCTTCCGGAATCGATTTCAGCGGCTGCAGGCACTGGGTCTGAAAGTTCATTAGGCACACGTGTTGATGCCTTAACTCCTAGGCAGATTGTTGCTGAACTGGACAAGTACGTAATATCGCAGAACCAGGCCAAACGGGCCGTGGCTGTAGCCCTGCGTAATCGGTTGCGGCGTCAAAAGCTTCCGTCCGATTTGGCTGACGAGGTGGCACCAAAGAACATACTCATGATCGGCCCGACCGGAGTTGGTAAGACAGAGATTGCTAGGAGGTTAGCGCGTTTGGCTCAATCTCCCTTCATCAAGGTTGAGGCGTCAAAGTTTACCGAGGTCGGCTATGTGGGGCGCGATGTCGAGTCAATGGTGCGAGACTTGGTTGAACTTGCTGTGGGCATGATCCGCGAAGAGCGCCTGGGAGATGTGCGACACAAGGCGCGTGAGAACGCCGAGGACAGGCTCCTTGATCTCTTGTTGCCTCCGTTGTCGCCTGCGGTGCATGAAAATGATCCTGGACCTGCTCGTGAGCAACACCAGCGGACCCGGTCACGTCTTCGAGCACAGTTAACCGAGGGCGAACTTGATGAACGCGAAGTGGAAGTCGACGTTCTTCAGAAGGGCTTCCCGTCATTTGAGGTTATTTCTGGGGCTTCGGTTGAAGAGATTGACATCAACGTTAAGGATATGTTGCCAGGCCTCTTTCAGGGGCGTTCGAAAAAGCGTCGAGTCAAAGTGACTGAGGCGCTTGGCCATCTTGTGCAAGAAGAAGAGCAGAAGTTGGTCGACACTGATAGCGTTCGTGCGGCGGCAGTTGACAGGGTTGAACAAGCCGGGATCATTTTTGTGGATGAGATAGACAAAGTGACCGGGCGTGAAGGTGGTCATGGGCCTGATGTGAGCCGAGAAGGCGTGCAGCGGGACATTTTGCCGATCGTTGAGGGAACCACGGTCAACACAAAGCACGGGATGGTTCGCACTGATCACATATTGTTTATCGCGGCCGGTGCCTTCCACGTGGCCAAACCAGCAGATTTGATTCCAGAACTGCAGGGGCGTTTCCCAATTCGCGTTGAGCTTGAAGCACTAGAAACAGAGGACTTTGTCCGTATCCTTACTGAGCCACGGGGTTCGCTGGTTAGGCAGTACACCGCACTTCTTGAAACAGAAGGCATTGCCTTGACCTTCGAAGATGAGGCTATCGAACGAGTGGCAGAATATGCCAATTTGGTCAATGAACGGACTGAGAACATTGGTGCCCGTCGGTTGCACACCATTATGGAGAAACTTTTAGATGAAATCTCTTTTAATGCGCCAGAACTTGATGAGGACACCATAGTTATTGATGCAGCGTATGTCGATCGGATGCTGGCTGAAGTTGTCAGCGATGATGACCTTTCTCGATACATTCTGTGATTCTTTTTGCCCGTCGAGGCGCCCTGCTAGTCTTTCTGATTGCGACGATCCTGTCTTTGGGTTGTGGCAAAAAGGGGCCTCCATTGCCTCCCTTGGTTCGAGTGCCTGAGCCGCTTTCCGAACTGAAGATACGCCGGCTGGGAGATGAAGTCTATATTGGCTTTACCCTTCCGACCGCTAATTTGGATGGGACAGCGCCAGCTGATCTTGTTCGTGTTGATGTGTATGCGATGACGACCCAGCCAATGTTGCCGCCAGATAGAGAACTAGAATTGGAGGAATTTCAGGAAGAATCGACTCTTGTTGGGTCGATCGACGTTCTTCCTCCTGTGTCGCCTGCAGAGCTAGTTGCTCAAAATCCTCAGGAACCCGATGAGATCGATGGTATTGGAGTGGAGGTTGCCCAAGGGTTATCCGTTGTCATTTCTGAATCTCTAACGCCAGAAACACAAATAGCTGTTGACCCTTGGGAGGATGAGCGTGAAGAGCCTGATGGCGATGAAGAACCCGAAGCCCCGCCGGTCATCGTTTTTATGACTCCACCGGAACCAGGGCCATTACAGCGGGAGTACACAGTCGTGAGTGTGACCAGCCGGGGGAATGAGGCGGAGGCGCCTGAGCGCATTGCTGTGCCGCTTGATGTCCCCCTCCCTGTAACTCCACCAGCCCCACAGCTGGCCTATTCCGAGGCCGTTATCGACATCAAATGGGAGGAGCCACAGGGACTGCGCGAATCGGTACAGGCTCCGACTGGTGATGAAGGGGGTGTCGTCTTGGTGCCCGTTCCTCCACCGACCGTTGTGCCGAATCCATTGCCGCTGTCACCTAGTGTTCAGGATGAGCCTTTACTACCCTCAGTAACTGGAGAAAGTGGCGAACCCGTGGACTTAGTTGGTAGTTCGGTCTCGCTGGTCGAGTTGAGAGCTGATGCGGTTCCGGCTCTGGCTTCGCCTGGGTTGAGTGCTGATTTGGCGGTTGATACAGGAAATTTGACTTTCGGCTACCTGCCAGTAGCAGTGAGCCGACCATTGCCAACCTGGAAGGGGACCCATTCGTTGTCCCGGCCCACTATTCCCTTCAGGCCGCCGCTGGAGTCGAGCCCAATAATCGAATGGGCGGTTGGACCTACCCTAGAATCTAGTTCAGTTGTTGAGTGGCCGGACGCTTCGGTATTCGAGGTATTCGAAGTTGTTGAGTTATTGGACGAACAGCTCGTACTGCCGGATCCCCTGCACCCAGAACCTGTTCCTGGTCTGACCTATGCTGACAATCGGGTCGAGTTTGGGGTCGAGCGGTGCTATGGCGTGAGAACCTTGGAGACTGTCAAGGGACTCGAGGTCAGAAGTGATATGTCCCCTGTTACCTGTGTCATGCTGGTAGATACTTTTCCCCCAGATGCTCCGGAGGCGCTATCGTCGGTGGCGAGCGAAGGTGAGGTAAGTCTAATTTGGGTGCCTAACGAGGAAGCCGATCTAGCTGGGTATCTGGTCTTGCGCGGTTTTCCACAGGATGAGACACTTCAGCCGCTCAATATTTCACCTGTGACTGAGAACACCTATCGAGATACCACAGCGGAGCCAGGTGTGGTCTACAGTTATGCGGTACGTGCCGTTGACTTGGCGATTGTTCCAAATCTTAGCGGGCTTTCCAATCGCGTAGATGAATCAGCACGATAGGTTTCGTGGAAGCTGGACTTGCTACTATGGGAAGGGCTGCTCAATGGACCCTGGTTGAGATGTCATCTGGGTATATGGTGAGATCTAGGATGAACGTTGTAGATAAGTGTAGCGGCGCGGGTGCCTAATATATAGTCCTTGGTTAAAGGACCTTATGAAAAATATCTATCGAATAGAGCACAACGGACAAACATGCCATGCGCTGTATCAGGGGGATGAGTGGTTTTCTCTCAAGGGCGATCTCTATGGAGAATTTAAGGTCGGCGATCGGCTAGAAGTGGTGAAGCCAAGGATCTTGGCCCCATTAATTTCTTCCAAGATCGTCGCTGTGGGACTGAACTATAAAGACCATGCGGCTGAGATGAATAAGGCTTTACCAGCAGAGCCGCTTATCTTTCTTAAGCCTTCGACAGCTATTATCGGGCCTGGTGATTCTATAGTTATCCCACCTCAGGCTGGTCGGATCGACTACGAAGCTGAGGTGGGAGTAGTGATTGGGCGTGTGGCCCGCAATGTGCCAGCAGATAGAGCACAAGAGTATGTGCTCGGCTTGACCTGTGTGAATGACGTGACAGATCGTGATTTGCAAAAGCGAGATGTTCAGTACACCCGTGCCAAGGGTTTCGATACTTTCGCTCCCATCGGTCCTTGTGTTGCTCCTGTAGAACTTGATATCCCGCTTGGTGTTGAGTCGCGGGTAAATGGCGAGTTGCGTCAAAATTCGAGTACTAGTGAGCTGATTTTTTCGATTCGTGAGTTGATCCAGTTCGTGACCGCTGTCATGACCCTTCTGCCAGGCGATATCATCTCTACAGGAACACCACCTGGGGTTGGAGCTCTTACGCCAGGAGACCGAGTGGTTGTGGCTGTTGAAGGTGTCGGGGAGTTGGGTAACGACGTCATACAGTCTGGTGCTAGCTCGGCTGGCGCCGATAATCAATCTTGAACGGCCTGAGTTGACGAGTCGGTTGTTGGTTGGATGCTTGCTAAGTTGGTAGGTCTATATTTCTTGTTGTCGGGTGGCTAATAAACCCATCCGGTATTGCGGAGTACGCACTCCCGTGTATGACGCGGGTGAACCAGTGAGGCTGAGATGAAGTTGTTTGTTGACACGGCGAACATAGCGGAGATTGAGGCGTTACTGCCGCTTGGGATCGTTGATGGCGTAACCACCAATCCATCCTTGTTAGCCAAGGTTGGTGTGGAGCCTCGCGGTGTGCTGAAGCGGATCTGTGAGCTCGTTCAGGGACCGGTCAGCGCGGAGGTGGTGGCCACCGACAGCGAAGGTATGGTGAGGGAAGGCCGCGAGTTGGCGGCGATCGATCCAAATATTGTTGTCAAAGTGCCATTCGGTAGGCCTGGGGTGCAGGCCTGCCGAGCGCTCACAAAGGAGGGCGCCCGTGTCAACGTCACGTTGGTGTTTTCTCCGTCCCAAGCTTTGCTGGCGGCGAAGGTGGGTGCGTCTTTCGTCAGTCCTTTTGTTGGGCGACTCGACGACATCGCGGTTCCAGGGATGGAACTGATTTCTCAAATTGTTGAGATTTACCAGAATTTTGCGTTTTCGTCTGAGGTGTTGGTCGCTAGTGTCCGTGGACCAATGCATGTTGTCGAGGCCGCTCGGATTGGTGCAGATATTTGCACTTGTCCTCCGAAATCGATCGAATCGCTGTTTGACCACCCGCTGACGGACATCGGTTTGGAGAAATTCTTGGCTGACTGGGCAAAAGCGCAGGAGTCGATCGACTAGGTCTCAATTGCTGGTGAATCGATGCCAGCTATCGGTAAGCTATTGTTCGCCCAGCTCTAACCTTCTAAGGCTCGTACGCTGGTTTAAATAAGAGTAAGGCACTGGCCAGAGATTGATGGATAAGAACAAGGAATTGGGCGACTACGAGCGTCTTGCACATTTAGGTGGGGGTGAAACACGCCTTGCCCGGCAGCATGCTGCAGGCAAGCTTACGGCTAGAGAACGTATCGAGCTTTTCTTTGATCCTGGTACCTTCCAGGAGGTCGATAAACTCGTTACCCATCGGTGTAGAGATTTCGGGATGTCCGATCAGGTTGTTCCTGGTGATGGCGTTGTGGCTGGGTGCGGACGGGTGGACGGTCGTCTCACGTATGCCTTTGCCCAAGACTTTACTGTCTTTGGGGGATCACTTTCTGAGACCAATGCAAAGAAGATCGTCAAGGTCATGGACTTGGCATTGGAGTCGGGAACTCCAATCGTAGGGCTCAATGACTCCGGTGGGGCCAGGATTCAAGAAGGAGTTCTTTCATTGGGTGGCTACGCCGACATCTTTCTACGCAATACACTGGCTTCAGGAGTTGTGCCACAAATCTCTGCGATTATGGGACCGTGTGCCGGTGGTGCTGTTTACTCACCGGCAATCACTGACTTTACAGTAATGGTCGATAAGACGAGCTACATGTTCATCACTGGTCCTGACGTGATTAAGACAGTGACGCATGAGGACGTGACCAAGGAAGAGCTCGGTGGTGCGATGACCCACAACGCTAAGAGTGGTGTAGCGCACTTCGTCGTGCCAGACGATCAGGCTTGTCTTGCGCTTATCAGAAGTTTGCTGAGTTACCTACCAGGAAATAATCTAGACGATGCTCCACGTGGTGCTCTGACTGATCCAGTTGACCGAGAGGTTGCTGTTCTAGATGACTTGGTTCCCGAACATCCGCATCAGCCTTACGACATGCGAGGTTTGATTCGGGCTACAGTCGATCAGGGCGAATTTCTCGAAGTTATGGAGCATCACGCGCAAAATATTTTGGTTGGGTTTGCCAGACTCGGCGGTCAGCCTGTTGGTATTGTTGCTAACCAACCTGCGCACCTTGCAGGGACCCTGGATATCGATGCGTCGGTGAAGGCGGCTCGCTTCGTTCGGTTTTGTGATGCCTTCAACATAGCGCTCGTGACTTTTGAGGATGTCCCTGGTTTTTTGCCAGGTACCCGACAGGAGTTCGGTGGGATCATCCGTCATGGGGCGAAGCTGCTCTTTGCTTTTGCTGAAGCGACTGTGCCGAAGGTGACAGTGATTACGCGAAAGGCCTATGGTGGGGCCTACTGCGTCATGGCCAGTAAGCACATCCGCACTGATGTCAATTTTGCATGGCCCACTGCGGAGATTGCCGTAATGGGGCCGGAAGGTGCTGTGAATATTCTGTATAAGCGAGAGCTGGACGATTCTGGTGATCCTGATAAGCTCAGAGCTGAAAAGGTTGAGGAATTTCGGGAGAGATTTGCCAATCCGTTTGTCGCAGCCGGCAGGGGATATGTTGATGAGGTTATTCAACCGCGAGCTACTCGGTCGAAGTTGATTTCTGCTTTGCGAAGTCTTGCTGGAAAACGGGCAACAAATCCGCCAAAGAAGCACGGGAATATACCTTTATAGCAGGATGGGGTGATACCGGCTAACGAAAGACCTTCGTTTCAGTTCCTCGTCATTTTTGCGGTTACTAGGAGACTGTTCCTTCTCACACCTCGGTAAGGTCATACCTAGTTCGTGGGCTAGGCCGAAGATTCTTTGTCTGCAGCTTGTCTGCCAGCGATTAGCACGTCGGTCGTCCAGTCAGCTAAGATACTGCAAGGCCGCCCAGCCTAGAGGTCGTGGGATCCGAGCAGGGTGTTAGCGTGGACTGGTCCGAATGAGTCGGTTTGCCTAGTGTCGGTAGATTTAGTTGTCACATGAAAATCCTTGTTGCTAATCGAGGTGAAATTGCCGTTCGCATTCTGCGGGCGTGTAGGGAACTTGGAGTCCCATCTGTTGGAGTTTATTCTGAGTGCGACCGCCGCGCCCCGCACGTCAGGCAGGCAGATGAAGCGGTATTGCTTGGGCCGAGTCCAGCCTCTGAAAGCTATTTGAATATTGAGAGAATCCTTGGGGTTGTTCAGGAGACCGGAGCTACGGCCATACACCCTGGCTATGGATTCCTCTCCGAGAATGCTAGCTTCGCACGAGAGTGTCGAAGCCGCGGGTTGGTTTTCATTGGTCCTGATGCTGGGGTTATTCAGACGATGGGCGGGAAGACGGCAGCCCGCCAAGCTGCCATTGAGGCAGGAGTTCCGGTGGTTCCTGGAACCGAAGCATTACCAGACAGTTTGTCGGACGAAGAATTGATCGCACATGCTGGCGAGGTTGGCTATCCGCTGTTTATTAAAGCTGTGGCCGGTGGGGGCGGGCGTGGTATGCGTCGGGTCAGTGGCCCCGCTGGTTTGCTCGCAGCAGTTGAGGCTGCGCGTTCAGAGGCAGGCGCAGCATTTGGGGAGTCTACGATCTACTTTGAGCGATTCCTTGAGTGCGCGAGACACATTGAAGTGCAAGTGCTTGGTGACGACTATGGAACTGTTGTGCCATTTGTCGAGCGGGAGTGTTCCATCCAACGGCGCCACCAAAAGGTGATTGAGGAGTCTCCGTCTGTGGCGGTTACTCCAGACGTGCGCAAGGCGCTGGCCGAGGCGGCGGTAGCTCTTTGTAACGCCGTTCGTTATACGAATGCTGGCACGCTTGAATTCCTATTGGATGCCGAGCATCGGTTCTATTTCTTGGAGATGAACACCCGTCTGCAGGTCGAACATCCAGTAACGGAGCTGGTGACCGGTGTGGACTTGGTGCACTGGCAAATTCGTATTGCCCGTGGCGAGCGTTTAACTTTGGACAGGAATAAAGTTGGCACACCGGATGGTCATGCTATCGAGTGCCGTGTTTACGCGGAGGACTCGGACGCGGGATTTTTACCATCTCCTGGGAAGATTACCTTCATGCGGCGTCCATCTGGGCCTGGAATTAGGGATGACAGTGGGGTCGAGTCAGGATTTGAAGTTCCGGTGTTCTACGATTCAATGATTTCCAAAGTTGTCGCCTGGGCGCCTGACCGTGCTGGAGCCATTGTTCGGATGTGTCGGGCGTTATCTGAGTACGAGATTGGTGGTATTACGACCTCTATTCCGGCACTCGTTTGGCTGCTTGGGCAGAAGGAATTTAATGAAGGCCGATTCGATACCGGATTCCTTGACCGAGTATTGAAGGATCGATCTGGTGAATCATTCTCAGTGTTACAGCCTGGTGAGACTGATGTTGCAATCATTGCGGCAGCGGTATCTAGGTATTTTGCTGATGCTGACCTACGCACGGCGGAGGTGGAAGATGTGACGCTGACTCCGTGGAGAAGAGCCGCCAGACTTGAGGGAGTGCGACGTCTATGAGTCGAGCCATGCGTCTGTCTGTTGAGATTGATGGACAGGAGCGGTTGGTGACGGTAGAACCCGGAACTGAGGGTAGTTCGCTAGTGACAGTGAAGTGGAGCGACAGGGCCTATGAGGTTGACGTGTCGAGACTCCATGCAGGCCGATTCTCGTTCATCATTCCAGCCTTCGGGTATGTCAGCCACGAGGTTAGTTGCTACGAGACTGAGTCGGGCGAGGTTGCTCTTGGGATTGGTGGGCGCCAGATCAAGGCTCGTGTCGCCGATAGTAGTCGCCCGAAGAGGGCTACTGTGTTTCAAGCTGGAGGTGACCGAGCGGTTACAGCACCGATGCCGGGTAGGCTGGTTCGTGTTCTGGTTGAAGAGGACGAGAAGGTTGTGGAAGGCCAGGGTTTAGCGGTCGTTGAGGCTATGAAAATGGAGAATGAGGTTTCTTCACCGGCTGATGGTGTCGTAAAAGAAGTGTGCGTGGTTGCTGGTGAGTCGGTGGAAGCAGGTGGCGTACTGGTTGTGGTTGCTGCGGGGAGTCTGGATGACTAAATCGCCAGAGCCGGAAACTGGATCGGTGGGGGCGAGTGCGAGAGATCTAAGAGGGTGGTCGCTTGGTGGTTATCCACCCTGGGGAACTGCACTGGCGGCGGTTGCTCTCGGGGTAGCCCTAGTTGCCCTTGTTACGGTTGATTTAGGACCAGTCCTGCGTGGGAGGGCCGAGCAGGCGATGGCTGATTACCTGGATAGAGAGGTCTCTATCGGGCGTGTCAGTGTGCGTTTGCTTCCTGGGCAATTTCTCGTTGAAGACCTAGTTATCTCTGGTCTCGATCCTGGAGATCAGCCCTTCTTAATAGCCGAGAGGATCACGCTGTCGACGACCTGGTCAGCGTTGTTTCATGGAGAGTTTCTTGCGGAATCTGTTTCGATGTCTAACTGGAAAATGGTAGCTGAGTCGTTCCCAGATGGGCGCCAGAGCTTTCCAGCGTTTGTTCGTCAGTCAAGACAAGAGCCAAGAAATGAAAACCACGAAACAGCCAATTCCGATATGGGTGAAGCTGACCGTGGACGAGAGCGCCGGTTTGTAGCCACATTGAAGTATTTGAATGCCACTGCCGGTGAGTTTCTTTATCAGGACCATGGTTCGGATTGGAGTGTTGTTGTTCCAAATCTAGAGCTGACGATCACAAAGGTCGTTGACTATAGAGGGCATGCATCGTTTTCTGGAGGGATTATTCAGATCCGAGACTTTGAGCCGATGTCGGCCGATTTGAGTACCGATTTTCGCCTCAATGGGGCAGACGTACATTTGACAAGGATTGATCTAGTTACCGATGGCGCTAGCAGTCGACTGGAAGGCGATGTTGACCTCGCAAACTTCCCGGAGATGACTTACACGTTGGAGTCGGAGATCGACTTTACTCGAATGCGGGAGATATTTTTTTCAAACGAAAATTTCACAGCATCTGGACAAGGGAGCTTTAACGGTACGTTCCATAAGTTTGAAGGTGGCTATGACTTGCGCGGTGGGTTTATCAGTGAGGTCGCCGGGATTAATCAGTTCCGGTTTGATGAGCTTGCTGGGCAACTGTTGTGGCAGCGTGATCGGTTTGAGGTACGGGATGTCGTGTCGAAGCCTTATGACGGGCAGGTATGGTTCGACTTTACTATGGCTCCCCTGGGTGAGGCGGCTCCAGGGCAGGGGGTTCTTGAGGTACGTTACCAGGGCGTTGAAATTCCCCAGCTTTTTCAATCTATGGGAGTGACGGGTATCAGGCCGGTTGCCCGGGTGTCTGGACGTAACCTGCTGGAATGGCCCCTCGGTCAGTTTGCCAGTTTCCGCAGTGAAGGTACCCTTCAGTTAGAGCCATTGGAGAGCGTGGAGCTCGCGACTACTCAGTTACCGGTAGGTGTCTCGGCGAATGTCAAAGGTCGAGCGGGTAGAAGTCCTGATTTGACGACTAGTACTTTCCCACTCGGGGGGGGAGTCAATTACGTAGCGACCGATGAGTGGGTCGAATTGATCTCAGGGAGAGTTGCTACGCCGTCTACACATGTCGAGTTCGGCGGTGGTACAGGCTGGGGTGTCGATAGCCAGATTCGATTCACGGTTATTAGTAGCAATTGGCAGGAGAGTGACCGGTTGATGGCGTCGGTGATGACGGCAGTGGGGGCATCGACTAAGCCATTTGCGGTGGATGGTTATGGCAGCCTAGAAGGTGTGATGCTTGGTGAGATGGCCTCGCCACGGATCGATGCTAATTTTGTGGGACAGGACTTGCGTGCTTGGAATGTTGAGTGGGGCACTGGGAGAGGTGAGTTTGTAGTTGAAAATTCATTTCTGAATGTATCTAGTGGTGTTTTTGGCCGTGGGAAGGTTGAATTACAGGTGGATGGTCGCTTTTCATTGGCCACTCCCAGGAATGATGACCTGGAAGAAATGAATGCGGTTGTGAAGATGGTGTCGTTTCCGGCAGCTGATATCCGGTCAGCGTTTGGGCTTGAAGAAGGCTATCGAATTGATGGACCGGCTACTGGAGAAGTTCACCTTTATGGATCGTACAGGCGATTATTCGGATTTGGCCGCTTAGTGATCAATGAACCGACTGCATATGGTGAATCCTTTGATCTGGCCACTGCCGATCTTCTTTTTGAAGGAAATGGAGTTCGCTTAAATAGTCTTAGTATCACCAAAGGCCGTGGAAGTGCCACCGGTGCTGCATTTATTGAGTGGGACGCTTCATATTCATTCAATTTAGATTTCCAAGGTGTGCAAATTGAAACGCTTACCCTGATACCTAGCCTTCCTCAGCAGCCTTCAGGTCTGCTCGAAGGAACGAGTTCTGGTGTTGGTTATTTTGACGACCCCCGATACGTGGTGCGAGCTACGATACGCGATCTTTTTGTGGGAGATGAAGAACTTGGACAAATGACGGGTCGGTTGAATGTACAGCAGGGTGACTTAAGACTTGACATTGAGGTCGCGTCACCGGTCGCTGCGATGTCTGCCTCTGGCCGTGTGGCGTTGTTAGAGCCGTATGACACAGACGTGTCGCTAAGAGTTGTCGACTCTTCTCTCGATCCATTTCTGCGGATGTTCGTTCCAGACTGGTCGCACAATGCCAAAGCCGTTGTCAGTGGTTCCATGGATGTCTTCGGAGAGCTCACGGACTGGAATGAAGTTGGTGCAGTTGCTGTCATTGAACAGGCCAACCTGAATCTAGTGGATTACTCTATGCACAACGATGGTCCGGTCCGCTTGGGGCTTAACCGGCAGGTTATTGGAATTGACCAGTTTCGAATGCTAGGGGATGGTAGCGCTATCGTACTTGAGGGGAACGTTGACCTTGCGAATGATGAGGTTGCTCTTACGTTTGATGCCGGAGCGAACCTCGACATTCTCCAAGGAGCGTTTCAGGGTGTGAGCGGATCTGGTTTAACTGATGTACATGCTGAGATTACGGGATCAGTTGGATATCCTGTGATCGCAGGGCAGGCGAATGTGACGAATGGGCGTCTTCGGCATTTTTCACTTCCTCACGGACTTGAAGCTATTAACGGTCAGCTTATATTTGAACCCGGTAGTATCCGTTTTGATGACATTCCGGCAGTCATGGGAAGCGGTCCAGTGACGTTCTCTGGAAGGATCGGCCTGGAGGGACTCCAACTTGGTGACCTAGAGGTTTCGGCTGTTGGCGAGCAGATGGAGTTGAGATTTCCAGAAGGATTCCGGTCGGTTATTGACGCTGATTTGGTACTTCGAGGTAGTCCGAGTGCGCCGGTGCTGGCTGGGGTTGTGAACGTCCGTGACGCAGTTTTGCTTGATGGTTTTGAGCTAAGTAGTGGATTGTTTGGTGGTAGTGAGGCTGTAATCCCTTCTGATGAGGAACCGGCAGTGCCATCACCGAGTTCACCTCTCACGTTCGATGTACAGATTTTGGCACCATCAAGCTTGCGGATGATGACTAACAGTGCCAGGGTGGTGTCTAGTGCCGAGTTGACGTGGCGAGGTACGTATGAACAGCCTGTGCTTTTTGGTAGTGTCGAACTTGAGCGCGGAGAAGCCTTCATCGATGGCAACAGGTATCGTCTGAACCATGGTGTAGTCGGTTTTACTAACTTGACTGAGATCGAACCTTTCGTTGATATTGAAGTCGAGACAGATGTGCGTGTACCTGGCCGGAACTATCGTGTGACGGTCCGCGCTTCTGGGACAGTTGATAGGCTGTTGCCGACTCTTTCTTCAGATCCACCCCTTCCTGAGGTAGACATTCTGTCTCTACTACTTGGAGATTTGCGTGACCCACAGAGTGCTGACCTGCGAGCAGCGAGGTCGCCTGCGTTAGCTCAGCAACAGCGGTTTCAGGCTGGCGCGGCGAGGTTACTTGCTGGTCCTCTTTCGTCTGGCGTTGGTCGTGTGGTTGAGGATTCGTTCGGGGTAGACACCTTTCAGATAACGCCGTCACTAGGTCCCTCTTCGCAGCAGTCGGCGCAGTTTAATCCGACAGCACGGGTGCTCGTGGGTAAGCGAATTTCGGACCGAGCACATGTAACGTTGTCACACGCGCTAAGTGGGGCCAATCGAGACGTCATTGTCGTTTTTGAGTATGACCAAAGTGAACGACTGTCTTGGATTCTTTCGCAAAATGAAGACAGCACTTATGCGCTAGACTTTCGTGTCAGACACTCTTTTTGAGTGATTGAGGTACGCTGTGCTGGCGTTTTCCATCGGGGAATGGGCTGCCCGACATTTCTTCATTGAGTTAACTATTTGACGAGCAATCACTTGGCCGCCACTTTATAGGCCAGCGCTGGTTATTGGACCAAGGTTGGGTAGGACCTAGCTGCCTGCATCTATACCTGTTTGTCAGTCACGAGGTTTTGTTTTTGGTGCTTGGAGCCGCGAGTTGGTGGTACTGGGGAAACGTGATTGCTTTCTTCCGAAAGATGTCTCGGAGTGAACATGCATCGATGTTCTGGCGAAGCTTGATGTGGAACCTGGTTTTGGTGCTCTGGTTGCCGCTGTCGCAACATGCAGCTTCTGCTGAGGTGGTAGTGGCAGGGTTGGTTGGCAAGGAGGTAATTGACGTACAGGTTTATCGAGATGGTCAAGCCTCAGATGATGGTTCAATCCTTGAACTCATCGAGACTCGGGTTGGTCAGCCGCTTTCGTTACGGCAGGTTCGTGAGAGCCTCGTGCATCTTTTTAGCCTTGGTGATTTGGCGGATGTTCGAGTTAGTGCCGCTGAAGAACAGTCTGGAGTGTGTCTTCGTTACGACCTAGTTCTCGTTAGGCCTGGTCCAAGTGTAGAGGTTCGAGGAGCATCAGGGAGTCAGAGCGTCGATGTGCAAAGCCTGATAGCGAGCCGTTTCGGGCAGACGGTGCCCACAGACCGGATCCCAACTGTCGCCGGCATGCTAAAGGAACTTTATCGAGAGTCCGGACATTATGCGACGAAGGTGGTTGCTCGCCTAGAGCAGGACGGCGGTCGTTTGATCATTGATATTGACGAGGGCCCGATCGCCAGCATTGGAAAAATTGAGTTAACAGGGGATGGACTTTCCAATCGGGAAGAAGTGTTAGAGCAGGTGGGACTTCAACCTGGTGCTCTCTACGATCCAGACGACCTTGGTCGAAGCCTGGCTGAATACGAAGAGCAATTTCGCTCCCGCCGTTATTACGAAGCTGAGTTCGGTTACCAGGCCATTCCCAGTCAAGATGGCCTGGTTGTAGACCTATTACTCGATATTCAGACTGGCCCCCCTGTAACGATCATTTTTGATCAGGATCTACTGCCGGGTGGAGATTTCAGCGAATTGGTTCCTGTAGCACGCGAGGGTTCCATTGATGAGGACTTGCTCGAAGACTCTAGCTTACGGATAGTCACTCATTTGCAGCGGCTTGGGTATCGTGACGCCCTGGTGAAGCATGAGCGTGTGGAAAAGCAGGATCAGCTTCAGATTATTTTTGATATTGAGCCTGGATCTAGGTACGAGTTGGCTGAGATCAATTTCAGCGGGAACCAGAGGTTTTCGACGGGGGAGCTTCTTGGGCTGTTCGGGGTGGCTCGTGGTCAACCCTTGGTGACTGCCGAGGTTGATGATGGGATTTCGGCCATCACCCAAGCCTATCGACAATTGGGCTATAGGTTGGTAGCTGTGTCACCGACCTATGAGGATAGTGGGACGGAGGCCTTCAACGATCCTTTTAGCACAAAAAGAGTTGACGTCGGCGTCGAGGTTGTGGAGGGGCAGGTTACGAAGGTTGGTAGAGTCGCCTTTGAAGGTGTGACGGCTTTCAATCAGGATGACCTGGCCAGCCAAGTGGTGCAGCCTAGAGCACCCTATTATGAGGCCAGCGTTGGTCAAGGTGTGAGCGCGCTGCGGTTACGCTACTTAAACGAGGGATATGAAACGGTGAGGGTTGAGGCGGTGCCGTCCTTTGATGAGGTCGGGACGACAGCCAACGTCACTTTTTTCGTTAAAGAAGGTCGACAGGTGTTAGTTGACCACGTGTTAGTAGTCGGGAATCGGCAGATTTCAGCTTCGACGGTGAGGGGAGAACTACTTGTTGGTTCAGGTCAACCGTTCGGTCGTGATGATGTAGATGAGACGCGCAGACGTCTGACGTCGCTTGGGCTATTTCGACGGATTGATCTTCGCGAGTTTAGTCACGGTGACCGCGCTCATCGGGATTTGGTAATTGTAGTTGAGGAGTCTCCCTCAACTCGGGTGGGGTATGGGGCTGGTGTGGAGGCCGCACAGCGTCTGCGTGCTACACAGGGTGGGGCTGCGAGCGAGCGGTTGGTGTTTGCTCCTCGTGGATTCTTTGAGGTCGGTCGACGAAATCTGTGGGGGAAAAATCGTTCAATCGATTTGTTCACCCGGGCCAGCCTGTTGCGCCGATTTCGTGCTGGTTCCAATGAGTACCGACTCTTATTGAACTACCGTGAGCCGAGAGTCTTTAGTCGTTCTAGCGATTTGCTTATATCGGGTTTTGTTGAGCAGGTCATCAGGCCCAGCTTCGACCTGTTTAGCCGTGGAATTAATGTGGACCTTAGGAATGCTCTCGGGCAAACGATAACCGGCAGAGCCGGTTACACCTACGGGGTCAATCGGGTTACCAACGAGCAACTTAAGCCAAAGGACCGCCCTCTCGTTGACCGACTGTTTCCAGACGTTACACTGTCGATCGTGTCAGGTGGTCTGCTACGGGACACGCGGACTGATCCTCTGGAACCTACGAATGGATCTTTATTGGCGGCAGATCTTGAGGCTGCGTTTCGAGAGATGGGTTCAGAAGTAGGATTCGCAAAATCGGTCCTCCAAGGTTTCCTATATCGTCAGCTTCCCGGTGAGCTTGTGTTTGCTGCTGGAGTTCGTGTTGGGTTAGCCCGCGGTTTTAGCCTCACATTGCCGGCGGTGACAACTCTTACCCACAACGTCGAAGGATTGCTTGTTAGGCAGGCTGGTAGCAAGGTGAACGTGATTCAAGACTTGCCAGCCAGTGAACGATTCTTTGCTGGTGGTGACTCAACTGTCCGTGGATTTGCTCTAGACCGACTGGGTGATGGTTCTACTATTGATGCAAACGGATTTCCGACTGGCGGCAATGCGATGATTGTGTTGAATTCAGAATTGCGTGTCCCGGTCACTGAGCCACTACAGGTCGTCGGATTTGTTGATGCAGGTAATGTATTCGATCGAGTTAGCCACGTTCGTTTGGGTCGACTGAGAGGAGCGGCTGGATTTGGCGTCCGGTATGGATCCCCGATTGGGCCAATTAGGGTCGACCTTGGTTTTAATCTAGACCGGCGTGAATTTTCTGGTCAGCGAGAGAGTTTAACCGCATTCCATTTCAGTATCGGGCAGGCATTTTGAGGCGGATTTTAGTGAGTCTGAGACGTAAGGTAGGGGCGAAGCAATCTTTCCGGCTTCTTGCCCTCTGTGTCGTAGTTATTGTTTCGTTTGGTCATCGGCAGTTGCCGAATCCCTCTGAGGTCATCGATAACGTCTTGGCCGTTGTAGAAGGCCAGGTCATCATGGCATCAGACATACGTGCCTTCCTTGCTCTAGGATTCATAGACGAGTCCTCAAGTGATGGCTCAATTAGACCGGTGCTGTCGAAATTAATCGAACGACGATTGGTGTTGGATGAGGTAGATCGGTTCAATATAGATGAGCCGTTGACTGCAGAGGTGGCTGATCGGGTGGACTCTCTTGTCGAGCAAGTTGGTGGACTGGATTCTTTGAAGGTAGTCCTTGAGGGTGTGGGTTACGGTTGGGAAGACCTTGAGCAAATATTGCGTGATGATCTACGGACTGAGAGTTATTTGTCAGAGCGGTTTCCGTCTGTGGAACAGCCCACAGTCGAGGAGATGGAAGTCCGGAAGAATCTTATCAACGCATGGACAGAATCACTGCTCAACAGGGCTAATGTCATTCTGGTGAACCCTTGACAGGGTGCTAGCCGACTCCACTGGGCTGCCGTTGGGTTTCTGTTTAGTCTTAGGTCTGATCCACGCATATGAGGCTGCCAGAAGGCAATCTAATCTTGTTATACCAATACCGCTAGGCAGCAGTGTTACCGCTGTAGGCGATGAAGACTTCGGCCATATTGAAAACGGCATGGCAGGTGACTGGCGCTACTACGCTACGTCGAACGAGGTACAAAACCCCCCAAAGGACACCTAGCAAACCTGTAGCGATGGCTGCATCCCAGCCTTGGAGTGAGTGTCCAAGCCCAAAGACGATGCTGAAGACTACGAGACCTGTCACTGCTCCTCCAAGATGTTGCTCGAATCGGTGCAGAATGAATGCGCGTTGTACCTCTTCCCGTAAGCCGCCGGCGATCGTGGCTACCGCGGCGAACACAATGGCAGTGGTGGGGGAGGTAATCATTGCCTCCAATGGATTTTCGACCACATTGTGTAACAAGGGTGCGAAATTTGATATGACAGTAGAGACAACTGCAATTATGAGAAAAGCTGCTGGTACCAGCAGGAGGCCAAGCTTCATCTCTCGGGCAACAGGCCTAGTGCCTAAGAGGGTCGCTTCGATGGATTCTCCGTGTACTCGGAACAGCAACCAGACCAGAGACAAAATGAGGGTAGCGTCTATCAATGAGAGGGTGACCAAGTAAAAGAGTGACAACTGCCCCCTGCTGTTAATGGCGTCGACACCGGCTAGTTGCAGCAGTAGGCCGAGGCTCAGCTGCGTTGGAAATCCCGAACAAAGCGCCACTTCTCCTATGACTGTAAGGCGCTTGTTGGATAGGATCTGGTCTCTGAACGAGCTGCTTGGCTCTTGCTGGGGAGTACCAGCTGACTCCATATCTACTGCATCTGGACACATGGCGGAAAAATATGATAACTGAATTTATCACAGAAATATCAACATCTTGTGATTTAGATGAAAGTTCTATACCAGATATTGTGCTTGCCGCTTGACAAACAGAACGTCTGGTTTCATAGTAGGCCACCGAGGCGCAATAAGTCATCCGTGCCGGGTGGGCCCCATATCTTGTTGGAAGAATTAGTGTCGGCTTCTGCGTGAGACTTACTAGTCCCCAATGAGTGACAGTGGTGTGGGGTTTGTGGGTTTTCCGGAGCGGTCACTGGCCCAAATTTGACGGGTGGGCATGCCTGTGCGATTTGCTTTGGGTTAGATGAGTCTAGGGGCTGCTTGGCTCCTACTCTGTGTTTGATGAAACTGGAATCGGTTCCGGTCGCCCAAGAGGGTGGCTTATATTGGCGGGATTGTGTTCTCGTCAGGGACCACTAATTAGCGCGGCGAATTGGTAAATGTCGCGTCGGAAGGAGTTGCTCGATGCCGAGAGCCGCTGCTCATGTGATAGAGACTGCTGAATCGGAGGACCAGTCTGCGGATCAACAGCTCGGGCTGGCATTCCCTCGGTTCTTCTCGCACGAAGCGGTAGATCCGTTTGACGAGATTAAATGGGAGTCTCGAGTCGCATTGATTGGGAGCGAACAGGGCGAGGTGGTTTTTGAGCAACGTGACGTGGAGATTCCATCTTTTTGGTCGCAGCAGGCGACCAATATAGTCGTCTCTAAGTACTTTCGTGGGCAGATGGGATCGCCCGATCGCGAATCTAGCGTAAAACAGCTTATAGGGCGCGTGGTTGACACCATTACCGGATGGGCCCAGGCACAGCACTATTTTGCGAGCGAAGATGACCTACGGGCCTTTAGTGATGACTTGAAACACTTGCTAGTGTTTCAGAAAGCGGCGTTCAACAGTCCGGTGTGGTTCAACTGCGGTTTTGAAAAAGCGCCGCAGTGTTCAGCCTGCTTCATTAATTCGGTGGAAGACACGATGGAATCAATCTTGACGCTTGCCAAGACGGAAGGGATGCTGTTCAAGTTTGGCTCTGGTACAGGGACTAACCTCTCTTCAATACGATCTTCCCGTGAATTGCTAGCTGGGGGAGGTACTGCTTCGGGTCCAGTGTCTTTCATGAAGGGTTACGACGCTTTTGCGGGTGTCATTAAGTCAGGAGGGAAGACTCGCCGCGCTGCAAAGATGGTAGTGCTGGATGTAGCCCACCCAGACATTGTTGATTTCATTAACTGTAAGGTCGATGAAGAGAAGAAGGCTTGGGCCTTGATCGATGCTGGATATGATGGTTCGTTTACCGGAACGGCCTATTCGTCTGTGTTTTTCCAGAATTCTAATAACAGTGTTCGTGTGTCTGATGATTTCATGCGGGCGGTAGTGGACAATGATCAGTGGAACACTCTGGCGGTGAAGGATAATAGTGTTGTAGACACCCATCAAGCCCGTGGACTAATGCATTTGATTGCCGAGGGAACCCATGTTTGCGGCGATCCAGGCATGCAGTTTGATACAACGATCAACGACTGGCACACCTGCCCGAATACTGCCAAGATACGTGCTTCAAATCCATGCTCTGAATATATGTTTCTGGATGACTCTGCTTGCAATCTAGCATCGCTCAACCTGATGAAGTTTGTGAACGAGGACAAGGGTGGGGATTTTGACTCCACTGCCTTCGCAGCTGCAGTGAGGACACTAATAACGGCCCAGGAAATTATCGTGAGTAATGCTAGCTATCCTACTAAGGCAATTGAGCAAAATAGCCGTGATTACCGGCCGCTTGGCTTGGGATATGCCAATCTTGGGGCTCTGCTGATGTCTCGCGGCATTCCCTACGATAGCGATGAGGGTCGTGATTGGGCTGGAGCCCTCACGGCGCTGATGACCGGTGAAGCTTATGCACAATCTGCACGGATAGCCCGTGATCATGGAGGTCCATTTGATGGTTTTGCTGCCAATAGGAAGCCTTTTCTTCGAGTGATGCATAAGCACCGTGACGCCTTGAAAGGTGTTGGTGCCGATAAGGTGCCGACCCCGCTGTTCGTGGCGGCAAACCAAGCGTGGGACGATGCAGTAGAACTCGGAGAAGCCTTCGGGTACCGCAATGCGCAGGCCACCGTGTTGGCACCGACTGGGACGATCGGGTTCATGATGGACTGCGACACGACCGGTGTTGAGCCAGATATAGCTCTCGTCAAATATAAGAAGTTGGTCGGTGGTGGGATGATGAAGATCGTGAATGGCACTGTGCCAATGGCGCTCAAGAATCTCGAATATGGCGATAAAGAGGTTGACGCGATTGTGTCGTACATCGATGAACATGAGACGATAGAAGGAGCGCCCTTCCTCGACGAGGCGCACTTGCCAGTTTTTGACTGCGCGTTCAAACCTGAAAAGGGAAGTCGCGCTATTCACTATATGGGGCACATCAAGATGATTGGTGCGGCTCAGCCTTTCATTTCAGGTGCTATCTCAAAGACGATTAATGTCCCACCGGATGCAAGGATCGAGGATATCGAGCAAGCGTATATTGACGCTTGGCGTCTTGGCACCAAGGCTGTGTCTATTTATCGGGATGGCAGCAAACGTACCCAGCCGCTGAACACATCCCGGGATAGCCAGACAACTGAAGCTGGTGCGACTGGCTCAGCTGAGCCCTCTCGTCGGCGTTTGCCAGATGAGCGCCATGCAATCACTCACAAGTTTGATATTGCTGGTCATGAAGGCTATGTCACTATTGGATTGTTCGAAGATGGTTCTCCTGGAGAGCTCTTTCTTGTCATGGCGAAGGAAGGGTCAACGATTTCTGGGTTTGCGGATGCCTTTGCCCAGGCCGTTTCCTATGCGCTTCAGTACGGAGTGCCACTTCAAGTTCTCATTGACAAGTTTAGTCACGTCCGGTTTGAACCGTCGGGCATGACCAAGAACCCTGATGTAAGAGTAGCCAAGTCAATTGTGGATTACATCTTTCGGTGGATGGCGACCAAGTTCCTATCTCAGGAAGAACAATATCATGCCGGGGTCAACGTTCGGACTGGTAGCCAAACTGCACCTAAGCAGTTGGAACTTGAAACTCCTGAACCGGTCGCAGGTATGGCCCAGGCTGAAACTAATGGAAGTCGTGGGGCACCGTTTGCCATCCAAAACGACCAAGATGCTCCGCCTTGTTCGACCTGCGGCGCTATCATGATTCGCAATGGGAGCTGTTACAAATGCGTGAATTGTGGCGCTACAAGTGGATGCGCGTGATCCCGTGTTAATGGATTGCTTGTTGCGAGTGGAGTCTGGGAAATGGTCTTGATGGGCCTGCGTGGTAGTGATTCTCCGGATGTCCATTTACAGAGGAGTGTCATCCTCCTTCTTCCCTCCGAAATAGGCTAAGACTACCAAAATGAGCCCCATGCATGCCCTGGCGATCTGTGGTTCAGGTGCTATCTGGTCGTAGAGGTGGGCAGCGTCGTGCAAAGCTAGTGATTGGAGACCGAAGAGTGCTGCGAGAGCTAGAGCGAGGCTGCCTGGCAATTTAACACGAGTGAACACCCCGGCGAGTACAAGCATTATTCCAAGGAAAATCGAACAGAAGTTTGCGAACAGTTCGAGCTGGGAGGTCCATAAGAGGTCTAAGAGCCCAGCTACTATAGAGAACAAGCCGTAACCGACCATTCCGAGTGTGGCAACAGTGAGCATGGTCTTGAAGGTTATTATGCATCCCTGATGCCTAGCAAGTTTAAGGTCATTTGGTTTCTTGCTTGAAGTGGTTATGCGTGACCTGCAGTCGGTGGGTCGAAGGTTGTTATGGGTGTTGGCAGGGCCTATTAGATGGTGACCTTTACTAAATACGCAACGTTCATGTTCTATTGTGGATATTTGATTGGTATAGCTATTTCTGCGCAGTGAGTAGGATTGGTTGTACCCAGCTACGTGAAGACTGGCGAGAGAGGACACTCAGGTCGATGGATCTACAGCTGACCAACAAGGTCGCAATAGTGACAGGTTCGAGCCGTGGTTTAGGTTTAGCGAGTGCGAAGGCCCTTGTGGGCGAAGGTGCTCGGGTTTGCATATGCGCGCGGGGTTCTGACGCACTAGCAGAAGCAGCTTCTGAGCTCGGCGAGGTAGCTAGTTCGAAGAAAAGTGTAGTCGCTGTTGAAGCGGACCTGTGTACGATGGTTGGGATTAAGGCGGTTATTGACGGTACTATTGAGGCGTTCGGTGGGGTGGATATTTTGGTGAACAGTGTAGGTAAGGCTGGAGGTGGCGGGTTGCTAGAGACCACGGATGCCGAGTGGCAGGCTGCACTGGACCACACCTTAAACCCCGCTATTCGTGCATCTCGGCTAGTAGTCCCGCACTTGAGACAAAGAGGAGGTGGGGTCATTCTTATGATCGCGTCTATTTGGGGACGCGAGGCAGGTGGGCGAATGACCTACAATGCGGTGAAGGCGGCTGAGATTAGTTTGGCTAAATCTCTTGCCCTTCAGTTGGCATCAGATAATGTTCGGGTCAACAGTGTGGCCCCGGGTTCGATTGCATTTCCTGGTGGGTCATGGGCAAGAAGGCAGGCTGAGGACCCAGATGGAATAGCTGAATTCGTTGAGCGAGAGTTGCCCTTTGGGAGGTTTGGTCGAGCGGAGGAAGTGGGTAATGTAGTCGCTTTCTTAGCGTCTCCGCGAGCAAGTTGGATCAGCGGGGCGTGTGTGACCGTAGACGGCGGTCAATCGCGTTCGCTAATTTAGACAATCTTAGCCTGCTTGAGTGTTTATTCTTGGCTATTTTAGGAAGGACTTTGATGACGGCCAGCAAAACGAACCTGATTTTGTAGAGCCGAACAAATTCACCCAACCGGATTTGACGAATCCGTCTTTTTATTTTGCTGCTTCTGGCGTTCTTTTAGGCCGGCGACGGTCTGCTGCCCGTATTTCTTAGTAAACCTTTCGACGCGTCCTTCCGTGTCGACTAGCTTTTGACGGCCGGTGAAAAACGGATGACAGTTGGAGCAAATATCGAGCCGAAGTTCTTTTTTGGTCGATCCTGTTTTCCAGGTGGCACCGCAGGCGCAGCGAACGTCTACCTGGTAATATTCCGGGTGGATACCTTCCTTCACTATCGACTCCTCTGACGCTTCACCAAAAGGCTGATTATAACAGACTATTTATGTTTGTTTAGTGCTGGTGAGTTCCAATAGTGCGGACCAGAACGCTGGTAGGCCGTCGCCGTTTTTTGAAGACACCGGCAATACCGGTCGGCCTAATGCTGCCATGTGTGCCTGTAAGGCCATATTTCTTGAGGATCTGGTCAGCCGGTCTATTTTAGTAGCTGCAATCACCATCGGTAAATTGAGCTGTCCAATCCATGTAGCTGCAGCGCAGTCATTTTCCAGGCCAGGGTGTCTGGCGTCGACCAGGAGGATCGCACCGACTGGTCCGACCTTCTTGGATTGATCCAAAGATTTTTTCGGACATTGATGAAAATACCGTTCGGTTAGACGGTCGAATATTCGACTGCTCGAAGAACCTCCGCGAGCATATCCATATCCGGGTAGATCGATCAGAATAAGTCTGCCTCGATTCTGAGCCAGTTTTATGTCATAAACATTTAGTAAGCGAGTGGTGCCTGGTTTGCCACCGGCTCTGGCGATAGTGCGTCGAGCCAGAGTGTTGATGAGGGTCGATTTTCCTACATTGGAACGTCCAATAAGAGCCACCTGAGGCTGATTATAGGAAGGCAGCGGCGAGTCAATGCCAATGCTGGTTACAAATTCGGCTGTCTGAATCTTCACAAGACAGTTATACCCGAAGCAGCTCGTAGACTGCGCGCTGCAGTGAACCGTGTTGATGTCCAGGCCTTGTTATTTCGATTCATTACCCTACGCAATGGTTGAATTTGTACGACCCTGCTGGTTTGGGTGAATCGGGGCACGGGGATAATGGGGCTCTCAGTGGGTGACCTCGCCGTCTGGCGTTGTGGTTGGCGATTCGGACTCAGACTGGTTTTGGTGGGATATAAGGGATGTTAATGGCTTTGTTAAAGCGAGCTTTAGTACCTCGTCCATAGATTCAACGAGGTGCAGCTTGAGCACATCTAGCACCGATTTAGGAATGTCGGCCAGGTCCTTCTCGTTGTCCTTGGGTAGAATGATGTTTTTAACACCGGCTCGATGTGCTGCCAACACCTTTTCCTTCACTCCTCCAATTGGTAGAACTTTCCCCCGCAGGGTGATTTCTCCTGTCATTGCAAAGTCACGACGAGTTGGGACACTAGCTAGGTTGGAAACCAATGCGGTTGCGAGCGTGATTCCGGCTGAAGGTCCGTCTTTTGGAATGGCGCCTTCTGGGACGTGGACATGAACGTCGGTTCGGCGGTGGAAATCTTTTTGTATACCGAAAGCCTCAGCTTGGGAACGGACATAGCTCATTGCTGCTTGTGCCGATTCTTGCATTACGTCGCCTAATTTTCCAGTGAGGGTTAGCCGGCCTTTACCTGGCATTAGGGTCGATTCTGTGAGCAGAAGCTCTCCACCGGCTTCGGTCCATGCTAATCCAGTGGCAATACCTATCTCGTTCTTCTGTTCAGCCATCGTTGGGCGATAGCGCGGTACTCCTAGATGCTCCGTGATCTGTTCTGTAGCGATTTCCTGGGAGAACTGTTTCCCTTCGAGGACTACATTCCTTGCTACTTTCCGGCAGATGGTATTGACCTCTCGCTCGAGGCTCCTCACGCCTGCTTCTCTAGTGTAACGACGGATGATTGTTTCAAAGGCTTCATCCTTGAACTGAATATTCTTGTCGGTTAGTCCGGTTGACTTTACAGCTTTCGGTGCAAGAAAAGTCCTAGCTATTTCGATCTTTTCTAGCTCCGTATAGCCCGCGATCTGCAAGACTTCCATCCGGTCACGGAGGGCTTGAGGGACGGTATGAAGCACGTTAGCCGTACAGATAAACATTATGTTCGAGAGGTCGTACTCTACATCAAGGTAGTGGTCGAGAAATGTGTGATTTTGTTCTGGATCGAGCACCTCTAATAATGCGGCCGATGGGTCACCGCGGAAGTCCATTGACATTTTGTCGACTTCGTCGAGGAGAAATACCGGATTCATGGTTCCAGCTTTTTTCATCATCTGGATGATCTGGCCTGGGAATGCCCCGATATAGGTACGCCTGTGCCCGCGTATTTCAGCTTCATCCCGTACACCGCCGACTGACAGCCTAACGAACTTTCGGTTGGTTGCTCGAGCGACCGATTTGGCTAGAGAAGTTTTACCGACTCCAGGGGGCCCTGTTAGCGTCAGGATGGTGCCTTTAGGTTTTCTGACTAGAGTTCGGACAGCTAGAAATTCGAGAATTCTGTCTTTGATTTTCTCGAGGCCGTAGTGATCCAGATTCAGAATTCTTTCCGCCTTCTTGAGGTCTCTACTTTCTCGAGACTTCTTATGCCAGGGTACAGCAATCAACCAATCGAGGTAGTTGCGTGAAACTGTGGCCTCTGCCGACATCGGGGGCATGCCTTCGAGTCGTTTTAATTCCTGAATGGCTTTTTCTTCGATTTCTTTCGGCATCCGAGCCTGTTCGATCTTCTTTTTAAGTTCGTCCAGTTCGTTGCCTTTATCTTCCTTTCGACCCAGCTCCTTTTGAATCGCCTTCATTTTTTCGTTGAGGTAGTACTCTTTCTGTGCCTTTTCCATCTGCTTCTTAACGCGAGACTGGATCCGGCGGTCGACTTGCAGTTTGTCTACCTCAGCTTCGAGCAGGCCTATGATGCGTACGAGACGCTCAAGGGGTGAAATTATTTCGAGCAAGTTTTGCTTTTCTTCGACGCCGCTGCTCAGATGAGCAGCTATTGTGTCAGCTAGCTTGCTGGCGTCGTCGACCTTGACGGCAGCTATCATTGCATCGTAGTGCAGGTTGTTCGAGAGTTTGACGTACTGTTCGAACAACGACACAGCGCGGCTCATCGTATTTTCTAGATCTTCGCTTGTGTCTTCCTGTTTGGCGATAAGTTTTGCGACTACCCTATAAAATCCCTTGTCTTGCTTCCATTCGATTGCTCTGGCACGCTCGATGCCTTCCACGAGTACCTTTATATTTCCGTCGGGCAGCTTTAAGCTCTGAACAATGTTTGCTACGCAGCCCATTGTGTAAATGTCTTTGGGTTCTGGATCGTCAGTCACAGCCTCTTGCTGTGCTGCCAAAAAGATCCGCTTGTCCTTCAAAAGAGCGTGCTCGAGCGCACGGGTGGATGATGGCCGCCCAATGACAAAAGGCATCATCATGTGAGGAAACACGACTACGTCGCGCAAAGGGACAATGGGTAAGGTTTCGTATGCATCCATAGATCTAAAGTATTTTTCCTTAGCCAGCCTTTTCGATGACGGTAATGGGATTGTCCTTCGTTTGTACTACCTCGCGCGTGATTACGCACTCGCGTATTTTCTTTTGACCAGGTAGGGTGTACATAATATCTAACATTATCTCTTCGATGATCATCCGTAAGCCTCTGGCGCCCATCTTACGGTCAAGAGCCGATTGGGCAATAGCCTCCAGAGCGTCGTCCGTAAATCGAAGTTTAACGTTTTCATACTCAAACAGTCTTATATATTGCTTGGTGATCGCGTTGCGGGGCTTCGTAAGGATCTCTACAAGAGCAGCCTTGTCCAATTCATGGAGGGCTCCGATGACAGGTAGACGACCCACGAACTCTGGAATCAATCCATAGCGAATAAGATCTCCAGGCTCGGCCAATTCTAACGTTGAACCGAGGCTCTGTTCGCGAGAGGTCTTGATTTCGGCTCCAAATCCCAGCGTCTTACGTCCTGTCCGGCGTTGGATGATCTGATCGAGACCAACGAATGCTCCCCCACAGATGAATAAAACGTTGCTAGTGTCGACCTGAAAGAATTCCTGGTGAGGGTGTTTCCTGCCCCCTTGAGGCGGGACGTTGGCAATTGTCCCCTCAAGAATCTTAAGAAGGGCTTGCTGGACGCCTTCGCCTGACACATCCCTAGTTATAGATGGATTCTCGTCTTTCCTGCAAATCTTGTCGATTTCATCAATATAAATGATGCCTTGCTGGCACTTATCTATATCACCACCAGCCGCTTGGAGCAGTTTTAAAACTATGTTTTCGACATCTTCACCTACGTAACCTGCTTCTGTCAGAGTGGTTGCGTCTACAATCGTGAAGGGAACGGATAACAGTTTCGCCAGTGTCTGGGCCAAGAGGGTCTTGCCGCTACCAGTTGGGCCGATGAGTAGGATGTTCGACTTGTTGAGCTCTGTATCATTTTTGGTGCGGGCTAGTTTCTGTATTTCTAACCTCTTGTAGTGGTTGTACACTGCAACGGCAAGTTTTTTCTTGGTCTGTTCTTGCCCGATTACGTAATCATCAAGTGACTTCTTGATCGCCTGAGGTACGGGAAGGGCTGGCTGAGTTCCGTTATCTTCGACACGCTTGTCGTCGGCGATTATATCGTTGCAGACCTCAACACATTCATCGCAGATGAATACAGTCGGCCCAGCAATGAGCTTCTGAACGTCGTTCTGATCTTTGTTGCAGAAGGAGCAACGAAGTATCTCTGGCTCACTGCTCTTCTTAGCCATTTGTCATCTAATGCTCACAGTGCGGACAGCTTACTGGTTCAGGCTCGTTGCTTAACCACTTCGTCAATAATACCGTATTCGTGGGCTTGATCGGCTGTCATGATATGGTCGCGCTCTGTATCCTGCTCAATCTGTCCGAGTTGCTGCCCGGTGTGTGACACTAGGAGCTGGTTCAGCCTAGAACGCATGCGAAGGATCTCTTTGGCATGGATATCGATGTCGCTAGCTTGTCCTGCGAGTCCAGACATCAGTGGCTGGTGGATTACGATTCTAGAGTTAGGCAAGCTGTAACGCTTGCCTTTGGTTCCGGCCGCTAGTAGTACAGCTGCCATCGATGCGGCTTGGCCGATGCAATAGGTTTGTACGTCTGGTTTTATGAACTGTATCGTGTCATAGATAGCCAAGCCTGCAGAGATCGAGCCTCCAGGGCTATTTATGTACAAGACGATATCGCGGTCTGGGTCCTCGGCTTCCAGAAAGAGCATCTGGGCGATCACCACATTGGCAATGGAGTCTTCAATAGGGGTGCCTATGAAAATGATACTGTCTTTCAGCAAGCGGGAGTAGATATCGTAGGCACGCTCTCCACGATTAGTCTGCTCGACGACTACTGGAATAAGTTGATTATTAGCCTGGGTCATTGTCGAACTTTACCGTCTTGTGTGAGTGTGCGCTGGCTCAGTCATCTCAGCATTACATTGTTGATAGTCGGGATACCTTTGAGCCAGGCGTATCTAGTGTGTGACGTGACAGGCTGGATGGTAGGTAATCTAAATAAAATCAACTCGGCATGGTGTTCTTGTAAGGCCCTTTTTTGGCACGTCATTGCTTCGCGAGGATATCTTCTCTCACTTGAAACGAATTCTCAATCCGATTGTTGTCTGGAAAAATTTAGGCGAGATCACCTTTAGGCGTCGACGATAGTAGCATGAGACAAAAGGAAGTCAATCGCCTTCTCTCGTCGAAGCCCCCCTGACAATGCATCAATGCCGTTATCTCGATCCAATTTTGCCCGGACAGCAGCTGGGGTCTGTTCGAGTCGCTCGGCGTAAACTTTAATTTCTCGTTCGAGATCTTCCTCGCTGATAGTTAGGCTTTCTCGCCGGACCACCTCGTCAAGCACCATTGTTCCTCGTACTGTCTCCAAGGCTGGGGCCCGTTGTTCGTCGCGCAAAGAATTCCAATCGATGTTGGCTGTGCGCGGGTCCACGTTCTGCTGAGCTAGCTGGGTGACTATTTGTTCGAGGCGCCTGGAAATCTCACGCTCGACTAGGCCTTCAGGGGCTTCGACTGTAACCCTAGCTGCGAGTTGAGTCATCAGATCCTTTCGTACGCCTCTTTGTTTTTCAATTTCCGCTTCACGCTTGAGGTCAGCTTCAATTTTTTCCTTTAGAATATCTACTGTGTCGAAGTCGCCTACAGACCGTGCAAATTCATCATCAATATCTGGCAATTTGCGAACGTGATTCTCCTTGACCTCGATCTCATAGGCTATAACTGTCCCTGCTAGATCGGCTTGATCATGTTCGGCTGGATAGGAAATTTCGAAAGATTTCGACTCTCCTATGGAGAGCCCTATGAGCTCGGCATCGAACCCTGGTGGGTTGGCTGTAGCTCCTATTTCAACAAAAACACCTTTACGTAGATCTTCAGCTTGTTGCTCAGATGTGTCCTGAGGGCCACTGATTCTGTGGCGTTTCATGTCGACTGTCAGAATATCCCCGGTTTCAATGCTACGGTCTGTGACCGGTTCGAGGGTGCTGGCTCGAAGGCGCAGTTGTTCAAGGGTCCGCTCTTTGGCGTCGTCATCTGGTGTGACCGAGGGTCTGCGTAAGGTGAGTGCATCGTAATCTATGTCAGAGATAGAGGGCATTACTTCGAACAAAGCGTGGAATGTTAAGGGCTGGCCTTCGTCGATTGACACGTCTCGGACATCTGGGGTATCGATTGGTATTAGTTCCTGTGCTCGTAGGGCTTCCTCGACTGCTTGGGGGACAAGGTCGTTGGCCACGTCGTGGAGGATGTCTTGTTTGAACCGTTGGCGTACTACTCCAAGGGGGACTTTGCCCGGCCGAAAACCGGGAACTTTTGCCCGACGCTGATGGCGTAGCGCTGTTCTGGCTATGGTCACGTCGACCTGTTCGGCTGGAATTCTAATCTCCAGACGTTTTCGGGTTTCGCTGAGTGCGGTGATCTCCGATTCCATGAATCTGTGTAGGCTTTCTTCGACAAGAATGACCACTATGCGAAAGGGGGGATTCGAACCCCCACAACCTTGCGGTCACCGGATCCTAAATCCGGCGCGTCTGCCAGTTCCGCCACTCTCGCGTTATCTCTATTTCGAGCAAGGTTCTAACCCTACGCAGTTGAGGCTATCATACCGAGCGGCAGCTCTGGGTGTGTTCTGGGTAAAACAAGGGTCTCAGGTAATGCGGATTTAGAGACCCCAAGGAGCTTGCGGAACTGCTGAGAGCCTTTTTCAGGGAAAGCTTACTTTATGTGTCTGTGCTTGAGAGCCTTGTATTTGAGGTCGACTAGGTCGAGGTTTAGCGTAACTTGCTATGTTACTGTTGAATCGGGCATGGGAAACTTGATCTGTTCCGAAAATAGTGAGGAGGACGACTCGTTGTGAACGATGCACTGCATTCGGTTGTTGACCGCGAGTCCGCCATAAGTTGGTTTCTCAAGACACGCGAACGAACTGCCAAAATTTTTGACATAATTACCCCAGCTTCCTATTACGACCAGCCGATTCCCCTGCGGCACCCTGTTGTTTTCTACGAGGGACACATTCCAGCATTTGGCGTCAATACGCTATTAAAGCGTGGCCTCGGACAACCGGGAGTGGATGAAAAACTTGAGCGTCTATTCGCCCGAGGGATCGATCCTGAGAATCAGAGTTCTTCAGATGCGGCTACTGTCAATTCTTGGCCTAGCCGTAAAACTGTTCAACATTACGCTGCTGCTGCAGACCAAGCAATTCTCGAAGCACTTGAGTCTGCTGAAATTGAACGTCATGGTCACCCGGTTTTGGGTAGGGGGCAGGCTGTTTTTACAGTGATCGAGCACGAGGAAATGCACCAAGAGACCCTAGCCTACATGTGGCATCAGTTGCCCTTTGCCAAGAAGATTCAGGAGGTGGATTTACAAGGGAATACTGAGGAATTGGTACCAGAGTTAGCGCGGGTTCGTGTGCCTGCCGGTCGGGCTACATTGGGGGCAGAGTTGGATGAGGTGCCGTTCGGCTGGGACAATGAGTTTCCTCGAATGGTCGTTGAGGTTCCTGGATTTGCCATCGACCGCTATAACGTGACCAATCAACAGTATCTTGAGTTCGTTGATGCCGGCGGGTATCTTGATCCACGTTGGTGGGGTGAGGGCGACTGGCAGTGGCGGGTTAAGGTTGATCTCAGATATCCATCTTTCTGGAGTCAAGAGGGTGGCGAGTGGTTTTGGCGAGGTATGTTTACAAAGTACCCTTTACCTTTGTCATGGCCGGTGTATGTGACCCAGGCTGAAGCATCCGCGTACGCTCGGTGGAATGGTAAGAGGTTACCCACCGAGGCTGAGTTTCATCGTGCGGCCTATGGCGCACCTGACGGGGATGAGCGCTCTCATCCTTGGGGTGAGGACCCACCGGATTTAACGCGGGGCCATTTTGGTTTCCAAGGATGGGACCCGATGCCAGTGGGTTCCTTTCCGGCTGGGGTCAGCGCGTGGGGGATCCATGACTTGGTAGGCAACGGGTGGGAATGGACATCTACACTTTTCTCTGGTTTTCCCGGGTTTGCACCGATGCCATCCTACCCCGAGTACTCTGTTGATTTTTTCGACGCAAAGCATTACGTGGTCAAAGGGGCGTCTCCGGTTACTGCTACTGGGTTGGTTCGTCGTAGCTTGAGGAACTGGTTCAGACCTCATTATCCCTATCCTTATGCTGGGTTCCGCTGTGTGGAGGATTTGTGAGACCTGACGCCATGGAAGAGTTTGGGTCTGGCATACAACAGGCCGTTTTGGCTGGTGGCTCTGCTTCTGGTAGGTTGGCCGAAGATGTTAGGTGGGGTCTTAGCCAGCCGCGAAAGCAACTCCACTCACAGTATCTCTACGATAGTTTGGGGTCTCGGCTTTTTGAGGCTATCTGCGCCTTGCCGGAATATCGAGTGACTCAAGCGGAACAAAAATTGTTAGACCGGTACTCGAACCTGATAGTAAGCGACCTAGAGGGACCGGTAACCCTTGTAGAACTTGGGCCTGGTAGTGGCGAAAAGCTAGCTCAACTTATCGAGCCTTTACTCCGGAATAACATTGGCGTGAATGTTGAACTTGTCGATATTTCTGAGGCAGCATTAGATCTAGCGACTAGGACTTTAACCCGATTTCCTAGTGTCCCTGTCTTTTGTCACGAAGCTGTTTATCTGGATGGCTTGCAGCGCTCGATCAAGCGTCGGCACGATGCTGGCAGTTTGCTGGTGGCGTTTCTTGGATCGAGTCTAGGCAACTTTGCTCCGAGTTCGGCGCACACTTTTTTATCAAATATCCAGACTGTTCTTCGTGCTGGAGACCGGTTTTTGCTTGGTTTAGACTTGGTAAAGCCGGAACAGGAACTCACGCTTGCCTATGATGATCCTCTCGGTGTGACTGCGGCCTTCAATAGGAACATTCTGGTTCGCCTCAATAGGGAACTTGCAGCTGATTTCGATCTTGAATGGTTTGGCCATCGGGTGATTTGGAATTTTGCTTCTTCAAGCATAGAGATGTATCTTGAAAGTCTGTGCGAGCAGAAGGTTTCGATTCCTGGTGCTGATTGTCAAATTCGGTTTAAAGAGGGGGAATATATCTGGACCGAAAGCTCTTACAAGTATACAACCAGCCAAATCGTGTCGGCCGGTATGGAATCCGGCTTTGCCACGCGTGGGCAGTGGGTGGACGAAGAGGTAAAGTTCGCTGTTACGGCTTTTGAGGTGTTGTAGAGAGTTGGTTGAAGTTCACGCATCGCACCTAGTCTTTCTTCGGGTGAACGGAGGTTCTGAAAAAGGTGCTGGAAGATTTAAACCTTTAGTAAGGGTGAGAATACGCTGATGAATACCCAGGAGCAAAGGCTACAAGATAGGGGTATCAGGTTTCTCGTTGTGGCGGCCAGTCTGATTGTAGTCGTGGCGGGACTTCGTCAGGCAGGTCCTCTGGTGCTTCCGTTCCTAAGTGCTGTTTTTCTTGCAGTGATCAGCATGCCTTTCATGAGTTGGCTGCAGCGGAGGCATGTACCTACACCGCTGGCCGTTGTCTTCACCGTTTCTGCTGCGGCCGGGGTCGTGAGTGCTCTGGGTGTGGTGGTGGGTCGGTCGGTAGGAGAGTTTGCCCAGGTAGTTTCAGATTCCGAGTATAACGAGAGGTTTGAAGCCCAAGCGAGTCGCATCCGAGAGTGGGCTTCAGAGTTTAGCTTGCCCTTTGCCGATTGGACTCCGCTCGACTACGTCAACCCGGAGGCGGTCGTCAACCTGCTAGGAGGCACACTGGGAGCTGTAGCTGGACTTCTTCAGGATGCCTTCATGGTTTTATTGGCGGTCATTTTTATTCTGGTCGAGGCTGCTGGCTTCAGAGCAAAACTGCGCGTTGCGTTTGGTGAGCGAGGGGTTACTCTAGAACGTCTAAGCCAGATGATTCTCCAGATTCAGAAATACCTTGCGGTCAAGACGGTGGTCAGCCTGGCTACCGGCACTTTGGCCTGTGTTTGGGTTTGGGTGTTGGGTGTCGATTTTCCGTTGATGTGGGGACTAGTTGCCTTTATGTTCAATTACATCCCGAACATAGGCTCGATCTTTGCGGCTATTGGACCGGTGTTGTTTGCAGTTGTCCAATTTGATCTTGGCCGGGCGATTTTTGTGGCAGCAGGCTATATCGCTATCAATGTCGCTTTCGCGAACATAGTGGAACCGGCATTGTTGGGTCGTCGGCTTGGGTTATCTGTGCTGGTTGTGTTTCTATCGTTGCTGTTCTGGGGTTGGGTCTGGGGACCGATGGGAATGCTGTTGGCAGTGCCTATTACGATGACCCTGAAGATAGCTTTTGAGAACACTGATGAACTACGATGGATTGCGGTGTTGCTTGACGCAAATCCTGCGAATGCGGCTACACCTGATGGGGTGATCGTGTCTAATTCTTCCGTAGAGACCTCAGTACCGACCGATGTTCGGAGTGGGCAGACAGAGCCGTCGCATACGTCGGCTGGCTGATACTGAGCTCTGTAGCGATTTGACCGATTTGCGTTTCTTCGGTCCCGCTGATCTTTCCATCCGCTGTTGCCACGGCGAAAAGGCAGTCTAGCAGCTCAAGTCTTTGTTCCATCGTCGAAGTCTCACGAAATTCCCGCGTGACCAAAAAATTTTCTGTTCCACCGAACAATTCAGCTTGGTTCTTGGCGATTTTAACTACTAGTCGTGCCTGTTCCGGTGACAGGTGCCCCCTTTTCCATACGATGTCTTGGATTTTTTCTGTTTCGGCCTGGCTAATGTTCGAATCTGCGTGCGCAACTCGATTCAGCACAAACGCGAAGGCCGCTATGAATGTGGCGAGGGTCGGTTCGAGTGAACTTAATTCGACAACTATTCGTTTGACAGTTGCTGTCTCACCAAATCGGCTAACTTTAGATTGGAATGAATCGGTATTCCTGCTGATGCCCAGTAGTTCGAAAATTCCCACAAAGTTCCCTCACTGGCTCTCATGATGGTTTTTGCCTACCGATGAATGCTCTATCTTGCTGGAGAAGGAGGAGGTTTGTTCAGCTCAGTGATATCAGGAGACTGACTAGTCCTCAATTTGGCTAGGTAAGAGGCAGCGACACGCTCAGGTGCTATTCCCTCTTCGTCGACTGCTAGGTTCATTTCCCGCATTGCCTCCACATCAATAGTGCCATTGAGGGCAGATATGGCTTCGAAGACATCCGGCCATCTTCTCATGGCTTGCTCACTAACCAGGATGACAGCGTCGTACGGAGGAATCGCGAAGCGGTCATCTTCCAACACACGGAGATTGTATGCGCTGATCCGGCCATCGGTTGTGTATGCACTAATTAGGTCGACTGCCCCGCTAGCCGCTGCTTGATACATCAAGGCAGCGTCCATTGTGCGTTGCTCTTGGAAAGTGAGCCCGTAAATATCTTGTATGGATCGCCACTCGGGTCGTGAAAAAAATTCGAAGTCCCCACCCATCGACAAAGTATTCCCCAACGGGATCAGGTCGCTTATCTTGGTGAGTCCAAGGGTTTCGGCATCAGGAGCACGTGCCGCAACCGCATAAGCATTTTCAAACCCAAGTGTGGCTGCAATCTGGATCCCGTGTTGACTGGCAAGAAAAGTTCTGACCTCCGCGAGCACGTTTGTTCTGTTTCCCCCGACAGTCGGCCGCCCCATCACGTTAGACCATAGTGTTCCCGTATAGTCGACATAAGCGTCGACGTCACCCGCTACGAGGGCGTCGAATGCCACCATGGAGCCTAACGACTGCATCTGGGTGGAAGGACGGCCGGTTTCATTTTCGATCCACTGCCCCAAGATCTCCGCAAGAATGTACTGTTCAGTGAAGCCTTTGGCGCCGATAGTGACAGGTCGGATGCTTGGAAGAAATACGGTCGTGGCTAGATTGAAGCCAAGGTATAGATAGAGAGTCCCCAGTGCTGCGATTAGGCCGAAAAATTGGCGTAGCTGGCGCTTGCGGACGCTGATTTCAAGTCCCCGAACTAGCCCATCGAGCACGAGAGCTAGTATTGCGGCTGCCACGCATCCGATTAACACCGAAGTGTGGTTACGTGTTTGTAGTCCACTGAAAATGTAATTACCTAGACTCGTGGCACCTACTGGCGTCGAGAGGGTTGCTACTCCGACAGTCCAAGCCGTTGCTGTGCGCAGACCTGCAATAATCACCGGCATCGCGATTGGGAGCTCAACACGGTATAGCTGCTGGCTCGGGGTCATGCCGACTGCTTTTGCCGCATCAAGGAGTGCGGGATCCACGTTTGCGATACCGGTAACGGTGTTCCTGAGGATTGGCAATATCCCGTAGAGGGTCAGTCCAATGAATGCAGGTAGAAAGCCAATACTCTGGAAATTGAATGTAGCTAGTAGCGGCACCATGATGGCCAAGAGCGCGAGACTTGGCACTGTCTGGATAATGGCTGCTAAAGCGAGTACGGGGCGCTCAAGCCATTTCACTCGGGTAACGACCAACCCCAGGGGTAGGCTCACGGCAGTGCTACAGAGTAGTGCGAGCAACGTCAGCTGGACATGGGAAGTTAGATAGCTTGGCAGCAGTGCAAGTTGTTCTTTCACTAGACAGCTCGCTATCTAAAGAGTGGTCACTGAAGTAGGCGGTTCAAGGCTCAAAGCGAGTCGCCTTGAAGGCCCACACAGTATAGTCTTCCTCACCTGCTGACATTATTACTTGTCTCTCTCGATATTTTCCGAAGAACTACTGTTTCCCGTGACCAACGTTTCGACTAGTTGAGCCTCCTGCCGTGGTGCGTCTAGTAGCTGGCGAACATAATCATCGGCCGGGTCAAGCATTAACGCTGCAGGGGTGCCAATCTGCCTCAGAGTACCCTTTTGCATGATGGCGATACGATCAGCCAATTTTAGAGCTTCTGCTATGTCGTGCGTGACGAATACGATCGTCAGACTGAGTTCGTGTCGGAGCCTTGCCAGGAATTTCTGTAACCGTTGGCGTGTTAGTGGGTCAAGTGCTCCAAAGGGCTCGTCGAGAAGCATTACTCGAGGTTTAGCTGCCAATGCCCTGGCGACTCCTATCCGCTGTTGTTGTCCACCGGAAAGCTGAGTCGGATTGCGTTCTCTCAGCTCTCGTGAATCGAGTCCAACTAGTTCCAGTAATTCGCTGACACGGTTCTGGATTTTACGGGGAGACCAGCCCAATAGAGTTGGCGTGACAGCGATGTTCTCGGCGACCGTCATGTGCGGGAAAAGCCCTACCTGCTGGAAGGTGTATCCTATCTTTCGCCGGAGTTCGAAAGGTACTAGTTCGGCTGAGTCCCTGCCATCTATCCAGACTGAACCACCGGATGGCTCAATCAATCGGTTAACCATCTTGAGAGTTGTTGTCTTGCCACACCCGGAGCCTCCAAGCAGCACCAGAAATTCTCCGTCTGGCACTTGAATCGAAAGGTCGTCCACCGCCACTGTGTCGCCATACAGTTTGGTTAGGTGGCGGAGTTCGATCATTTCGTCAACTACTCAGCGGTATGGAGGTATATGACGGCAAACTAGACACATTGGTTAGTGCGTGAAGTTTCCCAACGCCACACACATTGTTCATGACCCAGTGCCTTTTATGGTCTCACCGTCTGGGCCATCTGCTTGACCGAACCAGAGCCATTGGAAAAACCGTGAGAGATTAAATCTTTACCAGCGTACTTTATGGCTACTCTCGGATTACACAGTGCTCACGTTAGGCGTGAATTTGTTGACGGTCAACTACCTCGAGCTGATCCAGCCAATAAGCGTTGTCGTCTCGTCGGCAAATAAAAAATCGACTTAAGTCCGCTGCGTACTTGGCTTGGTGGTAGCGAAGATATATGTGTTCCGTGTCGACCCCGATGATTTCAATCTTGCCAGTTTCGTGCGACATGCAGAACCGAGCTCGCCGGGCTAGCCCGGATCCACGTTTGAGTGCATTCTGGAATATGGTCCAACCCTCAACGATCGGAACCTCATATGGTTGGTTGCCTGCGGTTGGTCTTCCCTGAAAGAGGTAATACGGGCTACACCCGATGTATGACAGAGTCGAATACATTTCAGCGAGCACGGTTGGGTCGTCATTAATCCCTCTGATGATCGGGCACTGGTTTACGCAGATCACACCATTCCGAATACAACTGTCGATGCCTTCTATGGCCAGTGGCGTCAATTCATTCGGATGGTCGAAATGAGCCATCAGATAGATTCGCTGTTTAGGAGTCGAATAGGTCCTAAAAACCGATTGAAGCTCTTGATCGTTCAGGACGCGATACGGATCAAACGCCGGCATCTTCGATCCAATACGGATAATCTGGACATGGTCAATACTGCGGAGCGCATCAAAGATTTCAGTTAATCTTCGCGTGCTCATCAAAAGAGGGTCGCCACCGGTCAGCAAGACATTGGTCACTTCTGGATGTGAGGCGATATAGGCTAATCCTTCAGTAATATCGTTGGTTGTCTCATCGTTATCGTCCATGAAGAGCCGTTTTCGAAAGCAGTATCGGCAATATGCTCCACAAACCTCATTGCACAGCAGGAGTACCGTGTCGGTGTATTTGTGTTGAACGCCCCGGGCGACTGTGACAGATTCCTCGTTGCTTGCGTCTAATGCACCCCAATCGGTCAGTTCCTCTTCGCGTGGAATGATTAGTTGCCGAATCGGGTCATCGGGGTCTTCCCAGTTGATCAATCCGAGGTAATAATCGTTTGCTCGGAAGACATACCTTGCCGAAACTGGTCCCAAACGGTCACGCTGTTCTGCAGTTAGCTGGGTTACTTGTTCAAGCTTCCTGACATATTTCACGCGTTTGGGCCCACTATCCTGCAGTGGGTTCTGGGTCGCGGAATTGTCAATATTCATTCATAGTCCTAAATCGGGGCACTTTAGCCGTTCGAGTTCTGTCTAGCATGATGCCTGGCTCCAGAGGGACGGCCCGATACCTCGGTGCTATATATCTCTCAAAATATCGAGAGCCAGTAGAGCTCCAATGGCCAAGATGTGTTCCGGTTTCTCACAAGGCCTAAAAGCGTCAGCGATAACCATCTTGTATGACCTCGCAGCCCGGATTCGGCCAGCCGCACTGTTGGACAGCGGATACCCGCTGAACGAACAGCCATCATCGACACACTGATGAAGCTCGGACCAAGGGCATTTCACGCTGGTGAGCTTGGAGCTTAATATCAGTATCAAGTATTCGCACCTCATAGTGCAACCCCTGTAGTCTAGGCGCTGGAAGGTTACATAACTCGAAATCAGACCATTGGAAGTTGATACAACTTTTGTGGAAGATATAACCTCTTATTGAGCTGAGACTTAAAAGAACATAAACACTCTGGCAAGGGCGCCAAATCTTCCTAATTCAAGTTTTCGGCAGCAGGTTCGGAATTCTTTGGCCTTTTCCTAGAGTGGGTCTGCCGGTGTTGCTGCAGTTAGTTTGCACGTCGTCGGAGCCTTTCAAGGCTACGGACTAAACTTAGCGGTGGGGTTCGCTTCCGCTGGTGGATTCGAATCTGGTAATTTCCCTGGCTTTACTCCTAGGCTCACTAGGAACGGTTGCTGGAAATATCCTGAGGAGGAAAGCTTAAACCTTCCCGGTGGATGATGTGCAGCATCAGGCAATTATCGAATCGGTTCGGGAAAGGATTTCCGAAAGATTGATATGACTCTTACAAACAGGATGTCTAGGCTGGTCGGCCGCTTTGCCAATACCCGATTTCCTCATTGGCTTCAGACTTTGATTAATCGTGTTTACGTGCGTTTGTTGAGGGTCGACCTCGTTGAGTTTGATCCACCGGAAGTCTACCCGACACTGAATGCCCTCTTTGGCAGGCGGCCAAGGAAGCTGCGCGACTGTAATTCCGGAACCGACGCTCTGATTGCTCCTTGTGATGCTGAGATCAGTGGCTATGGTCGACTTCGTGGCAATTCACTTCTCCAAGTCAAGGGAATAGATTACTCAGCGCGTGACTTATTGACCGAGCATTCCCAACATGTCGATAGAGTGGTTGATGGTGCTTATATAACCTTCTATCTATCGCCAGGCATGTATCATGGCTACCACGCACCAGCTACTTTCCATGTTGAGCGTTTGATCCACGTTCCAGGCACGCTATGGCCTGTCAACTCAATGGCTATGAGAACGGTGCCCGGGTTGTTTGCGAAGAATGAGCGGGTGATCTTGGAGGGTCGTAGACTGTCTGGTCAGTGCTTTTGGATGGTGTTTGTGGGTGCGACCAATGTCGGGAGCATAACGGTCGATTTCGAGCCGTCCCTCCATACAAACACCGGTTCGCTCGAACCGAGAGTGTTCGATTATCCTGCTAAACATACCGTTAACAAAGGAGCATATTTGGGTCGTTTTTTAATGGGATCTTCGGTTTTGTTGCTTGCTGAGTCACAAAGACACCCCCCAACTCTCTTAGGAATGTCCCGTGTGCAGGTAGGCGATCCATTACCGTGGCCAGCTTCTCTATAGGTCATGTTTCTTCTTGCGGGTTTTATTTCTTCTGTAGCTGATAACTGTCTGATTGTGAGCTGGCCGAATTTTCGTCCCGGTCAAGCGGTGGCCTGCTGAGCTAGGTAGACCGGGTAGAGTCGGGAGGTAGTCTGGGCTGGAAATGCTTGCGCAGCATTGAACCCATTGCTAGGCCCCGGTAGGATGTTGTGATGCTTGCCAAGAAAATCTTCGATGAATGGATTTATAGGTTGCCGCTCACGATTGTGCTAGTCACGACGATGGGGGCTTGTAGCGACCGAGCATTGGATGAGGATTCGACTGCACTTTTAGAGCCTGTTTTGGATGCCGGTTTTGGAACAATTGTCAGGGTTGATCCCCTATTCAATGAACTAGTCTCGGCTGACGCTGTCATTGAGCGTCTTGCTGACGGGTTCGGTTTTACTGAGGGACCACACTGGATTGAGTATCACGGCTTATATGGTGGGGCAGTGTTGTTTAGCGACATCCCCGGAAACACGATCTTCTTGTGGAGTTCTGATAACACGGTCACTCCCTTCCTGAAGCCGGTATTCGAGGGAGTTCGTGATGGAGTGATGGCAGGATCGAATGGCATCACGGCCGATAACGAAGGACACATCCTATTCACAGAGCACGGGAATCGCCAGATCAGTCGGATCGAGGCTGATGGTTCCAGGGGCACCGTTGTGGACACTTACGAAGGTAATCGGCTGAACAGTCCGAATGATCTCATTTTCCACTCAGACGGTTCACTCTACTTTACTGATCCCCCGTACGGATTAGCCCGGCAGGATGCTGACCCGGACAAAGAAGTCAGTGTCAACGGAATATATCGCTTGGCGGACGATGGCGTATTGACTTTGCTTGCGGATCAGACACGTCCGAACGGTATAGGCTTTTCACCGGACGAGTCTAGGTTGTATGTTTCGAATTCTGACAACTCGAGCCGGTTGTGGATGGTCTACGATGTCTTGGAGGATGGGTTGCTTGAAGACGGGCGTGTGTTTGCTGATGTTACCGAAGATGCAGCCGCGGGACTGCCGGATGGTTTAAAGGTGGACGAGCTTGGCAATATCTGGGCGACTGGACCGGGTGGTATTTGGGTGTTTAGCCCCGAGGGGCAACATCTCGGTTCAATCCAGCCGACGGAGAGACCGGCTAACCTGGCATTTGGGGGGGCTGATGGGATGAGTTTGTTTATGACGGCACAGACCGGCCTGTACCGAATTCGTGTCAACGTTCGTTGGGCTGGACGGTAGAAGTGCAATTGTCCGAGATGGCTTGTGCGATTGGTGGTTCCTGTGAAATTACGTAGAACCGCAATTTTATTGATTTGATTATTGGGACCTGATCGCAGTTGAGTCCCCCTCTTGATTCTTCAAATGGGCAGGGATCCGTTCTGTGTTGGCTCGAAATACTCTAGGTGACTATGGCAGAGAAGATTTGTTTTTGGTTGACGCCGGTCTTGTTGGGTTTATCAGGTTTGTTCGTTGTACAGGCCTACATGCAACAAGAGGACCTGAAACTTCGGAATTTCGAAGCTGAGATCGAAACCGCCCTGCGAACGGCGAAGACTGCCGCTGGGGTCGAATTTTTGGGTGCCCTATCGCGAAACTGTTTACTACCAGCCAGTGGCAATGTTAACACCAATGATAGCGTGCCACGTTACATCCAAGATCCATCTAATGTGCCACCACGAGAAGCGTGGTATGCGGACTCAACTCAAGTGTTCGATAACCTTTTCTTTGTAGGCGGAAAGCTGCATACCGCGTGGGCATTGGTGACGAGTCAGGGCATCATCATCATTGACACGATCTATCCGTACAATTCAGAAGAGTTGATCATTGGTGGTCTTGAGCGGTTGGGTCTCGACCCCGAAGAGATTCGATATGTCATCATTTCGCACGCACACGGTGATCACATCGGGGGTGCACAAATGTTGCAGGAACGATATGGGGCAAAGGTGGTTATGGGCGGACCAGATTGGGAACTTGTCGAGACTTACCCGAATCGGTATACCTCTATGGCGCCGACCCGAGATGTTGTGGCTACCGATGGTATGAAGTTGACACTTGGGGATACGACGATGACTCTCTGGGAAACACCTGGACACACACCAGGAACACTCTCGTACACCTTTACTGTATATGACCAAGGCCGACCTTTAAACGTGGCATATTCTGGGGGGACGGCATTCAATTTTGTTAACAACACCCCAGAGCCAGGGATTCGAAATTTTCAAACTTATATCGAGTCGCAGCAGCACATTGCTGATCAGGCTGCCACTACTGGGGCAACTGTCCTGCTTTCAAACCATTCAGAGTTCGACAGCGCGGTAACCCGTAATCGCATGCTCCTTGGGCGGGGTGATGGACCTCATCCGTATGTCATTGGTGAAGAGTGGGTACAGCGTTATTTCCGGGTCCTACAGAGTTGCGCAAGGGCGGCTCAGTTGAGACTGGAGCGTGCTGTAGCCACTCATCCATCTGGACAGAGGGTACGGGAATAGCCATGAGTGCTTCAATGAAAGCTGTGCGGTGCCATCGGTATGCAGGACTTGATACTCAAGGGACACCGCTACCGGAACCGGAGTTGCTGAGCGCGGTTTTGTCTCTGGACGAGATCCCACGGCCTGAGTGTGGGCAGGGCGAGGTTCTAGTGTGCACCCATTATGCGGGTGTTCAATATCCTGATGCTCTCCAGGCACAGGGTCTGTACCAACAGAAGCCGAGTCTCCCTTACGTTCCTGGTATGGATGTGACTGGGACTGTCCTGGAAACAGGATCGAGTGTCACTGGGTTGGAAGTTGGAGAGCGAGTTGTTGCTCAGATGAGTATCGGAGGCCTTGCTGAGGTGGTTGCGGTTCCCAGCCAGTCTGTGTGGCCCGTTCCGGATGGGATGTCTTTGTCGCACTGCGCAAATTTGGGGAGAAACTTCTTCCCAGCCTACCATTCGTTAAAGGTCATAGGGGAGGTTGGAGATAACGATCTGGTGCTAATTGACGGTGCATCTGGTGGTGTTGGCATGGCGGCCGTTGAGTTGGCAAAGGCAATGGGTGCGAAGGTGATCGCAGGGGTCAGCTTGCCAGAGAAAGCCGGATACCCAGCTGCTGTTGGGGCTGACCGAGTGCTCTGCTACGGGAACACCCGAGAAAGCTTCCGTCAATTCAAGAACGATATCAAACGGGTTGCAAAAGAGTTGGGCCATCAGGCCGGTGTTGATGTCGTGCTCGATATGGTTCAGGGAGAGCTCTTTGAAGCAGCACTAGTCTCGTCAGTGAGGCCGCTTGGTAAGATTTGCCTAATTGGCTTTACCGCTGGGCAGAAGCCGATTCGGCCGGGTTTGTTACTCATCAAGCAGGCGGCTGTTATTGGAAGTATCTGGGCTGGCTGGGCTCAAGCTAACCCGGAAGCGCATCAGCAAAATGTGAGTGAGATTATAGAGTTTTTGTCTGCGGGTTCGATTCAGCCACGAGCCGATCGGATCTTTCACCGCGACGATTTTCTCAAGGCGTTTGAACTCTTTGAAAACAATCAAGGTCGTGGAAATACGGTTGTGTGCTTTACAGAAGAATAAGCTTGTCGATTTCTCAGGCTTTGTTACAGCCTGCCTCCAACATAGCAGTCAGTGATGTCGAGTTTGTCGCAGTGGGTGCACACACATGCGGATTCTTTTTGTTGTTAAACAGACGGGGATTCTTCGGCATTTCGAGGAGGTGATATTGAGCTTGGCTCGGCGAGGCCACCGGGTTCGTGTCGCGTCGCCTGTTGATGATCCTGTGTCGCTGTCGGATACCTTCGGTGGAGTAGCCAGAATTTCGGACACAGTGTGCCCGTCTGAACGAAGCGATCAATGGGGCGATGTTATTGGCGTTCTCAGAAGTAGCCGCTCCTATGCACGATATTGGAACCCCCTGTTCAAAGAGGCGCCAAAGCTTCGAATGCGGGCATTCCGGAAATTCGCACCTGAATTATCGGCTGACGGTATTACTCATCTAAAAGCCCAATGTCCTAAATGTCATGGAACGCTTCGGAACGAGGAGTTGAGTGACATTGTTCGATCCATAGGCCAAGCTCAGTCCTCCCGCCTGTATCGCTTTGCCCAGCTTGTCGAAGCCAGTGTGCCGAGTGACCCGGCCATTGAAGCTTTTCTGAGACGAGAGCGACCTGATCTTGTGGTCGTCACGCCTCTTGTGAACCATCAGTCTTTTCAACCAGATTATGTGAAAAGTGCACAGGTACTTAATATTCCCACGGTAGCTCCTATTTTTAGCTGGGACAACTTGACGAATAAGGGATTGATGCACGTTATTCCGGATTTTATTTTGGTTTGGAACGAAATCCAGCGTCGAGAGGCAATCGAACTCCACGATGTACCAGCCGACAGAATCGAGATAACAGGAGCCCCTCGGTTTGACCCTTTTCAGCGAATGGTCCCAACTTTTAATCGTTATGCCTTCTGCGAAGCTAAAGGCTTTGATCCAGAAAAGCCAATTCTTGCATATTTGGGTTCCTCGAAGTTTATTGCCCCGGATGAAATTCGCTTCGTGAAGCGGTGGTTGGAAACCCTCAGAGGTTGTAGTGATTCAAATCTTTCATCGGCGAGCATCATTTTGCGCCCGCATCCGCGGCAGGGGAAAGAGTGGTTGGCTGCCGATTGGTCGAGATGGAAACGTGTGGCCGTGTCGGTGTCAGACTATCAAAACGCTGACCAAGAGTTGTTTAACTGTCTATATCACTCCGCTGCGGCGGTCGAGGTTAACACTAGTGCGGCAATTGAAGCTGCCCTTACGGGGACACCTGTGTTCACCGTGCTAGATGATGAATTTCGCGACGGTCAGGTGGGTACGGTGCACTTTCACTATCTGCTAGAAGGTAACGGTGGTTGTATCCGTGTCGCTGGTTCCCTGGATTCCCACGTGCAGCAATTGGTGGCGTTGCTGGCGGGGAACCCAGAAGCGACACGTGACCGAACGGCAGATTTTGTGGCTCGGTTTGTTAAAGGTGGACTGGTTAGTGAGCTGCCAACTCAGCGAATGGTCCGTGCACTGGAAGTCGCCGGTGGAAGCTGGTTCGAAAGGTGTTTCCGACGTCTCAGGCGCCGTTGCAGGGTCAGTAATGTGATGCACTGACCGGATGGGTGTCTGCTGTCTCTATGCTCGCTCCAAGTGCATCAAATTTGTATCTGTGACCTCTTCTGGGAAGCTTTCGTAGCGACCATATTAAGGTGGTTTAGCGACCGACTTGGTGGTCCGAAGCGCTACTTCACGGGAGTGTCCATTCGTGAGTGGAACCGGAGCACGAACTTAGGGAGAAACTGTCTGCTGCTGTGTGGAAGAGTCAGGTTCACTCAAAGCTTCTTCGATTTCAAAGCCAGCTTCTTCGATGAGAGTTCGTGCTGCTTGGGAGCCCTGTCCAGGCGTTGTCAGATACCCTTCAACAAAAATTGAATTGGCAGGGTAAAAGGCTAGACCTGACCAGCTGCCGAGATGTAGCTCTCGACCAGCAGCCATGCGAATCTCACTTTGAGGGTTGAGGAAGCGCATCAGGCAGAGTGCTTTTAGTCCTTTGATCGGGTCTACCTTTTGTTGCTGGCCGAGGGGGCTACCTTCGATCGGATACAGGAAGTTGACCGGAATCGAGTCAATTCCGAGTTCTCGAACCGTATACCCAAGCTCGACTATATCCTCATCGTTCTCGCCCATTCCGATGATGCCACCCGAGCAACTAGACAATCCTGCGCGTTTGACGTTTTGAACAGTTTCAACTCGATCATCGTATGTATGTGTGGTGCAGATTTGAGGATAAAAGCGGCGACTAGTGTTCAGGTTGTGGTTCACCCACCCCACTCCGGCATTCTTCAAGTCGGTGGCCTGAGTCTGATCCATCAGGCCTAGCGAAACACAGATCTCTAGGTCTGGAAATTCGGATTTGATGGTTTTAACTGCATCTGTCATGTGTGCGATGTCGCTTGCCTGTGGGCCGCGACCGCTGGCGACCATGCAATATCGACGGGCTCCGGCCGCTACTGCTTTGCGAGCTCCGGTCAAGAGTTGTTGTTTGGAGAGCAGTCGGTATTTTTCGATTGAAGCTGAGGAAATATTCGATTGGGAGCAGTAGTGGCAATCTTCGGGACACAAGCCACTCTGAGCATTTTGCAGCACACATACTTTGACCTTGCGGCCGAACGAACGTTGCCTGACGGTAAAGGCTGCGCTAAGTAAGTCTCGGAGGTTCTCGTCGGCCGTTTGGATCACACAAAATGCTTCTTCTCTAGATAGGGACTCACCGGTCAGAGATTTTTGGGCCAATATAGAGAAATCGATCATCTATATACTCCTTGCGTTGCTCTTCACACCACGGGTGGAGACTTTGCTTAGCTTCAACAGTGGTCGAAGGTCAATTGCATTCGTGATTTGTCGGGCCAGTTCATCACTGTCGGTAGCAATGTTACCGCTGAGCGAGAGAAAGGGAAGATTGCCAAGGCATGGGACATCCGTTATGTCAGCCAGGGTCTCGGCGTTGGTTTTAATAGCCAAGTCTAAATCCGATGTTGGATGGTTTAGCACATAGCCCATTAGCGGTAGGTCATGTGCCTGTACATAATTAAAAGTGAGTAGAGCATGATTTATTGCGCCAAGTTTCGAACCAACTACAATCAAAATTGGTAATTGTAGGTCAGCTGCCAAGTTGCCGAATGAATAGCTACCGCTCAAGGGAACTAATAGGCCCCCAGCACCTTCGACAATTACTATGTCATGATTCTCGAGTTGACGCTCTAGAGCTTCTCGAATCCGTGGCACGCTAATTGTTGTGCTCGCCATCTTGGCAGCAACGCTTGGAGCGAGTGGTGGTCCAAACCGATATGGGCAGATTTCTTCAAGGGGAGTCTGGGATGCTGAAAAATCCGCAAGACGGGCGGCATCTTCTGGGTAAAATTTTCCGGCATGTTCAAGGCAGCCTGTCTCTACTGGCTTCATGACGCCTACTCGTTTGCCTTGAGCCGTCAGGGCTGCGGCTAGCCCGCAACCAAGGACGGTCTTTCCAACACCGGTGTCCGTTCCGGTGATCAAGAAGCTTGGCATGTTACTTTTTGGATGGAGTGATGGGTGACGTCGAGCAACAGTGTCATTTCATCAGAAGAAATACTGAGTGGTGGCATGAGAACGATGACATCCCCAAGTGGACGAATCATTACGCCCTCCTTGCGAGCCTCAGTAGCGACCTTGAGGCCGATTCGGTCTTCTGGTTTGTAGGAAGTCTTTGGTTTGGTGTTGCGCATGAGTTCGATCCCGACCATGAGGCCGCACTGTCGGACGTCGGCTACGTGGACGAGGCCAGTGAAATCGGTCTGTAAGCGTTCTTTCAGCTGCGCGATGCGAGGTGCGATTTGACCTAGCACCTGGTCCTCTTCGAAGATTTCCAGATTTGCTAATGCTGCTGCGCAGGCGAGCGGATTACCGGTGTAGGTATGGCCATGGAAAAATGTTTTGAACTCGTGGTGCGGTGCCAAAAAGGCAGAAAAAATCTCTTCTGATGTGAAAGTCACAGCAAGAGGTAGATACCCTCCGGTGAGACCTTTACCTACGCACATGACGTCAGGTTGCACATCAGCGTGGCTACAGGCAAACATTTTGCCTGTCCTTCCAAATCCAGTAGCGACTTCGTCGCAGATCAACAAGATGTCATGCTGCTTGGTCAAATCTCGCAGGGCTTGCAGGTAGGAAATCGGATGTGTCCACATTCCGGCCGCACCTTGCATGAGTGGTTCGATGATTAGGGCAGCTATTTCTCGGTGGTGTTGTGAGAGAAGGACTTGAGCTTCATTCGTTGCTGCAAACACCGCATCCCCTTCAGTCATTCCCTGGTAGAACCGAAATATGTGGGGCGGGGATAGACGGAATGTGTCCGGGAGGAGGGGCTGATAATAGTGGTGAAATAGTTCCGAGTATCCGACACCGACTGCACCAAGTGTGTCACCGTGGTAACCACCAACCAAGGATACAAACTTCACTTTCTGAGGTGAATTCTTCAGTTGCCAGTACTGGTAGGAGAGTTTTAGTGCGATTTCTGTCGCGGTCGAACCGGCATCAGAATAGAAGATTCTAGTCAAATTGTCTGAAGCAAGATCAACGAGTTTCTTGGCTAGGGTTGTGGCTGGGATGTTTGCTAAGCCCAGCATGGTTGAATGTGCGATACGGTCAAGTTGGTCACTAATGTGCGAATTCAAGTCTTTGTGGGTGTGGCCGTGTACGTTGCACCACAGCGACGAGACGCCGTCAAGATAGCGATTGCCGTGGATGTCGATCAGGTAATTCCCTTCACCACGAGCGATCATAATGGGATCTTCGCTTAACCACTCCTGCATCTGAGTAAATGGATGCCATACGTGCATGTGGTCCCAGGTTTTTAATTCTTCATACGATGGAGTCGTCATGATAAAAGGCCAAGCTTTTTTCCGGCCTCGGCAAAAGCCGAGACGGTGTATTCCATGTCTTCTGGAGTATGGCTAGCCATAGGCGTAAGGCGAATCCGTGAGGTGTTGTCTGGTACGGTGGGCGGTCGAATTCCTGGGGCAAAGATACCCTGACTAAACAGTTCAGCAGCCAGAGCCATTGTCTGACTGGTGGCTCCAATTATGATCGCCAGAATCTGTGAACGGCTATTGGCCAGTGTGTAGCCCAATGTGGTTAATTCTTTGGCCAAGAAATCAGCATTGTCACGTAGCTGTTGGCGCCGTTTCGGCTCATTCGAGACTATGTCAATCGCAGCGATTGCTGTTGCGGTAACCGTGGGGGGGAGGGCGGTGGAGTAGACAAAACTGCGTGCGCGATTTATCAGCCAGTTCACAAGTTCTCGGCTGCCAGCTACATAGCCACCGGACCCCCCGAGGGCTTTGCTTAGGGTGCCCATTTGGATTTCTATTTCAGAACTAAGGTTGAACTCTTCAGCAATTCCAGCTCCGTTCGGCCCGAACACGCCGGTCGCATGGGCCTCATCAACCATCATCCAAGCTTTGTGCTGTCGAGCCAGGGTCGAAATTTCGTCCAATGGTGCGATGTCGCCGTCCATGCTAAATACAGAATCGACCACGATGAGACGATTCTCGTAGCCTCGACATGAGTCCAGGAGGTGAGCCAGGTGACCCATGTCATTATGTCGAAAGACGAGGGTGTTAGCGTGGGAAAGCCGACAGCCATCAATGATACTGGCATGGTTTAATTCATCGCTTAAGATCACGTCGCCTCGAGTCATGATGGAGGAGATAGTGCCAACGTTTGCGTGGTACCCGGTTGGGAAAACCAATGCAGCTTCAGTATGCTTGAGCTCCGCAATTCGACTCTCTAGTTGTTCATGTAATTCCATTGTTCCAGAGATCAAGCGTGAAGAACCAGACCCACAACCAAATTGTTTGATTGCCTCTTGTGCTGCCTTCTTTAGGAGGGGGTGGTTAGCCAGCCCCAAGTAATTGTTAGATGCAAGCATCAGAACTTCACGACCATCGATGACGACCTTGCTTTCTTGTCTACCTTCTACCAGGCGCAGGTTGCGGTACAGATCTTCGAGTTCGAGCGCCGCTAGTCTAGTTGAGAGGACGTCTTTCAACATGTTCTCATTTCTCTCAAAGGGTAGAGCTGCTCATTAATGCTAGAAGGTGCGTCAGGGGATGAGTGCACAGCACCACAATTCTACAGGTGGGCATCTGATGAAGGTCAGGGATGATCGAGAACAAAGTTTGGGCTGCTTTCCCGATTGGTAGAGATGTTTCCCACAATGACACAATTTAAATTATACAAAGCCCGTAGGCGTTGGGTGGATTGGTTCACTGGTTGCCGAGAGCCAACTAAGGTCGAATACATTGCGAAACGGATACTGAACGTCTAATGTATGACCCTGTCAATTGAGATCTTAACCTTCCCAGATGACTGAGTGGGCAGGCTGCGACGCTGGTTGCTATTACCTAGGGGGCGATGACCATGAAAATTTACTTTGCTGCTCTAACCGCCGCCATAATGACTCTTTTCGGCATGGGGCTGTCTGCGCAAACCGATTCTGTTGAACCACCGAGACCCGTGGTTGGCCGTTCAGTAGTAATGACTACCTACGGTATTGTTGCTGCGAGTCAACCGCTGGCTGCCCGTGCCGGCGTGCAAGTTCTGGAGCGGGGCGGAAACGCCGTGGACGCAGCCATCGCGGCCAATGCGGCGATCGGCCTGATGGAGCCGACCGGGAATGGCATTGGAGGCGACCTATTTGCCCTTGTCTACGATGCGAGTACTGGCGAACTGCATGGACTGAACGCCAGCGGCTGGGCACCTGCTGGGAGGACGGTTGAGTTCCTCCGTTCGAAAGGGATCGAAGAGATGCCCCAACGCGGCATCTATTCAGCGACGGTGCCTGGCGTGGTTGCAGGCTGGGACGCGCTTCGGGATCGCTTCGGAACATTACCGTTCTCAGAACTGCTTGCTCCAGCGATTTTCTATGCGGAAAATGGCTTCCCGGTGTCGCCCGTTATTGCGGGAAGCTGGGGGCGATCTGCACAATTCTTGTCGGGGCACCCAAACTCGAAAGAGACGTTTCTAGTTGGCGACTTGGCGCCAGCGGCTGGAGAATTATTTCGCAATCCTGACCTAGGTGGTTCGTTGCGGCGTATTGCCGAATATGGTCGCGACGGATACTACACAGGCCCGACCGCCGAAGCTATTCTGCAGATCTCGAGAGAACAGGGGGGCACCTTCACCGCTGAGGACCTGAGCGAGTTCAAACCCGAGTGGGTCACACCGATCTCGACTACCTATCGTGGCTGGACCGTGAGCGAGATCCCCCCCAATACACAGGGTATTGCCGCGCTAATGATGCTCAATCTGATGGAGCAGTTCCCGATGGGCGAGTACGGCTTCCATAGTGCGGAAGCTCTGCATGTGATGATCGAGGCCAAGAAACTTGCCTACGCGGATATGGTGCACTATGTCGGTGATCCGAATTTTTCCGAGATTCCGGTCGGGCCAATGCTGAGCAAAGAACGGGCAGCAGACCGGGCAGCCTTGATTGATTCGACAAGGGCGGCATGTACAGTCGCTCCGTCGCATCTTGAGGGTTTCACAAACTCGGAAGGTAACGACACGATCTATTTATCAGTCATCGATGACGATGGCAACATTGTGTCCTTGATTCAGAGTAACTACAGTGGGTTCGGGTCTGGACTAGTTCCACCTGGGACCGGATTCATGCTGCACAACCGTGGAGCGCTGTTCACGCTCGAAGAAGGACAGGCGAATACGCTCGCGTCTCGAAAACGCCCACTGCACACAATTATTCCAGCGTTCATGGAGAAGGATGGGGTCCAGATCGGCTTCGGGATTATGGGCGGCTGGAACCAAGCACAGGCCCACGCGCAGTTCGTAGCCAATATCGCCGATTATGGCTTCGACATCCAAGAAGCCCTGGAGGCCGGCCGATTTACCAAAGGGTCCTTCTCGGGATGTGACGTCCGCATAGAAGCTCTGATTCCCTCGGTGACCCGTAGCTCGCTGACTGAGTTAGGCCATGAGATTGAGGTGAGACCGCTTCGAACTGGTAGCTTCGGTAACGGCCAGGCAGTGCAAGGGACCCGCGAAGGTGTACATTTCGGTGCCTCGGAACCAAGGCACGACGGGATGGCTATTCCCCAAGCCCCCCCTCTGTTTTGAGCGGTGCCTAAGGGGTCACCCACGAGTCTCAGGGGTGATTCTATGTTTCTGAGTGGCTTTGCAGTGCTTCGAAACCAGTGGTTTTGTTAGGTAGTGAAGTAATGGTGAGCCGCCAGGGACTCGAACCCCGAACCCGCAGATTAAGAGTCTGCTGCTCTGCCAGTTGAGCTAGCGGCCCACAAGGGGCTGGCGCGCCCGACAGGATTCGAACCTGTGGCCTTCGGCTCCGGAGGCCGACGCTCTATCCAGCTGAGCTACGGGCGCAGTAGGGCTGTCGGTGTGGCCGGCCCCGTGAATTCATTCAAACAAATGTTGGCGCGCCCGGAGGGATTTGAACCCCCGACCTACGGGTTCGAAGCCCGGCGCTCTATCCAGCTGAGCTACAGGCGCGCATTCCAAAAACAGCGATCATAGCACACACAAATTCGTCCGTACCAATAGGCAAAAGTGGCCGATGGTTGGATCATTTTCGTGTAAGGTCAGCGAGGGACGATGTCGAAGGCAGCCATTTCGGTTGTGTTCCGTACGAACAGCATTCCCGCGGCAAGCGTTGGGACATTCCAGGTCTTGCCTGTAATCGCACTGAACCGAGCCAATTCTGTGTGACCAGAGGGTGTGGCTGCTACGAGTGCTACCTCGCCTCTCTCAGTCAGGACGACGAGGTGCTTGTCAGCTAGTAATAGCTGACCGTATCCGTAGCGGCCGGCTTTCCAGACTAGCTCGCCAGTTTCAACATCTAAACAGGCGAGGATGGACTCGTCGAGTCCATAGATGTGCCCATCGTACAGCACTGAGCTACTGAACTTGTTCTTCATCCGGTTGGTGCGCCACAGTTCGGTCACTGACCAGCCGTCGCTGGATCTCGTGACTTCAATGAGAGCGGATCCCTGTCCGTATCCAGCCGAGACAAACAGGCGGTTGCTATCGATGGTTATCGGCTGGGAGATGTTGGGTACTGTTGAGACTACCCAGGGGTAGTCCCAAAGTAATACGCCGGTATCCACTCTTAGACCAGCTATACGTGAGGCAGTCACCACGACAACTTGGAGTTCACCATCTAGTTCTGTCAGCATGGGGGCCGTGTAGCTTTGGATATCATCCAGGGAGTGCCACATGATCGCGCCGGTGTCAGCGTGGTAGGCGGTTACCGATTGTCCGGAAGTTCCACCAGGAAGAACGATGACTAAGTTGTCAACGACCAGAGGTGCCGCGGACATCGCCCAATAGAGATTGTCGGCCTTTGCGTCAGTCAAAATGTTGCGTCGCCACCGGAGTGAACCTGTGTTGGCATCGAGGCTCCGTAACTCCCCAGCGGCACCGAGGGCAAACAGCCGTCCATTGTCCCATGTTGGTGTAGCGCGAGGGCCGTTTCCACCCATCATCTCTTCGAATCGTTCCTCCCAACCGTGAGCCCAGAGTTCTGTGCCGGTATTTGGGTCATACGCGGTTACTACTTCCCGGTCACGTCGTTGTTCGATGGTGAAAAGCCGACCGTCAGCATGAATGAAGGAAGCGTAGCCGCCGCCTATCGGCTGTTTCCAAACAACTGGTAGGCCGCTGGTTGGCCATTCGGTTTGAATTTTCCCCATGTAATGGCCATCTCTGGACAGACCGCGATAGGCTGGCCAGAACGAGTCAGGAAGTTCTGTTTGCGAGGTGGAGACGAGTGGTGCCCCAGTCTGTCTGGATCGATCAATCTCGAGGACTTCAGAATGAGTATCTTCATCAAACTGTGATAGCAAGGGCCAAAAACCGCTGCCATCAACTTCGAGGCGGAGTCCTACGAAATGTCCAATTGTTACGGCCGCGGCGGCCGCAACGGCGAGCACAAGGAGAAATCTTGAGGCTATGGACCACCAGAGCTTAGTAGTTGACGATTGTGGCATGGTAAGTGTCTGGAAAATTAGACTCAGGCAATGCTTGAGAGTCGCGCCTCAAGACAGCTAAAGAATCGATCCATCATCATTTTCGACACTCCGCCCAGCAGGCGTTGGCCGACCCTGGCGATTGTTCCGCCAACTTGCACCGATCCAACCACTGTGACAGTAGTTATCCCCTCTGTTTCTGCCAGACTGATCGAACCGCTGCCCTTAACGAATCCAGGCTTTCCGCGACCCTCTACTTTTAATCGATATGTTTTTGGTGGGTCCAAATCCTTCATCTCCACCGTGCCTTCATAGCGGCCGGTTACAGCACCGATGCCCAGCGTCAAGGCTGCGCGATAGCGTTTGTCGTCGATTGGTTCAAGGGATTCGCAACCAGGCAGGCAGGCTGCGATGGCAGCGGTGTCGACCAGTAAGTCCCAGACGGTTTTGACAGGTGCGTCGAATTGGTAGGAGCCTTTTATGTCCATTGATCGTTCTAGTGTGGAAGTTGGGTTGGTGTTGCCGTAAATCTTGGCATCGCTTGCAGCCCCTGTTGTCGGCGCCAAGTTCGTTGTGGAGGCAGGTCGTTCAAGTGGGCGGCCAGAGCCTCGAGGCTTGCTAAATTGTGCACAGGTAGAAAGTCGTCGATCCAGGGAAGTGCAGCCTGCATTCCCCGGGTTAAAGGTCGGTATCGGGGTGAGCCCAGCAGGGGATTCAACCAAATGAGCCGGTAACAGCGACGTTGCAGATGAGCCATCTCGGCGGCGAGTTTGGCCGGGTCCCCACGGTCCCACCCATCTGATATTAGTAACACGACCGGGGCATGTCCCATAATGCGACGGGCCCAGTCAACATTGAACCGCTTGAGGGCCTCACCGATCCGAGTACCCCCCGACCATTCCGTTACATGCCGTGGCAGCGTTGGAACCACGTCGTCGACCGCTCGTTTAGCTAATTGCCTAGTCACCCGTGTCAGAGAGGTAGAGAATAAGAAGGTTTCGGCTTGCTCAAATCCTCTTGCTAGGGTGTGTATAAAGTGTAGCAACATCCGGCTGTAGCGCTCCATTGAGCCGCTAACGTCACACAGTAGCACGAGCGGGCGCATACGCCATCGCCGCCGTCGCCGAGGTAGTGTAATGAGCTCTGCTCCAAACTTGAGGTTAGGCCGAACGACTCGCCGTAGGTCGATCGCAGTGCCTCTTCCTGTCTGCCATCGTCGAGTCAATCGCATACCAAGGGTCCATTTGAGTGCGGCCATCATGTCTCGGGCTTCAGCCATTTCAGCATCGCTGAAGGTAGCAAAATCTTTAGTCCGCGACACACGACGGGTGCTATAGCTCAAGGTAGTGGTCGGATCTCCCTGTAGCGTCGGTTCGGTCGATGTATCGGCTGGGTAGCCTGAAATTTGGCCGCTCGGTGTATTGCCTTGCGTTTGTGGTGGGCCTTTGGGCGGCGCCAGACCTTTCTGAGGCGACCGGGTATTTCTAGGGATTCTCCAAAACATCCGAAAGGCCTCGTCAAACGGAGACAGGTCCTGTGTCCGATGTATGAGCAAGGTCTGCAGCGTATGATAGAAGTCCTGCTGGTGCCCGATATCGATGTGGTCAAGTGCGATTACTGCCTCGAGCATGGCTCCGGCCGGCACGTTCAGTCCAATATCTCTGAGCAGTCGACCAAACAGGATCAGATTGGGCAAAAGGTGGCCAGAATCCGCAACCGGTGAATAGCGTGACTGCGAAAGGTCGTCTGGGGTGGACATGAGGGCGAGGTTCCGGTCCTTATTGGACGGACTCCGACGGCATTTGACTCTGTTCGAACAGTGTTTGAGCCTGCTGGCCACCGATTGCCGCCAAATCTTCTTGGGTCTTTAAGATAAGTCCCAGCGTCTCGTTGATTGTTTCGACATCTAGTTCCTGCCGGTCTAGTGCGACCAGTGCTGCCATCCAATCGAGGGTTTCGGAGATCCCGGATACCTTGTACAGCTCAGCCGTTCGAAGTTTCTGCACAAAGCGTGTCACTTGCTCAGCCAGGCGTGTTGGCGCTTCAGGAATCTTCTCGCGGATGATACGGTGTTCCTTCTCAAAGCTGGGATAGCCGATCCACCAATAGAGGCAGCGGCGTTTTAAGGCATCGTGTAATTCTCTGGTCCGATTTGAGGTGATAACCACGATCGGTGGGGTGACGGCGCTAATGGTTCCAAGTTCGGGGATCGTTATTTGGTAGTCTGACAACAATTCAAGCAGATAGCCTTCGAACTCCTCGTCAGCCCGATCGAGTTCGTCGATTAGTAGGACTGGGGGGCGTCCTCCTGGCGCCTCAAGGGCGCGCAGTAATGGCCGCTTGATGAGAAAGTCCTGGCTAAAGAGATCCGTTGTAAGGTTGCTCCGGTCAGCAGAGTTGTCAGACTCACGCAAGCGTATGTCGAGGAGCTGTCTGGTGTAGTTCCACTCGTACACGGCATGATTGACATCGAGCCCTTCATAACACTGAAGCCTGATTAACTCTGTATTGAGCCCAGATGCCAAGACTTTTGCGACTTCGGTTTTCCCTACCCCGGCCTCGCCCTCCAGAAGCAGAGGACGGCCAAGCCTGAGGGCTAGATAGATGGAAGTCGCCAGCCCTCGGTCGGCAACGTACAACTCCCGATCAAGTAGTTCTTGGAGGCTGTCAATAGAAGAGGGCAAGCCATATTCAGTCATGAGGTAGATGTTTTGTCATGCCGGTGGTGTGCGTGGAGCCAGTTGGTGAAATCGAATAAGAGCCCCTGTGTGAGTCGCTCTGACCGGCTGTTGCTAAGGGTAGTTATCTCCCGCCAGGTGTTGGTGGTAGGCATCTTGCGTTCGGGCTCGCTATGTTGTGAGTTCAACGATGTTACCCTCATAGTCATGCTAGGTATCGCCGTTGCTCTTCCGTGTCATGGGCTCATATGATTCGGGTATGCCGATCATTTCGTTGAATTGTTGAAAGGTGACTAATTGTTCGGTTACACCGTTCGTTGTGCCGGTCTTTTGCAGGTGTGCGTAGGTGGTTGCTAAGGCATGTGCGGATGCGTAGAGACCTGCCACAGGGTAGAGGATGAATGCAAATCCGAGTGCTGCTAGCTCTTCTCGACCGAGCAGGGGAGTTTTCCCTTGTTCGACCATGTTTGCTACCGTGGGCTTCGGCGCGTGACGGCCGATGATGGCTAATTCTTCGATTGAGCCTGGGGCTTCGATGAAGGTGGCGTCTGCGCCGGTTTCGCGTGCAGCTTTAACTCTGGTCAGCGCCTCATCCATTCCAGCGGAACCTAGTGCGTCTGTTCGGGCAACAATGAAGAAATCTCGGCTTCCTCTCGTGTCGACCGCGGCTTTGATCTTTTGGAGGTATTCATCGCGTGGAACGACGCCCTTTCCGCGCATGTGACCGCATCTCTTTGGCCAGACTTGGTCTTCGAGAAAACACCCTGCTGCGCCAGCTTCGATCAGTTCATTGACGGTCCGGGCGACATTCAATGCGTTGCCATAGCCGGTGTCTGCGTCAACGATGAGCGGTATGCTTACGACTCGCGTTATCTGTCTGGCTCTGCCTATGACTTCGGTTTGGGTGAGTAAACCTAGGTCTGGTGCTCCTATCAACGTTGCTGAGACGGCATATCCAGACATGAAGGCGAGTGGAAAGCCAGCTTGTTCAGCGACCAGTGCGGATAAGGTGTCATAGACCCCGGGAAAGACCACGGTGCCATCCTTGGCGAGTATCTGGTGAAGGCTAGCTGGCATAGACCTGAGGTTTCTAGTGTCACGCTATAACGCGATGCTTTCAAGGTTGTGCGCCCGGAGGTCATTATAGCCGGGTCTGAGCTTTCCTTTCTGCCGGCTGTTGTTGCATTTGTCAATCTGAGTTCACAGCTCAAAGACTTTGCGGGTGCCGTTCGACACCACACCTCTTTTTGGCTGGTTCAGCAAGCCGACGCTATCGGGAGGATTGAGAGATGGGGTGAGTGACGGGGATTGAACCCGCAACATCCGGAGCCACAGTCCGGCGCTCTACCATTGAGCTACACTCACCATGCTGTGTGATCTAGGTGCCGTGGTCTGCTAGATGCTGGCTGCAACCTCGCTGGGTTGGGCAGCGCCGCTCGACCGCCCAGTATCTTCCTTTCATTCTATTTATCCACCGTCTCTTCGTCCAGCCGGTGACCCCAAGAAACAACCGAGTGGTCCCCTGTGCAAAGCCCGAAGTGGGCAAAAGGTTTTGTTATTTGAAGGATTGCTACGCAGCAGCCGATCGTTCTGAGATGTTGGATGTTGACCTTCAAAGACAGGAGTTGGTTAGTTCATCCAAGGTTCTGTCGAGGGCTCTTGTGCCGTTCAGTCAGTTTGGATGTTTGTGCACGACCGAGGATGCTAATGCGGTTGATTGTAGATGAGCCCGGTGGGGATGACGGGCCGTCAGAGGAAGCGGGAAACGGCTTCTGAAGCTGACGGAACTGAAGAATTTGTTCGGAGAAGTGTTGTTACCCCCCGGACGGCCCGCGGTAGTGTGCCGAGGCCCTCCCGGACCCCGACAAATGAAACTGGAAAGATGATATCGCCCACCCGCACCCAACCACTATACTACATATAGGGCCTAGTGTCCACATTAACCCACTATCATGGGTCCATTACACGAAAATGCACTAATTTACTCAGCTGCCCTCCACACGCCATGGTCGAAACTTTCGTAGTGTTCTGCTAGAAGGTCTCGCCCAAAATCGCCCCTGAAGTCACGCCAGACACTATGAACGTGGTTGGCGTTGCCCTGCGTGTTGTCGTATTCGATGAGGAACGAGGGTCCTTGAATGCGGTAATAGTGGGGTTCACCCCGTGCTGCGGCACCCATCCAGGCGAACTTGATGTTCTCAAGACCGCCGTCACGGACTGCTTCTAAACGCTTTTCAGCAATTGGTCCAGGTTGGGCAGTCGCGTATTCCTCGATGATCGACCAGAGCGCTTCCTGTTGGCCAGCGTTGAGATCGCGATGTGGCACACCGAAGTCTTCCAGCATGGTGACTCTTTGTTGGGCGCTCGTCAAAATGTCTCGCGGGGCCTCTTCGGCGATCATGGCCGCTGACCACTGTGACGAAGTCAGCGATGCAAGTAAGGATCTTGCCTGATCTTCTTCACTGCCCAAAACGCGTAGGCCTTGCCTCGGCCCCTCCCGGACTTCAGCCGGATTGGACCCAAAGAACTGTGGACTGGCTGCGACCGCGGTGCCGTTGACAATGGTCCAATTCTGCGAGATGTGGTGTCCTTCGTAGCGCCATCCCCATGTATTTTGGGTGCCTGGTTCTCCAAACACCATGAAGAAATACAGATCAGGGTCTCTGATATCTCGGCCTTCGGCTTCGTAGAGTATCTGTTCGAGTTGTCGGATGATCTCGGCTTTAGTGAACCCTTCTTCACTCAGGCCGGTTCGAACCAGATCGAGCGCTGCTGCCCGTTGTGAGCCGGTCATCATCTTGAGCGAGACACCTTTCCGTTCGCGTGGGATGAAGTGCCAGTCGAAGCGGTCTTCGCCGTCGAATGGGAACCGCACAGCGGCTTCTTGTTCAGCGTTCAGGCTATCCAAGAATCTCGCAGCAGCCTCCGCCATTGCCGGGCCCGGGTCTGGACTCTGCTGAGACAGTCCGACTGTGCCAAGTACTGCGACCAAGCAAATTATATTGACCACCGTTCGCGCCATGACCTCTACCCCTCCTTTAACCCCACGCCCCGCACGACACACATCCGCATCTTGGATGGTGCGAAGCTCCTTTAGCATTAGTTCAGGTGCCAAGCCGAGCGTAACCTTGGGGGGAACCCCGAGTCAAGGTGGAACAACCGTCCTGGCCAGTGGGTGTGTGATTGGGACTGTGACAGAATAGAGCCGGCCCTTCTTTCGTGCGCCCGTAGCTCAGCTGGAT